>NZ_JAEK01000011.1 GCF_000518865.1 Bacillus sp. J37 | reverse complement strand
TCTCTGAAGAACCTGTACTCTTCATAAAGCTTAATACATTCAGCTTGAATTGAACAGGATATGTTTCCTTATATTTTTTCCTCATCAACCCATCTATCCCAAACTTCTCGTATACTTTTACCCACCGCTTAATTGGAGAACTGTTTTTTATATTATGTTTCTTTGCCAAAAGGTCATATCCTAATTTCCCTTCTAGATACTCTTTTACGATCATTAACTTAAATTGTTCACTATATTTAGTCATAAAAATACACCCCAAATGTTAGATTTTACTCTAACTTTTGGGGCGCATTACATTCTGGGGCGGTTCTTTTTAATTTCTAAAAAAAGAACATAAAGATTGCAACATTCTCATTATACGGATAAAATATAATTTATAATTTCATATTTCGTATTACATTCTTCGGGGCAGGGTGAAATTCCCTACCGGCGGTGATGAAGGGGATGACCCCTCTTAGTCCGTGACCCGTTAGCACAATTGTTAACGGTGGATCTAGTGAGATTCTAGAGCCGACAGTGAAAGTCTGGATGGGAGAAGAATTGCGTGATTTTTTGCGGTGTATTAAAGTCTGTGAAAAAACAGACATTTATTACTCTTATTTGACATACTCAAATATCAATTTTTAACATTTACCAAAGCCCCAAGTCTTTTTGACAGTGGGCTTTTTTAGCTTTGCATAAAATAAGCAAAGCAATGTAAACGTAAATATGACATCTTTACACAGGAAGGAGGAAATTAAGTGTTTACAGGAATTATTGAAGAGATTGGTACAATTCAAAGTGTACAAAGCTCTAAAGAAGCGATCGTATTCACAGTAGGTGCGAAGCATATTCTTCACGATGTATCTCTAGGTGACAGTATTTCAGTAAATGGAGTCTGCTTAACAGTCACACAATTTTCAGCTGAATCATTCTCTGTTGATGTGATGCCGGAAACAGTTAGGAGTACTTCTTTATCGCAATTGAAAAAAGGGTCACCAGTAAACTTAGAGAGAGCGATGGCAGCTAATGGACGATTCGGTGGTCACTTTGTTTCCGGTCATGTTGACGGTATCGGGAAAATTACAAAAAAACAGCAGGTGTCTAACGCGGTTTACTATGAAATACAGGTGCCGGAAGAATTGACTAGTACATTGATCCAGAAAGGATCTATTACAGTGGATGGTATTAGCTTGACCATTTTTGGGTTAGACAAAGAAAAAGTTGTTATCTCAATCATTCCTCACACTTTAGGGGAAACTATTTTAGGTACAAAAGGTGTTGGCGATATTGTGAACATTGAATGTGATATGGTTGGGAAATATATAAAAAAATTTGTTTCTCAGCAAGTGCAGACAAAGGGTCCTTCATTAAGTAAATCATTTTTGGAAGAGAACGGATTTGTTTAAGTCACGTATAGAAATAAGCTAACTAGCTGACTTGATAGCCTTTAACATGTAACATATATGAAAGGAGTTATATCATGTTCCATACAATTGAAGAGGCGATAGCAGATTTAAGAGATGGGAAAGTAGTCATTGTAGTTGATGATGAAGATCGTGAAAATGAAGGGGATTTTGTTTCACTTGCAGATAGAGTGACTCCTGAAGCAATTAATTTTATGATAAAGCATGGCAGAGGACTTGTGTGTGTGCCATTAACTGAAAAACAGGCAGCTAAGTTGGATCTTTCCCCGATGGTCACTCATAACACAGATCCACATGGAACAGCTTTCACAGTAAGTGTAGATCATAAAACAAATGCAACAGGAATTAGTGCGTTTGAACGTGCTGATACTGTAAGAGCACTTTTATCAGATGAATCTAAACCTTCAGATTTTAAAAGACCAGGACATACCTTTCCGTTAATAGCCAAAGAAGGTGGCGTTCTCCGTAGGGCAGGCCATACAGAAGCAGCAGTAGATTTGTCTCTTTTATGCGGTGCCAAGCCTGGTGGAGTTATTTGTGAGATCATAAAAGAAGATGGAACAATGGCAAGAGTACCTGATCTTCTAATCCTTTCTGAAGAGCTTAACCTAAAGATTATTACGATTAAGGACTTAATTCAATATCGCAACCGTAGAGAAAAGTTGGTGAAGAAAGAAGTTGAAATTGAATTGCCAACTGAATTTGGTTCTTTTAAAGCAATTGGTTATTCTAATGTATTAGATCAAAAAGAACATGTTGCGTTTGTAAAAGGCGAGATAAACCCCGAAGAGGATATATTAGTAAGAGTCCATTCAGAATGTCTTACAGGAGATGTATTTGGTTCTTATCGATGTGATTGTGGACCACAGTTACATGCTGCACTCTCTCAAATTGAAAAAGAGGGTAAAGGTGTATTACTCTACATGAGACAAGAAGGAAGAGGTATTGGTCTGATTAACAAAATGAGGGCTTATAAGCTTCAAGAACAAGGGTATGATACCGTTGTAGCAAACGAAAAGTTAGGATTTGGTCCAGATCTAAGAGATTATGGCATTGGTGCTCAAATACTTAAAGATTTAGGAATTGAAAAAATGAAGCTTTTAACAAATAATCCTCGTAAAATTGCTGGACTTGAAGGCTATGGCTTAACGATTATTGACAGAGTACCAATTGAAATGCCTGCAAGAGAGGAAAATGAGCAATACTTAAGAACAAAATTTGAAAAACTAGGTCATTACTTACATTTTTAAATAGAAAATTGGAGGAATAAAGAATGAAAAAAACATTTGAAGGTCATTTAATTGGAAGTGGATTAAAAGTTGCAATTGTGGTAGCGCGTTTTAATGAATTTATTACTTCTAAGCTACTAGGAGGAGCGGAAGATGCTCTAAAAAGACATGGTGTTGAAGAATCTGATGTAACAGTAGCTTGGGTTCCAGGTGCATTTGAATTACCATTGGTAGCAAAAAAATTAGCTGAGTCCGGCAAATATGATGCAGTTATTACTTTAGGTACTGTCATTCGTGGGGCAACGACTCATTATGATTATGTTTGCAATGAAGCGGCAAAGGGAGTTTCACAAGCATCATTAACAACAGGTGTACCGGTAATTTTCGGTGTATTAACAACTGAGTCGATCGAGCAAGCAGTTGAAAGAGCAGGAACAAAAGCTGGTAATAAAGGCTATGAAGCTGCTGTAACAGCAATTGAAATGGGAAATTTATTAAAGACTCTTGATTAATTTTCCAAAAAAGGTGTTTAAAATCGTCGAAAAACTGTTTATAATGATTGAGAACAATGGATAATTTTGAATCATATATATAATTGTATTTATTTGTGAATTTGGCTAGTGTTAAACCTTGTTAATATCTTAAAGCAAGGTAAACCAGCTAATTTTTGTACGGTTTTAAACACTTTTGCTTTCATATTGAAGGCTAATTCGTTAATGAGGGGTATCTATGTTAATTCGCTTTAAAAAAAGTTTTGAAAAAATTGCTATGGGTCTACTGTCATTTATGCCGGCAGAAAAGGACTTAAAGCAATTACAACAAACAATAAAACAATATGAAACATCATCTGAGTGGCAATTGTTTTTATGGAAACAGGACGAAGATATCATTGGTGCTATTGGTGTCGTTTTTAAAGGAGAAGACCTAGTTGAAGTTCAACATATTACCGTTAATCCGTCTCACAGACAACAAGGGATTGGTAAACAAATGGTACATGCGGTAACAGATCTTTATAAGAACAAAACAGTTATTCCAAATGACGAAACAGAAGCTTTTTTTGAAAAATGTAAAAAGTAATGGTTAAATGAAAAGGGTCAGACTTCCTTATCAATTCTCAATACCTTCATAATTGATAGAAGGTATTGAGAAAGTTCGGAGTCTGACCCTTACAAATTAGGATTTTTTTTTGTATGAACAGCTCGATCTTTTTTTCTTTTTTCTAATTCAACTAAACGTTCTTTAATGACGTCAGATCGATTTCGTCTCATATGTTTATGAATTAGATCGGGGTTACTTAAGTTACTCTCAAGTCCCCATTCCATTCCCTCTTTACGGCAAATTAACAGGCACTCATTCATTAGGTTTTTATTTATTATCGGAAGGTTTATACTTGTATATGGAAGTTGATGTTGTATATCCTCTTTTCTATTCACAAGTAATTTAAGAAGCTTTTCACTATGTAACCCTAATTGTTCGATATGGTCTTTTTCTTTTTCTAGAATCTTAATGGCATTTGAAATCATTTTTAAAGCTCCACTAAAATTTTCTCTTCTTTGGTGATAAAGCGCAACTGCGATTTGAATTAACCCGACCCAATATTTCTTTCTATTATTTAGTGCATCCTTTTTCCAGTGCTCTTCCAGCACTTCATGACATTCAAAATAATCTCGATCACAATGAAAATGGACAAGATATTCAATATATGCTCGGTCAAACATTGTACGTTAACACCTTCAATCCCATCATTTCTTAATGACAGTGTAACATAAAACAAGAAATAAATATGACTCATTAAAAAGTTTAGAGGTTGCTGAGAAATCAGCAACCTCATTTTGCTATTATAACCAAGCGGCACCTACGATAATTAACAAAATGAACAATACTACAATTAACGCAAAGCCTGCACCATAGTTAAAACCTTGATCACCCATGTTTTTGAATCCTCCTTCATGTTTAGCTTTTATACACTTGTAATATATGAGTGAAAGATTAAATTGTATAGGCAGAAGTCTATCTTTTGAAGTTTTTGGTTTTTTTGAAGGTCTTTCCAGTAACCATACAAACGAGAAATAACTATTGGACATGTTAAGAATTTAATCTATACTATATGGTGGCTAGTAGTAAGAATGGTGGGATAGAAATTGCAGTATCATGTAAAAATAGATGCATTTGAAGGACCTTTAGATTTATTACTTCATTTAATAAACCGATTAGAAATTGATATATATGATATTCCTGTGTCAGAGATAACAGAGCAGTATATGTTATATATTCATACAATGCAAGAGCTCCAGCTTGATATTGCTTCCGAATATTTAGTTATGGCAGCAACATTATTGTCGATAAAGAGCAGAATGCTGCTTCCGAAACAAGAAGAAGAACTTTTTGAGGATGAATATGGAGAAGAGCCTGAGGAAGATCCGCGCGATGAGTTGATGAGACGATTAATTGAGTATCGTAAATATAAAGAAGCTGCAGAGGACCTTAGATCACTAGAAGAAGATCGTTCACAAGTTTATACAAAGGCTCCAAGTGATTTAAGTGAATTTGTGACTGAATCACCGGCTCATATGGAATCTTTAAATGTATCAATTTATGATATGTTAGGTGCTTTTCAAAAAATGTTACGGAGAAAGAAAATTCAAAAGCCGGTTCAAACCAAAATTGCACGTCAGGAGATTCCAATTGAAAAAAGAATGGAAGAAATATTAACTGATTTAAGGTCAAAACCAGGCAGGAGAAAATTTCAAGATTTATTTCCTTCTAATAGTAAAGAGCACTTAGTAGTGACTTTTTTGGCAATCTTAGAACTAATGAAGACACATTCTATTGTTATCGAGCAGGAGAATAATTTTTCAGATATTTTTATTATGGGGAGTGAAACTTAAATGGCCTTAGGTGTGATTGATTGGAATTCAATCGTAGAAGCATTATTATTTGCTTCCGGCGACGAGGGTCTTTCCCTGAAACAATTAACGATGGTTTTAGAGGTAGAAGAACAGGAAGTCGTGGATATCATGAAAGAACTTGCTGAAAGTTATAAAAAGAAAGACCGGGGTATTGAGCTTGTAGAGGTTGCAGGTCAATTTCAACTAACAACGAAAAAAGAACATGCTATGTATTTAAAAAAATTAGTTGAATCACCTGGAAATGGCTCACTTTCACAGGCTGCATTAGAGACTTTAGCGATTGTGGCATATAAACAGCCAATCACTAGAGCAGAAATTGAAGAAATTCGCGGTGTGAAAACAGAGAGACCAATTCAAACACTGGTAACCAAAATCCTTATTAAAGAAGTCGGCAGAGCTGAGGGAACAGGTCGTGCAATATTGTATGGAACCACTAAAGAATTTCTGGAATATTTTGGACTGAAGTCGATAAATGAACTCCCGCCACTACCTGAAAAAGATAACGAATTTGAACAGGAGGAAGCAGATCTTTTCTTTGAAAAGTTTAACGAAACATTAGAAGACTTGAACTAATATTGACTGACCTGAAAATACTTATAGGTCAGTCTTTTTTTTTTTGAAAATACATATGAAGAATCCTAACTGACTCACAGGGGACAGTCACAATTTTCATTTTTCATTCATAAGCTTTGTCCACGTGCATAAACTTGTACAAAACGAACGAGTAAGGGACGTGGTTGCTTTATGCTGCACATGAAGAAAGTGACAACAGTGTTTTTCATCATTATCTTATTACTTGCATGTATACCTAATCAGACTTCCGGTATTGGTGTAAGTGCTCAAACTGCCATTTTAATAGATCAAGAATCTGGAAGGGTCTTATATGAAAAGCAAGCACATCAAAAAATGAGAATTGCAAGCATCACAAAAATAATGACTGCAATCCTTGCGGTTGAATCCGGTAAATTAAATGAAATGGTCACAGTAAGTGAGAGAGCACTTCAGGCAGAGGGATCTTCTGTTTATTTGCAAAAAGGGGAAAAAATAAAACTCGAGGATTTGGTTTACGGACTAATGCTCAGGTCCGGAAATGATGCTGCTGTAGCGATCGCTGAACATGTTGGGGGTAGTCTTGAAGGGTTTGTGATAATGATGAATCAAAAGGCAGAAGAAATTGGAATGACAAACACGGTATTCGCAAATCCTCATGGATTAGATGATCATGAAAATCATTATTCAACCGCTTATGATATGGCGATTTTAACAAAGTATGCTATGCAAAATGAGACTTACCAAAAGATATCGGGTACTGAAACACACCGGGCACCTAATCCAAACGAAAAATGGGACAGAGTCTGGCATAATAAGAACAAACTTTTAACAACCCTTTATGAATACAGTACCGGTGGAAAAACAGGATATACTGTTCGAGCAAAAAGAACATTGGTTTCAACTGCATCAAAAGATGGATTTAGCACCATCGTTGTCACGTTAAATGATCCGGATGATTGGAAGGATCATATGAATTTACACAATTTTGCTTTTAACAATTATGAGCTAGTCAAGTTAAAGAATGAAGGAACACTAGATGGGATTGAACACGACTTTTATAAGAAGAATGTATTCATAGATCGAAATGTTCTTTATCCCTTAAGCAAAGAAGAGCAAGAAAAGGTGAAGATTGATATTTCATTACAAAAACCCAAAAAAGATTGGCAGGATGTAAAAAAGGTACCAAATGTTGTAGGTGAAATGTCAATTAAAATTGACGAAAAGTCAATTGCCAACATTCCTATCTATTTTGACAATGGAAATGTGGAAAAACCAAAAGGCTCGTTCTGGGATATGTTTAGAAATATCTTTTTTGCATCTGTTGGGGTAAAACATTATGGTTAATATCATTTGGGTAATGTTGACGGTTATCGGTATTGTTTTTGCGATGTTTAATGGAACGATGGATGAAGTAAATGAAGCCATATTTAAAGGAGGAAAAGAAGCTGTTACGATTGCGATCGGTTTTATTAGTGTTTTAGTCTTTTGGCTTGGGCTGATGAAAGTTGCGGAAAAGGCTGGCTTATTAGAGAAGTTGGGTAATTTATTTAAGCCAATTGTAACAAGATTATTTCCAGAAGTGCCACCTGAACATCCTGCAATGGGATATATGCTTTCAAATATGATGGCAAACCTATTTGGTTTGGGAAATGCTGCTACACCCCTGGGTATTAAGGCAATGGAACAGTTAAAAGTATTAAATGGTGGATCTGACAAAGCGAGTAGGTCCATGATCACATTCTTAGCCATAAATACGTCAAGTTTAACATTAATTCCTACAACGGTTATTGCAATAATGATGACCTATGGATCTTCATCACCTACCAGTATCGTTGGGCCTACATTGATTGCAACATTTCTTTCAACATTAGGAGCTATTCTAATAGATCGTTTCTTCTATTATAGGAGAAAGAGAAAAGGGTGATTGAATATGGGACTCATCGGCGTTATATCATTATGGATCATACCGGTTATCATAGGATTTATTCTGATTTATGGAACAATCAAAAAGGTACCAACATATGAAACCTTTGTAGAAGGTGGTAAGGAAGGAATTAGTATCTCTTTTTCAATCATACCTTATTTAGTAGGTATGTTAGTTGCTATTTCCGTTTTCCGTGCATCAGGAGCGTTAGAGTTTCTAATGAACTTTATGAAACCTGCTTTGGAAGTTTTGAATATTCCTGCGGAAATTGTACCACTGGCATTCATACGGCCAATATCAGGAACGGCTGCGTTGGGATTAACTTCTGATATTATTGCAACATATGGACCGGATTCTTTTATAGGCATGTTGGCTGCTACAATGCAAGGTAGTACAGATACAACATTATATGTACTCACAGTTTATTTTGGAGCGGTAGGAATCAGGAAAATGGGAGATGCGTTAAAGGTTGGGTTGTTGGCAGACTTAGTCGGGATAATCGCAGCAATAGTCATTGTCACAATTATGTTTTCATAGCAGATTACAAAACTTGGTGGATGCCAAGTTTTTTATTTTTTAAAGAGAGAAAAGAATTATTTTTTCGCATCATCACGTAAATTACAACATCTGAAAAAATTATGGTATGATGAGTAAGCACATTTTTGACAAATGAATAAAGGGTATTTTATTGTCGATACTTGTGAAAAAATAGAGAAAACAGTAATATGTTATCGAGGTGACCGAGATGGAACGCTTACAAAAGGTAATTGCTCATGCTGGTATAGCTTCTAGACGAAAAGCAGAGGAATTAATAGTAGATGGAAAAGTAAAAGTAAACGGAAAAGTAGTGAAAGAATTAGGGGTAAAAGTAACAGATCAGGATCGGGTTGAAGTTGAGGGTATCCCACTTGAACGTGAAGAGCCTGTTTATTTACTTCTTTATAAACCAACAGGAGTAATATCGGCTGTAAAAGATGATAAGGGCAGAAAAGTTGTTACTGACTTTTTTCCATATATTAAGCAAAGGATTTATCCTATTGGCAGGCTGGATTACGATACATCCGGTATATTATTATTAACCAATGATGGTGAATTTGCGAATATTCTTATGCATCCCCGCTATGAGGTGGAGAAATCCTATGTAGCAAAAGTTAAGGGAATTCCAGCGAGAGATAAGATTAAGCTGTTGGAACGTGGAATACAACTTGAAGATGGGAAAACAGCACCTGCACAAGTAAAGGTATTATCAGTTGATAAAAAGAAACAAACTAGCATCATTGAATTAAAGATCCATGAAGGACGAAATCGTCAAGTCAGACGTATGCTTGAAGCAATTGGACATCAGGTAGTAAAGTTGAAAAGGGAGAAATTTGCATTTCTCAATTTAAACGGTTTAGCAACAGGAGATTCTAGAGAACTATCACCTCACGAAGTGAAACAGCTTAGATCCCTTGCCCAACATGGGAAACAGACTCAGTAATTTTCACATAAACTTCAAAATATGGATTATTCCAAGGATTTGGATAGTGTTATAATGACCTAGAATGTTCAAGAAGTAGGGGAGTATGTAAATGAAAAAAAAACGTTTACTTATGCGCTCTATCATATTAATTTTATTAATTGGTGCATTGGGATATACGCTGTATTCAAACTTTTTTGTTAGTAAGGAAAAGGTGAAAGAAGGTTCAAAAGCTCCAGACTTTGTTTTAACAGATTTAGAAGGAAATGAGCATCAGCTATCTGACTATAAGGGAAAAGGCGTTTTCTTAAATTTCTGGGGAACTTGGTGTAAGCCTTGTGAACGGGAAATGCCTTACATGGACAACCAATACGAGTATTATAAAAATCATGGAGTTGAGGTTTTGGCTGTCAATATTGCTGAATCGAATATTGCAGTTCAAAGCTTCGTAAACAAACATGAATTAACCTTTCCTATACTTCTCGATAAGGACCGTCAAGTGTTAAACGCTTACGGAGTCGGCCCATTACCGACGACCTTTATGATTAATCCTGAAGGGGAAGTTGTTGATATTACTTCAGGAACCTTAACAGAAAGAATGATCAGAGATTATATGGAACAGATTAAACCTTAAAATGGGGAGTTTTCAGCATGAATAAGGTCAATTGCGAGTGTGGTCACGCAAATCCGGAAGGTACTATTTTATGTGAATCATGTGGAAATCCGCTGGGAGATAAAGAGAAAAAAGATACTAAACACTTATTGGATATGAAGTACGAAGGTTCTGCTAGACGATCTCAAACTTATAAGAGAACCTTTGTTGATAAAATTTGGAATTTCTTTTCATCAGTAAAAGTTGGTGTATGGTTAATTTTTCTAACTTTGCTTGCTTCGGCATTAGGTACCGTTTTCCCACAAGAAATGTACATACCGCCTTCAGTGACAGCAAGTCAATTTTATAAAGATGAATATGGAATACTCGGTCAACTATATTATGAACTTGGTTTTCATAATCTATACGGCTCATGGTGGTATATGGTATTAGTTGCATCGATTGGTATTTCTCTTGTCATTGCTAGTTTGGACCGATTTGTACCGTTACATAGAGCATTAAAAAAACAAGGTGTATCAAGACACCATACTTTTATGAAGCGCCAACGGTTATATAGCTCAACTAAAACAAATGAGTATGATCTCGAACTAGTAAAAGAACGTCTTGCTTCCCGTCGTTATCATGTGCGGGAGGAAAATGGGAACCTTTTAGCTGAAAAAGGCCGTTTTTCCAGATGGGGCCCCTATGTAAATCACTGTGGACTTATTATATTTTTAATTGGAGCAATGCTGCGGTTCGTACCTGGCATGTATATTGATGAAGTACTTTGGGTTAGAGAAGGTGAAACGGCTGTTATTCCAGGTACGGAAGGTCGCTACTATTTAGAAAACAAAGACTTTATTATGGAAGTTTATGAGAAAGATAAAGAAGACGAAGTGTTTGAAGAAGCGATTACCCGAGTAGGTGATGGAAGTGTTGTGAAAAACTTCCAATCTAACGTTATCCTCTATGAAAGAGAAGGGGAAATTGTTCACGGTGCAGAACCGCAGTTAAATAAAGTAAAAGAAGAAGAAATAAGGGTGAATGAACCGTTGAAATTTGATTCCTTCTCTCTCTACCAAGTTGACTATAAATTAAACGAATTAAATAAAATGACGTTTAGTTTATTAAATAAGGAAACAGAGGAAAGCCTTGGTCAAATAGAAGTTGATCTATTAGATCCTCAAAAAGAATATGATCTTGGAAATGGAAATAAGGTTGAAATTTCTACATACTTACCTGACTTTTATTTTGACGAAGAAGGAGTTCCTGCAACTAAAACACGAATTCCAAATAATCCTGCATTTGTCTTCAAAATGTATACACCTCAGACTCCAGAAGGTGAATCAAGTTTTGTAGCAATCCAGCAAACAATTGAGCCATCCGGTGAAAATCAGTACAAGATGAAATTTGAAGGCATTGAAACAAAGGACTTAACTGCTTTGACAGTGAGAAAAGATTTAACCTTGTGGATTCTTGCTCTAGGTGGAGCTATATTCATGCTAGGTGTAATACAAGGTATGTATTGGAATCACCGTCGCATATGGATAAAACAACAAGATGATGAAATTTTAATAGCAGGACATACAAATAAAAATTGGTATGGATTGGCTAAAGAGATTGAGATTGTTGTAGAAGGTACCTCACTTTCTGCACCGAAAGATCAAAAAGAAAAAGAATAAGGTAAAGGAGGGAGAATTTTGGCATCACTTAGTAGTACATTTCTTGAAATAGCTTTTATTATTTATTTAATTGCCATTTTCTTATTCGGCGGTTCAATTCGAGATAAGCGCAATAAATCAGAAAACATAAGTAAGTGGACAATTGCTGCAATGGTAACGACTATATTAGGGTTTGTATCACAACTTGCCTACTTTATTACAAGGTGGATTGCATCAGGACATGCACCAGTCAGTAATTTATTTGAATTTACGACAGCGTTCGGTATGATGCTTGTTCTGGCATTTATTATTTTGTTCTTTATATATAAAGTAGCCATTTTAGGTTTGTTTACTCTTCCAATCGTTGTATTAATTATTGCTTACGGTAGTATGTTCCCAAATGATATAAGTCCGTTAATACCATCATTACAAAGTCATTGGCTGTATATTCATGTAACAACGGCTGCATTGGGACAAGCTATCTTGGCCATAAGTGCTGTTGCCGGAATAATTCATCTAGTAACAGTTGTTGATCAAACAAAATCGTCAAAGAAAACGTTTTGGTTGGAATTTATCATGTATATATTAGTTGTGACGTTAGGTTTTATTATTGTCACTAGCACATTTAGAGGTATGGATTATCAAGCCGATTTTAACTGGATTGATAAAAATGATCAAGAAGCTGTTATGACTTTCAATTTACCAGCTTTAGTTGGTCCGCATAAAGGGGAACTCATAACAGATGGGAAATTTGAACCTTTAATTGAAATGCCTGCAATCATTTCTGCAAGCAAGCTAAACACCGTCATTTGGTCAGTAGTTATTGGTTCTATTCTATATGGTCTCCTCCGTCTGATCTTACGTAAACGATTGGGGGCAGTAATTAAGCCATTTACCAAAAATGTAAACCTTGACCTGGTCGATGAAATTGGGTATCGTTCTGTCGCAATAGGTTTTCCTGTCTTCACATTGGGAGCATTAATATTTGCAATGATTTGGGCGCAAATTGCATGGACAAGATTTTGGGGATGGGATCCAAAAGAAGTATGGGCACTGATTACTTGGTTATTTTATGCAGCCTATTTACATCTCCGTTTATCCAAGGGATGGCACGGTGAAAAATCAGCATGGTTGGCCGTTGTCGGCTTTGCCATCATCATGTTTAACCTTATTTTTGTTAACTTAGTAATTGCAGGCTTACATTCGTACGCATAAACGTGTAAAAAATTACAACTTATTTCAAAAGTAGATAAAAATGTGTGACTAGCGTACAATTAGTATAAACACTGCTATCAAAGCCTTCACTCTATGCAGTGAAGGCTTTGTGTTTGTATGTAGGGCTTATTTTTAAAAGAACCATGCCAAAATTTCACTTTATACATAATGAAATCATCACCCTTAGAAAAAACTTACTTATGAAGGAGAGTTCTTATTATGGAAGAGAACCAATTTGCCAGAATTTTAGTCGTAGATGATGAGGATCGAATTCGTCGATTATTAAGAATGTATCTTGAAAGAGAAAATTATGAAATTGAAGAAGCTGAAAATGGAGATGAAGCTTTAGAGCTCGCATTAAATAATGAATATGATTTGATTATGCTAGATGTCATGATGCCGGGAATTGATGGAATAGAAGTGTGTAAGCAATTACGTGATAAAAAAGCAACCCCAATAATTATGTTGACTGCAAAAGGGGAGGAGGCAAATCGTGTTCAAGGTTTTGAAGCAGGTGTAGATGATTATATTGTCAAACCTTTTAGTCCAAGAGAGGTTGTTCTCCGAGTAAAGGCATTACTTAGAAGGTCTTCCCAAACATCATTCTTAAAAACTGAAACAACAGCTAAAAATGTGATTGTGTTTCCTCATTTATCAATTGATCATGATGCACACCGTGTCACAGCAGATGGAACAGAGGTTAGTTTAACACCTAAGGAATATGAGTTATTATACTTTTTAGCAAAAACTCCTGATAAGGTTTATGATCGTGAAAAGTTATTAAAAGAAGTGTGGCAATATGAATTTTTTGGTGATTTACGAACAGTAGATACCCATGTAAAGCGATTAAGAGAGAAATTAAGCAAAGTTTCACCTGAGGCTGCAAAAATGATTGTAACAGTTTGGGGAGTAGGATATAAATTTGAGGTAAGCAATACATGATTTTGTGGAGAAGTGTAGTTGGAAAGCTATGGGGAACGATTCTTTTGCTCGTTTCCTTTGTTTTGTTTGTCTTAACGATTTTAATGCTTGAGTTTATTGAAAATTATCATGTAGATAAAGCTGAGGATGAGCTCACACAACTTGCTACTAAAGTGTCTCTGATTATTGAAAGTCATGAAGATCAGGAGCTTGCAAAGTCCATTTCATGGGAATTAGCTGATGAACTTACTCATATTATTATTGTAGAAAACAAAAATAACGTTTCGAATTCACCTATTAAAGATGAAGAATTACCTCATTTAACAATGGAAGACATTGAAGAAGATGATGAGCTTTCACTACCATTAACAAAGCAGCAAAAAATCAGTAAACGAACAAATCTTGAGAAGCCGAATGATGTTTTTGCTAATGGGGAAGATGAAGTTCTTATTGTAGGAGTACCTTATAAGGTGTCAGAAACCAAGACAGGTGCTGTGTTTATTTCTCAATCTCTTAAGGCCGTACATGAAACAACAAAAGAAACGACAAAATACATTATTCTAGCGGCTGGAATTGCTATTATTTTAACAACGATTTTTGCATTTTTCTTATCAACAAGGATTACTTATCCATTAAGAAAGATGAGAGAGGTAGCTCAAGAGTTAGCAAGAGGAAAATTTGAATCAAAAGTTCCGATCATGTCGAATGATGAAATTGGAGAATTGGGTGTCGCTTTTAATCAAATGGGGAAGCAGCTCAAGTTTCATATTAACGCTCTTAGCCAGGAAAAAGAACATTTAACAAACATTTTAAGCAGTATGGCTGATGGTGTTATTACATTAAATATTGATGGAACAATATTAGTAACGAATCCACCCGCAGAAAGATTCCTTACATCTTGGTATTATGAACAAGGTATAAACGTAGAATCTGGTGGGGAGCTTCCCTCTGATATGAAGGCGTTGTTCCAAAGAGTAGTGAGTACTGAAAAAGAACAAATGCTTGAAATCATTATTCAAGGAAGAAGCTGGGTTATCTTAATGACTCCTTTATATAATCAATCACATGTTCGTGGGGCTGTTGCTGTGCTTCGTGATATGACAGAAGAGCGGCGACTGGATAAACTTCGTAAAGATTTTATTGCAAATGTAAGCCATGAACTAAGAACACCAATCTCAATGCTGCAGGGATATAGTGAAGCAATTGTCGATGATATTGCCAGCACAGAAGAAGAGAAAAAGGATATTGCACAAGTAATTCACGATGAATCTTTGAGAATGGGAAGATTGGTAAATGACCTGCTTGATTTAGCTAGAATGGAAGCAGGCCATATTACATTAAATTTAGAAGAAATATCATTGAATGATTTTGTTGAAAAGGTTGGTCGAAAGTTTCAAGGGCTTGCAAAAGAGAAAGACATTTCACTTTTAACAGAAGTTAATATTAAAGAACCTACACAAGTAATTGATCCGGATCGAATTGAGCAAGTTTTAACAAATTTGATAGATAATGCAATACGCCATACAGGAGAAAATGGTTCAGTTGTCATTGAGGTCAAAGATCATACAGACGGTGTGATAATACATGTTAGAGATTCCGGCTCTGGAATTCCTGAGGAAGATCTGCCATTTGTCTTCGAAAGGTTCTATAAAGCAGATAAAGCAAGAACTAGAGGCAGAGCTGGAACAGGTCTGGGTCTAGCGATTGTAAAAAATATTATTGAAGCACATAAAGGTAAAATAAGTGTCCATAGTAAATTAGACGAGGGAACGACATTTAGCTTCTTTTTACCTCGAAAAAAGCTGGAATCTGAATAAAATTGACGAACAATCTTGTTCCATGCGAAACAACCAAACACAAGATATATGAAGCTTATTATCAAAATTTTGTTGATAATAAGCTTTTATAAAATCAGCTGAAATTCTAAATGACGGGTAATAAAGAGATTTCCTATTAATTGAATTCTACAAAATTTATGGAGTGTGATCATTGTGAATTTGTATACACGGACTGGAGATAGCGGAAAAACAAGTATTATTGGTGGAAGAGTCGATAAGGATCATTTACGCGTAGAAGCATATGGAACAATAGATGAAGCGAATAGCTTTATTGGTCAAGCCATGACATTCCTTTCAGATCCAATATTTCAAGATATTTATCAGGAGTTAGAGAAAATTCAACATGAGTTATTTGATTGTGGAGGAGATTTAGCAGTTGTAAAAGAAAAGTATCCATATAAAGCAAAAGAAGAGATGGTTACTTTACTGGAAGAGCGTATCGACCATTATGTAAAAGAAGCTCCACCATTGGAAAAATTTATTTTACCAAGTGGAAGCAATGCTGCTGCTGTCATTCATATCGCAAGAACTGTCACAAGAAGAGCAGAAAGATGTACGGTTTCACTTCAAAAAGAAATGGATATTAATGATGTGGTACTCAAATATTTAAACAGATTATCAGATTATCTTTTTGCTGTTGCTAGAGTGATAAATTTCCGTTTAGGCGTAAAAGATGTAGAATATGAACGAAGTGCACTTGTTTTTAAAACAAACCCGAAAGAAAAACAGTGAAAAATACCATAGATTTATTAAAAAACAATAGATCATAACTAAAATTGCCGGAACCATGTTAGGAATATGGTTCCGGCGATTTTTTATTGGAAATTAGACTAATAGATTTACCTCCAATATGTTAAAGTAGTAGTTAGTGGTTGTCGATTATTACATATATATTTCAAATATATTTCAACTTACAAAAAGTGCAACTTTACTATATTTTTTTCGACTAAACAAATGAATGGAGGGTTATTCATGGAGGATACCTTTCACCAACTATATGAAAAATATCATCACGATCTTTTTCAGTTTTTGTTTTATATGGTGAAAAGTCGTGAACAAGCGGAAGATTTAGTTCAAGAAGTTTATATTCGTGTCCTGAAATCATATGATCGTTTTGAAGGTAGGAGCAGCGAGAAAACCTGGCTAATTTCAATTGCGAGACATGTTGCAATTGATTGGTTTAGAAAGCAGAAAACGATTCGGCAAAGAATATTAGAACGTTTTGAATGGGACCAACATCAAATTGAAGATGATGGACAGCCGCTACCCGAAGAAATTGCAATACAAAATGAACAGGTTCAATGGATATATCGTGCCTTGAATGCTTGTTCCATTGACCAACGCGCTGTTATTATTTTACGATATATTCAAGAGATGTCAATAACTGAAACGGCGGATGTCTTAGGTTGGTCTGTGAGTAAAGTAAAAACAACTCAACATCGGGCGATTAAACAATTACAAAAACAAATGATCAACCTTACGGAAAAGGAGGGACTTTCGATTGAAAAAACGGGAGTGGAATGAGGAGCAACTTCAGCAACTTTTACAACAATTACCCTCTGTTAGAGATAAACAAAGTAAAAAAGAATTATATCAAAATATCTATTATAAAGTTCAATATAAAAAGAAAAAGCGAATTTGGGTTGCTCCAACTGTTGCCACAATTGCCGTATTATTTATTTTAGCTTTAATATCACCACTGCTCTTTCAAAGTATTACAAGTACAAATGAGGAAAATGCAATGGATATGGCATCGACCTCTTCCTCAGAGTCAACAAAAGCTGAAAACAATTCCGGGCAAGAACTTCAAATGGCGGAATCATCAATTGCAGAAGATCGGAATAATGAAAAGGTTGAACTTAGCAGAAAAGAAATTGAACAGGAAACATTTGTAACAGATGCAGATGATTCTGCGAATTTTATAACAGTTGGATTAACAGATGAGAGTTTACAAAATATTATACCGGTCAGTTTCAAGGAGGAAGCAGGTAAGGAAGAACTTGATCAAATTGAAACATTCAATCCAGACAAATTTGCAGAAAAACTTGGGCCTTTAAGGATAGCATTGACAAATACAGATCTCGAGGAAGAAAACAATAATGAAATTATAATTAATTATAAATCTGATAATGGTAGTATTACAGGATCTGGTTCTGAAGTTGCTTATAAAGAGTCTATAATTGAAACATTTAGATGGCTGGGGTATAAAAAGGCAAACTTGTTCACAAATGGGGTAGAGGGAATTGAATTTAGCAATTATGGTCAAGAAGAGGAATTAGAAATTACAGAAACGAGAAATAAAGCATATCTTGTATATCAGTATGATGAGTCAAAGGCAAAATTACTTGTCCCGTCCCCGGAATCGCTTCCGACAATTGAAGAGGCAATAGCCATAATGAAAAAGGGAATTGATGAGCAGGAACTAAAACCCTCTATCCAGGAACATATAGGGCAAATTGACATTAAAGAAGATGGAGAGCGACTAGAAATTGACTTTAAGCAAAATGCAAATGTCGAAAATAATGAAGAAAGCATTATTATGTTAGAATCTATTTTATTAACTGCTAAAGATTTTGGATATGAAACCGTTCAATTCAATGGTACGAAAGAAAAAGAAATTGGTGTAATGGATGTTTCAAGACCATTAGAAGTACCTTTTTCACCAAATCCTATAGATGGGAATGATTAAGAGACTCAGGTGCTGAGTCTCTTTTTTTAAATGTCCAGAATATCTCTTCAAAAGAAAAATATAGTATATGCTCCTCCAAAATGGTAAATCCTTAAATTTGTACTTTGTTTTTCCATAGTTACAAGCTAAGCAACGTAAGAAAATAGTCAAAAAAACAAAAATGGGGGACAAGAATGCAATCTAGGCAAAATCTTTTTGTATGTACGATTTGTATTTTCTTTGGTCTATTTTTAGTTGTTACCAATAGTGCAAAGGCAGAGTCACACATAAAGGAACTCGAGCACACATGGATTCAACCTGTTAAAGGAACAATAACGGATACATTTGGAACTCGTAATGGAAAACATAAGGGAATTGATATTGCTGCACCTGAAGGAGCACAAATTATCTCAGTGTCTTCAGGTTTGGTAGTGAAATCATATTACTCAGACACATACGGACATGTTGTATTTATCCAACATCCTGAAGGTTATGAAACAGTCTATGCACATTTAAGGGAAAGAAATGTTCAACAAGGAGAAAAAGTAACAAAAGGACAAGTCCTGGGTATAATTGGAAACACAGGAGTCTCGACCGGAACACATTTGCACTTTGAATTACATAAAGGGGAATGGACTTTTGAAAAGGAACATGCAGTAGATCCATTGTTTGTATTTAAAGAGGATGGAAAACAAACTGTTTACGCTGAAGATAGGGGCAATGATACAGTTGAAACAAATGCGCAAGGCAGTTTGCTAGAAACAACAACCGATAAACATGAAGAAAACCCACAAAAAAATGTGATTACAGTTGTGAAAGGTGATACGTTGTGGAGATTATCAGATACATTTAATGTATCCGTTTCATCTATAAAAAAATGGAATAATCTAAAGAATGACGTGATTTTCCCAAATCAGGAACTGACAATTTTTATAAAAAACAGCGCAAATTATGTGGTGCAGCCCGGTGATACAATACAATCAATTGCAGCAGAATTTAGTACAAGTCCAGAGGCAATTAAGAAGATTAATGATATAACTTCGGAAAAGATCTACCCGGAGCAGGTATTAGTCATAAATAAATAAATAAAAAGTTAGTTATTTTCAAAAAAAAGATGGCTTGAAACCGATCCCACATCCTTCTTATAGAGAATTTAGCAGTTCTATAAGGGAAGGATGAATCAGTTCCATAAGCCATCTTTTTTACATACAATTATTCAAATTTCAATGCATCGCCGTCAAATTTCTCATCGGAGATTTTGATTGAATCGGTTGGACAACCTTCAAATGCATCCATCATATCTTCTTCAAGGGCATCTGGTACCTCTACAATCCCTTGATTATCATCTAATGTTACAAAAGCAATACCTTCGTCATCATAATCATAAATATCCGGTGCTGCTGCTCCACAAGCACCACATGCGATGCATGTATCCTTATCAACAATTGTGTATTTTGCCATTATACAAACCTCCTGAAAAAATCATACCATATTTTTTATTATATGGTATTACTGATTAAATGAGTGAATTCCATTGAATATCATCATTCTCTCTTTGCCCTACATAGTATTGTAAATCGGATTTTTCGACTTTTCAATAAAAAACTCTTCTGTTACTCCATTGAAGTCATGAAATTCCACATCTTTTTGACAAATGTATTGCTAATTGATGTGTGTTTACGAGTAATTATGGTAAACGAATGTCCATAAATTTGTTAAAATAGAGAATGTAATCGAATATTGTCAAACATTGTAGGGTGGTATAATGAAGCTAGATTATTTTCATACAGTTTTGCTTAATTGTGTAAACCAACTTAATGGAGAAAGAACAGTCTCCGCTATTTATCATTTACTTAAAGGAAAAAAATCTTCACAAACGATTCAAGATGGCAAACTTTTTAATCTTACTCATTTGTTTGGAATAATTCCTAAACTATCTAGGAAGCAAATCGATGCAGCATGGGAATTACTCAATCAAGAAGAACTTATTGACATCTTGCCCGATAATCTTTGCATCATAACACCTAAAGGGAAAGAAGTACTTTTGAAAAAACTTGAAGAAAAACCAATACCTTCTTCACTGGATGGATGGCAATATGGTGATGTAAGCAGAGTTTTTTGGAAAAGATTGTCTTTGTTAGTTCAAGTAGTGTCAAACTTGACATACGGAAGGAAAGGGTACTTACCTATAACAAAAAACCAGGAAGACCTACAATGGGTAAAGAGATTTTTAAAAAAGGGCAATGTACAAAGGGAAGCTTTAACGGAAAAGCTATATAAAGAACTTGAAACTGTTTTGAAACAGCACTCTTCTAAAGAAGCAACTATTGTTGTTCAAAGACTGACATCCTGCAAGAAAATCGGGCTAACTTTTGAGCAAATCGCATATAAGCATGATGAGGATCCATTTTATGTGTATTTGGTGTTTTGGAATATCATTCATTCCATTATAAAATTGCAACAAAGCCGGGAAAACAGCTTTGAAATTTTAAATACTATCATTAAGGATAAAGCTAATCAGGCTGCATTGACGACCTCAACTAAAGTGACAAGATCATTTGTTTTACAGGGAAAGAACATCAAAGAAATAGCTATTATGAGAAAATTAAAAGAAAGTACAATCGAGGATCATATTGTTGAATTAACATTACATGATCCTCAATATTATCCGTCATTTTTTTTGCGTGAAAATGACTACAGTAAAATAATGAAAGCAATTGAAGAGTTACAAACACATCAGCTAAAAAAAGTTAAAGAATATTTAGGTCATAAATATAGCTATTTTCAAATAAGGCTGGCGTTTGCTTTAAATGGGAGGAGAAAATGATTGAGCAATTAGAGGACGTCCTTCACATACATTTTAATCTCAAGCATTTTCGTACAGGTCAGAAAGAGATTATTGAAGCAGTTATACAAAGAAAAGATGTGATAGCAATGCTTCCGACCGGGGGAGGAAAATCGCTTTGTTATCAACTGCCGGGTTATATATTACAAGGACCAATTCTTATCATCTCACCTTTGCTGTCTCTTATGGAAGATCAGGTAGAGCAAATCAAACAGAGGGGTGAAAAGAACGTGGTAGCTTTAAACAGCTCGGTTTCTTTTATGAAAAGAAAAAAGATTTTAAAGCAACTAAAGGAGTACCGGTACATCTATGCTTCTCCGGAAATTTTACAAATTGATTATGTGATAGAGGCATTAACAGAAGCAAATATATCACTTTTTGTCGTGGATGAGGCGCATTGCATTTCACAGTGGGGGCATGATTTTAGGCCGGATTATTCTAAGTTGGGTGAACTAAGGGAGAAGCTTCATAATCCTCCTTGCTTGGCATTAACAGCGACAGCTACTAAGCAGGTTTTAGAGGATGTCCGGCAAATTCTTCGTTTAAATCAAGATGTTAAAACATTCATTTACTCTATTAACCGTCCTAATATTGCTATGTCGGTCGAAAAGCATCAATCCATCGATGATAAGGTCAATCGATTAAAACAAATTGTGCATACTTTAAAGGGTCCGGGAATTATTTATTGTTCAAGCCGAATTTGGACGGAAAGACTGGCGCATATCCTAATCGAATCCGGAATGGACCAGGTTGCTTATTATCATGGTGGTATGGATCAAGAACAACGGATATTAATTCAACAACAATTTCTATATAATCAATTAAATATTGTATGTTGTACAAATGCCTTTGGAATGGGGATAAACAAAGCGAATATTCGTTATGTTATACATTTTCATTTTCCCTCTCAATTAGAGTCTTATATGCAGGAAATCGGGAGAGCAGGTCGTGACGGTCATAAAAGTATTGCCATCACATTAATAACCGATACGGATTATGAAATACCTAAGTCATTGGTTGAATCGGAGTTTCCTTCATATAATGACTTAAGCAGAACGATTCACTATTTACAAAACAAGCACGAACCTTCATTTGAATTCATTCAACAGTGGTGTGGTCTAACGGAAACTCAATGGAGATATGTAGAACATGCTTATGAAAACCTTTCAAATTCTTCCATGGATACTGAACAAATGATATCAACCATTTGGCAGAAAATTGAACATAGAATAGCAATAAAACAACAAAAGTTAACAGAAATGTTTAAGTGGTTAACGGATAAAGGATGTAGACGAAAAAAACTGCTTGCCTATTTTGATGATATCCTGATTGATCAAGTGGAAAATTGTTGTGATGCTTGTGGGATTGATTATGACTGCTATCAAGAAGAACAAAATAATATTGAAGAGCAAGATTTAAATTGGCAAGAAGAATTAAAGTTGATTTTTTGCAAGGCGAGTGATTAAGATTTGTTTAAAAACCAGAATGAGCAAATAAAACAATTAACAGATAATCAAATAGTTCAAAATTTATATTTCACCCAATTATTACTAATTTGTTTTTCTTTTGTCTTGGGGATCTTTCTATTTCATGATGTATATGAATTCTTACAACTTTTTGATATACGAGATTTGCAATTTATCTATTATGGTATAGGTACTGCTTTATTCGTTATTATCGTTGATTTTATCATCTTTAAACTGGCACCAAAGGACCTTGTTGATGATGGGGGTATAAATGAAAAAATCTTTCAAAAAAGATCTGTTCCACATATTATTTTCTTAACTGCTTTAATTGCAGTCTCAGAAGAAATATTGTTTAGAGGTGTCATTCAAACTCATCTTGGATTATTAATTGCCAGCCTCATTTTCGCTGTTTTGCATTTTCGATATCTTTCCAAGTGGCTTTTATTTATTATGGTTATATCAATTAGTTTCTTATTAGGAGTTGTTTATGAAATAACGGAGAACCTCTATACAACCATTTTAGCTCATTTTTTGATTGATTTAATCTTTGCCATTCAAATAAGGGTGCAATATGTGAGAGGTGAAAACATATGAATGATCATGAAAAACGATCAGATCAAGCTGAAGGTTTAAGAACAAGGATGATCGACGAATACAAACAGGAAAATGGGAAATATCCCCCACGAAGTGAGATTCATAAAGGTAAAGACAAAAAAAACAAACCAAAATTGAAATATCCTATTATTAGCATTTTGGCCTTATTTTTTATCCTGCTTCCAATACTTATTTTGTCTTTAAACCTTTACTATGGCTCACAAGAGGATGAAAGCTCGACTGATAAATTGAATCTAGGAGAAGATAGAGTTTATATTCCTAAAATCAAACAGCCTGATAACCAATCAATTGAAACAGAACAATCACAGAACGATAATGAGGTTATTGAACCGGAAACTAAGGGGAACACTGACCCGAGTGATAAAAATGAGGTTGCTGACGAATCTGCTCCTACTATCGAAACAGAAGAAAAACAAAAAGAGTCAGAAACTGTCAATTCAACGAATACCACTACTAATCAAGAGACTCAATCAGAGAGTAATGAAAAAGGAAGTGAGAAGCAATATAGTGAGATTAAAACACATAAAGTGGCAGCTGGCGAAACACTGTTTAGCATAGCTATAAAGTATTATAATAACCGCTCCGGAGAAGAAATAATTAGACAGTATAATCAATTTTCCGGAAATGAGATATACGAAGGTCAATTATTAAAAATTCCTATTAAATAAAGAAAAGTACCTAATGATATAGCTCATAACTATATGGACGACCTCATACAATGTAATAGATCCTATTTCGTTGTATGAGGGGAAGTGAGCATAATCGAACCAAGTATTCAATTATTAAGGAATCATACTGATGAGCCGACAAAACAGATGCTCGATCATTTGGTTGACCGTAAACGCAAGTTTGAAAAATATAAAATGAAATGTTTTAGAACTCAATTTTTTACGTTTGTCTTAATAATGGGGTTCATCGTGTATCTTTATGCATTTATTATAAAACCAGCCGGTGGACAAATGGATGTGGTTCTTCAAATGATATTCGATAATGAAATGCATATCTTTTTTATCCTGCTTATTGTAGCAGGTTATGCAACAGCACAATATTTTAAGAAAAAAGAAGACAAAGCAGAAACTGAGTATCATAATTTAAGATGTGAAGTGATTAGAAAAAGCACAGAACTATGGCCACAGCCCGCACAGTGGCAAAATAGACACGAAGTTTTTACCATGATGAAAAAAGAGTTTGATATAAATCTATTTCATGAAAGTAAGTAATAAACCGATAATTCTCCCTTCTTTCGAATTTTAGAAACGAAGGTTTTTTTGTTTATATTAAAGGATAAAAGTATAAGTAATGACATCGACTTCTGCCATTCTTGGCGGTAAGTCGCGATGCTAATATATAATGGATATATTGCATGTACAAGAAGGGAGATGATGATGTTGGATCTTATCCAAGTATTGTTAGTTATCGTAATGAGCTTTGTTATTCTGATGATAATCGTCATGTATTTGAAAGCAAAAGAAAATCGTGTGTCGATTCATCATATTGAATTTGATACATTCCCGGAACATTTGGATTCTTTGAACATTTTCTTTATATCTGATATACATAGGAGAACAGTTTCAGATGAATTATTGGGAGAAATTCCAAATCAAGTTGATGTTGTAATGATTGGCGGAGATTTAACTGAGTCAGGTGTTCCGTTTTCCAGGGTGGAACAGAATATACGGGAACTAAAAAAGTTGGCCCCTGTTTATTTTGTGTATGGAAACAATGATTATGAAGTCAACCAAAATAGACTGGAAACGCTCTTAGAAAACAATAATGTAAGTGTTTTAAAGAATACATATAAAGAGCTTCCATCATCATCAAACGAGAGAATAGTTATATTAGGTGTAGAAGATATGAGCGGTGAGAGGGATCGATTAGATTTGGCATTGAATGATCTTAAGAAGTCAGAAACGGACTTTCGAATATTAGTAAGTCATAATCCGGATATTTACCACAAAATTAGTCAAAACGATCGTATTTCGTTAGTGCTAAGTGGGCATACTCATGGTGGACAAATCCGCTTTCTTGGTTTTGGTTTATATAAAAAAGGAGGATTACATCATCTAAGGAATACAACCCTTTTAGTTAGTAATGGGTATGGTACAACAGCATTACCATTAAGATTAGGGGCTCCAGCAGAGGCTCATTATCTTCATTTGACGAAGAAAGATTATAAATAAACTTATATACGTGGACAACAACCATGCTTTCATAAGCATGGTTGTTCAATTGTTATACAAAGTTTACACAAAATAAAACATTCGATATAATTTTGTTTATAGATTTTTTATGGGGGATTAATTGTGTCAAATCATGAAGGAAAATACAATATAAAGGCAGTTTCAAAGATGCTTGGAATCCAAGCTGGAACATTAAGAGCCTGGGAGAGAAGATATAACATGATTGCGCCTGTCAGAAATGAATCCGGACATCGCTTATATACTGATGAGCATATAAAAATACTTAAATGGTTGATCAGTAAAGTAAATAATGGTTTCTCTATAAGTCAAGCTGTAAATTTACTTGAAACAAACCAAGTTCTATTAGAAGAAAATGTTGGAATAGTTGACGGAGAAGAACCGATAGATCGCTCATTGAACTTAATGGACGAGCTTCTCCATGCGCTTCTTCAATTTGACGAAAATAAGGCACATGATCTTTTAAACGATGCATTTAGCCTTTATTCTGTGGATAAGGTTGTTATTGACATATTAGGGACACTATTGGTGAAGATTGGTGACAAATGGGAGACAGGGAAAATTACGTCTGCCCATGAACATTTTGCTTCTTCTTTCTTACGATCCCGTATAGGAATGATCTTACACACATTACCAGTAGCTGGTTTCCTGCCGAAAGTAATTGCTGTTTGTGGACCTGGTGAATCACATGAATTAGGTTTGTTAATTTTCACATTATTTTTACGAAGGAAAGGGTTTGAAGTCATTTACCTTGGCGGCAGTATTGCAGAGGGAGATATTGATATCGTCTTAAAAGAAGTGAAACCGGATTTTTTATTTTTGTCTTGCACGTTGGTTAAA
The DNA here is from genome assembly GCF_000518865.1 of Bacillus sp. J37. Classification (GTDB taxonomy): domain Bacteria; phylum Bacillota; class Bacilli; order Bacillales; family Bacillaceae; genus Metabacillus. Next base: position 97,161 of record NZ_JAEK01000011.1, on the reverse strand, counting down.
AATGTAGAGAAAACATTGGAGCTTGTTGATCATCTTTCAGAAAAATTTGATCAATTAAAAATAGGAGTTGGAGGCAAGGCGTTTAGTAAAGTAACAACCCCTATCCTTGAACCATATATCAGGTATTTAGTTGGTGATGATAAACTACAATGGGAAAGCTGGTTAAAAGAGAGACTAGAATTAAATGACAAGGAAAAGACACAACGCCATCTACACGGTCTGAAAAATTTTTGAACCATCTCATCAAAAAATCATACTATGACTATATAGAGCGGTCTCACGGCAGGAGGGTATGGGATGCGGCTAGAGCGACTGAACTATGATAAAATAAAAATCTTTTTAACAACAGATGACTTACGAGACAGAGGATTAACTAAAGATGATCTGTGGAAGGATTCATTGAAAGTTCATCAATTATTCAGGGACATGATGAATGAAGCCAGTGTTGAACTGGGTTTTGAGGTGAATGGACCTATTGCAGTTGAAGTATATTCGCTTCATGCTCAAGGGATGGTCGTCATCGTTACAAAAGCCCTTGAAACCGAGGAGCTTGACAATGATTTTTCGGATGAATATATTGAGATGCAGGTAAAAGTGGATGAAAGTTTTGATATTATTTTCGAATTTGAAACATTCGAAGCGTTAATTCAACTTTCACGCTACACAAATCATCAAAACATACATGACGGTATGGTTATTTACTTTCAAGAACGTTATTACTTATTGTTAAATGATGAACAGCCAGTTGATATTGATGATCTTGTTTCAATCTTAGCTGAATATGGAAGCCCCTCAACTTTAACAGTCCATAGATTAAAAGAATATGGTAAAATTATCGTAGAGGAAAACGCAATGAAGGAAATATATCATTACTTTTTGGATAAATAAATTATTGGTATGGTGAGTTTAACCTCAGGTCTCTTTAAGAAGAACAATGAGACCACATTGGTTAAATTCACCTTTAATTATATGTGATAAAGTTTTGTGGTTACGATTAAATCAATGTTTTATTTTCTTCCTGGTATGGTATCGTTTTCATATTTGTGATGAAATTATAATAATTATCGTTTTTCTTCTTTGCATAAGTGTCTTGAAAGTGTATACTATGTCATGAAAGGTGGACATTCTTTCATTTACTGATTAGATTTAGGAGGTTAACTTTAATGGTAGCCGAGAAAAACACCGATGCACAAAATGATAAATTAGATGTGTTAAAATCAACTCAAACGGTGATACATAATGCTCTTGACAAACTTGGATATCCTGAAGAAGTATATGAATTATTGAAAGAACCAATTAGATTAATGACAGTGAAGATACCGGTTCGAATGGATGACGGATCTGTGAAGATTTTTACGGGTTACCGAGCTCAACACAATGATGCAGTTGGCCCGACAAAAGGTGGAATAAGATTTCATCCGAATGTAACAGAAAAAGAGGTAAAAGCACTCTCCATTTGGATGAGTTTAAAATGTGGTATTGTTGACTTACCGTATGGTGGAGGTAAGGGAGGTATAGTTTGTGACCCAAGAGACATGTCATTTAGAGAATTAGAACGTTTAAGTCGCGGGTATGTTCGAGCAATCAGTCAAATTGTTGGTCCTACAAAAGATATTCCTGCCCCTGACGTTTTTACAAACTCCCAGATTATGGCGTGGATGATGGATGAATACAGCCGTATAGATGAATTTAATTCTCCTGGATTTATCACAGGTAAACCACTTGTCTTAGGAGGATCACATGGTCGTGAATCTGCTACCGCTAAGGGTGTAACGATATGTATCCGTGAAGCTGCAAAGAAAAAGGGAATTAACCTTGAAGGTGCAAGAGTTGTTGTGCAAGGCTTTGGAAATGCTGGTAGCTATTTGTCTAAATTTATGCATGATGCAGGAGCTAAAATCGTCGGGATTTCAGATGCTTATGGTGGTTTGCATGACCCGGATGGATTGGATATTGATTATCTCCTTGATCGTCGTGACAGCTTTGGAACAGTAACAAAGCTTTTCAACGATACGATTACAAATAAAGAGCTACTTGAGCTTGATTGTGATATTTTAGTACCTGCAGCAATTGAAAATCAAATTACAGAGGATAACGCAGCAAATATTCGTGCAAGTATTGTTGTAGAAGCAGCCAATGGTCCAACAACTCTTGAAGCAACAAAAATACTTTCTGACAGAGGAATATTGCTAGTTCCAGATGTATTAGCAAGTGCAGGCGGTGTAACTGTTTCTTACTTCGAGTGGGTTCAAAATAATCAAGGGTATTATTGGTCTGAGGATGAAGTAGATGAAAAACTTGAACACGTGATGGTTAAGTCGTTTAATAATATTTACGAGACAAGTCAAAATCGCAGGGTCGATATGCGTTTAGCTGCCTACATGGTAGGAGTAAGAAAAATGGCTGAAGCGTCAAGATTTAGAGGCTGGATTTAAACCTAGGTTTTTAGAAGTGGAGACGAGACTTTAGAATGTCTAGCTACTTTATTTAATTTTGGATCATTAATTTGTTCCAAATATTGAATAAAGCCTGATGTTACTAACGGTCAGTCTCTTTTTTGTTTTTAGATTAGCTACTACACATCGCCATGAGTTAACATAATATGGTACTGGAGGGAATTGTCTTGATAAATGAGGAAACGATTATTGTAGGTGGAGGACCTTGTGGATTATCAGCCGCAATAGCTCTTTCAAAGCTGGGCAAAAAACCATTAGTTATTGAAAAAGGCAATATTGTAAATGCAATCTATCATTATCCAACACATCAAACTTTCTTCAGTTCAAGTGAAAAACTAGAAATTGGAGAAGTTCCATTTATTACTGAAAATCGTAAGCCGGTTAGAAATCAAGCATTAGCATACTACAGGGAAGTTGTTAAAAGGAAAGAAGTAAGAGTTAATGCTTTTGAACAAGTAGAGATGGTCGAGAAAATAGAAGAAAACCAATTTGTTGTAAAAACAAATAAAAAAGTTTATGAAGCAAAACAAGTTGTCATAGCAACCGGCTATTACGATCATCCAAACTATTTACATATTCCAGGTGAAAACTTGCCAAAGGTTTTTCATTATTTTAAAGAGGCACACCCTTATTTTGATAAAGATGTAGTCGTCATTGGCGGGAAGAATTCGAGTGTTGACGCTGCTTTGGAGCTTGTAAAAGCGGGAGCAAGAGTAACTGTTTTGTACCGTGGAAGTGAGTATTCATCAAGTATTAAGCCATGGATTTTGCCGGAATTCGAATCTCTTGTGAGAAACGGTACGATCACAATGGAATTCAAAGCAAACCTACTTGAAATACTTGAAGATTCAGTTGTATATAGAGGAATTGAGGGAACAAAAACGATCAAAAATGATTTTGTCTTTGCTATGACTGGATACCATCCCGATCACAATTTCCTGAAAAAAATGGGAGTGACAATAGATACAGAAACAGGAAGACCCTTATATAATCCTGAAACGATGGAAACAAATATAAAGGGAATATTTATTGCAGGTGTAATTGCAGCAGGAAATAACGCTAATGAGATATTTATTGAAAATGGACGTTTTCACGGGGAATTAATTTATGATGCCATACGTAGTGATAAATAATAAAGAGAGAGTATAGTGCTCTCTCTTTATTATAGTCATCTTTAAATTGAAAAAATAGCTTCTAGTTCCTCTCTTTTAGTTGATGTTTCAAGAGCAATCATTAATTTTATTCTAGCTTTTTGACCATTTAAACCATTGCTGAAAATTAAGCCCATGTCTTTTAATTGTCTACCGCCACCTTCATAGCCATAAACATCTTGTGCAATTCCATTAAAACATCTGGAAACAAGCACAATTGGTACGTTCTTATCTAGGAGGCTTTTAAGGCCTGGTAACATCATCGGCGGCAGATTCCCTTGTCCTAAAGCTTCGATTACCAAACCATCAGGATTTAACTTCTCTATTCCTTTCAAAAGGCTACTATCCATTCCAGCAAAAGCTTTTATTAAAAATACATTTTTATTCAGTTTGGATACATGTAAAGCTCTAGTTAAAATAGGTTTGTGATGGAAGAATACCCCGGCTTTATTTACAATGCCAATTGGTCCGTATTGGGGACTTTGAAATGTAGCAATATTGCTTGTATGTGTTTTCGTCACATTTATTGCCGTGTGAACTTCATCATTCATTACGACAAGGACGCCCATAGACTTTGCGTGATCTGCAACAGCCACTTTTATCGCTGAAAGTAAATTATAAAGTCCATCAGATCCCAATTCATTGCTGGATCTCATTGCACCTGTTAAGACAACTGGTATTGTCAATGATAGGGTGACATCGAGAAAATAAGCAGTTTCTTCAAGAGTGTCAGTTCCATGCGTAATTACAACACCATCTAAATGCATTTTTTTGCTTTCTTCTTCTATATATGTTTTAAGATGCAGCATGTTTTCTGGTGTTATATGAGGTGAAGGTAAATGAAATAATTGAGTGGTTATTAGATTGATGTCAGGTAATTCTTTAAGATGATCCATAAGAGGATTTGTTTCTCCCGGCTTTACTTCGCCGGTTTCATGGTCCTCTTTCATTGAAATAGTACCACCTGTATGAATAAGTAGTATGTTTTTGTTCATAGATGTCAAACTCCTTCAAAAAATAGTAAAAATCTTGTGTTTACGACATTCTGACATTTTCAATTTTACGATATCATGATACGATAAATAAAGTGAATTCTATCATATTATTAAATTTGTTTAAATACTAAATAGTATGGATAATAAAGTTATTATTGGAAAAGAGGCCTGTGAATGATTGCGATTATTTCTGCGGGCATTGCCCCAGGTCTTGCTTTATTAAGTTATTTTTATTTAAAAGATCAATATGAATCTGAGCCTATATCATTAGTACTGCGCTCGTTTATTTTCGGGGCTCTGCTCGTATTTCCCATTATGTTTATCCAGTATGTGTTGGACGTTGAAGCTGTCTTTTCATCCCAATTTTTATATACGTTCGTAGCAGTTGGGTTTTTAGAGGAATTTTTTAAATGGTTTATCTTATTTTTTACTATTTATCAACATATTCATTTTAATGAGCATTACGATGGTATTGTTTATGGAGTCTCTGTTTCATTGGGATTTGCAACACTAGAAAATATATTATATTTATTTGCAAATGGGGTTGAACACGCATTTGGGCGCGCCATATTACCAGTTTCGAGTCATGCTTTATTTGGTGTTATCATGGGATATTATTTAGGAAAAGGAAAGTTTACATCACGAGAGAACCGTACTAAATGGATCGTTTTGTCATGTTCTATTCCGATTTTACTGCATTCGATTTATGATTCTATCTTGTTAAGTTATCTAAACTGGAAATATATAATGGTTCCATTTATGTTGTTTCTTTGGTGGTTCGCTCTTCACAAAGCAAAAAAGGCAAAAATAAAAATAATAGATACTAAGCTGCCCTAGAGCAGCTTATTTTTTTGTTCTTTTTTAAAAAAATATAGTATCAGGCTTTTTCTTGAAATCGGTTATTCGTTTTTAGATGAATAAAATACCAAAGACTACAAAAAATACATTCAAGCAACTACATCTATTTGAGGAGGCAGCAACATGAAAAACATGCGCATAATGATGATGGTTGTCGTCATGACGTTTACTACTATCACATACCAGTTTGCATTACACCATACCCCAGCGGCACATGCTTTTTCAGAACAAATTATACAAAGAGGTGCAACGGGCAGTGATGTAATCGAACTACAAGCAAGATTACAGTATAACGGATATTATCATGGACCTATTGATGGTGTTTATGGATGGAGTACGTATTGGGCGGTAAAAAACTTTCAAGATACGTTTGGTTTAGAGGAAGTTGATGGACTGGTTGGACAGAAAACTAAGGATATGTTAGCGACATCAACAAAATTTTATAGTGACTATGTTTATGAACAAATTAATAAAGGACGAAGGTTTACTCATTATGGAGGAGTACCTTTGGATATTCAATCAGCGCCAACTGACCAGGAAATAAAGAGAGCTAGACAAATTGCAGAGCAAAGAAAAATAGAATCGGAAAAGCAATACAAAGCACAAGCTAATAACCAACAAGCAAAACAACAGCAGCAGACCCAACAAAAACAACAAGAGCAGCAACAGCAGCAAGCCCAACAAAAACAACAAGAGCAGCAACAGCAGCAAGCCCAACAAAAACAACAAGAACAGCAACAGCAGCAAGCCCAACAAAAACAACAAGAACAACAACAGCAACAAACTCAACAAAAACAACAAACAGACCAACAACAGCAGCAGGACCAACAAAAACAACAAGAGCAGCAACAGCAACAGGCCCAACAAAAACAACAACAGAATAATCAAAATGATCAAGCCAAACAACCAACACAAGAGAAAAAAGACAATAATCAGCAACAAAATGATTCTACTGCTGTTAACATGCCAGGTGGATTTTCCCAAAATGACATTCAGTTAATGGCTAACGCAGTTTACGGAGAAGCAAGGGGAGAACCGTATATTGGTCAGGTTGCGGTTGCAGCGGTTATTCTTAATCGTGTTAATAGCCCGACATTCCCAAATACTGTTTCAGGAGTAATTTTTGAACCTCTTGCATTCACTGCAGTTGCTGACGGACAAATTTGGTTAACACCAAATGAAAATGCTAAAAAAGCAGTACTCGATGCAATAAATGGATTTGACCCTACGGAAAATGCGATCTATTATTTTAATCCAAATACAGCAACAAGTTCTTGGATATGGGGTAGACCACAAATTAAACGTATTGGGAAACACATTTTTTGCAAATAGAAGGGGTGACAACTTATGATACGTGGAATTTTAATTGGAGTTTTATCAGTAGCTGTCCTCGGTTCGGCATATTGGGGATATAAGGAACATCAAGAGAAAAATGCAGTTCTCATTCAGGCAGAAAACAATTATCAACGGGCATTTCATGATTTATCGTATCGGGTTGATCAGTTACATGACAAAATAGGTGCTACACTTGCGATGAATACAAGGCAGTCCCTATCTCCTGCACTTGCGGATGTTTGGAGAATAACTTCAGAAGCACAATCAGATGTAGGACAACTTCCATTAGCATTAATGCCATTTAACAAGACTGAAGAATTTTTAGCAGGAATAAGTGATTTTAGTTATCGAGCAGCTGTTCGAGACCTTGAAAAAGATCCATTAACAGAAAAAGAATATGAAACGTTAAAATCTATGTATACAAAAGCAGCTGATATTCAGAAAGAGTTACGTAGTGTTCAAAATCTCGTATTAGATAACAATTTAAGATGGATGGATGTAGAACTTGCTTTAGCATCAGGACAAAAACAAGCAGATAATACAATTATTGATGGTTTAAAAACGGTGGAAGAAAATGTGAAGAGCTACTCAGAGGCAGATTTCGGTGCAACTCAAACATCAATGAAGACTGAAAATGGCTTTGAAAAGCTGGAGGGAAAGGAAATAAGTAAAAAAGAAGCTAAAGAAGTAGCTAAAAAGTTTGTTGAAAATAAGGTAACTGATATTAAAGTAACCGAAAATGGGGAAGGTTCCGATTTTGGCTTTTATAGCGTGTCAATGGATGATAAGGAGCAAAAAGTTGATGTTAACATGGATATCACAAAAAAAGGTGGATATCCCATTTACTTAGTACAAAATAGAGAAATTAAAAATAAAGAGATAAGCCTTAATCAAGCAACAGATCATGCAACTGAATTTCTAAAAAAACACGGATTTGAAGATTTGGATCTTTTTGAAAGTGCACAATATGATAATATTGGTGTTTTCACATTTGTATCCATTCTAGATGGTGTAAGAGTCTACCCGGATGCAATTCGAATGAAAGTAGCTTTAGATAATGGTGAAGTAATTGGCTTTTCAGCCAGAGACTACCTAGCTGCTCATAAACAACGGGAAATTCCAAATGCAAAAATTTCAAAAGACGAGGCTGCTAAAAAGCTTAATCCTAGTCTGGATGTTCAGGAAGATCGATTAGCTATCATTGTAAATGAATTTGGTGAGGAAGTACTATGTTACGAATTTTTAGGAACAATTGAAAATGATACGTATCGGATATTTATTAATGCTGACAATAACACAGAAGAAAAAGTGGAAATGTTGAAAAATCCAGAGCCTATTTTCCAAGAAATATAAGAAAGCAGGAGGATGCCTATTAAAATGGGTATCCTTCTTTTTGTTGTTATATCCTGTGTTAGTAAAAAAACGATATTTATACATATGGCTATTAATGAATTGTCTCTTGCACAACGGAATTGTCCATGCTTTAATAAGAATGAGAGTACTTAGAGAGAGTGATAATGTGCTGAAAATTGGGGATGCCATTACGTTAGAAACAAAAGGTGAAAAATTAGAAAGATTAAAATGTAAACTAGTTGAAAGAAAAGACAATAAGCTTTTTATTGATTACCCTATTAACCTGGATACCGGCCGTACGGCTTTTTTAATCATTGGAACTGAGCTGGTTGCTTCATTTGTAACAAATGATAATGTTTATCGATTTCAGACAGAAGTAACAGGTCGAACGAAGGAAAATATTCCAATGATTTCACTAACATATCCAGGTGATCATCAGCTTATTCGTATACAAAGAAGACAGTTTGTTAGAATTGATACAAACTTAGATGTTGCAATACATCCGATTGGGAGTGAATTTCAGGCTTTCACAGCTGTAACTTCAGATATAAGTGCGGGAGGGACAGCTCTTCTTCTTCCTCATACGACGAACCTAAAGAAAGATCAGGAGATACTAATATGGTTTGCTCTGCCTTTTCATAAAGATCAAATGGAATATATAAGAGTTAAGGGGAAAATTATTCGGTTAATACCAGCAGATCATGAGTTATACGTGAAAGCTCCAATACAATTTATAAATATAAACGAAGAGACAAGACAAATTTTGCTTCAATTTTGTTTTAATCAACAAATCCAGTTGCGTAGGAAAGGTCTTGTCGAAGAATAATAATCGGTATTTTTAACCATACTAGTAAGAAAATACCGGAGTTGAATCGTAATGGAACGTGTTGAACGTATATTAATTAAATTAATAGTTATACAATTCATAGCACTTGTTTGTGCACAACTTTTAATTCAAAATTCGCAAGTTCAACCTTATCTTTCCCGTGTTGTTCAGTATGAAGGTGTAAATAAAATTACGATAACTGAATGGCTGGAAACATTTAGCCAATAAATGATGCAGGTGCCATTTGACCTGCTTCATTTGTTTGTCTTTCTTTATGAAATAGAAGTTAATAGGTATGGTAAGGAACTCTTGATCATGATAATAACAAAAGTTGTTTAGAACAGCTAAAAATGGATAACCAAATATGTTCTGATGATGCGACAAAGAAAACTACTAGACTAAAAACCTATTTGGAGGAACTATAACATTGAAAAAAATCTCGGTAGCAATAGATGGACCAGCTGCAGCAGGAAAAAGCACAGTTGCAAAAATAATCGCAGAAGATTACTCATATATATATATTGATACTGGTGCGATGTATCGTGCACTTACATATATAGCTATACAGGAAAATGTGGACTGTAAAAATGAAAAGCAAGTAGCCGATGTGCTCTCCAGAATTAAAATTGAGCTTTTCCCTTCAGAGGATGGACAAATAGTTAAGGTGAATTCTGAAGATGTTACAGAAGTGATTCGAACAAACGAAGTAACAAATCATGTATCATATGTTGCTATGCATCCATTAGTTAGAGAAGAAATGTTAAAACGTCAGCGCCAACTAGCTTTACAAGGTGGAGTGGTAATGGATGGAAGAGACATTGGTACACACGTATTACCAGATGCTGAACTAAAAATCTTTTTAAGAGCTTCGGTTGAAGAAAGAGCAAAACGACGACATGATGAAAATCTAAAAAAAGGATTTGATTCGGATCTTGAAAAGCTGAAACAGGAAATTGCCAATCGTGATAGGCTTGACTCGGAAAGAGAGGTTGCTCCACTTAGAAAGGCAGAAGATGCAATTGAACTGGACACTACTGCTTTAACCATTCAACAAGTCGTGAAAAAAATAGAAGATTATATAGAAGAAAGGCTTTGATACCGTGTCATTATATCCCTTTGCAAGGTCAGTTGTTGCAGGTTTATTAAGACCAACATTCCGAATTAAAGTGGAAGGGTTGGAACATTTCCCCAAAGAAGGCGGAGTGTTGTTATGTACAAATCATATAAGTAATTTAGACCCCCCTGTAGTAGGGGTAACAGCTCCGAGAAAAGTATTATTTATGGCAAAAGCGGAACTTTTTAATGTACCAGTCCTTAAACAATTGTTAACTAATTTTGGGACTTTTCCTGTGAAACGCGGTGGGGGAGATCGTGAAGCAATCCGTGCAGGGCTTAAAGTATTAAAAGAAGGTCATGTTTTAGGATTGTTTCCTGAAGGGACTAGAAGTAAAGATGGTAAATTAGGTAAAGGACAAGCTGGTGCCGGATTCTTTGCACTTCGTTCTACTGCTGCTGTTGTTCCATGTGCTATAATAGGGCCATATAAAACATTTCGCACTCTTCGGGTTGTTTATGGTAAACCTATAAATATGGAAGAATATCGAGAGAGAAAAATAAACGCAGAAGAAATGACAAGTATAATTATGGAAGAAATAAATAAACTGCTTCAAAAATAAAAGAATTGAAGTCTTCTTGCTTGACAAAAAGTAGCATTTATTAGAAGTTTAAAATGAAGGAATTTTTCATTTTATTATAGGGGAAGAAAAACTCTTTGTTTTTTAATAAAATGAAATCTTACATATAGTTAATCAAAAGTAGCGCAGGTTTTGACAAGGAGGTAATTGAGATGGTAGAAGAATTAAACAGTGTTCAAGTGGAAACACCTGAAGTTGGTGATGTCGTAAAAGGAATCGTAACAAAGGTAGAGGAAAAACAGGTAATTGTAGAAATTGAAAATTGTAAGCATTCTGGTATCATTCCAATCAGTGAGCTTTCAAGCCTACATGTTGAAAAAGCTTCTGATGTCATAAGCGAAAATGATGAACTTGAATTAAAAGTATTAAAAGTTGAGGAAGAAGCACTGGTTCTATCAAAAAGAGCTGTTGATGCAGAAAAAGCATGGGATGAACTAGTGAGAAAATTTGAAACAAAAGAAGTTTTTCATGCGGATGTTAAAGATGTTGTAAAAGGCGGTCTTGTAGTTGACCTAGGTGTCAGAGGGTTTATTCCTGCATCATTGGTGGAAGCTCATTTCGTAGAGGATTTCTCAGAGTATATGGGGAAAACTCTTTCTCTTATCGTAGTTGAGCTGGATAAAGAGAAAAACCGAGTTATTTTGTCACATCGAGCAGTTATAGAAAAAGAGCAAAGTGAAAAAAAATCTGAGCTTTTAGATTCTATAAACGTTGGATCTACAATTGAAGGGACCGTTCAACGTTTAACTGATTTTGGTGCATTTGTAGATATCGGTGGAATTGATGGATTAGTGCACATTTCACAACTATCACATCAACATATTGATAAGCCATCTGATGTTGTGCAGGAAGGACAGAAGGTTTCTGTGAAAATTCTTGCAGTTGACCGTGATAATGAAAGAATTTCGTTATCAATCAAAGAAACATTACCTGGACCATGGGCCAACATTAAAGAAAAAGTTCAAGTTGGTGATGTTGTTGATGGTGTAGTAAAACGTTTAGTTTCCTTTGGAGCGTTTGTGGAAATCCTTCCAGGTGTTGAGGGGCTTGTACATATTTCACAAATATCTAACAAGCACATTGGTACTCCTCACGAAGTATTAGACGAAAATCAACAAGTAAAAGTAAAAGTTTTGGATATTAATGAATCGGAACAAAGAATATCATTAAGTATCCGAGAGCTTGAAGAGACAACAAAAGCTTCAGATGAAGATGTTAGTCAGTATCAAGCCAAGGAAGATGCAACTTCAGGTTTCCAATTAGGAGAAATGATTGGAGATCAATTAAAAAAATTAAAATAAACGGTGATTAAGGTGAGTAAAAGAGCAGAGCGAAAAATTGAGCATATTCAACATGCCATGTCTACAGGACAACAACTTACAAATGGACTTGAAGATATAACCTTTGTTCATCAAAGCTTACCAAATTTGTCTGTTAACGATATTGATTTATCAACCCAAGTTGGCGAACTTTTTCTAAGTTCGCCTCTTTTAATAAATGCGATGACAGGCGGTGGCGGTGAAGACACAAGGATCATCAATGAAGCATTGTCTAAGGCTGCGGGTGAAGCGAATATTGCAGTAGCTGTTGGTTCACAAATGTCTGCGATAAAAGACAAAAGTGAGAGGCCTTCATATGAGATTATGAGAAAAGTAAATCCTAACGGAGTGATATTTGCGAATCTTGGTAGTGAAGCAACTGTCGAACAAGCCAAAGTCGCGATCGACATGCTTGATGCAAATGCTTTACAAATACATTTAAATGTTGTTCAAGAGCTTGTCATGCCCGAGGGAGATCGTAACTTTACAAATGCATTAAAAAGAATTGAAAATATTACTAAACACATTTCTGTGCCGGTTATTGTTAAAGAAGTTGGTTTTGGGATAAATCGAGAAGTTGCTTTTAAATTGAAGGAAGTTGGCATTACTGCCATTGATGTTGGGGGTTATGGAGGGACGAATTTTTCCAAAATAGAAAACCTTCGAAGACAACGGGTTCTTTCTTTCTTCAATGCATGGGGAATTTCAACAGCTGCTTCAATCGCTGAAATACATAGTGAAAATCAGGATATCTCCATTATCGGTTCGGGAGGTATTCAAAATGCTCTTGATGTCGCAAAAGCTATTGCGTTAGGATCATCAATGGTTGGTATGGCAGGTTATTTATTGAAAATCTATATTGAAGGAAACTATGATTACTTAGTTCTAGAAATAAAAGATATTTTAGAAGATCTAAAAATCATTATGACAGCTTTGGGAGTAAGGACCGTACAAGAGCTTAAACAAGCACCACTGGTTATTAATGGACAAACACATCATTGGTTAACCGAAAGAGGTATAAAAACTACAATATACAGTAATAGATAAACAAAAAAGAGGAGACCTTTTTAATTAAGGTTCTCCTCTTTTTTGTCTTTTATTATTATTTATTTCGTTTTCGAGCAGCCTCTGGTCCTTCTAAAGTTGTTGCTCCAGGATAATTTAATGATTGATCACGATCTGACTCAACTCGTTTACTTTCTCTTAGTTTTTTCTCCTGGCGGTCTTTACCCATTTATTTTTTCCTCCTTTACTATTTTATAGTTCATTTTTTGTTGTTATTCGTCTATCTATGCTTGCTATTTTTTACTAATATTCGATTAAAGCTAATGAGAAATAGACATAATGGGAATAGTAGGAGGAGTGAGATGGAAGGAATTTTTTTTTATTGGATTATGTGGTTGGCTTGGATTTTCACAACATTCATGATGGATAAGAGCAAGAAACGATTGAAAGTAAGTATAGGTATTTTAGTCTCTATACTGTTAAGTAAATGGTATGTAGTTTTTTTAACTTATTCTATCAATATGACATTGTTATTATCTTTATTTTTGGGATATTATCTGGCTGTAAACGAAGGTAAATTTAAATTGATTTCTTTTTATTTAACTAGCTTAACGATTACATTTGCATATGCAGGAATTATGTTGTTTAGGATATATGATCCAGTATGGTTTATCTTAGATATTCGCTTTATCATTGGCGCCTTCATAAGTATATTAGCCATTTATTTAGGGCGTGCATCGTTACAGCGTTATTCACTTTATTTGATTGCGCTCTGTCAAGGAGAAGTTCTTTATTGGATCGTATTAGGGCAATTTCATTATGAAATAACATTTGGGACAGAATCTTTTTTAGATATGTTATCAATAGGCTGTTTCATAATCTTTTTATGGAGTGGTATACAACATTTCACAATGGTTGTTGAGAACTCCGTAGTAAAATTGCAAAAACCAACAAAGGAGAAACAAGGATAAAATGAATGAATACACATTACCTGTTTTATTTGGTGTAATTGTTGGAGTTCTTACAAGGTTACATATGTTAAGAACTGACTACAGGCAATATCCAACATACTTGCACGGGAAAATTATCCATGTAGCGCTTGGTTTTATTGCTGCAGGCTTAGGAACAGTTGCCGTCCCCTCAATTATGGAGGAAGATTTTACAGCAATCACATTTTTAACTGTTGCCGCGTCACAATTCCGGGATGTTAGGAATATGGAAAGAAATACGTTAACTGTGTTAGACGAATATGAGCTGGTTCCAAGGGGAAATACATATATTGAGGGAATCGCGATAGCGTTTGAAAGTAGGAACTACCTTGTTATTTTCACATCTCTTTTTACGACTTTCACGTATTTAGTCGTAAATGTGTATGTAGCCATTATCGTTGGAATTGTCTGCTTTTTAATATGCCGTAAGTTAATGTCAGGCAGCAGAATAAAAGACCTGGTTAACATTGAATTTGTAGAACCGCATTTTGAAGGCGCTGGATTGTATGTAGATAATATTTATATTATGAATATTGGGATACCAGATAAACAAGAAGCAGTTTTAAAATATGGGATGGGGTTTGTCTTGACACCCAAAAATGAAAATTCCCGGACAACAATTGCGAATCTAGGTCAGCGTCAAGCGATTTTACATGATGTGTCGACTGCAATGGGGGTTGTTCGGGACTCTGGTGAACCTTCTTTAGTTCCACTAGCAAAGCGTGACCTTGGTGATGGTCGCCTGGGAGTGTTTGTACTGCCGCAAGACCGTGATGTTGATAAAGCTATTCGTGTTATCGGAAATGTACCAACTCTGGAAAATGCCATTAGAATGCCGTCTGAAGCGAAAGCAAATCGTCGAGGAGGGAATTAATTGAGTGCACTAGAAAAATATATACTGGCTATTATAACAACCGATAAAACAAAAGCAGCAGGTGGGACAGCTATTTTTATATGCAAAACAACAGAAGAAATGAATTTTTATGCTAAAAATCTCGAAGCAATACTTGATGGTATTGCACACGGCATTGGTGATGATATGTATGTCATCGTCAAGCACTAAGTTGTGAATTTAGGAAATGTTTGATAATATATAAAAGTTAAGCCCTTCTTGTTAATATAGAAGGGTTTCTTTTATAAGATCAGTCAGTGTTATGAAGAATATGAAAGTGTTATCCAATTATGACTTGGGAAAGCAAGTCAGGTTTTTAATAAGAGAAAATATTTAGCATTGAAGTGATTGTTTATTATTCGTAAAATAAGCTAATGAATACATATATAGAGTTTCAGTGGATGGAATTTGGTTTGAGATGAAGAAATGTCTCATGTTAAATGTAAGATCAAATTCAGAACTTTTTGTATAGGAACATCACCATAATGTCGCTCTTATTTGCAAATTGAGTTTATCCCACCTTAACTGGCAGTAAAACTCCGCATCAAGATTCGATAGAATCCAAAATAGAGTGCGGGAGATTTAACTGCCAATAAAAGGTCCGACGAAGGACAGGACGTCCTAGTCAGGCGAAGCCACAGGATGTGGCGTTTTAAGCGTGATAAGTCTCGCTAACCATCAGTGAGGGTTGAAGAACTCCCTACTGATGGAAGTCTCACTTTATATAGTCAGGGAAGGTGTATTGTATGGCAAAACCAGTAATAGCAATTGTAGGAAGACCAAATGTAGGTAAGTCAACGATTTTTAATCGAATTGTCGGTGAACGAGTTTCAATCGTTGAAGATATACCTGGTGTTACAAGAGATAGAATTTATAGTTCCGGTGAATGGTTAAATTATCAATTTAATATCATTGATACAGGTGGAATTGATATTGGAGATGAGCCTTTTTTAGCACAAATACGTCATCAAGCTGAAATAGCTATTGAAGAAGCAGATGTGATCGTGTTTCTAACAAATGTGCGAGAAGGGGTAACTGCGGCAGACGAAGAAGTTGCAAAAATTTTATATCGATCAAATAAACCTGTTGTTTTGGCTGTTAACAAGGTTGATAATCCGGAAATGCGTGCAAATATCTATGATTTTTATTCTCTTGGATTTGGAGAGCCTTTTCCTATTTCAGGTTCCCATGGTTTAGGATTAGGGGATTTATTAGATGAGGTGGCTAAGCATTTTAAAAATATAGGATCAGAAGATTATGATGAATCAACAATTAAATTTTCTCTAATTGGTCGACCTAATGTAGGGAAATCTTCACTTGTTAATGCAATTCTAGGAGAAGATCGGGTAATTGTTAGCGATATTGCGGGAACGACCAGGGATGCAATTGATACAGTCTATAAATATGAAGGACAAGAGTTCGTTATTATTGATACAGCTGGTATGAGAAAAAAAGGAAAAGTATATGAAACGACCGAGAAATATAGTGTTATGCGTGCATTAAAGGCGATTGATCGATCAGATGTTATTTTGGTTGTTATTAATGGAGAAGAAGGAATCATTGAACAGGATAAACATATTGCCGGATACGCACATGAAGCTGGCAAGGCAGTAGTTATCGTTGTAAACAAGTGGGATGCTGTTGAAAAAGATGAAAAAACAATGAAGGAATTTGAGGCCAATATTCGTGATCATTTTAAGTTTTTAGATTACGCTCCAATTGTTTTCTTATCAGCAAAAACGAAAAAAAGAATTCATACATTAATGCCACACATCATATTAGCTAGTGAAAATCACTCAAGACGTGTACAAACAAATGTATTAAATGACGTTGTAATGGACGCTGTTGCTATGAATCCAACACCTACACATAAAGGGAAACGACTAAAGATTTTCTATACAGCTCAAGTGGCAGTAAAACCGCCAACTTTTGTGGTATTTGTAAATGAGCCTGAGTTAATGCATTTTTCATATGAGCGATTTTTAGAAAATAGAATAAGGGCAGCCTTTGAGTTTGATGGTACGCCAATAAAGATCTTTGCAAGAGAAAGAAAGTAATAAATTTATTTTGATAAGCTAAAAAGTGCATGTTGAAGAAATGTCAATTCATTTCAACATGTACATTTGTTTTGCATCTAGCCACCTATTTACAGATAAAGGGCGTGAGATTATGGAGCAATTAACGGTATTAGGTGCAGGTAGCTGGGGAACAGCACTTGCCATTGTACTAGCTGATAATGGACATCATGTCAAAATTTGGGGCCATCGTCCTGAATTAATTAAGGAAATTAATGCTACAAAAAAGAATGAAAAGTATTTACCAGGTGTGGAACTTCCGTCAAATATTGAAGGAGTTTCTAATTTCGCAGAAAGTTTAATGGATGTTAATACAGTTGTTTTGGCAGTTCCAACGAAGGCGATTCGAGATGTATTGAAAGATATGCGACAAATCATAAAAAAACCTGTCACTATTGTTCATGTTAGTAAAGGGATCGAGCCGGATTCCTTACTTAGAATTTCAGAAATTATTGAATTGGAAATGCCTAAGGAATTATTAACAGATGTTGTGGTACTTTCGGGTCCGAGTCACGCTGAAGAAGTGAGCAAAAGGCATATCACAACAGTAACATCGTCCTCCAAGAATATGAAAGCAGCGGAATACATACAAGATCTTTTTATCAATCAACATTTTAGAGTATACACAAACCCCGATATAATTGGGGTGGAAATCGGTGGAGCACTTAAAAATATCATTGCATTGGCTGCAGGTATTACAGACGGACTCGGCTATGGAGATAATGCCAAAGCGGCACTGATTACACGCGGTCTAGCGGAAATTGCCCGTTTAGGCAGCATAATGGGTGGAAATCCTCTCACTTTCTCAGGATTGACTGGGATCGGTGATTTAATTGTCACTTGTACAAGCGTTCATTCTAGAAACTGGCGTGCCGGTAATTTGTTGGGTAAAGGCCACAATTTAGATGAAGTATTACAAAATATGGGGATGGTTGTTGAAGGTGTTAGAACGACAAAAGCAGGTTATCAATTAGCCAAAAAGTATAATGTAAAGATGCCGATAACTGAAGCGTTGTATGATGTCCTATTTAATGGGAAGGCTCCTAAAGAAGCTGTGGATGCTTTAATGGCACGTGTTAAAACTCATGAAATGGAAGACCTTGTAAATATTATGGAGAATCGATAATTAATGTGACATTCGCCAGTGACATTGCATAAAATACCAAGAAATAAAACAAAAGAACATAATATCCTATAAGGTATTTTCTACCTGCATAAAGTGGTTGGTAGGTTTTCAAACCTCGATTCCTAGAAAGCCAGTTCATTAACGGAAATAACAAAGATTAATGGCGACAATAGGCATTAGAGGATACAAAAGCTTCCTCTTCCGCATAAAATGCATCGTAGTCAAATAAGAGTTGTTCTTATTGTTGGGTACTATTTAGTCGGTTTACCATTTGCTGAAGTAAAGATCGTCCCCTCTTTACTTCAGTATTTTTTAATGTCATAAATGCCGCATTAGATACTGTATAAAAGGTTATTACGAAGGGAACGGGCGACAATTTAGTTTTTCCATTACTACCAATTAATCAGGTTATGTATTGCTATGATTAACATGATTTTTGGACAAGCAATTGGAAGTGTAATATAATCTACGATGAGTCAGCTGAATTTTTTAAAAATACATAATGGTGCTTAAAAAAGTGGTAGTTCAACTTAAGTGTTAAGTTCAACTAAGACGTGATTTAAGCGTTGCCACAAAGGAGGAATCTTGGTGAGTCCAGCATTAATGAAGATGTGGATTTCGTTTGCATCAATGGGATTCATGTTTATCTCTATCATACTTATTTATTTAAGTCGTTTTAAGCTGAAAGGTGTAATCAAAGCGATTGTGACAATTTTAGCCTACATCTTTATGATTCTAGCAGGAATCATTATAATCTTTGTCGTTTTTACAGGACCTGTTTCAGAATAAATATATGTTAAAAGGAAGTTATTGACTATGAAATTGTCAAATACACTTGTGATCATAATAAGCTGTTTCTTATTGACAGGATGTTTATATCCTGAAGAAAAACTTCAAAAAAATACAATACCATATAATGATCAAATCCAAGCGGTACAAACCTCAATTGATCAATATCAGAAAGATACGAGTGGTCTATTGCCGATAAAAACAAGAGATATGTCAACTCCGATTTATCAAAAGTATCCAATAGATTTTTCTGCTTTAACTCCAAAATATATGGCTGAGCCGCCCGGAACTGCTTATGAAACTGGC
The DNA here is from genome assembly GCF_000518865.1 of Bacillus sp. J37. Lineage (GTDB taxonomy): Bacteria > Bacillota > Bacilli > Bacillales > Bacillaceae > Metabacillus. The sequence continues at coordinate 77,992 of NZ_JAEK01000011.1, read as the reverse complement.
GGTATTTATCAATATGTTTTAGTTGATGTTGAAGAGGATCCAACTGTTAAATTAATTGATTTAAGAATGGCTGAAGAAATCCATGAGCTAAATGTAAAACTGAATGTTTATCGTCAGGCAAATGGATATCCTCCTTTTAAAGATGTTATTACAGATGAAATTTATTCATTAGATTATGAAAAACTTGGTTATAAGGAAGATCCAATGGTTGAGAGTCCTTATTCAGGTGAATTTTTGCCATTGGTGATTGATAAAAATGCACAGATTTATGTAGATTATCGAATTGATCTTAATAATGCCCTTAAAGATCATGAACATAGCTTTAAGCAAGGAGACGATATTAGAGAATTGTTAGTTAAGGAATACCAATTTGTACCTGCATATTCCCTTCCGTATACAATTGATGAAAAGGGAGAGCCTGTTTTTTTAACAGAAGATAATTAAATAAAAATTTTAGTCATGAACCCTTCATAAGAGAATAAACTCTGAAAGAAGGGTTTTCTTTTTCGCTTTTTTTAAAACCAATTCTTAATAAGGCGATACTTGAAAAAAATTTCGAAACAAAGTCATAAATAAATAGGACAATGTCATACATATATAGTGTCCTATTAGAAAACGGATAAGCTTTATCCCAAATTGTATGATCGGGAGGGGATCACTTGGAAAAAGTAGATATTTTCAAGGATATCGCTGAACGAACCGGTGGCGATATATATTTAGGTGTAGTTGGTGCAGTACGAACAGGTAAATCTACTTTTATTAAAAAATTCATGGAATTAGTCGTACTACCTAACATTGACAATGAATCTGACAAAGCGAGAGCTCAAGATGAATTACCGCAAAGTGCTGCTGGTAAAACCATCATGACAACAGAGCCGAAATTTGTCCCTAATCAAGCTGTTTCCATTCATGTTGATGAAGGACTTGATGTCAATATTAGATTAGTAGATTGTGTCGGCTACACAGTACCTGGTGCGAAAGGTTATGAGGATGAAAATGGCCCTCGAATGATTAATACTCCATGGTATGAAGAACCAATACCTTTTCATGAAGCAGCAGAGATTGGTACTCGTAAAGTTATTCAAGAGCACTCTACATTAGGTTGTGTTATCACTACAGATGGTTCTATCGGAGATATTCCGCGCAGAGACTATTTAGAAGCTGAAGCGCGAGTAATTGAAGAGTTAAAAGAAGTCGGTAAACCGTTTATTATGATTATTAACACGGTGCATCCGCATCATCCTGAAACAGAAGCCCTTCGTCAAGAATTAAATGAAAAGTACGATATTCCTGTATTAGCAATGAGCGTTGAGAGCATGAGAGAAACAGATGTAATAAATGTTCTTAGAGAATCTTTATACGAGTTCCCGGTATTAGAGGTAAATGTGAATTTACCTAGCTGGGTGATGGTACTAAGGGAAGACCATTGGTTAAGACAGAGCTACCAAGAAGCGGTTAAAGATACTGTAAAAGATATTAAGAGATTAAGAGATGTTGATCGAGTTGTTGGACAGTTTAGTGAGTATGACTTCATTAACCGAGCTAGTTTGGCTGGTATTGAGATGGGGCAAGGTATCGCGGAGATTGATTTATATGCTCCAGATGACTTATATGATCAAATCTTAAAAGAGGTTGTAGGAGTTGAAATTCGCGGGAAGGACCATTTACTCCAATTAATGCAGGATTTTGCATATGCAAAGGCGGAATATGATCAAGTGGCTGATGCTTTGCGAATGGTTAAGCAAACAGGGTATGGTATTGCAGCGCCAGCATTAGCTGATATGAGTTTAGATGAGCCTGAAATTATCCGCCAAGGGTCAAGGTTTGGAGTAAGACTGAAAGCTGTTGCTCCATCTATTCATATGATAAAAGTTGATGTGGAATCAGAGTTTGCTCCGATTATCGGAACAGAAAAGCAATCAGAGGAGCTTGTCCGATATTTAATGCAGGATTTTGAAGATAATCCATTATCGATTTGGAATTCAGATATATTTGGAAGAAGCTTGAGCTCTATCGTTCGTGAAGGCATCCAAGCAAAACTATCTTTGATGCCGGAAAATGCACGATATAAATTAAAAGAAACTTTAGAAAGAATAATCAATGAAGGCTCCGGTGGATTAATTGCAATCATTTTATAATGATTAGACCTCTTAATAAGGGGTCTTTTTTTGTGCAATCGAAGGGATATACTTATGAAGTTAATCGGACTTGTAAAACAGAAGTTGATGTCATCAGAACGTTGCGGAAATCCTAATATTTCGACGAAAAATTTACAGATTTAGTCAAAAAACAGAACAAATGGTCGTGTTGGAGTTGGAAAGCCTTGGTACCATTGGTTTTTTATTTTGTTTTCTCTTGATTCACATGAATGATTATGTTAATCTTTTTACAGAAATTCTTTTCTCTATTGGTCGATTCTTCCTAAATGTCCATTCATCATGATGAAAATGATTGAATTATGTTGAAAAATCGTTTAAGATAAGCGTGTTACGAATAAAATCATGAATTAATCATGTATACAATTGATGAAAACTGTGAAGAAATGAAGACTAATAAGAGTTCCATCCCTTTGGGAGGAGGTGAAAGGCATGAATAAAACAGAACTTATCAACGCAGTAGCAGAAGCTAGTGAATTATCTAAAAAAGACGCAACAAAAGCAGTTGATGCTGTTTTCGATACAATTTTAGATGCACTAAAAGATGGTGATAAAGTACAACTTATCGGTTTCGGTAACTTTGAAGTTCGTGAGCGTGCGGCTCGTAAAGGTCGTAACCCACAAACTGGTGAAGAAATTGAAATTGCTGCAAGCAAGGTGCCTGCTTTCAAACCAGGTAAAGCATTAAAAGACGCTGTTGCAGGAAAATAAGTTAATTTGTCATGTAATAACTATTACATACAAGCTTCTTTATGAAAGCCCCTTTTTATAAGGGGCTTTTCATTTGGAATGAATTTTTATGTGATCATGCTCGTTTTTTTCCTCAACATAAATATTTTGAGCGGAAATAAACTAATATTGCCTGCTTTGTCTTACTTTGCTTTTCTTAGTATGTATATGCTAGAATCTGTATCAAATAAATGACCAGGAGGCTAGATCGATGGTGCATGTTAATCATGAAAAAATTGAACAAGCCGTTACATTAATTCTTGAAGCAATTGGAGAGGACCCTTCAAGAGAAGGGTTGATAGATACGCCAAAAAGGGTAGCTAAAATGTATGCTGAAGTTTTTAGTGGTCTAGGTGAAGATCCAAGTGAACATTTTAAAACTATCTTTGGAGAAGATCATGAAGAACTTGTGCTGGTAAAGGATATACCATTTTATTCAATGTGTGAGCATCACTTAGTTCCTTTTTTCGGTAAAGCACATATTGCTTATATCCCTAAAGGTGGAAAGGTAACAGGATTAAGTAAACTTGCTCGAGCAGTAGAGGCTGTTGCAAAAAGACCGCAACTCCAGGAGAGAATTACATCAACGATTGCTGATTCAATTATGAAATCGCTAGAACCTCATGGAGTCATGGTAGTTATTGAAGCAGAACATATGTGTATGACGATGAGAGGTGTGAAGAAACCGGGATCACAGACAGTTACATCAGCGGTAAGAGGGGTTTTTCGGAAGGATGAGACATCCAGGTCTGAAGTGCTGTCACTAATTAAAGGGTAGTTAAAATGCCGACGAATGCTTATCTAACCCGCGAACATTTTTATGAGCTTTATCTAATAGAAAATGGTATGATGTATAAGAGATTAATCTGTAAAAACAGGCAGGTGTAAGGATGAATCAAAAAAATGATTTTGTAGTAATTAAGGCAATTGAAGACGGAGTTCATGTTATTGGCTTAACCAGGGGCTCTGATACAAGATTCCACCATTCTGAGAAACTGGATAAAGGTGAAGTGATGATAGCCCAATTCACAGAGCATACTTCTGCCATTAAAATAAGGGGTAAAGCTCAAATTCAAACGGCTATTGGAGAATTGGAAAGTGATTCTCGCAAATAAATATCCTTGTATTATGGACGTGATGACTGTTGGATACGCTTGACTTCTGATTGTTCTAATTCTAGTTGATGCAAATGTAAAGAGTGTCATAGGATTTGAATCCGGGAGAGAGCAGGCGTTCTGTACAGTCTAAAATGTTATTAAGCATCATGAATAAACTATATTTAAAATAAAAATCCATTTTTGGTTATGATATAATAAAATATGTTTATGTTTATTATATAAATAGTACATATAGATCTAATTTATATTTGTTCTAAAACCTAATAAATAAGTGGAGTAGAGGCCATTAAAATATAATTTAAATTTGTCCCCTTTTCCACATATGGCAGGTTCTTACTAGTAGAGTAAACACATTTTAGCAAAGAGCAGGCTAGTAAGTGATAGGATAGAGATAATGTTAATTTGGGGACAAGGGTGATATATTTGCAGGACTTAGTAGTACATTTAGCTAAATTAAAGAAAGATTTAGAGGAGAAGCTCGAACATCCTTTTTTAGTCAAGCATTTACCTTCACCCAAGATTGATGAAGATAAATTGCTACTGTTATGTGCGATTTTTGATGAGATGGATCTTTCTGATGAAGTAAAGAGAAGCTATATTATGACGGCTATGTTTGTTCAAATTGCCCTTGATACACATGATAAGGTTACAACGAATTTTCATATTAATTCCGAAGAATTTGTACAGAGACAACTAACAGTCTTAGCTGGAGATTACTTTAGCGGGTTGTATTATTTAATGCTTTCTGAAATTAAGGATATTAAGATGGTTCGAACGTTAGCAATGGCAATTAAAGAGATTAACGAACATAAAATCAGATTATACCATGAACATAATCTGAATTTGCCCTCAATGATGAATAGTCTTCAAATTGTTGAAACCAGCCTGTTTCAACACGTAGCCAATCATTTTAAGCTTAATTCTCATAAGGCATTTAGTATAGACTTCCTAACTTATAAAAGGCTATCTCATGAAAAATTTCAACATGTAAATGGAACAGTACGAAGTCCATTTACAATTAATTATTTGACAGAAGCGTGTAATGTGTATTTTGAAAAGTCTGTTTCTCTTCTTAATTCGGGATTTATAAGAGGATCTGCCTTTAGGGAACTGTTGTCAGATCGACTTCATTCAATCCGTTTTCACGATGCATTACTACATGAGAAAAAGACAGTGGAAGAAGGTTTATAAGTATGGGTCAGTCGAAAGAGGAAAGAGTCCATGGTGTTTTTGAGAAGATTTATGAAAATTATGATCAGATGAATTCTGTCATTAGTTTCCAACGACACAAAGTATGGCGTAAGGAAACGATGAAACGAATGAATGTTAAGAAGGGACAATCTGCTTTAGATGTTTGTTGTGGTACAGCTGACTGGAGCATTGCCTTAGCAAATGCAGTAGGACCCGAAGGTAGTGTGACGGGACTGGATTTTAGTCAAAATATGCTAAAGGTAGGTAAGCAAAAGATACAACAGCTGGGGTTACAAAATATAAGTTTGATCCATGGAAATGCAATGCAGCTTCCTTTTAAAGATAATAGTTTTGATTTTGTTACAATTGGATTTGGTCTCCGAAATGTTCCTGATTATATGCAAGTATTAAAGGAAATGAATCGTGTATTAAAACCTGGTGGAAAGGCGGTTTGTTTAGAAACCTCTAAACCAACTTTACCGGTATTTAAGCAATTCTTCTTTATTTACTTCCGCTATGTAATGCCGCTATTTGGGAAAGTCTTCGCTAAAAGCTATAATGAATATTCATGGCTGCAGGAATCCGCACGTGACTTCCCTGGAATGTCTGAACTAGCTACAATGTTTAAGGAAGCTGGCTTCATTGACATACAAGTAAAAGCCTTTACAGGTGGTGTAGCAGCAATGCACCTCGGTAGTAAGGCTAAAGAGATTGAATAACAATGAAAGGTATGACCAATTTCTTAAAAAGTGGGTTAGGAAAGATAAACTCTTTTTTGTACTTTAAGAAACTTTCATTTTTTTAGGTATAGAGTATTAGTAAAGACATCGACTTCCTCCACTATTATGGACGGTAAGTTGTGTTCTTCTAAAAATGGTCATTCATTAATTATTACCGGGTACTCTTATCCACAACAATTAATCGGAGTTTAAGGTGAATTCGTATGAAATTAAAAGCAATGTACTCTTTTTTAAATAATGACCTTAATATAATCGAACAAGAACTGGAAATAACAGCTGTTTCAGAATACCCTTTACTGCGTGAAGCGAATGTAGAATTACTAAAAGCAGGTGGGAAACGAATTCGCCCAGTATTTGTATTATTGTCTTCAATGTTTGGAAACTATGATATAAACATAGTTAAACATGTGGCTGTTGCATTAGAAACAATACATATGGCTTCACTTGTTCATGATGATGTTATTGATGATGCTGAGTTAAGACGAGGTCAACCCACTGTAAAAGCAAGGTGGGACAATCGGATCGCGATGTATACAGGAGATTATCTACTCGCAAGGTCACTTGAAGTGATGACGAAAATAAATAATACGACAGCACATAAAATATTATCAAAAGCTATCGTCGATGTATGCTTAGGGGAGATAGAACAAATAAAAGATAAGTATCGATTTGACCAATCGATTCGAACTTATCTAAGGCGAATTAAGCGTAAAACAGCACTCTTAATCGCAGTAAGTTGTCAACTTGGAGCCATCTCCTCGGAAGCACCTGAGGAAATCCACAGGAAATTATTCTGGTTCGGATACTATGTAGGCATGTCGTTTCAAATTACAGATGATATACTAGATTTCACCTCAACTGCTGAGGAACTTGGTAAACCGGTTGGCAGCGATCTTCTACAGGGAAACATCACTCTGCCTGTGTTGTACGCCCTAGAAAACCCAACTATTAAAAAAGAAATAGAAAAAATTACGATGAATACAACAGCAGAAGATATAAAACCAATATTAGAAATGATTCAATCCTCCGGAGTTATAGAGAAATCTGTAAAAATAAGTGATCGTTATCTACAAAAAGCCTTTCTAATATTAGAAGAGCTTCCTAAAAATCGGGCAAGATCTACTCTTTACAGTATTTCGAAGTATATTGGAAAAAGAAAATTTTAAATTAATTATTGATATCTCCACCCTGTCATTGCAATCTTTTCCCCTACATGATATTATTTTTTTGAGTGTGAAAGCCTATACATAAATTTTCTATGGGGTGGAGAATATATTATGGAAAAAACATTTTTAATGGTAAAACCTGACGGGGTACAACGCCAACTAATAGGGGACATTGTTAGTAGATTTGAAAGAAAGGGCTTACAAATGGTTGGAGCAAAGTTGATGACTATACCTGTTGAATTGGCTGAACAGCATTATGGTGAACATAAAGGGAAGCCATTTTATGATAAATTAGTGCAATTTATCACTTCTGGACCGGTTTTTGCAATGGTTTGGGAAGGTGAGAATGTCGTGGAATTAACTCGTAAAATGATGGGGAAAACAAACCCTAAGGATGCAGAACCAGGAACAATACGTGGGGATTACTGCATGTATGTTAGTAAAAACATTATTCATGGATCAGATTCGACGGAAAGTGCTGAAAGAGAAATAAGCCTGTTTTTTCATGATAATGAACTTGTAAGCTATAATAAAACAATAAATAGTTGGATTTATTAACAGATTCATAGGAAACATAGGGGTTCGGATGCCAATTCGAACCCTTTTTTCTTTTACAAAACAAGTTTCGGCAATTTTCTTTAAAAATTGAGCAAATTCAAACAAATTTAAGATATACTATAAAGTAATATTGAATGATTATATTTGACAATTTTTAGGAGAGTTGACAATGGTTGACCAAGATTATGAATTATTCATAAAAAACATCAAAAGAAAATCAGGAATTGACCTTTCTCTATACAAAGAAGCCCAAATGAAGAGAAGATTAATATCACTCTATGAAAAAAGAGGATTTACAAGTTTTAGTCAATTTTTTGAAGGGATATCTAAAAAGAATGAACTATATTATGAATTTTTAGATCGGATGACAATTAATGTATCAGAATTTTATCGTAACTATAAAAGGTGGCAGGTTCTTGAAGAAAAGATTCTTCCCTCTTTAATAGAGAAAAACGGTCATATAAAAGTTTGGAGTGCTGCCTGTTCAACGGGTGAGGAACCTTATACAATTGCCATGATTCTGTCTAAGTTCATGCCGTTAACCAAAGTGAGAGTGTTAGCAACTGATATTGATGAAAATGTTATAGCAAGAGCAAAGTTGGGAATATACCCTGAGCGTTCCTTAAATGAAGTACCTGCCGAAATAAAGAATAAATACTTTAAAAAAGATGGCACTAATTTTGTAGTTAGTGAGGAAATTAAGAAAACAGTCCAATTCAAAAAACAGAATTTATTATCAGATACGTTTGATACAAACTTTGATTTAATTGTTTGTCGAAATGTTTTAATATATTTTACAGAAGATGCTAAGGAAACTTTATACTCAAAATTTAGCCAAGCCTTAAGAAAAGATGGAATTTTCTTCGTTGGAAGTACTGAACAAATTTTTAATGCAGATCGTTTTGGTTTTAAATCTGCAGATACATTTTTTTATCAAAAGAAGTAAAAACTTGCTATTTTATTTGAATAACTTATGTTATATTTATACTTAAAAGCGTTAGTGCGTTGAAGGGAGAGAGAACAATGAGATATTTAACAGCTGGTGAATCTCACGGGCCTCAATTAACTGCTATTGTAGAAGGTGTACCGTCAGGACTTAATTTAACAGCAGAAGCGATAAATATTGATTTAGCAAGAAGACAAAAGGGTTATGGTCGAGGCAGAAGAATGCAAATTGAAAAAGACCAGGTCCAAATATTAGGTGGTGTCAGACATGGAAAAGCACTAGGATCCCCTATTTCTTTAGTTGTTGAAAATAATGATTGGAAACATTGGACAAAGATTATGGGTGCAGAGCCAATTTCCATGGAAGAAGAGAAAGAAGTTAAACGACAAATTACACGTCCACGCCCTGGTCATGCAGACCTTGTCGGTGCAATGAAATATGGTCATCGAGATATGCGTAATGTACTTGAGCGCTCATCTGCACGTGAAACGACTGTAAGAGTAGCGGTTGGAGCATTAGCTAAGCAAATTCTAGCAGAGCTAAACATTAAAGTTGTTGGTCATGTTCTAGAAATAGGTGGAGTACGTGCCGAAAATACAAATTATGATAATATTGACGATTTATTAGCAGTGACTGAGGAATCTCCTGTAAGATGCTATGATCGTGAAGCAGAATCAAAAATGATGGAAGCTATCGATAATGCGAAGTCAAATGGTGATTCAATTGGTGGTGTAGTTGAGGTCGTTGTGGAAGGGTTACCGGCTGGCATTGGAAGTTATGTACATTATGACCGTAAACTTGATAGTAAAATAGCAGGTGCGATTGTAAGTATTAATGCATTTAAAGGTGTAGAATTTGGAATTGGATTTGAAGCTGCACGTAAATTTGGCAGCCAAGTTCACGATGAGATCATTTGGTCCGAAGAGGAAGGGTATACAAGAAAAACAAATCGCCTTGGCGGTTTTGAGGGGGGCATGACAACTGGAATGCCTGTTGTTGTCAGAGGCGTTATGAAGCCAATTCCAACTCTGTATAAGCCGCTGCAAAGTGTAGATATTGAAACAAAGGAACCATTTACTGCAAGTATTGAGCGTTCAGATAGTTGTGCAGTACCAGCAGCAAGTGTAGTTGCTGAGGCTGTTGTAGCATGGGAAATCGCAAATGCTATAGTGGAACAATTTGGTATTGATCGGATGGATTTAATCAAGGAAAACGTGGAAGCAATGAGAAAACACACGAGGGATTTCTAATGAGATCAATTAAAATCAAAACAACAGAATCAGAGTATCCCGTCCTTGTGGGAGAAAACGTTATAAGTGAACTTACGGCGATTCTAAGCGATTTATCTCCTTCAAAGGTTTTGATTGTAACAGATTCAAATGTTGATAAGTTATATGGTGAGAATTTAGTAAGTACAATATGTCCTCATTTCACAACTTTTAAGTATGTTATTTCTAGTGGTGAAGAAGCAAAATCTTTTGATGTGTTTTATGAATTACAAACTTTTGCATTAAAACAGCAGTTGGACCGAAAGTCTGTCATTCTTGCTTTTGGTGGTGGTGTTGTCGGCGATTTAACGGGGTTTGTAGCAGCGACATTTATGAGAGGAATTCCTTTCATACAAATCCCAACAACTCTTTTAGCACATGATAGTGCTGTTGGGGGAAAAGTTGCGATCAATCATCCGGAAGGGAAAAATATGATCGGCGCATTTTATCAGCCTAAAGCAGTTGTTTATGACAGTCACTTCTTAGGAAGTCTGCCTATTGAAGAAATGAGATCTGGCTTTGCAGAGGTTATAAAACATGCACTAATTCGAAGTGAATCATTATTTCAATATTTACAAAACGAAATACATGATTTGCAGGATATGAATCATGAGCGGCTAGATAAAATGATCCTTGAAGGAATTAAAATTAAAGCAGATGTTGTTTCAAAAGATGAAAAAGAGCTAGGAATAAGGGAGATTTTAAACTTTGGTCATACTTTAGGTCATGCAATTGAGGCTGAAGCCGGATACGGAAAACTGTCCCATGGAGACTGTGTGGCAACTGGAATGTTATTTGCTACTTGGTTAAGCATGAAATCTTTAGATGTTTCGTTACCATATGAAGAACTAAAAGCATGGTTTAAGAAAATAGGCTTTCCAACGAGCATACCGGATTCACAAGACACTGAAAATTTGATCAAAAGAATGATGAAAGATAAGAAGACAAAAGCGAATCAAATTAAAATGATTTTGCTTAAAACTATCGGAGAAACGACATCTTTGACGTTTACTGATGAGGAACTACACATATTGGTAAATGAATGGAGATCAATCGAATAGGAGGAAGTCGCTTGATTAGGGGGATTAGAGGAGCTATCACCGTTACAGAAGATAATGAACAGCAAATCTTGAAGGCAACAGATGAAGTATTAAAGGAAATGATTAAAAAAAATAGTATTCAGCCGGAACAAGTAGCACAAGTTATAATCACGGTAACAGAGGATCTTATATCGACTTTTCCTGCAAAGGCATTGAGAAACATCGAAGGGTGGACGTATGTTCCTGTTATGTGTATGCAGGAAATACCTGTTAAAGGAAGCCTGGAAATGTGTATAAGAGTTATGATGACTGTGAGTACAGAGATTGAGCAGGATAAAGTCAATCATGTTTATTTAGAGGGAGCAACAGTTCTTCGTCCGGATTTGTCCGTTTCCTCTTAATAATTATTTGAAAATTTTAAACAGTATAACATCCAATCTTGACAGGTTGATTAGATTTATAATAACATGTTGGAGAAGATTGATTAGTAGATGAGTAGAAGAGTTTAGATTAGGGTAGCCGAGAATGAGTGAGTTTAGTTGAGGTTTTTTCTAAAAGGCACAAGTCTACCCAAAAACCGTTCGTGTTTTTGGGTTTTATTTATATTATTCATTATTTGAAAATATTAAATATTGTGCTAACACAATCTTCAAATTATACAACCTCCTAAATGCTCGTTCTCCAAAATTTCTTGGAGGAGTGAGTTATATTGAATTTTTCTTCTTTTTCCACATTCTGTGAAGATAGCAAGCAATTTCGAACGATCCCCATTGTGAAAAAATATATTGTGGACACCTTCACACCTATTCAATTATTTCAATTATTTAAGGAAGAAGCTGTTTATTTGCTGGAGAGTAAGGATGCTGAATCAGAATGGTCCAGATATTCTTTTATCGGCTTGAATCCGTTTTTATTTATTGAAGAAACACATGGTGAGTTTTCATTATTAAATGAACAGCGTAAAACAATTACAAAGTCTGCATCCATTACACAAATGTTTAAAGAACTTCAAAAACACTTATCTATAAAATTACCAGAGCTTGATATACCTTTTGTTGGCGGTGCAGTCGGATATATTGGATATGACACAGTATCGGTTATAGAAAAGGTTGAAAAGCATAGGCTAAATGATTTGAATCAACAAAATTGTATGTTCTTTGTATGTGAAACCGTTATTGCATTTGATCATCAAGAGAAGCAGCTTTATTTTATTCACTTTGAGCGGGTGAATGGTAACGAATCTGAGGAGCATTTAAAAGCTACTTATGACCTTGCTGAAGCCAAACTGAATAAATACGTAAGCATGCTGAAGCAGAAGCCTCAAGCAGAGAATATGCCGCTTGCAGTTTCAGATCAATTTGATCTTAATTTTGATGAAATTAAATCAAACTATGAGAAATCAAAGTTCATAGAGGATGTAGAGAAAGTAAAAGAATACATTAGAGCCGGGGATATCTTTCAAGGGGTACTTTCACAAAGATTTGAAATACCTATTTCAACAGATGGGTTTTCACTTTACAGAATTTTACGGATCGTGAATCCGTCCCCATACCTTTTCTACATTCGAATAAATGATACAGAGCTTGTTGGAAGCTCACCTGAAAGGTTAATTTATATTCAGAATAAGCATCTAGAGATTCACCCGATCGCTGGTACAAGAAGACGCGGAAAAACGAAAGAAGAAGATTTGTACTTTGAGGAAGAACTTAAACATGACGAGAAAGAAAAAGCAGAGCATTATATGCTTGTAGATTTAGCTAGAAATGATTTGGGCAGGGTTGCAGAATATGGATCTGTTACCACTCCAACATTAATGGAAGTTGGCCGATTTTCTCATGTTATGCATTTGATTTCAAAGGTAACCGCAAGATTAAAAGATAATATACATCCGATGGATGCTCTACTTTCATCATTTCCGGCCGGGACTGTATCCGGTGCACCTAAAATTCGGGCTATGCAAATCATACAGGAGCTAGAACCGACAGCAAGAGGTAGCTATGCTGGTTGTGTAGCATATGTAGGATTTGACGGCAATGTTGATTCATGTATAACAATTAGAACCATTACAGTGAAAAATAATATTGCTTATGTTCAAGCAGGAGCAGGTATTGTTGTAGACAGTGTACCTGAGCTTGAATGGAAGGAAACATGTAATAAAGCTAGTGCAATGTTAAAGGCTATACAGTTAGCTGAGAAAGTCTTTTCAAAGGAGGAGAAAATTGATGAAAGAGCTTCTAGCAAAATGTATTGAGGGGAATACGTTAACAGAAAGACAAGCGGAAGATGTAATGGACTTAATTATGACAGGTGAGGCGACCCCTAGTCAGATTGCTAGTTTAGTATCTATCATGCGATATAGAGGAGAAACTGTTGATGAACTTGTAGGGTTTACAAAATCGATGAAAAAACATATGTCCAGTTTATCGTATAAAAGTGATGTCATCGATACATGTGGTACTGGTGGTGATGGTGCTTCTACATTTAATATTTCAACTGCAGCAGCAATAGTTGTATCGTCTTTAAAGGTGAAAGTAGCAAAGCACGGTAACAGGGCAGTTTCCTCTAAAAGCGGAAGTGCTGATGTACTCGAGAAACTTGGAGTGAATATTCAGACATCAAAAGATGAAGCATTGCAAAGTTTAGAAGAACGTCACATGAGTTTTCTCTTTGCACCAATGTTTCACTCTTCCATGAAGCACGCAGTAGCTCCAAGGAAAGAGCTTGGGTTCCGTACTGTTTTTAATTTGTTAGGTCCTCTTTCTAATCCGGCCAATGCTAAACGACAAGTCATCGGCGTTTTTTCTACAGAATATGCGGAGAAAATGGCAGAAGCATTAAAGCGTTTAGGTGCAGAGCATGTCATGCTCGTCACAGGACGTGATGGTCTAGATGAAATATCGATAACAACTGCAACAGATATTGTGGAATTAAAAAATGGTGAGATTAAGAGATATGTTCTTCAACCTGAAGATGTAGGGTTAAATAGTGGCATTATAGATGAAATTCAAGTGTCTAATGCAGAAGAAAGTGCGTTGTTAATTGAACAAATCTTAAAAGGAGAAGGACCAGTTAGTGCCGAGAATATAGTTGCTCTTAATGCCGGTGCAGCACTATATGTCGCTAATCAAGTCCCTACATTAGATATGGGTGTTATTTTAGCGAAAGAAGCAATAAAAAATGGTTCTGCATACAAGCAATTAAGATCATTACGTCATCAGCAGGAGGAGCATTATGCTTGAACAAATTCTTGAAACAAAAAAAGAGGAAATTAAACAGTTAATCATACCGGAAAATGAAGGACTGCCGCATCGTTCTTTTTTACAGGCTTTAACCAAACCAAATCGTAGAGTAGCATTGATTGCTGAAGTGAAAAAAGCATCACCTTCAAAAGGATTAATTAAACCGGATTTCCATCCGGTTACCATTGCAAAAGCATATGAACAAGGAGGAGCGGATTGTTTATCAGTTCTTACCGATACCCCATATTTTCAAGGGAAAAAGGAATACCTTACAGAAGTGAAAAAGGCTGTGAAACTACCTGTGTTAAGAAAGGACTTTATTATTAACTCTAAACAAATAATCGAAGCAAAGCACATCGGTGCAGACGCTGTATTGTTAATAGGTGAAGCACTAGAGCCTTCTTTATTAAAAGAATTATATATTCATGCAGAGGAAATTGGACTGGACGTTCTTGTGGAAGTACATGATCAACATTATCTTGAACAGGTTTTGAAGGTCATTAAGCCAAAGATTCTTGGGGTTAATAACCGAAATTTAAAAACATTCGAAACGAATATTCATCAATTAAGTGGAATGATTTCATCTATTCCACAAGATACACTTCTTGTTAGTGAAAGTGGTATTTATACAAATGAAGATTTGGACTTGGTCCAGCAATTTGGGGCAAATGCTGTTTTAGTCGGTGAATCGTTAATGAGAAAAGAGGATCAAACAATCGCCATAAAGGAATTGTTCGGTGAGTCTGTTTATGAATAAACCTGTTATTAAGTTTTGCGGTGTTCAAAATCTAAATGATCTTAAAGTGGTCTGTCATTCTCTTGCTGATTATATCGGATTTATATTTGCTGAAAGCAAGAGAAAGGTCGATCCATTGTTAGTTGCCGAATGGTTAGAGGAAGTAGACACAACAAAGAAAATTGTCGCAGTCTTTGTAAATCCTACTGATGATGAAATTGAGAACGTTTTGAAACATGTACCTGTTGATGTTATTCAATTTCATGGTAACGAAACTATAGATCAAATCAGACGCATTGGTCATTCCTTCGACGGTCAACTTTGGAAGGCACTTCATCATCATGACAAAACAATAGAGGAAATGGAGCATTACCATTCAGTTATTGATGGTTTTGTTATCGACTCTAGAACGAAGGGTCAGTGGGGTGGCACGGGTGTAAGGTTTGATTGGGATGCTGTACCACAATACATTGATTTGGCAAATCGGCTTAAAAAGATTTGTTTGATTGCCGGTGGTGTGAATGAAAAAAATATAAGTGAATTATTATCCCTACATCCACAAGGAATTGACTTATCCAGCGGAATTGAAATAAATCAAAAAAAGAGTAGCGAAAAGGTCTATAAGATCGAAGAAAGGGTGTTACAGTATGTCAATATATCCAGATGAAAATGGTCGTTACGGTGATTTTGGAGGACGTTTTGTTCCGGAAACTCTTATGACACCATTAGCAGAAATTGAACAAGCGCATATAGAAGCAATGAATGACCCTGAATTTTTAGAGGAATATCATTATTTACTAAAAGAGTATTCAGGTAGACCAACAACGGTTACTTTTGCCGGGAATGTAACAAATAAATTGGGTGGAGCAAAAATCTACCTGAAGCGTGAAGATTTAAACCATACTGGAGCACATAAAATTAATAATGCAATCGGGCAGGTTTTATTGGCTAAACGCATGGGAAAAACGAAAGTTATTGCTGAAACAGGAGCAGGACAGCATGGAGTGGCTACCGCAACAGTTGCAGCAAAGTTTGGTATGGAATGTAAAGTGTTTATGGGAGAAGAAGATGTTAGACGCCAAGAGTTAAATGTGTTTAGAATGCAACTTCTGGGTGCTGAGGTAATCCCTGTAACAAGTGGAAATAAAACGTTAAAAGATGCAACAAATGAAGCGATGCGCTATTGGGTACAGCATTGTTCAGATCATTTTTATATCATTGGTTCTGTTGTAGGACCACATCCTTATCCATATATTGTTCGCGAATTTCAACGTGTGATAGGGGATGAAGCAAGGGAACAATTCTACAATATCGAGGGCTCTTTACCGACAAAGGTAGTAGCTTGTGTTGGTGGTGGAAGTAATGCGATTGGTATGTTTGCTGCTTTCTTACCGGATGAAGTTGAATTAGTAGGTGCAGAAGCAGCTGGAAAAGGTGTAGAAACTGATTTGCATGCTGCTACTATTACAAAAGGGACAAGGGGTGTTCTCCATGGCTCATTAACATATCTCCTACAAGATGAATATGGTCAAATTATCGAACCATATTCAATTTCAGCGGGATTGGATTATCCAGGTATAGGACCTGAACATGCACATTTAGCAAGTACAGGGCGTGTGAAATATGAGAGTGTTACAGATCAAGAGGCACTCGATGCATTAGAGCTACTAGCAAAAGAGGAAGGTATTTTAGCTGCAATAGAATCAGCACATGCTCTTTCCACCGCATTTAGCCATGCAAAAAAAATGAACGAGGACGAAAGTATATTGGTTTGTTTATCGGGAAGAGGAGACAAGGATGTTCATACGTTAATGGCTCATTATAAGGAGGTTGGAAAAGCATGACCCTTTTTAAACAGTCGATAAACAGCCAATTATTCATCCCGTTTATTACAGCCGGTGATCCACATTCTGACGTAACTGTTGACTTAGCTATTGCACTTCAAGATGCAGGTGCATCAGCAATTGAATTAGGAATCCCGTATTCTGATCCTGTTGCAGACGGGCCGGTTATTCAAAAAGCATCTAGTCGTGCGTTGAAAAATGGAATAAACATCATAGAGGCTATGAAACTAGTACCGAAAATGAGAAAAAAAGGCCTGAACATTCCAATAATACTCTTTACGTATTATAATCCTGTGTTACAATTAAATCAGGAATCCTTTTTCGCTTTACTGCGGGAAAACACAATAGACGGTTTATTAATTCCCGATATTCCATTTGAGGAAAGTGGAGAATTAAGGCAAAAATGTAAGGAACATTCTATCTCGTTTATTTCGTTGGTAGCTCCTACGTCATCAAGTAGAATTAAGATGATCGCAGAGGCTGCAGAAGGATTTATTTATTGTGTTTCATCATTAGGGGTAACAGGTGTTAGAAAGAACTTTGATGAATCAATAACATCGTTTCTAGAAGAAGTAAAAAGTTACAGTTCTGTTCCTGTTGTAGTTGGTT
Source organism: Bacillus sp. J37 (assembly GCF_000518865.1). Lineage (GTDB taxonomy): Bacteria > Bacillota > Bacilli > Bacillales > Bacillaceae > Metabacillus. The sequence goes on along the minus strand of NZ_JAEK01000011.1, from coordinate 60,652 downwards.
TTGGTGTATCTTCACGAGAACAAGTAGAACAACTCTCAAACATATGTGACGGTGTTGTAGTTGGAAGTGCTTTGGTGCGAGAAATTGAACGCCTTCAAACAACTCTACTGGATGAAGAAGGGCGTCAACAAGCAATTGAAGACTTTAAAAAGTTTGCCAAGACATTTGTTTTGGTCAACGAAATGAAATGACTTTCATAGAATGATAATTTCATGATAGTAAACAATAGAGTGTGTGTTTAAATAGGCAATTGAACTCAATTATTGTTTACATACTTAAAAGAGGTGTTTGCTTTGCATGTAAAAGAACAGTTATTAACTTTAAAGCCGTATCAGCCTGGTAAACCTATAGAAGAGGTAAAAAGAGAATATAATTTATCTAAGGTTGTAAAGCTTGCTTCAAATGAAAATCCTTATGGGTGCTCACCAAAAGCTAAACAAGCGATTGTAGATGAACTGGAACAATTGGCTATCTATCCTGATGGATATAGTGCTCTGCTTCGTTCGAAGCTGGCAGACCATCTAGGTGTAAAAGAGGAGCAATTGATCTTTGGAAATGGATCAGACGAGATCGTTCAAATAATAAGTCGTGCTCTATTAAACCAAGAAACAAACACAGTTATGGCTACACCAACATTTCCGCAATATAAACATAATGCTGTGATAGAAGGAGCTCAAATTAGAGAAGTTCCATTAGTAGAGGGACATCATGACTTAGATGCAATGCTTGAGCAAATTGATGAAAAGACAACAGTTATATGGGTATGTACACCTAATAATCCAACGGGTACATATATAAACCGGGAAATTTTATTGGATTTCATAAGTAAGGTACCTAAACATGTACTAATAGTTGTAGATGAGGCTTATTTTGAATACGTTGTAGCAGATGATTATCCACAAACAATAGAATGGATTAATGATTATCCAAACCTTATGATCCTGCGTACATTTTCTAAAGCGTATGGACTTGCTGCATTACGTGTAGGTTATGGGATTGGGAATACAGAATTAATAAGAAAAATAGAACCTGCCAGAGAGCCTTTCAATACAAGCAGAGTTGCCCAGGCTGCTGCAATAGCTGCATTAGATGATGCAGAGTTTGTAGCTGAGTGTCGCGAAAAGAATAAAAAAGGCTTAAAGCAATTTTACGATTTCTGTGAAGAGATGGGACTTGAATGCTATCAATCAGAAGGGAATTTTATTTTAATTAACTTTAACAGAGATTCTGATGAGGTCTTTCAAGCTTTACTGAAAAAGGGATATATTGTTCGCTCAGGTAATGCTCTTGGTTTCCCAACACACTTACGTATTACAGTTGGAAATACGCAGCAAAATGAAGAAATCATCGAAGCATTAAAAGATTTTGTTCAATAATAATCCAGAGGGTACTAGTCTAAATTTAGTATAAGCTTAGAAGTACCCTCTTTTTAAATGTAATATAAATTAATGAATAGCCTCATTGATGATAGGCCAAAAAAGGTGATTACAGAAATGGTTAATAAAGTTTATTTAATAGGCCTTGGGTTAATAGGAGGCTCAATAGCATTATCTATAAAACAAAAAAATCCGACTATTCATATCATCGGTTTTGATATAAATGTAGAGCAGGCTAATCTTGCCAGGAGAATAGGTGCCATTGATGAGGTATCTACAGAGCTATTTCCTGACCTTTCAACAATTGATATGATTTTTCTTTCTACGCCAGTTCAACAAACAATTAACATTATTGAAGAACTTAAATCACAAAACTTAAAAAAAGATGTGATCGTGACAGATGTTGGGAGTACGAAAGTAAAGATTGTAGAGTGTGCAAACAAACATCTGAATGGAAAAATAAAGTTTATAGGCGGTCATCCAATGGCCGGCTCACACAAATCGGGAATTTTAGCAGCAAAACCACATTTGTTTGAAAATGCATTTTACATATTAACTCCTTCTAAATATGTAACCCCCCAAGATGTACAAAGCTTAAAAGATGTCCTTGAAGGGACAAAAGCTAACTTTATTGAAATGACTCCAGAGGAACATGATGAAGTAACAGGAGTAATTAGTCATTTTCCACATATTGTTGCTGCCAGCCTGGTGTATCAAGCAAAGAATCATGAGGAGGAATTTCCACTTGTTAAGAGATTAGCTGCTGGTGGTTTCCGGGATATTACTAGGATAGCTTCAAGTAATCCTTCTATGTGGCGTGATATTTTGCTTCACAATAAAGGCCCATTATTGCATTTATTTGACGAGTGGATCTTAGAAATGAAACGAATAAAGAATCTTGTTGCAAAGGAAGAATCAGAGAATCTATTTACTTATTTTCAACAAGCTAAACAATATCGTGATGGTCTTCCTGAAAAACAAAAAGGGGCAATTCCTTCCTTCTATGATTTATATGTAGATGTTCCTGATTATCCCGGAATTATCTCAGAAATTACTGGATACTTGGCGAAGGAAGAGATTAGTTTAACGAATATACGTATCGTTGAAACACGTGAAGAAATCTATGGTGTTCTAGTATTGAGCTTTCAAACTGAGAAGGACCGGGAGCTTGCTATTAAATGTATTAATAAATACTCTTCTTATGAAACGTTTATGATGTAACGAGTCTAAATATCCAATAGGAAGAATGGATGAGGTGGAATCATGGTAGAGACAAAAAAACTATCGAAGATCAATCAGCTAACAGGCACAATCGAGATTCCTGGTGATAAATCTATTTCACATCGTGCTGTTATGTTTGGAGCGATAGCTAATGGTAAAACAGAAATTTCCAACTTTTTAATGGGAGCCGATTGCCTAAGTACGGTTTCATGCTTTAAAAAAATGGGAGTAGCAATTAATATTCAAGAAGGACATGTTACTGTTGAAGGAAATGGTTTTGATGGCTTAAAGGAACCTTCAGAAATATTGGATGTTGGAAACTCAGGAACAACAACCAGATTAATGATGGGAATATTAGCAGGAGCACCTTTTCATTCGTGTATTATTGGAGATGAATCAATCGCTAAAAGACCGATGTCCCGTGTAACAAACCCCTTAAGAATGATGGGAGCAAAAATTGATGGAAGAGAAGATGGTCAGTATACACCACTATCTATTAGAGGTGGAAACTTGCAAGCAATTCATTACCATTCACCAGTTGCGAGTGCTCAGGTAAAATCAGCCATTTTGTTAGCTGGCTTAAATACTAAAAATGAAGAAACAACGGTAACTGAACCTCATAAATCCAGGGATCATACTGAAAGAATGCTTAGAGCTTTTGGTGTAGACGTGAAGGAAGACGAAAACTCTGCTTCAATTGTTGGTGGCCAAAGCCTACAAGCAACAAATATATTTGTACCAGGTGATATTTCTTCTGCTGCCTTTTTCCTTGTCGCTGGAGCCATTGTTCCTGATAGTGAGATTTTATTAAAAAATGTTGGCATTAATCCAACCAGAACCGGCATTTTGGATGTTCTGGAACAAATGGGTGCTTCACTTGAAATTACACCAAAAGAAGGTCACACTTATGAACCTGTAGCTGACATTGTGATCAGAACTTCTTCTTTAAAAGGTACCACAATTAGCGGAGATCTTATTCCTAAATTAATTGATGAAATACCAGTCATTGCTTTATTAGCTTCTCAAGCTGAAGGAGACACAATAATTAAAGATGCAAGTGAATTAAAAGTAAAAGAAACAAATCGAATTGATACCGTTGTTGGTGAATTGAAGAAAATAGGTGCTTCAATTCAAGCCACTGACGATGGAATGATTATTAGCGGTAAAACTAAACTAACAGGAAACGCTAAAGTATCCAGTCATGGTGATCACCGAATTGGCATGATGCTTGCGATTGCATCTTGTATAACGGATGAACCTATTGAATTGGAAAGTGTGGATGCAATAGATGTTTCATACCCTACTTTTTTTGAACATTTAGATTCATTAGCAAAATAATAAACAGGCCTTTCACATTTTAAGTGAAAGGCCTGTTTGAACATAAATTACTATGCTAAATAACCCATAAGCTTTCATCGATCCATGTATTTGCCTTTATCCAGTTATCCCCATTTGCAAACCCATACATAAATAATTGTCTTTCATCATAGCTTGTCTTAAGAGGTTAAAAGGAGGGGACTTAAGATATGTGTTATATTATGGACAAAGTCGGTATACTGAAGAGTGATCGTATTGACCAGACCTCACTGCTAGTAAACCAAAATAAGATTGAATTTATGCGGCAGTCGATGGATAAAATCAAGTTTATGAGGATGGATTTAAGTTCGTATCTAATTACCCCTGGCTATGTTATGCTCGATTTTTCTCTTCATTCATTACTTCCTTTTCAAGACTTTAAACAACAAATCATACGGTATATAAAAAAAGGCTGTACTTCTCTTTTAACTGTTGTCGACATTAAGTATGAAAAAGAGTTAGAATCAAATTTGAAAAAAAGAAGGCATTTAATGATTAATTCTCCGATTGATTATTATATGGCAATTAAACTATCGTTAAAAAGTTTAAATCAATCAATACTGAGAAAATGCAAGCAACAACAAGTTTCAATTGTTTTTGTTGAAATAAACAAGGATGATAGACTGGATTTAACTTCATGGGGGTGGATAAGAGATGCAATGTTTTCAAATCCGATAACTCTTATTCCGTTCACGAGTGGTGAGTCGTCTCCATTTAAAAAAAATAGGCTCTTACAGGAATGGAACCGGATCGTTAGAGAGCATCGAATTTCCTCAGTGTATGAATTTCTAGAAGAAGGAACACCTCTTTCAAAAGAAATACTTATGAAATTAGGCATTTATCCTGTTAAAGGAGATATCCGAGTAGGTAGTAAATTAAATTATAACTTGTACAAACTAGAGGAACTTAAATACCATATAGATGGGAAACCAATAATACAACATAATGAAATCTCACCTACCTTTACTTCCCATAATGGTGAGCTTATAAATAGTAATGGTGATATTTTATTTCTCCCTGGAAAAGGAGAGGAATGTTTTATTTCCATTTCAGGTCGTTTTATACCACTATCAGCTTCATTTTGATGTATGATATAGACAGAATATAATATAGCTAGAGAACATAAAACCAGTGATGGTTAAGGAAAGGATCGTTTATGTTTAATCAAGTCTTAAATGAAGCAATAAACCTCGTAAATAAAGGAGAAACAGAAGAAGGACTGACTCTTTTAGAAAACATAACACCTACATTACATGATGAAGAAAAGCTTCAATTAGCAGATCAGTATTATCAGTGGGGGATAATTGATAAAGCACATGAAATAATTGAAGAACTTCATTTCCTATACCCTGATGAGATTCAAATCACTTTATTTTTAGCAGAGCTTAAGATTGATTTGGAAAATGAAGAAGAAGCGATAGAACTTTTAAACATGGTTTCTAAAGAACATGAATCATATCCACACGCTTTACTCTTATTAGCAGACTTATATCAAATGCAGGGTTTGCCAGAGGTGAGTGAGCAAAAATTAAAAGAGGCTAAAGAAATATTACCCCAGGAACCGGTACTTGACTTTGCATTAGGGGAGCTCTATTTTCATCAAGGACAGTATAATCATGCTATATCATATTACCGAGCCCTGTTAGAAGAACATGACCTGATTTCCGGCGTTAATTTGCATCAAAGATTGGCAGAATGCTTAAGTGCAAATGGACAGTTTGAAGAAGCACTTGATCATTATAAGCAAACAATTGAGTCTCAAGAAGATGCTGATACACTGTTTGGTTATGGATTTACCGCCTACCAAGGGGGATTCTACAAAACAGCGATACAACAATTCCTAACCTTAAAAGAAGCGGATCCGTACTATACTTCCCTTTATCTATATTTAGCAAAGGCATTTGAACAAGAAGGTCTTTTAGAAGAAAGTCTTGAGACGGTTCAAGAAGGAATAAAGGTAGATGAATACAATAAGGACTTATACTTATTTGGTGGAAAGATAGCGATAAAAGTTGGGCAAATTCCAACTGCAGAAAATTTATTACGTGAGTCCCTTGCAATAGATCCTGGTCATATTGAAGCTGCGATAACCTTATCCCATGTTTTCCTCCAGGATGAACGATATGATGATGTAGTTGATCTTATTACTGAAATTAAAAGATATGGTGAAGATGATCCGCAATTTGAGTGGAATTTAGCCAGAGCTTATCATCAAAAAGAAGAATATACACAGGCATTAAAACATTATGACCTTGCATATACTTTTTTCAAGGATCAACGAGATTTCTTACATGAATACGGTTATTTCTTGTTAGAAGAAGGAAGAAGACAGCAGGCGAAGGAAGTTTTTCAGGAAATCCTTAAACAAGACCCATCAAATGTCGAAATCGATGAGATTTTGCTACAATTAGAAGATGAATTTTAATGGAAAAGAGAAGGATTTTATTTTGATTTTGTGGAATTATCAAAGTAAGAATATACTCGATATTGCAGAGGAGGGAATAGTATGGTGGCCCCTGTATCTGTCCATGAAAAGAAAGACTTCATCAGGTGGTTTCTAAACCATTATCAATTAAAAAGAAGAGAATGCGTATGGATATTAAACTATTTAATGAGTCATGACACTCTAATGGAAAAGGTACATTTTGTCGAGCAGGCTCAATATTGCCCAAGAGGAATTATTATGTCCACGCATTGTGTAGAAGAAGTTCCATTCCGCTTTTATAAAGAAAATGTGATGACGACAGATGCTGAGAAATCTTTTCACGATATAAGACTAAATAAAGACGAAGAGCTTTTTATTCAGCTTAATTTCAGGTCAGCTTATCAGTCACCACAATATGCTGCAGTTCTCGAATCAAATCCTTTCATGCCGGAACATTTGAATGAAAATGAAAAAGATAAAGAGATAGCAGAACAAATTCTTGAATACTCTATCCAGCGTTTTCAAAAAGAAAAGCTACTATATTTAATTGATCAAGCACTTGACCAACAAGATAAAGAAATGTTTCAAAGGTTAACACATCAATTAAAGCAATTAAAAGAAAAATAATCCATATTGGTAACTCATTTAGAGTAATCGCCTGGACAAAGAATGTTGATGTCCAGTGTGTGATTGACTTAAAGTGAGTTACCCTTTTTATTTTTAAACCATGTTTAAAGCGACATACTTTACTAATCATTTAACAATATTTCGTACAAGCTTTATAATAACAATATAAAAAAAGCCAATAGGGAGTTGTGGATAATGAAGTGGGTTTCAAATGATGTAGACTTATATAATCAAACGAAGGAATATATTGATACGGCGGTTGTACCGCTGACGGCTATTTCAGTCGATTCAGATTTTAAGAACACTGTGTCAAAAGGAGAATTTATCAATTTGGTTAGTATGGACCTTGAAAGACAGTTGAAGGGGAGAGTTTTTCTTTTTCCAACGTATTCTTACTTAAAAAAATCAGAAAATGTGATTGAAAATTTAATAGAGTGGAAAACTGAATTACAAAAAGAATTTAAACATGTAGTCTTCTTAACAAGTGATACGGAATTAAAGGAAGAAAAGAATAAACAATTGGAGGGAAAACTAATTTGGCTTCCAACAATACCTCTTGAGAATATGGATGAAAACCTAAAAAGAAAGCTGTTACAAGATCAAGTCGAACAAATTTTGAACATTTTATTACAATCTTGGAACAAATCATAAAAACCTTTTCATTTCCAGGATTAGAAAACAGGATTTTATTGACCTCATGGAAAGATTGATATATCATGAGTATGTCCTAGTTTTATATATCATTTCCGTATGTCCGTAACGGACAGAGCTTAAGATAGAGGGGGGAAAATGATGAGCGAGAAAAAACATCGAGTTTCTAGACGTCAATTCTTGAACTATACGCTTACCGGTGTAGGCGGTTTCATGGCTGCAGGTATGCTAATGCCAATGGTTCGCTTTGCACTTGACCCTGTGCTCCGACCAGCAGAGGAAACCGATTTAGTTCAAGTAGTAAAGGTTGACGAAATCACTGAAGAACCTCAACGCTTTGACTTTAAAATCAAACAAAAAGATGCTTGGTATGAATCAGAAGAAACAAAATCAGCTTGGGTTTTTAAGGAAGGCGATAAAATTACAGCCCTTTCACCAATCTGTAAGCATCTTGGATGTACAGTAGGATGGAATAATGATCCAGGAAATCCGAACAAATTTTTCTGTCCATGTCATTATGGATTATATGAAAAAGATGGTAAAAATGTTCCTGGTACACCGCCTCTTGCACCACTTGATGTTTATGTACATGAAGTGAAAGATGGCTATTTATTCTTAGGTAAAGCGAAACCACGAGGGGAGGCGTAATCAAATTGCTTAACAAAATTTATGATTGGGTTGACGAACGGTTAGATATTACGCCTATGTGGCGCGATATTGCTGACCATGAAGTTCCAGAGCACGTAAACCCTGCACATCATTTTTCTGCCTTTGTATACTGCTTTGGCGGATTAACATTCTTTGTAACTGTTATCCAAGTTCTTTCGGGTATGTTTTTAACGATGTACTATGTACCGGACATCAAAAATGCTTGGGAATCAGTTTTTTATCTTCAAAATGAAGTAGCTTTCGGACAAATTGTTCGTGGTATGCACCACTGGGGAGCCAGTCTGGTTATTGTAATGATGTTCCTACATACACTTCGTGTCTTTTTCCAAGGGGCATATAAAAAACCTCGTGAATTAAACTGGGTAGTTGGTGTACTTATTTTCTTTGTTATGCTTGGACTCGGTTTAACAGGTTATTTATTACCATGGGATATGAAAGCATTATTTGCTACAAAAGTTACTCTGCAAATTGCAGAATCTGTTCCATTAATTGGACCTACAGTTAAGACATTGTTATCAGGACACCCGGATATTGTAGGTGCTCAAACACTTACCCGTTTCTTTGCTATCCATGTCTTTTTCTTACCGGCTGCATTATTCGGTCTAATGGCAGCTCACTTTATTATGATACGTAAGCAAGGTATTTCTGGTCCACTATAAGAAGAAATATGATGAATCAGTGTAATTTTTTATTTTTATTGGAAACCACCTTAGTAAGGAGGGGAAATCATGCATCGCGGAAAAGGTATGAAATTTGTCGGTGACTCTCGTATTTCAGCTGAGAGAAAACCTAACATTCCGAAGGATTATTCGGAATACCCTGGGAAAACAGAAGCATTCTGGCCGAACTTCCTCCTCAAGGAGTGGTTAGTTGGTGCTGTTTTCTTAATCGGATTTTTATGTTTAACCATAGCGCATCCATCACCACTTGAGCGTGTAGCAGATCCAACGGATGCTGGCTATATTCCATTACCAGACTGGTACTTCTTATTCTTATACCAATTGTTAAAATATTCGTTTGCATCTGGTCCATATACAGTAATCGGAGCCATCGTTATTCCGGGTCTTGCATTTGGCGCATTAATGTTAGCACCATTCTTGGATAGAGGGCCTGAACGTCGCCCTGCTAAGCGACCTGTTGCAGTGGGTATGATGATTCTTGGAGTTGCGGCAACATTCTTCTTAACTTGGGAATCTGTTGCAACACACGACTGGGAAGCAGCAGCTGAACAGGGGAAAATAAAAGCGGAAGCGGATATTGATAAAGAATCTGAAGGATATGCTATCTACCAGGAGCAAGGCTGTATTTCATGTCATGGTGATAACCTTGAAGGAGGAGCGGCCGGTAAAGCTCTTGTAGACAATGGCTTAGAGCCTGATGCTATTGCAGATATTGCTAAGAATGGTCAAGGTAGTATGCCTGCTGGAGTATTTAAAGGTACTGACGAGGAATTAAAAGTACTTTCAGAGTTTATCTCTGGTGTAACTTCAAAATAAAAGCTGACATTTGTCAGCTTTTTTTTGATAAAAATAATATAATATGGTGTAGGAAATTAGCGAGGATCAAAAAAATACTAAGGTTGGTGTGTGGAATTAATGAGAGTATTCCAATATCTATTAGGACAGAGGCCAATCATATTTGTTATGTTCATCATTAATTTGTTTGGTACGATTTACGGATATTATTGGTACAGATATCAATTGGCAGAAACACCTGCTCATTTTTATATATTTGTTCCTGATAGTCCAACAGCAAGTCTTTTTTTTACGATTGTATTATTTGCTTTCTTATTTAAGCGAAATTTACCAATTATTGAAGCTTTAGCAATTGTTACGTTATTTAAATACGGTATTTGGGCTGTTATTATGAATCTGCTTGTATTAGCGGTTAATGGTACTTTGCCTTGGGAAGGGTATATGCTTATTGCTTCTCATTTTGGCATGGCTGTTCAGGGGTTATTGTATGCCTCATATTACCGGTTTAAAGCATGGCATTTGATTGTCGCTGCAATTTGGACTTTACATAATGATGTCATAGACTATGTCTTTGAAATGATGCCCCGCTATAGTGTTTTAATGGATTACCTAAATGAAATCGGCTATATGACATTCTGGTTAAGTTTACTATCTATAGGAATAGCTTACTATTTAGTGATAAAAAATCAACTAAAGCATCTCGAAATAACCTAGCACTTTTACTGCTAGGTTTCTTTAATTAGTCTACAGGATAAATAACAAAAATTACAGACATCCAAGGTAAATTGTTGGTCTAACCTTGTCCCAATGAACATACTTTTTAATAGATGTTCTAGGGGGGACAAGGATGAAGAAATTATTAGTCGTCATTATTTTTAGTATGTTGCTTCTACATATAAAACCAGCATTTGCAGATGAATCGTACGACTGGAAATCACTTAATGAGATAGCTGATACGGCCCTGCAACTAGCAAAGCAGGAACGGTTTAACGAATCTGTCCAACTACTAGAGTACTTTGCTGTCAAATTTGAGGAAATACCAATTGACAGACAAGTACTATCACTAGATCATTACCGGACTCTTTCCAATACCCATCAAAATGCACACGAGCTTTTATTAGACGATAAAGTAAGTACAACCGAAAAGGTAAGATCTTTAACAAAATTTCGTTTAGTGGTAGATGCAATGGTATCTGAGCATCAACCATTATGGAGCTCAATGGAAACATCCATAATGGAGACTTTCTCTCAAATGAAAAGTGATGTACAAGAAGGAGATAATCAATCCTTTCAACATGATTTTAATGAGTTTCTTGCACTTTATGAAGTCATATATCCCAGTATTCAAGTGGATCTGGATATACAACGCATAAAACGTATGGATGAACATATTTCTGTTGTGGAAAATCAACTTTTTCAAGAAATACCGGAGACGAGTCAATCAAAACAATTAGCTGTGATGGAAGAAGAATTAAAAGCAATTTTTGAAAGAGTCAAGGAGGATGAAGCAGATCCATCATTATTATGGGTTATGATCTCAACAGGAAGTATTATCTTATTAGCATTATCTTACTCTGGTTTTAGAAAGTATCGAGGAGAAAAAGAAAAGCTTGTAAAACGTGAAAAAGACAATAGTAAAGAATAAAGTATTACCAAAAAGAGAGTGACTTTTTTATCACTCTCTTTTAGCATGTTACCTTGATAAGGGTTTTTTATTTTCGTCTAAAGTAAAACCTTCACCTAACACATCATGAACATCACTCACCGCAACAAATGCATGAGGATCTACAGAAGTAATCACATTTTTTAAACGAACTATTTCATTTTTTCCAACAACACAGTATAGGACATTTCGATCTTGTTTGGAAAAAGACCCTTGCCCTTTTAAAATGGTAACTCCACGATCCATTTCCTTCATTATTTTAGCAGATATTTCATCAGGAAGATTTGAAATAATCGTTGCACCTTTTGCAGCATAAGCACCCTCCTGCATAAAGTCGATTACTCTTGCTCCAACAAAAACAGCTACAAGTGTATACATAGCTTCTTTATAAGAAAGGTATGCTACCCAAGATATCGTGATCACGCATAAATCAAATAAAAACATTGTTTTTCCCATGCTCCAACCAATATATCGATGAGTCAACCTTGCAATGATATCTACACCACCAGTTGTTCCTCCGTACCGGAAAATTGTTCCAAGGCCGATTCCGATTGAAACACCTGCAAATAGTGCGGCCAAAGTAAGGTCATCTTTTAATGGCATTTGGATTTGGTATCTCTGAAATATCCATAAATATAAAGAAAGACTAACTGTTCCAATAATTGTGTAAACAAAAGAAGTCTTCCCAAGTACCCGCCAACCGATTATGAAGAGTGGGATGTTTAAGATCAGGTTAGATATGGATGGGTCAATATGAAAAAGAAAATAAAGCAAAAGTGTTATACCGGTAAATCCGCCTTCTGCCAGGTTGTTCTGAATGTTAAAATGAACAAGACCAAAACCGAAAATACCTGAACCAATCAAAATAAATACGATGTTTTTTATCCTAAGATCTTGCAGCATGTTCCACCTCCGCTAATACATCACAGCGTAAATATTATAGTTGATAGAATGTCAAGGTGCAAATTTTGAGAAATTCATGACGAAATAATTGTAAATTAATGATGATTTAGCTAACATTGAATAGAAAAGAATGAGGTGATAAAAGTGGAGAATAAAGCTATGAAGGACCTTCAAAAAGAAGTAGATGATTACATAGGTCAATTTAAGGAAGGTTATTTTTCACCATTAGCCATGATGGCTAGAATTACTGAAGAAGTTGGAGAATTAGCAAGAGAAATAAATCACTCCTATGGTGAAAAACCGAAAAAAACATCGGAAGAAGAGAAAAAGATTGAGGAAGAGATTGGGGATGTATTATTTGTCCTGATTTGCCTTGCTAACTCTTTACAAATAGATTTGGAACAAGCCCATAATCTAGTTATGGAAAAGTTCAATACTAGAGATAAGGACCGTTGGACAAGAAAAGAAAATTAAAGGAGATTTAATTATGTCAGAAATTAAGATTGTTATTGCTGGTGCACGTGGGAGAATGGGCAGTGAAGCTGTAAAACTCGTAGAAGACACAAAACATTTTCAACTAGTTGCAGTTGTCGACCATAAATACGAAGGAATGAGACTTAATCAAATTGAAGGTTTTAATGCAGAGGTTCCGGTTTATACAGATATAGAGAAATGTTTTTTTGAGACAAACCCCGATGTATTAATTGATTTAACTACACCAGAAATTGGGAAGGTACATACAAAAAAAGCGTTACTGCATGGCGTACGCCCAGTTGTTGGTACCACTGGTTTTTCTGAAGCAGATTTAAAGGAGCTTCAACAACTAACAGAAGAAAAAGAGATTGGTGCGATTATTGCTCCTAACTTTGCAATCGGCGCTATTTTGATGATGAAATTTTCACAAATGGCTGCGAAGTATTTTCAAGATGTTGAGATAATAGAACAACATCATGATCAAAAATTAGATGCTCCATCTGGAACTGGTTTAAAAACAGCAGAAATGATTTCTGAAGTTAGAGAAGATAAACAACAAGGCCATCCTAATGAACACGAAATCTTACCTGGTGCACGTGGAGCGAATATGAATGGTATTCGTATCCATAGTGTTCGCCTTCCAGGTTTAATTGCTCATCAGGAAGTTCTTTTTGGAGGCGATGGTCAAACATTAAAGATTCGTCACGACTCCTATAACCGTGCTTCTTTTATGTCTGGAGTTAAATTAGCTGTAGAAAATGTTATGAACGTAGATTTGTTAGTGTATGGATTAGAAAATATTATTGAATAACAGATAAAGGGGAAATGTTCATGAAAATTGCATTAATAGCTCACGATAAAAAGAAAAACGATCTTGTTCAATTTGTGATGGCTTACCAACCGATTTTTACGGAGCACCAACTGTTTGCTACAGGTACCACAGGTTTTCGTATTAATGAGGCTACTGACTTACCTGTTCATCGTTTTCAATCAGGCCCTCTTGGAGGAGATCAAGAAATAGGGGCTTTGATCGCCAAAAATGAAATGGACATGGTTATTTTCTTTAGAGATCCTTTAACAGCACAACCACATGAACCGGATATTACGGCATTAATACGTCTTTGTGATGTTTATTCAATACCACTAGCAACAAATATGGGGACAGCGGAGATATTAGTACGTGGATTGGATCGCGGAGATTTCCAATGGCGTAATGTCATTCATGAAAAGAAAGAAAAATAAACTATATCGATTGTATTAAAATGATTTTATACTATGTTACAAGGAGAGGAAAATGAGTAAACAATTGGATTTCCTTGCGATTGGTGCCCATCCTGATGATGTCGAAATCGGGATGGGGGGAACGATTGCGAAGTATACTCAAAAAGGGTTAAAGATAGGGATCTGTGATTTAACTAAGGCTGAATTATCGTCAAATGGCACAGTTTTAACTAGACAAAAAGAGGCAAAGCATGCTGGTGAAATTTTGGGTATTACAGAGAGAATTCAGCTATCGATTCCAGATCGGGGTCTCTTTTTATCAGATTCTTCCATAAAAGAAATTGTTGAAATTATTAGAACATACAAACCACGAATAGTCTTCGCTCCTTATTATAAAGATCGTCATCCAGATCATGGAAATTGTTCGAGACTGGTTGAAGAAGCGGTTTTTTCAGCAGGAATCAAAAATTATCAAGACAGTCAGGGGTTACCTGCCCATCGTGTTCAACATGTGTATTTTTATATGATTAACGGATTTCATAAACCGAATTTTGTTATTGATATATCTGAGACTATCGAGATCAAACTAAATAGTTTACGCGCATATGATAGTCAATTTGAAAAAGTAGATGGTTCAGCAGATACGCCTTTAACAAATGGATATATCGAAGCTGTAGAAAGTAGAGAACGAATTTATGGAAAAGAGGTTGGTGTCATGTTTGCTGAAGGGTTTTTATCAAGGAAGCCAATCCTACTTTCTAATGATTTGATAGGTGATGTATAATGAAAAAGAAACTTAAAATTGGAATAACATGTTATCCATCTGTTGGCGGTTCAGGTGTTGTAGCAACAGAGCTTGGAAAGTTATTAGCCGAAAAAGGACACGAAGTACATTTTATTACCTCAAGTCTTCCTTTTCGATTAAATAAAGTCTATTGTAATATTACATTTCATGAAGTAGAGGTTAATCAATATTCAGTCTTTAAATATCCACCATATGATTTAGCCTTAGCTAGTAAAATGGCGGAAGTTGCAAACAGAGAGGATTTAGACCTGCTTCATGTCCATTATGCTATTCCTCATGCAATTTGTGCATATTTAGCTAAACAAATGGTGAAAAAAGATTTAAAAATAGTCACAACATTGCATGGTACCGATATTACGGTGCTCGGATACGATCAATCACTGGCTGATATGATTCGATTTGGGATTGAATCCTCAGATCAAGTTACGGCAGTATCAAATGCATTGGTTAATCAAACATATGACTTGTTGCGTCCTGATAAAAAAATTGAAACAGTCTACAACTTTATCGATGATCGTGTTTATTATAAACAGGATGCCATGCATTTAAAGAAAGAGTACAAGATTGAAGAAGATGAAAAGGTTATTATCCACGTATCAAACTTTAGAAAAGTAAAACGAGTTCAAGATGTTGTTTACGCTTTCCAAAAAATACATAGAAAAGTAAAGTCGAAGCTTCTTCTGGTTGGAGACGGTCCTGAAATGACATATGTGAATAGACTAGTACGAGAATTAGGCCTTGCCGAACATGTATTATTTCTTGGTAAACAAGACAGTTTAGAAGAACTTTACTCAATCAGCGATTTAATTTTATTATTATCAGAAAAGGAAAGCTTTGGCTTGGTGCTCTTGGAAGCTATGGCGTGTGGTGTCCCTTGTATTGGGACAAATGCAGGTGGAATACCTGAAGTAATCCTTGAAGGTGAAACAGGATACATATGTGACGTAGGTGATATTGAGACCATTGCCATTAGAGCCATTCAAATATTATCTGATCAGGATTTACATAGCAGAATGGCAGAAAGCGCGACAACTCTTGCTAAGGAACGTTTTCATTCTGATAAAATAGTTTCTCAATATGAATCAATTTACTATAAGTTACTAGAAGGTGTAAAAATTGGAGACTCCATTTGATGAAGCCAAACCGATTTTAGAAAAACTACATCAATCAGGCTTTGAGGCCTATTTTGTTGGAGGAGCAGTCCGTGATTTTCTATTAGGAAGAGAAATTGGAGATGTAGATATCGCGACCTCAGCTAAACCAGAAGATATTAAGAATATCTTTCCTAAAACGATAGATGTTGGAGCAGAGCATGGCACGATAATTGTTATGCATGAAAAAGAGCAGTATGAAGTCACGACATATAGGGCGGAATCAGGATACGAAGATTTCAGGCGTCCAAAAAATGTCCAATTTATCACCTCATTAAAAGAGGATTTACGTAGAAGAGATTTCACCATTAATGCAATGGCTATGAACATTAATGGTGAAGTTTTTGATTATTTTCACGGAAAAGATCATATGAAACAAAAGTTGATTCATACAGTAGATTCGCCCAAAGAAAGATTTAATGAGGATGCCTTAAGAATGCTGAGAGCTCTTCGATTTGTTAGTCAATTGCATTTCACTTTATCTTTAGAAACAGAAGAAGCAATCAAACATCATGCTCATTTACTTGACGCAATCTCAGTTGAAAGAAAGACAACTGAAATAGAGAAGCTGTTAAAAGGTGTTAATGTTAAATCAGCTTTACATCTTGTTATTCAATGCAAGGTATATAACTATTTACCAGGTTTTGTTGGAGGAAAAGCGATGTTAGAAAAGCTTTCCTCCTTTCCGTTTAAATACCTTACTACAAGGGAAGAACTTTGGACTGTATTAACATATTATATAAGCCCTTCTGCAGTTGAAATTTTCTTAAGAAAATGGAAACTATCAAATAAATTAATAAGATCTGTTCAAAAAAATCTTTCCTTTCTTACTTTACAATTGAAAAATCAAGAATGGACAGATTTATTATTATATGAGGCTGGTCTTGGTACAGCAATTGCTGTTGAAAGGATCCGGTCTATTTTACTAAATTCTCAACAAGTAAATGAAAATGTAAATAAATTGAAAGCTTCTTTTAATCATTTACCTATCAAAACAAAAAGAGAAATAGCGGTTAATGGTCATGATTTAATTCAATGGATAAATAAAGAACCAGGTCCTTGGATTGCACAATTAATGGAAGAAATTGAAAAAGTAATTTTGTTGAAGAGAATAGACAATAAAAGATTAGAAATAAAGGAGTGGCTATTAACATGCAGTCAGGACTTCGATCAAAATTATTAGAAGCCTTTTCAAATGCAGAAGGCGGTTTTGTATCAGGTCAAAAACTTAGCGAATATATTGGCTGCTCTAGAACAGCAGTATGGAAGCATATAGAGGACCTTAGAAAAGACGGATACGAATTAGAAGCAGTTAGAAGATTGGGTTATCGCATAACAAAAAAGCCAAATAAAATTAGTGATAATGAAATTAAAATTGGACTTAAGACTAGGAAAATGGGGCACCATGTTCATTTTGAAGAAACCGTAACTTCTACTCAAAAAATAGCTCAAACATTAGCAAATGAAGGAGCTGAGGAAGGAACCATTGTAGTTGCAGAGCAACAAACAAATGGTAGAGGGAGAATGGCGAGACAATGGTATTCTCCAAGCGGGACAGGGATTTGGATGAGTCTTATTATCAGACCAAATATAGCTGTTCAGGCGACTCCGCAGTTGACACTTTTAACTGCAGTAGCCATTGTACAAGCTATTGAGGAGATTACACCACTAAAGCCTGATATAAAATGGCCAAATGACATTTTAATTAATGGAAAAAAGCTGGTTGGTATTTTAACAGAATTACAGGCAGAAGCCGATAGGGTTCATTCGATCATAATTGGAACAGGAATAAATGTAAATCAATCCATAACTGATTTTCCAGAGGAGCTGCATCACGTTGCAACCTCCATTCATTTAGAAACTAATAAACAATGGGATCGAGCCCAATTGATTCAAGAAATACTCTTGAAATTTGAGAACCTCTACTCACTTTATTTAGCACAAGGTTTTAGACCAATTAAATTACTTTGGGAAGGCTATGCTGTTAGCTTACAAAAGCCAATTACGGCAAGAACAATAAATGGCACTGTTGAGGGTAAAGCGATTGGGATTAATGATGCTGGCGTTTTATTAATTCAAACAAGTGACGGTTCGGTAAAGCAGATTTATTCAGCAGATATTGAACTTCAGTAATATAAAAAATCAATGAATCACAATGGTGTTTAGCAAGGTTTTCTGCTATACTTTTCTATGGGTAGTATCTAAATTAGAACTACACCGTTAAAAGAAAAATATTGAGTAATAACTGCTTGTTATCAGTAATAATAAGAATAAAAATCTCGTTAATTTAACCTGCCTTGATCCATGAATGGACTAGGACAGAGGGATGAATCTGACTATAAAAACTTTTAATCCTTCTATCTTTGTTGATATGAAGGATTTTTATTTTAATTTAATCAATTGATGCGATATGGGAACAAATTTTTCACTAAATGTTCAGGTCATTCATCTTCTCTCCTTAGTTTTTCTTTTAATGTACTACCCAACAATACTGTTAAAGTCATAAGTTCCACATCTATTGACTGGGAGGGAAAACATGAAAACAAGAAAAGATTTTATGAAAATGAAGGAAAGAAATGAGCCAATTACGATGTTGACAGCATATGATTTTCCTAGTGCTAAGCAAGCTGAACTTGCAGGAATTGATATGATCCTTGTAGGAGATTCACTGGGGATGGTTGTACTTGGTTATGACTCTACAATCCCGGTTACTGTTCATGATATGATTCATCATACAAAAGCTGTTAAACGTGGTGCAAAGGACACTTTTGTTGTAACAGATATGCCGTTTATGTCTTACCATCTTTCAAAGGATGAAACAATGAAAAATGCGGCTAGAATTATGCAGGAAGGTGGGGCGGATGCTGTTAAATTGGAAGGAGCTGATGGTGTAACTTCTGTTATCGAAGCGCTTACTTTCGGAGGGATCCCAGTTATATCCCACTTAGGTTTGACACCACAATCAGTTAATGTACTCGGTGGATATAAAGTGCAAGGAAAAGATGCGGAAGCAGCAAAAAAACTAATAGATGATGCCAAAAGATGCCAGGAAGCAGGTGCGATTGCTCTCGTATTAGAGTGTGTTCCGCAACAATTAGCAGAAGAGATGACAAAATTATTAACAATCCCTACTATTGGAATTGGTGCTGGACGTCAAACAGATGGTCAAGTTTTGGTGTACCATGATTTAATAGGTTACGGATCTGGATATGTCCCGAAATTTGTTAAACAATATGTTTCAATCTCTGAGACAGTTCAAACTTCAATTAGTCATTATATATCAGATGTTAAAAATAGATCATTTCCTGAAGAAAAACACTCTTTTAATATGAAAGAGGAAGTATTGCACAGCTTGTATGGGGGAATAAGTAAATGATTGTCGTTGAAACAAAACAAGATCTTAAAGATAAATTAGATAGTTATCAAAGTCATCAAACTATTGGATTTGTACCTACAATGGGCTTTTTACATGAAGGACATGTAAAGCTTATTGAGGAAGCAAGGGAGGCAAACGATATTGTAGTTTTGAGTATTTTTGTTAATCCTTTGCAGTTTGGTCCTAATGAGGATTTTGACTCATATCCAAGAGATGCAGAACGCGATGAAGCGATTGCTAAACAAGCGGGTGTCGATGTGTTGTTTAGACCCCAAGTAGATGAAATGTATCCCGAGAAACCTTCCTATACAGTTTCTGTTCGAAATCGCGTAAATGTTCTATGTGGAAAATCTAGAAATGGGCATTTTGACGGAGTAGCAACTGTACTTACAAAGCTATTTCATTTAGTACAGCCTAATCGCGCTTACTTTGGAATGAAAGATGCACAGCAGGTTGCTGTTATTGATGGATTAATCAACGAATTACATTTTCCAATTGAATTAATACCTGTTTTGACAGTTAGAGAGGAAGATGGCTTAGCAAAAAGTTCTCGCAATGTTTATTTAAATGAAGAAGAACGATCACAGGCACCTATCTTATATAAAAGCTTAAAAATAGCAGAGGAAACGATTTTAAATGGAGAACGAGATAAACAGGCAATCATTGAGCAAGTTTCATCATTAATTAAAACAAAAACTTCCGGTATAATTGATTATATTGAAATTTTATCGTATCCCGAGCTTAAGGAACTAGATGTAATTCACGGTAAAATCATTATTGCTTTAGCAGTTAAGTTTACAAATGCAAGACTAATTGATAATATAACGATTGAAATTTAATGAAAACTACAATCATGACAATATAGATAAAAAATTGTTTGGGGGAAAAAATGGATGTTTCGTACAATGTTGAATGCTAAAATTCATCGTGCACGAGTAACAGAAGCAAATTTAAACTATGTTGGCAGTATAACCATTGACCAAGATATTATTGATGCAGTAGGTATGCTTCCAAATGAAAAGGTACAAATAGTGAACAATAACAACGGTGCCCGCCTTGAAACCTATATCATACCCGGAGAAAGAGGCAGCGGGGTAGTATGTCTTAATGGGGCAGCAGCAAGACTTGTTCAAGAAGGTGATGTTGTCATCATCTTAACTTATACAATGATAGCTGAAGAGAACATTTCTACCCACCAGCCAAAAATAGCAATCATGGATGAGAATAATAAAATTGTTGAAATCTTAGGGCAGGAACCAGCTGCTACAATCCTGTAAAGGTAAATGACCTACCTTATAAAAGACTCTTTCGAACAGAAACCTTCGAAAAAGTCTTTTATAGATAGGTCTTATTTATTGTTTACATCATTTTATAGATAAGCCGCCCTTTACATTTTTGAAAAGTTATTCAAAACTCCTTCAGATTAGGGTAAACTATTACAACAGGCAATGAGAAAAAGATACTTCGGTGAATATTATTCGGTGAAGCTTTTTGAAATAATAGAGGTGTTTAATTTGAAAGTACAACGCTATGTTGTTATTGACTTAGAAACAACAGGAAATTCTCCTAAAAAGGGAGATAGAATTATACAAATTGCGGCTGTTGTCATTGAGAATAATCAGATTGTTGATCGATATATGAGCTTTGTAAATCCATTACAAAGCATTCCTTTATTTATTGAACATTTAACAGGTATAACAAACGAAATGGTTAAGCATGCACCTACATTTGATGAAATTGTAAAGGATATTCATACATTACTCAAGGACTCGTATTTTATAGCACATAATGTGTATTTTGACTTATCATTTTTACAGGAAGAATTTATGAGATGCGGTTACCAATTTTCAGGACCTGTAATAGATACAGTGGAATTATCAAGAATGGCATTTCCTACTGAGAAAAGTTATAAACTCTCGGATCTTAGTGAAGAGTTCAAAATGGATCACGAAAACCCCCATCGCGCTGATAGTGATGCCGAAGCCACAGCCCTGCTGTTTTTACATATTATAAAAAAATTAACTGAGTTACCAATTATCACACTCCAACAGCTTTCAAAGCTGTCAAGTTCATTTATTAGTGATATGGAAGAAGTATTGGAACAGATTCTTTCAGAAAAATTAGTGAATTTAGAACAACAAATACATCCTGAAATTGAGATTGTAAGATCATTGGCATTGAGAAAAAGAATGAAAGCAAATGAAGCATTATCGACTCCTAATTTCTCAAAAGAACAATTTTTGGAATTTTTTTCGAATAAAAATGATCAGATAAAAAGAGCATTCCCTTTATTTCATGAAAGGGTAGGCCAGATAAAAATGATTGAAGAAATCATTGAGGCCTTCTTAACTCATCAACATGTATTAATTGAAGCTGCAACAGGAATCGGAAAAACGATGGCTTACCTGGTCTCAGCCATCTTTTATTCTTTACAAGAATCAAGACCCATTGTTATTAGTACGTATACGAATAACTTGCAGATGCAAATAATGGAGAAGGAAATTCCCGTTTTAAAGAAGCTTTTGCCAGTAACTTTTTCAGCAACACTTTTAAAAGGCCAAAGTCATTATTTATGCTTGCAAAAGTTTGAACAATCGTTAAAAGATTCTGATGATAATTATGACTATATATTAACTAAAGCTCAAATATTAATTTGGTTAACAGAAACTGTCAGCGGAGACTTGGATGAATTAAATTTACCTTCTGGCGGTAAAACAATCTGGGATAATCTACATGTTGATCAATCATCATTTTTAAACAATCCTTTTCAAATGGTTTGTTTTTATCAACAAGCAAAGGAAAAGGCTTTATCCGCAAATTTAATTATTACGAACCATGCTATGTTATTATCAGACTTATCCCGTGAGCAAAAGATTTTACCAACGTACCAGGAAGTAATCATTGATGAAGCACATCACTTTCACCATGTAGCAACTGAACAGCTGGGTGTAAGATTTCATTATTTAGATCTGCATCACTTGATACATAACCTTGGAAATACACATTCAACAGGACTATTAAAGAAATTTGTGAAAATTCAAAATGTGCATAAATTCTCTGCCTCATTTTATAAAATTGACGATTTACTTATTCAGTTACAAGAAGAAAATCATCAATTTTTTGCAGGATTGCATTCATATGTATTAAAAAAGAAAAAAGACAGCCCATTAAACCGAGCATCCTATCGATATCTTCCAAATAAGGAGAATAACCGAACTTGGGAATCATTATTAGAGTTAGCTAAAAGACTTCAATTCATGATGAAAGATATCATTCATTTAATGGGAAAAGAAAGTCAGGGAATTGATGAATCTTATATAAAGTCTAAGTCTATTAAGGAAAAATTAGTTCTTGAAGACTTTAAGCAAAGCATTTTATTGTTAGAAACGTTTAAAAATCACTTAGACTTTTTATTTTTTGAACATAATGATTTAGTCGTAAGGTGGATTGAAATAGATACTAAAGGTGCGAAAAATGCTGTGTCTATTTATGCACAACCTATAGAAGTAAACGATTATTTAGCAGATGAATTTTTTTCACACATTCAAAGTGCTATTTTAACATCAGCAACATTAACAATAAAAAAATCGTTTACATACATGTTGCAAACTATAGGCCTGTCAGATTTTTATCCAAAGCAGTTACGAATAGAAACGCCATTTAACTATGAAAATCAAGTTAAAATGTTTATTCCTAGTGATATGCCAAATGTGAATGATGTTACACTTGAGGAGTATTCAGAAGCAATTGCTGTACATATAAGTACTGTTTCACAGATAACAGAAGGTAAACTGCTTGTGTTGTTTACCTCTTATGAAATGTTAAGAAAAACATATGCATTGTTAAAAGAAGATGTAACTCTAGAAGATTTTGTTATCATGGGGCAGGGTACAGGAAGTGGAAGCCGCAGTAAGTTAACCAAAAACTTCCGTCAGTTTGATAAAGCCATTTTATTAGGAACAAGCAGTTTTTGGGAAGGTGTTGATTTTCCCGGTAATCAACTAAAAGCCCTAATGATTGTGCGTCTTCCGTTTGCCTCTCCTGATGAACCAACTGTTGCAGCTACAAGTCATCATTTAGAAAGTAAAGGAATGAACTCTTTTTACCACTATTCACTTCCAGAGGCTATTTTAAGATTTAAACAAGGATTTGGAAGATTAATTCGAAATGAAAAGGATAAGGGGATTTTGTTTATATTAGATAATCGGATCCTTTCGACTAAATATGGAAGAGATTTTATCACATCTATTCCAAAATTAGAAATTGAACATAAACCAATGCACCTTTTAACACATGCAATTGATGATTGGATTAATGAGTAGCATGTTATTGTGTCTTTACACAGGGTTTCTTTCTAATAAAAAAATGGCTGAAAGTATCAGCCATATAAAATGTGGTGTGAGTTAGGAGAAAATTATGTTCATGTACATGTTTTCACTTTATAATTAATCAATATACAACAAAATATAGGTTGTTGTAATGTTATTGTGTCCAGAGGTACCTGACATATAAGTTACAATATTTGTGTTTCACAGGAGGAATATTACATGGAAAGTAAAATTGAAATTGTTTCAACGGTCACTGTAGATCATTCTGATGATCTATATAAAATTGTTGACTTATTAAATAGAACATTGAAAAGAAATGATTTAATGTTTGGTCTTGCACTAGATCAAGAAGACAAATCTAAAGCAGTATTTACAATATACCGTACATAAGGATGTAAAATACAATGGAGAAAAAAATTGTTATACCATTAATCATCTTGGTAGTTCTTATCATATCCGGAATTTGGATTTTAACATCAAGTTATTTAACTGCAAGAGGGCAATACGAGGATGGACATAAACAATCCAAGCAGTTTGCTATGGAAGAAGCAAACCTCAAAAAGATCAGCAAAATTAACACATTTAGTGCAGATCAAAAATACCATGTCATTACAGCCACAAACAATGAAAATGAACAGGTATATGGATGGATTTCAAATATTGAAAAAGAAAGAAAAATGATAGTAAAGAAAAAATCATCTGGAATAACAAAAAATGAGGCGTTGGAAAGTGTAAATGAAGAGCATAATCCCTCAGAAATTATTAGTGTCCAGCTTGGTATGGATGAGGGAATACCTATTTGGGAAGTGAAATATCAAGATGAATCAGATCGATATACATTTGATTATGTTAACTTTTATGATGGGAAAATCATCAAGCATATGGCCTTAAAAAAATCGTAGAAGTAAATTATCCGAAAGTTTCGCCTTATCTCCGTTATATTGCGGCACTTCAGAAAAAAACGTATAATAATACGATGGAAAGTACATAAAAGAGATATACATCGCGCTTGATGGAGGTAATAAAGTGAAAACAACAATTGCAGAAGTTGGAAAATATGTTGGACAAGAGGTAACAATTGGAGTTTGGCTTGCAAATAAGCGCTCCAGTGGTAAAATTGCATTCCTTCAACTTAGAGATGGGACAGGATTTATCCAAGGTGTCGTCGTAAAGGCAGAAGTAGAGGAAGAAATATTTAATAAAGCAAAAGCAATTACCCAAGAAACTTCTTTATATATATCAGGAATAGTTAGAGAAGATGAGCGTTCTCCATTTGGTTATGAACTCGGAATCACAAATATTAAAGTGATTACAGAATCTGTAGATTATCCGATAACACCAAAGGAACATGGAACTGAATTTTTAATGGACCACCGTCATTTGTGGCTTCGTTCAAAACGTCAGCATGCTGTAATGAAAATAAGAAATGAAATCATCCGTTCCACATATGAGTTCTTCAATAATGAAGGGTTTGTAAAAGTAGATCCACCTATTTTAACGGGAAGTGCTCCAGAAGGTACTTCTGAGTTATTCCATACCAAATACTTTGATGAGGATGCATACCTCTCTCAAAGTGGACAGCTTTATATGGAAGCAGCAGCAATGGCATTAGGAAAAGTTTTCTCTTTTGGTCCGACTTTCAGAGCTGAAAAGTCCAAAACACGTCGTCATTTAATTGAATTTTGGATGATTGAACCAGAAATGGCCTTTTATGAATTTGAGGATAATCTAAAAGTTCAAGAAGAATATGTATCGTTTATCATTCAAAATGTTTTAGAAAATTGTTCCCTTGAACTAAATACTTTAGGAAGAGATGTAGCTAAATTAGAAAAAATTAAAGCTCCATTCCCTAGAATTACTTATGATGAAGCGATTAAGTTCCTTCATGAAAAAGGGTTTACTGAAATTAAATGGGGCGATGATTTTGGCGCACCACATGAAACGGCAATTGCAGAAAGTTATGAAAAACCGGTGTTTATTACACATTATCCTACTAGCCTAAAGCCGTTTTATATGCAACCTGATCCAAACCGTGAAGATGTGGTATTATGTGCTGATTTAATTGCACCTGAAGGCTATGGAGAAATCATAGGCGGTTCAGAGCGTATTCATAATGCCGAGCTACTTAAACAGCGAATTGATGAACACAAGCTGGATGAACAAGCGTATGATTGGTATCTACAATTAAGAAAATATGGATCTGTTCCACACTCAGGATTTGGACTAGGTCTGGAAAGAACGGTTGCTTGGTTAAGTGGTGTAGAGCATGTTCGAGAAACCATTCCATTCCCGCGTTTATTAAATCGACTTTATCCGTAATATCAAGAAAACTGACTCTCTAATGTGGGTCAGTTTTTCATTTTCCATTTTCCTTAATTGGCAATATCAACCGAAGCTTATTATATACAATGTGAGGAATTGTCATGGTATACTACCATAAGGTAAGGGGTGTTTTTAATGAATAAAGAGCAATTTATTGATCTACAAGAAACAGGAAATATATCTGTTCCGGTTATTTTATTAAATTACTATGCAAAGTTAGGTTTAAACGAACAAGAACTTATTTTGCTTCTTCAAGTAAAAAAATTCAAAGAATCCGGAAATCAATTTCCTACTCCAACAGAACTCTCAGAACATATGTTCATTTCAACCGGAGAGTGTACCGGAATCCTCAGAAACTTAATTCAAAAAGGTTTTTTAATGATAGAAGAACATCAACATGAGTCTATTCTTTTTGAGCATTACTCATTAAAGCCGTTATGGGATAAGCTTTATACTTTTCTAATAAATGAAAGCAACCGTAAAATGCAGGATCAAAACAAAAAGGAGGACGAAAGCTTATATACTATTTTTGAGAGTGAATTTGGTCGTCCGCTTTCTCCTTTTGAATGTGAAACACTGTCTATTTGGATTGATCAAGAAGATTATGACCCTGTTATTATTAAAGCAGCGTTAAGAGAAGCAGTTATGTCAGCAAAGCTTAATTTTCGGTATATAGACCGGATTCTTTTTGAATGGAAGAAAAACGGTATTAGGACGATAGATCAAGCTCGTAATCATTCCAAAAAATTTCGTCAACATCAAGGAAACCAGGGAAATAAGCCAGATCAGCAAGAGGAGTATCAAAGAAAGGTCCCTTTTTATAACTGGCTTGAAAATTAAAGCAGTAGTTTATATCAAAAGAAGGTGAAAATGGTGTTAACAAAAGTACAGATTCGGGAATGTTTAGATACAATAGGTGAAATGTTTCCTGATGCACATTGTGAATTGGTACATGAAAATCCGTTCGAATTAGTAATAGCTGTTGCGTTATCAGCCCAATGCACAGATGCACTTGTAAATAAAGTAACAAAAAACTTGTTTAAGAAATATAAAACTCCTGAAGACTATCTTGCTGTCTCTCTGGAAGAATTGCAAACAGATATTAAATCAATTGGCTTATTTAGAAACAAAGCAAAAAATATTCGTAAGTTATGTGAGACATTGCTTGAACAGTACAATGGTGAAGTACCAAATGATCACACAGAGTTAACGAAACTTGCCGGAGTAGGTAGAAAAACAGCAAATGTGGTCATGTCTGTAGCCTTTGGTGTACCGGCAATTGCAGTGGATACCCATGTTGAGAGAGTGAGTAAAAGACTCGGTATATGCAAGTGGAAGGATTCCGTTTTAGAAGTTGAGAAGACGCTGATGAGAAAAGTACCTGAAGAGGAATGGTCACTTACCCATCATCGATTAATCTTTTTTGGAAGGTATCACTGTAAGGCTCAGTCTCCTAAATGTGAGAGTTGTCCATTATTACACTTATGTAGAGAAGGGCAAAAGAGAATGAAAAAGGAAAAAATAATAAATGCAAAATAGGAATAAATTATGGGAAATTCCTGAGCAATTTCGCAATCCTCTTTTTAATTCTGATAAGAATAGCTTCCAACAACAAGATATAAGCGTTATTTCACATGTCCTCTCACATGAACCTTTTTATTTTGATATGTTATATGCTCTTAAAGAAACAATTGAATTTAATCCTTGGGAAAATCCTAAGGATTTTGTTTCAATTATTTTTGGCCAGTGGAAACAATTAAAGGATAGTGCAAGAGAGATATACAAGCAAAAAGAAAGTTCCAATAAATCGGAACGTTTACTTACCCACTGTGTTTCTCTTTTTATAGCTTGTTTATTTTGGTTAAACCGATCACCTGTACCTGGACTGCGTACTTCCGATATAGAACTGGATGACTTTTATAGAAAGCCGGTAAATTGCGAAGAACGGCTTTTATTTATAATGTCAAAACCAACTCAGTATCACGCTTTTATTCAGCTTGAACAACTTTTTGATGAATGTGAAAAAATATATGCAAAGGCAATTGCACTTAAACAAATATAAGGAGATTATTTCAAATGGAGTAATCTTTTTTTGTATAAACAAAAGAAAAGAACCGATCATAATAATCGGTTCTTAGAAAAATTGTTATTGTCCTTCTTCAGGTTCTTCCTCTTCTTCGTTACTTCCGTTTGAGTTAGTAGGAGGAACTGTTGTTTCTACATCTGGTGCAGTTGGTGTTTCACCATTTCCGTCACCCTGACCATCTTCGTTTTGGTTGTCCTGGTCACCATCTTGATTATTGTTATCTCCATTGCCATTTTGACCGTTTCCGTTATTTCCGTTATTCCCATTATTTTCATCCTGGTTATTTCCGTTATTTTCCTCGTTACCTTCTTCGTCTGGTGGAGTCTCTTCGTCAGTACCATCTTCAGGTAATTCCGGAACATCAACTTCAGGTTCAGGTACCTGTACCTTTGTCGCTGCAGCAGCACTGCGATTACTATCATCTTCATCACTTACAGCTACAACCTGGTATGAATAAATAGCTCCAGGAATAACATCACCAATTGTAAAACTCTTGTCTTTCGATTTGTTTACAACTTCATATGGACCCTCATCAATCGATTGTTTCACTTCAAATGAAACATTCTCTGTGTCTCCATATTCCCAATTTAAACTAATCGAATTATTTACTTGATCGTAGTTAATCGATAAATTTGATGGTTTATCAATTTCAACTTTTTCAAATTTCTTAGAAACAGTTGTTGGTTCATCGCCTTTTACGAAGTATTCATACGTAATATTGCTGGATGGCGTGTATTCACTTGCTAATTTGGCCGGGTTTGAGCCTTTTTCAATGGCTTTTTCAACAACACTGTTTGGTTGTTCAAAATCAGAATCATCATCACCAGCTATTTCTAGGAATACTTCTCTAAACATCGCTCTTGCTAATCGTTGGTCAGAAGAATCTAAATAAACTTTCTCACTATCTTCCGTAATATTATACCCGGTCCAAACAGCAGCCGTATAATTCGGATTATATCCGACAAACCAGGCATCCTTAGAGGCACCAGATGGAACATTGTATTTTGCTTTATCATCTTCAGTGAAATTGGTTGTTCCTGTTTTACCTGCTATATTTACTTTAGAGATTTGAACAGATTTTCCAGTACCATATTCTACAACAGATTTCATCATATCCGTCACCATAAAGGCTGTATAATCACTCATAGCCGGTTCCGGATCTGGAGCTAGACTGATTTCTGTACCATCACTTAACACGATTTTCTTTACGGCATATGGCTCGTTAAAAATCCCATTATTACCAAAAGCACTGAAAGCACCTGCCATTTGAAGAGGGGATACACCATGATCAAATCCTCCGATTGCATAGGACTCATAAATTTCTTCCAATGGGATACCTAATCCTTGCGCAAAGTCTTGGGCTTTATCTAATCCGACTGCTTGTAATGCTTTTAATGCAGGGATATTACGTGAATCTGCTAAAGCATCGCGAATGGACATTGTACCTTTGTAGCTTCGATCCCAGTTATTAATAGGAGTACCATTACTATAAGTATATGGTTCGTCTTTAATTTGTTCATAAGTCGACCATTTTTCATGTTCAATAACAGGGCCGTAATCTAATACAGGCTTAATTGTTGAACCCGGCTGACGTCTTGTATCAGTAGCATAGTTATAACCGCCTACAGGCTGATTACGGCCTCCACCGATTGCTCGAATTTCACCTGTTTTGGTGTCAATTAAGGCGATTCCAGCTTGAAGTTCATCATCAGGAAAATCAACTGCATCACCATTCATAACATTCTCAACCGTATCCTGTGCATCAGGGTCTAGTGTCGTATAAATCTGTAATCCGGCTGATCCTGCATCAATATCTGTTTTTTCTTTAACTTCTTCAATTACTTCTTCTACAAATGCATGATATGGGTTAGCTTTTTCAGTATCTTCAATCACAGTTGATTGAACAGGGATACTTTTTGCTTCATCGGCTTCAGCTTCTGTAATAAAACCATGCTTAGCCATTAGTGTTAACACAATGTTGCGGCGTTTTTCAGCACTTTCAGGATTTGTCCTAGGGTTGTAGTTATTTGGACTTTGCGGAATACCTGCAATCATTGCTGCTTCATGAAGTTCTAATTCACTTAAGTCTTTACCATAAAATGATTGCGCTGCTTGTGCTACGCCATAAACATTACCAGGAAAATAAATTTTATTTAAATACATCTCAAGAATTTCCTGCTTAGAATATTTTTGTTCTAGTTGAAAAGACAGCCATAATTCTTGAACTTTACGAGAAATTGTTTTTTCTGGAGTCAATAGAGAGTTCTTAATAACCTGCTGTGTGATCGTACTTGCACCTTCTGCACCAAACCCTTCTTGAATATTGGCAACAACGGCTCCGCCAAGACGTATGACGTCAACACCATTATGTTCATAAAATCGTGCATCCTCAGTTGCTAAAACAGCATTTTCAAGAACTTTTGGAATTTCATCGTACGCTACATATGTACGCTTAACTTGACCAAATTCGGTGATTTCCTCACCATTCATATCGTATATTTTTGATGAAAATGAATCTTTTAGTTTTTTATCATCTAGTGGAGGTGCCCCAGCAACCATTACAGCAAATGTAACACCGCCGGCCAACATACCGACAATACCAATTGCTAAAAGGCTTATAAGGATCTTTTTCCATAATCCAGCTTTTGGTTTTTTATTCTTTTTTTTCTTTGAACTTTGTTGAGCCTGTCTTCTTCTTCGTTCTTCACGACTCTTATATTGTTCAGACATGTAATTCCAACCTTTCATTTTAGGCTTTACTCATTTTTCTCTTATTAGAAATTTAGTTCAAATTTAAGGATCTTTAAAAATATAGTTTATCTATTATTTTAATATAGTCAATCCTTGCTTGATATCCAGTAGGGATTATATGGCCACTTTCATTTAATTCGTCTATAGTGATAGATTTTCTACCGCCATTTAATTGCCGATCCCAAAAGGTTAACAGATGGTTAGAATCCAAATAATAAAATTGATTGAATGCAGATAAAATAACAAAACAAATTCCATTTTGAAATAGGACATTTTTCATATGCTCAATTTGATGGGCATGGAAATTTTGTAAAGGAAATGATGTTTTATTTTTTGTTTCCTTTGCTTCAAAATCAATATATTTCCCACGATAAATTCCATTATAATCCGTTGTTGAACTTTGCTTAAAGTATGCTTCTTTAATGACAGCAGCACTTCTTCTGGGATAGTCCACATTCACAATTTGCACAGGTGTTGGTTTTTTATGTATAACAGCTACTTGATTTTCAAGATAATATTTATTTGTCTCGTTTAAATCATCTTCAAGTGACATACCACGGTTGCTGTAGGTAATAGAAGGTGGCTGTTTTTTCTTTTGTTCAACCATTGGTTCATAAGGCTTTCCGTTAGGATAACGAAAGATCATACTTTACCTCCTCTTTAAAAACTACTACCTATCATACCAAAAAAAATGAAAAAGGAATGATAAAAAAGTTTCAATTTTGTTAATGCGTACATACTTCTTTATCGGGTAACAATAGAAGTATGAGGAGTGTAGAGGATGAAAATGATTAAAAAAAGTAAAGAAACACTAGTAAATGAACCTTCATTGCTTGCTCATATTGATCATGAAACGACTATATATAATATTGACAATATTACTAGAACAAGCGCCTATGAAAAGTTTTATTTTAGGCATCCTGAGATAAAATGGTCTTTCTTGGCAAGCATGGTCTCCAGAAATGCCGGTTGGAATATGACAGACCTTGAAGGTAATTGGTTTAGAAAAGCCCTTAGCTCAGAGAAAAGAAATTTATTATTTATGACATATGAACGCGCAAACTGGACCATTTTTCAAGATGCCTATCCACAGTTACTTATTTATGAATATTCAAAACGATATAAGAAACCATTATTTTATCTTTTAACCCATTTTAGTGTTTCAAAGTTCATGGTAGGAGAATGGGAATATTTTTGGAAACATCATTCAATGGAACGCCTTATGACTTCACTTATTATTAATGAACAAAACGTTATACAACAACCCGTTATTAAACAAAAAATTTATAAACAGCATGTCTTTCATTCAGCCCCGTATAAACTCCAAGATTTGTTTCATTTCAGTACAGTCGTTTTTCCAGATTTACAAGGAAAATTATATGGTTTTTCTGTTTATAACTTTCAAAACCTAACTAATCGTATAGACTTGGGAAAGCGGTTGGGCTGGCTATTATTTCATGCTGGTTTATATCAGCAGTTTGAAGCATTTGCAAAAACTGTTCCTCACACTGGATCAAGATATGATTATGAAAAATACTTTCCCGAAAAGAGAAGAAGAGAAACTCCTTTGTTACGA
Organism: Bacillus sp. J37; assembly: GCF_000518865.1. Classification (GTDB taxonomy): domain Bacteria; phylum Bacillota; class Bacilli; order Bacillales; family Bacillaceae; genus Metabacillus. The sequence goes on along the minus strand of NZ_JAEK01000011.1, from coordinate 28,196 downwards.
ATGGCATATCCAATTGTCTCCCATACATTAGACGGAAAAAGAAAAGATTGGTTTCATGGTCAGAATATAAAAAAATGGTTTAAGGAAAAGAAAATACCACAAAATTATGAGGTAACGGATTGGTTTAAACATAAACAAGATCAATTACACCTGTTGACTCTATTGCAAGAGTATTGGAGGAATGGATAAAAGAGCTTGAAAACAGGTAAAAGCAAGGCTCAATTGCCTTGCTTTTTAAAAGACTAGTTGCCCTTATGTAGAAGGACGATTCGGACCGTCTAACTTTTTATCAGTAGGGATTTTTGTTTTGTCTTCAGCTGTTTGTTGTTTACCTTTAGGTTTTTTTGCCATTTTTAGCACCTCCTACTGTTATTTTGTGCGATTATCCTCATTTCCATACAGTCAAAAGAAGGTGTCGAAAAATGCATAAATTCACTTTCTTTGCCGAATAGAAACTAGTTTTGTCAAGCGTGAAGGGGGAAAGAATGAAATGACGAATACATAGCAATAGAGGAGGGAGAATGATGAAAAATATGATTGAAAAAAGTGTAATTGAGGAAAAGTTAGCAGAGTTGGAAACTGAATTAATAAAACTAGAGATGGCCTTAGATCACCATAAAACTCCAGTAAGACTTGAGAATAAGATCATGGAAAAAGTGAATCAAATAGATCGTCAACTAACATCAATATCAAAAGCATCAATTACAAACAAAGCACATCATAAACAAGATCATTATAAGCAATATCAATTCCCTGTCGCTGCAACGAATGCGTAATGAAAAAAGTGTAATATAAAGGAGAATTTGATATGATTAGCTTGAGGTGAACAAATTGAGCTATATAAATCTAATCAAATCCTCACTACATCTGTTAAAATGTTTAACTGAATGTAAGGACAGATTTGACTCTTTACAAACTAAGCCTGAAAAAACAGAAATATACTTTTATGAGCAGGTTCAACCAACTTTTGAACTAGTTAAACATAAAGCAAATAGTTGGGAACTTCATGCTTTAGATTGGATAATAAAGGAGAACCCTAAATATATCCATCAAACACAAATTGAGTCCGCCATGGAAAATATAGAGCAAGTAGTTCTCCAATCGTTTTATAAAGACGTAAACAAACAACGATTTTATAACCTACATCACTCAGTTGAATATTTATTAAATACAATTATGGATGAAATAGAAAAAAAGGACGCCTCTCAATAAGAGTACGTCCTTATTCGTTTTATTTTACTCATCAACCTTTATACTAACAGGACGTTCGTTTACGGTCCCAACTGTTTTTATGTCATATTCTACATGTTCTGTGTTTTTAGCTATAACTTTCTGACCATGACTTGGAATTGTAGGAGCATGTCCTTTTTCTTTATGATTAAAATGTTTACCTCGAGCCATTGTATATGACCTCCTTTTCATGATTCTTTCCTAATATGAACTAACCTAACGATATTCATGTATGAACATAGATAAATTATTATAAGTAGTGAATCTTTTGATAGCGGCTTTCCTTTCACATTATAGGCAAATGAATCATATAATACAGTAGCAATAATGAGCTATAGGGAGGTTTACTACATGCACCAAACATACCCGTATTTCAATAGAAGGTCCCGGAGAAGAGAAAATGAATACTTTCAAGCATTTCCATACTATGAGCACCAACCTGTTGGATATCAAAATCAGCAATATATAAATCCAATGTTGTCACAAGTACATGAAATTTCATTCCATCAAAATGGGTATCAACAACCATTTCAGTCCTATCAACAGCCATATGGTAATGGTAGTTATAATGGAAATGTTGAAAATACTTTTATGAATTATCCTTATCCTACGCCATATCCAAAGCCCTTACCTTATTTTAAGCAGCCTCAGCCAAGTGGATTCCAAAACGTCTTATCACAATTTAAAAAATCTGACGGACAGTTAGATTTTAATAAAATGATGGACACAGCAGGTCAAATGATGAATGCTGTTAATCAAATGGGCGGGCTTTTTAAAGGTGTAACATCTATGTTTAAATAATGTGTAACATACCATAAAATGCTATTTATAAGGGACTGTCAAGTTGAGACAGCCCCTTAAAATCATGAGTTACTTTTTAATATCAGAAAGTATATAAATTTTAAGGATGATCGTATAAGAAATACTAATTCTTTCCATTAGGACTTGGCGACAAGTCAAGATTTTCCACTATATTTCTTGGCAAGAAGTTCTTTTACTTCACGATAAGATAAACCTGAATTAGCATTTAACCTTTTAACTTCTTCTACATCTGTATTTGAGTATTTCTTTGTATTAAAATGTTGCATGTGTTTCAATACCTCTATGTTTGTCTTCCATTCGTTCTTTTCTAACTCTTAATGCATAGTTTGCGGTTTGAAGATTAGAAATAGCGATTGAATTTTCCGGGCAAGCAAAATCACCATTTTGATGAGATTTTAATTGGTCTACAAGAACGCTAATAACATCTTCTACTTGACAGCCATTCACACCTTCACGATCTATTGCCCCGGTTTGGAACTTGATATTAATGTAATGATTACTATTTCTATTCATGAGAACCTCCTGTTTAAAGACTATATTAGCAGCTCATAAACCTCATTAAGCTGATTACCTCTTATAAAATCTTGTTCATTAAACGCATATTTAATTTCATCTGGTAAAACATTATTTAAAAATTGAATTTCATCTTCTTCAAGTATTCGAACAAAGTCTAATTCAGAATGGAATTTTCCATTTGTTAACTTGTTAGTAATTCTCTTACATACGGAGCTTCTATCGTAATTTGATAATGATTCTCTTAAGTATCCGAGAGTAAAGTCCATCTTTTATCATTCCTTAAAAAAATTTTCAAATGCAGGAGAATTTGAATGATCTGTTGCATAAGGATTATCTTCTTTCACATTATCCTTGTCCAAGTTCGTTTTAATCACGAGAGATGGAGAATGTGATGCCTCAGCTATTAATCGGTCATCAAGCTCTCTGAAATCGGGTAGTTTATTTTTTTTATTAGGCATATTCTATGCACCTCCTTAATTTATTGTTTGATGTGAACCGTTTTTTTCTCGCGACAATTTTTGGATTTTTTTTAACCGTGTAAATCAGTGTAATTAAAGTCATCATAAGAAGGAGGTGACAGAGATGAAGAAAAATACAATCAAAAATCAAGAAGTGACAAGGTCAGCCAAAGATTTAGCAAAGGATCCAACTCCTGAAGAAAATCCAAAATACGGGAGTAAATCTCACAAAAATAGTTAAATGAAAAAACGCCAGCTCTCGTTTTAGCGCCTTTTAAAAGAGAGTCGAGCGTTTTTATTTTGTTTTGTAAATTTGCTTAAGCGTACCTATTTACGAAGTTTAATTAAACATTGTAGAATATTTATATAGAATCATCTTCAAGTAATATTTGTGTTGACTTCTTAGGAATTGTAACAAGCAAAGATCCGTTTTTATATTTGGTTTTTATCTCGTGTTCTTCTACCCTGTAAGGTAGAACAATGGTTTTTGACAAACTGTCAAGTGATGAGTAACTTCTAAAAGTTGAAGAATTTTCGTTATACTCTTTGATTTCTTCTCGATTGGTAATGGAAATCGTCAAATATTGATCCATTAGCTCCAGTTTTATCTGCTCTTTTTTAACTGGTGGAATTTGCATATCAATTACACATGTTTGATCTGTTTCGTAAGTATTAACATGTATCGATTTTTGTGGAAATGAACCTTCAAACATAGAATCAAACTCATTCATAAATTGTCTTATCGGTTCAGAACGAAAGAAATGATCAACTATTTGAAAAAAATCCAATTGTTCATTTTGAGGGTCTTGTTTATTATTTGTCAATTCATTTTTCTTTCTCATAATATATATAACCTCCTTGCCTTGTTATGTCAGAGTAGTATATGTTGAGGAAGATCTAAGTGTTATTTAATTGTAAAATATTACCTTACAAATGTTTAAAGGAGATAATGTTATGCTGAGGTCGATTTTTGGTAAAAAAGATAAACGTACAGTTGAACAGCTTGTTGCGCCGTTATCTGGAAATATAATTGAACTTGAACACGTTCCTGATCCGGTATTTTCTCAAAAATTAATGGGTGAAGGAATTGCCATTGAACCTACTGAAGGTAAACTTGTGGCACCAATTGATGGACATGTTATTCAAGTCTTCCACACAAAGCATGCGATAGGTCTTCGTTCGGAAATAGGAATAGAATTGCTAATTCATGTTGGGCTTGAGACTGTAGGATTAAATGGCAATGGTTTTGATGTAATTGTTAAAGAAGGCCAGAAGGTTAAAGCAGGGGATCCATTAATGACATTTGATCTCAAATTGATTAAAGAAAAGGCAGCAAGTACGATCTCTCCTATTATTATTACGAATTCCGACATTGTAGCGAGAATTGAACGTCTGGAAGTTGAGAGTGTAATAAAAGGCTCGACACATATTGTAAATGTACATACTAAATAAAGTGGCGTGAAGGCAGAATAAATCTGCTTTTTCTTTTTGCAATCTGAGCCTCTAGAAAAGAAAGAAACATTTGTTTCTAAACAATAACACTTTATTTGCGAACGTTTATTCGGTAAAATAGATCGTAAGGGATACATTCAAGCAAAAGGTAGTGAAATTTGATGGAATTTAAGAAATCATTGGAAAACATCCTGCTTTCATTGAAAAAAAGTCAGGAATTTAATGAGCAGATTGTACACTGGCATACAATACCTTCCAGAGAGGCTGAATATGTTAATTTCCCACTTGATATCGATACGCGCTTAAAAGAAGCACTTGAAAAAAGAGGTGTTTCACAACTTTATACACATCAGCATGAAGCGTATCAGTTAGCTAAACAAGGTAACAACTTTGTCGCAGTTACTCCGACCGCATCAGGTAAAACGATCTGTTATAACCTTCCAGTATTACAACAGATAATAACTGATGAAAACAGCAGAGCTCTTTATTTATTTCCTACGAAAGCATTAGCACAGGACCAGAAATCTGAAATTAACGAAATTATTGGAGAAATGGGTGTTCAGGTTAACTCATATACATATGACGGTGATACATCCCCAGCTATTAGGCAAAAAGTTAGAAAAGCAGGTCATATTGTTATAACTAATCCAGATATGCTACATTCTGCCATATTGCCTCATCATACAAAATGGGTATCGTTGTTTGAAAATCTCAAATATATAGTGATAGATGAATTACATATTTATAGAGGCATATTTGGAAGTCATGTTGCAAATGTTATTCGTCGACTTAAACGAATTTGTGAATTTTATGGGAGTACTCCACAATTTATTTGTACATCTGCAACAATCGCCAACCCGCAGGAATTAGCTGAAACCTTAACTGGGACGACCATGAATCTAATTGCTAAAAATGGTGCACCTTCTAGTAAAAAGCATTTCATCTTTTATAATCCTCCTATCGTAAATAAGCCACTAAACATTAGAAGAAGTGCTACATTAGAGGTAAGACGGTTAGCAGGAGAATTTCTGAAAAATAAGATTCAAACAATTGTGTTTGCCCGTAGTAGGGTACGAGTGGAAATCATTTTAACGTATTTACAGCAATTAATAAAAAATGAGCTTACAAAAAAAACCATTCAGGGATATCGTGGAGGATACTTACCGAAGCAGAGAAGAGAAATAGAAAGAGGTCTCCGAAATGGTGAGATACTAGGTGTCGTTAGTACAAATGCACTTGAATTAGGTGTAGATATTGGAAGTCTTCAGGTTTGTATTATGACAGGATATCCGGGAACCATTGCGAGTGCTTGGCAACAAGCCGGCAGGGCTGGCAGAAGACAAGGTGAAGCGGTTATTTTAATGGTGGCGAGTTCCAGCCCTCTTGATCAATACATCATTCAAAATCCTCGTTACTTCTTTGAACAAAATCCGGAAACAGCTATTATTAACCCGGATAATTTAGTTGTGCTGGTAGACCATTTAAAGTGTGCAGCATTTGAATTGCCGTTTAAAGAAGGAGATACATTTGATGGATTGGAGCTCGAAGATATCTTGCAATTTTTAGCTGAAGAACGAGTGCTGTATTTCAATAATCAAACGTATCATTGGATGAATGACGCTTTTCCGGCACACAATATCAGTCTTCGCTCTGCATCACAAGAAAATGTAATTATTATAGATCAATCGGATATTGCCAATATTAAGGTGATTGGTGAGATGGATCGATTTAGTGCAATGACTCTACTTCATGATGAAGCCATTTATTTGCATCAAGGTGTCCAATTTCAAGTTGAAAAGTTGGATTGGGAAGAGAAAAAAGCATTTGTAAGAGAAGTAAATGTAGATTATTTTACTGACGCAAATTTAGCTGTGCAATTAAAGGTTCTTGAAGAAGATGAAACATATGTAAAAGACCATGCAGTTTTTGGTTATGGGGATGTAACAGTCCAAGCAATGGCAACTATCTTCAAAAAAATCAAGTTTGATACACATGAAAACATAGGTTCAGGACCTATTCATTTACCTGAAGAAGAACTCCATACAAATTCAGCTTGGATGAGTTTCCAATCGAACGTGATAGAAGATCTGAGTGAAAAACGTATGGAGGAATCATTAATAGGTGTTGCAAACGTATTGCAACATGTTGCACCATTAAAAGTAATGTGTGATCCTTCTGACTTACATGTTGTAGCTCAAATAAAAGCAATTCATAATGGTAAACCGACTGTTTTTCTATATGACCGATATCCAGGTGGTGTAGGTCTTTCCAAAAAAATTCATGAAACGATGAGTCCTGTCCTCTCAGAGGCATTGAGATTAATAGAACAGTGTCCTTGTTATTCAGGCTGTCCATCATGCATTGGGGTTGAAGGTTCATCTGATACATTGAAAAAAGATGCTTATTTACTTCTAGGCTTATTAAAGGATGAAGCAAATGTCAGTAAAACATAAACTAAATCGATTAAAAAAACACGTGATTCGAGATGAAGAGATTGTTCCTGAAAAACCTTCTCAAACCCCTAATATCGATCTTTGGGAGGAATACCAAACAGCTGTTTTCACTTATGATAACCAGTATTGTTTGATAAGAGAGGTAGTTTATCCACTTGATTACAAACACGGGCATTATAGATTAAGAGAATTTAAGGAAGTTGTGGCTAGATGGAATGAAAGTGAACTCCAGCACCCGCTTTCTTCGAAGAATCACCATCCTGGTGAATTATTTTTCTTTGATACAGAAACAACAGGTTTAGGAGGAGGAACTGGAAATACCATATTTTTATTGGGACAAGCCCAAGTGTTGGATAGTTGTGTTGTCGTTAGACAACATTTATTACCTAAACCGGGCAATGAAGTAGCACTTTATCAAAGCTTTTTAAAAGGGATTAATAGCAAAACTCTTGTTACTTACAATGGCAAAGCGTTTGACTGGCCACAGGTCAAGACAAGACATACTTTAATTCGCGAACAAGTTCCGAGTCTTCCTCCTTTTGGCCATTTTGATTTGTTTCATGCTGCACGAAGATTATGGAAAAATGAGTTGGAATCAGTAAAACTCTCGAAGGTAGAAAGTGAAATATTAGGAATACAACGTGAAAATGATATTCCGGGGTTTTTAGCGCCGATGATCTATTTCGAATTTGTTAAACAGCAAAATCCGGAAATTATCGCAGGCGTACTAAAACATAATGAAATTGATGTTTTATCACTTATCACCCTATATATTCATCTCTCTATTAAATTACTAGATATAAATAGTAAAACAACAAACTCTGAACACTATGAAATTGCAAGGTGGCTAGAGTATATAGGTGAAAAAGATTCAGCACTTCATGCATACACTTCATTTGTTAAAAAAGAATCAGATTTGGAACCTCAAGCAAAATTTGCTCTTTCCCTTCTTTACAAAAAGCAAAAGAATTGGAAACAAGCTGTCATGCTCTGGGAAGAAATAGTGAATGAATCAAACTCAAAAGAGGTATCTTTTAAGGCCGCAGTAGAACTAGCTAAATTTTATGAGCATCAGGAAAAAGATTTTTTAAAAGCGATGGAATACACAGATATACTGAGGCAGCGATCTGAAAAATATATTGAGTTAAATGAGTTAATAAATGCTGAGGAAATTAGAAAAAGGAAAGAAAGAATTGAAAGGAAATATTATCGATATATTGCCCGGGCAAGCGCAAAAAATGAGTAATTTCGCCATTTTTTTGACGAAATCATGAACTTTTTTGAAAGTTATAAATAAGAATTGTAGGATTATAGGGAACGATGTAAAATAAGGGACTGTAGTTTAATATTTATAAGGGAGAAGACAACTGTGTATAAAAGTGTTTTATACTTATTTTTCATTGTGATTGTATTAACCATCTTCATTTTTACTAACTTTAAAGATAGCTTTTTTACGTTTCTATAAAAATTAGGTTTTTGAATTAGTACATGTATGTACCTTTCATCATAGGCTAAAAGTGTAAGACATGATAAAAAGATGAAAGGAGAATGCAACATGCATTGTAGACCAAAAGTTATGGCACCAATCGTACACCCAACAAAATGTTGTGTTAACAATACGTACTCTGAAACAATCGTACCACACATTCATCCACAACACACAACAACTGTAAACCATGAATTTTATAAGCACCAACACTATTTCCCTCAAACTCAGTCTGTACAAAATGAGGTTACACACCAACATTTTAATGTGTACGGCCCAACACCGGGTTTTGGACCGGGAGCAGGTCCAGTTCCACGTCCGGGTTTTGGTCCAGGACCATTTTTTAGATAACAGAAAAGCACTAAGGAGCTGAATTTCGGCTCCTTTCTGTTTATTTATGAAATGATGAAGGAAACTACATCTTTATACAAAACATTTATAAGTTCAGGTCAGCTGGGAGTATAATATAATTACTAACATGTTCGTTATAATTAGAAAAAAAGTTCGTATAATGATAAAGGTGATTGAATGAAAGTTTTAACTGTTTCAGGATATAAATCTCATGAATTAGGCGTCTTTAAGCAAGATGATAAAGCTGTTGAGTATATTAAAAAGGCAATTGAAAAGTCTTTGATAGGATATTTAGAGGAAGGGTTAGAATGGGTGATCATTAGTGGACAAATGGGTGTGGAACTATGGGCAGCAGACGTGGTTTTTGAACTTCAATTGCAATATCCCGAGTTAAAACTTGCTATTCTCACTCCATTTCTAAATCAAGAATCAAAGTGGAATGAGAAAAACCAGGAATACTATGAATTTATTCTTTCACAAGCAGATTTTGTGGATAGTATTTCAAAAAGGGAATATGATAGTCCACTGCAATTTAAACAAAAAAATCAATTTCTTGTAGACAAAAGCGATGGGTTATTACTTTTATATGATGAAGAAAAAGAAGGGACTCCTAAATTCCTTCTGGAAACAGCAAGAAAGAAACAGCAACTAACATCCTATATGATCAGTACGATTAATTTCTTAGATTTACAAAGTGTTGTTGAGGAAGAAACAATGAAAAATAATGATTTTTGGTAAAAAGTAGGTAATTTACTAAATTTACATGACAATGAAATTGACAATTTACATAATTTCTGAAAAAATATAAATTGAGGACTTCGCTATAATGAGGTGAAAGAAATGCTTGCCGATAAATTAAAGTTAACTGCTAAAGAAATATTAGAAAAAGAATTTAAGTCAGGTGTTAGAGGTTACAAGCAAGAAGAAGTAGACAAATTTTTAGATCAAGTTATAAAGGATTATGAAACATTCCACCAAGAGTATGAAGATCTACAGCAGGAGAATTTACGCTTGAAAAAGCAGTTGGATGATACATACAAAAAACAAACGCCTGTACAAACAAATACCACAAATTTTGATATCTTAAAGCGATTATCAAATTTAGAAAAGCATGTATTTGGTAGTAAATTGTACGATTGATCACTAATTATTTCCACTTGTTTTGTGAGTAATGATTAGGTATACTAGTGTTACTGTTTCGTTAATAACGTTCAGGTAATCGCTGCAGTCTTAAGGATTGTAGAGGAAAGTCCATGCTCGCACGGTGCTGAGATGCCCGTAGTGTTCGTGCCTAGCGAATTCATAAGCTAGGGCAGCCGGGTTCGCTTGGCTGACGGCAGGGAAAAGGCCTAAGTCCAATTGGATATGGCCTGAATACCTTGAAAGTGCCACAGTGACGGAGTCTTACGAGAAATCGTAAGAGTGGAACGAGGTAAACCCCACGAGCGAGAAACCCAAATTATGGTAGGGGCACCTTCTTGGAGGAATTGAACAAAGAGAAGGACAAAAGTTTCATAACTTTTGTAGATAGATGATTACCACCTGAGTACGAGGCTATTGCCGTTAGAAGTACGATGGAACAAAACATGGCTTATCGAACGTTATTTGAAATCAGTATCATTTGATAAAGAACAGGGGCTGATCATATCAGCTCCTTTTTATTTAATTAATTTTGTTGGATATACTTGGATATATACGAAGAATATGGCCGAAGATATATAATGATTTACAAGAATTTTCTGCATAAGGGTAGGGTATACAAATGAAAAATTTAACATTAATTGCAACCTCGGCAATGGGGCTGGAAGCCATAGTCGGGAAAGAAGTGAAGGATTTAGGATATGAATGCAAAATTGAAAATGGGAAGGTAATATATGAAGCTGACGAGTTGGCAATCTGTCGTTCCAATCTTTGGCTTCGGACTGCAGACCGCATTAAAATAAAAGTAGGAGAATTTCAGGCAAGAACATTTGATGAGTTGTTTGAAAAAACAAAAGCCTTAAATTGGGGTGACTATCTTCCTGAAAATGCTGAATTTCCGGTTATCGGAAAATCTGTCAAATCAACATTAGCCAGTGTTCCTGATTGTCAGGGAATCGTTAAAAAAGCAATTGTGGAAAAACTAAAATTACATTATAAAAAAACAGGATGGTTTAATGAGGATGGGCCCCTATACCGTATTGAGGTTGCCTTGTTAAAAGATGTGGCAACAATTACAATTGATGCCAGTGGAGCAGGGTTACATAAACGGGGATTTCGCATTGAACAAGGTGGTGCGCCAATAAAGGAAACATTAGCAGCTGCACTTGTACTTCTGACAAGATGGACACCTGATAAACCATTCGTTGACCCTTTCTGCGGTTCAGGCACTATTCCAATTGAGGCAGCACTTATCGGTCAAAATATTGCTCCCGGATTTAACCGTGACTTTGCATCTGAAGAGTGGGACTGGATTGGCAGAGAAAAATGGGATTTAGCTCGACAAGAGGTTGAAGAAAAAGCTGATTATGACCGAAAGATGGATATACTCGGTTCAGATATTGATCATCGAATGGTAAATATCGCAAAAGGAAATGCAGAAGAAGCGGGCTTTGGCGATATTATTTCGTTTAAACAAATGCAAGTAAAGGATTTTACAACAACTAAAGAATTCGGTGTAATAGTCGGTAACCCTCCTTATGGGGAACGATTAGGTGAAAAAAGAGAAGTAGAGCATATGTACAAGGAGATGGGACAGGCATTTTCTAAATTAGATACTTGGAGTATTTATATGCTTACTTCACATGAAGGATTTGAACAGTTTTATGGCAAACCGGCTACTAAGAAACGAAAGCTTTTTAACGGTTTTATTAAGACGGATTATTACCAGTATTGGTCAAATATACGACCGCCAAGAAATAAATAATTTTTTAATCCTTTACAAAAAGGAATTGAATCAACATGTTATACTAGTTGAAAAAGGAGGTGGCTAGTTTGTCATCATTATCAGATGTTTTAGGACCTAAATATTTTGCTCTTGAAGCAGCACGTGTGGATGCCAGTCCTACAGAAATCATTATTACAAATGATAAGGGAAATACATACTATATTGTAACACCTGAAAATTTAACAACTGATTTAGAAGAGCAAGGATTTATAAAAGTAGAAGAATAAACAAAACAAAGAGATTCAACTTTTGGTTTGAATCTCCTTTTTCATTTAATAGCGATTTCTCTTTTTCTTGGGAATAAATTACCTCCGATTTGTTAAATATATTATTTAGGTATGAGGATTTTAAAAATATGGAATAATTAATGGATTGTTGCTTATATTTAATTATCCATATTATATTCCCTAAAGAGGAGGGGAAAAAGAGTGTATGAAAATCAAGATTTTCACCTTATAAATAAAGCTTTACTTTCAACGAAAAAGTCATTAGAAAATGAAATAGGTCATGACTCACATGCTGTAATGCAAATCGGTCAAGCAAAGGAAGATATGATTCGAGCTTTATCTCATGTCACTTCAATAGACCACCAATTAATTTTTGAAACAATGTTCGATGAAGTTAAAGATAACTAGGTGTAGCCATGTCGGCTGCCTCTTTTTTTTGATTAGATTTAATAAACTACGAGACTGTGCCATTCAACAATGTTTCAGACTATTTGATATATAATATTTGACTTTTTATCAATTCAATATGATAATTATTATTTGCAGTAATTTTGAAATTGAAATATGGAGGTAGCGTTTATGGGATCATCACGTTTGCCTTTTACCATATCAAAGGATGAGAGCTTTTACCAAGCCTTAAGCAATTGGATAGGAGATGTGTTTTACGATATTCTTCCTGAAAAGGGCTTTGAGTTGAGAGATGAACAAATTTTTATGGCTTTTCAGCTAGAAAAAGCATTTCAAGAAAAAAAAGTCATGTTCGCAGAAGCAGGTGTAGGAACAGGGAAAACGATTGTATACCTGCTTTATGCTTTATCTTATGCTAGATATACTGGTAAACCGGCAATAATTGCTTGTGCAGATGAAACATTAATAGAACAACTAGTTAAACAAGAAGGCGATATTGCCAAATTGTCTGAGCATTTAGATATTAATATGGATGTCAGGCTAAGCAAAACACATAGTCAATATCTTTGCTTAAATAAGCTAGATGAAACCATGAAGAAAACCGGTGATGAAAAGTATCTTGACCTCTATCAATCACTCCCCTCTTTTGTTCATGAACCAGGCGGAATGCAACAATTTTCTGCTTATGGTGATCGAAAAGAATTCGGCCATCTTTCAGATGAAGAATGGGAAAATGTAGGGTGGGATTCTTTTCAAGACTGTTTCACATGTCCTCAGAGACATCGTTGTGGTTTAACGTTAACAAGAGATTATTATCGTAAAGCAACAGACATCATTGTTTGCTCACATGATTATTTTATGGAACATATTTGGACATTTGAGTCTCGTAAACGAGAAGGACAAATGCCTCTACTTCCTGATTATAGCAGTGTTGTATTTGATGAAGGTCATTTGTTGGAATATGCTGCTCAAAAAGCCTTAACATATCGTGTAAAACAGAGTACTTTGCAAATATTCTTAGAAAGATTATTGCAAAATGAAATTCGCGAAGAATTAGCTTATTTAGTAGAAGACGCACTTTCTGTTAATGATTTATTTTTTGATGATTTAAAAGAATGTACCATCAGTGTTGAAGGTTCTAATCGCTTACGAATTGAACGAAAAGGTAAGCTTCAAAAAACAGCCCAAAGTTTGCAGGGTAAATTGTCTGAAATTAGTGAGGCACTTGTATTTGAAGGTGAATTATATACCATTGGTGAATATGAACTGAAAATAGTAGAAGAATTCATTGATCAAATGGAATATTCTCTCTCACTATTTAATAAAAGCACAAACGCAGTAAGTTGGGTTGAAGAAAAAAGTGATGATTATACATTAGTCATAATGCCTCGAAAAGTAGAAGAGGTTTTAAAGGAAAAAGTCTTCTCGAAAAAAATACCAATTGTATTCTCATCAGCTACATTATCTGATAATAAATCGTTTGATTTTATTTCTCAAAGTTTAGGAATTCAAGATTATTTGTCCCTTTCTGTTGATTCTCCGTTTGATTATGATGAGCAGATGAATATCCAAGTAGTAGAAGAGAATGAAACTGAGAAAAAATTTCAACTAACAGTCAATGAATTGACAAAATCGGAAGGGAAAGGATTGGTACTCTTTCGTTCATTAAAAGAATTAAAATGGTTTAAACAAAAAGTCTCAGAAATATCCTTCCCATATTCGATCATCTTTGAAGGGGATAAAGAAATTAGTTCGTTAGTGAAGGAATTTCAGGAAAATGAACATTCTGTACTTTGTGCGGTTCACCTTTGGGAAGGTCTTGATGTTCCTGGTCCATCCTTATCAAATGTTGTGATATGGTCATTACCATACCCTCCTGATGACCCTGTATTTGAAGCGAAGAGGTCTGATAAACAAGACCCTTTCAAAGAAGTAGATATTCCTTATATGATGTTAAGATTACGACAAGGTATCGGGAGACTTATTCGTACAAGTAATGATCAAGGCTCAATTACGATTTTCCATACGAATAAAGATAAAAATATATTGTCGATGATTGAAACAGTACTGCCTGTTAAACCTTCAATAAAATAAGTCATTTATATTCACCCTGCTAGTTGAGTTTCTGGCAGGGAACTATTCTGTTCAAACCTGTTTGTTCATAGAATAAACCTAGGTATATACATAAAAAATATTACTCTAATTAATGGGAGTGAGAAAAAATGAATCATATGGAACAAGAGTTTTTAGATTATATTCGAAAAATGCAATCATATGAAGAAGCTATTAATGTAATGTACTGGGATTTACGTACAGGTGCACCGAAAAAAGGAGTGCAACAGCGATCAGAAGTGATTGGAATGCTATCAACAGAAGCATTTGAAATGCTCGTTTCAGATCAAATGAATAAGTATCTCACAGACTTATCACATGAAGATGTTTATGAAAACCTACAATTCAAAACGAAAAAAGCAATCGAGATACTGAAAAAAGAATACAAAAAAAATAAAGTTATTCCACCTGAAGAATATAAAGAATATGTTATTCTTTGCTCTAAGGCTGAGTCCATTTGGGAAGAAGCGAAAGAAAAGTCGGATTTTCAACTGTTTGCTCCATATTTACAAAAGCTGGTTGATTATAATAAAAAGTTAATCAATTATTGGGGATATGAAGGCAATAAATATAATACTCTTTTAAATGAATATGAACCAGGTGTAACTGTGGAAACCTTGGATCGTGTATTTTCGCAGGTTCGAGATCGAATCGTACCACTTGTGAAAGAGATTTCCCAAGCATCCTTTAAACCGAGTACAGACTTTATTTTTAAAAAATTCCCTAAAGAAGACCAAAAACAATTAAGTGAATTTTTATTGAATGAACTTGGTTATGATTTTGATGCAGGAAGATTAGATGAGACAGTCCATCCATTTGAAATAACGTTAAATAGAAATGATGTAAGGGTAACCACGAAGTATGATGAACATGACTTCCGTACGGCTATTTTTGGAACAATACATGAATGCGGTCACGCGATCTATGAGCAAAATATATCCCAGGAATATGAAGGGACATTACTATGTAGTGGAACATCAATGGGGATTCATGAATCTCAATCCCTATTTTATGAAAATTTTGTTGGGAGAAATAAAGGTTTTTGGAGCCGCTATTTTACAAAACTAAAAGATCATTCAAAAGAACAATTTAGTGACGTAAGTCTTGATGAGTATTATGTGGCAATCAATGAATCAAAGCCCTCTTTAATTAGGATTGAAGCAGATGAATTAACATATTGTCTTCATATTATGATCCGTTATGAAATAGAAAAAGGGCTGTTTAACGATGACATTTCTGTTGAAGAACTTCCGCGGATATGGAATGAGAAATATGAAGAATATTTGGGAATAACTCCACCAAACGATGCTCAAGGTGTATTACAGGATGTTCATTGGGCAGGAGGAAGCTTCGGATATTTTCCATCCTATGCATTAGGTTATATGTATGCTGCCCAAATAAAAAATGCCATGTTAAAGGATCTACCTAATTTTGATGAACTTATAGAAACAGGTCAATTTGAGGAAATAAAGGATTGGTTAACTTATAAGATTCATCAATTCGGAAGAACGAAGCAGCCTTTAGAAATTATGAATGATGTAACGGGAGAAGAATTAAATGCACAACATTTAATTGACTATCTCGAAGAAAAGTATCAAAAGATTTATAATCTATAACAAAATATATATTGTTTTACGAATATTCAAACAGGTAAACTAAATAAAAGTTCGTGTTTTTATTAAAAAACTCTTGAAAATATTGAATAAGTTGATATAATTTTAATTAATTGCATAGCACTCATATAATCGCAGGGATATGGCCTACAAGTTTCTACCGAACAACCGTAAATTGTTCGACTATGAGTGGAGTTATTTGTTGTTTTTCATTTATGATTTTTAAGATAGAGTAAATCGATGACGACATTGCTTCCACTTTTAGTTGAAGCAATGTCGTCTTTTTGTCGTACTTTAGAAAGTATAAGATTTTAAGGATGATGGTATAAGAAAAACTAAAGCTTTCTCCATTAGGACTTAGTGATAAGCCAGGTTTTTCTAATTGCCTAGTTTATATGAAATTCAAACTGGGTTTATGTTTTCATCTTGTTGAAGCCTTGTTACTAAAAAATTAATGGGTTAAAAACGTTAGGAGGATACTAATAAATGAGACTACTAAGAGAAAAAATCGAACAAGAAGGTATAGTTCTTTCTGACGGTGTATTAAAAGTTGATTCATTTCTTAATCATCAAATTGATCCGATCCTTATGAAAGAAATAGGTTTAGAGTTTGCAAGACGCTTTGAAGCTGATGGTATAACAAAAATTGTTACAATTGAATCTTCCGGCATATCTCCGGCAGTGATGGCTGGATTGGAGTTAGGGGTAAAGGTTGTCTTTGCTAGAAAGAGAAAATCATTGACATTAACAAATAATTTACTGGTCGCTTCTGTTTTTTCTTTTACAAAACAAGAAGAAAACAACATAGCTGTTTCCAGTCAATTTTTAAATCAAGAGGATCGTGTCCTTATCATTGATGACTTTTTAGCGAATGGTGAGGCAGCAAAAGGTCTTGTTGACATTGTGAAGCAATCAGGAGCAACAGTTGTTGGTGTTGGGATCGTAATTGAAAAATCCTTTCAAAAAGGAGCAACAGAGTTAAAGGAACATGGGCATAGAGTAGAATCTTTAGCGAAAATAGCTTCATTAAAAGAAGGACAACTTAGATTTGTTGAACAACTTGAGGGGGTTACACAATGAAACAAACAGCTCAAAATATTTCACTTGGAATTCAGCATGTCCTAGCAATGTATGCAGGTGCAGTTGTTGTACCTTTAATTGTTGGTAACGCAATTGGTCTATCGGGATCTCAATTAACATATCTAGTTGCCATAGACATTTTTATGTGTGGAATAGCGACATTTCTACAAGTTTGGAAAAATCGCTTTTTTGGAATAGGTTTACCAATTGTTTTAGGTTGTACGTTTACAGCTGTTGGTCCTATGATTGCAATTGGGAGTAATTATGGTGTTTCTTCAATTTATGGGGCAATTCTTGCTTCCGGCTTAATTGTTATCTTGATTTCTTCAGTATTTGGTAAATTAGTAAAGTTTTTTCCTCCGGTTGTTACAGGTTCTGTTGTTACTATTATTGGGATTACGTTAATACCCGTTGCAATGAATAATATGGCAGGTGGAGAAGGAAGCCCGAATTTTGGTTCAAATGAAAATCTGCTTTTAGCATTTAGTGTCCTTATTTTAATCATTCTTTTAAATCGTTTCTTTACTGGGTTTGTACGGGCTATTTCAATTTTAATCGGAATCTTGGCTGGAACTGTTGCTGCAGGGTTTATGGGAATGGTTGATTTACAACCTGTTCAAGAGGCTTCTTGGTTTAATATAGGGAGACCATTTTATTTTGGAACACCTACCTTTGAATTGACTCCTATTTTAACGATGACCATTGTAGCGATCGTGAGTATGGTAGAATCAACAGGTGTATATTTCGCATTAGGAGATATTTGTAACAAAAAAATTACTGAAAAAGACTTGGCGAGAGGATATCGTGCAGAAGGTCTTGCATATATGCTAGGAGCTATTTTTAATGCATTTCCATACACAGCATTTTCGCAAAATGTAGGTCTTGTTCAAATGTCGGGAATTAAGACGAATCGAGTAATCTATATTACAGCTGTAATGTTAATTGGTTTAGGACTGGTTCCTAAAATCGCGGCTTTAGCTACTATTATTCCATCCTCTGTTTTAGGCGGAGCAATGGTGGCAATGTTCGGTATGGTTGTAGCATATGGCATTAAGATGTTGGGACAAGTTCAATTTGCCTCCCAAGAAAACTTGTTAATTGTTGCATGTTCCGTAGGATTAGGTTTAGGTGTAACAGTTGTACCTGAAATGTTTGCAGGGCTTCCTGAATCAGTGAAAATTCTAACAAACAGTGGAATTGTGGCAGGTAGTGTAACTGCGATTATCTTAAATATCATCTTTAATATCATTCCATCAACATCTAAACAAAAACAAGAAAACAAAGCTGTTATTCAAAGTCAAGCTTCATAATTAAGAAAGTAAGCCTTTGAATACCCCATAAATACCCAACATTCTTTAAATAAAGAAAGGTTAAAACGTTGACTACATTTTCATGTCTAAGACATGTATTTGGAGGTGACGTTTTTTCTTAATGAAGAGAATCAGAAGGGCAGGATGAGTCAAAATAGTAATTATTTCAATATTAATTTATGTGAAAAAAGAAAGGTATATTTGGGGTAAGATAATCGGATTATAGATGATAAATGAGTTTATCCTCTATGTGCCTTTGGCTTTAATTAGTTATTCAATACCTTACACCGATAAATTTAATTTCCGACTTGCTATCTGCAATTCTTAAAATTTCAGATGAAGCTTTTAGTATACCATTTGCATAAATTACAACTTCTTTAGAATCAATTGTAAAGACAAATTGTTTCATTTGACTAATCATCCCCATTTTAGAAAGTAATGTTAATGAAAAACACTACTTGATTGTATAATAATGAGTTTAATGATGTTGTCGAAAACACAAACAAAGGAAAAAATTAACAAAATGTTCATTTTTGAAAAACGTGTAACAGAGATTAATGTAAATGGATAAACAAATATAAATTAAATTACATGAGTTGAGCTTAACATGCTGACAGACACCCACATGCAAAAGCTTTCCAGTGGTTTCGCGAACTGTTTCATGAGTGATATATCCTATTTGTTAAATTGGGTGAGATAAAATTTATGAGGAGAATAAAAAACACACGACTTATTAAATCGTGTGTTACAAACTTATCCTGCTTTACTGATTGTTGAAAGTTGTGCAATAATATCTCTTTCGATTTCTTCATTAATTTGATCAACTTTGCTGACTAAACAAACAATGCCATCGATAAATGGCCAAAGTCCTAGCGTTGCCCAACCTAATAGTAACATTGCAACAGCATAACCAGTTTGTCCGGTATAAAAGCGATGTGCTCCAAATGTTCCTAGAAAAAACCATAATAAGAAGGTCACGACTTTAGATTTTTTCCTTTTATCAAATTCTGATGCTAAAATGGCTTGCTGTTGTTGATCCAAATTTTGTTTCAAATGGATATTCTGACTCATTTCTCTCTCTCCGTTCTAGTACAAAAATACTATTATAATTATAATAACAGAGTCTATTATACAATTTCCTGTTTAATCCAACAATAACTTTTTGTAGTAAATTTGGAATAATGTTTACTAACATACAATAGGGATAGGAAATCAATTGTAAATATAGTAGTTGCTATTTCATATTAAAGATGAAATCTTAATTATTTTTAATAATATTAGGTATTCTTGAAATAGTGTGTTATGCTTTAGCTAACCATTTAGTACCTTTTACATGTTTAGCCTCTCCCCATTCATTATTGAGTGGGGTTTTATGTTGTTTCATCCCTTTTTTAAACAAAAAAAAGGACTCTAGATAAGAGTCCTCGTTGATTATGCTTTGTTTACGTTAGTTGCTTGAAGACCACGTTGGCCTTGCTCAGTGTCAAAAGTAACTTTTTGACCTTCATCTAATGATTTAAATCCTTCGCCTTGGATAGCTGAGAAATGTACGAATACGTCGTCTCCACCTTCAACTTCGATGAATCCGAAACCTTTTTCTGCGTTAAACCATTTTACTGTACCTTGTTGCATAATTGTTGCCTCCTGTGTGGATCAATTCCACAATTATTACTATAGTTGTTCAATTAGATATCAAAGGCGAAGAGTTTAAATACTATTCTTTCCTTACAGACCGAACAAAAATAATTCTTCTTTATCTTAACAGATAAATTTTGGAAAAGCAAATGGGAAAGAAGAAAACCCTCTCAAGCAGCAAATACGAACGGAAGAAATGAATAGAGAGCTTTGGCTCCCCCGACATCTCGGTAACCATCCCACATTGCAAACATATAAAGACATGGATAAAACATCAGCCATTGGTAATTAGTTTGCTCAATCGCTTGGTTTATTTCGCCATGAAAACTCAAAAGAATTGCTTTATTAAAGTTCGCTTGAACGTTGATAAGTAACTCCAAAGCAATGAATAATATTCCTTTCACGTATTTACCGTTTAAGATCTGACCAAATCCTGGAAGGGCTATATTCCAAAGCAATATTTCAACATTTCGGTCATCTTTTCTCATTTCCTTCCTACTTTACATTCACTTGTGAAAAACTATGTTTCTATTTGTAATCAATGTTTAATCCGATTTCTAATCTTTTTGAATAAGAATTGCTATGTAGCAAATTTTAATTCCTTGTTTGTAAAAGAACATAGGAGAGGTTTTGTTATATACAACTTAACCCAAATTCTTATGTGCTTGCTAATTGATCTCTGTCGGTTGCTTGAGGCGGTTGTTCCAACCATTCGTTCTCAATCATAATATTTGTTCCGTCTTCCGCAAATTGTGAAATTTCTGCCGTTAGTCTAACGTAATTGGCTCCTAAATCACGTCTGGGGCTCAAACTGAGTGCTCTGCCATAATGGGCAATTCCTATGGCGTTTAATGTGGCAGTATGGAACATCATCAGTTTATCTGAAAATGGCGTAACTGTTGACTCAGTCGGCATTGTATCCCATGCACTAGCTGAAGGTAGAAATTCTTTACTTAATAATGAACCAAAAATTTCAACATGCTTGTCAGCAATATCTCTCCCCCTTACCATATACTCACGGACTTGTTTGGATTTCGCCACCTGACTAAATCCCATGAGCAACGTTCGCCCTAACTGATTTTGTGTCAGATTAAAATAAATTTGGGACATTTCAATCGCGTTTAAAGGGCGGCGATGACCGAACCATCCAGCTATATAACTTTGCTTTTGGACATATTCCACTTTTTTCGAAACAGGGATAAATGGTGCTCGAATGAAAGTTCCCTTTGTTAACATGATTTCTGTAGCCTTATTGAGGAGCCTTGCTGATTCATTTAAACATTCAGTAAAGTATTCACATATATCCAAACGGGCACAATTTGACAAACCCATGGTGTAAAATTCCATACCCATTTTTCCTACATTTTGAAGATAAAAAAGGTAAAAATCATCCGTAAATAAACGAGGAGCTTCTTTATTAACATCTGTATTTACTGAAAATCCGTCTGGAATGGGATGTTGTTCCTCGGTGAAAATAGATTGTAATTTTTGAACGTGGGCTTGAGAAAGCTGCATTGCAAATTCAAGAATAGAACGAATTTCTGTATCATCCACATGGGACAAGAAGGTTCCAATTGTGCAGATTGCTAAGGTGTCACTCATATAATTCGACCAAAGGTTCGCAATTTCTGCCGATGTTAATTCTATATTATGGTTTGTTAACAATGCCATTACCTCCCTAAGCATTTTAATCTAAATGTTCCCCTCCCAAGGCATTATTATTCATTAGTGTAAATTAAGAACATGAGAAGTTACAATTAAATCAACTTCCCTTTAACGAACGTTTTAGGGGTTTTTTTGTGTATTTAAAATTTATATATTTTTAAGCCTTTTAGCGTTCCCTAAACTATTCCCTTTAACTTTTTCCCTAAAATTGACGTCGAAACCGAATTAGGGAATAATTAAGTCAGGAGGCGAAAAGAATGGGGAAAATCTTTGGATACGCCCGAGTTTCTACTCAAGATCAAAATTTAGCATTACAAATGGATGCACTACAAAAAGCTGGTGCAGCTGTTATCTACAAAGAAAAAATGAGCGGAACAAAAAAAGAGCGTTTAGAATTAGACCAACTCTTAAAGGCAATTAGTGAAGGAGATACAGTGATTGTCTATAAACTAGATCGTATCTCCAGATCTACCAAGCACTTGATTGAATTGGCTGAGACTTTTGAAGAGAGAAAAGTGAATTTTATTTCAATAAGAGACAACATTGATACATCAACTGCTATGGGCCGTTTTTTCTTTCGTACAATGGCTAGTATTGCTGAATTAGAACGAGATATTATTAGTGAACGTACTAAAGCAGGCTTACAATCTGCAAGAAGTAGAGGTAGAAAAGGAGGAAGACCGATTAAGGATCCAATGTTAGTTGAACGAGCATTAAAACTACATGCTTCTAAGGAGTACAGTATAAAAGAGATATCTGATATGACTGGTGTTAGTAAATCTGTGTTGTATCGAGCTATAGAACGTATATAGATATTGAACAGGAGGAACTATCTTGTATTTGAGAGCAAGAGAACTACTTACACCTGAACAACGCTTAGATTTCATGACAATTCCTGCTGGTATTAGCGAGTGGGAATTAGCTACTTATTACACTTTATCCCTACATGATTTAGAAGTGATTAAACGTCGAAGAAGAGACTATAATCGACTTGGATTTGCCGTTCAACTCTGTCTGTTTCGTTTTCCTGGATGGACATTATCAGATGTTAAAGAAATACCAAAATCGGTTTTAAGGTTCATTGCCAATCAAATTAAGGTAGATCCTCAGGAATTTCAATCATATGCTGGACGGGAACAAACGAAGCATGAACATATGGATGAAATTCGAAAAGAATATGGTTATAAGAATTTCACAGTAAAAGAATATCGTAACATCTCCTCTTCTTTATTAACTCATGCAATGGAAAACGAGAACTCAATGTATTTGATCAAGATGGCAATCGAAGAAATGAAGAATCAAAAAATCATTCTTCCTGCTATGTCGACGATTGAAAGGCTGGTTTGGCAAACACGTCATCGAGCAGAACAAAAAATATATAGGATATTATCCCGATCCCTATCCTCCTTGCAAAAGAAACAATTGATTCTAATGACGGAGTCTACTCTAGATAATGGAAAAACACCTCTTGCTTGGTTAAAAGAAATACCAGGACAATCTTCACCTGATGCTTTCTTAAAAGTTATTGAACGATTAGAATATGTAAAAAAACTTGAGTTATCAATTGATTATAATGATATTCACCCAAACCGGCTTATTCAATTGTCGCGTTTAGGTGCCCGTTATGAACCACATTCCTTCCGAAGATTTAATGAGACTAAAAAATTTGCTATTCTTGTGGCTTATCTCTTAAATCTCAGCCAAGACCTAATTGATCAAGCTATTGAAATCCACGATCGCCAAATTATGATTTTGCAGTCAAAGGGCCGTAAAGCCCAAGAAGAAATGCAGAGACAAAACGGTAAAACAATTAATGAAAAAATCATACATTTTGCTGACATCGGTGCTGCACTAATAAGGGCAAGAGATGAAGGCTTGGATCCCTTTACTACATTAGAAACTGTCATGCCCTGGGAAAAAATTATCGCATCAGTGGAAGAAGCCAAACAATTATCACGTCCTATCGACTATGATTATTTAGATCTTTTAGAAAAACGGTTTTTTTATCTTCGAAAATATACGCCTACCTTACTTAAATCACTAGAATTTCAATCGACCCAATCAGCCAAGCCATTGATGGAAGCGTTAGATATTATCAAAAATATGAATGAATCAGGTAAACGAAAGGTTCCAGAAGGAGCCCCTCTTGGTTTTGTCTCTAACCGATGGCAGAAACATGTATATGACGATGATGGAAGTATCAATCGTCATTATTATGAAATGGCTGCATTAACTGAATTACGAAATCATATTCGGTCAGGAGATGTATCTGTTCGTGGAAGTAAACAACATAAAGATTTTGATGAGTATTTAATTCCAAAAGAAGAATGGTTAGGAACTGGTTTACATCATAATCGGCTTGCGGTAAGCAGTTCGGGTGAAGAATATTTGACCGAAAGAATGGATTCTCTAAGAAAACGACTACAAGCCATGTCCGATAACGTTGATGAACTAGAGGGTGTAAGTATAGAGAAGGGGAAATTTCGCATTGACCGCCTTGAAAAGGATACTCCTGAAGATGCAAAAATGTTTAGTTCATCTCTATACAGCATGTTGCCACGGATAAAACTAACGGATCTTCTAATGGAAGTCGCAAGTTGGACCGGCTTTGACGAACAATTTATTCATGCTTCTTCAGGTCGTTCTCCGAAAGGAGAGGAAAAGTCAATC
This sequence comes from Bacillus sp. J37, assembly GCF_000518865.1. Taxonomy (GTDB): domain Bacteria; phylum Bacillota; class Bacilli; order Bacillales; family Bacillaceae; genus Metabacillus. The sequence goes on along the minus strand of NZ_JAEK01000011.1, from coordinate 3,782 downwards.
TTAATGGCCACTCTTATGGCGATGGGAACAAATATTGGCTTAACAAAAATGGCAGATGCTACCCCTGGAATCACTTATCACCAAATGGCTCATGCTTCTCAGTGGCGTCTTTATGACGATGCGATGAATAAAGCTCAAGCTAAACTTGTGAATTTTCATCATCAGCTTGCTTTATCTAAATATTGGGGAGATGGAAGTACATCCTCATCGGATGGGATGAGAGTGCAAGTTGGCGTGTCTTCTCTACATGCAGAATCAAATCCGCATTACGGTTCAGGGAAAGGAGCAACGATTTATCGCTTCACAAGTGATCAGTTTTCTTCTTACTACACAAAGGTCATTAATACCAATGCTCGTGACGCTGTTCATGTAATCGATGGTTTGTTGCATCATGAATCTGAATTGAATATTGAAGAACATTACACAGACACAGCTGGTTATACCGATCAAGTTTTTGGGCTGAGCCATCTCCATGGTTTTCGTTTCGCGCCTCGGCTTCGAGATTTGTCTGACACTCGACTATATGTATTAGATAAACCTGGGGAGTTTCCAAGAATAGAAAAATTACTACGAGGTCGTATTAATACAAAGGTTATTCTAGAAAACTATGATGATGTTCTGCGTTTAGCCCACTCCATTCGGGAGGGAAAAGTTTCTGGTTCACTTATTATGGGAAAGTTGGGTTCCTATTCAAGGCAAAATCGTTTAGCTACAGCTCTTCGTGAAATGGGTAGGATTGAAAAAACAATCTTCATATTAGACTATATTTCAAATGAAGCAATACGCCGTCGAATTCAACGAGGATTAAACAAAGGAGAGGCTATGAATGCCTTGGCACGAGCCTTATTTTTTGGAAAGCGAGGCGAACTTAGGGAAAGGGCATTACAAGACCAGCTTCAGCGAGCAAGTGCCTTAAATATCATCATTAATGCTATTACTATTTGGAACACGGTTTATCTAACCGAAGCAACAAAAGTTTTGAGTGGAAAAGGGATATTACAAGATCATATGATAAAACATATTTCGCCATTAGGCTGGGAACATATCAACTTTCTCGGAGAGTACACTTTTGATTTGAAAATAAGGTCAGGACTCACCTCTTTAAGACCCTTAGATCGATAAAATCATAAACCGGTACTCTTAGAGTAAGAGATATCGGTTTTTTTGTGGAAAAAAATATCTTAGCGTGGGTTTTATGTCAAAATGTTGGCGGTACCCCATAAACAAAAAGGTCAACCAGAAAAATCTGGCTAACCTTATATTACGAACGGGTGCTTTACTTCAATAAGAAGTAAGGCTTTTGTTATTTAACTAAAGGGCGCTTTTGTTGAATAACGAAATTCTTAATTTATCCTAGTCAAATCATGATGTTGTTGTAGTAAATGAGGTCATATGTACTACAAAAAAGGATAGATAAAGCTGATAAAGTTCTGCTTTTATCTTCATGTTTATCGGGGTCTTTTCTGGAACTTATTAAATCATTATCCGACATAGACGTTACAAAATTGTTTAGGTTTTGCGTTGAAGTTACGTGTTTTAGATATTCAGGTTATAAAGGAACAAATTTTATTTGGGGCTTATATGTATACCTTCACTCTCTCGCCAATCTGCGTAGAGTATACGCTTTTCATTTTCATATCCATTGGCAGTTAATTTGTTATGTAACCACTGTTGATCAAAGCTGAGTTCATGTAAGTTATCCCATAAAATTTCTCCATCTATAATTAACGATGTTGGGAGGTCTACTGGGCTTTCTTGAAGATTGAGATCTTGCTTTTCTGGTTTTTGATACTTGGATTTTAATAATGTGCTTATTTGCCCATTAGCTTCCAGTATACCATATTTGACTTCCCGAACTGAAAAAACATTATTTTGTCGAAGCAAACTTAATACTTGATTTACATCCAATTTGTTTTTTTTAAGTAACTTTCTGTCCATGATACCATCCCGAATGATAATGTTAGGATTGCCTAATAAGAGAGAACGTGTTGATTTGTTTTTTAGAGTCATAAACTCTAACCCCAACATGAGAAGCGTCCACAATCCGATAGCATATAAAAAATGAAAAGTCCTTACCTTATCTTCATAAATGGTATTTCCTAAAAAATCCCCAAGTACTAACACAAAAACTAAGTGAAACGGGGTTAACTGAGAGATAGATGTTCTGCCTGTTATGATAATGATAAAAAATAAAGTGAAAAAACCAACCATGACTTTGATCGTCAGTAAACCAATTTTAATTTCTTCCAAGGTGCTTTTCCTCCCGTTAAAAAATCCGTGCTAAAAGTTCTTCTAACACGGGTTTACTCCTTTTTTTATATTTTAATACAATGAAAATTTTTGAAATCTAGATTTAAGATATATTAATTTATAATAATGGAGAAAGCAGACGAGCACCTTGCTCAACAATACGCTCTGTCAGTGATCGTTGCAGCAAGTCTTCAATTTTTAATGGTACAGAATCAGTAAGATCCCTCTCGAACTGCTCTACGAGTTCCCTTGCCACATCAGCACTGTACACGACTTGACACACTTCATAATTCAGGCGAAAACTTCTCATATCATAGTTTGCAGCGCCTACTTCTGCAATTTCCTCATCTATGATCATCAGCTTCGCATGTAACATCCCTTTGTCGTACTGGTAGATCTGGACTCCAGCTTCTATAAGTTCCCCGTAATAGGTACGGGCTTGCAAAGCCCACGATTTTTTGATCAATATGGCGAGGAACAAGTAATCTTACGCGTACACCACGAGCCACAGCTGTCTTTAATGCCATAATAATATCTGTTTCTGGTATAAAGTAGGGCGTTGTTATATCAATGGTTTTGGTCGCTTGTGTTATAAATATAAAGTAGGATTGACGAATAACTGGTGTAGGAATTCCAGGGTTTCCCTCCAACGTATGGATGTATGCTTTTTGCAATTCTCCTGTCTTTGTTCGGGTATTGTCTGTTTTACCTTCTATAGGCCATAACTCAGATCCTAATTCGGCAGACCATCTTGAAAGATCTATGCTGCCGGTTGGATTGATTTCCTTTGATTTATATTTTGGGATTTTAGTGGGCTTTGTCGTTGCCTCAGATTTTGTTTTTGACTTTATCCGTTCTGGTACAGCGATATTCCAATGAACGTCGAAGATAGTCTGCAAGTCGCCTGTTGCTTCCCCTATAATTTGCAAATGAGTGTCCCTCCAAAATCCTACGTCTGGCTTTAATCCTGTATATTCATACCCAACGTTCATACCGCCAGTAAAGGATTCCTTTCTGTCAATCGTGACAATCTTACAATGATCCCGATAATTCCAATTGGACAAAATCCAGGGAAAGCTTAAAGGAAATATTGTCCGACATTCTATCCCTGCTTCCACCATCTGAAGAATTTTTTGACGCGGAAATTTTTTACTCCCCCAACCATCTCTAATAAAACGAACCCGCACTCCATTTACTGCTTTTTCGATCAGCAGTTCTGTGATGCGATTACCAATTTGGTCGTTCCGATAGATGAAATATTCCAGATCAATGGTTTTTTGGGCTTTTTGTAGGGATTCGATAAGTTGTTCATATTTTGCTATTCCATTGTTTAGTACTTGGACTTTGCCGACTCGAAGCCCGCCTACAGTAAAATACCTTAAAGCATCGGCGATTATCGATGCTGAATCACTATATGTATCAGGTAANTTATCAGACTCATTATGAGAAGAGGTCAATCTTTTACGATGAATAAGCTTGGGATTTGATATGCTAAGATATAGTAAGAAACCAATGACAGGCAAAACAAGGAC
>NZ_JAEK01000010.1 GCF_000518865.1 Bacillus sp. J37 | reverse complement strand
TTTTTGAAAGCCATGCATTCGATTTTCAAAGATCAAGCGTTTCCCGAACTCGATGCCTCGATCATCTTGGGCACGTGCTACGTGTTTGTCTTTGGCTATATCAATGCCGACAATGAGAGTTGAAGGTGTAATTTGAGAGATTTTGTGATTTTGTGTATAATTCATTTTGAGTCCTCCTTGGTTACTTAATTAAGGGTCCTTAGTGCTGATCAGCTGCGGACACCTCGTACTATACCAAGAGGGCTCTTTTTGTTTCAATCCTCAAATTTCTTCATTACAGGAATGGCTCCTTAATAAAAAAATTCACTCTTTCAAGGGAATTTTTAACAATAAAGAAGGATATTTTGATAAAATATGAAATATAATTGTAATGATTGTAAAAAATATTATGTTTTTATAATATTGTTATAGTTTTAGAAAATTTATAGGGAAATGTGGGAGTACTATGAGAAAAAAGTGTGTATCGACAATGATTCTCTTATTGATGATGGCAGGCTGTAGTTCGAATGTGGCAAACGGTAGTCAAGAAGAAGGGCCATTACCAGTCAGTCAAATGACCACACATCTGTCACAACTATCTGAGAAAAAAGTAGAGTATGCAGTAAATTTATTACATCCTAAAACGAAAGATATCCTATATTCCTTTATTCCAACTGTTCATGAGAATCAAGATGAGTATAAAAAAGAAATTGCGAAAATTGCAGATGAATTAGCAACCAGCCTGGATCAGGCGATGGTTCCTGCCAAATACACCGGCAATGGTCAATTAACAGCAGGCAAGAGCCGTGTGATTTTGGATGAAAGTAAATTAGTTGATATGCTTCTGAATGTCAGGCCGTTGGATAAAACGTTAGATCTGCCATTAGAAGTAGCGGAACCCAATGTAACAGCTGAAACTGTTAAAGGGGTAAATGAAGTAGTCATCGGAAGCTATAAAACTTCGTTTGATCCTAGTGTGATCGGACGCTCTCAAAATATTTTCTTATCAGCAAATGAAATTAACCAAATTGTACTTGGACCTGGGGATCGCTTTTATTTTAATCTGGTTGTTGGTGAACGAACAACTGCGAGAGGTTATCAAAAAGCAAAGGAAATAGTCAATAAAGAATTTGTTGAAGGAATCGGTGGAGGAATATGCCAAACTTCTTCTACCTTATATAATGCTGTCGCAGAGGCAGGATTGGAAATTATTGAACTTCACTCTCATTCAAGGTCTGTTGGATATGTTCCGGCTGGTAAAGATGCAACTGTATCGTGGGGAGGTCCGGACTTTAAATTTATGAATAACAAAGATTATCCTGTGATGATCAAAACAATCGTAGATAAACAATCCGGATCAATTGAGATTCAAATTTTAGCATCAAAACAAAATGCTGCAAAGGTATAAGGAAAAAGAATATTGTTGAATAAAAAAACTGGTGCCACCAGTTTTTTTATTTTTAGTAAATATATAAAATCTTCCTTTGCTTCACACTCCTATAAAAGGATTTTTTATAGTATGATAGTAGAAGATTGCTTGATAGAAAGGAACGAATAATATGTCATATAAAATGATTGTATTAGATTTAGATGATACCTTACTTTGTGATGATCATACCATTTCTGTTCGAACAAAAGATGCGTTGATGAAAGCACAAGAGCTTGGAGTGAAAGTTGTCCTGGCTTCAGGACGTCCTACATTTGGGATGAGACATATTGCTCAAGAATTACATTTGGATCATTATGGAAGCTTCATTCTTTCATTTAATGGTGGGAAAATAATAAACTGCTCAACCGAGGAAGAAATGTTTAGCAGTACACTAAGTCCTGAAGCTATCCATAAGTTATATGAAGTAAGTGTAAGAGAGGGCGTTTTTATTCACACGTATATGGGGGACGAAATTATTACTCAAGATGAAAATCCTTACACAGACATTGAAGCAAATTTAACAGGCTTACCAATAAAGATTGTTCCAAATTTTGTGAATGCTGTGAATGAACCCGTTGTAAAAAGCTTAATGGTGGGACCTCCTGAACAATTGAAGGAAGTTGAAAGAAAGTTACAAACAGAACTTGCAGATGAATTTAGTATCATGAGGTCCAAGCCTTATTTCTTAGAGTTTACGGAAAAAGGTGTTACAAAAGGGACAAGCTTAGATCAATTAATACAAGCTTGTGGAATCAAGCGTGAGGAAGTAATTGCCATTGGCGATAGTTATAATGATTTATCAATGATTGAGTTTGCGGGCCTGGGAGTAGCAATGGGAAATGCTCCTGATGACATCAAAGAAAAATCTAATTTTGTCACAGATACGAACATGAATGATGGTGTTGCAAAAGTGGTGGAAGAATTTATTTTATTAGCCCATCATGTAGAAGTATAAATTAAGGGAATATCAAAGACTAACAGTCAATCTGTTGGTCTTTTTTCTTTTGCTGACTAAAAACTATGTTAGATAAACTAACGCATTTATAACGTTAAAATAGTTCACAAGTGTATAATTTTAATTAATATATCGTAGGAATAATTTTCAAGTCGTATAAGGTTGTTATATTTTGTTACACTTTCCGTTAGAAATGCCTAAATACTTAGTATGTGACATTCGACGGAAATACAACGTATCGGTCAATAAAAGAATTGTTGATATGTGAAAAGGTGGGAGAGGATGCGATCAGATGTTTATGAAATACTTAAGACGATTTCACAAACCAAAGTCAAGAAGGTGCTTGCCACAATTGTAAATGTTGAAGGTTCTGCATATAAAAAAGGTGGCTCCATGATGCTAATAGATGAAAATGGAGAACAAACTGGCTTATTAAGTGGTGGTTGTCTGGAAGAAGACATTCATGCAAGATCTAAAGATTTAATTGAAGCACAAGCTTCAACTATTGTGACGTATGATCTATCGGCGGAAGATGACCTTTCATGGGGTCACGGGATTGGATGTAACGGTAAAATCACCGTATTAATTGAGACAATATCATCTCAATTATCTACCCACTTGAAAAAGGTAAAAGACTATATTGATAATGGTCAAACTGTCACATGCGTAAAGAGGATAACGCCGGAAGGTTTTGTAACAGGCTATCTCTTTTTTACAGCAGCCTCAGAGTATTTTGGCCAATGGAATGGAGATATTCCAAATATAAATGAATTAACATTAAATAAACTATCGTTTTCAGAAAGAGGCATTTTCTTTAAACAGACAATACCTGCAAGGCCGAGGCTCTTTATTTATGGTGCTGGAACAGATGCTAGACCACTTGCCAACCTTGCCTCTTTATCAGGCTATCAAGTAATTGTTGCAGATTGGAGAGCAGGACTTTGTCATAAAGACAATTTTCCCTTTTCAAAAACTTATGTCGTGACCCCAGGTGAATTTGTGAGTACCTTTTCTTTTTCAGACGTTGATTCGATTGTGGTAATGACCCATCATTTTCAAAAAGATGTTGAGTTAGTTAGGTTATTAATTAAAACACGAATTCGTTATTTGGGAATATTAGGATCAAAAGATCGGGCACGCAGATTATTTAATGGGTTAAATCCTCCCGGTTGGGTTAACTTTCCTGTTGGATTAGATATTGGTGCCGAAGGACCTCATGAAATTGCGATCAGTATAATGGCAGAACTAATTCAACTGACTAATAAGAGGAGGGATGCCAGTGTCCTCGTATGAACATATAGTCGGTATCTATTTAGCAGCTGGTCATAGCTCAAGAATGGGGACCTGTAAATTATCATTACCATTTGCCGGTGTCCCACTTGGAGCAATGGCATTAAAAGAAATCGCTCAATCAAAAATCAATTCTTTACTAATTGTTACAAAAGATCTTCAAACATCATGGCTTAGATCAGTCGAAATGTTACTAACAAACACTGTACATTGGGAAAATATCATAAGTTTGCAGGCACACTTAGGTCAATCCTATTCTCTTCAAGCTGGTATTCAAAGAGCTATACAAATTGGAGCAGATTCTGTTGTCATTTTTTTAGCTGATCAACCCTTTATTACCTCACATATGATTAACCACCTCATCCATCAATCAAACAAGGAGAAGGATTTTGTGGCAGCGTTTGATGGTGAACATACGAAACCTCCTATATTATTTCAAAAAAAAGCATTTCCATTTCTTTTGTCAACTACTGGTGATCAAGGGGCAAGAAGTCTATTAAAGAGAGGGATATTAAAGGGAGTAAAAATACATGTAGATCCTTCAAAATTAATAGATATTGATACAAAAGAACAGTATGAATATTCCAAAAGTCTTTTTAACGGGGTGATCATTTGAGTCATGAACAAGAAGCTGCGACATTAAAATCCGACATGATTGTGAAGCATCCATTATTTCTCGAAGAAGCATTTACTCAAAAGAAAGAACCCTTAGATGTATTTGTTGCAGGGGGAACATTCCTTCAAGTTCACTGGGAGTCGGGGAGCCCTATTCCAAAAACGTTAATAAATCTTTCGTTACTTCAAGATCTAAAGGGGATTTCTTACCAAGATTCGGGTGCGTCTACAAAAATAATAATAGGAGCTTTGACAACTATTACAGAGTGCATAACACATCTTGCATTGGTCGAACATGCACCCTTACTCGTAAAGGCTTGCGGAAACATTGCTGCCCCTGCTGTTCGCAACAGGGCAACGATAGGGGGAAATATTGCAAGCTTTGTAGGTGATACGATACCGGCACTTTTGGCTTTAAACGCAGAGGTAAAACTGGCAGTGAAAGACAAAATTCATGTTATGACTCTATGGGAATGGTTAGCTAATGATAACCAATCACCATTTATTTTGCTAGAGATTATCATTCCTATTTCTCCTAAAGATACAAAGCATTTTTATCGAAAGGTTGGTAGAAGAGAGGCATTTATCCCTTCTATCCTTACAATAAGTGGTCAATGGCAACAAAACAACGATGGTAAGCTTCAATTTGTCCGAATTGCAGTTGGTGGAGGAAATCATCGACCTATCAGGCTTAAAAACGTAGAGCTGCTTCTACAAGAGGGAATAACGAATAAAGAGATTTTCTATAAAACGATATTGCATGAATTCCAATCATATTCAGATCCGTTTGTGTCTGAAGCGTACCGAAAAAAGGTTGCAGCAAACATCCTTATGACAGAATTAGCCAACATCTTAGATGAGGAGGGAAAAGATGGAGTTAAATAGAGATAATTATCGGGAAAAATGGAGAGTTAGACCAGATGGATATGACAAGGTAACTGGTTCCTTAAAATATTTAACTGACTATACCTTCCCGAACATGTTATATGGTAAGGTCCTTAGAAGCACTTATCCACACGCGAAAATAAAATCTATTGTTACGGAAGAAGCAGAGAAATTAGAGGGGGTAAAAGCAGTAATAACGTATAAAGATGTTCCGGGTCTGAATCGATTTGGTCTAATTTTTCCGGATCAGCCTGTGCTTTGTGAGGATGTAGTCCGTTATGTTGGTGATGCAGTTGCAGCAGTTGCGGCAATAAGTGAAGAGATCGCAGAAAAAGCTCTATCTCTTATCCATGTAGAATATGAACCGCTTGAAGTTATGGATAGTCCTGAAAAATCACTAAGTAGTTCCTGTATATCGTTACATCCGTCAGGAAACATTCTTCATCGGGCAAACTATAAAAATAGTGAACAAGTTTTAATAGAGCTAAAGAATTGTCCGTATGTTGTAGAAGACACCTATGAAACTCCTAGGCAAATGCACGCCTATATGGAAACAGAGGGAGGAGTAGTTGTCCCTGAAGAAGATGGGAAAGTGACGGTTTATGCAGCAACCCAACATGGGTTCAAAGATCGAATGCAGTTAGCGAGAATTTTATCCATACCAGAATGTAAAATACGTGTCGTTTCAAGTCCGATTGGTGGCTCGTTTGGAGGTAAAGATGAACTGAATATTCAACCATATGCAGCTTTACTTGCTTTAAAAACAAAGCAGCCTGTCAAACTGCATAATAAACGAAGTGAATCGGTTAGAGCAGGTATTAAACGTCATCCAATGAAAATTAAGATGATTACTGGTGCAAATAAGGATGGTAAGCTTGTTGGTCATTATGTCAGGATTACAGCGGATACTGGAGCCTATGCTACCCTTGGACCAGCGGTTTTAGACTTTGCGGTTGAGCATGCTGCAGGTCCATATATGATTCCATATATTGATGTTGAAGGTGTATCTGTTTTTACAAATAATGGAGTTGCGGGTGAGTATCGTGGATTTGGAGGAAATCAAGTGACCTTCGCTTTAGAGACACAGATTGAAAGGTTAGCAGAGTTACTGAAAATTGATTCGATACAATTCCGTGAGAAGAACCTCCGCAAAGCAGATGACCCCGGTCCATTAGGTCAACGAATTGTTAAAAATGATGGAGCAAAATCAGTGCTTACGATGATAAAGACATCATCTGTATTGATGGATCAGCCGAAGCAACAGCCTAATAAACTAACAGGAAAAGGAGTAGCAATCACGATGCACGGAGGGGGCCTTGGATACGGAAGACCTGATCCTTCAGGCGCAAGGCTTTCATTAACAAAGGATGGACAAATCGAAATTGCATTTGGATTTGAAGAATTTGGTCAAGGCTTAATCGCTTCGATTGAGATCATGTTAATGGAAGCACTGAATTGTAGTAAAGAAGATATAAAAATTGTGATTGGAGATACTGATCTTGTTCCTTCGTCAGGCTCATCCACAGCATCTCGATCAACTAATATGATATGGAACGGAATTCAAAAATTAAAGGAACCATTTATAGATAAAGTATTAGATTTGGTTGCCGACTATACGAATACAACAAGGAAACTTCTCTATTTAGGTGAGAATGGAGTATGGAGAAAAGGCAAACGAAATCAATTTGTGTTAAGTTATCGCGAGCTTGGAAACTTTGCAGACCCATCCCTTATTACGTTTCAAACACATTTTCATTTTCCGACAACACCAGATCCTGTAAATGGAGGACATTATTTATATAGCTTTGCCGCAGTAGCAGCTGCGGTTGAAGTTGACTTGTTAACAGGACAAGTAAAAGTGATAAAAATGGATCATGCCGTTGCAGCTGGACCTGTAGTCAATCCTCTTGGTTATTTGGGACAAATTGAAGGTGGAGCTGTCATGGGTTTAGGGTTTACTTTATTTGAAGACTCAGTTATGGAAAATGGACGTTATCATACAGAAAACTTCGATTCTTATTTAATACCAACGATTAAGGATATTCCAAACGAAACGACCGTGATGGTTGATGAATCTTTAATGGAAGGAGATGTGTTTGGTCCTAGAGGTGTCGGTGAAATTGGAACGGTCGCAATTGCACCTGCTATAACAGCAGCGATTCATCAAGCTTGCGGGATATGGGTGAAGAAACTTCCCGTTTCTTTCGAAGAAATATTGAATGGTCTGGGGGAAATATTACCCTGCAAGGCAGGAGGTGCTTTAAGTGACTGAGAATGTTGAATTAAGAAATAGAATGGATGAGACTAAAAGCGAAGTAACCTTCGAATTAAATGGTAAAAAAGTGAATTTAATCGTACCTCCTACTTATCGATTAGTTGATATCCTCAGAAAAGATCTCAATTTAACCGGCACTAAAATGTCATGTGAAATAGGTCGATGTGGTGCTTGTTCTGTATTGATCAATGGTCAGGTTGTAACCTCCTGCTTAGTGATGGCTTATCAGCTTCAACATGCTAAAGTGGAGACAATTGAATCTATTTCCAAAAACAGTTTACACCCCATTCAGCAGGCATTCCTTGAAGAAGGAGGTCTACAATGCGGATATTGTACTCCCGGTATGATTGTAGCACTAGCCGATTTGCTGGAAAATAACCCTGAACCAACTGATGAAGAGGTATTGGAGCATTTATCAGGAAATTTGTGCAGATGCACCGGATACACGGGTATTCTTCGTGCTATAAAAAATTATAAGATGGTAAAGAGCACTATATGATAGAAGGGGAGAGTGGGGACTTGTGATAACAATACAAAAAGTGAATGAGCTTTCTAAAGAGGATTTCGTCTTAAAGTTTTGCTGGATTTTTGATGTGAAGATTGTTGAACAAGTATCAGAGTTACGCCCATTTCCAAGCTATCAATTTCTTCATCTCGCTGTAAAAAAGATGGTGAAAAAATCTCCAATTGAACAGAAACTTTTGTTATTGCAAGCTTATCCAGGTTTTGTTGACATGATAACACATGGAAGTTCACAAAAAGCTGATAGTAAGGTAGCAGGGCTTCATTCACTCTCTTCACGAGAATACAAAAAATTTGTTTTGTTAAATAATAAATATGAAAAGAAATTTGGATTTCCTTTTGTTATTTCTGTTCGAGGACACAATAAACAATCCCTTTATGATGTTTTTAAAAAAAGAGTAAAGCAATCAGAAACGGAAGAAATATTAAACTCTCTTGACGAGCTTTTACGGATTTATTTTTATCGATTAAGAGAAACAATCCAAAATGAAGAAAATTACCATTTGGATCGACACTCGATGTAAATGTAAAGGAATAAGAAAAATTTGGTTCCGTTCAGATGCTGAACGGGTTTTTTACTTTAAAGAGTTTAACTATATTAAAGGATTAAAGTATAAGAAAAGCCGTCGACTACCGCCATATTGGGTTTTTCGACTAGATATATAGTAAAGACACTGTAATTTTAAACAAGGATTTTCTCTAAGCTATTTACAACTTGTTTAAATCTCTGTAATCTATTGTTTGAATAGTAAGAGTTTTTAAATAAGGTAAAGATATTATTGGGGGAATAAAATTGATTAAAGCCATTTTCTTTGATTTAGATGATACGCTACTTTGGGATCAAAAAAGCGTAAAGGAAGCATTTGTTGCTACATGCGAAGTAGCGAAGCAACAATACGGGATTGATCCTGTCGAACTAGAGGAAGCTGTTAGAAAAGAAGCCCGGGAGCTTTATTCCTCATATGAAACCTATTCATTTACCCAAATGATTGGAATTAACCCGTTTGAAGGTCTTTGGGGGAATTTCCTTGACGATGAAGAAAATTTTAAAAAAATGAGTGCAATCGTTCCAACATATCGAAAAGATGCTTGGACTAAAGGGTTAAAAGCATGTGGAATTGATGATCCTGAATTTGGTCAAAAGTTGGCTGAGGAATTTCCGGCTCAAAGACGAAAAAGCCCATTTGTGTATGAGGAATCGTTCTCAGTTTTAGATAAACTAAAAGAAAATTACCGATTGTTATTATTAACAAATGGATCACCGGATTTACAAAATACAAAATTAGAGATTACTCCGGAGCTTGTACCCTACTTTGAACAAATTATTATTTCCGGAGCATTTGGAAGAGGGAAACCAGATCCAACTATATTTGAGCATGCATTAGAAAAAATGAATCTTACAAAAGATGAAGCCATAATGGTAGGAGATAATTTAATGACTGATATCCTCGGAGCATCAAGAATCGGGATGAAATCAGTTTGGATTAATCGCCATGATAAAGAAAAAAACGAAGTAAAACCTGATTATGAAATCACTCATCTGGAAGAACTTTACTCGATTTTAAATGAATTAAATAATAATTAAATTTCTTTTTATTCAATGGATGAAGTTTCCATAAAATCTAATTTCTTGATTTATACAAACTATACCATTTATAGTAAGATTGTGTTCCAACATGGCCGGCAAAAAGGGGGAAAGTAATTGTTATTGTTTATTGGGGGATTAGCACTTTTTTTACTAATTTGTTACTTTATTGTACAGAGGAGCAGATGGATCAAAAACGTTCCATGTGTTGATGTCAAGAACCATGATCAAGCAAGTCAGATTGTTGATGTACGCGATTATAATAATTTATCAACAATGACTATATCAGGTGCAATTGTCATACCAATACCTTATTTAAAGCGATATTATCATGAGATTCCGTCAAAAAAGGTCCATGTAATAGCAGGAAGCCAGCTTGAAAAAAATATAGGTGTTCGTTTCTTACAAAAAAACGGTTTCGATGTGACAGGATATAGTCTTGCAGAATGCACATGTTCAAATCATTCTAAAAATATGGTTTTATAAAAGTTTTTTAAGTGAGTGGGAGCTGTTAAGTTTCCACTCTTTTCCGTTTACATGGCTTTTTACATTTTAACATGTTATAGTATGGTTCGTTATAAACGATTTAGAGATAAGCTGAAATTTGCGAGGGATTGAACGAATGAAATCCACAAATCTATACATTAAATTATGGCAAAAAGCATTGCGAGCAGAAATTATGCATCTTAAAAAATATGGAAGTACAAAATACGCCCTGAAAAATGGGCAACTAATGTCAAATAAGGATGGTTTTACGTATTATTTTGAATCACTTATGCCTCTAAAGGTACCAGTTGGTTCCTCGATAAAGGTAGAATCTGGTAAGTTGATTGTAAATGGCAGGATTTTATCATCTGAAGGCAAAAGTGTTATTCTTTCTTTGGAACAATCATTAGGTCATCAACTTTTTGATTTATACTTGATTCATGACCCTTGGGAGTTATTAGATCAGCTTCATGATCGGCTAGATGAAATAAAGGAAAGTAAAAGGAAACGCGCAAGGGTAAAAAGGTTAATGAATCCTTCAAATGAAGCAAAGCATCCCATTGCTAAAATTAAATCATCTGTTCACGAACTTGTGTTAAGGAGTAAATATAACCCGGTAACATTTGTTTGGGGTCCACCAGGTACAGGAAAAACATATACACTGAGCCGGGTTGCTGCAAATAAATACAACAAAAAAGATTCGGTATTAGTTTTATCGCAAAGTAATCAAGCTGTTGATGTTCTTATGATGGAGATAACACACTTTATCCATAGTAAAGGTTTATATCGAGAAGGTGATCTTGTACGCTATGGATCACAATCAATGATACATACAAATACCAACTTAACAACAAATGAACTGATCCAAAAAAGACACCCTGATTTAGCAAACGAAAGAGCAGAGCTCTACGAAGATAGAAGGTTAATGAAAATATCCTTAGCGGAATCATACAGTCGAAGAGACTCAGAGCAACTTCTGGAAATTGAACGTAAATTATCAAATGTTTCGGAAAAAATCCGCCATAAGGAAATAGAACTTGTTCATGATGCGAATCTTGTAGGAACAACATTGGCTAAAGCAGCCACCGATCCTACTATATATGAAAAAAACTTCGATGTGGTCATGGTCGATGAAGCTAGTATGGCGTATGTTCCACAAATTGCATTTGCGGCTTCTTTAGGGAAACGGATCATTATTTGTGGAGACTTTAAGCAATTACCACCGATTGCATCAGCCAAACATCCACTTGTTGATGAATGGTTAAGAGAGGATATCTTTCATAAAGCTGGTGTAGTTGAATGGTTAAACAGAAATGATAGCCAACCTATGCACCCCCATCTGTTTCTTTTAAAAGAGCAGAGAAGAATGCATCCTGATATCTCTTCGTTTACAAATAAATACGTGTACAATTCTCTTGTAGGTGACCATAAAAGTGTGAGAACCGCAAGACATGAGATTGTTGAGCGTAAACCATTTGCAAATTCTGCATCTGTTTTATTAGATAGTAGTTATACTGGAATGCATTGTTTAAGTGAAAAAGCTTCTAATTCCAGATATAATTTTTGGCATTTATTATTATCATTCCAAGTCATCCATGAAGCATATATTTCAGGGTCAAGATCAATTGGTTTTGTCACCCCTTATCGAGCTCAAGCAGTATTGATGGAGGCATTGTTAAACGAAATATATTCCGAAGAATTGATGGAGGCAGATATTATATCGGCAACCGTTCATAAATTTCAAGGAAGTGAACGTGACGTTATGGTGTTTGATACCGTGGATAGCTTTCCGCAAGAACGTCCGGGTATGCTATTAATTGGAAAGAATAGTGAAAGGTTAGTTAATGTAGCCATGACTCGAACAAGAGGTAAATTTATTCATCTTGCAGATAAGCATTTTGTCCAATCGAAGGTATATAGAGGCAAAATTTTTCGCAAGCTTGTAGACCATCAAATAGCAAGGAAACAAGAGGTTTCTCCACATCAGATTGGTACTTGGATTAAAAACCAACACTCACGGGTAACATGGTTACATGCAAAGAAATTAGAATACCTTAAAAAAGATATACAACAAGCAAGAAATTCAATTATAATCGGAATTCCAATGGAGAAGGACCTGCCTGTGGAATGGAGGACAATGTGTGACGAAAAAAAGTCAACTGTCAAATTCTCTATAGTTGCAAGTCATTCTGTATCAGGAGTTAAATATGACAGATTGATAAAAAGAAACGTCCCATTTCCATTTATCATCATTGATCAGAATTATCTGTGGCTGGGAATGCCATATGAACTATTAGAAAATAGCAAACCTCCCTATGTAGCCGTTCGTGTTTCCTCTGTGAAGCTGGTTGAATACGTTCATGAACAAATAATTGAATAACATTTCTCGTAAAAAAAGAATTGGTGTGCTTGACAGCAGCCAATTCTTTTTTTATCATTTAGTTATATAATATGAACATATATACATATTTGAATATATAATAAAGCAAGAGGTGAATGTAATGGATGAATCAGTAAATCATGAACAAAAGAATCAAGAGCAACTTGATGAGGAGATACTATTTATTGTTTCACAAACGTTTAAAGCTTTAGGAGATCCAACAAGAATTAGAATTCTTCACTTATTGTCCCAAAGCGAGCATTCAGTAAATGATATAGCTGAGCAGCTTTCTCTTCTTCAATCGACAGTTTCTCATCAATTAAGGTTTTTGAAAAACCTCAGATTGGTTAAATATAGACGAGAAGGTACAACATTATTTTATTCTCCTGATGATAATCATGTCATGAATGTCCTGCAGCAAACCATTCACCATGCACAACATCATTAAGCACTCATTGGAGTTGAGAGAAATGAATGAATACAAAGTAAAAGGGTTAACTTGTGCCAATTGTACAAGAGAGCTTCAGGAAGAAATTAATAAACTGCCATCAGGTGAATCAGCATCATTAAGTTATAATACAGGAAAACTGAAGGTAGATCATTCTGTAGATTTAAACAAGGTTAAAAAGATCTTATCTTCTGATGGAGCTTTTATAGAAGATGGAAATGATACCCACCATGATCATCAACATCAATCAGGTATCAATTGGATTGTTCTTCTGTCCATATCCGCTTTGCTCTATGTCGCCGGGTTTGCCACAGAGAATTTCTTTAATGAATATATCGCAATCGGTATGTTCCTTGCGGCAACGGTATTAAGTGGTTATCAAACCTTTTTAAAGGGGTTAAAGAATTTAAGCAAATTTAAATTCAATATTGAAACATTAATGACAATTGCCTTGATTGGTGCATTAGGCATTGGTGAATGGAAAGAAGGGGCATTAGTTGCTATACTGTTTGGCCTGAACGAGTACTTAGAAGGACTCGGCATGCAAAAGGCGAGAAAATCCATGGAAAAGCTTCTTGAAATTGCACCAAAAGAAGCAACTGTAATAGAAAACAATAAAGAACGGATAGTCAGTATTTCCTCATTAGGTGTAGATCAGATGGTACTTGTTCGAGCAGGAGAAAAAATTCCTTCTGATGGAATCGTGATTGAAGGGAAAAGTTCTGTTAACGAAGCTGCCATTACTGGAGAAGCAATGCCTGTTGAAAAAGCAATTAATGAACCCGTTTTTGGAGGAAGTATAAATAATGAAGGAATCTTAAAAATTAAAATAACTAAAGCATATGAAGATTCATCACTGGCTAAGATCCTTCATCTTGTAGAAGAGGCACAGGAAACAAAGACACCAACAGAATTATTTATTAATAAATTTGCTAAATATTATACCCCTCTCATTATGATTATTGCAGCTTTTGTTATGCTAATCCCTCCATTGCTGTTGGATGGTAGCTGGGGCGATTGGTTTTATCAGGGGTTAGCTGTTTTAATTGTTGGTTGTCCATGTGCATTAGTCCTTTCTTCCCCAATTGCGATTGTGTCGGGCATAACGAAGAATGCCCGCAATGGAATACTCATAAAAGGTGGAGTCTTCCTGGAACAATTAGGAAAGGTTACAACAATTGCTTTTGATAAAACCGGGACATTAACAAAAGGTGAACCTTACGTAGAAGATTATATTGAATATCATCCCGGCTTTCTGCAAATAGCAGCTTCCATTGAGAAAAACTCTACACATCCAATTGCAAAAGCGATCGTAAAAAAAGCAGAGGGATTATCATATCTACATGTAGAAGAGTTAAAAACAGTGACAGGTAGCGGATTGGTTGCCCAAATTGAGGGAGTGACGTATTTTCTTGGTAATGAATCACATATGAAAGGTTTCACTTTTCAACAAAATGTGAAGGAACAAATTAAGCAATACAAAGAAAGAGGAATGACAATTGTCATTTTAGCAACAGACGGTGATGCTCTTGGAATTATGGGGATATCTGATGAAATTAGAGAAGAAAGTAAAAATGTGATAAAAAATCTTCATGCATCAGGAATTCAACATACGGTCATGCTAACAGGTGATCATGAAAAAACGGCCGAAAAGGTAGCAGGTAAGGTAGGGGTGAAATCTTATTTTGCTAGTTTGCTACCGGATCAAAAAGTGGCAAAAATAAAAGAGCTATCAAATCGTGAAAAAGTGGCGATGGTTGGTGATGGAATAAACGATGCGCCTGCACTTGCAACAGCTGATTTAGGAATTGCGATGGGAAAAGGAACAGATAGTGCCATTGAAACAGCTGATATCGTGTTAATGCAAAATCATCTCGGGAAATTACCTAATGCAATTAAATCAGCAAAGAAGGTAAATTCCATTATTAAATTTAACATTGCACTAGCATTAGGTTTAAAACTAATTGCACTGCTCCTTACAATTCCGGGATTATTAACCCTTTGGATTGCAATTCTTTCAGATATGGGTGCTACCATTCTCGTCACATTAATTAGCTTAACCGTTTTATATGAGAAAAAGTAACATAAAAAGGATTGAGTAACTCTTTAAGTTATTCAATCCTTTTTAAAAAGATACTAAAGTGAAACGCGTGTTTCGTCTGTTTCAAATCCAATTGATGTTGTTAAGTCAACAATATCAATCGAAATTAAGGCATAATCATAGTCGGTCAAATTAATTATATCCTGATCTTGTAGATTAAAAGTCAATGTATTCGTATCATGTGAGGATACTTCATACAATTCAACTAATTGGTTTTCATTTTGATTAATTAGCTCAAGGTTTAGGCGGTATGCAATATGATCCCTTGATGAAACTGAGAAACGAATGGTTTGATCATTCCACTCGATTAAACTTGGTGATTCAATGATCCGTGATGAATCAATAGATAGGCCTGTTTTTTCCTCCAAAAAAGAATGTAACTTCTTGTTTTCCAGCACATTGGGAATATCTTGATTTTCATGCTGTGTACGCAGATAGAAGATCTCATTTGACATGACATCTTCAGATTCTACTTCACTCGTGGCACCATATAAAAGAACATAATCATCCGCTAAAATTTCTTGCGGGTAGAATGCGTGATAACGTTCATCATAATTCCAAAAAGCGTCCCACCTCATGTCAGCAACATCAATTCCTCGTATTCTTTGCCACTCTGAGAATGGAAGGTGATGTGTTGGAAAATAATGATAGGCAAAATGATGCCCATATTCATGTGAAAGTGTTTCACGGTAATCAACAGGTGTTTCATATTGATTGCCTTGGTATAAAACAATTGTTTTCGTAAGAGAATGATAGCTTCCTTTCGTGTTTGTGCTAGAATGTGTTCCACCTAAAACCCTAACTTCATTTAATTCCGATATCTCTTGCCCATGTTTATTTAATAACAGTTCTTTATATAAATCTTTCAATTTATCTTCATCCCAAGAAGGCGTATAACTCGTAAAATTTATTCCTTCAGGTGATTGAAAAGATGCAAATGTCTTATCATCTATATCAGTGGTTTCAAAGCTGATTAAAAAAGGGAATGATAATAGTAATATAATGAAAATTTGGTTAAAACGTATCAATTCTATCACATCCTTCAGCTTATTTTATCATGAAAAGTAGATTAGGTAATTGGTATCATTTGCTTGTCATTAAAGAGGAATGCAGGAGAAACTTTTGTAAGAAAAAAGAAGTTTTCGTGGAAAAAGACAGAAGATTAATCTTGAAAAAATGTTTAAAAAATAGTTTTCAAAGTGTAAAGAATCATGTATTATATAAATAATCAGAAAATACTGAATTAAAAGAAAAAGGTGAGGTGCTTTAAATGAATTATTTCAACATTCCGTCAGAAAATCTACTAGAAACAAATCCTTTCGTTCATTACTTACAGAAAGGAGATCTTTATCACACATCTGAAAATGAAATTATTCTAAAGCATTTGCACGAGTTGCCGCAAGATTTTATGGAAATGACATTGTTTGATATAGATGGATGTGGATGTATTTACACTTTCTCACATATTACAAATCATAACCAAGGAGAGATGGCCATACAGGCTGCAGTCTTTAAAAAAGTATAAAAATTGAGGAGTGACTTACAAAAGTCACTCCTTTTTACTGTAATTCTGATATCATTTTAGATGGATCAAACTTTTCAATTAGTTTTATAAAAACTTCTGCAGTCATAATCGCGTCATTTAATGCATGATGCCTTTCTCGTTCAGGTATGCCTAAACGTTCAACTAGTTCATCTAAGTAATTGCGCATTCCTTGGAACATTTCATTTGCAAGAAGATGTGAATCCAAATATTCAACAGAAAAATGAGGAAGACTCCATAGTTTGATTGTCGATTTTAAAAATTCAATATCGAAGGTAGCAGGATGTGCAACTAAAATACTTCCTTTACTATAATCAAGAAACTTGGATAAACCAACTGGAAAAGGTTCTGCCTTGTTAAGGATCTCTTCTGGCAGACCTGTAAGTTCTTGGATTCCTTTTGGTATTTTTCCAATAGGTTTGACGATTGTATAAAATGCTTCATTATATTGTATTTGGAGATCTTTTACTTTTATAGCACCTATTGAAATGATTTCATCACCCATAGCGGGAAAAAATCCCGTAGTTTCTAAATCAAAAATTGTAAAGGTGCAAGATGACAGCGATTGTTTCATCAGTCCTTGTTGACTAGATAGGAATTTCTCGATTGATTGTCTAGCTGTTGAAAAGGAAGGTAATTGCGTCATTTTTTTTATATGGTATTTTAGAAAGTAATGATCCCAAAGAAAATACTTTATGATCTTAATTTCATCTGGCAAACTGGCTACACCACCCGGTTTCTGTTAAAGCTGATTTTTGTTACTTGTTGCATACGATGAGCAACCTGTAATGCTTCTTTAAGCTTCATTCTGTCTTCTTTAGTTAGGTCATGAATCGGGATTTCGTTAGAAACATGATTATTGTTTTCTAATTCTTTCAAGTTTTGTCTAAGTCTAAAATAATGTAAATAATGAAGGGCTGTTTTAGCATTTTCAACATCTCGAGGATGCATTGCTTGTATGTTTTTTAAAGCATTAAGTCTTTTTATTGTACTTACTTCATTGATTCCATATTTTATCGCGTTTATTCTTGTCGAATATATAATTTGTGTTAGACCTGTTTTTTTGACATTAATTTTTTTGTTTTTTTGCTTTATATTTATGAGTCCAAAAGGATGAGCTGAAATTTTAAAACGCAAAGCGTCCTTCATTAATAATTGCTGTAACATTTTAGAATGCTGAGCTTTTTCATTTAAAAATGTTCTTACTTCACTTGCTAACGAAAAATCTCCATAGATAGGTCTGAAATCGTAAAACATCGTAAAATTTTGGATTTCCTGAGCGTCAAGTTCATTTTTCCAGGTCTGTATATCCTTTTTCCATTGTGATACCGACCTTCTCCATTTTTCTTCTTTTGCCATAATTCCGCCTGTACATTCCGGAAACCCTAGTTGACGGAGGGATGTATTCAACTTTTGAGTAAAAGTGTTAAAATACTTTTCAATTTCTTCCCGATTTGATAAATGATCATAATCAGCTAGAATCATGCCGTTATCTTGGTCAGTACGGAAGCCTTGTTCATTTCTAGCTTGACTTCCCATTATAATGAAACAGTAGTTGATGGGAGGTGTACCATATCCTTGTTGTTTCATTTCATTTTCAGTTAGCTTAATCATGTGTCTGTGGAGATTGTCATTATGGTTTGTAATCATTTCCGATACTTCATATGCATAGCTTTCTTTTTCAACAAGCTCTTGGACAAAAGAATGTAGCGTTTTGTTCACTAGAGGTCCGTGTGTAACTAAGTCTTCAAGTGATGTAGATTTCTTTACATTATAGGTTAGATCTAAATAGCTGGAATTTTCAAGATTTAAAAATGAGCGGGAAGTTAACATACCGATCACTTTTTGGTTATTCAAAACAGGAATACATGTACTTAACTTATTTTTTATAAATGATAAAGCTTCGAACGCAAAAGCATCTGCATCAACATATGCCGGATTTGGATTCATCCAATCGCTAACTAATTTTGTTGCAGGAGATGTTGAAGCAAATGTTAATATCTCATCATAAGTAATCATGCCGAGCATCTTTGATGAATCACTGCTTACGATTAATCCTGATGCATTTTGATCTTTTAGAATTTTTGCAGCATCACTCATCTTATAATGGGGCGGAACAAAGATTGGCGTATCCATGAGGAGTTTTACTCGTGTCTTTAAAAGATGTACAT
Organism: Bacillus sp. J37; assembly: GCF_000518865.1. Classification (GTDB taxonomy): domain Bacteria; phylum Bacillota; class Bacilli; order Bacillales; family Bacillaceae; genus Metabacillus. The sequence goes on along the minus strand of NZ_JAEK01000010.1, from coordinate 105,388 downwards.
TTTCTTCATCATCATCTTGAGATCCTTTATTTTTCATTTCATCATATAAGGACTTTGTTCGCTCACCAATACTTCCCCAAATAACCTTTGAAAAATCATTGTTCCGTGTCATAATTTCAAAGAAATGTCGTTTATTTAATTTGAATACCGTGCAATTTTCCAGTGCTTGAACAGAAAAATTTAATTCACCGCTCGTAAACATCACCATTAACCCGATAATGTCCCCCGGATAATAATATCTTAAAGATAATTGTTTTCCATTTGATTGGTGGAGTATATTCTTAGCTAAACCGGAAACAAGAAAATAGAGATCAATATCATCAACAGCCTCATCTTCATGAAATATAAATTCGTTCTTCGAAAATTGCTTATGTGAGGCCTTATCAGTTAATTCTTGAAGTTGAAATTCAGTTAACAGTGAAAAAGGGTAGTAATCCTTCAAAAGATGTTTAAGTTCAGACATTGACAAGTTAGACACCACCTATATAAATCTTGTATACTTTAACGGTAACATACATAACAGCATTTATGAAGGCAATGAGAAGTATTCGTACATTCCAGTTCAGAAAGGAGTAATATATGAAAAAAAGGTTTAATCTATTAATCTTTTCCTTGTTCCTAATCTTGTTAGCGGGTTGTGGAGCAAACGAGGGGGAAGGAACGAGTAAAAAGCCACTTCAAAACATTGAGGAAAATCCATTGGCAACAATAACAATGGAAAATGGTGATGTCATAAAAGTTGAGCTATATCCTAATGTAGCTCCAAATACGGTTAGTAACTTTATAACGTTAGCCAATTCCGGATTTTATGATGGACTTATTTTTCATCGCGTGATTCCCGGCTTTATGATACAAGGTGGAGATCCTGAGGGTACAGGAATGGGTGGACCTGACTATAGTATAAAAGGAGAATTTTCTTCAAACGGCTTTGAAAATAATGTGAAGCATGAAAGAGGTGTCATTTCGATGGCACGAGCACAGGACCCTAATTCAGCCGGATCCCAGTTTTTTATTATGGTTGCTGATTCCTCTAATCTTGACGGAGATTATGCAGCTTTTGGAAAAGTAACCGAAGGAATGGAAGCTGTTGATAAAATCGTAGAAGTAGAAACGGATGAACAGGACAAGCCGTTAGAAGAACAAAAAATAAAAGAAATAACAGTTGAAACATTTGGCATTGAATATGCTGAACCAGAAAAAGTTAAATAAGATTCTAAATAACCTTCATTAAGTAATAAGACTTTATCACATGAAACTCAGCTATATGAAGTTTTTGTGGTAAAGTCTCCTTGTTGTAATAAATAAAAAATTCCGAATAATTTCCAATATATTGACCAGGGTTACTCTATGAGATAAATTATAATAGGATAACAATGATCGGGGGCTTTATATGGATTTTATAAAAAAACTCTCTTTTGTCTTAATTGGACTTATTTTAACTTCATTAGGTATAAAAATATTATCAGATCATCACCTAACATTTGGTGGAACAGCAGGTATTTCAACCATCTTCTCATTTCTATCTCCTCTATCCTGGGGTACACTCTTTTTTATCGTGAATCTTCCTTTTTTTCTAATATCAATTCGTGAGCTTGGGAAATGGTTTACGATCTCAAGCTTATTATCAATAACAGGTATCTCCTTACTTCGTGAATGGTTTGACCAAATTATTCCAGCTTTGGAATTGAACATGTTATTTGCTTCTATCCTTTCAGGTTTACTCATTGGAATTGGTGTAACGTTTGTATTAAATAACGGTTCTTCATTAGGCGGAATTCATATTTTAGGATTATATATGGATAAAAAATATAGGATCAATCGAGGGATTGTATTGTTCATATGTGACTCTATGATTATTTTATTGGCACTGACATTAGTAGGCTGGCTAAGTGCCCTATTCTCAATTTTATGCATCTTTATTGCAAGTAATATAATTGGAAGATATAAGAAATCTCCAATAAAAGAAATGGATCATGATCATGAAAATACAATGAACAGCCCTGCTTAAGATTGGAAACATTTAAGACTAGTATTATTGGTCGATCTCAACTAATCTAGTAGAAAGAGGGTGAGGGAGACAGATGAATTATCATACGGTAAATCAAATTTCACAATCTGAAGCTTTTAAAGAGGCTAAAGCTTATTTAAAGGAATTATGGTATGCAATTGTTGAGGGACACTTCGCTATGTCTCTTCGTTATAAAATGTATAAATATCAATTGTTACACTTGCAAGCTTGCGCACCAAAAGGTTGGCTGCTTGGATGGAATGGTATCTACTTCACATTAACGAAAGATATTGAACATCATGCAAGAATAACCATGACATTAAAACCAAACGGTTCAATACAACCTTATTTTTATTAAAAACCTAGTATTTATTCTAGGTTTTTTTGTACTTTAAGAAAATTTACTAAGGTAAAAAAAGACATCGACTTCCGCCATTTTTAGCGGTAAGTCGTGTTTTTTTAATTTTTATGAATACGTAATAAATGAATAATTCATATTTGTTGGTGGGATTTTAAATTTGGCTTTAAAAAATGACTTAAGGGGGTATTTCCTTGCAAAGCCAAATGAACCAAGTAAACATAGGTGCTCATGAAATTATGGAGTGCCATGAAGTGTTAAGTTGTATGATAAATGGGATAAATCAATTCCAGCTTTTACAACAACATTGTCAGGACCAAAACTTGAAAAATATTCTTCAAAATCAGCTTTCATTTATGACGAACGAGTATACAGCTTTTGTTAACACATTACAGCAAAAAGGAAACCAAGGTCAGCTTCAATCTGTACAAACATCGATGAAAACAACACCAACATATGGAATAAAAATGAATGGGGTACCTGAAGCTCCTAATGCATCACTTAACCAGTTGAATGACCGTGATGTAGCATCATTAATGTTGGGCACACACAAATCAGGTGCGGTCATGAAAATGCATGCTGCCTTGGAATTAACAGATTCTCAAATGAGAGAAATGATGACTCAAAGTGCAAAAAACTGTGCAGATCAAGCATACGAAACATGGATGTATATGAATCAAAAAGGATATTATCAAGTGCCTACATTTGATCAGGCAACAACTAACGCTATGATTAACAGTTACCAGCCAAACGCGCTTTATAGCAACCAACAACAAACATACTAATACTTTGGAGGGATTTAACATGCATACACCACAACATGCGATGCAACAAATTAATGAATGTCGACAAATTGTTCAACAGTTAATTCAACAAACACAGCAAGGTACACAATTATACAAACAAATGTTGCAACAAGAACAACAAAATGCACAAGTACTACAACAACTCATGCAAAAAGAACAACAAGCCACACAAGTGATACAACAAAGCTTGCAAGGACATAATCAAGCATTACAACAATGTCAGCAGATCCTAAATATTTGTAATCAAATGCAGCAGGAAATTTCCGGTGCAGCATTCAACTCTTCTCAAGCAATCATGCAAAATGAACCAATACACACGCAAAACCAGGTACAACAACAAATTCCAAGCTACCGTCATTTCCAACAGCAAAGACAATTTATTCAACAGTAAAAAAAAAGGGTTAACGAACAGTTCGTTAGCCCCTTTTACATAAGGTTCATATCTTGACGGATGAACAAAGTTCATATATAATTATCTTGAATTCAAGATATATGAAATAAGATTATTCTGAACAGTTGGAGAGGACGATTTATATGACGATTAAACCTTTAAAAGGAATACACCATGTCTCTGCCCTTACTGCAAATGCCAAAGAAAATTATCATTTTTATACAAAGGTGTTGGGACTTAGATTAGTTAAGAAAACAGTTAATCAAGATGATACATCTGTTTACCATTTATTTTATGCAGACGAGAGGGGAAATCCTGGAACAGATTTAACCTTTTTTGAAATTCCCCGCGCAGGACGAACATATCCGGGAACAAATAGTATTTCAGCAATATCTCTTCGTGTGAAAAATGATGTAGCACTACACTATTGGAAAAAACGTTTTGAGAAGCTGGAAGTAGATCATGATGAAATACAAGTAGAATTGGGACGCGCTACTCTTTCATTTCGAGATCACGAGGGTCAACGATTGATTCTTGTTTCTGATGAAACAAATATCGGTGTTGAAGGTGGAAAACCTTGGGATAAAAGCACTGTGCCTTCCGAAAATGGAATTGTAGGGCTAGGACCTGTAGTGTTAACAGTATCCCGTCCTGAACGAACAATAAATGTATTAACAAATTTAATGGGCTTTAGAGAAAAGCAGGGATATACTAGAAATAATGATCAAAAAGAAGTTCGGGTCTTTGAAACAGGTGAGGGTGGAACTGGTGCGGAGGTTCATATTATCGAAGATGCTGAAAATAACCGCGAGCGACCTGGAAGAGGGAGTGTGCATCATGTTGCATTTCGGGTTGAAGATGAAGAAGAGTTAAAAAAATGGGCCGAACTCTTAAAAAATAATCACTTACCTAACTCAGGATTTGTCGAACGTTATTATTTCCGCTCCTTGTACTTTAGAGAACCAAATGGCATTCTTTTTGAGCTGGCTACAGATGGACCGGGATTTGAAGGTGATGAAGATTTCGAACATTTAGGAGAAAATTTAGCTTTGCCTCCTTATTTTGAACATCAACGAGAAGAAATCGAAGCGAAGTTAAAGCCGTTAGATACAAAAGAATCTTAAACATCGGAGGTAAAAGAGGAATGAAACATATTTTTATTGAAGGAAAAGACAAGCATGCTCCTACATTGCTTTTATTACATGGGACAGGTGGGAATGAAAAAGATTTATTGCCAATTGCTGAAATGATTGCTCCCGATGCTTCAGTTCTTGGAGTGAAAGGAAATGTCTCTGAAAACGGAATGCCCCGATTTTTCCGTCGTTTATCAGAAGGAGTTTTCGATGAAGAAGACCTTATTTTTCGAACAAGCGAGCTAAACGAGTTTTTAGAGGATAGTGCAATAAAGTATCATTTTGATCGTAATCGAATCTTAGCAATTGGTTATTCAAATGGCGCCAATATTGCAGCGAGTCTTATGTATCATCATAAAAATGCTTTACAAGGAGCCATATTACTTCATGCAATGGTACCTAGAAGAAAGGTTGAAATTCCTAATTTAGATGGAACACCGATCTTTATTGGAGCTGGTGTAAATGACCCTATTATCCCTATTGAAGAAACGAAGGAATTAGCAGAGGCTTTACGAAATGCACAAGCAACTATTACCGAACATTGGGGACAGGCAGGTCACCAATTAACAAGAGAAGAAATTGAGCAGGCAAAAACTTGGTACGAAAAAAATTTTAAATTGTAGGCAACTAAAAGGAGTTATCTTGTTTCACTTCGGATTTATAGAGAAGTGTAGAGACAGCTCCTTCTTATTTACTATTAATAGGTTCCAAGCATTCTTTTACATCATTGGACGGAGAGTTAACAAGATTTGAAACTTCATAAGCCTCCATTAATCCTTCGTCAAAAGGTACGAGTAATGATTTTAGTTCTTTTACGTTATGGTATTTAGGATCCAGCCACATATGAAAATCATCTTTTCGAAGAATAACAGGCATTCTATTATGGATCTCTTCCGTAACTTTATTAGCTTCAGTTGTCAGAATCGTACATGTGAACAATTGTTGGTCCCCTTTATTCCAGCATTCCCAAAGACCTGCAAGTGCAAAAGGTTGCCGATCTTTCATGACAAACCTATACGGATGTTTTTCTTTTCCATTCCTTTTCCATTCATAAAACCCATCGCTTATAATCAGGCATCTCTTCTTTAAAAAGGGAGTTTTAAAACTTACTTTTTCATCAATAGTTTCTGAACGGGCATTAATCATTTTATAGCCTATTTTTACATCCTTTGACCAAGGAGGTACAAGTCCCCAACGCATAAATCTCCCAATTCGTTCATGTCCATTGGAACCGATCACAAAAACATCTTGTGAAGGAGCGATATTATAACGATATGAAAGTTCTTCTTGAATCAATACATCAAACTGTTCCTCAATAATTGATTGCTCTGTTGCTAATGAGAATCGTCCACACATGGTTATAGCCTCCATAAAAGTTGATACATAAAGTGTATCTGATGAATGTAAAAAAGGAAATAACAAAGATCTTAATGATTTTGCCTATAACCTGAAAGGGAATTTTTACATATAGTATATAAACAGTTCTGGAGGTGATAGTATGGGCGGCGCAGGCGGATATGGTTATGGAGCAGGATTTGCTCTAATCGTAGTATTGTTTATTCTTTTAATCATCATTGGAGCTTCTTATATTGGTTACTAAAATATAAAAAGGGCAACTCGGGAACAAGATGTTCTCGGGTTTTCTTTTTTACAGCTACATTGGATAAAAACCATTAGATTGAAGAAATTAAAGTTTAGATCTGTAAAAGGGAGTTGGTCGAATAATGATGAAGAAAACTTTTTTTCTTTTGCTTTTAGTGGCAACAACTCTGATAGCATCAATTCTAACAAGCAGCACAATATATTCACTGGAGCTGCAAGCAGAAGGAGTAACCCAGCTTGAATCTGTTTTAACGAATGATCCAATGATGAGAGGAGCTATTTCAGGTTTAAGTGTACGGTCAGCTTCTACAGGTGAAATTTTGTATTCTCATAACGGGGAAACAAGCTTAACTCCAGCGTCCAGTTTAAAACTATTCACAGCCATAGCAGCATTAACGATACTTGGTCCAGACTATTCCTTTAACACTGAAATAAAAACAGATGGAAAATGGAAGAATAAAGGTGTATTAAAAGGAAATGTATACATAAAAGGCGGGGGAGACCCTACACTTACAATAAAAGATATTAAGATGATGGCAAAACAATTAAGACAAAAAGGAATCAAAACAATTGATGGAGATGTAATAGGAGATGATAGCAGATACGATATGGTTCGTTATTCTGTTGATTTACCCTGGACAGATGAAACAGCCTATTATGGAGCACAAATTTCAGCCTTAACAGCCTCACCTGACGAAGATTTTGATGCAGGAACGATACAAATTCAAATCACACCCAGCCAAAAAGGCAGAGCACCTAAGATTACATTAATTCCTTCTACCGATTATGTGATCATTCATAATAAAGCCAAAACAACAGAGGCAGAAAGTGAAGAATCGTTAAATATTACGCGAGTTCATGGTGAAAACGAAGTGATGATTGAAGGAACAATACCTGAAGATAAAAAAATAATGAAAGAATGGATTTCAATTTGGAATCCTACAAAATATACACTTGCTCTCTTTAAGAAGGAATTTGCCCAACAGGGGATACATGTCACAGGGGATTATTATCCTGATTTAACACCAATTCATACTCAAAAGCTCATTTTACATGAATCAGAGCCATTGTCTGAGATCCTTATTCCATTTTTAAAATTAAGTAACAATACGATAGCAGAAATGCTTGTAAAAGAGATGGGTAAGGTCACTCATAATCAAGGTACATGGGAAAAAGGGTTAGAAACCGAAATAAGTACCTTGCATCAATTAGGAATCGATGTGAACAATACAGTCCTTAGAGATGGTTCAGGATTATCACATGTAAATTCGACACAGGTAAATACCATGACACAGTTATTATACAAAGCCCAATCCAAAGAATGGTTCTCACACTTATACAAAGCATTGCCTGTTTCAGGTGAGATGGAGAAATTAACAGGGGGAACGCTACGTAAAAGAATGATAAACTCACCCCTCAAACATAAGGTAGTAGCAAAAACAGGCACATTGACGAATGTAAGTTCTTTATCAGGCTTTTTGGAAACGAAGAGTGGAGAAGTAGTAATCTTTTCAATCATATTAAATCATATGATTGATGAAGAAAAAGGGAAAATAATAGAAGAAAAAATCCTTTCTGTCTTGCAAAATGGGTTTGAATAAAAACAAAATTTTTGAACTTATCTTGATTCTTTGAAATAATTGGATAAAGAAGGAGGAGAAATATTTTGAAAGTATTAGTTGTAGGAGCAAATGGACAAATTGGACAAAAGTTGACGGAAATACTACATAGCGATGATGAACACTCTGTATTGGCAATGGTTAGAAAGCAGGAGCAAAAGGAAGAATTTTCTAAGAAGGGAATTGAAACAGTTATTGCTGATTTAGAAGGAAGTGTTGCTCAATTAAAACAGGCGATGAAGGGATGTGACGCTATTGTTTTTACAGCTGGATCAGGAGGCGGCACAGGTGCGGAAAAAACATTATTAATTGATCTAGATGGAGCTGTTAAAACGATGGAAGCGGCAGAAGCAGCTGGAGTCGATCGATTTATTATGGTAAGTGCCCTTCAGGCTAATAATCGTGAAAATTGGAATGAAGCAATAAAGCCATATTATGTTGCAAAGCACTATGCTGATCGTGTACTAATGCAATCAAATTTAACATATACAATTATTCGTCCAGGTGGGCTATTAAATGAAAAAGGAACAGGAAAAATATCTGTGGGTGATCAATTGGAAAGAGGCTATATACCACGTGAGGATGTAGCACAAACGATTGTAGAGGCCTTGTCGAATGATCATACAAAAAAACGTTCTTTTGATTTGATTGCAGGAGATGATCAGATTTCAGTTGCATTAAACAAACTTTAGGCATCTCGTTTGAGGTGCTTTTTTTTCTATTCAATGGGCAATTTCAGTCTAATGATTGTGTTTATGAAAAATGGGTAATATAAAAGTGTAATGGTGTCTCGGATAATTCAAAATTAAGGGGGAAGAAGGATGAAACTGACTCCAGAACAACGAATACAGCTCCATGGTTTTAATAATTTAACAAAATCGTTAAGCTTTAATATGTATGATGTATGCTACACAAAAACAAGAGAAGAAAGAGAAGCATATATCGAATATATAGATGAGCAATATAATGCAGAACGGTTAACAAATATTTTAAAAAATGTGACCGAAATCATTGGAGCACATGTTTTGAATATTGCAAAACAAGATTATGTTCCACAAGGGGCCAGTGTAACCATTTTAGTTTCAGAAGGTCCTGTTGTAGAAGTACCAACAGAGTCTTTCGATGAATCCCCTGGTCCATTACCTGAAGCAGTTGTGATGGGATTGGATAAAAGTCACATTACTGTTCATACATATCCTGAATATCATCCAAATGAGGGGATTAGCACGTTTCGTGCAGATATTGATGTTTCAACATGTGGTGAAATATCACCACTAAAGGCATTAAACTATTTGATTCATTCTTTTGATACGGACATCCTCACAATGGACTACAAAGTGCGGGGATTTACCAGAGATATAAGTGGAAATAAACTATTTATTGACCACGATATTAGTTCGATTCAAAATTATATACCTGATGAAGTGAAGGAAGAATTTGATATGATTGATGTGAACATATATCAAGAAAATATCTTCCATACAAAATGTAAGCTTAAACAATTTGACTTAAATAATTACTTGTTTGGATATACGAAAGAAAAGCTTAGTAAAGAAGAGCAAGAGCAAATTACGGCAAGTTTGACAAAAGAAATGGACGAAATCTTTTATGGTAAGAACATGAAATAAGGGATTGAAGTTTCTGCCTTCAATCCCTTTTATCGTTCTATTACGCTTTAGCAGCTTGTAATTGTAAAGAAACTTTGATTTGATCGCCAACGAGAACGCCGCCTGCTTCTAATGTTGCATTCCAAGTTAAGCCATAATCGCTGCGTTTTAGCTTTCCTTCAACACCGAATCCTGCTTTTTCATTTCCCCATGGGTCAATACCAGTTCCTTCAAAAGTAACCACAAATGTTTCTGATTTTGTTACGCCATGTAATGTTAAGTCACCAGTAACGTTATATTCATCATCATCTGTTTTTTCGATAGATGTTGATGTAAATGTCATAGAAGGATGATTTTCAACATCGAAAAAGTCAGCAGAGCGTAAGTGATTATCACGATCTTCGTTTCGTGTATCAACACTTGCTAAATCAACCGTGAATGTAATATCAGCGGTGGTTAAATCTGTTGGATCAGCATCTATTTCAGCATTAAAGCTTGTAAAGCCGCCTTTAACTGTCGCAAACATCATGTGTTTAACTGAAAAATCTACACCACTGTGTGTCGGGTCAAGATTCCATTTCGATTTTGTCATTTTTTCTCCTCCAATAAATAACTTAGTTTAAAATATCTCAACTTAAAGATTTATAACTCCGAGATAAATTATATAATGGAATAAAAAGAAAGTCAACGGAAAAAAGTTTTGGTTATACCTGAAATTCTTTATTGAACATACTGTGAAGTCTATTGCCACTTGGTGTAAAAGAGGGTATTATAAAGGTGTAGAAAGTTAGTGAAGAACTTCACAAACTTTCACAATAAAGCTAGCTAGCTTAAAAAATTTAAAGTTAATTGTGAAAAACCTCACAAAAAGGAGCTGTTGAAACCATGAATTGGTTAAAAGGACCGAAAATGGCGATTATATGGACAGTTTTAAGAGTTTGGTTAGGAGTACAATGGCTGGAAGCAGGGATTCATAAAGTAACAGATGGTTTTGATGCAACAGGATTTATACAAGGGGCCATTGTTAAAGCAAGTGGAGAAAATCCAGCTGTACACGCTTGGTATGCTGCATTTCTTGAGGAATTTGCCCTTCCCAATATACCATTATTTAATGTGTTAATACCTTGGGGAGAAGTTTTAGTCGGTATCGGGTTAATAGTAGGAGCCGCAACGATCCCAGCACTAATAGCAGGTGCTTTCATGAACTTCAATTTTATGATGGCAGGGACAATTAGCACAAATCCAATTCTCTATACTGCTGCATTCTTATTAATAATAGCAGGTACAGCTGGTTACTTCTACGGAGCTGACAGATGGATGTTAAAAGCATTAAATCAAGTTATTAACCGCAAAAGACATAATAAAAAAGAAAAACATCATCATGAACATCTTCCGGTTCATTAAAAATAACATAGTAAGATATTTTGAAAAAATAAACAGGATAGCTCAGGCTATCTTGTTTATTTTTTTAAAATAGTTTAATTTGAGATTAATGCTTCAATTTTTTGGTTTCGAACATTTTTCTCTTCATCAGTTAATAAATCATACTTTTTAAGTAAATGAAATAATTCATTTAATTCAGTTTGACTAATATCTGTGGATAAAAATAGTGAGCATTGTTCTACTAATTGAGTAGTAAGAAAGGGTGTTTGATCTTGTAATTTTTTTTTCACATCTTCAGAAGAGTGATCGATTTTACAATTACTCATGGCTGTTCATTAACCTCCAATATGTGACATCTCAATTTTTTTCCTAGTTGTAGTTGCTTCTCCTCGTTCAACCGAATATTGGTCTTTTCGTCCACGCCAGATTGCCCGAATATGCTCTGCAAGTTCTTCGTCTGTTTTTTCTGAACGTATCTCTCCACGCAAATCATGACCAATAGACGCAAACAAACATGTATATAAAGAACCGCTGGCTGATAACCGAGCTCGATTACATGTTGAACAGAACGCATCTGAAACAGATGAAATGACACCAATTTCTATGTCGGAACCAATATAGCGGTAACGACTTGCTACCTCACCTGTATAATTTGGATCAATAGACTCTAACGGCATTACCTCGTGAATATCTTTAATGATTTGTTTTTTAGAATAAACATCTTTCAGGTTCCATTGATTCGTATTTCCAACATCCATAAATTCAATAAATCTTAAAATATGGCCTTTTTCTCTGAAATACTTGGCCATAGGGATAATTTCCTGGTCGTTCATCCCACGTTTAACAACCATATTAATTTTTACCTTTATTCCAGCCTCTGATGCTGCGTCGATACCGTCAATGACAGATTGAACTGAGACACCTCGACCGTTAATTTTTCCAAATACTTCATCATCAAGAGAATCAAGACTGATTGATACACGTTTTAACCCGGCAGCTTTTAATTCTTTTGCATATTTAGGTAAAAAATAACCATTTGTTGTCATAGCAATATCTTCAACACCGTTTATTTGGCTAATCCGATCAATAAGAGTAGACAAATCTTTCCGCATTAACGGTTCTCCACCAGTAATTCGAATTTTTTTAACACCTAGAGATTGAACAAAAATAGACGTCACACGTTCTATTTCTTCATAAGAAAGCAATTCATTTCTCTTTAAAAAAGGGTAGTCCGGTCCGAATATTTCAGCAGGCATACAATAAGTACAGCGGAAATTACATTTATCTGTAACAGAAATACGCAAGTCGCGCAGGGGGCGATCAAAGTAATCATGAGTAGTATGACTATTGCTCAATACGATTCCTCCCTTAATTTATTTTTCAATAATCCGTTCTGGATGGGAATAGACATTAAATGAAGTTCCTCTTATAAAGCCAACTGCTGTGATGTTTAAATCATCTGCAAGTTTGATGGCAAGATCAGTTGGAGCAGATTTTGATAAGACAATCCCGACACCAATTTTTGATGCTTTAACTAGGACTTCAGAAGAAATTCTACCACTGAATACGATAATTTTATCACGTACAGGGATTTCGTTCAAAATGCTATATCCGTATAATTTATCTAATGCATTATGTCTACCTATGTCAGACCTGCAAATAATCATTTTTTCAGGTGTACATAAAGCTGCATTATGTACACCACCTGTTTCCTGAAAAACAATACTGCTTTCCTGCATTTCTTTCATTAGAGAGATGCACTGTGAAGGTGAAAGAGTTTGTTTGCTCATTGAGGTCTTTGATGTTTTAACATCATTTTGAAAATAAAACTGTCTGCTTTTACCACAGCAGGATCCGATAAATCTTTTAGAGTAATACTGTTGGTTTGTTGTTACTTCGGCATAAAGTTTTACATAGGCATAGCCGGCTTCTTCATCAATGGAAATAGATTCAACTTCACGATAAAATCGAATAACACCCTCGGATGCCAAAAACCCAACGACCATTTCCTTAAAGTGTGTAGGAGTGCAAACCATTGTTGCAAATTCCACATTGTTAACGAATATTGTTAATGGAAATTCGGTTACAATGTTGTCGGTTGTATCAAATAAATTTCCATTTGAGTATTTACGAATGTTTTGATTGATGCTCATTTTCATGTCCATTTACCATCTCACCTAAATTATAAGATACATAACATATAATCATATTATGGTGTCATTAACAAGTATGAAAGTTTGTCAATTATGAAAGCATAAGCTTTAAAAATCGAAAATTATTGTTGCAGAATAATAGAATACATGTTATTATTTCGGTACAAAGTTCATGATATTGTAACATTTTGAATCCGAGATAGCGACCCTGTCATCGATTTAAATTGTTCCAAAATTGAAAGCGATTAACTGTTGGTCCGATAGTAGCGAATCCTGCTTGAAACTAACCGTCAATCACCATTTAGATAGGCAAGTTACCTTGTTTGCTATCTAATTAGGGATTGACGGTTTTCTTTGTTTTAATGATGTATATATGTTTTCAGAAGGCTTAATGCATGATAAGCACTAATTTTTTTATTATTGAAATAATCTTTAAATAATAGAAACGCAGCTCTACTAAAATTTATAGATAAAGCTTTATAAAATGAGGGGATGACTACATGAAAAAAACAAAAAATCGCTGGTTAATTGCCGCTTCGGCAGTTGGGATCCACATTTCCATAGGATCTGTTTATGCATGGAGTAACTTTACAAATCCATTAATGGAGGAGTTTGGATGGAGTGCTTCTCAAGTACAATTAACATTTAGTATTGCAATATTATTTCTAGGATTATCTGCAGCATTTTTAGGACACTTTGTTGAAAAGTACGGTCCACGAGCAGCTGGTTTACTCGCAGCAGGATTCTTTGGTGCTGGGGTCATTGGATCTGGATTAGCTATTAATTTAGGATCGCTACCTTTTCTTTATATTACATATGGAGTACTTGGAGGTATTGGGCTTGGTGTAGGATATATTGCACCTGTATCAACCTTGGTTAAGTGGTTTCCGGATAGGAGAGGACTTGCTACAGGTCTTGCGATAATGGGATTTGGATTTGCTGCTGCAATCGCCAGCCCTGTGATGGAATGGTTAATTAATTCTGTAGGAACAGCAAACACATTTTATATTCTCGGGCTATCTTACTTAATTATTATGACCTTGTCTTCCCTTTACTTAGAAAAGCCTGCTGCTGATTGGGCACCTAAGGGATTTGAGGCTAAGTTGAAATCGGGAAATTCTCGAATTAAAGAAGATTTAGCACAATTAACCGCAAATGAAGCAATTAAAACACCTCGATTTTATTATTTATGGGTAATGTTATTCATTAATGTAACGTGTGGAATAGCTATCTTATCTGCTGCAAAGCCATTAGCGGAAGAAAGTATTGGACTTACTACGGCAGAAGCAGCAACACTTGTTGGTATTTTAGGAATTTTTAATGGCTTAGGTCGTTTAGGTTGGGCTTCTATTTCAGATTATATTGGCCGACCAAATACGTACACAACATTCTTCGTCTTGCAAATTGTGTTATTTGCTCTGTTACCACATACAACAGAAGCATTTTTATTCCAGGTTATGTTAGCGGTTATATATACTTGTTATGGTGGAGGATTCTCTGCAATTCCTGCTTTTATCGGAGATATATTTGGAACAAAGCAATTAGGAGCCATACATGGTTATATCCTTACTGCATGGGCAGCAGCAGGTTTAGCTGGTCCAATGTTCGCAGCTTGGATGAAGGATACAACGGGAAGCTATGGAACAAGTTTAACATTTTTCTCAGGATTGTTTGTCATTGCCTTACTTGTATCTATTGTGATACGTAAAGATATAAACCGGCTTCGTCAGCAACAAAACACTCACACAAAAAACTCCATTGCGGGATAATAATACTTCCACAAATGCATAAGGTATGGTAAAATACCTCATGCTAAAACCTCTAGTGGGTAGGAGGATATTATGAACAAGTACGAAGCAGAATTTAGTAATATCGTTCGCTCTTTCCGAAAAAAGCACATGGGTAAAGGTCCTAGTAAAATTACAACAACATTTTGTAAAAACTGGGCAATCTGTGAAATGGAAGGCAATCTATCACCAGTCGAAAGATTTATTGCTAGTGCAGATGAAGGGAAGCAGGCGTTACGATCTGCAAGAACTGAAATGGTAAAACAAATTTACAGAAAGAACCCTCCTCTAGAGATGGAAGAGTTTTTAGGTTGTAAATTCGTTGACTTATTTGTAGATATTGATATTGACAGAGACTTCGGGATGTCCATCTTTGTTTTTGATGAAGACCTGCAGCAAAAGTTTATTAAATAAGGGTCATGAGGAATGCTTTAGAAGCTAGTATAACAGTTTTCTAAAATAATCGATGAAAAAGCTAATCTAACTATATACCAAATAGTTTTAGAGCTGAATAATATGACCAAACCTTAAGGTTGTAATAAAATAAATAACTGGTATGGCACTTGGTAGCGATCCTGCAAAAGACTAACCACCGTGAAACTCTGCACCTTTTTAAGATAAGAGTCTACGGTGGTTTTTTCTTTATACAAACTAAAATTAATGTAAATTATGCATAGAGGATCTTTCCGAAACTTTATTACAATGTAACAAATTTAAGTATGTAACCTATTAAATGGAAATTTTATAACGAGGAGTGATTTCAAATGGGAGAGACAAAACATCAAGGACCAATAAAAGCGACAAAAACCCCTCAGCCAAAGCACTGGGTTAGTCCAATTCCATTTGGCCTAGGCAAGGTAAAACCTCATCATTTTAGAGATACAATGAAAGTAGCTTGGGATAACAAAGACAATATTGGATATGCAACACGTATTTTAACACAGGGTGTTTGTGATGGTTGTGCTTTAGGCGTTTCAGGGCTACAAGATCAGACGTTAAAAGGTCCGCATATGTGTACAACGAGAATGAATGTATTAAGACTCAACACAATGCCAGCATTAAAAGAAGAAATTGTTCATGCAGACATCGATGAACTACGAAAATATAGTAGCACAGACTTAAGAAAATTGGGACGTATTCCTTACCCGCTTATTCGTCGTAAAGGTGAGAGAAAGTTCTCTCGGCTAACATGGGACGAAGCGATGGAGATCATTGCAAATAAAATGAAGCAATTGGATCCAAAGCAATATGCATTTTATTTAACCTCAAGAGGAATTACGAATGAATCCTATTATGTTGCAGGGAAAGTAGCTAGATTCCTTGGGACAAATAATATTGATAATGCATCACGGATTTGTCACTCACCAAGTAAAACAGCGTTAAAGCGTTCAATTGGTGTAGGAGCTTCAACAGCAAATTATCAAGATTGGTTTGGCACGGATGTATTACTGTTCTGGGGAAGTGTAGCTTCAAATGCTTCACCAGTTTCAACAAAATATATGCTGGAAGCCAAAAAAAGAGGAACGAAAATTATTGTAGTAAACCCATATAGCGAACCGGCGATGGATAAGTATTGGATCCCTTCAAATATGGAATCAGCCCTTTTCGGTACCAAGTTAGCTGATGATTTCTATCAAGTCAATATTGGCGGAGACATTGCCTTTATGCATGGAATTATGAAGCATTGGTTTGAGATGGAAGATCAACATTATGGATCAGCAATTAACCATGAGTTTGTCCAACAGCATGTGAATGGATATGAAGATTTAGTAAACCATGTGAAACAACAAACATGGGATGACATTATCAAGTCTTCAGGTATTTCAAAAGAGAGAATCATAGAGCTGGCAGAGTTATTAGCAAAAAGCAAAAATGCAGTCTTCGCTTGGGCTTTAGGACTAACCATGCATTCGTTTGCAACAGATAATATTTCACAAGTGGCAAATCTCGCCCTGTTACGCGGATATCTTGGACGAAAAAACAGTGGTTTAATGCCATTCCGAGGCCATTCTTCTGTACAAGGATCAGGTGAGATGGGGGCAGATCCATTTGTTCTGCCAGGAAGCGGGTTTGACGAAGAGAATACGAAACGTATGGAACAAATTTGGGGTTTTGAATTGCCAAAATGGCAGGGAGATATTGTAGGAGTTACGTTAGAAAACATAGTACTGCCTGATGATCATGAACGAAAAATTAAGCTCTATTATTTATCAGGCGGTAATTTCTTAGAAACCATGCCTGATCCGGATTTTGTAGAAAAAGCATTATCTGAATTGGACATACGTGTACACCAGGATATTATTTTGAATACATCTACACTTGTTGATGCGAAAGAAGCTGTTATTGTTCTGCCGGCAAAAACGAGGTATGAGCAAGAAGGAGGGGGAACATCAACTTCGACAGAACGTATGGTGTATTTTTCACCTCAAATTGAAGGCAACAAAAATGAAATAGAAGAAGCGCGTGCAGAGTGGAAAATTTATATTGATTTAGCGAAACGGGTTAAGCCTGAAACAGCTAATCTTGTAGAATTTAATTCAGGACAGGAAATTAGGGATGAAATTGCAATCGCAAATCGTGATTATGATGGAATTCAACACTTAAAAAAACAAGGTGATGTTTTCCAATGGGGTGGAGCTTGGCTTTGTGAAGGTGGAGTGTGTCCAACGACTGATGGAAAAGGGAACTTGATTTCTGTGGAAATCCCTGAATTAGGAAAAAAAGAAGGACAATTTGTTGTTACTTCACGTCGTGGTAAACAATTTAACTCAATGGTGTATAAAGAAACAGATCCGTTTAACGGAGCTGATCGTTATGATGTCTTGATGAATGCTGAAGATGCAAAACAATTAAGTATTGCTGAAGGAGAAGGCATAGTTGTCTACAATGGTTTTGGTGTTTTTCAAGGTAGAGCGAAATTTGTTGACATTGCTAGTGGAAACCTTGAAGTGCACTTCCCTGAAGGAAACTTTTTGCTTCCAAGAGGCAGATATGAGAAATATGCCGGCATACCGGATTACAATATTACTGTAACAGTTGAAAAAGCGGATCGATACAATGCACGTAAAGATGTTCAATATGTAGAAAAACAAATAGATGATTTAGAAGTAAATGCACCGCTATAAGTTTAAAACAGGCAGAACATTTTGTTCTGCCTGTTTTCATGATTCATGCTCATCACCAAGAATTGATAGTTGAAGTGAGATTAACTTTTCTTGGATAATAAGCAAATTTTGTCTCATTTTAACTTTAAGAAGTTGATCTTCAACATCAGTTGTTTTTAGTTTATCCAGTTCTTGAAGAACAGATATAAATAATTGAGTCACTTCATTATGTTTTAGAATTAGATTCATTTTATCGAGCTTTTGTTGGCTATTCATTTGTTCTCCTTTAAATGCAAAAGTTTATAGAATGTCATTATTTTGTGTCAGAAAATGATATACCTTCTATACCAGTCATTCAAAGAGACAATGTCAATGAACACAAGATAAGACATTTTTTGTCAATTAAACCTCTATCCCTATCATTCTACATTTGGATAAAATATCCTTTAACTCCTTCTCATTTTATTCAAATACTCTTAATAATCTATATTAAACAGTTATTTAGCTTTACATCTGTTTTCTAAACAAAGACACTGTTTATTAGATTTTGAATCTGCAAAATTTCTATTAAAATAGGATAAAAAGAAAAGCTGGGTTGAGTATAGTTTAAAGTTCCTAACTTAGGAAAGGAGAAGGTGAATTTATGCAGGTAGTCGTGAAAGCGAATTGTTACTATATTCACTTGAAGCATTGCGAAAAAAGCAAGGAGATAGCCCTGACTTCTTCTTATGGTATAAAGAATATGTAATGCCTGAAACAGAAAAATACATTTATTTAGAAAAAACACATCGCAAACCTTTATCTGATGATGAACTAGCTAGAAAATTATCTGAGAAGTTTCAGGAGATAATGGTAATTTAATAGGTTATTATGGCTGTAAGCCTCTTTTCTTTTTGAAAAGGGCTTCTTTTATTTTTTTCAGGATAAGATATAATGAAAAGAAATATATAAGATGTACCTTAACAGGAAAAGTTGGAGAGGATTCTTTATTAAAATGGAGTGTTATTTATGGGGATTAGTTTGAATGAAGTAAATATGTATAAAAATTTTGATGAGTTAGCACAGGATATCTTAGAGATGGCTCAAGAGTTTTTTCCTGGGAAGTTGCTCTTTCTCTCGAATTTTTCTAATAACAAACAAATTATCCTTAAGCTTTCTGATAAAGATACAGATATCTCTCTAAGTGAAGGGATGTCTATCGAACTTAACCAAACTGTTTGTAATAAGATTGATTTTAAACAAAACAAACCACTAATGATTGAGGATGTAAAGAATGAACCAGGCCTTGTTGATTTAAGAAATATGCTTGAGGAAGCCAACATTCATTCGTATGTTGGAGTCCCTATTACTGTAGGAACTGGCGAGGCGTTTGGGACATTATGTGCTGTTCATCATCATGAAAGTGAGTTCTCGAATAAAAGTGTTAAAATGCTACAAAGAATCGCCCGAATGTTTTCATACTATTTAGAATTAGAGCGTCTTGCATTTCGGGATTCTTTAACAGGGCTTTATAATCGATATTTTTTATATAAATATTTTGATCATTATTCAGTCAAGGATGGAGCTATTTTCTTTTTGGACCTAGATGGCTTTAAAACGATTAACGATAAATATGGTCATGAAAAAGGTGACCTTATATTAAAAGAAACTGCTATAAGGCTTGAATTGTTCCTAAAGCAAAATCAAACAGGTTATGCGGTAAGACTAGGTGGTGACGAATTCATCATTGTGATAGAAAATGTAACTTCAAAAGAGATGTTAACGAAAATATCAGAAAGCATACTAACACTTTTATCTTCATGGGATAAAAATATGCATGAGTCTCAATTATCCGTTAGCATTGGAATTGATACCTACACCTCAAGAGAGAAGGTTGATGTAGATACCCTTTTAAAAAATGCTGATCAAGCCTTATACCGTGCAAAATCAGAAGGAAAGAACAGATATCAATTTTTTAGTCAAAATGGCGAATGAAAATAGCTAAAAAAGACTCTTTTTAAAGGAGTCTTTTTTAGCTATTTTCGTTTCTAAGACGAATTAATATAGTCTGAAGAGCTTTGTCAAAACTTACTAACTCCTTAGTATTCATAGATAAATTCTCAAGTAATTTTGACGGAATGCAAGTTGCATTTTCTTTCATTTTTTCCCCTTTATCTGTAAGAGAGATAATAACACTTCTCTCATCTTCTAAAGACCTTTGGCGTCTAATAATATTATTTGCTTCCATCCTTTTTAACATTGGTGTTAATGTACCGGAATCTAAAAATAATTTCTTGCCGAGCTCCTTAACGGTTATGGAATCAGTTTCCCATAAAACCAATAAAACAAGATATTGAGGATAAGTAATGTCCAAGTCTGCAAGTAAATCACGGTAAAGTCTGGTGATTTCTCTTTCAGCTGTATATATTTTAAAACAAATTTGATTTTCTAATTTTAACATTTCATTCATTTACAATGGTTCCTTTCAAAGTTAATACCAGTATTATAGTACACAATATGAATGTTTTCAAAAAAATTGTAGGCAATTTAATTGAGGGATTGTGTGGATGTGACATTCAGTAGTTGGAAGAGTGTGAGGCAAATTGGTAAAGAAAATACAAAGACCGTTCAGGTTGTCTTACATCCAATTAAGATCATAAAACGATGCTGAACGGCATATTTCTACTTATTTTTATTCTTCATCATTAATTTCACCATCACCAATCTCATCTTCCCCTGGTGCATCGTCACATGCAACAACAGATGTAGCAAGCAGAGCTGCAAGTAAAATTGCAAAAAGCTTTTTCATGTTGTGGTTCACCTCACTTCACAATGACTTAAATAATCAATTATTATTTTTCCTCGAGGGATTTTATTTATGTATTTTTTTGATTTTCACGTTGTGTATGCTTACATATTTTCATATGCATTTATCGCCTATCATGATAAAATAAAGGAGTTCTTATACATAACAGGAGGAAGAGAATGGACGCTCTAGCCAAAAGATACATAGAATTATATCTTCATTTTTCTGAAGACTTAGGCAGGTTCCTAACTGAACCTGAACAGGAATTTTTAAAATGGCTTGTATCAAATGAATAAGTTCTAAAATGAGAGGGTTAACAATACAAGTGTTAGCCTTTTTACTTTGGAAAAGTAAATCTGTACCATGTATTAAACGTAAATTGAAACCTTTCTACACTTCATCCGTATAAGATTATATACACTGGTATATTTGGAGGGAGATTTTTGAAAAGATTTTTTATGATGTTTGCCATTTTTACATTAATGATGAGTTCAGCTTGTTCTGTAGTAGATGAGGTAAATAAATCGGTGAGTTATGTTGATGAATCCACTAGTTATTTAACATCAGTAAGTGATTTTGCTGAACAAGCACCAGATTTAATACAGACTGCGGTGACAGATGAAACTTCAAGAGATGAACTTGAAAAACAACTTCAATCGTTACGTCAACAAATGGAAGAATTTAATAACCTTGAAGCTCCAACGATTGCTGAGGATGTCCATCAGGATATTGTGACTCAAAATGAAGCAGCTTTAGAGAAGATTGATCAACTTTACAAGGATGGAGAGCTTGTGGTGGATGAACTGCAAAATTCTGAAATTGTTCAAACGCTAGAAGACATAAGTTCACTTATGAATACAGTTCAAAGCTTAGAATTATAAATAAAATGATGTCCAGGAGCTGGGTCTTATGCTGCGTATTTTATATGTGCGCAGGAGGCTAAGCTCTATTTTTTCCTCTTGTTTTAGAGGGGGTGCTTAACTTTTCTTTTTTTCACTTTTAGTATAAGATATATCCATGTGATACTATGACCACGTCATAATTTATATAAATTTTTATCATTAAATAAAGCATTCATATATACAGAGACTATTTTTTCACTAGGGGAGAGACTTATCATGAGAAAAAGAGTAGTTATAACAGGAGTTGGGGCTGTTACTCCATTAGGCAATGATGTTCAAACAACTTGGGACCATGCCAAAAAAGGAGTTTCAGGAATTGCAGAATTGACAAGAGTTAATTCGGAGCCTTTCAATGTAAAAGTAGCGGCTGAAGTAAAGGATTTTTCACCACAGGATTTTATTGATCATAAAGAGGTCCGCAGAATGGCCAGATTTACGCATCTTGCTATTGCAGCCAGTAAAATGGCTATCAAAGATGCAGGGGTAGATATTGGGAAGGATGTATCAGCAGAAAGAGTAGGGGTATGGATTGGTTCAGGTATAGGGGGACTTGATGAATTTGAGGAGCAGCATAAACGTTATTTGAATAAAGGACCCAAACGGGTTAGCCCATTTATTATTCCTATGTTTATACCTGATATGGCTTCAGGCCGAGTGTCAATTGAGTTAGGTGCAAAAGGAATTAATAACTGTTCAGTTACCGCATGTGCTTCAGGTGCAAACTCTATTGGGGATGCCTTCAGGGTTATACAAAATGGTGGAGCTGATATGATGGTGACAGGAGGTTCTGAAGCATCAATTACAGAAATGACGATTGCAGGTTTTTCAAATATGACAGCATTATCAACAAATCATGATCCAGCTAGTGCAAGCCGTCCATTTGATCAAAACCGTGATGGTTTTGTTATCGGAGAAGGATCGGGAATCCTTATTTTAGAAGAGTTGGAACATGCATTAGCACGTGGTGCCAATATTTATGGTGAAATAATAGGATATGGTGCAACAGGTGATGCATATCATATTACTACGCCAGCGCCGGAAGGAGAAGGCGGGCAACGAGCGATGAACCTGGCATTAGAAGATGCGAATCTTTCACCAGATCAAGTGGATTATATCAATGCACATGGTACGAGCACGTATTATAATGATTTGTATGAAACAAAAGCGATAAAGACTGTTTTTGGAGATCATGCACATCGTCTTTCGGTTAGTTCGACTAAATCAATGACAGGACATCTATTAGGTGCGGCGGGGGCTGTAGAAGCTATTTTTTCTCTATTATCTATGAGAGATGGAGTAATCCCGCCAACAATTAACTATACAACACCTGACCCTGAATTAGACTTAGATTATGTGCCTAATCATGCAAAACAGGCCAAGGTTGATGTTGTTTTATCAAACTCACTTGGATTCGGCGGACATAATGCAACATTGTTGTTTAAGAAATATGAATAAAAACCTATATTAGAGTACGCCATAAAAAATGGCGTGCTCGTTTTTAATTTTAACGAACCTTTTTCCTTTTCTTTATTTCTTCTGTTACTACAAAAGCAAGTTCCTCATTACTGTATAAAGATAATACTTGTAGAAGAGTTTGGTCTGGAATATGTTCAGATTCGCCTTTAGGTACAGTTAAATCAATCGTTTGCTTTAATGCATAATTGGCACTTTGATGAGGATATGCTCTGAAATAGACATCTATTGGATCTAGATCATGATTTACACACCATTGAGCAAAGATGAGAATCATCATTTGTTCATCTTTTTGATAGTTTTCAATAATTTTCTGTTCTATTTCTTTAGAATTCACTTTATAAACTCCTTTGTCAGATATATACACATTATAACGAATTGACGGTTGAATTCCTACTTTTCGTTCCTTTTTTAAATAGGCATTCACCCCTGTGAGATTATCTACATAAAATAAGATAAAGGTGTGTGAAAGGGTGGTTAGATGGCAAGTACAGTTCGTCATTATTTTGCAGGCGGAAATACAGCAAAAGGCTTCTATAGTTTATATGATTCTGTTTTAGAAGGATTAGATCGGATATATATCTTAAAAGGTGGTCCCGGTACAGGTAAATCTTCTTTGATGAAGAAGATAGGTAGTCTTATGGAAGGAAAAAAGCTTGATGTAGAATATTTGCATTGTGCTTCAGATAATAATTCAATTGATGGAGTTATTTTACCGGAATTGAAGATTGGCATCGTTGATGGAACTGCACCACACGTCATAGAGCCAAAAGCACCTGGTGTGATTGAAGAATACGTAAACCTAGGTGTCGCGTGGGACTCGAGGAAACTAGTCGAACATAAGGATGAAATTTTAGCTCTTAACAAAAAAATCTCTGAAAAATTTAACAAAGCATATGATACATTTGCTGCTTCATTACGTGCACATGATGATATAGAAGAGATTTATATTTCCAATATGGACTTTTCAAAAGCAAATCAATTAACAGAAGATATTATATCAAATTTTTATGAGGAGCAATCACTTGAAAAGGAACCAAAAATACAGCATCGTTTTTTAGGAGCAGCAACACCGGATGGAGCTGTTGATTTTATTCAAAATTTAACTTGTGATATTGAAAAACGGTATTTTATTAAAGGAAGAGCAGGATCAGGAAAGTCAACCATGTTGAAAAAAATTGTCGCTGCAGGTGAAGAGCGTGGATTTGATGTCGAAGTCTACCATTGCGGATTTGATCCTAATAGCCTTGATATGGTCATACTTCGTGAATTAGGTATAGCTATTTTTGATAGCACGGCTCCTCATGAATATTTTCCTGATCGCGAAACAGATGAAATCATTGATATGTATGAAACATGTATAATACCTGGGACAGATGAAAAATATGCCGTTGATATTGAAAGAACAACGAAAGCATATAAAGATAAAATGAAAGAAGCGATTTCATATTTAGCTGAAGCCAAACAATTACGTGATCAATTGGAAGCCTACTATATTGAAGCAATGGATTTTAATAAAGTTATCCAAATCACAAGGGAAATTATGAATAAAATAGAGTTATTTATTTCAGATAAATAAGTTGACAGGGACAGTCTTTTAGAGACTGTCCTAATTTAGTATTGAAACACTGCCGATACTTTTGCCTCGATTTCAATTTTGTTGCTTTGGATAGGTGGAGCTCCTTGTGATATAGATTCTGTTGAAAGTGCCATTGAAAATGGCCGAGGTGAGAATGTACCAGATATTTCAGTAACTTTTATGGGAATGTTATTTATTGTTACACCAATTTGTTCTCCCAGCTTTATCGCTTTTTCTGTTGCGTTTTTCATCGCTTGTTGTAAAGCTTCCTGATATAGATTGTCACGAGTTGAAACATCAAAGCGAATGTTTTCCGCAATATTTGCTCCTGCTGCAACAGCAACTTTAAAGACAGATCCCAGTTTATCTAAATTTTTTATTGTTATTTCCAGTATATGTTGAACCCTATATCCAGTCGGGATTGAAGCTCCTTCAGTAAATTCATAGACTGGCTGGATTGTATAAGAAATGGTATTGATATCATCACTAGAAATATTTATTTTATTTAGGCTTGAAAGGACATTGTCTGAAATAAGGGCATTTTGCGATTGAGCAGACTCTGCATCTTTTGATTCGGTTACAATTCCAATTTGTATAATCGCCTGGTCGGGTGAAACAGTTATTTTTCCAGTGCCTTCAACAGTCAACCTTCCACGCTCTGTTGATGTCATTCTAGTCATTGAAACAGGGGATTGAAAGTAATGAGGTGTATAATAAGACATGTTTATCAACCTTTCATTTAAAAGGTACTAATGAGAGACAACTAAATCGATAAATTTTCATTTAAAATTTGTATGAAGTTACCTATTATTGGTAAGATAAAGAAGTAATCGTAATATATGTACGCGTGAAAGGGGCATTTATTCATGGACAAGATTGAAGTTGGAGAAATATTTTCTATTACAGATGAAAACAATGAAGAAAATGAGGTTGAGGTGCTTGCTGCCATTACAATAGAGGGCACTGACTATGTTGCCGTAGGGTTTGTCGATGATATCCGTGATGAAACGGATGAAGATATTGATGTGTTTTTTATGAAGTTGGATCAAGAGGGAGATTTAGCTCCAATTGAAAGTGATGAAGAGTTTGAGAAGATCTCGTCTGTTTTCGATGATATTCTGAACGAAGAGGAGTAATGACTTGGAATAGGGAGGAGGGATCTCTCTATTCCAGTTATTTTTTCACCATTATTCGTGACATATCAGAATTGACAACCGTATAGCCAAGTCGATGAAGATGTTTTCGAATACCACTGCGTTCCCATGTTAGAAAAAGTGAATGCTTTAATGAGTGTTTCGGATAAAAAATCCCAATTGTTGTTAACTCGTCAAATGAATATCCTTTTTGGACATAATTTTCAATCATTTCATCACGTTGATCAATTATATCAAGATAATTAATCATAGCCGCATGAAATTGCTTTTTATTAAATATTCCTTTTTGATGTCCTGTTATATAGTATTTTGCATCTAGTGAGAGAAGTCGCTTAGCAGAGCAAATAAATTCTTCGATACATCCATCAGTACCATTATACCAAGGACCAAAAGAGGTCATATCATAATCACTGGTAAACACAATTCCTAAATCAGGGAAATAAGGACAGCTAAGCCCTTTTGTGTGACCAGGGGTATGTAAGAAATGAACATGAACATTTCCGAATGAATATTGTTTTTCATATTCATAATATCCATTAATCTCAGTTAAGCTTTTTATCCACTCTTCAGGTATTTCTTGTCCCCATTTCTTAACACCTTCATGCCCCCATTCTTGAAAAATTCCATTAGCTTTTGAAATTCCTTCAATAGTTAAGGGCATATGATATTCAATTCGATTTATCCATTTTTCAGTATCAGAAAAAAGTGTATTATGACAAGTATGATCAGGATGATAGTGTGTATTGATGATCAAATCAATACCCGAATCAAGTTGAAGCTGCTTTAAAAGAGATGGATCTGCACCAGTATCAATTAATACCTTTTCACTTGAGCCATCAATGTACAGGCTTCTTGAATAAGGAACCTTACTTTTGTTAGGGCCTTCAATTATTTTTACAGGACCGATTTGTTGCACTTACATCACCTCTGATAAGTTATGAATGAATACTCATTCATTTTACCACATCTAAAAGGAAATGAGAATGAACTTTTATACATTCACTAAAAAGGACAAGCATATGATAAGAAGTGGAGAAAAGGGTGTGAGTTAATGAATATGATAACTAGTGGGAATAAGTATGCTGCGTCATTATATGCAACCATGTCAATAACGTTTTGGGGTGTATCATTTGTTTCAACAAAAGCTGTGTTAGACAAGCTGGATCCTTTTACACTTTTAGTGATTAGATTTGGGATTGGTGCTGTATTTCTTTGCATTCTTTTGTTGATTTTAAACGAAAAATTGACCATCAATATAACATATATTCCTCATTTAATTGTTTTAGGTATATTAGGAGTTTTTATTCATCAAGTTATACAAGCTAGTGCACTTCTTACAATAGATGCTTCCTCTGCAGGGTGGATGATTTCGTTGTCACCCATTTTCACCGTCATTTTGTCAATGATTTTTCTTCATGAAAAAATGACACTTTTCAAAGCTATCGGGATGATAATGGCCCTATTCGGTGTATTCTTGGTGACAACTGCTGGAAGTGAACAAACATTTGAACCTGTTTTAAATATAGGTTATTTACTCATGTTATTAAGCACATTAAATTGGGCGATCTATTCGGTTCTCCTAAAGAAATTAAGTATACCATTATCTCCTCTTGTGATTACGTTTTATATGAGTACCATCGGGTTTATACTAACTTTTCCATTTTTAATAAGAAACAAAGGGTGGGAATCACTTTCACATTTACAAACAGGAGAGTGGGCTCATTTATTTTTTTTAGGCATCTTTGTCTCGGGAGTAGCTTATTGGTATTGGGCAAAAGCACTTCACGTGTTAGAGGCTACACAAGTGTCTGTATTTCTCTATTTAGAGCCATTAGCAACATTGATTGCTGCAGTGGTTTTACTTCATGAAAAAATTATTCTCATAAGTGTAATAGGAGGCATCATAATTATTATTGGAGTTATATTTGTAAATGGTCAGCTGTACCATGTCTTGAATTGGTTCTATGGAAGAAATAAACATTAATTAATCATCCATACTCCTTAGTAATGATCAGACAGAATTGGACGTTTCAGCATAAGGAGGTTAGCGTGATGCATTATCAAAAACGACTTGAAGGAATATTAGGTGAGTTGCAAAATCCTTCAAGTGAACAGTTAAAAGAAGCATTGCTGGAGGCTAATGTACAGCTTAAAGAATTACTACCTGAACTGAAAACTTCAAAGGGGAAACCATATTTCCGGAAATTAATTTATCAAAATAAACATGTAGAACTACTTGTAATGAATTGGTCTGAATTGGAATGTGCTCCACATGATCATGGACACTCTTTTGGATGGATTCAAGTTATTGATGGAACAGCCCAAAACACTGTGTATGAAGTAAAAGGTGATACACTCCCTAACGAACTTTTTACTGAATTTCAAGAACAGGGAAATGTTTTTTTTGCACCTAAAAATGGTGTTCATAAAATGTCTGTTGCAGATGAACTCAAATTAGTGACACTACATCTTTATTCTCCGCCAATTACCGGGATGAAGGTCTATGATTTGAAAAAATGTGCCGCCTGTATTGTGTCTGACGACTGTGGGGCGTGGTGGCCAGAGGAAACAAGACAGAAGGTGAGAGAGATTAAACTGGCAAAAGCTGCAGAATGAAACGTTCTGCAGTTTTTTCTTTACGCAAAACCTTAGATTATTTCAGAGAAATAATATATGATAAATATTTATAAGATAAACTGAAATAAGGAGATTTTATTTCCTATGAAAATTGTATCATGGAATGTAAATGGAATTAGAGCTTGTGTAAAAAAAGGGTTTTTAGATTATTTTCAAGAAGTTGATGCAGATATATTTTGTATCCAAGAAACAAAAATGCAAGAAGGGCAATTAGCTTTAGAACTTGAGGGATATGATCAATATTGGAATTATGCTATCCGCAAAGGATATTCCGGCACAGCTGTTTTTACAAAGAAAAAACCTTTGAGTGTTTCTTATGGTGTCGGAGAAAACGTAGAAGAAGCTGAAGGCAGAATCATTACGTTAGAGTTTGAAGAGTTTTATCTAATCACTATGTATACTCCAAATTCTAAACGGGATCTTTCAAGACTTGGGGAAAGACTGGTTTGGGAAGATGATGTTCGAGCATATATAACCAAGCTAGATCGAGTAAAACCTGTTATCTTATGTGGCGATTTAAATGTTGCACATCAAGAAATTGACTTAAAAAACCCAAAATCAAATAAAGGAAATTCAGGATTTACAGATGAAGAAAGAGAAAAAATGTCCCTTCTATTAAAGGATGGCTTCGTTGATAGTTTTAGACATTTGTATCCGGATAAAATCGATGTCTATTCATGGTGGTCATACATGAGTAAGGTTAGGGAAAGAAATATTGGCTGGAGAATTGACTATTTTATCATATCTGATATGCTGAAGGATCGATTGATCGATTCACAAGTTCATTGTGACATACTGGGAAGTGATCACTGTCCTGTTTTTATAGAGATAAATCTGTAGAAACCGATGTAATTTGGATATACTATTGTCATAGAGAATGAAGTAAATGGAGGAAGAGCATTGTTAAAGGAACGAATACAGAAATTACTAGAACAAATAGATGGCGAAATATTTGAGGAAGAAAAAGAATATATCGAAAAAAACGGATTACTTCCTAACAATAAACAGATTTCGGATTTAAAGGTAAATGAGCCGTCGGCTAGATTTTCGGATGTGTATATTGAGAGAAGTCTGAAGGAAACCGATGAACTGATCAGCACTGAGGCAGAGAGCTTTTTGGACAAGTCAGTAAACATTCTTAAAGAAAACATGGCTGAATTTCTATATATAGAATCAAAGTGGTTTGACGTGATCGGAATAGATGCTATTTCTTTGGAAGTAGATGATGTATTTGGCACTTATGAAGCAATGTTGGGTCTTAAACTTAAGAAAAATGTAGAAACAAAGATTAGAGAATATGTGAAAGAAAAGGGAATAGGGGAAACACCGAAATATAACCTCATGTTTAATCAGCAAGATGGGTTATGGGATATGAATCTTACCCTAAATGATATTAAAGGTTTTGATGAAAACATGTCAATTGGAGAAGTACTTCGATATTTATATAAGTATCTATTTCAATTGGTTGAAAAAACAGAAAAAAAGTAGATGTTAAAAGGAAATGTTCTTGTATCTGAGCATTTCCTTTTCATTCTTTTGTTAATAAAGCCTTGTTTGTTATTTATTCATTTAAATATGAACAACAATAATCAACAACTGTTTGTGCTTTTACTTGGAACGTTTCGTTTGCCGGCACATAAAAAACACCTTGTCCATCAATTGATTTCCAATCTTCTCCAGCTAATTTATATTCTAACTGTCCAGATACAATATCCATTTCTTCTTTTACACTTGTTGAAAATTCATATTCACCAGGCTGCATGACCCCTAGTGTTTTCTTCGTACCATTACTAAATAAAATTGTTCGACTAGAAACTTTCCCCTCAAAATAAAGATTTGCTTTCTTTTCAATCGTAATATTTTCAAATTTTGACATAAACGACATCCTCTCAAGATCATTTAGTCTAATTTATCACAAAATTTAGAATAGTGGAATAGAGATTTGTATTTATGGAGAATAGTAATGTACCAGTTTGCTTAAGAGATAGATATTAGGTAAAATGAACAGTATTGTTAATTAGGTGAAGAATTGAGCGGTTAGGAGAAGGTAAAGTTGGATAGTTTCAATATGCAATTTTTGTATTGTATTTTAATTATTTCACTAGGTTATATCCTAAAAAGAGGTAATATTATTAAGGAGAAAGATGGGGAAGGCTTATCAAGAATTATATTCAATCTCACATTACCTTCAATTATCATTGTTACTTTTTCTGATATAACATTAGAATCATCACTATTTTTACTCATATTTATAGGTTTTCTTTATGGTGTCCTAATCGGATTTTTCGGTCTTTTTGTCTTTCGGAAAAAGCAAAGAAATATAAAGGGAATGCTCGGTATGATGGTACCGGGCTTGAATATCGGACTTTTTGCGTATCCGCTCGTTGAAGCTATTTTTGGAAAAGAGGGGATCACCTATTTTGGCATGCTTGATGTAGGCAATGCCTTTATTGTTTTTGGTCTAAGTTATTTAATTGGCAGTTTTTACTCAAAAGAAGATGTGAAATTAGACTTTAAGACAGTTGTAACAAAGATGTCAAAGTCGATCCCTCTTATGACCTATATTATAGTGGTTATTATCAATTTAATAGGCTTAACTTTACCATCTGTCATTGTGGATGTTGCAGATATAATTTCTGGTGCCAATATGCCGTTATCATTATTGCTTTTAGGAATCTATTTGAATTTTTCTTTTGAAAAAAGTTATGTAAAACTGATGCTGCAATATCTTGGACTGAGATATGGTGTTGGTTTGCTATTAGGTGTTCTATGTTTCTTTGTTTTCCCTTTTGATGAAATGTTTAAATATACAGTATTGCTAGGCTTTTTATTGCCAACCTCTATGTCTGTATTACCATATTCAGTAGAATTTGAGTATAATCAAAAATTTGTTGGAACTTTGTCAAATTTAACGATTATTATTAGCTTTATTTTGCTTTGGTTATTAGCGAATCTTTTTATAGGATGACTTACCTTTAGGACTTTATTCTGGTAAAATCTTTTTAGGAACTGTAAGAGAGAAAGAAGGAAAGGCTCCATGGAAACATTTTTACAACAGCATAGTGAGAAAATGCTAAACTTTATAGAAAAATTAGTCAATATTGATAGTGGATCATACAATAAAAAAGGTGTAGATCAAATAGGGGAGATTTTAAGAAATTGCTATGAAAATTTGGGGTTTCATGTCAAGGTCATCCCTCAAAAAGAGTATGGAAATCATTTAGTGATTGAACATAAAGAGTCGATGAATCCAAGTATCGTTATTCTTGCCCATATGGATACCGTCTTTCCAAAAGGAACAGTACTGGAAAGAGCATTTAGAATTGAGGGGAAGCGTGCATATGGACCAGGTGTTATAGATATGAAATCAAGCCATGCTGTGGTTTTATTTGCGATAAAAGCTTTAATCAATGAGAGAGATGAAGCGTACAAGCATATAAAAATTATCCTCAACAGTGAAGAAGAAATTGGCTCACCTACCTCAAAATCTCTTATCGAAAAGGAAGCAAAAAAAACAAAATATGCCCTTGTGATGGAACCCGCACGCAAGGATGGTTCTTTAGTCTCGGCACGAAGAGGAAAAGGAAATTACACGCTTATTGTAGAGGGGAAAGCAGCACATTCTGGTATTGAACCGGAGAAGGGTAGAAGTGCCATTGAAGAATTAGCTCATAAAATTATTCAATTGTACGAGCTTTCTGACCATGAAAATGGAATTAGTGTTAATGTTGGCCTTATTGAAGGTGGTTCAAGTGCCAACACAGTTTCAGACCATGCAGAAGCACAGATCGATGTAAGGATGAAGGAAATCGACCAAGTGGAATTAATTGAAGAAAAGCTTGAAGAAATTTGTTCAACGACAGAAGTTGCAGGTACAAAGATTGTTCTTGAAGGGGAAATGAATCGTCCCCCAATGGAGAAAAACAAAAAAACACGGGCTTTGCTAAGATTAATACAAGCTGTTGGAGATGAAATTGGTATCGAAATAGAAGATACAGCAACAGGCGGCGGCTCTGATGCCTCCTTTACATCTTCCCTGGGAATTGCCACAATTGATGGTTTGGGTCCGATAGGTGGAAACGCGCATAGTGATAAAGAATATTTAGAAATTCCAAGTCTTGTGGAAAGAACCCATTTACTGGCAACGATCATAAAACGATTGGTTGAAAAACAAAATATGTAGGAGAGACAAACTATAGATGGTTTGTCTTTTTACTTTTTATACCAGAAATAGTGTAAGATATTAAATGGGAAGTTTTGTTGATAATAAAAACTTATAGATTTTCATGTTTACTTGATTGAAAAGAATAATGCATAATAATAGACAATATAATTGATTGATAGAGTAATACACGTTTATAATGTAAGCGGTATCACAAAAAGCATAAGGAGGAGTTATTTATGATAAATATAGCGATGTTGAGTAAATGGCATGTACATGCAGTAGATTATGCAAGAGAAGCAAGAGAAAATAAATATATAAATATAAAAGTAGTTTGGGATGAAAAGCCTGAAAGAGGTGAACAATGGGCAGACGAATTAGGAGTTGCTTTTGAACCTGATTTAAATAGAGTGCTAAAGGATGAGACTATAGACGCAGTTATTGTTGATACACCGACAAACCTACATAAAGAAGTGATTATTCTTGCGGCTCAACATAAAAAACATATTTTTTCTGAAAAAGTATTAGCTCTTAGTGTAGATGATTGCCGTGATATTTTTGCCGCAGTAAAGGAACATGAAGTTAAGTTAATGCTTTCATTGCCTAGACTTACAACAAATTATTATTTATATGCACAACAGGTAATAGACCAGGGGTTATTAGGTCAATTAACTTCAATTAGATGTCGATGTGCACATAATGGAGCAGTTCCATTTGATGACCATCCTCATGGCTGGTTACCTGAACATTTCTTTAATAAAGAACAATGCGGTGGTGGAGCATTGATCGATTTGGGAGCCCATCCTATTTACTTAACAAATAGATTAGCGGGAGAAGCAAAAGCAGTGACAGCAAGATTGCAAAAGACACTAGGACATGAGGTTGATGACAATGCTGTTGTTCTAGTTGAATATATATCAGGTGCATTAGGAATAATTGAAACGAGTTTCGTTTCATATGGTTCACCATTCAAACTTGAATTGTATGGGACGGAAGGGTGCTTATTGATAGAAGAATCTAAAGCCTATATTAATTGTAAGAAGTTAGGTGAAAAACAAGTCAGTGTAGAAAATATGCCCGCATCATTGCCAATGCCGTTAGAACAATGGGTGGAATATATTCTTTTTGACAAATCACCTTCCATTACTTTAGAGGATATGGAAAGCTTAACATTAATAAACCAGCTCTCAGCATTATCAAATCAAAATTACACTAAGATTGAAGTAGAATAGTTGAGAATGTAGCCTAAACATTTTTTGGGGATGTTTAGGCTTTTTATTTTTGAAATGAAAAAGCGTTAAAAGAACTATTCCTAATCAAGTCTCCTGAAATATACATAGGACTTATTTATTGTTTTATCACTCACAAGATGATATATTGGATATAACAACTATACTAAAAGGTGAATAACATATGAAGACTCCACTTTATGAGCAAATTTATGATTATATTATTGATCAAGTAAATAAGGGTTTTTTAAACCATGGTGATCGGGTTCCATCTGAAAAAGAGCTTTCAGATAAATTTAACGTTAGTCGAATTACCTCTAAAAAAGCGTTAGATTTACTGGCACAAAATCTGATCATAGAAAGAATAAGAGGTAAAGGTTCATTTGTTTCTAAGCAATATAACGAGAAAGATCGTGAATCAAAAAACTCAACCGTGACAAATGGAAGTGAAAAAAGGTATACATTTGCTCTCATTATACCGGGCTTTTCTGATAACTTTGGTACAACTTTAGTAAAAGCTATTGAAAAGGCATGTGCACAAAAGAATACAAATCTAATTATTAGGCAAACACATGGAAATATAGAAGAGGAAGAAAAGGCAATCAAACAATTAGTAAATGACTCAGTTGACGGTCTCATTATTTTTCCTGTGCATGGTGAAAACTACAATGTTGAGTTGCTTAAGTTAAGTTTAAAAAACTTTCCTCTTGTTTTGGTAGATCGCTATCTAAGAGGAATTCCTGCAAGCTCTGTTTGTACAGATAATCGACTAGCCGGTGAGCAGCTCACAAATTATTTATTTACATTAGGTCACCAAAACATAGGCTTTATTTCATCCTCACCTGTAGGAACTTCTGCGATTGAAGAAAGAGTGCAAGGATTTCAACTGGCTTATTCAAAACAGGGGATTCAATTGAAACAAGAATTTATGTTGTTAACTTTACTGAATAGCCTTGAACAAACACAAGTAGAACAAAGTTTATTCGAAACAAACTATGAGATTATAAAAAAGTTTGTTCAATCTAATCCAACAATCTCAGCATTTGTAGCATGTGAGTATGACTGGGCTTTATTGATATCAAAAGTATTACAGGATTTAGGCCATAAAATACCTGAAGATTATTCAATTGTATGTTTTGATTCACCAACACATCCGTATAAACGCCCGGATTACACTCATATCAAACAGAATGAAGTAGATATAGCAAATAAAGCAGTTGATATATTATCTAAACATATCTTAAAGGGAGAAAAAGAACCTAAACATACTGTTATTGATTTCACATTTCTAGAAGGAAATTCAACTAAAACCCCAGTAAACACATACGATAGATAGAAATAAGGAGCTGCCTGAACCTGGGACAGCTCCTTTTTGAAATTTTAAAATCTTTAAAAATCATATTGACATAACAATATTAAATTGTTAATCTAACAACATACCATTAATAATAAGTTGCTTAGTTGTTATATCATATGAAGTTATTTTTTTGAACTTTAATGTAAGCGCTGTTATTTAGTGGTGGTACATACAGCTTTGTTTTGCAGCACAGAAATATGAAGGGGAAGGGAGGACCGATGTTTTTCTATTGATTAAGCATTTTCATCACAATTTTGAGGGGGATTGGAATGAAAAAGAAAAGAAAAGTTGGATTTTTAACATTGATCTTATTGATGACTTTTTCACTTATTATCACAGGATGTTCATCAAATTCTAGTTCATCTGATGGTAAAGAAAACGACGGAAAAACAACGGTTACGTTCTGGCACTCCATGACAGATGTTACAGGTGAGGCTGTTGACGAAGTTATAAAAGCTTTTGAAGAAAAACACCCGGATATAAAAATTAATGCAGTTTATACTGCGAATCAAGGGGAAGGACAGAACGAAAAATTACTAACAGCTGTGTCTGGAGGAAATCCGCCAGATGTTGCTTATTTTGATAGATTTGAAATTGGTTCTTGGGCTGCTCAAGGATCATTAGAGGACTTGACTGAACTTGCTGAAGGAAGTGGAGTAACGAAGGATATGTATTATCCATTTGCATGGGAAGAAGCAAGCTATCAAGGAAAATTGTATGGCTTACCTACTTCAACCGACTCTCGTTTAGTCTATTTTAATGTTGATCATTTTGAAGAAGTAGGCTTAGATCCAAATAACCCGCCTAAAACGATTGCAGAACTTGAGGCGGCAGCAGAAAAGTTAACCATTAAAGAGGGAAGTAGATTCCAACGAATCGGATTTATCCCTTGGTTTGGCCAAGGCTGGTTATATGGATGGGGCTGGGCATTTGGTGGAGAGTTTTTCAATCCTGAAACAAATACAGCAACAGCAAATGATCCAAAAGTAGTGGAAGCATTACAATGGATGACAGATTACGCTCAAAAATATGATGTAGAAGATATTGCAGGCTTTACAGATTCGCAGGGGACAGGTGCAATGGATCCATTCCTAACAGGGCAACTTAGTATGAAAGTTAGTGGACCTTGGGAGGTTTCCGCGATCAAAAAGTTTAAGCCGGACTTGAACTATGGCGTATTTCCAATGCCAACACCGACTGGTGAGAATCATACGACATGGTCTGGCGGCTGGTCGGTAGTCATTCCAAAAGGAGCGAAAAATAAAGAAGCAGCATGGGAATTCCTCAAGTTCTTTAGTGGTGAAGAAGGCCAAAAAATATTCAGCGGTATTTCAAGAGACTTTTCTGTTATTGATTCAGTCAATGAAGAACTTGGATATAAAGAAGACCCTATCTTAAAGGAATTTGTAGACATTTTACCTGTTTCACATCATCGACCTGTTATGACGCAAGGGTCATTGTATTGGAATGAATTAGCAAGTGCAGTGGAGAACGCAACAAGAGGAAATGGTACTCCTGAAGAGCTGTTAACAAAAGTCACTGACAAGGTTAACAAAGAGCTCAATAAATAAGAAGCGGGGGAGATGTTTTTCTCCCTTGCCTTTAAAATGACAGGAGGTAATTGCAGGTGAAAAGTAATCCGATAAATGAAAGAACAACTCAACATGTCCAAGTTCGTACAAAGCGTAAAAATTTGCTAACAAATTTTTCAGAATATAAATATGGAATATTATTTGCTTTGCCATGGATCATAGGACTTATTATCTTTTATGCAATTCCGTTATTTTCTTCGATCTACTTTAGCTTTACAACATATAGTATTCTTCAACCCGGTGAGTTTATTGGACTTCAAAATTATAAAGATTTATTTCATGATCCTTTGTTCTGGAAATCAGTATACAATACAATCTACTTTACTGTCTTTTTTGTCCCATTAAGTATTATCTTTGGTGTTGCATTAGCGATGATGTTGAATATGAAAGTAAAGGGTATGGCCGTTTACAGAACAATCTTTTTCTTACCAACACTTGTTCCACACGTAGCACTTGCTGTGTTATGGATGTGGCTCCTAAATCCGGGATTCGGACTTGTAAATGGATTATTAAATACGATTGGAATTGAAGGGCCGGCATGGCTTGGAAGTGAAACATGGTCAAAACCTTCCCTCATACTCATGTCTTTATGGGGAATTGGTCAGGCGGTGGTAATTTATCTAGCCGGATTAGGTGATATACCTGATGATTACTATGATGCGGCAGATGTAGATGGGGCAAATTGGTTTCAGAAAACCTTTCATATTACACTACCTTTATTAACACCTGTAATCTTTTTCAACTTGGTTATGGGAATTATTGGCGCGTTCCAGCAATTTACCTTACCTTACACGTTAACTCAAGGACAAGGGACACCGGCGAATTCATTAACTTTCTATGTCATGTATTTATATGACAATGGATTTAAATTCTTTAAGATGGGCTACGCATCAGCCATGGCTTGGATTTTGTTTATCATTATCATGGCTTTAACAGCTGTTGTATTTATTACATCTAAGCGCTGGGTTCATTATCAAGGAAAATAGGGGGGAAGAATATGGATGGAACAACAAAAAAAACTGTTTCCAAAAGTCTGGCACATATAATCTTAATTGTCGCATCTTTCTTTTTTTTAATTCCGTTTATTTGGATGGTATCAACCTCATTAAAGCCGTTGGACCAAGTGTTTACGTTTCCGCCTAAGTGGATTCCAAAACCTTTTCAATGGAGTAATTATATTGATGCAATGAACTATATTCCGTTCTTCACCTATTTGAAAAACACGATCATCATTACATTATTCAGTACACTTGGTGCTGTATTATCTTGTCCGCTTGTTGCCTATAGCTTCGCAAAGCTAAAGTGGCCGGGCAGAAATATTCTTTTTATTATCACCATAGGTGTCATGATGATACCGGGGCAGGTTACAATGATCCCACTTTTCTTATTATTTGAGAAATTAGGATTAGTTGGAACACCTTATCCTTTAATTATACCTGCATTTTTTGGCATTCCGTTTTATATCTTTCTATTAAGACAATTCTTTATGGGCTTGCCTGATAGTTTAAGAGAAGCGGCGAAAATTGATGGAGCAGGGGAATTTAGAATCTATTGGCAAATTATGCTGCCGCTAGCAAAACCTGCTGTTTTAGCAGTTGGCTTATTTCAATTTATGGCCAGTTGGACAGATTTTATCGGTCCATTACTCTATTTAACTGATTCGATTCAGTACACGTTATCACTCGGGCTTCAGCAATTCCAAAGTCAAAAAGGTTCTGAGTGGGGATTAATGATGGCAGTTTCAACCATGATGACCGTTCCTGTTATTATATTATTCTTCTTTTTACAGAAGACATTTATTAAAGGCATTACATTCAGTGGTATTAAATAAAATAATAGAGACTCAGTTGGAGGCGATGAAAATGAACAGACAAATCGGAATGAGGATCCCACCAAAACTTGGAGCAGATGGTATTGAATCATTAGCAAAATGGGCATCAAGCGTAGGGATCGATGTGATTGATGTGCCATATTTCAATGAAGAGGTTAAAATTGCTCTAGAAACAAACGGATTAGAAGTAGGTTCAATTGATGGTCTTGGAGCGGTAGGGCAAACAAAGCTATTAAGCTCTGATGAAAAGGTGCGCTTGCAAGCAGTTGAGTCAATTAATGCACAATTTAGCGAGATTGCAAGCTTAGGTGGCCGCGTTATCTTTATGTGCCTAGTTCCAGAAGATATCACGATGAACAGAAAGGAAGCGTTCTCAATTTGGAAAGAATCATTTCCAACCATTGTCAAACAAGCTGAGAAAGAAAATCTTTATATTGCTCTTGAAGGATGGCCTGGGCCTGCCCCGTATTATCCAACATTAGGCACAACACCTGAAATGTTAAGAGCTATGTTTAATGAAATTCCGTCCAAGCATTTCGGGCTAAACTATGATCCTTCACACCTGGTAAGACTTGGTATTGATCACTTGCGAGTATTAACCGAGTTCGGAGATCGAGTGAATTATTGTCATGGGAAAGACACAGAAATCCTTCATGATGATCTCTACGAACATGGCATTTTACCAGCAACATTTGGGTCAAAGTATGATTTTTCTGAAGGTTCATGGCGTTACACAATACCGGGCCAAGGAGAGGTTGATTGGGGGAAGGTTGCTGTTCGTTTGGATAAAATTGGTTACCAAGGTCCAGTAAGTATTGAGTTGGAAGACCATCGATATTGGGGATCGCTCGAAGCAGAACGTCAAGGAATTATAAAAGCAAAAGAACATCTATCTATCTATTTTAAATAAAATTTGAGGAGGAATTTTACTATGTCAAAAACAGTTAGAGTAGCAATTATCGGTTGTGGTGGAATTGCAAATGGAAAGCATATGCCAAGTTTGAAAAAAGTAGAGGCTGTTGAGCTTGTTGCTTTTTGTGATGTGATTGTTGAACGAGCTGAAAAAGCAGCACAAGAATATGGAATAAAGGATGCAAAAGTGTATGAAAATTATCAAGAGTTGCTTGAAGATGGAACCATTGAAGTCGTTCACGTGTTAACACCTAATGATTCACATGCAGAAATTTCGATCGCGGCTTTAGATGCTGGAAAGCATGTCATGTGTGAAAAGCCGATGGCAAAAACATCCCAAGAGGCACGTGCGATGCTGGAAGCGGCAAAACGTTCAGGTAAGAAACTTACAATCGGGTATAATAACAGATTCCGTCCTGATAGCCAGCACTTACATAAACTATGTGAACGTGGAGATCTTGGAGAAGTCTATTATGCTAAAGCACATGCCATTCGCCGTCGCGCTGTTCCGACATGGGGAGTTTTCCTTGATGAAGAAAAGCAGGGTGGAGGTCCTTTAATTGATATTGGTACACATGCACTTGATTTAACATTATGGATGATGAATAACTATAAGCCCAAATCGGTTATGGGCACAACTTTCCATAAGCTAAGCCAAAAAAGAAATGCAGCAAATGCGTGGGGACCTTGGGATCCTGAGAAATTCACAGTTGAAGATTCTGCTTTTGGTTTTATCACAATGGAAAATGGGGCTACGATCGTATTAGAGGCTAGCTGGGCACTAAATTCCCTAGATGTGGATGAAGCTAAATGTTCACTAAGTGGTACTGAAGGTGGAGCAGATATGAAGGATGGGTTAAGAATTAATGGAGAAAACTTCGGGAAGTTATATACGACAAATGTCGATCTTGGACCTGGTGGAGTAGCGTTTTACGATGGCAGCGTGGAATCTGATGCAGATTTAGAAGCACGGATGTGGATTGATAATATTCTTCATGATACAGAACCGGTTGTAAAGCCGGAAGAGGCATATGTTGTCACACAAATTTTAGAAGCAATCTATGAATCTGCTAAAACGGGTAAAGCAGTGTATTTTGATGAAAAAGCAGCTCTTTTGTCAAACTCATAAGAAAGGGGATATCTTATGAAACAAATCAAACTCGGTTTTATCGGTACAGGTGGCATCGCACATTTGCATGCAAAGCAAATGCTAGCCGAAAAAAATGTGAGAATTGAATCAATAGCCGATCCAAGTGCACATAATAGAAAACACTTTCTCACAACATTCAATCTATCAGAGGTGGAACAGTTTGCCAATCATCAAGAAATGTTAGAGAGCATTGCATTGGATGCTGTTATCATTTGCTCTCCACACACTCTTCATATGCAGCATGTTGTTGATTCATTGGAGCATCAATGTCATGTGTTAGTAGAAAAGCCAATGGCATGTTCTGTTGAAGAGTCTATTCATTTGATTGAAATGGCAAAAGAGAAAGGGAAGATATTGCAAGTATCCTATCAAAGGCATTTTGAACCTTCATTCTTGTATATACGAAATGCTATCTCAGAAGGTATTATCGGGAAGCTTACCTCTGTTTCTGCCAACCTTTATCAAGAGTGGGGTCATCTTTCAAAAAATACGTGGAGACAGAATCCTGATCTATCCGGTGGAGGGATGTTGATGGATTCTGGTAGTCATATTATAGATGTACTTTTATGGACAACTGGGTTAAAACCACTGGAGATAAAGGCAACAATAGAATCCCATGGAGGTCCGGTTGAATTAGATTCGGTTTCAACAATAAGATTTGAAAATAATGTTATTGCAGGGCTCACCATTATTGGAAATGCTCCTTGTTGGCATGAAACCTATGTTTTTTGCGGAGAGCATGGAGCGATCTTTTTTGATAATGGGAAATTAACGATTCGAAAACTAGGAGAAGAGCCGATAGTACCTGTACTTCCGGAACAAACAACAAATTCCGATCAAAGCTTTATTCGTTCTATACTAGGAGAACATGAGGTAATGGTGCCAGGGGACTTCGCAAAGGAAGTTGTAAGATTGACAGAGAAAATCTATCAATCTTCTGGCTATCAACCTCATTCAGCTCAGAAAGAGGGATCTTTATGACACAAGTAATCGAAATTGGCATCATTGGAAGCGGAGGAATCGCTGCAGCACATGCACGAGCTTATAAAAAAATGCCGGATGTGAAGATCGTTGCTGTTGCCGATGTGATTCCAGGTAAAGCAAAGGAATTTATTCAAAATCTCGAGCTTAAAGATGCAAAAGGATTTGATGATCATCGGGAACTATTACATTTAGATCTTGATGGAGTCAGCATTTGTACTCCAAATGTTGCCCATCATCTTACAACAGTTGATTCTTTATCAGCTGGAAAACATGTCTTAGTAGAAAAACCAATGGCTGTTACATTACAACAGGCAATCGAGATGGTAGAGGCGTCTAAAAAAGCTGATCGTATGTTATCGGTTGGATTTCAACCTAGATATGACCCTAACATGCAAGCGGTAAAAGAGCTTGTTCAATCAGGACAACTTGGAAATGTTTATTATGTTCAAGCTGGTGGAGGGCGCCGCCGCGGTATGCCAGGTGGAACGTTTATAAATAAAGAGCTTGCAGGCGCAGGGGCAATGGCAGACATAGGATGCTATTCGTTGGATTTAGCGTTAAATACACTTGGTTATCCAAGGCCGCTCACCGTTTCTGCTTACACGTCAAATCATTTTGGTACAAATCCTCTTTATCATCAAGAGGCAGATCGGTTCGATGTAGAAGATTTCGGTACCGCCTTTATTCGATTAGAAGGTGGAATTGTACTGAACTTTAAAATATCCTGGGCCATGCATATGGATTCTCTTGGACCAACACTATTTTTAGGAACAGATGCCGGTTTAAAATTAACACCAGCCGGAAGTGGACCATGGAGTGGAGTTTGGGACGGTGGAATTGGTGAAATTAGCATGTTTCATGATATAAAAGGTCACCACGTTGAAACAGAGATTCCAGTTAAACAACATCAGCTTGACATTTTTTATGAAAAAGTCCGGGATTTTGTTGTGAGCATAAAAGAAAGCAGGTCTGCTCCAATACCTGGTGAACAGATTGTCATAAATCAAGCAATTATTGATGGAATTCTACGATCTTCAGAGGAAGGTAGAGAGGTTTCAATCGATATTCCAAATTTCAATTAGATGGACCAAAGAGAGAAAGAGGGATCTTTCTCTCTTTGCTATTGCAGTACGTTTATTTGGAGCTTTGTGTCGAAAAATGTCTAATCGAAAATATATTTCGGAAATCGAAAATAAATCTTTATAATCGTTGATAAAATGGTAAAATCGAAGATAAATCTAAATAATCGAAGATAAAATGACCGAACCATTAAAAAGGGAGATGAACCATTATTAATTCTCAAGATGACACGTTATCGACCAAGAAGATTCTCATGTTCTTTGTACCTTTAGGATTGTCAGCGAGTTTAGTTACGTTTTCCCATATGATTATTAACGGAACATTAACGAGAGGAAATAACGCAGAAATTATGATCGCAAGTTATGTCGTAGCGATGAGCTTGTTTGGCATTACAGAACGCTTGGGAGTATTGCTGCGTAATGCCTGCTCTGCATTAGTGCGTGATAAAGTCTCGTTTCATGCTATGTCGACTGTAAGTGCTTATGTTGTAGTGGGATTAATGCTGGCTGCTGCTTCCATTGCTTTTACTCCAATAGGAAAGTGGGTATTCTCAACATTTTTTGGAGCAGATCAAAGCATGATATCGGAAATAATTAGTGTGTACCAAGTTCTCATATTTGTCACGTTTTTTTCTGCAATAAGGTGCTTATTTCAAGGTGTTATTATTTTGAATAGACAAACAAAGTGGTTAACGATTGGGATGATCATCCGTTTGATTGTTATGTATCTTTTGTCTTTATATTTTATAAAAACAGGGAATATCAATGCCCGAACAGGGGCGATTATCTTTTTATCAGGAATGATGGTCGAGAGTTTAATCAGTTTTCTGGAAGGCAGAGTACTTGTGAAAAAAATGGTCGATAAAGACCCAACACATTCGATCCGAACAAAGAAACAGATATTTCAATTTTATCATCCTCTCATTCTTTCTTCGTTAATTATCGTCATGGTTGGA
This sequence comes from Bacillus sp. J37, assembly GCF_000518865.1. GTDB lineage: Bacteria > Bacillota > Bacilli > Bacillales > Bacillaceae > Metabacillus. The sequence continues at coordinate 61,655 of NZ_JAEK01000010.1, read as the reverse complement.
CCGGTGATCAATTCCTTTTTAGGGAAAACGAATGAAATTGAATTAGCCATTGCATCATATGCGATTGCTCTAAGCATTACTCAATTATTTTTAAGTTTCTTTACATATACACATCAAATCGTTTTGACTTTTTACAAAGATCATCCTCAAAAGGTGCAGCAGTTCACGTTTATGATTGGATTTATTCCGACATTAATATTAGCTGTTTTTTGTATGTCACCAATCGGGCCATTTTTTATTGAACATGTTTTAGGAGCAAATGATCGCCTTGTTACATCAAGTCTTGACTGTCTTTATGTCTTTATGCTGATGACACTGGCTTTTCCGTTTATTGATTATTGTAATGGTTTACTAATGGTAAAAAAACAGACTAAAATAATGGTTTATTCACAATCTACAAATCTTATTTTTACATTCCTCGTCCTTCTTATTTTTTCAACCGTTTTTCCGCAGTGGAATGGAAGGATCGGTGCTATAGCTCAATCTGTCGGAATGCTTTCTGAACTTGGTATATTAGCCTTTATTTTGTTCAGCAGGGGAAAGAAAAATCAGCTTCGTCACACGGAAAAGAATTTTGTGAATGGATAAATCTATATTTATCAAGACAAATCTTTGTCTTTGGAACGCCATAATTCCTTTGTAATAAAGGGCTTATAGCGTTCTATTTTTTCTGTACACTTATATTTTTAAAAAGGTAAAAATTAGAAATGTGATTTTTCGTATAATATTTATGGTGAAAGAAACGAATTCTCAGTTGTTGGGGTAATTAATTATCCAAATAAAACACAACAACTGAGCATATACTTAAAAATTACAACTGATTTATCTATAAAAAAACACATTTAGTTTATCTTTATTATCAAGGGTTGCCAAGAGGACTTCCTTTGCGTTTGTTTGATACAGTTTCTCTAGTTGGGAAGTAATCCACTTTTCATCTTTTTGAAGTTCCATTAATTCATTAGTCAGGATGGTGCCTTCTTTAATGACTGTCCTCGGATGTTTAAAGGGCTCTGTTTTTATTCCTAAGGTTTCCGGCGTTATGTTTTGATAGTTAGGATCAAGGAAATATGAAACTTTACCATCTGCTTCCCATGTTGCCAACACGACTTTTTTTACATCATCAATCTGATTTTCCCGTAACTCTTCCAGTAGAACATCCAGAGAGATTCTTGCCTTTTTTAATCCTTCATAGAGAATTTCACCGTCTTTTACTATCGTAACAGGCGGATTATTCACTAATTTTCGAAACCATGGCCACTTCAAAATCATAGAAACACCGCTAATATATAATACCATTAAGACAGTTGTTGTGATGATCGATCCCTTTAGCCCAAGATGCTCATCAGATAAGGGATGTGCAATGATGTTTCCTATAACAAGAGCAATAACAAAATCAAGAATTCTTAATTGTGATATCGTTCGCTGACCTAAAACTCTCGCGACAATTAGCAAAAAAATAAAACCTATTACGGCACGCAAAACCCATTCGAGCCATGTAAGACTGTCCTGGCTGCTGAAAAAATCCAACTTCCTACACATCCTATTCACAGAAACTTTACTTTTATTGTTCCTCATTTTGGAGCAATAAACCATTATTTGAGTAACTTAGGATGAAAAACTAGTTAACATAATTAAATTATTGATACCTATTGAGAATAGTGAAGTGCGTATTTCTGTAAAAAATTTTTAAAAAGGGATAGACTATAAATGATTGGAGGGAGAATATGGATCGTTTAGATGAGTATATTCAACAAGGAATTCACGGACCACGAGAAATAAATCCCGATGAGCGAAGAAAGTTTTTAGGGACGTTGCGTGAAAGAGTTGTCGTCGTTCTTACGAAATCACAAGTCAGAGAGCCTGGAACGTATAAAGAAGTGGAAGACCTTATGCAAAAAAACAGGCAGGCCACACTTTTTCTCAATGGAAATATGAACTACTCCTATCTTTCCGACTATATTAAATTAGCCAACAAAGTTGGAAATAAATTTTCACTTTCAACAAATAAAGAACATGATAGTGACTTGGGGCTTGTATTAGCATATGATCATGCAGTAAACATTGAGGATATATACATATCAATACAGGAGAAAGCAGAACAAAAAGAAGAACATTACGATAATAGTGTTATTCGGTTTTTTAAAAAATTATTTTAGGAAAGTTATCAAAAAACCGCTTATGTCCCAGATCATTTCGTCAAATCCATCCGTAATATATGGAAACAACCTATGGATGGAGTTGGAAGAAGTTGGCGAAAAGATATCGAGGTAAAACATTAAAGTCATTGCCATCAAAAGGGAGAGGAACATGTCCCATATGCGGAAAAACAAGAATTAAGCTTGTATATCCGCATCGATCAGAAACAAAAAATGAGCTAATAAAGGTTTGTAAATTTTGCAGGAATAAATAAAGAAAACTCGCCACTTGGCGAGTTTTCTTTATTATTTCTACAAATCCATTTATCTAAATAATCAAAATACTATATTTCGATTATAACGAGCAGTTCCCCGAATAAGATAGTAATAAGCAATAAATGTTTAGTTTTAAGTAAGTGAGGGGGGAAATCATGGGCTATTATATACAAGCAAATATGGCAGGAAGTATATGGAAGATTCTTGTGAATACTGATGATAAAGTAGAGGCTGGTCAAGAAGTTGTCATCCTGGAATCAATGAAGATGGAGATTCCAATTACAGCAGATACAAAAGGTTGTGTCAAAAAGATTCTATTCAATGAAGGAGATTTTGTGAATGAAGGAGACAATTTAATTGAAATTGACTAGAAGGAGGAAAAGCTTTGAAATGGCCGCAAACTGTGACAATTAAAGAGGTTGGGCCGCGTGATGGATTACAAAATGAAAAAACATTTATATCCACAAAAGATAAAGTAAAGTGGATTGATCATTTGTCTCGTACAGGTTTATCGTATATTGAAGTGACCTCATTTGTTCATCCTGAGTGGATACCAGCCTTAGCAGATTCAGAACAGGTTGCCAAAAATATAACGCGAGAAAAAGGTGTCACATATGCAGCACTGGTACCAAATCAAAAGGGACTGGAAAAGGCAATAGAATCAAACATTGATGAAGTGTCTGTTTTTCTTTCTGTAAGTGAGACTCATAATAGGAAAAATATCAATAAGTCAATTCATGACACTTTGCCAATTTTGAAATCTGTCATTGATGATGCGAAATGTTCAGGAAAATCTGTTCGTGGGTATCTTTCAACTGTATTTGGTTGTCCATATGAGGGAGATATATCTTATAGGGATGTCCTGAAACTGTGTGATGAGTTATTTGATATGGGTGTCAATGAACTTTCATTAGGTGACACAATCGGTGTAGCAACACCAAAACAGGTGGATGACTTATTGACTCTATTACTTAAGAGTTTTTCTGCTGAGCAATTTGCTATGCATTTTCATAATACAAGAGGAACAGCGCTAGCGAATGTAACCGCTTCCCTAGAAGCGGGGATCACCATTTTTGATAGTTCTTTAGGTGGGCTTGGCGGTTGCCCGTATGCCCCAGGTGCATCGGGAAATGTTGCTACAGACGACCTTTTATATATGCTCCATAAGATGGATATTCATACAGGAGTTGACTTAAAAGAACTCCACAAAGCCGCCGTTTATATCCAAGAAAGAATCGGCAGGTCATTATCAAGTCATAGTTTACTAGTTCAATCAAAATGAAAATTGAGGACATTAAAGGAGGGATGGTCATTGTCTACTGATGATACATTACATGAACGCATTCACCAAATAAAAAAAGGCGGACCAAGCAAGTATCATGAAAAAAACAAAGATAAGGGAAAACTATTTGTGCGGGAACGACTACAATTATTGCTTGACGAAGGTTTGGAGCTGGAAGATGGTCTATTGGCCAACTGTCAACAAGAAAACTTCCCTGCTGATGGCGTTGTGACAGGAATCGGAAAAATCAACGGGCAAACTGTTTGTGTCATGGCGAATGATTCTACAATCAAAGCAGGATCGTGGGGAGCTAAAACAGTCGAAAAAATCATACGAATTCAAGAAACAGCAGAAAAGCTGCTTGTTCCAATGCTTTATCTTGTCGATTCCGCAGGTGCAAGAATTACAGATCAGATTGAAATGTTTCCCGGGCGTCGCGGAGCAGGGAGAATTTTTTATAATCAAGTAAAGCTTTCCGGGAAAGTACCTCAAATATGCTTGTTATTCGGTCCTTCTGCAGCTGGCGGTGCCTATATTCCTGCTTTTTGTGACATCGTAATCATGGTTGATGGAAACTCTTCCATGTATTTGGGGTCACCGCGAATGGCTGAAATGGTTATTGGTGAGAAAGTCTCCCTGGAAGAAATGGGAGGCGCAAGAATGCACTGTTCTGTCTCAGGATGTGGAGATATTTTAGCAACATCTGAAGCTGAGGCGATCTCTTTCGCACAACAATACCTCTCATATTTTCCTGCAAGTTACCTAGATAAACCGCCAATCATCGAAGCTGCTTATCCTAAAGTAGTTGATCAATCAATCGAACAAATCATTCCAAAAAATCAAAATGCACCTTTTAATATGTACGACCTCATTGAGAGAGTCGTAGATGAATATTCTTTTTTTGAAATCAAATCATTATTTGCCCAAGAGCTTATTACTGGACTTAGTCGCATAAATGGCCAATCTGTTGGGATTATCGCAAATCAGCCGCGAGTCAAAGGTGGGGTCCTATTTCACGATTCAGCCGATAAAGCAGCGAAGTTCATTTCATTATGTGATGCATTCCATATTCCTTTGCTGTTTTTAGCAGACATTCCGGGTTTTATGATAGGGACAAAAGTCGAACGGGCTGGTATTATCCGCCATGGGGCTAAGATGATCTCAAGCATGGCAGAAGCGACTGTACCCAAAATATCGATTATTGTCAGAAAGGCGTATGGCGCAGGCTTATATGCAATGGCAGGTCCAGCTTTTGAGCCGGATTGTTGCTTGGCTTTGCCAAGTGCATCAATTGCCGTTATGGGTCCGGAAGCAGCTGTGAATGCAGTTTATGCAAATAAAATTGCAGAGCTTCCAGCTGAAGAGCGTCCGCGTTTTATTCAACAAATGCGTGAAGAATATCGGGAAGATATTGATATATACCGGTTAGCATCTGAAATGATTATCGATGGGGTCATTCCCGCAAACTCTTTACGAAATGAATTAGAAGTCCGGTTCCAAGCGTATATGTCCAAGTACGTAATCTTTTCTGAAAAAAAACACCCTGTTCACCCTGTATAAAAACATCTGTAAAGAAAGGGTTTGAGAGGATGGACTTTCAATTAACAAAGGAACAAGACATGATTCGAAAGGTCATACGTGATTTTGCTGATGCTGAAGTTGCACCGGGTGCAAATGAAAGAGATAAAACGGGTACATTTCCAACAGATGTATTTGCAAAATTAGCTGAACTTGGTATGCTGGGGCTGCCTTTTCCAGAGAAGTACGGAGGAGCTGATGCAGATACAACTTGTTTTGCGATTGTTGTTGAAGAATTGAGCAGGGTTTGTGGTTCTACAGGCATTACATATTCTGCACATATTTCGTTAGGAGCAGCACCAATTTACTTATTTGGGACGGAAAAGCAAAAAGAAATGTTTCTTACACCTTTATGTAAAGGGGAGTATTTAGGGGCTTTTGGATTAACCGAACCAAATGCGGGTTCTGATGCGGGCGGGACCCAAACGAAAGCTATATTAAAAGATGATCACTGGGTGTTAACCGGATCCAAATGTTTTATTACGAATGGAAGCTTCGCTAAACATTTAGCTGTTACAGCTGTGACAGAACAATCCAAAGGGACAAATGGCATAAGTGCCTTTTTAGTGCCAACCGATGCAACTGGATTTACCATTAATGCAAATTATGAAAAGTTGGGCTTGAATGCATCAAATACAACGGAACTTGTTTTAGAAGATGTGACGATTCCAAAGGAAAATCTTCTTGGTGAGGAAGGAAAGGGCTATAAGCAATTTTTAGCTACACTTGATGGCGGAAGAATTGGAATTGCAGCGATGGCCGTTGGTATTGCGCAAGGTGCTTATGATAAGTCACTACAATATGCGAAAGAGCGGAAACAGTTTGGAAAAAGTTTATCAACATTTCAAGCGATTCAATTTAAGCTTGCCGATATGGCGATGAATATTGAAGTTGCAAGAAATATGGTATATAAAGCTGCATGGTTGAAAGATCAAGGAAAGATCTTTAAAAAGGAAGCTGCCATGGCCAAATTATTTGCTTCTGAAATGTGTATGAGAGTTTGTGACCAGGCCATTCAAATTCATGGCGGATATGGATATATGAAGGAATATCAAGTAGAAAGATTTTTCCGAGATGCCAAATTATTAGAAATCGGGGAAGGGACTTCAGAAGTACAAAGAATGGTCATTGCCCGCCAAATAGGTTGTTAGCAAAGTGATAGTGAAAGTGAGCTGATGGTATGTTCAAAAAAATCCTTGTCGCCAACCGAGGAGAAATTGCCGTACGAGTCATCAGGACATGTAAAAAGCTGGACATTAAGACGGTTGCGATTTTTTCAGAAGCTGATCAAGATGCACTACATGTTAAATTGGCAGATGAAGCGTATCTTGTTGGAGGTCCCCGTGTAACAGACAGTTATTTAAAAATTGATAAAATAATAGAAATTGCAAAACACTCCAAAGTGGAAGCCATCCATCCCGGGTATGGCTTCCTATCTGAAAATCCTCAATTTGCTAGTAGGTGTCAAGAGGAGGGACTTGTGTTTATAGGCCCATCACCTGAAGTCATTTCCTCGATGGGAAGTAAAATTGAAGCCCGACTTACGATGAAACGTGCCGGAGTTCCGATTGTACCGGGTATCCAAACTTCTATCAACAATACAGATGAGGCTGTAGCCATTGCGAATAAACTTGGGTACCCGATTATGTTAAAAGCTTCAGCAGGTGGTGGGGGAATTGGGATGCAGGTTGTAAGATCTGATCAGGACATGATAAGAGCATTTGAGGGAAATCAAAAGCGGGCAAAATCTTTTTTTGGAAATGAAGAGATGTATCTTGAAAAATATATTGAAAGGCCCAGACATATTGAGATTCAGATTTTGGCTGATTCATATGGTCATATAGTGTACTTAGGAGAAAGGGAATGTTCCGTACAACGAAGACATCAAAAAATAGTCGAAGAAGCACCATCACCATTTCTTGATGATCGTCTCCGAAGAAAAATGGGGGAAGCATCCATTCAAGCTGCAAAGGCGATTGGATATACAAATGCCGGGACAATTGAGTATTTAGTTGATGAGAACGAAACTTTCTATTTTTTAGAAATGAACACAAGATTACAAGTGGAGCACCCAGTGACAGAGGAGACGACAGGAATTGATTTAGTGGAACAGCAGCTTAGAGTTGGAGCAGGAGAACCATTACCATTTGATCAAAGTGATATAAAGTGTATCGGTCATGCCATAGAATTAAGGATTTATGCGGAAGATCCAATCACATTTTTTCCTTCACCTGGAAAGATTTCAAAGCTTCGTCTTCCTGAAGGGGAAGGGGTTAGACATGAGCTTGGGGTTCATGAAGAGTCAATTGTATCACCATATTATGACCCTATGATTGCCAAGCTTATAGTGAAGGGAAAAAGTAGAGAAGAGGCCCTTACAAAGCTTGAAATTGCGCTTTCCAACTATATAGTAGAAGGAATCAAAACAAATATCCCGTTATTAAGGAATATAACAACACATACTGCCTTTCGTAAAGGTGAGACAACGACAGATTTTATTGATAGACATATAAAAAAGTAGGAGGACTTTATAAAATGGTTCATGCTGCTTCATTCGATAAAATTGAAGAATATATCACCAAAATAACACTAAAACGACCGAATGCAGCTAATTCCTTATCTATACAAATGGTAAGTGAACTTGATCACATAGTATCTGAAATAAAGAACGATCCAACTGTACGATGTGTGATTATAACTGGACATGGGACAAAAGCATTTTGTGCCGGAGCTGATTTGAAGGAGCGGGCCTCAATGAATGAAAAAGAGGTGAGGCAAACCCTGGGTGGAATTCGCCAGATGATAGAACGTATTGCGTCATTACCTCAACCGGTCATAGCAGCCATTAATGGTGCAGCACTTGGAGGCGGGACAGAGCTTGCTTTAGCTTGTGACATAAGAATTGCGTCAGAACACGCATATCTTGGGCTAACAGAAACATCTCTTGGAATCATTCCCGGAGCTGGAGGGACCCAGCGATTACCACGGTTGGTCGGAAAGGGAAGAGCTAAAGAACTAATTTATACGGCGAGAAAAGTAACAGCTCAAGAAGCACTAAAAATTGGTTTAGTTGAGTATGTCTCAAAGGCAGAAGAACTCGAAAAAGATGCTGTTCATTTAGCAGGAAAAATTGTGAAAAATGCTCCAATTGCCGTAACACAAGCAAAATTCGCCATCGACAAAGGTAGTGAAGTTGATTTATTAACTGGACTGGCTCTTGAACGAAAAGCTTATGAAATAACCATTCCCACAAAAGACAGGCAAGAGGGACTAAAAGCTTTTAAAGAAAAGCGAACTCCCTCCTATAAGGGAGAATAAAACGTAACAGGATTTGTAGATAAACTGTAATATGTGTCATAAAAAGGATATCTTTTTGTATTCTTACACTATCATAAGCCCTCAATGATTGAAATATATTATAATTGAGAGCAAATCTTACAAAGTAATAGTGGAAGCATATCCCTGCAGCTGTATATTTATATCTTATCAAGCTCCAATATTGAAACAGGAGGGCAATCATATGAAGTGTAAAAGCTGTGATGGTAGTAAACATTTCAATTGCAAAGACTGTTCCGGAGAGGGGTTTAGGCTTGTAGGTAACCAACCGTGTATTACATGTGACGGCCAAGGGGTTATCGCATGTGCAACCTGTGAGGGACAGGGAAAAGTTGGTTTTTTTAAATGGCTAAAATCTAGTTAACTAGTAGCTCGTTAATAAACAAAAAGGTGAATGGAAATGGTTTAACCCACATTTCCGATTCACCTTTTTCTATTAGGAGCTAATACTGTGCTTTACTTCATCAGAAACAACTTTTATCTTTATTGTTGACCAGTTTGTGCGATAAAAACGAATCATCACCGTAATTCCAAATAAAGCTAAATATGAATACAACGAAATCCAAGCACCTACACTTGATAATTGAAGGGTGAAGGTAAGGATATAGCTTAAAGGGATAAAAAATACCCACCCTAACACAAGTGATGTTTTTAATAAGAATGATGTATCACCGATTCCTCTTAAACCTCCAGCATAGAAGTTCAGCAGTCCGTCGAACAATTGAAGAAAGGCGGAAATCATGATGAGCTTTCCGGCAAGTTCATACACCATTGGATCTCCCGAATAAACTCTTGCGATTGGCTCAGAAAGGAAAAACTGTACTACACCAAGTATCAGAAGAAAAATACAACCTAAAATAGCGGTGTTTGTACCTGCTTTTCTACCGGCCGTTGGATCACCTCTTCCGATTTCTTGACCGACTAAAATGGTGGCGGTAGATCCAAAAGCAAAGGCCGGCATAAACCCGAGACTCATGACACTAAGAGCTACTTCATTTGCTGCAAGAGCATGAGTTCCTAATCTGGTGACAAATGCTGTAAACACAAACATAGCCATACTCATCGAAAACTCCTGAAAACCCAGCTTTGAGCTTTCTTTAAAAATCAATTTAGACTCCAAACGGTTATAAGGAACAATCGTTCGTGTTCCGAATTTTGCATGCAACTTAACAAAATAAAAATACGCACAAATAACAAATGTCACAACTTCCCCGGTTAAAAAGGCAATTCCAGCACCTGTCAGACCTAAATCCGGCATACCAAGATGGCCGTATGTTAATCCATATGTAAGAAAAATCATAATGAGATTACCAATAATTGCACTAACCATCGGGGTTTTCGTATCACCAATTCCACGTAAAAAACCATGAAAAACAAAGACAAAAACAGAAAAAATCATGGCAAAAAAGCGGATTTGCAAATAATTTTCTCCTTCAGAAATCATATCAGCAGAACTTCCCATCACCCGAAATATGTCAGCTGGAAACAAAAATCCTACTAAAAGGAGAAACACACTGGCTATAATACATAAATAAAATGCGATATAAGTTCGTTCTACACCTTTTTTCATCTGATTGGAACCATAGTTTTGTGCAACCAAATAATTGACGGTGTGACCTATACCTGAGAAAATCGCCCAAGCATTATACATAATAATGTTGGAAACCCCGACAATGGCAATAGCAAGAGCACCTAATTGCCCAACCATAATAAGGTTGATTGTTCCCGTCAACGTCATAGAAGCAAATGACGCGATCGAAGGTATTGCTAACAGCAAAATCTTTTTCCAATCTTTCATCATACACATATCCCTGCTTTCAGAAGGTATCTCCTTTATTTTAATGACGAAAGAGAAGAATGTCTATCAATTTATGAAAGCGATTTCCCGGCTGTTCCCTTTTTAAAAAAACAAGTCTTTTTAAGAAGGCTTAATGGAAATTTTATCGAATATAGTGTAAAGATAGAGTACACGTAAGGAAAGGGGAGAGTGACATGACAACTACATATAAATCAAGAAAAGAAGTCCCAGATCATGAAAAGTGGGATTTGTCAGATCTTTATTCAAACATAAAAGATTGGGAAAGAGATCTAGAAACAGTAGCCATAAAAGCTGAAGAATTAAAAACCTTTGATGACAACATTCATGATGGTGCCTCTTTATATTCCTTTTTAAAACAAAAGGAAGAATTGTCATTTACGTTTAATAAATTGTATGCTTATGCAATGTTAAAAGTAGATGAAGATACAAGACAGACAAGTTCACAATCATTATTAGATCAAGCAAAACAACTAAGTGTTAAGGTTGGGGCCGCTACCTCGTTTTTTATGCCGTTTCTTTTAAGTTTGAAAGAAGACACGTTAAAAGAGTACATCACATCAGAGGAGAAACTTCATTACTTTGAAGAAGATTTATGGGAAGCTTTTCGCTATAAAAAACATGTGTTAAGTAAAGAGCAAGAAGAAATTGTCTCTAAACTGGGGGAGGCACTTTCTGCTCCAAGTAACACATTTGGTATGTTGAATAATGCAGATATTAAGTTTGGTGATATTACAACTGATGATGGAGAATCGGTAGAACTAACAAGAGGAATGTATGCAAAATTAATTGAAGATGAAGACCGAAACAAGCGAAAAGAAGCATATAAAGCATATTACCAGCCATATGTTCAGTTGAAAAACTCTATAGCTTCCACACTTTCAGCTGCGATCAAGAACAATATGACAATGTCAAAGCTTCGTCATTATCCTTCTGCCTTGGAAAAAGCGTTATTTGGAGATAATGTGCCGAAAGAAGTCTATGTCAACCTAATAAAGTCAACGAAGGAAAACCTGTCATCCCTGCATCAATATTCAAAAGTTCGTAAACAAATATTGAAGCTGGATGAATTAAGGCAATATGATATGAGTGTTCCACTGGTCAGTGGTGTCAAGCAAACCATTACATTTGATGAAGCTTATGAGATCATGTGTAAGGCGCTGTCGCCTTTAGGAGAAGACTATCTCAACACCTTAAAGGAATTTAAGCAATCACGTTATCTGGATGTAAGGGAAACACCTGGTAAACGTTCAGGAGCATATAATTTAGGTGTTTACGGAGTTCATCCATTCATTCTTTTGAATCATCAGGATGATCTTGATAGCTTGTTTACATTGGCACACGAATGCGGACATGGTGTACATAGTAAATTAAGCTCTTTGCATCAGCCTCAAATTACAGCAAGATATAGCATTTTTGTCGCTGAAGTAGCATCAACAGTAAATGAAGTCCTGCTAATCAATTACTTATTAAACACTGAAACAGACGTAGAGATTCGCAAACATTTGGTCAATCATTTTATTGATCAATTTAAAGGGACATTTTTTACACAAGTTATGTTTGCAGAGTTTGAAATGAAAACACATGAATTAGCTGAACAAGGCCGTCCGTTAAATGTTGATGTATTCAATGAAACATATGAATCGTTGTTTAGAGAGTATTATGGTGATGAAGTTGTATTCGATGAAGAGGTAAAATACGGATGGTCAAGAATTCCTCATTTCTATCGTCCGTTTTATGTGTATAAGTATGCAACAGGTTTTGCATCTGCGATTCATATTGCCACAAAAATACTTGAAGGTGATCAAGAAACACTAACATCCTATTTAGAGTTCCTGAAAAGCGGAAGTTCTGATTATCCTTTAGAGTTGTTAAAGAAAACTGGTGTAGACTTAAGATCATCAGAGCCTATTGAAAATTCACTTAGAAAGTTTACAGAATTGGTAGATGAGCTTTCACAATTATTACATTAAACAAAAAAGCAGAGGCGAGGTTTAGATTCGTCTCTGCTTTTTGTTTAAATTCTTTTAACCAGGATCGCCTCGCGCATTTTCTTTAACGCTTCTGTTCCTTCCTTGCCACGTTTCATCAAGATATTTACATATAACACATCAATTATTGTTAACTGTGCAATTCGTGATGATAATGCCTCAGAACGATACTCTGTTTCATCTGATACGGTATAAAGGGGGATATCAACTGCTGCACTTAATGGTGATTTTGCATAGTTTGTAATGGCAATCATCTTCGCTCCGGTTGATTTGACGATATTTAAAATATGAAGAATATCTTTTGATGAGCCAGAATGGGAGATAAATACCGCACAATCTTTTTCTGTCATTTGCGATGCAGCCATAAGCTGGAAATGTGTATCGATAACAGCGTGTACTTTTAATCCGGTTCGAACTAACTTATGATAGGCATCGAGTGCAATAATGCTTGAACCGCCGCTTCCAAAGAATTCAATCGTATTTGCTCCGATCATACTGTCAACAGCTAATTGAATCTGTTCTTCATTTAAGATCGAGAGTGTATCTTCAAGCGTTTTCATATTAGAACGAACGACTTTTGTGGCGATGGTATCAACAGTATCACCTTCAGTGACTTTTTCATGAATATCCTGTAGAGGGGAAACAACCTCTGAAGCGAGCGCGATTTTCATCGCTTGGTATCCTTTATAACCTACTCGTTTGCAAAAACGGAAAACAGTTGAATCAGCTACCTCTAAATCCTCAGCTAATTGATTAATGGAAGAATGTATAATCTTATTTGGATTTTTTAAAATAAAATCGGCAATTTTTCTTTCTGTCACACTAAACTTTGGATAAAGCTTTCGAATGGTGACTAGACATGGTTCTTGAGACTTTTTCATCATGGTTCACTCCTGATAGGGCTTTCTTTTATTATACTAAATTTCTGGAAAAGAAAAAATATTTTTCTGATTACGCTTGCAAAAAGAAATTTTTTTCTTATAATGAAGATATCAAGAAAATTAATTCCGTAACAGTTAGGATGATTTAAACATGCAAATAGGAATGATAGGTCTAGGAAAGATGGGATATCAGCTATCTCTTAATTTAGTAGATAAAGAGTACGATGTTGTAGCCTTTGATGCAAATCATGAATCTATGAAAAAAATTTCTTCCATAGGAGTTCAAACAGCTGACACGATTAAACAACTTGTTAGCAACCTTTCAAAGCCAAGGACAGTTTGGATGATGGTACCTGCAGGTGATGCAACTCAATCTGTTTTTGAACAATTGCTTCCATTTTTAGAAGAGGGAGATCGGATTATAGATGGTGGAAATGCTCATTACAAAGATTCACTTAAACGTAATGAGAAATGTGAAGAAAAAGGGATTTATTTCTTTGATTGTGGTACAAGTGGTGGAGTAGACGGTGCTCGTAATGGTGCTTGTACAATGATCGGAGGAAATGAAGAGGTTTTCAAAGAGATAGAACCGATATTTAAAGATATCACAGTTGAAAACGGTTACCTATATTCTGGAAAAGCCGGAAGCGGACATTTTCTAAAAATGGTTCATAACGGTATTGAGTACGGGATGATGCAAGCGATTGCTGAAGGATTTGATCTTCTGGAGAAAAGTCCGTTTGACTATGATTATGAAAAGGTAGCAAGAGTATGGAACAACGGGTCTGTCATTCGATCTTGGTTAATGGAATTAACTGAAAATGCTTTTTCAAAAGATGAAAAGCTTGAAGGCATTAAAGGGATCATGTATTCATCAGGTGAGGGGAAATGGACTGTTGAAACAGCGTTGGATCTTCAAACAGCTGCACCAGTTATAACTCTTGCGTTAATGATGCGTTATCGTTCTCTTGAGGATGACACATTTACCGGAAAAGTGGTGGCAGCTTTGCGAAATGAATTTGGCGGTCACGCAGTAGAGAAAAAATGATTATTTTCCATAAATAAGAAAGACTATGAAATAAGAAGACAGAGTTTTAAATGACTGCTTTCTTCTTATTTCCAAAATGATTTGTTACATCATAGAGAGGTAGTGAAATAATATGTCAGATCAAATGTTGATTTTAGTGGCATTAGCCGGAATTTTTCTTCTATTATTTTTAGTTATTCGTACAAAACTACATGCATTCGTTTCATTATTATTAGTCAGTTTAATTGTAGGTATTTTAGCGGGAATGCCTTTAAATGATGTCGTTACATCCATGCAAAACGGTATGGGTGGAACACTTGGATTTGTAGCTGTCGTAGTTGGTTTAGGTGCTATGTTTGGTCAAATGCTTGAAGTATCTGGCGGTGCTGAACGTTTAGCTCAAACACTTGTGAAAAAATTTGGTGAAGATAAATCACAGTGGGCATTAGGTATTACAGGATTTTTAGTAGCAATTCCGGTTTTCTTTGACGTAGGTTTTATTATTTTAGTTCCAATTGTATACGGTTTAGCAAAGAAAACAGGAAAATCTCTTTTATATTATGGAATTCCATTGCTTGCTGGTTTGGCTGTTACACACAGTTTTATACCGCCAACTCCAGGACCAATTGCGGTAGCTGATTTAATTGGAGCAGATCTTGGTTGGGTTATTTTATTCGGTACAATTGCAGGTATCCCGGCAATGATTATCGCAGGACCACTTTTTGCAAAATATATCTCAAAGAAATTACATGTTATTGTTCCAGATTATATGAATCTTGAAGAAATAGAGTATGATAAAGAATTACCGAGCTTTAAATTAATTGCTTCATTAATTATGATTCCGTTAGTACTGATTTTACTGAATACGGTTTCAGGTGTATTATTAGAAGAAGGAAATATCATTCGTCAAATTTTAACATTCTTAGGTCACCCATTTGTGGCATTAACAATCGCAACAATCTTAACATTCGTTTTCTTAGGTACAAAAAGAGGGTATTCTCGTCAAGAAGTACAGGATATTGCAACAAAAGCTTTGGAACCGGCAGGGATTATTATTTTAGTTACAGGTGCCGGCGGTGTGTTTAAGCAGGTCTTAATTGATTCCGGTGTTGGTGAAGTACTTGGTGAAATGATGGCTGGTTCTCCTTTACCACCAATTTTGTTAGCGTTTTTAATTGCTGCGGCTGTCCGTGTTGCACAAGGTTCAGCAACGGTTTCCATGGTAACAGCAGCAGGGTTAATGGCACCACTTATTGAAATGCTAAATCTAGAAGGTCCGGTTTTAGGTTTACTCGTTATTTCAATCGCTTCAGGAGCAACTGTTTTATCTCATGTAAATGATTCAGGCTTCTGGTTGGTAGGGCGGTATTTTGGTTTAAGTGTAAAAGACACATTAAAATCTTGGACTGTGATGGAAACACTCATCGGTTTAGTAGGTGTCGCAGTGGCATTAATTTTAGGCGTCTTTATTGGATAATTTTGAAAAGGGGACAACCTGATGGTTTTCCCTTTTCTCACATTTAGGAGGAATATTGATGAGCAAGTACATGATGGGTGTTGACATAGGAACAACGAGCACAAAAGCCGTTATTTTTAATAAAGAGGGGAAAGCAATCAGCCGCTTTGGTGTAGAGTATCCACTTCATACACCAACTCCTGTAACGGCAGTACAGGATCCGGAGGAAATTTTCCAAGCTGTTTTAACGGTTATGAAGAATAGTTTACTAGAAGCCAACATTACAGGTCGAGAAATTCAATTTGTATCCTTTAGTTCAGCTATGCACAGTTTAATTGTCATGGACAATGAGGGAATGCCGCTAACTCCTTCTATTACTTGGGCTGATAACAGAAGTGCCGATTATGCGGATAAATTAAAAAATGAATACAATGGCCATGATATTTATTTACGTACAGGTACTCCCATTCATCCAATGTCTCCATTGGTTAAGTTATTATGGTTGAAAAATGAACATCCAGAATTACTTCAGCCTAAGAATAAATTTATTTCTATTAAAGAATATGTATTTTATCGTTTATTCGGTGAATATGTGATCGATTATTCAATTGCTTCAGCAACAGGGATGTTCCATTTGGAAAACTTAGATTGGGATGAAGAGGCACTTGAGATTGCCGGTGTGAGTAAAGATCAATTATCAAAGCCTGTCAGCACAACTGAGAGTCTAAAAGGGATGTCAATCGAATTTGCAAAATTAACCGGGCTCCCTGAAGACATCCCTTTCATCGTTGGAGCAAGTGATGGTGTACTTTCCAACCTTGGGGTGAATGCTATTGAGCCTGGGGTAGTGGCTGTGACGATAGGGACAAGTGGTGCGATTCGGGCTGTCACAGACCGTCCGGTGACAGATCCAAAGGGCCGTATTTTTTGTTATGCCTTAACCGAAAAGCATTGGGTGATCGGTGGGCCTGTTAATAATGGAGGAATGATTTTCCGCTGGGTACGTGATGAATTAGCAAATGCCGAGGTGGAAACGGCTAAACGTTTAGGAATCGATCCATATGAAGTGTTAACAAAAATAGCTTCGACAGTTCCACCAGGATCGAATGGACTATTATTTCATCCATATTTGGCAGGTGAAAGGGCTCCTTTATGGAATGCAAATGCAAGAGGCTCGTTCTTCGGCTTAGGAATGCACCATAAAAAAGAACATATGATTCGTGCAGTGTTGGAAGGAGTTATGCTGAATCTATATAGTGTGCTGCTGGCACTTGAAGAACTGATTGGAACGCCAACACGCGTACAAGCAACGGGGGGATTTGCAAGATCGGAGCTTTGGAGACAAATGCTTGCAGATGTATTTGATCAAGAAGTAACCATTCCTGAAAGCTTCGAAAGCTCATGTTTAGGGGCAATTGTTCTAGGCATGTACGGTTTAGGAGAAATTGACTCATTAAGTGAAGTCGAGAAAATGGTCGGCTCTATCCATTCTCATCAACCAAAAAAAGAAGCAACAGCTGCCTATCGAGAGCTTATGCCAATATTTATTCGTCTTCCAAGACTATTAGAAAATGAATACAATGCGATTAGTGCGTTTCAACAAAAATTCCTTTAATTAACTTAACTAAACGTCGAGTCAATGGCTACTCGACGTTTTTTAGTGATTTCTTTAATAAGATTCGTTCGAATATGATGGTCTTTTTAGGGAACACTTCCTTGCTTCTTCATGTAAACTTGGAGCGTAATAGCTTAACTTTTTAATAAAATAGCATGTTTCGGGAAAATGATGTTCAAGGAAACGGAGTGTCGATTTATTAAGCAACTTATTTTCTTTATACTTAATTATCATACTATTAATAAACTTGCTCATTTCAATTGTTGTTTTTCCTACATCATTGGCAAATTCTTTTTGTCTCGCAAAATTAGGTTTTTTAAATCGTAAATAACCTTTTAAATGTCGATTTTGAATAATAAATGCCTGATAACGGCTTTTATAGACTTCTGCTTGCCTAGTTACCATCAATTCTATTGGATCAAGTATGTTTTCGAAAAGAACGACATGTCCTAATTGATCCTCAAGCCATAAGTCCATTAAATCTACTAAGGGTAGAGGTACAGGGTTTTTCCCTTGTGCTAGAAACGTTAAGATTCGCAGGTACTCCTGATTTTCACCAAGTGTTCCATTTAAATATGTAGGAGAGAGATTTAAGTTTACTTTATTATCAATACGAAGTGATTGCAGTTTCCCTTCAAATTCATAATAGCCTTTAGAAACAGGCCAAGCTCTTTTAGCAAAGTGAATCATCGCTTCATCATAATATTGAGCTGTTCTTGGAATCGAATGTAACAAGGATAAGAGTTCACCAAATAAATGGATATATTGCTGTGATGTATTTACATATTCAGCCTCACTTACAGAAAGATGATCCCTCACAAAATAAGCATGATCTTGCAAAACCTCCAACCAAAATAAATGTTCATCCCAAATGGGTATCATATTGGATGTCATCTTACCCCACCTTTATTATTTAGCCTTTTTATGAATCTTTACATGTATAAATCAATGGTTGTGTTAGCAGTCATTGTTTCTATATTTATGATGAAGGAGGGACAGAAATGAATACTTGATATAATTGGTTAATTTATACTGAAGAGCCACATAATATGATCCAAAATTGGAAAGATAAATGTAAGAGAAAAATAAAAAGGATGTCTGGAAAAATGAGGAACGTAAAGCTCTTTATGATGTTAATAACTCTCCTGCCTTGGGTATCAGTTCCGCTCTTACCTGCAAAAGTATTTAAAAGATTCCTTCCTGCTGTACTTTTTATAAGTTTTTATGTTACTGCAGAAGGCTATTTAGCTGAAAAGAAAAGATGGTGGTGGTTCCCATTTTCCGTAAAACCGAACGTAATGGGTGAGCTTCCATTAATTTTTGGACCATTTTTCGTTGGATCACTTTGGATCCTCAAATATACCTTTGGTAAGTTTAAGCTATACATATTAATTAACCTTGTAGTTGACGCCTTTTTTACCTATTTTACAATAGATTGGTTAAAGAAAATTGGGTATGTAACTCTTGTTCGATTAACAAAATTTCAGCTTTCCCTCTTATTTTTAGTAAAATCATTCGCCATGTACGGATTCCAAGTTGTTTATGAAAAATATATTTATCAAGATCCTGCAAAATAATGAAAAACTCCTCTAAACGGATTGTCTAAACAGCAGGAAGACAGCACTCTCACGGTGAATTTATAAGTGAGAAACCATTAGGAGGAGTTAAACTATGCCACATTTGTCACTAACAACCTGGAGTCTTCATCGCGAACTGGGACCATTAAGATGGACGTATTGGGATGAAAATGAAGGAACCCAAAAAACAAAAATTGAACAACAACCGGAAAATACAACATTACTTGAATTACCCTCGATTTTGGCTAATCAACAATTTAAGTCATTAGAAGTATGTCATTTTCATTTTCCATCTTTGGAAAATGACTATTTGTTACAGCTAAAACATTCATTTGAAAAAGCAGAGTTGAATTTTCAATGTTTACTAGTCGATTATGGGGATATTAGTTCGCCTGACGATAATAGACGAATAGCTGATATCGAATATATAAAAAAATGGATTGATATTGCTTCAATCGTTGGTGCTAAAAGTATTCGTGTTGTTGCTGGAGAAGCGTCTCCTACAGATATACAAGCATTAAATCGTTCGAAGGAAAGCTTAAAAGAATTGGCCGAATACGCTATACCAAAAAAAGTCCGTGTTGTGACCGAAAATTTTAAACCGCTTTCTTCAACGAAGGAAAACTGTATTGAATTAATAACGAATAATGAAATAGGACTCACAGTCGATTTTGGAAATTTTAATAGAGATGTTAAATACGACTCCATTAAACATTTAATGCCATATGCGGAATCGGTACATGCAAAGGCAAATTATGACCAAAACGGCATCATTGATGAAGAAGAGTTTCGCCAATCGTTAGATATTATAGCGGCACAAGCTTATAATGGTCCGATTACGTTAGTTTATGATGGTCCTGGAAGCCTTTGGGACGGTATTCAACAAGTGAAAAAGATTGCTAGTGATTATTGTGAAAAAGAAATGGCTTAATACGAAGAAAAGCGGCGACAGCCTATACCCTTTTCTCCCATTTGAATAAAATGTAACGATTTAAGGAGAATGGGGGAGAAGGATTATGTCAAAGCCTAAAAAAGAACAAGTCATTAAAGTTGACAATTTAGTTATTCATGCAAAAGAAGTGAAAATTATTACAGAAAAAAAGCATGATCACGATGAGGACCATCATCATGAAAGAAGAAGAGATCCATGGGGACTACTTTGGGGAAGAAGACCAAATGAAGACCGTGAAGACGAAAGAGACAACTAATAATGGAGCAAATTAGACGGGGAAACTCGTCTTTTTTTAATTCCATTTAAAAAAATGTAAAAAATATAATTGAATTTTTATTCAACTTACTGTATAAATATATGTATAGATACATAGAAATTCATGATTTATATAGAAGGTGATAAGAATGAACTTTACGTATTCAAATATACTTCCTTCTTTTGAACAATTTGTTCAGCTACATGAAGCGAGTGGATTAATAAAAAATAAAAAAGGAACCTATACACGTGAACAATTGTACCAAGCTGCAGAGAACAGCTGGTTTCATATATCGATTTATGATCAAGACCAATTAATTGCATTTGGAAGAATGATTTCAGACGGTGTGTATCAGGCACTCATCTGCGATGTAATGGTAGATCCAACCTATCAAAATCAAGGGCTTGGCAAACAAATTATTGAACTGCTTCTTAAAAAATGCAAAGAGTCAGGTATCCAATCGATTCAACTTTTCTCGGCAAAGGGCAAACAACATTTTTATAAAAAATTAGGTTTTGAGGAAAGAGAACAAGATGCACCGGGAATGTCTCTTATTTTATAGAAAGCTCAGTGATGACATAAACACTGAGCTTTTATTTTTAATCAAAATTAGTACCAAGTAATAGTAACTAGTGGTAAAATGGAAAAAGATACTAATTAAGGAGCGAGTCTATGGTAAATATAGATGAAATAAAAGAAATTATTATGCACCGATATCCATTTTTACTTGTTGATAATTTGATTGACTTACAAGTAGGTAAACGAGCAGTAGGGATAAAAAACGTTCCTTCAAATGAGAATTTTTTTTTGGGGCATTTTCCAGATGTTCCTGTTATGCCAGGTGTTCTAATTGTTGAAGCATTAGCACAAGTTGGTGCGATTGCTATGCTAACAAAAGAAGGGAATAAGGGAAGGTTAGGTCTTTTGGCTGGCGTTAATCAATGTCGATTTAAAAATCAAGTAAAAGCCGGAGATCAATTGATACTTGAGGTAGAAATTACCCGAGTGAAAGGATCCATTGGGAAGGGAAAAGGAGTAGCATCTGTTAACGGAGACGTTGTATGTGAAACAGAGATCACTTTTGCCTTAGGAAGTTAGATTTTATACTATAGGGAGAAATAGAATGGAAATCTCATTGATTAGACACGGTAGGTCATTATTGAATGACAACCAACGGAAAAATTGTGAAGAATTTAAGGACTGGATTAATGAGTATAATTCAAATGGGGTTATAGAGGAAAAAAATTTTCCTCATACTACGCTACAGAAGGTAGCTCATGCTAAAGTCTTTATTTCAAGTGACTTAAAAAGATCGATAGACTCAGCTCGATTGTTGCGAAATCATCCATATTTGATAACAGATCCTATATTTCGGGAAGTAGAAATGCCAATACCTTCTACAAGATTATTGAATATAAAAGTGTCCCCGCAGATGTGGTCAGTCTTATTTAGATGTTTGTGGTTTAGTGGTTATTCGAGTAACTGTGAATCCTATAAGCATGCGAAGCTCAGATCAAAACGAGCTGCGAATCAACTTATTGAATATGCTAAAAGATATCATTCAGTTGTTGTCGTTGGTCACGGATTTTTTAATATGTTAATCGCAAAAGAGCTTCTTGCAAGAGGGTGGGAAGGTAAAAAAATAAAAAACTCGAAGCATTGGAGTGTTTCTAGTTATACATTACAATGAACGAAACTTGTATTCAATAACACTTTCTTTTTATCGTACAAACATTGTTTTATAGAGCGGCGTTGATCATGTGCGCCGCTCGTTTTCAAATGGAGATTATGTTACCCATTTTCTTATAGATCAAAGATAATGCCCATAAGAGAATAGATTATAACGGTTGAAAAGAGTATGGTCATGTGTATTAAAGAATAAATGAACAGTGATTTTGCCCATTTCTCTGAATCCATTCTTTTGTAACCGTAAATACTTAATAAAAGCCAAATTACACTTAAAAGAAGGGCAACTAACATAAGTCCAATGCTTAAAGAGCTAAAAAGAAAACTACTTCCAATTAAAATGATTAAGTATATATTCGTTTGGATATATGTTCTCTTAACCCCTTTGACAACTGGTAGCATAGGTACATTAGCAGCCTTATATTCATCGTGTTTTCTAATGGCAATTGCATAGAAATGAGGCATTTGCCAAATAATGGAGATCACGAATAGCCCTAGTATAGCAGGGTGTGTGATATCAGGATGAATGGCTGCCCATCCTATGAGAGGAGGCATTGCACCTGAAATACTTCCAATTTCGGTATTATAGACGGTTTTCCTTTTACTCCACATTGTGTAGGGGATAACATAAAAAAACAAACCTAGAAATCCCAGGAATGCAGCTAACATTGTTGTTAATGAAAGTGCCAGTATTCCAAAAATGGACATGAAGATTGCAAGCCATAAGACCACTTTAGAGTTAATTTCCCCTGTAACAGTTGGACGGTTTTTTGTTCTCTGCATAATTGCATCAATGTCCCGATCATAGAGGTTATTAAAAGCTCCGGCAGCCCCAATGACTAAAATAGAACCAATCAATGCAAAAATAATATCTGGTAATTTTTCTAGAAGCCCATATTGATAGGTATAAAGTGATAATGTTAATCCGGCAAACATTGGAATCAAGTTAGATTTTATAATTCCTGTTTTAATCGTCAATGCCAAGATTTTTGACAAAGGCTGTCTTTGTCGTATATCTCCTTGGTCCATTATTTTTCTTCCCCTTCTATCTACATCATTTTTCTATTCTATAGATGTTGATCGTTCTATTATCTATGTATATGAATGTAATGAATATACTACTTGGTATATTAATTCTAAGAGGTATGATTGTCAAGAAAACGAGTGGGGGTATAAAGTGAAACAATGGTAAATGATCTATATTAGAGGGCTAATGAAGAAGTTATAAGTGTGCCCTTTTTTTGTTATATTCCTTTTATCGTCCATTTTCTCCTTTTCTAGTAGTCATGTCCACAACATTGGACATTCCGTACATAAGATGCAACAAGGTCTCAGGTAAAAAGGAGTTAAAATAATGCCATGTTTTATAAAAAAACTAACAATAGAAAGTATTAGTGGTGGAGTTGTTAATTTTGGAGATTCACATTGCATTTCCCCAAAAAATATTGAATCTTCCACTTCAGGGTCAGGTGGAGGAGGAAATGGAGATTTCCAGCTGGTTATTAATGGAAAAAGTATTACGAACTGCTCTGATCCAAATAATAGATGAACAAATGGAAGGCACAGTTTAAAGTGCCTTCTTTTTATTCATCATTTCTTATTTTAGATCGATCTGGTGTAATTTCTTCTGATATTTCTGCATTGTATCGCAAGTGACCAAGTCTTTCGAATTCATCTTTTTGATGGAGGGTATGGTTAATCATATATCGATGGAAGAACATTTCAAATAAAGCTACACCCAGAGCGGTTAAGAGTGAAGCTAGAAATACATTTGTTGTTGAATTGGTAATGTTTGCTAAGTAAAACCAGGTAATAAGCATCGTAATTGCGAAATCGGAAATAGTTGCTGTCATGTTTGTTGTTCTTGGCAATAGCATAAGATCCCCAAGTAGATAAGATACAACCCCGATGATTAACGTTAAGATAAATACATCTCCAACTGAATATCGAAACAGTAAACCTAAAATAATCATTAGCAACAAGAAAGTAGCGACTGCTTTTATAAAAAAAGCTTGAATATGGTTCACCTACTATTCCTCCTCACTTTTACATCCTTACTATTTACTCTATAAATAAGGCTTATGTAAGAAAATATATCCAATTGGATAAAAGCTCTTGTACTAATGAATACTAGTTTAGAAAAGGGTGAGATTTTTGGAGGTGAGGAAGATGAAACAGCTCACAATGAAAGAACTTTCCTTTATAGAAGATGAAATAAGGGCGGAAGAAATCTTAGGAAAGACAATGAACTGGTGTGCATCATTATGTGATGATCAAACATTAAAACATGAGTTAGAACAATTAGCGGAGCAACATCAATTAAATGTTGCCGCTCTATCACAATACTTTAACCAATCAAAAATGATTCAATAAGATAAAAGGGGACAAGTTTATGCCGAACAATATGGAAGGACGCGGTTTAACTGATCGAGAGATGATACAGCTTTGTTTGGAGCTGGAAAAGGGAAGATGTCAAAGTATTAGTAGTACAATGTTAGAGGCATCACATAAAGATCTTCGAGACATCTATCAACAATGTCTTGAAAAATCAACAAAGAATCATTTTCGACTTTTTGAACTAATGGAACAAAAGGGCTGGTACAAAACTGAACTTGCTTCAACAGATCAAATGGAAAAGGTGCAGGAATATATGCAAAACAATTTACATCCAGATCATCAATTTTGATTAAAAAGGCTTTTCTCAAAATAGCAAATGCGCTCAGTTACTTTTCATACAGGTGTTATCGACTTTGCATAATGAAATAAGATTTTCATAATTCTAGATAAAAGGGAAGTGCGATCATGAAAAAAACGAATAATAGTCATTCATCTCAACTTGCAGGTAAAACATATGAAGTGGAAGATTACAAAGCAAATAACACATTATCATCAGGCTTAGCAACTACACATGAGCAAGCGTCAGATGCTTACATGGAAGGTGAGGTAAATGCAGTTATTGATAATGTAGAGGGTGATGATATTCAAGTAAAGCGTGAGGGCTATAAAAATCAATAAAATACCGGAAAGGTTCAGAACAAGTAGCGTTCTGAGCCTTTTTTTGTCCTGAATCTCTAAATGGTGACATTTGGTCACTATATCCTTTGACAGGTTCCTCATACTAGGAAAGTACGGAAGTTATTTATTGAGGGGGAAATTAGATGTTTTATCATGTTAAAGAATTACAATATACAGCAAAACCAAGCCAACCAGATCCTGTCTATGCCAAGAAATTGCAAGAAGTCCTTGGTGGTCAATTTGGGGAGATCTCAGTTATGATGCAATATCTTTTTCAAGGATGGAACTGTCGAGCAGAAGGAAAATATCGTGATATGCTTCTAGACATTGGAACAGAAGAAATAGGTCATGTTGAAATGCTTGCAACAATGATTGCTCAATTATTAGATGGTGCACCTGTTCAAGAACAAGAGGAGGCAGCAAAAGATCCAGTTATTGAAGCAGTTTTAGGCGGGATGAATCCACAACATGCGATCGTAAATGGTCTTGGTGCTCAGCCAAACGATAGTGCAGGTTATCCATGGAATGCCCGATATACGATTGCAAGCGGAAACTTATTAGCTGACTTTCGGGCAAATTTAAATGCAGAATCTCAAGGAAGGTTACAAGTGTGTCGTTTATACGAAATGACAACAGACCCTGGTGTAAGAGATATGCTTTCTTTTTTGATTGCTCGTGATACAATGCATCAAAATCAATGGATGGCCGCAATCGAAGAAATTGAGCAAACTCAAGGTTCAATTGTACCAAGTAATTTTAATCAAGAGTATGAGAAACAAGATGTGTCCTATTCGTTTATGAACTTTTCTGAAGGTGAAGATAGCAGCAACGGTAGCTGGGCAAATGGACCAACATTAGATGGACAAGCAAATTTCCAATATGTTCAACATCCTCAACCAATGGGGCAGAAACCATCTCTGCAACCGGGCCCTGCTTCTTTACACGGAACGAATACTGAAGAGTTGAGAGTTAAACAAGGGTTAGGCAAAATGGAACCACTGCAATAACTCAAATACATTAACAAGGTAAATGTGGACAGCTAAATGGGCTGTTCACCTATGTAAGAAAGGAGAATAGAAATGGGAAAAGATCAATACGATGAGATGTTACATTTAAACGGAAATAAAAAAGAAGAGCATCTGGAAATAAGTTCTACTGGCTATGGATTGGAAACTGTCACATCATCAACTTCAACAGAGGACGATAAAAGACAATCTAATCTGAAATAGAAAAAGAAGTGTTGCTCCACCATTTTTTAAAAAAGAAGGGGAGCAAGTAATGTTTATGTAAAATAGGTACACCTGATAGAGGATTATCGAAAGGCTTTCATATCCTCCAGTAATGCTGTAGAGTTAACGTCTTCTTCAACTACGAGTTTTAACTCTGTCTTAAAAGGTAGGGTATACAATGAAAGGATAGAAGTTGCGTCATACTTTCGATCTTCACTATGAATCCATATATCGAAAGGATACTTTGACGCAATTTTGTTTAACTTTGGTACTTGATCTTTATCGGATAATTTAAAATGAATGACCATAAATCAACCTCCCTCTTTTAGAATTATAGTTTAATAATTCTAAATTGCAAGATAAATAACATGTTATTTTTGAACATACCTTTGAGCAATCAAAAGGATTAGTATGAATCGATTGTCATATATTCAATAAAAACCAGTTCTTTTAGGGCAGATATTTCATTGAAATTCAAATGGAAGTTGACTATAATCGACAGTAAGAGACAATTTCTGCATCCGCCTTTTATAGACATAAAGGTCAAAAATGCAACACAATGCTGTGAACGCATTTTTACGTCACTTAATAAAGAAATATAAAAGAGACAGGGGAAAGAAAATGCGTTTAGTTAAATTAGATCATTGTCAATCAGGTATCAAATTAGGTAGATCCATATATGGTGAAAAGGGGAAAATTCTTTTAACTAAGGGAACGGAGCTTACTGATAGTTTTATCAAAAGATTGAAAAACTTAAATATCAATACAGTTTACATAGAAGATAAAGCCTCTGAAGGCATTGACATTGTTGAGTCGATTCCTATAGAACTGTTAAATGAAGCAACAAATGTCATTACAGAAGGAATAGAAACCATCGCTGAATTGAATGGAACAAAGCCTACATTTCAGGCGATGATTGAAACAGAAAAAACAGTGCGGACCTTTCAAAAAATCTTTAGAGATATCATGACATGCTTAACCGAAAATCCAAGTGTGCTTAATCTGCTTGCAACAACAAAAATTCATGAAAGTCATGTTTATACACATAGTTTAAATGTGACAATCTATTCCTGTCAGCTTGCGATTAAAAATGGTATGTCTACAAAAGAAATAGAGGAAATTGGTTTAGGTGCTTTATTACATGATTTGGGGAAAATATTTGTGGCACCTGAAATTTTAAATAAACCAGGAAGGCTCAATGGAGAAGAGTACCAACAAATGAAAGCACATTCTCAGTTAGGGTTTGATATTCTTCGAAAGGTACATGAAATACCATTGGTTGTAGCACATTGTGCCCTGCAGCATCATGAAAGAATCGATGGAAGAGGATATCCCAGGGGAATAAAAGGTGACAAAATTCATCCTTATGCAAAAATCTTGAGTGTAGCCGATGTTTTTGATGCCGTTACCAGTCATAGAGTCTATCGGCCGGCCATGCTGCCACATCAAGGAATGGAATTGCTATTTTCAGGAAGCGGAACCCAATTTGATACAAAGCAGTTAAAGCTGTTTAAAAATTGTATAGCAATCTACCCACAAGGATTAACTGTTAAATTAAATGATGGCAGGCTCGGAATAGTAACGAAATATCATTTCCATTCGGTAGGACGTCCCACGATTCGAATTATTAAAGATGAGGCCGGCCAAAGCATAACGCCATATGAAGTCGACTTATCAGAACGGGGAAATTTAACATCAGAAATTGTTGAGGCAGATGCATTATTGTGATGAATGACTTATCAAGGTACTGAAAAAGTATGTTGATAAGTCATTTTTTGTTTTCCAAAATATTCAAATTGAGGATAAAGATTTTCATTAAGGTGAAGAATATAGGGAGAGATTATTAACTAGAACGGAGACATAATATGGTTCAATTCTTTGTTAGTAACGTTGATTACAAGATTCTTTCCTTAAGACTTGATAATTTCATACAGGAAGGAGTAATCAGTTGATTATATTACTTCTTTCAGTCATTATTTTTAATTATTTTGCCTATAAAACGAATGAGAGGCTGACGAAAAACCATATTGTCCATATTTGGGTCTTTACTATAGCTTTTCAATTGGTTTTCGATATTTTTGTCGACCTAAAATACCATGGCTATTGGTATATAACAAAAGGAATAGATTGGCTTGCATTTCCTGCATATACAGTATTAATTCCTCCTGTTAATATTATGTTTCTTAACTGGTTTCCATTTAAAAAAGGGTTCTTTAAAATTGTGCGGTATATTTTTATTTGGGAAATATTTTTACTATTTTATGAATGGTTAGCTAATTCTCCTTCACCTTGGGGGTATTTTCGATATGGATGGTGGAATTTAGGCATTTCAGCCTTCATTAATCCAATTCTACTGCTTATTTTGGTTGGGTATTATAAATGGATTTTAAAAATAGAAAAAGAATGACTTATAGTTTTTAGTCATTCTTTTTATTGGTTCTGTTATTTTTCAGTGTTTTGCGGTACTATGCAACCATCATCAGTACATACATCCTGATCAGAAACTGTTAGGTCTTGAAACATTGGCTTTTGATGCTCCTCATCCCAAACTTTTTGAAGTGCACCTGCAAATGTTTCAGGAGACTGTGCACCAGAGATGGCATACTTTTGATTAAGTAAGAAGAATGGTACGCCTTGAATTCCATATTGCTTTGCCAGGCTTTGATCATTTCGTACTTCTTGTTCGTAAGATGTTTTGTTTGATAAAACTTCCAATGCTTTTTCTCTTTCAATTCCTGCCTCTAAAGCGACCTCAACTAATGTATCTTTATCTCCAACATTTTTAGATTTTGTAAAGTATGCAGATAATAACTTTTCTGTTATGTCTTTATCTTTTCCAATGGTTTTAGCATACTTTGATAAACGATGGGCATCAAAGGTGTTTGTCGGCTTCATCCCTTCAAATTCAAAAGATAATCCAAGTTCTGCTGCCTGTTGGATCATTCCTTTATTCATCTGCTTCATTTGTTCTACGGATGAGCCATATTTAGCAGCCAATGCTTCATATATACCTTGCTCTGAATGTGTTGGTGCATGAGGATCTAATTCAAAGCTCTTATACTCAATTTGAACCTGATCTTTATGAGGAAATTGCTCAAGTGCCAACTCCAATCTTCGTTTTCCTATATAACAGAATGGACAAACAAAATCTGACCAAATCTCAATTTTCATAAACGTCACCTCTATGTTAGTAATGAAGCTATTTTAGCAATTTGTTCAATCCAGTTGCAAACACTTGAACTTATACACCGCCAACCTTCTAAAAATCGACACAGCACCATGAAAAAAGTCAACTCCTGCGCTTACCCGGGAAATTTTCTGTGATTTAGCAATTATGTTCTCGTGGATTGGATTTTCAACTACATCATTCAAGAAAAAATTAAAAAAGCGACTGATTAAAAGGAGACGCTTCTTATACAATTTATTAATTTCTAAGCAACGAGTTGATATGAAAGTTGAAGGGAGTGGAATGTGCGAGACTCCTGCGGGTGTGTGTGTTGATGGAGAACCCGCAAGTGCATAGCGCTGAGGAGGCTCCAGAGACCACCCGCGGAAAGCGAGTACATGTAACGTAACGGAAATCAACCCTGGTATTTAGTATTTCTATTTTTAAGCAATAGTGTATAGAAATGCTAATAATAAAATTATTATGCTAATAAGAATATTCTTCAAATTATGGTTGAAGTTCATTCAAAATATGGTATCATATAGGTAATTGAAAAGGCTATGTGTAACTGGCGAAACACGGATTACCGTGAGGGAGCACATAGTGTCGAAGCCGTTCGCCTGGGCAAAGGTAAGGGATTAAATCCCTTGCCTTTTTCTGTTTAATAAGGAGGACGTTTATGTCGAATTATGATATAATCCCATTATCTTATTAAAATGAAAATATTCATAAAAATTTTAAAAATACCTGAAAAGAGGAGATTTCAATGAGTACAACAACTCTAGAAAAAGTAAAAACAATTAAAACGTTAAACAATATCGCAGAAGTTGGTTTAAATGTTTTTAGCAAAGGCAACTACACAATTGACAATGACAGCGAAAATCCTGATGCCATTGTTTTACGAAGCTACAATATGCACTCAATGGAATTTGCGAACAATTTAAAAGCTATTGCACGTGCCGGTGCAGGTGTAAATAATATTCCTGTTGATAAATGCACTGACCAAGGAATTGTTGTATTTAATACACCAGGTGCAAATGCAAATGCGGTAAAAGAAATGGTTTTGACTACATTAATGGCTTCTTCACGTAATTTATTTGCAGGTGTTCAATGGACAAAATCACTGGAAGCTGAAGGAGATCAAATACCGAAGCTTGTTGAAGCAGGAAAAAAACAATTCGTTGGTAAAGAGATTAAAGGAAAAACTCTTGGAGTAATCGGGTTAGGTGCAATTGGTGCACTTGTGGCAAATGATGCACTTGGATTAGATATGGACGTAATAGGTTTTGACCCATTTATCTCTGTCGATACAGCATGGAACTTATCTCGTAAAGTACAGCGTGCAATGAGCCTTGAGCAATTATATGCAAATTCTGATTATATCACTGTCCACGTTCCATTAACACCTGATACTAAAGGCATGTTCAATGAAGAAACATTTGCGATTATGAAGACGGGCGTACACATCCTAAACTTCTCCCGTGGTGAGTTAGTAAATGAAGAGAACATGAGAGAAGCACTTGAAAGTGGAAAAGTAGGCAAATATGTAACAGATTTCCCAAATGAAAATGTATTGAAAATGAATAATGTTGTACCGATTCCACATTTAGGTGCATCTACGAAAGAATCTGAAGAAAACTGTGCGATTATGGCTGCTCGTCAAGTAAAGGACTTTTTAGAAACTGGTAATATTAAAAACTCTGTAAACTTCCCGAATGCATCACTACCATATACTGGAAAGCGCCGTGTTGCAACATTCCATAAAAATGTTCCAAACATGGTTGGTCAAATCACTCAAGCGATCTCAAGTTATCACTTAAATATCGCAGACATGGTGAATAGAAGCCGTGGAGAATATGCGTACACAATGATTGATATTGACAATGAAGTAAACGGTGATATTATCCCTCAACTAGAAGCACAAATTACAAATATTGAAGGGATAGTTACAACTCGTTTAATCTAAAATAAATGATAGTATGATAAGGCTGCTGTTCTTGTGAACAGCAGTTTTTTCGTTTTTTTTAAAGAATGGAATATAAATAGAAGTGAATGCTAAGCATAAAAGTTTGTTTCTGTCGTTGAACTTGTTACTATAGAATCGTAACTTAATGAAGAAAGGAAAGTAGAAATGTCGAATATACAAATTCCTGTTTCAGTCTTAAATTTAGTGCCAATTCGTGAAGGGGAGGATGCTAAGGAAGCGATTGATTCAATGGTTGATTTAGCACAAGCTACTGAAGCGATGGGGTATTCTCGTTATTGGATTGCTGAGCATCATAATACATCAACTTTGGTAAGCTCAGCGACCTCTATTCTAATGAAACATACGTTAGAGCATACAAATAAAATCCGGGTGGGATCTGGTGGAATTATGCTGCCAAATCATTCACCATTAGTTGTGGCCGAGCAATTCGGAACAATGGCAACCATCTACCCAAATCGTCTGGACCTTGGACTTGGTCGTGCACCGGGTACTGATATGATGACGGCAAGTGCATTAAGACGTTCACAGAACGATTCTGTATACACATTTCCTGACGATGTGAATGCATTGCTCACATATTTCGGACCGATCGAAAAACAAGAATATGTGAAGGCATTTCCAGGAGTTGGAACAAATATTCCAATTTATATTCTCGGCTCATCAACAGACTCAGCATATTTGGCAGCAAAGTTGGGCTTACCGTATGTGTTTGCGTCTCATTTTGCTCCGCGATATATGGAAGAAGCGATCTCAATATACCGCAGCCGTTTCCAACCATCTGAATACTTAGAAAAACCTTATATGATGGTTTGCCTAAATGTCATCGCGGCTGAAAGTGATGAAGAAGCAAAACGAGAACAAACAACCATGCAGCAATTCTTCTTAAATGTCGTAAGAGGAACTCAAAGTCCATTACGTCCTCCGGTAGAAAGCATGGAGGGGATTTGGCAACCTCATGAAAAAGAAATGTCACTTTCAATGTCAAGTGTTACATTATTAGGTTCCAAAGAATCAATTAAAGACCAGTTAACAAGTTTCCAAGAAAAATATAACGTTGATGAAATTATGGCAGTATCATACATTTATGATCCGGAAAAACAAAAACGATCTTACGAAATATTAAAAGAAATTGTCGATGGAAAATAAAATAGAACATAATTGATCGATCCCTTAAATGTTGGACAAATCCTCAACACTTAAGGGATTTTTTCAATCTATAAGAAAGTAAGACTTTAACTCCAAGATACGAGAGAAAAAAATTGAAGATAAGTGGAGATAACTGCCCGTAAAGATCAGACGAGTAATTGACGTCCAAGTCAGGCTAGACATAGGGATATGGCGATTTGAGCCTGATATGTTTCACTAACCTTCAGGATGGGAGAAGAAGCCCCCCTGATGGACTTCTCACTTTACCTGAAATAATAGACATGTTGAATGCTATGAGGACCTGTTGTCAAATATGGGGCCTGCCATAGGTACGGAATCATTAGCTGATGTGTGTATGATGGAAAATAGTAATGGGCATAATCGACTCCATAATGACCAGGCTGCGGCCCTGTCACAATTGTGTATCGCATCACTTACCTCCTATAGTTGTAATAAAACATTGTATGAAGACACTGAATGAGGTTCCACTGTTAACTAAATTGTGAAGTTAATTCACTCAGCATAATAGGGAAAGAAGTGGGGAAAATAGAAAAAAATAGGTTGAGGTGAACGGAATGGGATTGCTCCTCAAGATTTTTGTTCTCTATCTTCTCACGATAATGATCATGAGGTTAATGGGAAAATCAACAATCATTCAAATGACACCATATGATTTAGTGGCAATCATTATTGTTGGTACAGTAGCATCAGAACCTCTTATAAGCACAGAGTTTCTCCCAACAGTTTATGCTCTGGCAATTCTGGTTTTGATTCATATCTTATTTTCGAAGCTTACATTATGGCAATGGGGAAACCGATTTTTTTTAGGTGAGCCTACCATTCTAATTAAGCATGGTGAGTTTGTGGAGGACAATATAGAAAAATCAAGACTATCAATAGCGCAAATATTATCGATCTTAAGAAGTCAGGGTTTCCCAAAGGTTTCCGATATCGATTATGCAATATTGGAGCCGATCGGAGAAATTAGTGTCATAGCAAAACCAGAAAATACACCAGTTACGGTACAACACATGAACATACCTATTGAAGATGAAGGATTACCGATTTCCGTCATTGTCGATAGGAGAATCCAGGTACGTAATTTAAAATTATTGGGAAAAACCAAGGAATGGTTGAAAAATAAATTAAAAGAGCAAAACCTGACAGAAAAAGATATTTTTTATGCTTATGTAAATGAGAAGACAAAAAAGTTGATCATTAAGAAACGAATGATGTAATGATTGGAAATGAATAGCGGATATTAAAGCGTGGAATTTATGTATGTCCATGCTTTTTCATTAATAAGTGTTTCACTCCTTATTTTATGTAGGGGAAAATTACAAGTGAATAAGGATATCGTTAAAGTTGTTTTACTACAAAGAATCGATAAAAAATATTAGAATAAAGTAAAGAAAATGAATTAGTTAAAAGTACCTATTTGTTTTACATACTAGCTAATGACAAGGGAGAAAAATAATATGGAAGTAGGCATAAGTACATTTGTAGAAACAACACCAGATGTAGAATCCGGTGAAGTTGTTAGTCATGCACAGAGAATCAGGGAAGTAGTAGAGGAAATCATTTTAGCTGATCAGGTAGGGTTAGACGTATTTGGAGTCGGTGAGCACCATCGTGAAGATTTTGCTGCCTCAAATCCTGCGATCATTTTAGCAGCAGCAGCACCTCAAACCAAACATATTCGCTTAACAAGTGCTGTAACAGTTCTTTCGTCAGCTGACCCGGTCCGGGTGTTTCAGGATTTTGCAACTCTTGATGGGATATCGAATGGACGAGCAGAAATTATGGCAGGAAGGGGTTCATTCATTGAATCTTTCCCTTTGTTTGGCTACGACTTAAAAGATTATGATGAGTTATTTGAAGAAAAACTCGAACTGTTACTCAAAATAAGAGACTCTGAGAAAGTAACATGGAGAGGTGGTCACCGGCCAGCTATTCAAAACAGAGGTGTATATCCAAGACCAGTGCAAGATCCGCTTCCAGTGTGGATAGGGAGTGGAGGTAACTCTGAATCGGTTGTCCGGGCAGGGATTCTTGGCTTGCCATTAGTATTGGCTATTATCGGTGGAAGTCCGATTCAATTTGAACCATTGGTTCAGCTATATAAAAAAGCAGTTGCTCATGCGGGGCATGACTTCTCAAAACTAACTGTTGCATCCCATTCACACGGTTTTATTGCCGAAACGACTGAAAAGGCAGCAGATAAATTTTTCCCTTCTACACAACAAGTGATGAATCAGCTTGGGAAAGAACGCGGATGGGGTCATTATGACAGGAAAAGCTTTGATGCAGCCCGAAGCTTTGAGGGCGCTCTATATGTTGGAGATCCGAATACTGTTGCAGAAAAAATTATTCACCTTCGCAAAAACGTAGGGATTACACGATTTATGCTCCATGTTCCAGTAGGGTCAATGCCACATGAAGATGTCATGGGAGCGATTGAATTATTAGGAAAAGAAGTTGCACCAAGAGTTCGTGAGGAAGTAGCGGCATGGGAGAATCAAAGTGGATTGAAATAAACAATTAAAGTAGAAAAACACGACGTACCGCAACGGATGGCGGAAATCGATGTCTTTTCTTATACTTTCACCCACTAATTAAATTAAACACGTTTATAAAGTACTAAAAAGCACTTCGTAAAACGAGTGCTTTTTTGTATTGTAGATTTAAAACCGATCTGAATTTTATTTTTTTGAACCTTTATTTTTTTGTTTTGCACCCTCATTCTTAAAAGCTGATTCTGTTTCATGATCATTTCTTTGCTGCTCAAGACTAGAATTTTGCAGGCCTTTTTTCATTGTTCATACACCGCCTTTTTGATTAAATGATGTTTTGTTTGCATTCCTTATTATGATAATTTTCAAAAAGAATATACCGTCGAGGTCATGTTTTCGTTTGGTGTTGTTAATAATCATCAAAAAAATATTGATAATTAATTTATTTTTATTGAAAAACAATAAAATATAAATTAAGATAAAAATGTATCAAAAGAAAATGGAAAAGGAGTAAAGGAAATGACTTCAATTTTGTTTTTTGGTTTTTTGGTCCTAATATGTATCATTATTTTTAAGAATCGGTTAAGAGGAATAATACCTGAAAACCATTCATTTGTTGAAAGAATGAGAAAATTCGGGTGGTTTCAGAATCATTGGTTAGTAGGTTTAAATTTATTTGGAATAAACGCCGGTTTATTTTTCCTTACAGGCGGTTTGTTGTATGGCCTTATGTTTCTCATGGTTCCATATTTACATTTAGTGATTATGTGTTTAGCGGTAATTTTAAGTGTTTATGTTTGGATTGTGATCAACAAAGCTTGGGAAGGAACAAAAGGTAACAGACTGAAACTTGGAGCTGTTGGCAGTAGCTTTTACTTCCTATTAACAATTATTTTTATCTATATGATGATGACGCTAGAGCCTCAATATCCCGGTGAAGACACGTTTATGAGATTTATTGGTCTATTCTTTGCCACTTTTGTTACAGCAGTTGCTTTTTTAACTTGTTTTTTAATCACTGGTTTTTCAAAAGTACATAGAAATTGACAAATGACACAGTTTATTTACGATTTTAATAGGATATTAACGATTATCGCCAGATATTGTACGATTCTACTATTTTATTTTCGATTATAAGAATATATTTTCGATTAGACAAAATTCGACGA
Organism: Bacillus sp. J37; assembly: GCF_000518865.1. Classification (GTDB taxonomy): domain Bacteria; phylum Bacillota; class Bacilli; order Bacillales; family Bacillaceae; genus Metabacillus. The sequence continues at coordinate 25,566 of NZ_JAEK01000010.1, read as the reverse complement.
AATTCTACCTGTATTATATAAAACAAAACTATTGTAAAACCAAATATCTCCAGTTATTATGTTTATATGAGCATTTATTCATATAAAAGAGGTGTATGCGTTGTACAACACAATCATAATAGGTGCTGGTCAAGCAGGGCTTGCCGTTGGATATTATTTAAAACAATCTAATAAAAGCTTTCTCATTTTAGACAAAGGGAATGAGGTCGGAGAAAGTTGGAAAGAAAGATATGATTCGTTAGTATTATTTACTCCCCGCATGTACAGTACCTTACCAGGTATGAAGTTTCAGGGAGAATCACATGGTTTTCCAACAAAAGCTGAAGTTGCAGATTACTTACAGAAGTATGTAGTGAAATATAATATACCGATTCGTTTTCAATCAGAAGTTGTGAGTGTATCAGAAAAGGAAGGTCATTTTATAATTAAGACAAAAAATAATGTATATACTGCAGAAAATCTTGTCATCGCAACAGGTCCTTTTCAGATACCATCAATGCCTGCATTATCTAAGAAAGTAAACATTAACCAACTTCACTCTTCACAATACAGAAATTCAAAACAACTAACAGATGGAAATGTTCTTGTGGTTGGCTGCGGAAACAGTGGGGCACAGATTGCTGTTGAGTTATCGAAAGAAAGAGAGACATTTTTAGCTGTTAGTAAGAAATTAAGTTATTTACCCCTAATACTCAGGCAAAAAAGTATCTTCTGGTGGTTTGATAAAATCGGCATTTTAAAAGCATCGAATAGTTCTTTAATAGGGAGGCTCATCCAAAAAAGAGGGGACCCTATTTTTGGATTTGAATTAAAAGAAGCGATAAAACAAGATACCATCAAGTTGAAAAACCGTGTAATTGATGTAAATCAACATAAACTGTTTTTCGAGGACACAACAGAACTCGAAGTTCAAAATATCATATGGGCTACAGGGTTTAAAACGGATTTTTCTTGGTTGCACATAAATCATGTAATAAGTGAAAAAGGAAATGTCATACATACCCGTGGTGTAACAACAATTAAAGGGTTATATTTTATCGGTCTTCCATGGCAATATCGCCGTGGTTCGGCTTTACTACAAGGGATTGGATATGATGCGGAGTATATTGTGAGGAAAATAAATAGGTTTGACTGAGATTATGGAGAGTAATTTAAAGTACATTTTATCTTCGATTGCATAGGATAGGTTAGAACCTAGGAAAGGGGAAAGATCAATGTACTTTGTTCCTTATGCATATCAAAATCCATATCCATACTATGTTCCTTCACAGATGCCTACTTATGGAAGACAGTCTGTCTATTGGACATACCCAAATGTAACTGAACAAGCCAATGTGAGAAATGCGTACCAATTTTCAAATCAAAGAGTGGCAATAGCAGATTACGGAGCTAAGCCATATGTTGTGAATATTAATGAAGCAACCAAGCAAAACAATACGTTTCGTACAGCTATTTGGACTGGAACACATTTACAGGTTACATTAATGAGTATTAATGCCGGTGAGGATATTGGATTGGAAATGCATCCAAATGTTGACCAATTTTTACGTATAGAACAAGGGCAAGGACTTGTTCGAATGGGAAAAAACAAAAATAATTTAAGCTTCGAACGAAATGTGTATGATGACTTTGCTATCTTGATACCGGCAGGAACATGGCATAATGTCATTAATACAGGAAATACTCCATTAAAGCTTTATTCAATTTATGCTCCTCCAAACCATCCATTTGGTACAGTTCATACTACCAAGGCTGAAGCGATGGCCGCGGAAGAATCCCATTAGGATAATCTTAATTAGGTAGCGACTCTTTTATAATGGGTCGCTTTTATTTTTAAGTTTCTACTTTCAAACAGTTTAAATCTGTTCTTCTTGCTTAAGATTTATCAATCCTTCATACTAGAATCAGTAGAATGATAGAAAGAGGTGCAGGGTTGTGGCTGTGGTGAGAAAAACTGCAAATAAAAAAGGGAATAAAGAAAGGACTATTATTAAGTTATTTCGTCCGATTTTTATCATTGTTTTTTGTTTGCTCATTGTTCATGTCTATTATTTATCAACTATTGATCAATTGCTTCCACAACTAATAAAGTTATCTGCTGTTCTTATTACGTTTGCTAAGTCTATTCCTGCATCAATTTTGCTGGTTTTGGGTTACACACTTGTCATATTTTATGCGGGTTACATAGTAGGTAAAAAGTTGAAATCTTAAAGGGAGATTTACATATGCTGTTGGTTTTATTATTTTTTATTGGTCTAGCAGGAGGAATGCTCGGTAGCCTTGTCGGATTAGGCGGAGGAATTATTATCGTACCTGCATTACTGTTTATTGGAAACTATACAAATCTATTGCCGTCCATAACACCACAACTTGCTGTTGGGACCTCAATGATCATTTTAATTGTTACAGGACTTTCTTCAACACTAAGTTATATGAAGCAAAAAACAGTTTACTTTAAGGCAGGAATGATTTTTTTTATCGGAAGCGGGCCTGGGGCTTTTATGGGAGCATTGATTAATAAAACAATTGAATTACATCTTTTCTACATATTCTTCGGAACTTTTGTTATTTTCATTTCACTCCTCCTAAGTGTTCAAAAGTATTTGAAGCCGAATACAAATCAAGTTGGTACTACTTATACGTATAGAGATAAACAGGGTGATGAGCACTTCTTGCAATTTCAACCTCTACTTGCAGTTTTGATTGCTTTTATCGTTGGCGTTTTGTCCGGTTTATTTGGAATTGGCGGTGGTTCCTTAATGGTACCCACGATGCTTTTATTATTCAGATTTCCTGCCTCCATTGCGGTGGCAACTTCGATGTTTATGGTGTTTTTGTCTTCGATTGTTGGATCAATTGCACATATTCAGCTTGGGAATGTTGAGTGGCTATGGATTCTTGTGTTAGCACCAGGAGCTTGGATTGGTGCGAAAGCAGGTGCTTTTATTAATCGTCGCCTAAAAGACGGAACAGTTATTGTCATTTTAAGACTTGTCCTCGTTGTTGTAGGGATTCGGTTGATTTTTCAAGGTTTATAAATGATACTTATTAGAAAAGAAAATCCTTTGTGTGCTGGCATGAAGGATTTTTTGGCGTGGTCAAAAGTAAATTAGATAAATCGGAATAAACTGGACAGACTACAAGGTAAAAGGTGAGTTTTTATGGAGGGCGGGTAATGAATTGTTCAACATTTGTCTTATTTGGAGCTACTGGAGATTTAGCTAAAAGAAAAATCATTCCGGCTTTATTTGAATTATTTCTTAGCCAAAAGCTGCCAACCCCATTTTCAATTATAGGTTCGAGTATAACTGAATATACCGATGCTGAGTTTCACAATCATGTTAAATCATCAATCGATTCATTCTCACATCACTCATCAAGTGATCCAAAAATAAGTGATTTTCTTCATCTCATTCGATATTGTAAGGTTGATGTGACAAAAGGTTTAGAGTATGAAAGATTGTTATCCTTAATCAAAACAGAAGAAATTAAATTACATATTCCGGAAAACAGACTGTTTTATCTTTCGGTAGCTCCTCAGTTTTTTGACGTAATTGTTAAAAAGCTACAAGAATCTAAAATCGTTCAAACAAATGGGTGGAAGCGACTTCTTATTGAAAAGCCATTTGGACATGATGTGGCTTCTGCACGAGAATTGAATGAAAAATTATCACGTGTTTTTGATGAAGAAGAAATTTACAGAATCGATCATTACTTAGGAAAACCAATGGTTCAAAATTTGGAAACATTGGAATTTGCGAATCCTGTTCTGCAGGCTCTTTGGAACAATGAGCATATTGCAAATGTGCAAATTACAGCAAGTGAAATAGTTGGAGTCGAGAAGCGGGCTGCGTATTATGAAAAAGCAGGGGCCCTTCGTGATATGGTGCAAAATCATTTACTTCAATTGCTTATGATGTTCAGCATGCATTTTCCAAACGGTTTTTCTGCGAAAAACATTCGTCAAGAAAAAAGAAAGGTCCTGGAGGCTGTACGTCCTATAAAAAAAGAGGATGTATTCAAAGAAGTAATTAGGGGTCAATACGGACCAGGGGAGATAAATGGTGAACAAGTAATGGGTTATAAGAAGGAACCCGGGGTGGATCCGTCTTCAACAAATGATACATTCATCGCAGCCCGCCTTTGGATTGATGATTCTTTATGGAAAGGTGTTCCGTTTTATATTCGCACAGGGAAACGTATGAAGGAAAAATCAACAAGGATCGTAATCGAATTTAAAAATCCTTTGACAAAATATAATAAAAAAACAGAACCTAATCTATTGGAAATCGGAATTAACCCGGAAAGTGAAGTGTCATTACAGTTAAATAGCCGAAATCCGTTGAAAGAAGGGGAAATTGAACCAATACATGTTGACTTTACACCAGAACAGAGGGATATTCCGGAGGCATATGAGAACATATTAGTAGATGCATTAGAAGGGGATGCTACTTTCTTCGCTCATTGGAAAGAAGTTGAATTATCTTGGCAGCTGGTTCAACCGATCTTAGAAGCTTTTAAGGAAAATGTAGTCCCACTACATGAATACCCATCGGGATCATATGGTCCAAACGCCGCTCACATATTACTTGAAGAAGACGGATTCTTTTGGTGGTCAATTAACAATAAAAACGAAAAAGAAGAAATAGATGAGAATGGAGAAATGAAGCACTATTTAGTGCTAGCAGACGAACATCTTAGTACAGATCATAGACTAGATCAGTAGGAGTGATTTTGATGAAAGTTGGATTAATTGGTTTAGGAAAAATGGGACTAAATATTAGCAAAAACTTAATTGATCACCATCATGAAGTTGTTGCGTTTGATATTAATGAACAAGCAATAGAAGAAATCAAACAATATGGTGCACATGGAACGACAAATTTAAATGAATTGGTACAATCACTAGAACATCCAAGAATTGTCTGGATCATGGTCCCGCATAAAGTCGTTGATCAAGTGATTCAGGACATAAAGCCATTGCTATCTGACGGTGATATTGTCATTGAGGCGGGAAATTCCCATTATAAAGAGTCAATGCGCAGATATGAAGAGTTTAAGGAAGTTGGTGTCAGCTACCTTGATGTTGGTACATCAGGAGGAATGGAAGGTGCCCGCAATGGTGCCAACTACATGATTGGTGGAGACCAAGAAGCATGGCAAATCGTGGAACCGATCTTCCGGGATACATCTGTTGAAAAAGGATATGTGTATACAGGTAAATCAGGGAGTGGTCACTATTTAAAAATGGTTCACAACGGGATTGAATATGGAATGATGGCAGCAATTGGTGAAGGTTTCGAGGTTCTGGAAAAAAGCCAATTTGATTATGATTATGAACAAGTAGCAAGAGTATGGAGTAATGGATCAGTTATTCGCTCGTGGTTAATGGAACTAACTGAAAATGCTTTTGCTAAAGATGCGAAGTTAGATGGAATTAAAGGGATTATGCACTCATCCGGTGAAGGAAAGTGGACAGTGGCGGAAGCATTAGATCTCCAGGCGGCAACACCTGTTATTGCTCTTTCATTAATGATGAGATACCGTTCCCTTGAAACCGATACGTTTACTGGTAAAGTTGTTGCAGCTTTAAGAAATGAGTTTGGTGGACATGCAGTAGAAAAGAAGTAAAAGTTAAAAGCTACCCTCTGTATGTTACAACGCTGGGTAGCTTTTAACTTGTTAAACATTAATTTTATTCTCATGCTTCTTCCTCAAACGCTTCATATCTTCTCTAGGTAGAAGGCCCATGATGATACACTCATTTATGCTTTAAAGTGATGTAAGGAGTTTCAGTAAAAGCTTTTACCAGTTGTCCTGTAACAGGTACATTGATTGAGGGTGAGATCTGTAAGAAGTGTGAGAGGATTAGGCAAAATATTTGATAGGAATAAGATATTATAGTAAGTGCTGTGGCTGTCAGTTTATCAATGATCATGTTTCATCTTTTAGTAAAACAATTGTTAGTAAGCAACAGTCTACATAAAGTGAAAGCGTCTCCTTTTCCAAGCAAAACAGGCTGATAGGGCATTAGAGAACAGGAGAAAAAGTCGGATTTTGGAAAACTACACCTCAAACGATTGACAATGGATGAATAATAACTGTATAGTAAGGATAATAACTTAATATTTTGATATATTCTTATCAAGAGAGGTGGAGGGACTGGCCCTTTGAAACCTCGGCAGCGGACTTTCAAAAGTACTGTGCCAATTCCAGTAGCGTGAAGCTATAGAGATAAGAGGAGCTAGGTATAATGATGCTAACTGATCCCTCTTCTTATTTTTGGAAGAGGGTTTTTTGTGTTAACAGAAAGTTATGCTGCAGGTACTAATACCCCAAAAAGGAGAGAAATAGATATGACAAAAACATTAGTAAAAGCGCCATTTAGAGCAGATCACGTAGGAAGTTTGTTGCGACCTGAGAGAATTCATCATGCAAGAAAGGATTTTCAAGAAGGAATAATTACTGCTCAACAATTACATACGATTGAAACAGAAGAAATTAAAAAAATTGTGGACAAGCAAATTGAAGTAGGGTTACAAGCAGTAACAGATGGAGAATTCCGCCGCAGATTTTGGCATACAGACTTTTTAGAACATTTACATGGTGTTGAAGGGTATGTACCGGGACATGGTTTCAAATTTAATGGAGAAGAAACCGAAAGATATGATGTACGAGTAACGGGGAAAATCTCCTTTAATCATGACCATCCACATGTAAAAGAGTTCATTGAATTTAAGGAGATTGTTGGAGACCGGGCTGTTGCAAAACAAACGATTCCTAGTCCAAACCAATTATTTAATGCCGGGATCCGTAATCTGGATATTTACCCAGACATTGAAGAATACAAAAATGATGTGATCCAAACTTACCGTGATGCTATAAAAGCTTTTTATGATGCCGGGTGCCGTTATCTGCAACTTGACGATGTATACATTGCCGGGCTAAACGCACCGGAAATTCCATTTAATGATAGTGGTTATTCCCGAGAACAATTAATTGACTTAGCATTACGTGTGGCAAATGGTGTATTAGAAGATAAACCGGAAGACCTTATTATCACAACGCATCTTTGCCGTGGAAATTATCGTTCTACCTGGGCATTTGAAGGCAGTTATGCTAAAATCGCGCCAACATTATTTGCAAAAGAAAAAGTAAACGGGTTTTTCTTAGAATATGATGATGACCGTTCTGGAGATTTTGCGCCATTAGAACACATCCCAAATGGTGGACCACAAGTTGTTCTCGGTGTATTCACCTCAAAGCATGGTAAGTTAGAGGATAAAGAAAACATTAAAGCGCGTGTGGAAGAAGCAACAAAATATGTACCACTAGAGCAAATCTGTATCAGCCCACAATGTGGCTTTGCTTCCACACACCATGGAAATATCCTAACGGAAGAGGAACAATGGGAGAAGCTAAAATATATCGTTGACATTTCTAAAGAGATTTGGGGATAAACAAAAAAAGCGAACATCATCACAGATGTTCGCTTTTATATATATCGATCGTTTAATATTTACATATAATCGTAAACGGAATCCTCAAAATAGAGCCAGTGGTAATATTCAATTTGTGCATCTGACATTTCGGAAATTTGTTTTTCACTAAATTTTTGTTTGTCTAATAATTTATTTACTTTATAATCTCTGGCTACTTTGCTCATTTTTAAATTCCTCCTTATGTATAAACCAAGAATAAATCTTTTGTTGTTGTTATGTTGTAATCGCTTTCCTTAATTTCTTATACTTATTATATATCTCAAATTGAGATAAAACAAATATCAATTTGATATGATTTTGCGAAAACTAATATAGAATTGTTATTTATACATAGAATGATTGTTTTATATAAAAATCGGTCAGAGATTTCTTTGAATGTTAAGGGAAATATAAACCAGTGAAACACGCTACTTTCCATAGAGGCCGTATTTAATGACATGGTTAATGAGTTCAGCCATTTCTTTTGGTGATTTGTCCATTCCGTTATTTAGCCAGGTTTTCGTTGCGTATATACTTCCACTTATAATAAACGTACTGACATACATTGAGAGTTCTTCACTGAGTTGTTTTTCAGCCTTCCAATGATTCATAAAGAAATCTTGAGCGAAAACCATCACTTTTTTTTGAAATGTCGTATCTCTATTTTCGTTAAGGAGTGTTTGGCACACTTCATGTTTTGAAGCAAAGTATTCTAGCAGCTTTTCGATCATCTGAAGATCATCTTCATCATTTTCAAAATGACATTGATTTAAATAGCCAGTTAAATCCTCAATGATTTCATCTTCTATTTTATCAAGGAGATCAAATTGGTCACTATAATGGGAATAAAATGTCGAACGATTAATATCAGCATGTTCACATATTTTCTTCACTGTTATGGAAGAAATTTGTTTCTCTTTTAAAAGCTTCATTAAGCTATCCTTTAAGACCATCTGAGTATATTTTTTCCGTCGATCCAGTTTAGAACTAGACATGAAAATCACCTTTTCTTATACATTATCCAACATATTTTGAATATGTGTTGTTCAACTAACGGATGTTACATAACTGATTGTTGAATAGCCAACACCGTGTCCATATAATGATAGGGTGTAAAAGAAAAAATGGCAAGAGAGGGTGAAATCTTATAAATATTGCAGCACGAATTATTAAACACAAAAAAACAGTAGTGATCACGTTTATGGTCCTGACAATCATTTGTTCCTTAGCATCCTTAACAGTATCAGTAAACTATGATATGACAGATTACTTGCCGGAAGATGCCCAGTCAACGAAAGCAATGGACATAATGGAGCAGGAATTTGAGGGAAGTGTTCCGTCTAACCGTGTGATGATCAATGATGTGTCCATTCAGGAAGCTCTTGCTTTTAAAAAAGAATTAGCTGCCATTGATGGTGTGTCAGATGTGACATGGTTAGATGATGCGATCGATATAAAAGCGCCGCTCGAAATGGCGGATGAAGAGGTTGTAGAAACGTATTATAAGGACGAAAAAGCATTATTTTCATTCAGTATCCGTGATGGTGATGAAGTCGCTATTACAGATGAAATCTATGAACTTATTGGGGAAGATAATGCGATGGCAGGGGAATCTCTTAATACGGCTACACAACAAAAAATGGCCGGAACAGAATCTATGTATGCTGCAGCTTTATTAGTACCAATTATTATTATTATTTTAGTTGTTTCAACAAGTTCCTGGGTAGAGCCGGTATTATTTTTAACCGCTATTGGTGTGTCTATTTTAATTAATATGGGTACCAATATGTTTCTTGGAGAAGTTTCCTTTGTGACCCAGTCGGTTGCCCCGATTTTACAGCTTGCCGTTTCACTTGATTATGCGATTTTTCTGCTACATAGTTTTTCTTATTATCGTAGGAAAACAACAGATCCACAGGAAGCCATGCAGCTTGCAATGAAAAAATCTTTTTCAGCGATAACGGCAAGTGCGTCAACAACTTTCTTTGGGTTTATCGCACTATCATTTATGAACTTTGAGATTGGGTCCGATTTAGGGATCAACCTGGTAAAAGGAATTTTACTAAGTTTTATAAGTGTAATGGTGTTCTTACCAGCATTAACGCTCGTATTTTATAAATGGATCGACAAGACAAAGCATAAACCATTGTTGCCAAGTATTAAAAACAAAGGCAATGCTTTGGTGAAAATGAAAATTCCAAGCTTACTTATTGTTTTATTACTAATTGTACCGGCGTATTTGGCACAGAGTCAGACAAATTTCATCTACGGTGTCGGTGATCAGCCTGAAGATACAAGAGTAGGAAGTGATATCGTAAAAATAAAAGAACAGTTTGGTGAGAGTACACCGCTTGTCCTGTTTGTTCCTAAAGGAGATATTGCCAAAGAAGATGAGCTTGTCCAAGAGTTAGAGAGCATTGAACATGTATCAAGTGTTCTTGCCTATGTGAATACAGTAAGTTCCGCGATTCCTCCGGAGTATTTGGATCCGTCTGTGACAGAACCGTTTTATTCAGAAAATTATAGTCGGTTCATTCTTCAAACTGAAACAAAAAACGAGGGAGAAGAGGCATTTCAATTAATTGAACAAGTCAACAGTACGGCTAAACAATATTATGACGATGTCTATTCAGTTGGGGAAAGTGTGACATTATATGATATAAAAAATACGGTTCAAAAAGACAATACATTGGTAAATCTTTTGACCGTCATTACGATTGCGATCGTCCTGATCGTAACGTTTAAATCGATTTCGATTCCGATAGTGCTACTCTTGACGATTCAGACATCTGTTTGGATTAATCTTTCGGTTCCTTATTTTACAGATTCTGCATTAGTTTATGTCGGCTATCTTTTGATTAGTATTATTCAACTTGCGGCAACAGTTGATTATGCGATCCTTTTAACAGATGCTTATAAAGAATATCGTGAAGAAATGACAGCACTGGAAGCCATGAAAAAAACACTGGATGAGAAGATATTTTCGATTGGAATTTCAGGTGCCATTTTATCAAGTGTAGGGTTTATTTTATGGATTACATCCTCGAACCCAATTGTATCTTCTATCGGGTTATTGCTGGGAAGAGGGGCATTACTTGCCTTTATTATGGTCGTGATCTTCCTGCCGGCTATGTTCATTGTCTTCGATAAGCTAATTGCAAAAACAACGTTAAAAGCACATTTTTATAAGGAGAAGAAATGATGAAAAAAAGCATAAGTAAATTTCTACTTGTCTTGACAACAACTATTTTCTTGGTTCCTTCACTACATGTTACGGCTGCTACAGATGACAGCAAATCAATTGGTGATTCTTCACAAGAAAAAGGAGAAATCTCATCTAAAGATGAAGTTGTCTATGCCAAGCTAAGTGCGACCGGAGAAAGACAAGAGGCATATGTGGTCAACATCTTAGATATTGAAAAGCCTGGTGAAATAGTTGATTATGGGCTATATACAAGCTTGAAAAACCTAACAGACTTAACAGAAATGAAGCAAACAAACAATTCGGTTCAATTAACAGCTGATTCGAAAGGGAAATTTTATTATCAAGGTAATATGAAGGAAGAGCCTTTGCCATGGGATGTTTCCATTTCTTATATACTAGATGGCAAGCAAATAAACCCTGATGAACTGGCTGGAAAAAAGGGCCATGTACAAATTGAGATTCGAACATCAGCTAATGAACAAGTGAATCGGATATTTTTTGAAAATTACTTATTACAAATTTCACTTTCCCTTGATACCGATAAATATAGCAATATTAAGGCACCTGACGGGATGCTGGCAAATGCCGGAAAAAACAAACAAGTAACATTTACCGTCATGCCTGAAAAAGAGGAAAAACTGACAGTTGAAGCAGATGCTCTTCATTTTGAAATGGAAGGCATCGATATCACAGCTATTCCATCTTCCATGCCAATTGATGCACCGAATATTGATGACATGACAGGCGATATGGAAATTTTAACAGATGCTATAAAGGACATTAACAATGGTGTTGGTGACTTAAAGGATGGAGTATCGGAACTCAATATCGGCGTACATGAATTGGGCAACGGTTCGTCTCAATTTAAAGAAGGAATGTCAAAAATAGATGGGTCGTCAACTGAACTGATCAATGCTTCCAAAAACATTCAGCAAGCACTCGAAACATTAAATACATCTCTTAGCGGCAGCGGTTCAGAGGATATGGGTCTTGGTGATTTTAAAAAGCTTGAAGATGGGCTCAGTCAAATTTCAGGCGGGCTAAGAGATACGTCAGATGGCTTAAAGACATTTAATGATAACTACGCCAAAGCATACGATGAGTTAAATAAAGCAATGGAAGCTATTCCTGAATATGAATTGACAGAAGAACAAACTCAAGCGTTATACAATAGCGGAGCAGATCAACAAGTACTAAATCAATTACTGGAAACATATGCTGCCGCCCGTACGGCAAAGGGAACCTATTCGGCTGTAAAAGAATCATTTGACGCAGTAGATGTGACATTAAGCCAAGTTAACGGTGCCTTATCAGAAATGGCTATCAATCTTGATACAACAGCAAATGGCATTTCTTCCTCACTTGAACAAATGGAAGTTGCAGAATCATTTGCGCAGTTACAAGAAGGAATCAACCAACTTTCTTCCAATTATGGTGCATTCCACTCAGGTCTAGTAGAGTATTCAGGAGGAGTAAATCAATTGTCAAACTCCTATACGAAGATGCACATGGGTATTGAAGAACTTTCAAATGGAACTGACGAATTGGAAAACGGTGTAGGCAAGCTACATGACGGAACAGGTGAACTTTATGAATCGACAAGTGATTTACCTGAACAAATGAAACAAGAAGTGGATCAAATGATCGCAGACTATGACAAATCCGACTTCGAAGCGGTATCCTTCGTATCGCCTAAAAACCAACAAATAAACTCCGTTCAATTTGTCATAAAAACAGAAAGCATCAAAAAAGAAGAAAAAGAAAAACCAGAAAAAACAACAAAAGAACAAACAGGATTCTGGGCACGCCTAAAGGACCTGTTTTCATAATGGGTCAGAGGGACAGGTTCACTGTCCCTATTTTTTTGGTTAAAGGAACCTGTCCTAATGGACCAACCACATTGCATTTTCTATTGACCCCCTGCAAAATGACCTCTAAAATAAAAATAATCCAAATTTTCTTAATCTTATATAATAAAATTCTAAAGAATACGATGAATTGGGACAAGGAACCTGTCCCTCCGTCCCACCATTTTGTATAATAAAGAGAGAGTAGTGAAAGGGGATACATGATTTGCATACAAAACACTTGGATTTATTAGCGCAGAAGTATGATCGTGAGGAAAAGGTAGTTACTGAGATTATTAATCTTGAAGCGATCTTGAATCTTCCGAAGGGTACAGAGCATTTTGTCAGTGATTTACACGGAGAGTTTCAGGCCTTTCAACATGTTTTGCGAAATGGCTCAGGGAAGGTAAGAGAGAAAATAGAAGACATCTATAAAAAGGTGTTAACTGAAAAAGAAATAAAAGAGTTTGCGACATTAGTGTATTACCCTGAAGATAAAATCAAGCTGATGAAAAATCATTTTAGCAATGAAGAAGAATTATACCAATGGTACACCGTCATCATTGAACGGATGATCAAGCTGATTTCCTATGCCTCTTCCAAATATACTCGTTCAAAATTACGGAAAGCATTGCCTAGTCAATTTGTTTATATTATTGAGGAACTCTTATACAAAACTGATGAGTTTACGAATTTTAAAGAACCTTACTATACAAGCATTGTTGAACAAATTATTTCGCTTGGACAAGCTGATAAGCTCATTATCGGTCTGGCATATACGACTCAGCGTTTAGTAGTGGATCATCTCCATGTTGTTGGGGATATTTATGATCGTGGACCGGAGCCTGATAAAATAATGGAAGCCCTCATTAACTATCATTCTGTTGATATTCAGTGGGGAAATCATGATGTTTTATGGATCGGTGCTTTTGCAGGCTCTAAGGTTTGTCTAGCTAATATTATTCGAATTTGTGCACGCTATAACAATCTTGACATAATCGAGGATGTATATGGAATAAATCTGCGACCGCTTATGAATCTAGCAGATAAATATTACAATGACAATCCGGCTTTCAGACCGAAAGTTCAACCTGATGATCACGTTTCAGATGAAGAAAAACTGCAAATTACTAAAATTCATCAAGCCATTGCCATGATTCAATTCAAGCTTGAAAGTCCAATCATTAAAAGACGTCCCGGATTTAATATGTCAGAAAGACTTTTGCTTGAAGAAATCGACTTTGAACATAACGAAATAACAATACGTGGAAAAACTTATCCGTTGGAAAATTCGTGTTTTACAACGGTTAATCCTGAGCAGCCGGATCAATTATTAGAGGAAGAAAAGCAAGTAATAGACAAGCTCTTATTCTCTGTTCAGCATTCGGAAAAATTGGCTAGACATATGAATTTTCTCATGAAAAAAGGCAGCCTTTATTTGAAATATAATGGAAATTTATTGATACATGGCTGTATTCCTTTAGATGAAGACGGGAAAATGGAAGGGATGGTCATTGAAGGGAAAACATATGCAGGCCGTGAATTACTAGATGTGTTTGAGCGTTATCTACGTTATTCCTTTGCACACCCTGAAAAAACGGATGACCTAGCGACAGATATGGTGTGGTATTTATGGACAGGAGAATATTCCTCACTCTTTGGTAAACGAGCGATGACAACATTTGAACGTTATTTTATTAAAGATAAGGCAACACATAAAGAGCAGAAAAATCCATATTACTATTTACGAGAAAATGAAGAAATCTGCCGGAAAATCCTATTAGAATTCAATCTTAATCCAGATCAAGGTCATATCATAAATGGACATACCCCTGTAAAAGAAATTGAAGGAGAAAATCCGATCAAGGCAAACGGTAAAATGATTGTAATAGATGGTGGTTTTTCTAAAGCTTATCAATCTACTACAGGAATTGCGGGATACACATTATTGTATAATTCCTACGGCATGCAGCTCGTTGCACATAAACATTTTAATTCTAAAGACGATGTATTACTAAATGGAACAGATGTATTGTCTGTTAAAAGAATCGTTGATAAAGAATTAGAGCGGAAAAAGGTATTGGAAACAAATGTTGGAGAAGAATTATTGCAGGAGATTTCTATATTAAATAGTTTGATGGAATACCGGTATATGAAATAGGAAAAGCGCAAGGTACCTGGAGCTAGACACCAAAACCTCGTACAAAAGTCTATAATTTCTGTACTTTTAAAATTTGGAAGGGAATCTTTCCCTTCTTTTTACTGTGTAAATTCAACTATACATAAAATCGTTTATAGAGGAGAAGATTGGTTTGATAGATAAAAACGTTAGTAATCAGATCAAAAAAGCTTTAAGAAAAAGCCTAGATAATCAGGACATCGCAGGTGCGAACCTTCTTGTGCTAAAAAGGGGAGAAGAAATTTTTTACCATGAAGACGGTTTTGCTGATATAGAAGCGAACAAGCCTATTTTAAGAGACTCTATTTTTCGTTTATACTCGATGACAAAGCCGGTCACTGCAGCTGCGGCTATGATTCTGGTTGAACGGGGGGAGATTGATTTAAATGAACCTGTCAGTCAATTTTTGGATGGATTTAAGTATCAAATGGTTGAAAAGAATGGAAAGCTTATAACAGTCGAACGCGAAGTTACTCTCCATGATTTACTCAGCATGACGTCTGGATTAGTCTATGGCGGGGATGATCAAGCAGGACAAGGAACAGCCGCTGTGTTTGAAGAGATAGATCGTAAGCTTTTAGGTGATTCGCCATTGAGTACTATTGAAGCAATGAACAAATTAGGAAAAGTACCTCTAGCATTCCAGCCTGGTTCTTCCTGGCAATATGGAACCTCATCAGATGTATTAGGTGCAGTCATTGAAGTCGTAAGCGGACAAAAATTTGGCGAATTCTTGAGGAAGGAATTATTTGATCCTCTCCAAATGAATGACACAGGATTTTGGCTTCCTGAAGAAAAAAGAAGCCGTCTTGTGAAAACGTATACAAATTCTGAAGAGGGAGGTTTAGAGCTATATACGGGCAATCACTTAGGAATTATTCATCATATGGATCGAAATCCCGCCTTTGAATCTGGTGGAGCAGGCTTAGTTTCAACAGTGGATGATTATGCAAAATTTGCGAAAATGCTGATGAACCAAGGAACATTGGAGGGCACTCAACTATTACGTCCGAAAACAGTCAGCTTTTTAACTTCAGCTACATTAAACACTGAACAGCAAAAAGGCTTTGACTTATGGGGCCAACGAGGATACAGCTACGGAAACTTTATGCGTGTATTAACAGATCCAAGTCAATCTGCAAGTATAGGAAGCCTTGGCGAATATGGCTGGGACGGTTGGCTTGGCTGTTATTTCATTAACTGTCCAAAAGAAAATCTAACCTTTTTATTTATGATGCAGAAAAAAGATTCAGGTACAACTCCGCTAACTAGAAAGTTGCGTAATATTGTTTTTAGTGCTTGCTGTGAGTAACGGTAAGAGGCAGAGAATAAATTCTCTGCCTCTTTGTTAGAATTGATCTGTAATATCTTTTTCTATTTTCGCAGGTTCGGTCGTTGGAGCATATCTTTTTACCACTTGACCATTTTTATCAATCAGAAACTTAGTGAAATTCCATTTAATGTCTTTGGATAAAACACCTTTCTTTTGTTCTTTCATGTATGAAAATAGAGGTTCTGCCTTTTCGCCATTTACATCAATTTTGGCAAACATGGGGAAGGAGACACCGTAATTCAGCTGACAAAACTCTGTTGTTTTATCAATATTATCAAATTCCTGATTATTAAACTGGCTACAAGGAAATCCTAAAATTTCCAGACCATCATCTTTAAATTTATCATAGAGTTCTTGAAGTCCGCTAAATTGCTTCGTTAATCCACATTTACTTGCTGTGTTTACAATTAATAAAGGTTTACCTTCATATTCTTTTAACGATTTTTTCGCGCCATTTGGTTTTTTGACAGTGAAGTCATAGACGGTTTTCATACATCTTCCTCCTTGGAAAAAATCAATCTATATATTGTGTGCAATTAAATTGTATCAAATATAATATGATCCTTCAATGAATAATATGCCTTTGTTCCAAACAAAAAAGCTTTTGCACCAGGTACAAAAGCTTAGATTATTTATATAAGGTTTTTAGATTTACATATAATCGTAAACAGAATCTTCGAAATAGAGCCAGTGATAATATTCGATTTGAGCATCTGACATGTCTGAGATCTCTTTTTCATTGAATTTTTGCTTAGCTAATAATGCCTTGACTTTGGTTTCTCTCGCTAATTGGCTCATGCTTACTCCTCCTTAAAATATCAGAAGCAATTTATTTATTGGTTGTTGTAAACGTTTTTCGACTTATTTATTTTATTATATATCTCAATTTGATATTAAACAAATATCAAATTGAGATGATTTTTCGAAAAATAATATAGAATGGTTATTTAAGGTTGTTGAACCATAAGAATTTAATTGTTTATGTTTGTAGGAAAAAATATATAATTGCATACGGTGTAAAGAGGAGGGAATGGGTAATAAGGTTTATTTGTATGTGATAAAAGTCACGTTTCTGGCGAATGTGTTACTAGAATAAATGGAATGTATTACTAATGAATATTGAGTAAAATCTATGATTTCGAATGTTTTTAAGTGATTTTTCAATTACTTGTTTATTACTCTATAGTTAATTTCCAATATTTAGGTTTCAGGGTATTTTGAACTATTTTAAATTTATAATAGGTAATAAATAACTATTCCAAATAAAGGAATATCTCTTTAGAATAATGGATGTTGTGTTTTTTACACGAATTACACCTAGGAGGAGAATAATGATTAAAAAAAGAATTAGCCTTGTATTATCAATGCTTGTTGTGATCATGCTTGCTGCTGCTTGTTCATCATCAACGACAAGTAAAGAAGAAAAAGAAAAAGAATCGGGGAAGAATGAAAACTCGTCTGTTGAAATTAAGGTGGACAATGCTGAGTATACTCTTCCATCTGAATATGATAATGTGTCCGAGGATCAACTTGTACTCAAAATTGATGTTGAAATGACAAATAAACGAAAAGAAACAATTGATATCGAACCGCCTAGTTTTGCTTTGTACCAAGGTGACACAAAAGCAACTGAAGGTGAGCCAGAGGATTACAAGCAGAAGTTAGAATATACTCGACTTACTGAAGGTAAAAAAATTAAAGGTAGTTTATTTTACATCGTTGATAAAGGTGAACAATATCAACTTGTCTACACTCCTCTAGCATATGGTGACAAAGAGGAAGATCCAATTGAAATCGAAATTGATGGAGCTGACGAAAAGCTATTAAAAACAGCTGATAAATTACAGGATCCGGCAAAAGCTTTATCTGCTTACTTAGATATTTTATTTTATAATGTTGATAATCCAAGATTTGAAAAGTTAACAGGTGAAAAGAAAGATGCACTCTTAGAAGAATTTGATGCTGCGATTATCGAAGGGTTCTCAAGTGCAACATACATGTCTGAAGACCAACTTGATCAAAAAGTTGTGGTCAGCTTGGTAAATTCTATGAAAGCTGCTTTTAAAGAAAAAGTAGGAGCAACAACCGTCACACAAACAAGCAATGGCAAAGAAGCGATTGTTGAATTGAAAGGGAAACCGTTAGATGTTCCTTCATTACAACCTATCCTGGAACAGGAAATGGAAAAATTTATTACGTCAAACCCGAATGCTACTGAGGCAGAAGCTTTAAACTTCGTTTTTGAAAAAATGGGGAGCGAATTTAAAAACGTTACAACTGCTGAAGAAGTGATCGTTGAAATTCAAATGGTGAAGCATGGTGAAGACCAATGGAAGATCGATCCAGATGATTATAGATCAGAAGATATCGCGACACCGTTTGTGAAATTTTATTGAGGATCCCTTTATAACAGAAAATAATTATAATAGTAGAAAACCTACCTCTGTTGTTGATTACTAATCTCTGAAAAGTAGAGATATTTCAATAAAGGTAGGTTTCTTTTATGTTTTTGAGGTAATACAAATGTATATGCTATGAAATTTTGTTATAGTTTTTAGATACAGAAAAAATATTAAATTATATTCCGGTAATAGGGGTTACTGTTTACAAATGAAGTAGTCTATTCATCAATCTGTAATAACTGAAATTTTTAGAATATATCAAAATGTATGCGTTAACAATAACGTAAATTTGGATTAACATTATTAATAAACGCGCGTACATACGGGTGAAGGAGGAGTGTACAAAGAGAACTTAAACCAAATCAGAAGCATTATTTTGTTAACCTAAAGGAAAAAGAAACAAATGTTTTTTTAGTATCGAATCTGAAGATGGAAGTTCTTTTGCAGGCTGGTACCATGATTATGGTCAAGGGAGGGAATGCTGTCTTACTCCTGCCCATAATAAAGAAGGCTTATTAGATCAGGACTTTACTCAACTCCTTGCTAACACAATTGAATGGGTGAGTGGCAATAAATCATAATAAGTTCAAGTGGGTTTTATACCTTTAAATTAGAAAAAACGACCTCAAATCCTTTGATGTGGTCGTTTTTAATCACTTAGAAATATAAGGAATAGATGCCTTCAATATGACTGGTATCAACGCTGCTTATAGGTCAATTTGTTTGATCACCTTAGCGGGATTACCACCAACCACAACATTATCCGGTACATCTTTCGTCACGACCGCACCTGAAGCGATGACAACATTATTTCCTACTGTAACCCCCGGATTAATGACGGCACTTCCTCCAATCCATACATTGTGTCCAAATGTAATCGGTTTTGCGAATTCTTTGCCGGAATTACGTTCATTTGGATGGAGGGGATGTGTTGCTGTATAGATTTGTACTCCGGGTGCGAGCATGCAATGATCCCCAAATCGCACTTCACATACATCTAAAATAGTGCAATCGAAATTGGCAAAAAAGTTTTCTCCAACATATGTGTTATATCCGTAATCAAAACGGATATTTGGCTCCATATAGACGTTATCTCCAGTAGAACCGAGTAGCTCTTTTAGTAATTTAATGCGTTTTTCTCCGTCTGTTTCTAATGTTTGGTTATAAATTCTAACCTTTTTTCTTGCTACCTCACGTTCCTTTACTAATACAGGGTCTGCAGGGTTATACATTTCTCCCGCCAGCATTTTTTCTTTTTCAGTTTTCATAGTATGACCTTCTTTCTATAACTTGAAAAGGATCTCGGCATCAGGAACTAATTGTCGAGCTAGTATCTTTATTTATCATTACTTTCTTTTTCATTAACTGATTTAATTTTTCTGAACTTAAAAGCATGATGACAACGAAAATGACAATACAGAATGGAAAAATCCCGATGTTTGATTTAGATGCAATGAACCCAAGGAGCGGTGGAATAAAGGTACTTCCTGTATATGCAATGGCCATCTGATAGCCCATAATTGTTTGCGAATGCTTTTTTCCAAATCGTGCTGGTGTTTCATGAAGCATACATGGAAAGATTGGTGCTAAACCTAAACCAACCATTATAAAGCCGATAAGCGAAAATATAGGTGGAAATGGCAGGAACAGAAGGACGGCACCTGCAAGGGCAATGAATTGTCCAACTCGAATAAGAGTAAGATTATTCATTTTAAACGTAATAAAGCCTGTTATAAATCGGCCGATTGTAATTCCTCCATAGTATAAGGAAACCCATTGGGCGGCAACTGCAGCATCTAACTCCTTTACATTAACCAAAAAGCTGCTTCCCCATAGACCCATTGTGGCTTCAACTCCACAATAAAATAGGAAGGATAGCATAGCCAATTTTACACCTTTAATTTGTAGTGGTTTTACGTTCATATCTTCTTCAAGGTGATTGGTTATATCTGTTTTGTCCCCGGGCAGTTCGTTTAATTCTTTATGGCTTTTTTTAGTTACTTTGTTCCATAAAGGTAAAGTAAGCAAAAGGATGATCACCAGTAAGAATTGCATACCTGCGATGGCAAGATAGCCATTGTTCCAAGAATGTTGACCGGAAATAAACTGGGCCATGATAACAGGGCCGAGAGTCGCTCCAACTCCCCAAAAGCAATGTAACCAACTCATATGATGTGCTTTGTAATGTGTTGCTACATAATCGTTTAATCCAGCATCAACTGCGCCTGCACCTAACCCAAGGGGAATAGCGCAAACGAATAACCAAATTACAGATGGAGAAAAATGAAATCCGAGCAAAGCGCACGCAGTGATTAAGCAACTGACAAATGTCACATTGCCAGTCCCAAACCGTTTAAGTAAACTTCCGCTAATTAAACTGGAGATAATGGTACTCCCGGCAATCGCCATAAAAAGGTATCCGGCAGTTTCAAGTGGGGCGGATAAGTCCGTCTGCATCACAGGCCATGCGACTCCTAATAATGAATCAGGTAAACCTAAACTAATAAAAGCCAAATAAATAATGATTAAAAGGAATGTTGCCATAATTAAACCTCGCCTTTTTATATTTTAAGTTGTTGTTCCATTTAGTATGAGATCAAGTCCGAGACTTTGTAATCCATCTAAATAATCTTGTTCCCAATTACTTGCGGTAAGTTTTGGGAGATGTTCAATAGGTATGTATTTAGAACAGCTGATAGCAACTTTATCTAAACTCAATTTATCCATTTCATTGTTACAAAAAATGATCGTATGAGGGTTAATAATCGCGACAAATGAGGCTATCAATCTACTAATTGCATCCAATTCATATTCCTCTTTGATCATTTTTTTTGAGCCGCTACCATTTTCTAATGCTTGTCGAAAATTTTGGTTATCGTACATTGGGACAAATGAAACCTCACCTGAGAAAAATGTACTTCCGCGCACGACATCACCATTTATCATAATCCCTGCTCCGGGTCCATTTTTACCTGAATACAAATAGATAAGAGATTGTCTGTCTTTCATTCCACTTGTATTGTGATATCCAAGAACCGCAGCGTTCATATCATTTTCAACTATAACAGGTACAGAAAAATGGTCCTCATAGTAGGCTTTTAAATTAAAGTGTTGAAACTGCTCATACCCTGGTATATAAAAAATCTTTCCATTTTCAACTGAGCCGGGGACTCCAATTGCAATAGAACTGATTTTGGGGTGATTGGTCATTATTTTTTCAATGAACATAGTTAATGAATCTAATCCATCATCCACTAATACACTCGGAGTTTTACCTTGTGCTTTTATTTCTCCTATGCAATTGAAAACGGTATAATTCGTTTCTGATTTCTCCAAAAAAATCGCAAGACCTAAGGCAAACTCTGGGTTGTATGTATATCTTTTTGCTCGTCGACCACCACTGGATTCATCTAATCCGACTAAGCGAATTTCACCTTCTTCTGCCATCTGCGACAGGAACTTACTGACTGTCGGGAGACTAACTTCTAATAAATTGCTTAATTCAAGTTTTGTTGCACTTCCAAGTTCTAAAAGGCTTTTACGAATACCTCGAAAGATGATCTTCTTCATTGATTTAGGAGAAGCTATAAATTCATCCACTATATCACCGCCTTAAACTTTTTAAACTACTTTTTAAAGTTCTTTAATAAGTCTTGATTACTATATCATATAAATTTTTTGAAAACAATTAAAATTTTAAAGCGTTATCAGGAATTTTTGTGATCGAATTTTTACAATTATTACATGAAAAGGAACGGATAGGCACACATTATGAAAAAGGAAGGGGGAACAGTCATGGCAAATTTAAATGAGCTTGAGCTTCAAAATCTTCGTCACTTAATCGGTGGTCATGAAACATGTGCAACAAAGCTTGATACATATGCACAGCAATGTCAAGATCCACAAATAAAAGCAATGCTTCAAAACCATGCAAACAGTGCAAGACAAACAAAACAACAATTAATGTCATTTTTAGGATAGGAGGACAAATCATGCTACAAGAAAAGGATATGGTGTCAGATTACTTATCAAATCTAAATTCCAGTCTGGCAAGCTACGCGCAAATGATCGCTCAATGTAATAATCAACAATTGCGAAATACATTAATTCAAATTCGAAATAGTGATGAACAAAAGCAATGGGAAGTATACCAGGCAGCTGTTCAACGGAATTATTACACACCAGCATCAGAAGCAGAACAACAAGATGTGATGGAAGTGAAGCAACAATTTCAGCAGGGAAGTTAAGAAAGTAAAAAGGGACATTCCTCCACACATTATCGTGTTGGGTGGAATGTTTTTTTAGGCTCGTTTCTAAAAGATTGTTGTTTTAAATAAGTACTTAAAAAACTAAATAGGGTTGATTTGAACGGATATGCGAGACTCCTGTGGGAGCTGTGGGACAGGTGAGACCCCGCAGACGCAAAGCGTTGAGGAGGCTCACTGCCCACCCCACGGAAAGCGAGCAGTCTGGAGATCAAATCAACAACCTCTACACTTATTACAAAGCAACAATGTTTACGAAAACAGCCTTTTTTATTTTTAACAGTTGTTGTTCTATGGGAAATGGATTTCGTGGGAAAGAAGTATTTGATGTTTTGATCTCTCTATTCTCTTGGGGTTGGATAGGATGTATAAGAGAAAATAAGTAAAAACAGAGACCTATGCCTCTGTTTTTCACTTGCTTTTAAACTGTTTTAGCTTGGTTCATTTCCACACACATCAGAATAAATGCACCTGCACCGTGTAAATCATTTTCGCTCGTTGGCCGTGCAATGTAATGAGCATAGTCACCGATTCCTGTACCTATACAAATATTGCCTATAAGAAGATTTCCTTTTTCGTCATATTTCAATGTATCAATGACTCCATTGTAGCCCTTCCACGCATATTTCATATACTTGGCATCTAGATAACCCATTCGAACTGCTTTCGCAATCGCTTGAACAAACAGCGAGGTGCAAGAGTTTTCCAACCAATTGTCTGATAGATTGCCTTTGTCAATGACTTGATACCATAATCCGGTGTCAGAATCCTGGTATTTAGTTAATGCAACGAGCAGGTCTTGAAGGATACTTGTGAGCATTTGTTTATCTTTATGATCCTCAGGTAGATGATCAAACATTTCCAAAAGTGCCACAGGGTACCAGCCAATAGCACGGCCCCAAAATTCAGGTGCCAAGCCGGTAATAGGATCTGCCCAATTTGCTTCTTTTGTTTCATCCCAGCCATGGTACAGCAAGCCGGTGTCCGGATCTTTTGTGTGCTTCTCCATAAGAATGGCTTGATAGGTCATCATATCAAAATAGTCGCTTTGATTAAAAGTTTTACCGAATTGGACAGCAATTGGTCCTGCCATATATAGGCCATCCAGCCACATTTGATTCGGATAATGCTCTTTGTGCCAGAAGCCCCCTGATGGATTCGTCTTCCATGATTTTAATAAAGGTACTAGATTGAACAATGCCTTTTTATAACGTTCATCTCCTGTTTGCTCATAGAGGGTAAAAAGAAGAACACCAGGCTGTATATCATCGAGTTCATCAGGATTAAAATTCATGATGCTTCCGTCAGCAAGGATATGGCTGTCTACCCATCGTTTTATATAGTCATAGTATTTACTTTTATTTGTCTGCCTCCAGCATTTTTCCATCCCAGATAAAAATACACCTTGATGATAGTGAAACCGCTCAGGTGGAAGCAGTTCCGGTTCGAATTTAGCCATTAATGTTTCACATGCTTTTTCAGCCCATTGAATAGGAGTTAACGTCTTATTTGATGGTTCATATGTACTCGATTCTGAAGTACTCATCTTAATGATTCCTCCTTCATATGTTTAACATTAGGGTAGCACAATAAAATGTACATTTTTTGCAGTATTTTATAAAAACTTCTTATATTTTGCAGGATATGAAATAGATATGTGTAATATAAAAAATGAATTGGTATATGGAGGGGGGAAGCAGACTGAAAGATCTTTTATATAAGAATGAAGATGAAACATTTACAGTCTCATACCGGAAAGCGCTAAGTCATCATATGCCGGCTAATCATTTCCACAGTACGTTTGAAGTGTATTATTTACTGTCAGGTAAAAGGGAATTTTTTATAAAAGATCGGACATTCGTCGTTCAAGAAGGCGATGTAATCATCATTTCACCTAATATCCTGCATCGGACAACGAATGCGGAAATGCCGAAGTATGAGCGGTTTATTGTTAATATTCATGAAAACTTTATGGGCTCAGTAAATCAAGCTTATCAGGAAATATTTCAGCCCTTGTTCGAACAGGAGTACATCATTGTCAGGTGTTCTCTTCAGGAGCAATTATGGATTGAATCTCTTTGTCAGAAGGTCAGTCAGGAAATTATAGACGAGATGCCGGGTTTCGAGATGTACGCACAGACTTTGGTGCTGCAACTGCTCATTATTTGCTGCCGGCATGTTAAACAAAACAGCATAGAATCATTGGAGTACCCAAGCCCAATGCATGAAAGAATCTCAGAAATTGTCCGCTATATGAACAACCATTATATGAATGATTTGTCACTGAATTTAGTGGCAGAGAAATTCTACGTTAGTCCATATTACTTAAGTCGTTTTTTTAAAGAAGCAACAGGCTTTACCTTCGTTGAATATCTGAACAGTGTAAGAATCAAAGAAGCCAAAAAGCTACTGGAGCACTCCTCAATGAAAGTCAACCTAATCTACAAAAAAGTAGGCTTCAGAAGCATCACACATTTCGGCAGAGTATTTAAATCAATCACTGGCTATGCACCACTACATTACAGAAAAAGCGGGTCGAGGGGACAGGTGCCCCGTCCCAAGTAATTGGGACAATGGACCTAGTATAGTAAATAATAGCTGAAAGACATAAAAAAACCACCGTTTTCATTGTAAAATAGAAGAACCTATCACAGAACTTCCAACATTACATTCCCGACCAAAGGAGATGAATACGGTGGTATATTCAACATTTAATCATATTCAAGGCAAAATTGGAAGTCGATGGGCGCAACTTGTGAGAGAGACTGGATCAGAGAATATCTTACTCGTGGCTATAGACGCGGCGAAATACACGCCTAAAGCTATAATCGCTACATTCTTTGGTGATATCTTA
>NZ_JAEK01000009.1 GCF_000518865.1 Bacillus sp. J37 | reverse complement strand
TTGCAGTACGCCAGTTAACTCCCACTATTTTCTGTATTTGGGAGATTGATAGTCCTTTGTTGTTTCTTAAATTTTTGATACAATTAATATCAGACATTGCTAGCATCCTTCCGTAACCTCCATGTATTGATTCGACACCATTACATTAGAGGGACTTGGGGTGACTGGCAAGTCTTTTTTTATGCCCTTATTAAAATAAGTGCAGGACTCTGCATTTTTCTGTTGCAAAGGTCTGCACTTCTATTTTGCAATAAACATTAAGGACAGTAGAAAAAAATATTGTTGATGGAAAAGAAATTCTTCAAAAAAATATAAATGAACTCTACTTTTCTCTAAAACATGAGAAAGAAGGGGCAATTAATTTAATTGAAGGAAATCAAGCATTTGATGTTTTTTATTTGACTCATCAAAAAGAAAAAATAGTGTTTACAGAAGCAAGACCTTTATCAAGTGTGTTAGTTGTATTATACAATTTTAGTATAAAGCTTGAAAAATTCGATGAACTTTTTAAGCCTTTTACAGAAAGCTTAGAATTAGAGGAATTAGAAAAAATGAAGAAAATTTATATAAGTAATTAATTTGTTATTCGGCTATCATTTACATGAAGAGTGTAGGTGATAGTCTTTTTGTTAAAAGTTTTTTCCTAAAATGTAAATACCTAGGTTATAACCAGTTAAAGCAGGTGAAATGATGTCAATATATGCTGATTACAAAGGAAAAAGGTATCCTTTTGTTATGAAAGAAGGTAAATATAGATTAAGAAGTAGAGTAAAAGAAATGGATTTTGAAGAAATAATTGACCTAGAAGGAAAATGCATAAAGATAAATTTGTAAAAGAAGTAAGGATTGAGGATATCGATGTAATTTATGAAATTCAATATAAAATCATTTATCAAGGAAAAGAATATAGCCCTTTTACAATAGGAGAGTTAATAATTGAAAATGATAAAATTACGATATTCAGTAAAGATTATGAGGACTATGAGAAAAATGGATTCCACAAAAAAGAGCAATTTGTTTTTGTAAAAGAAATTGCTATTAATAATATTGAAGGTATCATTGAAATAAAAAAGCCAATTCTGGATTTTAAAGGATTACCAGAAGAAAAGAAGTATCTTTCAAAAAATTCAATTTCTCATTGTATAAATACTTTTAAGAATTAACCTGAAATTTAACAAAAAGAAAAGATCACAACATAATTATGCTGAGATCTTTTCTTCAATCTAATAGATCATGACGCAATGGAAGCTGTATTTTTTCTCATTTCATCTTCCTCAGGAACTTGAATAAAGTGAACAATAATCGCACTTGCTAAATAGAGTAGTCCGAAAATCCATACAACACCTTGAGCTCCTACCAAACCGATAAATGCCCAAGCGATTGCAGGTGCCACGAATGAAGATAAACCTGCTGAAAGATTTAAGATAGACATAGCAGCTCCTTTGTCTTCACCTGCAACAGTAGGTACTAGAGCTCCTATTGGAACGTAACCAGCTAATAAGCCTCCCCAGATAAATCCAACAATACTTGTGATGACGATATTTCCATTCGCAAGAATCGGAGTATAGTAGAGAAGAACAGTAAAGACTGCACAACCAACTCCGCCAAACCAAATAATCGTGTTTTTCCAACCGAATTTATCTCCAACAAAACCGAAAATTAAGTTAAATACAATGTTTCCTAGGAAAATCGTACCCCATAGCTGTAACCAAACTGTTGTTTCAATGCCATGCTCAGCCATATGGATAGGTAAGAAAACCGGAAACCCGTAGGTTCCAAGACTGTTGATGATACGTACAACTCCCCCAGCTGCGACTCTTGGGTTCTTTTTTACGATTGTAATTCCCTTTAATAATTCATTGAATGTATCTTTTGCACTGGTAGTTTCTTTCTTTTTAAATTTATCTTTATTGATAATTAAAGCAAAGAAAGCTCCAAGACATGCCCAGAATATGGATGTCCAAAGTGTATTGATATAGCCAAAGTATTTTATGGCGTAGCTTGAATACCAAGCTCCAAGCACCATCATCCCTGCACAGTAAGCGATCCAAAACCAGCCTATTGCTGTACTTAATCTATTCTTAGGGGTACGGTAAATGACCCATGTTAAAAAGGAATAAGCAAATAATGGATAGCCTAACCCTTTAATAAAGTATGTGATGAGCATAACCGGATAATTCATAGTTTCGAAACCAAAAGCGATAAATCCAGCTGTACCAATAACATAAAATAATAGTCCCATAAACATTGTTCGCTTTGCTCCGAATGCTTCTAAACATACTCCTGAAAACCAAGAAGAAATGGCTAAGGAAATTCCGTAAACGGTAAAAATAGATGCGGTATGTTGAACCGTCATTCCTTGTTCAATTAAAAACGGACTTAGCCAACCAGCTTCAAGTCCATCCCCCATCATAAAGAGCATGACACCTAAAAATCCCCAACTCAAGTGTTTAGGTATTCCAATTTTATCTAACATATTATTCTCTCCATTTCCTTTGTGAAATTATGTTAAAGAATGATTCATTTCAGAAAAGAAATGTTGAGTTTTCATCCATTCTGAATATCTGTCATCTTGATGATTTATATAAGGTTTTACCGTTTTATAATCTTTAGAAATCAAATCTTTGAATCCTAGAGCTTGATTGCAGATTACAGCAGCACCTACAACAGATGCTTGAGAGAAGCCATTAGGAATACGCAACTCTTTTTGTAATAAATCAGCAACAAATTGGGCTAACTTTTCACTTTGAAATCCTCCGCCACATCCCCATACATACGGTAAGTCAAAAGGAGTAACCTCTACAATTTGGTCAAAATGCAGGCGAATAGTACATGCAATTTCCCATAATGCAGCTGCCACAAAGTGGGCTCTAGATAAATCCTGTGCTAGAGGAGCGTTGAATATAAAGCCGCCTTTTTTGGAAGCATTCTTCTCATCGGAGAGGTATATTCCTAACGCAGCCACACATTCTACCAAATCCAGTTGTGATATTTCCAATTCCATTTGATGATAGCTTTCGTTTGGGTAAAATAGATTTTTTAATTTTTGATAATTCAGACCAGTAATTCCTGGATTTGTCTCTATCAACCAACGATTTTTATGGGTATGAGCATTTGTCCATGCTCTTTTTTCTTCATCACCTTTGTATTCGTCAACCATTTTGCAAATTGGAGTAGTTGTCCCCGAAATGATAATCATGTCATTGGTTTCTGCAAAAGTACTTTCAATGGCCAATTGAGAATCTCCGCCACCGACAATAATAGAAACATCTTTACTAATTTCCAATTCTTCTGCCAAGGTAGGAGTAATATGACCAAGGATAGAACCTGACAATTTCAATTCAGGTAAAAAATCAAATGGAATGTCAAATTGCTCACACATTTCATTAGACCAAGTTTGTTCCTTCACATTATAAAGTAAGGTTTCAGTCGCTTGTGAGGGCTCATAGACAAGAACATCACTTAACTTATAGGTAATCCAATCGCTTATACTAGTAAAAGATGCAATTCTATCCCATAGAGTGGGTTGTCTCTTCTTTAATCCTACAAGCTTTAGCGCCGAAAAGAGGGCAGAAGGTAACCTGCCTGTTTTTTGGTAAATTAGATCGCGTTCTATGAAATCTAATTCCCATTCTCGTCCGCGATTATCAATGTTTGGTAACCCAATAAACGAGTTTCCGCTTTTGTCGAGTAAAACAATTCCTTGGCGTTGACTAGTAGATGTAATACCTTTGATTGTTACAGAAGGTGAGTTTTTTATCACATTTTTAGCTAAGCGGATGACTTGCTCCCAAAGTGTATCCGGTAAAAAGTAACGGCTGTCAGGATACAATGCTTCTGTTACATAGTGAATATCTTCTCGTTCAATACCAACAACTTCACCTGAGATCGTAACAATGGCAACCCTAACATTTCCTGTTCCAATATCAAATACTAAATAACCTAATTCTTTATTCACTTTTATCACCTCTTTCTTATAACTTTACTTGAAGGTCTTTTCGATTGAACAAAGTCGGGATATCAACAGTTTGCTTATTAAACCACTTCACAAGAGCTTGGTTCATGATGGAAACATGGTGATCTTCTACCTCAAAGCTGGCTCCTGCAAGGTGAGGTGTTGCTAATACATTAGGTAATTGAATGATTTCATAATCACTTTTATCTGGAGGCTCATGATAAAATACGTCTAAAATGGCTCCTCTAATTTTCCCCTCTTTTAACACGTTAACAAGCGCGTCCCTTTTTACCACGACTGCTCTTGAGGTATTCACAAGCACAGCATCTTCTTTCATTAGACCTAGATAATACTCATCAATCATCTCAATCGTTTCATCTGTACGGGGAAGGTGAATAGAAACAACATCACTGGATGAGAACACCTCATCAAAAGAAACGCGGGTATAAGCAGGGTCATCACTTTCTACATAAGGATCATAATATTGTATATGACAGTCAAAGGCTTTAAGGATGTTAGCTAATTTGCGCCCAACCGCACCGAAGCCAACTAAGCCGATTGTTTTGCCGGAAATTTCATTTCCTTTGAATTTTACATAGGCTTGTAAGTAGTCACTGACCCATTTTTCCTTTTTGAGCCACTCACTTGAAGGGATGGTATGTCGATAAAAGGTAATAAGGTTTCCAATAAATTGCTCTGCAACTGCTTGAGCATTACGGGCTGGGGTGTAAAATACGGGTATTCCTCGTTTGGAAGCTGCTTCTACATCTACATTGGAAGGCATTCCGCGACATACCCCTACAAACTTTAATTCTGGTACACTTTCAAATACTTTTTCTGTCACCTTATCAAGTTCAGCAATTAATCCTTCAGCCTTTGTTTCTTTTAACAAAGAAATTAATTCATCTTCATGAAAGGCTCTGCCATTTTCTTTCCAGCAACGATAGGTATATCCGCCAAAAAGTGACTTCACTTCATTTAAACCAGTTTCGTTAAACGGCGCTGTAATTAAAACATTCATATAATCATCTCCTTCTCATTTGCTGTTAAAAAATATGTAATCTATAAAAAAATCTCTCCCCAGAGATGGAAAGAGATGATTACTTTATATCATTTATACATTGACATAAGTACTCTTTCTATCTTTCAAGCTATGCTTGCTGGAATTGGCACAATGATGTTGCCGAGGTTTCAATGGGCCAGTCCCTCCACCTCTCTTGATAGAATCCATATTATTTTTTAAATAGTTTCTAAAAATGCAATATAATTAATATAAAAGAATTATTATTCAGAAGTCAATGTATTTTCAGAACTTTCGAAGTAATAAATTTTCTGATATAATTTATTAATCAATTTTTTTCATGAAAGGGTATCGTAATGGAAAGATATAAAGAGATTGAAAATGGTGTTGTTCCGTCCGTTTGTTCATTGGACTGCCCAGATCAATGTGGATTACTAATTCATAAAAAAGATGGGAAAATAGTAAAAATTGAAGGTGATCCTAACCACCCTGTTACAAAAGGGAATATTTGCAATAAAGTGCGGAATATGGGAGAGAGAATATACGACGAAAAAAGGCTAAAGACACCTTTAAAAAGAATTGGAATTAAAGGAAAAGGAGAATTTGTCCCAATCACCTGGAAGGAAGCAATAGAGACAATTGCAATGAAATGGAAAAAACTAATTGCAGAAGAAGGGGCAGAATCGATCCTTCCTTATAGCTTTTATGGGAATATGGGAAATATTAATGCTGAGGGCATGGATCGTCGTTTTTTTCATCGTCTTGGTTCAAGTCAACTGGATCGAACAATTTGTTCTGTAGCTGGTTCGAAAGGGTATAAATATACAATGGGAGGAAGCTATGGAACTGCCCCGGAGGAAATGACAGAAACTAAGTTATTCATTCTATGGGGGATTAATGCTGTTAGTACAAATATGCATCAAATGATGATTGCACAAAAAGCGAGAAAGAATGGAGCAAAGATCATCGTTATTGATGCACATAAAAACCAAACAGGTAGAATGGCAGATTGGTTTATTCCTATTTTACCTGGAACAGACGGCTTGCTTGCACTAGGAATCATGCATATTCTATTTAAAGAAGAATTAGTGAATAATAATTTTTTAGAACAATATACAGTTGGGTTTAAAGAATTAGAAGAACATGTAAAGCAATATAATCCAGATATGGTGTCATCGATCACGGGTGTACCCGTAGAACATATCTATGAATTGGCGCGCATGTATGGAGATAGTACTCCTTCAATGATCAGAATTGGAAATGGCTTGCAGCACCATGATAATGGTGGAATGATTGTTCGAACAATAGCTTGTTTACCTGCACTTACTGGCCAATGGCTAGTAAAAGGTGGAGGAGCATTAAAGTCAAATTCAGCTTTTCTTGCCCATAATACAGCTGCACTTCAACGTCCTGATTTATTAAAAAAACAAACACGTGTGATTAATATGAATCAACTTGGACAAGCACTGCATGAAATCAATAACCCGGTTCGTTCTTTGTTTGTATATGGGAGTAACCCGGCTGTCGTTGCACCTGAGTCAACAAAAGTTCGTGAAGGGTTGGCAAGAGATGACTTATTTACAGTTGTTCACGATTTATTTTTAACGGAAACAGCTATGTATGCAGATATCGTTTTACCTGCTACATCTGCATTTGAAAACATTGATTTTTACACATCCTATTGGCATCAATATATTCATCTGCATGAACCTGTTATCAATGCTTATGGAGAGAGCAAATCAAATACAGAAGTATTTCGTTTATTAGCTGAAGCGATGGAATTTGTTGAGCCGGAATTTAAAGATTCTGATGAAGATTTAATTAATCAGGCATTAAGCAGTACTTCAAATCAATACTTAGAACATGTTACTTATGATGAATTAAAGAAAACACATTTTATAAAGGCTAAGAAAACAAACCGTTTACTTGAAAACTTAAAAACACCTAGTGGGAAGATCGAATTATATTCAAAGCAAATGGAAGAGGACGGACATCCAGGTTTGCCTACTTACATTCCTATTCAACCAGAAAGTCGTTATCCATTTTTATTTATTCCGGGACCGAACCATAATTTCTTAAATTCAACCTTCTCGAATAATGAAAAACACATTAAGTTAGAAAAATCCCCAAAATTATTTATGAATGTGAAAGATGCGGGAGAATTGGGAATTAAAGATGGAGATAGTGTTAGAATTTGGAATGATCGTGGAGAATGTGAATTGTCAGCATCTGTTGGAGAGCTGGTGCTACCTGGAGTTGTCGTTAGTCAAGGATTATGGTCAGATGTTGCAGGAGAAAAACACCTCGTAAATACGCTAACTCCAGATCGAGTGGCTGATATGGGTGGAGGAGCTACCTTCTTTTCTGGTCGAGTAGACGTTGAAGCAGTTAAAGCTTAAGAATAAAATCATCTCAATTGGACATACAAATCATGAGGTGATAAAAATGGATCGTTTCGAACAAGCATTTAACCAGTACAAAAATCAAGCGAATCAAGATGAAATTCAAGCAGAAATTATTGAAGGTATGAGCCCGAATCAAGAGAGAATCGTTGCAGTGAAAAGGAATGATGATGGGGATTTAATTGCTTTTCAAACAGAGTCTGGTAGACAGTTGGATTATGTTCAGGCACTTTCAGAAGCGAAGGATGGCAAACTCGCTCATGTTGATGTGTTTCATAAATACGGCCGCGATATCTTAAGAAGTGAACCAGATGGAAACAAAGAAAACAATCTTGATTCTTTACCGGAATTTTAAATAGAAAAATGAAAACACAGCTCAGAATTAGGTCTGAACTGTGTTTTTTCTTGTATTCACACTTTAAAAGAGAAGGTATGAAAGAGTACGACACTCAATAACTTCTCCAAGCCTTCTCGTATTTCTCAATAATTGTCGGCCTTGTTAAGGTATTCGTATCGATTGGAAGTTGGTTTCCCTTTTCATCTAAAATATCCTGATCAATATCCTTGCCAAATGAAGTTAAGCCGCTTAATACTTCATTTGTTAAAAATTTCGTTTCAACATTTATGTTAGCTTTGTTCAAGTTGACTTCTTCTCTCTTCGCTAAAACAAAGCCCCAATCGCCAAAGCTTGGTACATCAACGTGGAGGTTTTCTGTATAAAGGTTTGCTGCTTGTACGGTTTTGTTAATGGACCAGTATACTTCTGTTGCGAAGGTTGGACTTGTTGCTTGAATCATAATTGAACCACCCGGTGCCAGACGATTGCGTACCAGCTGGTAAAATTCAAGGGTGTATAGCTTATTTAAGGATTCATTATTTGGATCTGGCAAGTCAATTAGTATCACATCATAGAGGGTGCCTTGTTTTTGTTTTAAAAATTGAAAGGCATCTTCATTTTTGACTTGAACACGATTATCCTCAAATGCTTTTTGATTTAAGGTAACAACATCCCGATTTGTTTTCCCTAATTCCACGACGCTTGGATCCAGGTCAACTAAAGTCATAGACTTTACTTCATCATATTTTTGTAACTCTCTAAGAGCCAAACCATCTCCACCGCCAAGGATGAGAATGTTTTCTCTTCTGTTGGCTGTACCCATCGCAGGGTGGACAAGAGTTTCGTGATAACGATATTCATCGCTCGAACTAAATTGAAGCTGTCCGTCGAGAAATAACCTTAGATCTCCTTGTTCCTTCGTCAATATGATTTGTTGATAATCAGTTTGTTCCGTATAAATAATTGGATCTCGATATAGCTTTTGTTCAAATGTAAAAGCTGTTTCTTCCCCAAAGAAAATACCTCCAACAAGGATTAGGAAGATCACAATACCTGCTGAAAAATGACGTTTGAACGTTTTTATTTCCTTTTTAAAATAAACTAAAATCCACAGGGCAATGGCTACATTAATGATGGCTACAAGAAAAGCTGTTTTTACAAGCCCAAATTCCGGTCTTAGCAAGTACACAAAGAGTAACCCGCCGATCAGACCCCCGGCATAATCAGAAAACAGCACCCTTGCTGTGCTTTTTTGGAGAGTAACACCAATCTCATTTGCTTTTCTAATTAAGATCGGAAGCTCCACTCCAGTTAGTGCCCCTACAATTAACGTAATGGAGTAAAGAAAGAACGCATCCATTCCTGATTCCAGAAAAGCAGCAACTCCGAATAATAAAAAGGTTGAAAGCCCGCCAATAATCCCGATTAAATATTCAATCCATACAAATGACAAGATTAAATTCTTTGTTACTTTCTCGCTAATGGAAGCACCGATGCCCATACCTGTCAGAAAAAGAGAAATGGTGAGGGTGTATTGTTTTACACCATCACCAAGTAAGTAAGAGCCAGCTGCACCAAATAATACTTCAAAAATGATTCCACAGACAGATACGATTCCTGAAGCCCAATAGATCGCTTTGCTTTGTTTGATATTCTGTTCAATCACACAACTGTCTCCTTGTTCATATTCTTTACGTAATCGATGCCCCAATAACAAAGGCTAATCCGATAGATACACACATACTAATGATCCCTACAGAAATGTTTCCTTTTTGTAATTGTTCCTCCACAGAAAAATTCCTAGTGAAAAGTTCGAATAATACATAAGCAATTAACTGAAGAAGAACTCCATAAGCACCCCAAATAAGCGTATCTACAACACTTGCACTATGATAAATAGAGAATGCTAGAACAATACAAATTCCAACGATTTTTCCACCGATTGAAAGGGATACGGCATGATTACCATTTAAGATTTCATCCCAATCTTTATATTTCCTCGTCATAAATTCAAATAAAATTAAGCCAATAAGTACAATTGCTATTGCTATAATAAAATAAACAGCCGTTAAAATAAAAGGCTCCATATTATTTCATTCCCTTCCTATTTTATTTTCCAGTACCTGGCCCGCCACCACGGACAGATGAGGTTCCGCCTCTTACGGTTGATGTACCACCTTTTTTAAATGATCCACCGGAAGAACTATACCCTTGATAGCAATCATCTTGGTTTGAGGTACATTTATTACGCTGTTTTTTACCCCAATCATCTACATCAAGAACATCGTCTAATAGCCATAGGACAAATAATCCATCAAAAAAATCAGGACTATAATTATTACGAACAAAGTCATAGGTGGAGATTTCTATCATTGTATTAGCTGAGTTATCTTCATCAGGTGTTAAGATAACAAATGTATCTTTATAAATAAGTACCTGTTTGTCATCTTTTTTCTCACTAACTTCTCTAGGTTTTTCATAATCTTGCAATTCGTTTGCGACTTCATCGATAGACTTATTCTCAGCTAGATATATTTCAGAAATTTCTTGAGAACGTTCCTGACTTGAGACTACGTCTTGTAAAAGGTATGTAGTACTAATGAAGTCAGCAATTCCGTCTTTAAAAAATGAGCCTCCTGTTGAGCCTTGTGTTTCACTTCCACAGGCAGATAAAAGGAGAATACAAGATAGAAAAATAAAAAGAAGTGACTTTTTCATTGATTCACCTTCTTTCCGGGTAAGCTTTTATTGAAAACTCGAGAGACCTCTAATGGGGAAGCATCGGAGGTCAAGAGAGTTTTGCTCTACATACTATTCCTTATTCTTTGCCAAGTTTTTTCTTTAAAGCAGCAAGTTCATCATCAATATCATTGTTTTCTAATGCATCGAATTCATCATCTAAGCTTTTATTAGAAGATCTCATATCTTCGCTTGTTTCAGCTTCAGCTTCATATTGAAGGACTTTTTCCTCCATACGTTCAAAACCGCGTTTTGACTCATCACTGCCGATACCGGAAAGAGTGCGATTGATTTTTGTTCTTGTTTTTGCAGATTCTGCACGTGCTTTAAGAGAATCCTTTTTCAGTTTCATTTCATTATATTCAGCTTTCATTTCGTCTAATTTTTTTCTTAATGTGTCTGAATCAAGTTTAGCACGCTCATAAGATTCTTTTAATGTATCTAGCGTTTGTTGATGAATTTTCTTGTCTTCTAATGCACGTCTGGCAAGATCATCATTTCCAGCTTCAATGGCTTTAATCGCTTGTTCATCACGTTTTTGAACCATTTTCCCTGTGTCTTCAAATTTCTTTTGTAACATTTTTTCATTGGCAATTTGTTTTGCAATAGCTGATTCTGCCTCTCTAATATCAGTTTCCATGTCTCTCATAAATTGGTCAAGCATTTTTACAGGATCTTCAGCTTTGTCCAATAAGGCATTTAATTCTGAATCCACAACTGTTTTTACTCTTTTAAATAATTTAAACATAATATCCTCCTATTTACTTGCAATAATTTTTATTTCATATTGCTCAATATCATATCCATGGCTTACCTCAATTTCACTGCCCCATTTTTCTACAGACAGATAGTTTTCCTCATCATCATCACAATAGTCATAATATTGGCATACCATACCATTTATGTTTTGATTTCGACCGATTCCTGTTACTCTAGCTGTTCCTGATTCATCTAGATAATAGGTTGTTCCCTCATGGTCAATTTTTTTAGGGATTGGTTCCTGAAGCTTTAGTTTTATTTTTTCATATATTCCTAAATAAAGCTCATCATCCATTTCAACACTTAACCAAAGTGTTTTTGAAGTTCCTTCAAGCTGATAGGCATGCCACTTAAAGCCATGATCATCATAGCTGATTTTTCCGACTATTTTATAATCCTCTAAATCATATGTGACAATATCATCTGTTTGAAGGTTGAACATATTTCGTTCTTCTACAGGCTTTTGATTTGTGTTTTTATTGCCAAATAATCTACTGAAAAAACTCATCTATCCACCTCGACTTTTTATGCTAATGTTTCCTCTTAATATTACGTATGACAATTTAGAAAGTTTCACTAAATTTAAATTTCTATTGAACAGATTTTTTTTTGATTACAAAAAGTTTCATTAGGATATGAATATTCCTCGTCATGAACTTTTAGGTGCAAGAATGTACGTACAAATGTATAATGTACTCACATACGAAAATGTAATTTCTATACATCTAGAGGTGAAAACTTTTGAAAAAGCTCTTATATGTTTATGGATGTTTATTTTTACTCTTTTTTCTCTACTTGTATAATTTCCACCTAAAGGATACTATATCAAATCCAAATTCAAGTGAACGGTTTCAAGGAGACCGAAGTGAAAAATATGTAATGGTTACATTCTTAGCTGGAATCGATTATTGGAAGAGTGCTATAAAAGGATTTGAAGATGCGGCGGAAGAACTAGATGTGTCTGTCGAGTATCGCGGAGCTACCCAGTATGATGTTCATGAACAAATAACTGTCCTAGAGCAGGTAATCGCAAGAAAACCGGCCGGAATTGCTATTTCTGCAATCGACCCTTATAAATTAAATACAACAATAAATAAAGCAGTGGATGCCGGGATTCCTGTTGTTTTATTTGATTCAGATGCGCCTTCAAGTGAAGCGCTTTCGTTTGTAGGTACAAATAATTTTGCCGCAGGAGAGATTAGCGCTCATAAAATGGCGGAGCTTATGAATGGAAAAGGGAAGGTAGCTGTTATCACTCTGCCAAATCAACTGAATCATCAGGAACGTACAGATGGTTTTGTGGAGACAATTCAAGCTGACTATCCTGAGATGGATGTAGTTGCGATAAAGGATGGAAAAGGTGATGAGTTGTATTCAGAAGAAGTTACTGCTAATTTGTTAAAAAATGATCCGGAAATACAAGGGATCTTTGCAACAGAAGCTAATGGTGGTGTGGGAATAGCTGAGGCGCTTCAAAAGAATGAAAATAAAAATGAAATGAAGGTTATTAGCTTTGATACAGATAAACCAACCTTGGATAAAATCCGTGATGGATCCATTTCAGCAACTGTGGCGCAAGGAACTTGGAATATGGGATATTGGTCTCTTCAATTTTTGTTTCAGCAAAACAATGAATTCCTGAATATCCAAAAAGTTCAACAACTGCCTGATTATGTAGATACAGGTGTGTCGATCGTGACAAAAGAAAATATCCAGGAATATTATGCAAACTGATTCAGGAAAGAATGAGTGGATAAAGTGATGAAACAACATTTTTATAAATTAAATAATCTATCAATCAAACACAAAGTCATTGCGTTATTACTAGTGATCAGTATTCTTCCTTCGATAGGGTTAGGGTTGTTGACAGGGTATACTGTCGAACGCATTTTGGAAAAACAGGCTGCTGATCACACCCTGCAATTGATCGGACAAGTAAATAAAACACTCGAATCATACATGAATAATATGCAAAATGTGAGCTATCTACTTTCAATGGATCCGGAGATTGAAAGGTTTCTTACAACTTCCACCCAACCTAATACTGAAGATGGCCGGTATTCAATTAAACAATTTATGCAAGGGCTTTCAACTTTATATCCCGAAATTGCAGGAATACTGGTTGTCAATAGCAATGGTCAATTTATCAGCAATGAGCTTTATCCAAAGAGCGATAAAAATTTGTCAAAAGAGTCATGGTATAAAGAGGCGGTTGAAAATGAAGGGATTTTTACTATTGTTGGTCATCCTAAGGACAGGAATATAACAAGTCATATAAATTATGAAGATGATGAAGTTGTGACGGTAGTGAGAGCAATACTAGAGCCGGAAACCCAAAAAGTAATGGGTGTTGTATTAATTGACTTAAAACTGCGTGTTATAGCTGAAGCAACCAAAAATATCCGTTTAGGGAAGTCGGGTTATTTAATGGTCATTGATCAAAATGGTGAGAGCATATACACTCCGGCGAATTCTTTAGTCGTAAACCCTCCAACTCGTTTATTAGAGGTAGAAGATTCGGGGTATTTTTCTGAAACAATAGATGATCAAGGTTTTCAATTTATTTATCAAAAACTTCCGTTTACTAATTGGACAACTGTTGGCATTTTTTCTACAGATGAATCCGTATATGAGGTCAGAACCATCCACTTTTATGTTATCTGTTTTGTCTTTTTTGTTTGTTTATTTGGGATTACAGCTTCATATTATCTATCTAACTCTATGTCAAAGCCTATATTTCAGTTGATGTCGTCGATGAAAGAGGTAGAGTCTGGAAATTTATCCATTCAATATGAGAGCGGGAGACAAGATGAAATCGGCATGCTGGGTAAAAGTTTCAATCATATGATAAAGAAAATAAATGAATTGCTATTATTATCAGAAAAGCAAGAACGCCAAAAACGGGAGGCAGAGCTTCGAAGTCTTCAAGCACATATTAAACCGCATTTTCTCTATAACACATTGGATACAATTAGCTGGATGGCGCGTAAACGTGGAGCCGATGATGTTTCTGATGTTGTGACAGCATTATCAAGATTATTTCGAATTGGTCTCAATAAAGGGCATGATATTATTTATCTTAAAGAGGAAATCACTCATATACAAAGTTATTTGAGCATTCAACAAGCGAGATATCGGGATAAACTAAAATATTCTATTGACGTTAAAGAGACTTTTCAAGATATTCAAATCCTAAAGCTTGTTCTTCAACCAATTGTTGAAAATGCAATCTACCATGGAATAAAAGAGCGGAAAGGACCTGGTCATATAGCAATAACTGCAAAAGTGGTTGAAGAATGTCTATTGTTGACCGTCACAGATGATGGTAAGGGAATTCCTAAGGAAAAACTGACAATGCTAAATGAAAGACTCAATTCTCTTAATAAAGAACACGATCAAAAGGTTAATTTCGGCTATGGCATGATGAATGTTCAAGCAAGAATTAAATTAACATATGGGGAAAATTATGGATTACAGATTGATAGCCTTCCTGATTTTGGAACAACAGTGACTATCCGCCTGCCAATTCATAGGAAATAAAGGTTCAAATGGAGGAACAAAAAGTGAATCATCATTTATTACACGTCTTAATTGCAGATGATGAACCGGTTATTCGTGAAGGGGTCCGCGAATCAGTAGATTGGGCATCACTTCAAATGGAAGTAAAAGGAGAGGCTGAGGACGGGGAAGAAGCGTTTGAATTAGCGGTGAAACATTCTGTTGATGTCCTTCTGGCTGATTTAAATATGCCTATCATAGATGGAATTACTTTAATTAAACAAGTTCGTGAAAAGCTGCCGGATTGTAAAATCATCATCATTACAGGGCATGATGAATTTTCTTATGCGCAAGAAGCAGTTAGATTAAACGTAGTTGACTATATCTTAAAGCCAGTTGATCCAAATCAATTACGAGAAGTGCTTGAGCGGGTCCGACACGAGCTGGAAGAGACCTTGCAACAGAAACAATATCTAGATATAGCAAATAAACAAATTGAACGAAATAAATCACTCTTCAGAGAGCAATTTTGCCAGGAGTGGCTACATGGGAATTTTTCTGATGAGGAAGTTAGAAGCCAGCTTTCTTTTTTACAGCTACCATCAACTTTTCCAACACACATTGCTGTCATACAGGCTTCTGAATACCTTGCAAATAAACCGCTAATGAGTGAAAAAGAGAAACAGAAGTTTGAAAAAGCACTTAATGATCAAGTAAAAGAACTGCTGGGAGCGTCTGATCATGTCTTATTTCGTGATGAGATGGGAATGTTTATTTTATTCATATGGAACGACCATGCAGGAAATTTATTTGAGAATACCGAACAAACACTAAAAGAAAGTCTTAAAACAACCATTCATTTTACCATAAAGGAAGTCGATTCTAGCCAAGCATCTTTAACTGAGGCTTATAAGCATTGTATGGAATCTTTAGAAAATGAGTCTATCATTTCACCTATCGTTCGAAGGGCAAGAGATTATATTGAAGAACATTTTTCGGAACGATCCATTAATTTAGATTTTGTCGCAAATACTTTGCAAGTCTCACCAGTGTATCTAAGTAGAACGATTAAACAAGAATTAGGCATCTCCTTTGTCAACCATGTAACAAACATGAGAATAAAAAGGGCAATTCATTTATTAAACACAACCAATCTACCTATTGTTGAGATTTCCGAACAAGTAGGCTATGACACACAACATTACTTTAGTACAGCTTTTAAAAAAGTAATGGGCGTCTCGCCGAATAAATACAGAAAACAAATGGGAATAGAAGTCACATGAAAAGCAGGTAAAGATTTATCTGCTTTTTTTGTGTTTATAAAACTATTACAAGCTTCATTTTTTTGCTGTTTTCTCCAAAGATTGTAGCCTATGACTCTTATTTTAACTTTATAGTGGAATGGAGCGGAAGACACTCGACTCCTGCGAGAGTAGAGGAAAGGTCGAGACCCCGCACTGAGGAGTCTCGGAATCCTCCCCGGCGCATGGAGTGTCTGGAGCGCAATAGAACGAACAATTTTTACCTAGGGCTCTTTATTAAAGGAAAGTCAGTTTTTGAGAATAACAGAATTCTTGAAAGCGTTTTAAATTAAGTTAAATAATTATAAAAATAGTTAATTTATTAAAAAGACCAAAAATGTAAGCGGTGATATATTTTTAGTAATTCATCTAATATATGAATGCAATGAAGTGAAGTTCCGACTATAAGGAATGAACACTTTTCGTTTAGAAAGGGGGAATCCTACATGGGAAAGAAAACGTTATCAATAATTCTATTATTTGTCATCATTTTTTCTCTGGCAGGATGTGGAATTGAAAAGACAACAGGAGAGTCAAAAGGATTTATCGGAATTTCTATGCCAACCAAATCGTCTGAAAGATGGGTGAAGGACGGCGAAAATATGAAGCAAATGTTTGAAGAACTTGGCTATCAAACAGATTTACAATATGCCGAAGATATAATAGAAAATCAAACAGCACAAATTGAAAATATGATTACAAAGGGTGTGGATGTACTAGTTATCGCACCAATTGATGATCGTTCAGGCTTATCAAGTGTACTAGAAAGAGCAAATAAAAGGGGCATTAAAGTCATTTCTTATGATCGCCTCATACAGCACAGCAAATATGTAGATTATTATGCTACGTTTGATAACTTCAAAGTTGGGGTTTTACAAGGAACATATATTGAAGAAAAACTTAACTTAAAAGAAGAAGAGGGTCCGTTCAATATAGAGATTTTCGCAGGATCACCCGATGACAATAATGCGTACTTCTTCTTTGACGGAGCGATG
This sequence comes from Bacillus sp. J37, assembly GCF_000518865.1. Classification (GTDB taxonomy): domain Bacteria; phylum Bacillota; class Bacilli; order Bacillales; family Bacillaceae; genus Metabacillus. Next base: position 156,516 of record NZ_JAEK01000009.1, on the reverse strand, counting down.
TCCATTCTAATGCCATATATTGATTCAGGTAAATTGGTTGTGCAAAGTGGACAAACAAAATTCCAACAGGGGGCAACACTTAGATGGGATGGTGCTTTGGCGCAATCTAGAATGGACAACTTATTAAGTGCTTATTACTCATCAGAACGAGTGGATGCTGTGCTATCACCTTATGACGGTATTAGTATCGGTGTTATTTCATCCTTACGTGGTGTTGGATATGGAAGTGAAGACCAGCCGATGCCTGTCATAACAGGACAAGATGCAGAGCTAGCATCGATTAAATCAATCATTAATGAAAGACAAACACAAACCGTGTTCAAGGATACAAGAGAACTAGCAAAAAAAGCGGTAGAAATGGCCAGTGCCCTATTGAACGGCGAACAAGCAGAAGTTAATGATACGGAAACATATCACAATGGTGAAAAAGTCGTTCCAGCCTACCTTTTAAAGCCAGTCTCTGTTGATAAAACGAACTATGACTCTGTACTAGTTGAAAGTGGATATTATACAGAAGAACAACTTGGACAATGATTCATCATTCGAAAGAAAAACATTGAATGTAGGTGGAAAAAATGTCAAAGATCATTCTAGAAATGCGGAATATCACAAAAGAGTTTCCAGGTGTAAAAGCACTTGAAAACGTTAACCTAAAAGTAAAAGAAGGAGAAATTCATGCTCTTTGTGGTGAAAATGGGGCAGGTAAATCCACCTTAATGAAGGTATTAAGTGGAGTTTATCCACACGGATCGTATACTGGAGATATTTTATTTAAAGACTCTGTTTGTGAGTTTAAGAATATAAAACAAAGTGAAGAGCTGGGGGTCGTCATCATCCACCAAGAACTTGCGTTGATCCCAGAGCTTTCGATCGCAGAAAATATTTTTCTCGGAAACGAAATTGCCTCTAAAGGTGTCATTAATTGGAATATCACGACAATGAAAACACGTGAACTGCTGCAAAAGGTCGGACTAACTGAATCACCTAATACCAAGGTCGATGACATTGGAGTCGGAAAGCAACAATTAGTCGAAATTGCAAAAGCGTTATCAAAGGAAGTGAAGCTGCTTATCCTTGATGAGCCAACAGCTTCATTAAATGAAGATGATAGTGAAAATCTATTAAATCTTCTGTTAGAATTCAAAAAACAAGGAATGTCCGCAATTATCATCTCTCATAAATTAAATGAGATTGAAAAGGTAGCGGATTCAATCACGATTCTACGAGACGGGCAAACAATTGAAACACTTGATGTGAAAAAAGACAATGTTACGGAGGATCGCATTATCAAAGGTATGGTTGGAAGGGATTTAACTAACCGTTATCCTGAACGAACTCCTAAAATCGGAGAAACATTCTTTGAAGTGAAAAACTGGAATGTATATCATCCTTTACACTCAGATCGAAAAGTTATCGATGATGTTACGATCTCCATTCGAAAGGGAGAAATTGTAGGGGTTGCCGGACTAATGGGGGCTGGTCGTACAGAGCTTGCTATGAGTATCTTCGGTAAATCATATGGAAAGAAGATTACCGGACAAATGTTTAAGGATGGGGCAGAAGTTGAATTTAACGATGTTACATCAGCGATCAACCAAGGCATGGCATATGTTTCAGAGGATCGTAAAGGAAATGGGCTCATCCTAATGGATGATATTAGACAAAACATTACACTAGCAAGCTTAGATAAAATTTCAAAGCAATCAATCTTAGACAAAAATAAAGAGATTATGGTCGCTGAAGAATACAAAAAGAAATTACGTATAAAAACACCGAGTATCTACCAAAAGGCAGGAAATTTAAGTGGAGGAAACCAACAAAAGATCGTATTAAGTAAATGGATTTTCTCTGAACCGGATATTTTAATTTTAGATGAGCCGACACGAGGAATTGATGTAGGTGCCAAATATGAAATTTACTCTATTATTAATGATCTGGCGATGGCCGGAAAAGGAATTCTTATGATTTCCTCAGAGTTACCGGAATTATTAGGCATGTGTGACCGAATCTATGTGATGAATGAGGGAAGTATCACTGGTGAAGTAACAAAAGAGGAAGCAAATCAAGAAAAGCTTATGACTTATATGACAAAAAGTAAGGTAAGGAGGTAGTTATGATGCAACCGCAAAATCAACTACAAAAAACACCAGGATTAAACAATGACTCTATTTGGAAATCAGTAATTCAAAACAATATGCGTCAATATAGCATGATCATTGCATTAGTCTTTATTATGATTTTGTTTCAAGTTTTAACAGATGGGTTACTATTAAAACCGCTAAATATTACAAACTTAATTTTGCAAAATAGCTATATTTTAGTTCTGGCAATTGGAATGGTATTGGTTATTATTACAGGGCATATTGACTTATCGGTTGGTTCTGTTGCAGCCTTTGTTGGAGCAATATCAGCTATTTTGATGGTAAACTATGAAATGCCAACCTTCCTGGCCGTTATCATCTCTTTACTAGTAGGTGCCATTATCGGCGCATGGCAAGGGTTTTGGATTGCTTATGTAAAAATTCCCGCATTTATCGTAACCTTGGCAGGAATGTTACTGTTCAGAGGTGCAACGATGATTGTCCTTGAAGGAAAATCGATTGCACCATTCCCTGAATCATTCCAAAAAATCAGTTCAGGATTTATACCTGATATCGGAAGCGGTTCGATCCATGTTTTAACACTAATTATCGGTTTTGCTTTGTCAATCATTTATGTTTTCACCCAAATTAAAAGCAGACGAACAGAAAAGAAATATAATGTAGAAGTTTCCTCAACAGGTATGTTTGTTTTAAAACTTGTAGGACTTGTTGCAATATTAAACATTTTCACATATGTATTAGCAACATATGAGGGAATTCCTAATATTTTAATTATCCTTGGAGTTTTAATTATTCTCTATACATTTGTTACAAATAAAACAAAAGCAGGTCGTCATGTTTATGCAATTGGAGGTAACGAAAAAGCTGCACAGTTATCAGGAATTAAAACAAAACGCATGACATTCTGGGTTTTCGTAAATATGGGTGTACTTTCTGCACTATCAGGTCTATTATTTGCAGCACGTTTAAATGCTGCAACACCTAAAGCGGGTAACTTATTTGAACTAGATGCAATCGCTGCATGCTTTATCGGCGGAGCATCTGCATATGGAGGAATTGGAACTGTTCCCGGTGCTATTATCGGTGGCCTTGTGATGGGGATCATGAATAACGGGATGTCATTACTAGGATTGGGTATTGACTGGCAGCAAGGAATTAAAGGATTGGTATTACTACTTGCTGTAGCATTTGATATCTATAATAAAAATAAAGCTTCTTAAATAAGTAAGAGGGATTCGGTCAATTGATGCGGATCCCTTTTTACTTGTTTAGAATCTTCTTCTACTAATATTGGCAACTAGTCATTTTAAATGTCTGCTTCATAGTATATAATAAAAATAGTTGTACGAATAAGTTAGTGCGGAAACATACAAGCTGAAAGTGGTGACAGAATGGCGCAGCAAACGAAAGTCAGCATGGTAAAACAAAAAGTCAAAGAGTGGATTACTGAGGGGAAGGTTTTGCCGGGAGAAAAAATTCATTCGGAAAATGAACTTGTGAAACTGTTTGAAGTGAGTAGACACACGGTAAGACAAGCTGTTGGTGACCTAGTTCATGAAGGGTGGTTGTATCGTGAGCAGGGAGCGGGTACCTTTGTCTCGCAACGTCGGAAAAAAAATCCAAGCCCAACTGGCAAAAACATCGGTGTGATAACAACTTATGTAACAGACTATATCTTTCCTTCTATTATAAAAGGAATTGAATCATATTTATCAGATCATGGTTACTCCTTAACATTTGCTTGTACTGACAACAATCCTGAAAAAGAAAGGATATGTCTGGAATCAATGTTAAGCCGTAATATTGATGGGTTAATTGTCGAGCCAACGAGAAGCAGCAGCTATAATCCTAATCTTCATTATTATTTACAAATGGAACAAAGTGAGATTCCTTATTTAATGATCAACCAATATTATCCACAATTAAATCCCCCTCATCTCATACTTAACGATGAGAAGGGCGGTTTTATAGCAACTGAACATTTGATCAAGCAGGGTCATCGAAAAATAATCGGGCTCTTTAAAAGTGATGATATTCAGGGGTTAAACAGGATGCAAGGGTTTATTAGAGCTTTTCGTGAAAATGAAATCTCATTTTTTCCCGAGATGATCATTACATATACAACTGAGGAAAAAGGCGGAATTTTAGTCAACAAACTAAAAGATATCCTCATTTCAGAAGAAAAGAAGCCAACAGGAATTGTTTGCTACAATGATGAGATAGCGATTAGTGTGTTGAATGTTTTACGGGAACTTGAATTAAAGGTACCAGAGGATATTTCAATAGTAGGATACGATGATTCGTACCTGGCAGAAGCATCTGAAACAAAAATTACATCTGTTACTCATCCAAAAACAGAGATGGGATTGGAAGCAGCACAATGGATTGTTGCAGCAGTAGAAAACCGCGAAAGGAAAATCGTGGAAAATAATCAAAAAGTCTATGAACCTGAGTTAGTTATTCGAAATTCAACAAGATCTATCACAACTAATCATCTAAGCTGATTTATTTTTTGATTTTGGTTCGAAAACCGAAAAACTAAGGGGGATGTGTAGTGATTACACTAAATGATTTAAAGGAACAATCGAAAGCATGTACTTGTGGAAACAAGCATATTGATGTGGTCATCGAAAAGGTGGTCATTAGCCATGATGCCATAACAGAAACAATAACCTATCTGTCAGAAAAAAACTTTCAACATGTAACAGTAGTTGCTGATTCAACAACTTATCAAGTTGCAGGAGAAAAGCTTACCTCTCTGCTTATAGAATCTGCTATTCCCCATCAAGTTGTTGTTATTCAACCAAATGATCAAGGTGATGTCGTGGCTGATGAGGTTTCATTAATTGAGGCCATGCTTGGTATACCACAAGAGACTGATGTTGTTATTGCTGTTGGAGCGGGAACAATTCACGATATTGCGAGATTCTCCAGCTATAAAATGGGAAAACCTTTTATCTCCGTCCCAACAGCGCCTTCAGTGGACGGATTTAACTCAATGGGAGCACCTGTTGTTATTAAAGGAATGAAAACCACGTATCAAATGCAAACGCCTATTGCATTATTTGCTGATATATCAATTCTACAAGCTGCTCCAAAAGAAATGATTGCTGCCGGATTTGGGGATATGATTGGTAAGTATACATCACTAGCGGATTGGAGGTTTTCTCATCTGGTAAATGGTGAGCCATATTGCCCGCTATCTGCCAGATTAACGAGGGAAGCGTTGAAAGAATGTGAAAATCATATTAATGAAATTGCTCAAGGTGATCGTAAAGGAATCAGGGTTCTCATTGAAGCTTTGATTCAATCAGGCTATGCAATGCTAATCGTCGGACATTCATCTCCAGCATCAGGTGGTGAACATCATGTGTCCCATTTGTGGGAAATGAAGTTTCTTCAGCAACATAAGCCACAGGTTTTGCATGGAGCTAAGGTCGGTGTTTCTTCACAGGTTATTCTAGACTTGTATAAAAAGAGATTCAAAGATCTTGTTGCTAGTAAGCAACAATTAGAAGCACTTCCTGTTGGAAAAAAAGACAAGATATTGAAAGTGTTAGAAAACCGAGATGAGATATTAACTGTTTTAGCTTCCTTACCGGAAAGTTCTTACATTGGTGATCAACTAGGAAAGCTGGGTGGTGCTGTTAAACCACTGGATTTAGGTATTGACGAACAGTTAGTGGTCGAAAGTCTTAAGAATGCTCATAAAATAAGAAGCCGCTACACAATGTTAAAATTTTGGAATGACCATTTAGGAGCGCATCAACATGCATAGTTTTACAAGTGCAGAGGCTGTCTTTTTCGATTTGGATGATACTTTATATGATCAATTATTACCTTTCGAAAAAGCGTTAATAAACCAGCAAATAGAACTGGGAAATTCACAAATCGTACCATTTTATAAACAAGTACGCTATTATAGTGATGTGCTATGGAAGCTTCATGTAAAAGGATCACTCAATTTAGAAGAGCTTCGTATTGAGAGACTAACTTCTGCATGTAAAGACTTCGGTATCTTACTATCAAAAGAAAAAGCCAAAGCTATTCAAGAACGTTATGAATATGAGCAAAAGATAATCACACCATTTTTAGAAATACCCTCACTTCTTAAGTCTCTGCAGGACAAGGGGAAGGTTGTTGGTGTTATTACAAATGGACCTGTTGCTCATCAGATGAAGAAATTAATCGCCTTAGGGATTGATCGTATCATACCTGAAGAACAAATTTTTATTTCTGATGGTATAGGGATTGCTAAACCAGATAAACGAGTATTCGAATATGTCCAAACAAAATTAAATCTTACTCCAAGTAAATGTCTATATATTGGGGATACATGGGAAAATGATATTGTCCCACCAATAGAAGCAGGGTGGAAATGTATTTGGTTCAATCATCGAAAAAGAAAACCACAAACACATCATCTCCCGAATGAAACAGTTACAGAGATTTATGAGTTATTACAATTAAAATAACCATATGAAGAAGGATGAAGTGTTAAAAACTTTTCATCCTTTTTCTACTTTATTCCTGCTTCAACTGCTGTTCTGCTAATTTTATCATTTCTCGAACCATATTGCCCCCGAGCTTCCCGCCTATTTTGCCGGCTTGTTTAGATGGTAAATCCCCATTATTTCCATCACTTAATGGAATCCCCAGCTCTTTTGCAGCCTCAAATTTAGCTTCATTTGCGGTGTTACTGTTTGCTACTTTTGCCTTTAATTGATTTACTTGTTCTCTCGACTCAGGGACAAGTAACTTATTTCGCTTTGCCATCACATTCCCCCCTTTGTTTATAGTTTTTCTAGTATAGGGTGAATCTATGCTATAGTAAAAATAAATCTCTATTAAAGTGAGTGTTTGTATATGACGAGAAAATTATTTTATGACGATGCCTACCAAACGTCTTTTAACTCAGAAGTAGTGAAAAAAGGGATCGATGATAATGGTAGAAATTATATTGTTTTAAAGGAAACAGCTTTCTATCCGACTGGAGGGGGACAGCCGCACGACACTGGAACAATAAACGGAAAAAGTGTTATAGAAGTAGAAGAAGTAGAAGGAGAGTTGCGGCACTACCTTGAAGGACCTCCAATAGAAATGGAAGCAATTGTTGGTCATATTGATTGGATTCGTCGGTTTGATCATATGCAGCAACATGCAGGTCAACACCTTTTGACAGCAGTTTTTGAGGATCACCTTGGGTATAAAACGAAAAGTTTTCACCTCGGAAAGGAACTGTCTACAATTGATCTTGATACTAAGACTCTTACAACCGAAGAGATACAGAAGGCTGAGGAGTTAACAAATCAACTTATTTTGGAAAATCGACCTATTCATTCGAAGTGGATTAAGGATACTGAAGAATTATTGACATATACACTTCGTAAAGATCTGGCTGTTTCTGAAAATATTCGCCTTGTAGTCATTCCCGAAATTGATTATAACGGTTGTGGTGGTACACATCCGAAATCTACAGGTGAGATTAGTGCTTTAAAGATTCTTCATATTGAAAAACAAAAAAAGCTGGTACGTGTTCATTTTGTTTGTGGTAATAGAGTACTGAAACAACTGAATAAGAAGCATGAAATCATTCAAAAACTAAGCTCACAACTAAGTGCTCCACAGGAACAATTAAATGTGGCAGTTGATAGACTTCTGCAAACAACAAAACATTTAGAAGACAAAGTTGATGAACTAACAACAAAGGCTATTCAATTTGAAGCAAAGGAGCTTTTTTTGAAAGCAGTACCCTTATCTGAACAATTTTTAGTTAAAGAAGTTTTTCAGGACAGACCAATCGATGACTTGCAAAGTCTTGCGAAGGATCTGGTAACAAACCGATCTAACCTTATCGTTACTCTCATTTGTAAGCAACAAGATAAAATTCAGATCGTTTGTGCACGTACTGATGATGTAGACATTAATTTGAACATAGTGTTAAAGGCTGTATTACCATTAATTTATGGAAAAGGAGGAGGGAGACCTTCGTTTGTCCAGGGAGGAGGAGAGAGTGTACTACCTTCAGATGAGCTTATGAAGCTACTAATAGAAACGATAAAATCAACATTAACATAAAAAATGTCAAAATATCCTATTGCATTCATCTATTATTTCTAGTATTATAACTATACAAGCTGCGCTGTACGCATCCTTTATAAAGTTTTAACCTTTAAGCTGAAATAGGGAGTTTTACATTGAAGTCGGAATATCATGCCTCCATTATGTTGAGGACGATACGAAACCTTCTGCGAACACCCACTTGTAGGAGTGGTGGTTTAAAACTCTATAATTTTACGATGCGGCAATCGCGGCAAAACCCTTTATAACAAACAATCCGGATTCCAATAGGAATCCGGATTTTTTTGTGCTATTAATAGGGAATCGTTTCAGAGAAGCAAGAACGACCTTTAAAATTCCTGTAATTCTCTATGGATAAAACTCTCGGTTGTAAGTGCAGCTACACCCAGTGCAGCTGAATGGGTAGAATGCTTTGAAAAATCAATCTGTAAATCCTGTTGCTGGAAAAAGAGTGATTGAGAGTAAACTATATCTAAAACAGGCTGTTTTATCCACTCTTCAGCCATTGCTAATCGATTACCAATAATGATTTGCTCAGGATTAAAAGTATTGATAATGTTATTAATTCCATAGCCGAGATAAGTTCCAATTTCATGAAAAAGTGATATTGCCTTTTCGTCTTTTTCTTTTGCCAATGTAATTAATTCTTCTAGGCTAATATCTGATTTTGCTCGTTTTAGGAGTGCATGCTCAGAAGCATATGTTTCCCAACAGCCTTTACTGCCACATCTGCAAGGAATACCATTTATTTCAATGACCATATGACCGAGCTCACCAGAGAATCCATTAAGGCCCTGGTATAATTCATTATTAAGAATTAAACCAACACCAATTCCAATCCCTGCACTTACATACATAATATCTTTATAGTCATGTCCGACACCAAATTGCTTTTCTCCATATGCTCCTGCATTGGCTTCATTCATAATGATAACAGGTATCTGAAATTCTTCCTCTAATATTGATTTTATTTCGCAATTTTTCCAACCAAGGTTTGGTGCAAGGAGGATGCTTCCTTGTTTATCGACAATTCCGGGTATTCCAATCCCGATTCCAACAACTCCATAAGGTGTTTTAGGTAGATCTTTCATTAAATAAATAATCATATTTCTTATCTGTTCGTTCACTGCCAGAAAATCAGTATTTTTTACTTTTACATGATGTTCAATGACAATACTTCCTTTTAGGTCAGTGACAACACCCAGAATATAATTCACGCCTAGATCAATTCCAATTGAATAGCCAGCTGTTGCATGGTAGTGAAGGAGAACCGGCCTGCGTCCACCACTAGATTCACCCGGACCAGATTCATACACTAACTCTTTTTCTAACAACTCATTTACAAGTGAGGAGACTGTTGCTTTATTTAATCCAGATTGCTGTGCAATATCTGCTCTTGAAATGGGCTCATGTTGGGTAATCGTTTGAAAAACAAGCGCTGTATTATTTTTCTTTACAACTTGCTGATTCCAAGTAATCGACTTCAAATGCTTCACCTATTTTCAATGTTATTCTACTTTTTATTATAGTATAAACTTAGTTTAACCGATAGACAAACTTTACTCTCAATGATATAATTTTAACTAGTCTTTGGAGTAGTAGAGACGTCAATAGATCAGTGTTGTAAGGGTTTACTTACGCGAGAATTATACCGTTGATAAGAAGTATATATTTTTTTTGATAAATAAAAACAATGGGGGAGACAAGATGAAATATGTTATTGGGGTCGATTTAGGTACAAGTGCAGTAAAAGTAATATTAATGGATCAACAAGGAACAATCGCACAAGAAGTTTCAAAATCCTATCCTTTGATTCATGAAAAGTCAGGTTACAGTGAGCAGGAGCCTGAGCAATGGGTTGAAAAAACAAGAGAAGGACTTGCCGAACTTGTTCAAACATTCAAAGGTAATGTGGAAGATATTGAAGGGATTAGTTTTTCAGGACAAATGCATGGATTAGTTCTTCTTGATAACAACTACCAAGTATTAAGAAATGCTATCCTTTGGAATGATGTAAGAACAACAGATCAATGTCAAAGAATTTATGAGGTTGTCGGTACTGAGCGCTTACTAGACATAACAAAAAATCCTGCATTGGAAGGTTTTACACTACCTAAAATTTTATGGGTCAAAGAGCATGAACCTCAAATTTTTGAAAAAGCAGCAGTATTTATGCTGCCGAAGGACTATCTACGCTTTCGTATGACTGGAAAAGTACATAGTGAATATTCAGATGCGGCAGGTACATTATTGTTGAATGTCGGAGAGAAGTCATGGAGTCAAGATATTTGTGATTTATTCGAACTGAATATTGATTTTTGCCCGCCATTGGTTGAATCACATGAATGTGTGGGTCTAATTACAGAGGAATATGCCCGACAAACCGGTCTTTCAACAGAAACAAAGGTCTTTGCCGGTGGTGCTGATAATGCATGTGGTGCAATTGGTTCCGGTATTTTATCAGAAGGTAATACCCTTTGTAGTGTAGGTACATCAGGTGTTGTACTATCATACGAAGAACGTAATGATCGTGACTTTTCAGGAAAAGTCCATTATTTTAATCATGGAAAAGAAAATGCCTTCTATACGATGGGGGTTACACTTGCAGCTGGATATAGTTTAAGTTGGTTTAAGGATGTATTTGCTGAGAATGAATCATTTGACGCTTTGTTAGACGGGATTGGAAATGTACCAGTCGGATCAAATGGTTTGCTGTTTACTCCATACTTGGTAGGTGAAAGAACTCCTCATGCCGATCCTACGATACGGGCCAGCTTTATTGGAATGGAAGGATCACATAAGAAAAAGGATTTTGCACGTGCTGTTATAGAGGGAATTACATTTTCGCTTAATGAGTCAATAAATATTTTCCGTGAAAGCGGAAAAGAAATCGGAAGTGTCATTTCAATAGGCGGGGGAGCAAAAAATGATACATGGCTGCAAATTCAAGCAGATGTTTTCAACGCTAAAATTATCAAGTTAAAAAGTGAGCAAGGACCGGGTATAGGTGCTGCCATTCTTGCGGCATATGGAGCAGGATGGGCTGAATCATTACAAGAAATTGCTGATATCTTCATTCAGCCTGAAAAAACATATGAACCAATTCCGGAGAATGTTGAAAAATATAAAGAACTTTTTACTCTTTATAAAGAAGTTTACAACCAGACAAAATCATTAAATGAAGGGCTGAAAGCCTTTAGAAAGTAAAACACAAGGATCAGGAGCTCTTGGTAGATGGGAGACCTGATCCTTTTTCTGTTATTTAATTTGAATCGTATCAGAAGAAAAAATGGTGACAATAAGCTGTCCACCAATCACCTTGGAACGAACAAGTAAAGGTTGATTATATTCGTTCTTAAATGTGAAGTCTGGTCCATACCAACTAACAGTTGCGTCCCGGTTAGGAGGTACGTAAGGAACTTTCCGACTATGAGAGTATCGCTCGAGAATCTTGACACCGGCTTTATCTACTGCATTGAAAAGGGTTGATGATACTTGACAAATTCCCCCGCCAATTCCTTCGGATAATTCCCCTCTAACTATTACTGGAGCTGGTAAGTAACCTTTTTCGACGGTTCTTTTACCTACCACTGCATTAAACGAGAAAATCTCTCCTGGGAAGATAACATAATTATTTATAGCATCTGACGCTAATTTAATATTATGAGTTCGTTCTCCATTTCTGCTATTAAAGAAAGTGACATATTGACCAACCATCTTTTCTTTAATAGAAGAAAGGAGCTCACTATCTACCTTCGGATAAAGTGTTACTGTTGGTAATTCAATTGTTGAAGGACCTTCGGAAAAATAGCGTGTATAAAATGTTTTCTTCCACAATTCACGATTTAATTTTAGCCCCGTTTTTTCACTAATTAGTCGTCCATGAGGATCTAGAGACGCGTTTACTGGTTCTCTGAAAACGTTGGATTCTAATGAATCAGTTAATTCATTAAATTTAGATTCATCAATAAAATCATACTGAAAAGGAGAAAGAGCAACTTCAGAACGATGCAATGATTTGATTTCTTTTCCTTCATAAGTGATCGAGAGATTATCAGATACTTCTACAGGCTGTCCGATCAGCATGAATAGTGCAAGTAACATATACAAATAAATTCAACCTCCGATTTCTTCCTGGATCTAGGATTTCGGTATTTTTTCCAAGAAAGGGTCAACTATAACCTTCCATGAAGAAAACGGGGAAATTCTCACTAAGGTAAAGGTTTGTTTCACTTTCACTGGACCTACAGTCTTTAAGTAAATTTTCATATCAGCAGAGACTTTTTTGGATAGGGAGAGTGAAGCATCTTGGTTTGTCTCTTTTATGGACCATTGCATTCCTTCGATATCATTTAAAAATACAAATGATTGATTTAGATTTTTATGATTGGATAAAACCATTTTCTTACTTAATTCTTTGTCATTGTTTTTAACAGTTAATAGAAATACTTCTAATGATTGTTCAGGTGTAAGTGTTGTGACATATTCATCAAATTTCCCTGCAGCCTTTAAGATCATAATGTGATGTGACAAATCCAGTTTACCTGTTCGATGTGTTTTACTTTCTGAAAAATGTATGCAAAAATGACCCGGAAAACCATTTTGGAGTGCACCTGCTCCATGTGGCATTCCATGCATTGAAGCAGGAATAAGACGGTCTTTGACTTGAATAAGGACCGTACGTCTCCGCCAGCTCCAATTGCCGTTATAAATTACTTTCATAATAACGGTATCTTCTTTTGTTAAAGGTTGTACATCGGCATGACCGCTTCCAGCTCTTCTTTGAACATCAAATTTCTTTCCGGTATCCACATCAATTACTGTGAACGTAGATTGACGGGGAATCACTTTCTTCACTTCTTCCCAATTAGGTAGTTCCGGTTCGAAGCTAATGGGATGAACAGATGCTTTATCGCCCGCTATTCCATATGTATGTTTATAAGTTAGGGATAAAAGAAATAAGCATATAACTAAGGTTTTTTTCAACTTCCTTCAACTCCATTGCAAGCATTCATTACGGTTATTTTGCGTAAAATTTCGTAAATCATCGCAATTTAAGGGAGGAAAAATATAGAAACTTTTTACATTTTGCAGATGATATTCATTTGAAAACACAAAAGACCTCTACTTTCTGGTACAATTGCATATACATAGTTTTTCATCATGATATTTTTCCGAATAGGAGAATGCATTATGCTATATAAAATAAATAGACAGCTTGAAAAGTGGATGCCAGTCATTACACCAATCAGTGTAGTAACAGGTGTGTTACTTGCAGATAAGCTGTTAGCTTTCACATTTCTCATTCCATGGTTATTTGCCTTTATGACGTTAACAGGCAGTCTCGGGTCAAATTTTGCATCTCTTAAAGGAGTCATTAAAAAACCCCTCCCATTATTTGTGATTATTTTGTTATTGCATTTAATTATGCCTTTAATTGCTTGGTTAGTCGGCCAAAGTTTTTATCCGAATGATCATTTAACAATTACCGGCTTTGTCTTAGCTTCTGTCATTCCAACAGGAATTACAAGCTTTATATGGGTAACGATTTATAAAGGGAATATTGGACTTGCTTTATCCATAATTTTATTTGATACCATGCTGTCACCTTTTTTAGTGCCATTTACACTATCTCTCTTTGTTGGTCAAAATGTACAAATTAATGTCATGGATATTATGAATGGATTATTCTTTATGGTTGTTATTCCTTCTCTTCTAGGTATGTTGACAAATCATCTTACGAAAGGGAAAAGTGTAAAGGCTGGCAAAACATTAGCACCGTTTTCAAAGCTTGCTCTTGCCACTGTCGTTATGATTAACGGAGCTGTTATCTCTCCTTATATAAAAGAATTTAGTGTTAAATTAATGTTAATCGCGTTAACGGTGTTTTTTCTTGCATGCTTAGGGTATGTTATTGCGTGGGGATTAGGAATTTTCCTTAAAAGAGACAGGGAGACACAGGTTGTGATGTTGTTTACAGGCGGTATGCGCAACATTAGTGCCGGTGCAGTCATTGCTGTTCAGTACTTTCCGGCAGCTGTTGCGGTACCCGTAGTACTGGGGATGTTATTCCAACAAATATTAGCCTCCTTATTTGGTTTTTTGTTTCACATATTAGATCAAAAACAAGATGTGAAAAATCATTTTTCAGCTACACCATAACAATATAACATTGCCAAAAAGGAAAGATTATGTTAAAAATAATGAGAATCAACTAATTTTATATCAATAGATTCACCACTAGGGGAGCTGTTAAAGCTGAGAGAGGCAAATGCCTTGACCCTTATTACCTGATCTAGATAATACTAGCGGAGGGAAGCGGTGTTTGAGTACATATTTGGTAGATTTATAGCCTTGATTGCTAAAGTTTTTACCATTATTTTATGCCATTCAAACCACTTCTCAAGTAGAAGTGGTTTTTTATTTGGAAAAAGGAGGAGAGTTTGCTTGGCGAAATCGATTACTCAATTAGTTGAAAGTGTCCATGATCGTAAAGTTGAGTTGGTTTCTTTCGTTCAAAAATTAATTGAATTTAAAACTCCGGCACCGCCCGCTCGAAATACAAAGGAAGCACAACTGTTCATTGCGGATTTTTTAAAGCAAAAAGGTTTTTCAATTGATATGTGGGATGTATATCCAAATGATCCAAACGTTGTTGGTATTAAGAAAGGCACTCAGTCTTCTTCTTATAAAAGCTTAATTATTAATGGACATATTGATGTAGCTGAGGTACATGAAGATGAGCAATGGGAAACAAATCCCTTTATTCCAATTGTAAAGGATGGGGTGATTGTTGGTCGTGGTGCGGCAGACATGAAAGGCGGATTGGCTGGAGCATTGTTTGCTATTCAATTATTACATGAGCAAGGTATTGAACTTCCCGGTGATCTTATTTTTCAATCTGTCATTGGCGAAGAAGTAGGAGAGGCTGGGACTTTAGAATGTTGCAAAAGAGGTTATACAGCTGATTTTGCAGTTGTGGTTGATACAAGCGATTTACATATTCAAGGTCAAGGAGGGGTCATTACTGGATGGATTACAATCAAAAGCTCACAAACTTATCATGATGCGACAAGACGTCAAATGATTCATGCAGGTGGAAATCTTTTTGCGGCAAGTGCAATTGAAAAAATGACCAAGATTATTCTAGGACTTCAGGAGCTCGAGCGTCATTGGGCTGTGACAAAAAGCTATCCTGGCTTTTTACCTGGCACAAATACGATTAATCCGGCAGTAATTGAAGGGGGACGACATGCTGCGTTTATCGCTGACGAATGTCGTTTATGGATCACGGTTCACTATTATCCGAACGAGTCTCATGAAAAGATTATTCAGGAAATTGAAGAGCATATTCTGAATGTTGCAAAGTCTGATCCGTGGCTTCGAGAGCATCCACCACACTTTGAATGGGGCGGTAAATCAATGATTGTTGATTATGGGGAGATTTTTCCCTCATTAGAAGTAGATCCAACCCATCCTGCTGTAAAGCTTTTAGTTTCCACACATGAATCAGTCTTACAAAAATCAGCAATTGTAGATGTTTCTCCAACAGTAACTGATGGGGGATGGTTGGCAGACGCAGGAATCCCAACAGTTATATATGGACCGGGAAAATTGAATCATGCCCATTCAGTAAACGAACAACTGTCTATAGAAGAATTAGTTGAATTCACAAAATCGATTTTAATGTTTATTTATGAATGGAGTCATACAGATAAAAAAGAGAGGGGAATGTCCTAAATGAAATTTAGTCAAAGACTTTATGATAAAGTGAAGCCTATTTGGGAACAAAATCATACTCATCCTTTTGTGCAAGGGATGGGAGATGGAACACTTGCAAAAGAAAAATTTCGATTTTATATGATTCAGGATTATTTGTACTTAATTGAATATGCGAAGGTATTTGCATTAGGTGCAGTTAAAGCAACAGATGTGAAGACAATGGCACGTTTTGCTGAATTGTTACACTCCACACTAATTGAAGAGATGGAACTTCATAGACAATATGCGAAAAAATTTGGCATTACAACTCAAGAACTAGAAGAAGCAAAGCCTTCTCCAACAACTCTTGCCTATACGCATTATATGTTACATGTAAGTCAAAATGGAACACTTGCTGAGTTGGTTGCTGCTTTGCTTCCATGCATGTGGAGCTACTGGGAGATAGGCAAGGATTTAGCAAAAAAGAAGGAAGCATGTGACCAAGAATTTTACGGTGAGTGGATTACAATGTATGCTTCAGTTGAATTTGGTCAGCTTGCCACTTGGTGCATTGATTTAATGGATGAATGTGCAGAAGGGAAACCAGAAGCCGAGTTATGCAAATTAGAAGAAATCTTTCTGAATACTACACGCTTTGAATATATGTTTTGGGATATGGCTTACCATGAAGAGATGTGGCCGATTAATGACTAATAAAATACTACAATTTCATAATATTAGTTTTCATTACGAAAAAGATGACTTGCAAAAGCCGATTCTTAAAAACCTGAATCTGGAACTATATGAGGGGGAATTTATCAGTTTTCTTGGGCCAAGCGGGTCTGGAAAAAGTACATTATTTAAATTAATCACAGGATTGGAACAACCAAGTGAAGGCGAGATTTTCCTACGAAATCAGCTTGTTATCAATAGACTGGGACAGGTAGGATACATGCCTCAACAAGACTTACTCTTACCTTGGCGGACAATTGTAGAAAATGCAGCACTCCCACTTGAGATTAAAGGAATGAAAAAGCGGGAGGCATATAAAAAAGTGATCATGCTATTAGATGAGTTTGGTCTTAAAGGAGTGGAAAATCATTTTCCAAGTGATTTATCAGGGGGAATGAGGCAACGTGTATCTTTTTTAAGAACAATATTAAGCGGGTCTAACATTCTATTACTTGATGAGCCTTTCAGTGCATTAGATGCAATTACAAAATTATCACTTCAGGAATGGTTATTAGCTCAATGGCAAAAGCGGAACGAAACGATTTTGTTTATTACTCATGATGTGAATGAGGCATTATTTTTATCAGATCGTATTTTTGTGTTTTCTGAATCACCTACAACGAAATTAAAAGAAATTAAGATTCCGTTACTTCGACCCAGAAATATAAAAGACTTGAATCATCCAGATATTCTCCAATTAAAAGATGAACTATTAGATGAGTTGCGAACGAGGCAGAAACTATGAAATTGATACATAAATATGGTGCCTCCTTTAGTCTTATCATCCTGCTATTAGTCATCTGGGAAATAGGTGCAGAATTGCTGAATATGGGGTTTATCCTTCCTACACCAACTGATGTAATGATGAAAATTTGGGACATAAAAGAACCGTTATTTTTAGAGCATTTACCGGCTACCTCTCTAATTATCATCATCGGGTTAAGTTTATCGATTTTCTTGGGGGTAGGCCTGGCAATTTGGATGAGTGTAAGTAGTACGGTTGAAAAAACGTTATATCCTTTGATTATTTCATCTCAAACCATACCAATTATTGCACTTGCCCCCATATTTGTTCTTTGGTTTGGTTACTCGATTTGGAGTAAAGTTATTGTGACTATTCTTATTACGTTTTTCCCTATAACGGTAAATACATATGATGGTCTTAAAGCAACAAGCAAGGAATATAAAGAAATGCTATTGACAATGGGAGCGAGTAAAAAAGATATTTTCTTTAAGCTTCAGATTCCCGGGTGTGCGCCGTATTTTTTATCAGGGGTAAAGGTCGCTGTTACATTAAGTGTTATAGGTGCTGCTATTGGTGAATGGATTGGGGCTCAAGCGGGTTTAGGTTATTTTAGTAGAAGAATGATGACTCAATTTGATGGGGCTGGTGTTTTTGCTCCAATTGTCATTCTCTCATTAGTAGGAATTGGATTATTCCTTATTGTAACACTCATAGAAAAAAAGATGTTTAAATGGAGGAAAACAGATTGAAAAAAGCTTTCGTATTGTTCATAGGACTATCTTTAGTTATTTTATCCGCATGTTCCAACAAAACAAGTACAACTGATACAGGTGGAGAAGCAGGGAAAGAAGAATTAAAGGATATTAGTATTATGCTTGATTGGTATCCGAATGCTGTTCATAGCTTTTTATACATTGCAAAAGAAAAAGGATACTTTGAGGAAGAAGGACTGAATGTAGATATTCAATTCCCGGCTAACCCTACAGACCCTATTAATTTAGCTGCTGCAGGAAAAATCACTTTAGGTATTTCCTATCAACCGGATGTGATCATAGCTCGTGCAAATCAAGATATTGAGATTAAATCAGTAGGTGCAATTGTTCGATCACCTTTAAATCGTGTCATTTTTTTGGAGGATAGCAAGATACAATCTCCGAAGGATTTAGAAGGGAAAACTGTGGGATTTCCGGGAATCCCTTTAAATGAATCTCTAATAAATTCAATGGTAAGAGCAGATGGAGGAAACCCTGAAAATGTTGAAATGATTGATGTCGGCTTTGAGCTGGGCTCTTCTATTGTCAGTAAAAAAGTAGATGCTGTCATTGGTGCATATATTAATCATGAGGTACCAGTGCTGGCTCATGAAGGTCATGAAACTCGTAACATCAATCCTACCGAGTATGGAGTGCCAAACTACTATGAGCTCGTAGCGGTAACAAGTGATCAAACATGGAAAAAAGAGCAGGAATCAATCGAGGGCTTTTGGAGAGCTGCAACAAAAGGATATCAATTTACTGCAGAAAATCCAGATGAAGCCTTACAGATATTATTAAAAAACCAAGATGAGTCGAATTTTCCGCTTGTAAAAGATGTTGAAGCTCAGAGCTTAGATATCTTATTGCCTCTGATGAAATCAGAAGAAGGGTTTGGTAGTCAGAATCAACAACAATGGGAAAACACAATTAAATGGTTGAAGGATGCAGGATTAATCAAAAAAGAACCTAGTGTAGAGGATATCTTTGTGAATATCGCAAATGAGGAATAGAAGGACTTGGTGGGATTTGAACCCACAAAATGTACAACAAGTTAACGGTGTAATTGTTGACCGCTCTACAATTGAGCTACAAGTCCTAGTGATAGTGTGTACAATAATAAACAATTTATTCAAGTGAATTTTTAACATGGTATATTAAAAAACGGTTGTTCAATTTGAACAACCGTTTTTGATTCATTGTTTATAATTTTAACTCAATCTTCGCCGTTTCACGAAGCTCCTCTACTTTTGCTGCAAGTTTTTCTTGTGTTTTTTGACCTTCAAGGTTAGTTTTTAATGTATCCTTAACATCTTCGTACTTTGGAGTTTCTGCTGATTCGTCCCCGGAACTTGCCATTTTGTCATAATATTCTTTTACTTCTTTATCCGTCACTTCTTCTACCTTTAAGTCGTTCTTAACATATTGATCATATTTTACTGTGTCTGCAATTTGAGTCTTAAGTTCATCTAGAGTAAGGTTATTTGCCTTTAATGCTTCATTAAAGGCATCATCACTTTCATAATTAGCCTTTAAGGTATCCAGCTGTTTATTAATATCTTCTTCTTTCGCTTCGTAGCCTTTTTTCTCAATTTCCTGCATAATAAGAGTTTGTCCTACAAGGCTTTCAAGCGTATAGTCTTTTAATTGTGTTGCCAGTTCTTCAGTTGTCGGATCTTGTCCCATACTAGTAAATTGCATTTGTGACATACTTAAAGCGTCGTTGTATTCATTACCTTTAATTTCTTTGCCATTTACAATCGCAACAACTGTATCTTCTTCTACCTTTTGTGCATCAAGCTTTTTTTGCATCTCCTTAGGATCAACAGCTGCTTCTTCTTCTCCGGTAGCTTTTTCTTCTGTTTCCTTTTCCTTTTCCTTTGCTTTATCTTCATCATTGTTGCAAGCAGCAAGTGATAAAGAAAGGACTCCGACGAATAGTGCTAGTAAAAATTTTTTCAACTTGAAAAACTCCTTTCAATCCTACGAAACATTCAAGACATAGGTACATACAGGAATTGTATAATAGTTAACGGAAAAATGAAAGGTTTTCAAATTATTTAATAGAAGATAGTAGTTTTTATGTGGTTAAAGAGGTTTAAATACCCATGTGTTTAATTAATGGAAAAATAAGATAAACAACAATCCAAGTTTGAAAATTTTTCAAAAAGGACAAAACATTGTATCCAAACAACCCGGCAACTAGACAATTGTATGAAAATTTAAAAAATCCAAATCTTGATATAAGGGGATGAGAAGCGTTAGAGGCGTCTGAGACGCTTTTAAAAGAATATACGGATAAATGGCAACGCTTACACTAACTAATTGGAAGAAATACTCACAACTTTACTTGAACACCTTGATTATGAAAATCATCATGTTAGTATTAAAACGTGAGCAAAAATACGAACAAAAATACGAACGAAATTGGAGAGATGAGATGCTACACGATAAAACAGTTGCGTTTATAGGCGCAGGTTCTATGGCAGAGGCAATGATATCTGGACTTGTAAAATCAGAAAAATTCCCCATACATCAGATAGTTGTCACAAACCGCTCAAATGCAGAACGATTAGCTGCTTTAGAAGCTATTTATGGTATTAACAGTTGTAAATTAGAAGACTTACAGTTTGACCAAATAGATGTCATTTTTCTGGCAATGAAGCCAAAAGATGTAGATCAGGCATTAAGAGGAGTCAAGCAACATATCAAACCAAACCAACTCATATTATCAGTACTAGCTGGAATTACAACAACATATCTTGAACAAAACCTTCATATTGGCCAGCAGGTAGTCCGAGTCATGCCGAACACATCAAGTGCTATCGGTGAATCAGCTACTGCCATATCCCCAGGTCATGAAACATCAGAAAACAATGTCGTTTTAACTAAAACATTATTAGAATGCATCGGTGAAGTCTACACAATCGATGAAATGGATATGGATGTCTTTACAGGTCTTGCAGGAAGCGGACCCGCATATTTTTACTATTTAATGGAGCATATGGAGCAGGAAGGTGCAAAGGCTGGATTTGATGTGGAGACAACAAGGAAAATCATCGCTCAAACTATTAAAGGTGCTGCAAATATGGTCCAAGAGCAAGGTGAAACACCAACGATCTTAAGAGAAAAGGTAACTTCACCAAACGGTACGACAGCTGCAGGTCTAAAAGCGCTTGATGAGAATGGCGGAGGCAAGGCAATTGCCAAAGCTGTTGAGCATGCCGCAATTCGTTCAAAAGAAATTAGTGAGCAAATCCAAGAAAGTCTTTTAGTGAATTCTAAATAACAGATTAAATATAGAGATAATAAAATTTCAGGAGTGATATAATGACGACCCTTGAAAATGAGAAAAAACGGGTTGTAATAAAGGTAGGAAGCAGTTCCTTAACAAGTCGACACGGTGAGATTAGTCGACGGAAACTAGAGAAATTAGCAGATGAAATTGCATTATTAAAAGATGAAGGACATGAAATAGTTTTCGTATCATCGGGAGCGGTTGCAGCAGGTTACCGCAAATTAGGATGTATCAATCGGCCGACATCTTTACCAGAAAAACAAGCAGCAGCTTCTATTGGGCAAGGTTTATTAATTGAAGCATACTCGGAAATTTTCTTATCACACGGATATGTTGCTTCTCAAATATTAATAACCCGCAGTGATTTTTCAGATGAAACCCGCTATAACAATGTAAGAAATACATTAAATGTACTGCTGGAAAGAGGGATAATCCCAATTGTTAACGAAAACGATACAGTGACAGTTGATCGTTTGAAATTTGGCGACAATGATACATTGTCTGCAAAAGTAGCTGGTTTAATTGAAGCAGATCAACTAATTATTCTTTCTGATATTGAAGGATTATATGACTCAGATCCACGTAAAAACGAGCAGGCAAAATTACTTGAAAAAGTATATGAAATAACCCCTGAAATCGAAGAGGGGGCTGGTGATTCCGGCAGTAATGTTGGTACAGGTGGAATGAGATCAAAAATTGATGCAGTCAAAATAGCAATGGCATCAGGTATTTCTACCTTCCTTGGGAAAGCAAGCATTGCCAATATTCTTACTGAAGCAGTCCGAGGTGATGCGAAGGGCACATATTTTGAAGTCACAAATGAGACGGTTAACTTAAATAGAAAGAAACAATGGATTGCCTTTCATTCAGGTCCGGAAGGTGAAGTTGTCATTAACCAAAATGTCAAAATGTCCATTGCTGATCATAAACATAGTATTTATTCATCAGATATCGAGCAAGTAAACGGTCAATTTGAAAAAGGTGCGGTCATTCGAATCCTGGATCATGAGGGTGAGAGAGTTGGCTTAGGGGTTGTTAATTATTCGACTGAGGAATTAGAAAACATGAAGAGCATCACAGGTGGAGATATTCAAAGGCAAGAAGTTGTTCATTTTGATGATTTAGTCTGTGAGCTTGAATTATCATTACCTGTAGGAGTTTAAAAGGAGGAATTGGATGTCTGTCATTGAAAAACATACATCAGTTGAAGAACAAGCAATAGCAGCGAAAAAAGCAGCAAAAAAAGTAGGTTTATTATCAACAGAAGAAAAAAATGAAGCATTGCATATCATAGCAGATACCCTGGAGAAAAATACGCGGCGCATTCTTCATGCAAATGAGCGTGATCTACAGTTAGGGAAAGAAAAAGGCTATGATGCAGCTTATATGGATCGTCTTGCTTTATCAAAGGAGAGGATCTTTGATTTTGCAGAGGGATTAAGACAAGTAGCAAAACTTGAGGATCCGACAGGAAAGATATTATCGAATTGGACTTTAGATAATGGATTATTGGTTGAAAAGGTGACAGTGCCTTTAGGTGTTATAGGTATGATTTATGAAGCACGTCCAAATGTGACAGTTGATGCAACAGGACTTGCATTTAAATCAGGAAATGCAATTCTTTTAAAAGGCGGATCATCTGCTTTATCATCAAACAAAGCAATAGTAGAGGTTATGCATGAAGCATTAAACACAACAAAAATCCCAAAAGAAGCAGTTCAATTTATTGCGAGTACTGATCGTGAAGCAACACAACAGTTGTTTACAATGAAGGAACATATTGATGTGTTAATTCCACGTGGTGGTGGCTCTCTCATCAATGCTGTTGTAAACAATGCGACTGTTCCTGTCCTTGAAACAGGCGTTGGAAACTGTCATTTATATATTGATGTTGAAGCAGATGTAGAGAAAGCATTAAATATTTTAGTTAATGCAAAAACAGACCGACCAGCTGTTTGTAACGCATTAGAAACAGCTATTATCCATAAAGAGTGGCTTGATAAAAACAAAGAACGATTAATTAACACATTAAATGAAGAGGGTATTACAGTTCATGGTGATGAAACAGCTTTATCCTATTTTCCAGATGCAATACTCGCAAATGAAGAAGATTGGGGTAATGAGTATTTAAGTTTGGATCTTGCAGTAAAAACAGTAGAGAGTGTGGAAGAAGCGATAGATCATATTGAAAAATATGGTACGAAGCATTCAGAAGCAATCGTAACTGAAAATAGAGATACTGCTAAAATCTTTATGAATGTAGTGGACGCATCTGCCTTGTACCATAATGCCTCGACACGTTTTACGGATGGTGGTGCACTTGGATTTGGTGCAGAAATTGGAATTTCAACACAAAAGTTACATGCACGTGGTCCAATGGGATTACCTGCTTTAACGACAGTTAAATTCCTCATGTCAGGAAATGGTCAAACCAGATAATAAATGAGCAGGACTTACCCGTTAAGGGGGTCCTGCTTTTTTTGTCTAAGAATTTCTATATAATACATAATTTTATACGGGTGGTGAAAACTTATAACACATATAAAAAAAGCAGGTGTACGTCATGGAGAAAAAAACAAACATTCAATTAACGGCTGCTGAAATGTCGGTGTTATGGACGCAATATATAAATGACACAGCCTCTGTATGTGTTGTGAGTCATTTTTTACAAAAAGTAGAAGATGAAGAGGTTCGTCCTGTTTTGGAATTCACACTCGATGGTTCGAAGAAAAATCTTGCATTTCTAAAAGATTTATTTCAAAAAGAGAAGTTCCCAATACCCCTTGGTTTTACAAAAGAGGATGTTAATAAGGATGCTCCTCGTTTATTTTCTGATACTTTTTCACTTATATATTTGAGAAATATGTCCATATTAGGGATGGCAGCGGCAAGTGGAGCAATTGGATTTTCAACTAGATCTGATGTAGTATCGTTTTTTAAAAGTGTACTTAAATTAGCTGTTGGACTACAGGATTTAACAAGAGACCTAATGCTAAAGCAAGGAACATATATAAGACCTCCTTATATCTCTGTACCTGATAAAGTAGATTTTGTTGGAAAACAACATTTTTTAGCTGGTTTTATGGGAGATAAAAGGCCTTTAACAGCACATGAAATTACAATGCTATTTAATAATATTCAAACAAATGCAATCGGGAAAACGTTAATTATGGGGTTTGCTCAAACAGCAAAAAGGAAAGAAGTGAAAGAGTATTTTTTAAGAGGAAAGCGAATTGCTCAAAAGCATATAGATCTTTTTAGTGATATCTTAAAGAAAGAGGATCTGCCTGCCCCAATGACGTGGGATACAGCACTTACAGATTCGACGGCTCCTGTATTTTCAGATAAGCTCATGATGTTTCACGTTTCAGCTATGATTGCAGCCGGAATTGGAAATTATGGCGCATCAATGTCTGGCAGTCCAAGAAGAGATCTTGCTCTAAGGTATGCCTCTTTAGTACCTGAAATTGGCCTTTATGCAGAAGATGGAGCAAATATTATGATAAATCATAGTTGGCTTGAAGAACCTCCACAAACAGACGATCGTGATCAAATAATTAAAAAAGAATAATTAAATGATAAAAAGCGACTGAAAAAATATCAGCCGCTTTTATTTTATTGTAATAACATGAATAATAATGATAATTATTTTCAATACTATAAAAGAAGAAGACAACCCCTAATTGGTCGCCTCTTCTAATAACATTACAAGTCAGAGGGTTCAAATGTTTTACAATCTGTGTCACTGCTAGTGGAAGCGTTCTTTTCTTTATGATTCACTACATAAATTTGAGTTGCACCACATTTGTTCTCGTTGTTAATGTTATGGATGCAACTACTAACTTCACATAATACGTCTTGTGCCATATTAAAACACCTCCTTCATTGTTAGGATAAGCAAACTACTGCTTTCTTATTCAATGATTAGAGGTGTTTAAATATGATCGACTTATATTTACAGAAAATTAATGCGATTTCAATTGTTAGTGAATAACAATCGAAAACATTAAACCCAGGTAGGTAGAAATGATAAAGGCGATACCAAAGCTTAAAGCAATTATAGGTGAGATTTTTTTGAAAAAGCTAACAATCATCATCATGATAAATAACACAGCAATGACTAGTAGAACAATCGATTGTAAACCTATAACAAGTTGCACGTTAAAGGGTGCTTGAATATTTAGCCCTAATATTGGCTCCACCCAATTTGCAGGGCCCTCCTGTAAAAATGTCGCATTCACTTGATGTGGAGGAGGTAGTGTGCCTAATATTCCTGTAATAAAAAAGACAATCATAAGGATAAATGTTTCTGCTTGTACCCATTTAATTGGATTGAAATTCTCATTTTGTTTTGTTTTTCGAGATAAAAATCCGTTTATTAATCCAAAAACAAGAATAGGAAAAATACTTATATGTTTAAGTAAAAGCATCTGTCCATATGTCAGAACCCATGAGTTAGTATAATCGCGTGGTTCAACCACAAAAAGCATGAGGCTTATCCCGGATATCGTTAGAATGACAATCAATACAATTGATAAAGGTGTAAACCATCGAAGAAATGCATGCCAATTATTTATCTCTTTTGCTAACCAACCAACATGAAGAAGTACACCAAACCATATGGTGATCGTTAAAAAATGGATGGAATGTGAAAGTAAGCCGGGTAAAGCATCAAGTGTCGAAGCATGACTCGCATAACCAACTGAAATAATCATGACAAGGATCAAAAATGCCTGCAAATACTTTGGACCTTCCACATAAATTGTCATCCATAATAAAACCGCGAAAAAACTTCCGTAGAGCCAGGCAATGCCAACTTGAAATTCAGTTAATATAGAATAGGCAGTTAAACTAAATAACCCATCCTCAGAAAAGAAAGTAATTACCTGAACAACAGGTAAAAAAGTTAACACAATAATGCCTAATACACTTAATAATAAGCTCTGTTTTGTTACTGGAATAACAGGTTTGCTAGATTGAGGTATAAATTGTAAGAAGATATACCCTACTAAATAAGAAAAGAGCATATATGTTGCATACTCTGTAATTGGAATTAGTTGATTCATACTTTACCTCTTTTTACGAAAAATAACCCATATTCCACCAATTAATAAAATAATCAAGACAATGACTGAAACTGTTGCGAATGTTGATGAATTCGAATCTTCGCTTGAGTTTGTCTCATTATAATGGGGTTCTTCAAGTGTATTTTCACGACTTTGTTCTGTTGATTCCTTAAGTTTGGGTGCTTCACTTTCTGTCACTTCTGTTTCTTCAGTTTCAGTTTTTTTAGTCTCAGGAATTTCCACAGTGAATGGGATATCTCCTGTCATGGCATGTCCATCCTTTGCGGCTATTTTCCATGTTAAGACGTAGCTACCATTTGTTAATGGTGTGGTAACTGTACCAATAATTTCTTTTTCATTAACGGTAATGGAATCTAAAGGAATTTCTGTATCATTTTGCTTTAAGGTAAGTGTACTTTGTTTTTCAATTTCACCGGCGAATTCAACTTTCATGCTTGATAATTCCTCTTTAATTGCTTGCCCTTCCTCAGGGGTGGAATTTGATACTGTTGTATGAGCAGAGACCATGAAAGGAAGCATCCAAAGAACGCTAATTAGAAATACTATTTTTTTCATCAAATCATCCTTCACATATAAGAAATAGGCTGTTAAAGTGTTTGACGTGCACTATCGGCTTTTAACACGTTTATACTATACAGTTTAACATTGAATTCCTTCTTTATTCATAAACGATTTCTAACAAATTAGCAAACAAAACGAGTTGATTCTTCATGCCCATTAAAATAAAAAATTTTTTATAGGAACTGTGCATCCGCCCTTACAGACAAGTACCTATATACATAGTGTATTAGTACAACGAAAGGGAGGTGTTGTGAATGAGTGGTGCAACTCCAGGTTATGGCTACGGTGGTGGCTTTGCTTTGATCGTTGTGTTATTCATCCTGCTAATTATTGTGGGCTCTGCTTACGTTGTATACTAGTTTGCTGCTGATTTCAATTATTATATAAAGGAGGAATTTTAATGTACGGATATGGTTATGGTCATGGGCATTGTGGTTATGGATATGGTGGAGGATATGGATATGGTAGAGGATTTGCGTTAATCGTTGTATTGTTCATTCTATTGATTATCGTTGGCGCTGCTTGGTTATAAAATTAACCAAGAGAAAGGGACCTGATTTCTCAGGTCCTTTTTGTGCTTAATTTTTATGATGTTTTTTTCTCGTCTTCTTGTATCGCGATCAGTGATTTTCGATTAATCCAGTAATGGAAACTGTCTTTTGGGAAAACACCTCTTCTTTTTGAGTTATTCATTTGGATAACAATACTTTTATCAGAGATTTCAACAATTTTCAGTTTATCTGAGTTACTGATATTCGGTAGGAAGTTTCCACTTAATTTAAATTCCATATTATGATGCAAATCCATGACAATATCTCCTTTTTTAAAAACTATTTATAATGTTTCCCTTAACTAGAAAAATTATCCGGTACTGAAAATTCATGTGGGAAAAAGTGAAATCTTAGGGCAGGAACATAATAATGTCAATTGAATAATTTGTTTCTCTACCAATCTGCGTTACAATATAATTCAACATGATGGAAAAAGGAGATATGTTCATGAAAGAGACACTTCAATTAATAAAGAAATTAGTGGAAATTCCAAGTCCTTCAGGAAATACTGAAAAAGTAATTTCATTTGTGGAATCGTATCTTAAAGACTTTCAGGTGAAAATGAAAAGAAATCATAAAGGTGGGTTAATTGTTACAATACCGGGAATAATTGATAGCCAACACCGGATGCTTACCGCGCATGTTGATACATTGGGCGCAATCGTAAAAGATATTAAATCCGATAGACGATTAATGATTGATCTCATCGGAGGGTTTAATTATAACTCAATTGAAGGTGAATATTGTCAAATTGAAACATCAAATGGTCAAGTTTATACTGGAACGATCTTAATGCATCAAACATCTGTCCATGTTTATAAAGAAGCAGGGAAATTGGAGAGAAATCAGAAAAATATGGAAGTTAGGATTGATGAACGTGTACATAATGCACAAGATGTCCGTGAATTAGGTATAGAAGTTGGAGACTTTATTTCATTTGACCCACGAGTTGAAATTACAACAAGTGGCTTCATTAAATCCCGTCACTTGGATGATAAAGCAAGTGTTGCTTTATTATTAGACTTGATCAAGAAAATATCGGTTGAATCGATCGAACTACCATATACAACCCATTTTCTTATTTCAAATAATGAGGAAATTGGTTATGGAGGTAACTCAAATATCCCCAATGAAACAATAGAGTATTTGGCAGTAGATATGGGAGCAATAGGGGACGGGCAAGCAACAGACGAATATACGGTCTCGATTTGTGCAAAGGATTCAAGCGGGCCGTACCATTATGGGTTAAGAAAAAAATTAGTAGAACTTGCGAAACAGCATAATATTGAATACAAAGTAGATATCTATCCATACTATGGCTCAGATGCTTCGGCAGCTATCCGCTCAGGCCATGACCTTGTACACGGATTAATTGGACCGGGAATTGATGCTTCACATGCTTTTGAAAGAACTCACACTACTTCACTAGAACATACAGCTAAACTACTTTATTGCTATGTTCTATCAGAGATGAATGTTTAACACATTTATAACCTTGAGGTTAATTTATAGGTAAGAAATGTGGCTCCTAAAAGTAAAGCTGATAGTAATAAAACAAAACCTATTCCGATTTCTTCTATTAAAGTAAAAAGATAGATTATTAAAACAATATCTGTGATTATTGAACCGATAAGAAGTCCTTTCGGGGATCTCATATACTATTAGCTCCTTTGAAAAAATGTTAGACTATTACAGTATATCAGATATAACAGAAAAAAATAAAAACAGAGTCTGACTCTGTTTTTATTTTATATAGGCTATAATTCCTTCATTATCATCTAAAAGAAGTTCAATTGCAGCTGAGAATGGGTCAATATTCATTTCATTTTCGAGCCAGAATCTTAAAGCTTCAATGATGTTTGCTGTAATTAATACCTGCTTGCGGTCATTCACATAAGCTTCAGCAGAAAAACCATAATCATCATCATACATTAATTCAATTTCAACCTCTTGAGGATTAATCTGTCTTTTATGGGCAATGTGTAAACATAGCGCATTTACAATATCTTGCTCAGAGACCTTTATTTGCCCCATGCAGTTTCTTCCTTATCTTTACGTTTCTTCATAAAATAAGTGAAAATCTTACGTATAATTATGATAACCGCCATAATTGCGAACACATTTATTAATAAGCCGATAATAGAGCCTAATACCCCAAGATTTGATAATAATCCGCCAAGTAATAGACCTGCTAGTCCACCTAAAAATAAGCCTTTCATGATACCGCCAGTTTTAGGCTTTGTTGTTGTGCTTTTTGTTGTTGAAGATTTTTGTTGAGAATCTTCCTTTTTAAATAATGAAGGACTGTTAGAATTTGTGTTTGAATTAAATGACTTTTTTCCTGATTTGTAGCCTTTTGCTTGGACTGTTGAAACTTGGTCTCCTAGCATAAAGCCGCCAATAGGGGTAAGAAGTAAACTGAGTGCTAACATTGCTGAAAATAATTTTTTAAACATGTTGTTGATTTCCTCCTAGTAGGTTATAGCATCACTATTTAATGTGATACATGTATTACGATTATAATATAAGAAGGTTTCATTTTTGAAAATGTTTTTATAAGAATGAACGTAAAGATTCATAGAATTTAGTTTAATGTATATAAAAAATAGATCATTTTAATTCAGGTAAAGACGTAAACTGATTCAAAATGATCCATTCCTTTTATTATAGATTTGATACCCATATGATTTCGCCTGACTTGTCTTCGTCATTTACTTTTACGTAAAAATCATTTTTTTTATAAAAATGAACAAGTCGATCAACATGGTCCCAGTCTCTTTCAGCGATATCGCCGGTAATCTTTGGTATGTTATGTTCAATAGCAAGCTCTTTTAAATAATCCATACAGATTGTACCATAGCCTTTATTGGCAGGCCCTTTTATGTCACCAATGTGAATTGTACTTTCATCAGCATATGTTGCCTGAATTGAAAAGTCCCAACTTCCTTTATAAGAAGTTTCACAATCACATAACATAATTTTACAAGATTGATCATCTTCTGGTGTGTAAACAATCACAAGCTTTTCATCATTTGCTTGGTCAACACCTAAAACTTTACTTTTTTTCGCAATCTCTTTTAAATTATCTTGCATGCGAAATACCTGAAACTCCAGATCCTCTAATTCTTCCTTTAATACGTCAGGATTTTTAGAATGATGATCGGCTTCAAGTAGTTTATACATCTCCTCCACTCCTCTCATTTATTTGATTACACGCTTTTATTAGACTGGATAATAAGTGCTAATAACAAACAGTGTAATATTATAAAGTGAAAGTCAGGAAAAGTCAAGATGTATAACAAAGGGAAAGAGGCGATATAACCGCCTCTTTTATACTTCAATAATAATTGGAAGAATCATTGGCTTTCTTTTCGTATGTTTATAAAGATATTGTCCAAGTGTTTTCTTGATGTTTTGTTTCATGATATTCCACTGATGCACTCGTTCTTTTTGCAGATCTTTTACAATCCTTTCAACTTGACGATTGACATCCTTTAATAATGCTTCAGAATCTCTTGCATATACAAATCCTCTTGATATTGTGTCTGGACCAGAAATGATACTTCGATCTGTTTTGCTAAGTGTAACAACGATGACAAGCATTCCATCCTCTGAAAGTTGCTTGCGATCCCGTAAAATAATGTCACCTACATCTCCAACACCTATACCGTCGACATAAGTATTACCCGCTGGAACTTTTCTTGTCTGATTAGCTTGTTGACCAACAATGTCTACAACATCACCTAAGTTGACAATGAATGTATGATCTTTTTCTACTCCCACCGATTCAGCTAACAGTTGATGTTGATGAAGCATTCTGTACTCGCCGTGGATAGGAATGAAGTATTTCGGCATCATTAACGTAAGCATTAGCTTTAGGTCCTCTTGATACCCATGACCTGACACATGCATACCTGTTGAGCTACCAGAACCATAGATAACTCTTGCCCCCAATGAAAATAAGTTGTCAATAATCCGTGATACATTTCGTTCATTACCTGGAATAGGAGATGCTGCTAAAATAACCGTATCACCAGCAAGTATTTCTGCATCACGGTAATTTGCGGTCGAAAGGCGGGCAAGTGCTGCCATCGGCTCACCCTGGCTTCCTGTACAAAGAATGGCTACATTTTCAGGTTCAAGTTCATGAATTTGCTGAGGTTGTATCAACATTCCTTCAGGGATATTTACATATCCCCGCTCCATAGCAACGTCGATGACATTTACCATACTTCTACCTAATAAGGCAAGCTTTCGGTTTGTTTTCCTTGCAGCATCGACAACTTGCTGAACTCTGTTTACATTGGAAGCAAACGTAGAAACGATAACCTTTCGATTTGCCTTCATAAACGCTTCATCCATATGCTCGCCAACCATTCTTTCAGAAGGAGTTAAGCCTGAACGCTCTGCATTAGTACTCTCAGATAAGAGTACTAGAACGCCTTGCCTCCCAATTTCAGCCATTTTGTGAATATCTGAGTGTTGGTTATTCACTGGAGTTAAATCGAATTTAAAATCACCAGTGTGAACAACATTTCCTTCAGGTGTATGAAATACAATTCCTAAGCAATCTGGAATACTGTGATTTGTTTTAAAAAAACTCACATTTACTTTCTCAAATGGAATTTGTGATGTAGAGTCAATTTGTATCAGTTCAGTATCTCTTAAAAGGTTATGCTCTATCAGTTTTAATTCAATCAAGCCTAATGTAAAGCGTGTTCCATATATAGGAACATTCAATTTTTTTAGGAAATAGGGGATACCGCCAATATGATCTTCATGACCATGTGTAACAATTAGGGCTTTAATTTTATCTTGGTTTGCCTCTAAATAAGAGAGATCAGGAATAATTAAATCGATTCCTAATAAACTTTCATCAGGAAATTTTCCACCACAATCAATGATGAAAATTTCGTTTGAGTATTGAACAACATACATGTTTTTTCCAATTTCGTTAACACCGCCTAATGCAAAAATAGATAGTTGTTCCTTTTGTGTCATTCTTTATATCCTCCTAAGCTAATTTGATGAGTATGATGATAGTTATAAGTTTTCAATATGAAGTTTACTAAGAAAAGAGCGATTGTCAGCTCTTATCTACCCAATTGTTCTATCTTTGGCTTTGTAAGTAGTTGTGCTTCAACAATATATCGTTGAGGTGCAGGGCCAATATAGGTAAAAGGATAACAAGTTGTAAGTGTTAATGTGCTTCTTGGCTTTGGGACGATAACAGTTTTGTCATTCTTATCGACAATTCGTATTTTCTTAATTTTAAAAATATATGTTTTATTATTACTTGTTACAATGAGAGAATCCCCTACTTTTAAACGATCAAGTCCGCGAAAAAATGTATCTCGGTGACCGGATAATACTGCATTACTTTGTTGACCGGGCAGGGGTGTAGAAGGAATGTGACCAATTCCTTTCTTCAGTATGTCTTCACCTACCCCTTCATAAATAGGCAGCGTTTTCTCGAGTTTTGGAATGGAAAGGATACCGATTTTTTCACCTTCTTCCATAGGAAGAGAAGAAGTCACTGTCTGGGATGCTTTCCCTATACCAGGTTTTGAATAAGGTGCATGAACATCCTGTTCAACAGATAGAAACATATTTAATAGCCAATAGGATTGATAGATAATGAAACTACATCCAATAATTACGAAACCAAAGGAAAGAAATGAAACAAAACGAGTGATCATTTTACCCCACCTGTCTGACCCTTTTTATAAACAAGATACCGGTAACGCCAATGCCCACTAGTATGAACCCGATTATTAAACTTATCCATATAGAAGAGGCTGTATCAGGTAGACGATCGTGCAGCATATTCGTTAATTCTCCTGCTAAATCTCCTAGCTTAGCAAATTCAATTCCTGATTCAATAAAAAATTCTGAGTTAAGCATATCTTCGGATAACCGCATATCTAAAATATGTTCTCCTTGAAGACTATAGAGAGTAATAAGCAGGTCATTTTTGTACAATTCCTCCATATTCATTAATTGCTTAAATGTGACGTTGGTTTCTACATCATTGTTATCTACCAACGTAAACTGGGCTTTTAGATTTAATGCATCCATGATCTCTTGAAAGAGACCAATCATTTCATCTTGCTGTTCTTCTGTTAATGCAGTTATATCGTCCATCTTTAAGTAAGGATCTAAACGGGACATTATAGTTTCCATCTGTTGTTCAAGTTTTTTTTCATCTAATTCCATAAAGTGGGTAAAAAGGGAATCTACTTCTTCCTCAGTTAATCCGATTAAGGATAAAAGTTCTTCGATTTCAGCCATTTCACCATCATGATCTAAGTAAAAATTCAAGGCAACATCAAGGTCCTCAATAAAATAATAATCCTCAATTGACTCACCAAATTCAGCTAGAACAATATCCAATTCTTGTCTGTTTATTTCATATTGTTGTAAAAGTTCCGCTAAGTTTTCTGGAGTAATTACTGTCCCTAAAATCATCCGCAGGTCATCACCAGTTTCAAAATCATCCAGGGTCAATTCATAGTACTCGAGATAATTAGTTAATTGTTGCTGTGTCCAATTTATTTCTGAAAGGATATTGTTTACTTCATCTTGTGGTGGTGCTGCTTGAGTTGTTTGACATAAGAAACAAAGGAAAAAAAGATTTACTACAAAAAACTTTTTCATTAGCCTTCCCTCCAGCATACATAGATGACGATAGTATGTGTTTTTTATGTTTTGATCTATTCATTTAAAAGGAAGGAATGTGAATAATTTGATTTTAAAGTATAATTTTCCACTTATAGCAAACGATAAATTTAAAGTAAGACCAGGTGGGGAGTTTAAGCTATGCTCAAATCTAAGCAAGAAATGATAGATGATATAAAAAAAGAATTAACAGGCTCTCCTGATTTGGTGAACCAAAGATTTGAAGCCGAAGGGAAGGGATGTGAGTTATGGTACATAAGCAGCATTTGTGATGTAGAGAAAATTCACAAAGATCTTTATGTACCTTTTTTTGAGGAAATAGAGATTGGAGGGTATGAAGACTACTTATTATCATTATCGGGAGTACGAAAGATTGAGGATAGTGACAATCCTATTGAGCTATTGCTAAAAGGTTCAGTCCTTATTTTCTTAAATGATCTTCATTTCATTCTTGATGTTAAAAAAATACTTAATAAAGCGATACCTGAAACAACAATTGAAACGACTATTCAAGGTCCCCAAACAGGATTAAGTGAGGACCTCGAAACAAATATGAATATTATTCGCCACAGGTATCATCAATCTTCACTTGCATTTGATGATTATAGAGTAGGAAAGAAATCACAGATGGGGTTAAAGATTCTCTATGATTCGATAGAAGTAGATAAAGAAGTATTACAAGAGCTTTATCAAAGATTAAATGAAATTGATAAAGACGTTGTACAATCCGTTTCACAGCTATCAAGGATGATTACTAGGCATAAGTCTTTTCTGTTTCCGACAATTGTCATAACAGAACGGCCTGACCGGATCGCTTATAATCTTTCAAAAGGTAAGGTAATTGTCATGATGGAAGGGACGAGATTTGCATTGATTTTACCTTCTGTTTTCTATGATTTTATGAGCTCAATGGATGATCTTTATTTACCTTCCTGGATTGCGAAATTTTTAGTCTTATTACGATATCTGGGGTTGGGAACAGCCCTATTGCTGCCGGCAATGTATGTTGGTATAACAGCATATAATCCTGAGTTATTTCGTGTTCAGTTGGCATTGTCGATTGCTGGCAGCAGAATGTCTGTGCCATATCCGGCATATATCGAGGTATTTTTTATGCTTATTATGATGGAATTGTTAACAGAAGCCAGTATCAGATTACCTAAAGCAATTGGTCCGACTGCTACAACTGTTGGTGGGCTTATTTTAGGACAAGCTGCAACAGAGGCAGGTCTGGTAAGTAATATTATGATTATTATTGTTTCCGCAGTAGCCATTTCTAATTTTGTGATTCCAATTAATGAAATGGGCTTCGCAATGCGAGTTACAAAGTATTTGCTGTTAATAGTCTCCACTTTTACTGGATTAATTGGAGTGATTTTTGGTTTAATCGGGATCATATATTATTTGGTAAGTTTAAATAGCTTTGGCAGGCCGTATTTGGCATTTTTTAATGGAGAACAATTCAGAAAATAAATACTGCGAAGCTTAAAAATAGATTAGGAAGTTGATGATGTCGAAACGATACTTTTATATTATGCTCATTTTAAATATGCTCACAAATATTGTCGCATATGTTCCAACTGTTTTAATTGAAAACAGAAGTAAGGGTGCTTTACTTGGCATGTTTATCAGTCTGCCGATTGGAATGTTACTTATATTCTATTTTGTAAAATATATCAGTAAATTTCCGGAACAGGGTATACCTGAAATTCTCGAAAAGTATACACAAAAATGGTTTCGGTTTTTTTATTTGTTTTTTCAGGGGTTATTATGGTTTATTGCCGGCTTTGTAACGTTAACCATATTTACACATATTTCAAAACAATATATCAACCCAGAATTAGACGAACTGGTCATTATGCTTTCCTTTTTGGTCATTATCTTCTTTGGAGCATTAATGCATTCTAAACACATTCTGTATGCTATAGAAATCATTTTATTATTAAACCTCCCTTTTATTGCGTTTATCATATTTAAATCTTATACAAACAATGAAATTATTTGGGATTCAGCCCGTGTTGCACTAACATACTATCAGGAAATCCCGAATTTTGAAACGATATCAACAGCATCGTTTGTTTATACTGGATATGCAAATCTTGTTATTTTTAATCGATACTTTAAAGAGGTGAAAGTTGGATTCTCAATTTTTATTTTAAGTTTTCTTGGTTTTATTACTTTAGTTACTACTTTTTTCATACCTATCGGTGTGCATGGATTTGACGGTGTAGGAATATACACGTTTCCTTGGATTGCCACAACTGAAGCTTTAAGGATCGAACTTGGTTTTATTGAACGGGTAAGTTTTTTATTCTTAGGTTTGTATATTAATATTTCAATTGCGAGTGTAACATTGCATTGGCATGTTGGGATGGAGCAGTTAAAGTCGATTTTTCCCAGCATTAAGATAAAGAAAAGGGATTTTACACCAATGATTATATTGGTTATTTTTTCTTTATTGGGATTAATCAGCCAATTCTTTCTTGATGTTGAGATGGTTGGAAGGATAGCAAAATCTTGGATGATGATCTTATTACCTGCACAAGTAATGGCCATCGTTTTATTAAAAGTCATTTTAACAAGAAGGGACAAGGCGGCAAAATGAAAAAAGTACTAGTATGGTTTATGTCATGTTCTATCTTCTTTTTTTCGGGTTGCGGTTACAAAGATATCGACAAGAGATATTTTGTCGTTTCGATAGGTGTAGATAAAGGTCAAAACGATATGTATGAAATATCCTTAAAACTAGCAGTTCCAAGCAGTGATGTGAAAACAGGAAGCAATGAAGCTGAGATTTTGACTGAATCAGCACAAACGGTATCTGAAGCTGTTAGAATGATAAAATCCAAAGTTGATAAGGAACTTGACTTTGGTCATGCCAAGATGATTATATTCGGTAGTTCGTTAGTGAAAGAAGATTTATCGAATATTGTAGATTGGTTTAGCAGAAGAAGAGATATACAAGAAATCGCATGGACGGCTATCGGGAGTCCCAGTGCAAAAAAAATCCTTGAAGCAAAACCTATGGGGGAAAGACTTCCTTCAAATTCTTTGTTTTTAACATTTGGACATGAAGGCACAGAAACGCCATATATTAGTTCTGTTTATTTATATAAATTAATAAGACTTCGTAATGAACGGGGAATTGATCCGATATTACCAATTATTGATGCGGGTGAGCAAAATTTTTCAACAAACCGGTTAGCTGTTTTTTCTGATGCAAAACAAGTTCTACTATTGGAAGGGGAACAAACAAAGTACTTTAATATGATCACCAATAATACATCAAAAACAGAAATAAAAGTAGAAAAAGAAAATCAAGCACCATATTTTGTTTTCTCGACTGATCAGGTTCGAACTACATATGAAATTCAATCTGAAAATAAGACAACAAACATAGAAATTGATATTAAAATAAGCGGAGTCGTAGAAGAATCTTTTGATGTGTTAGATGATCAGAAAAAAATGGAATATGAAAAAAATATCGAAAAAGAAGTAACAAGTCAAATGGAAGATATAATACGTTTATTTCAAAAGGAAAAAGTTGATCCAGTCGGGTTTGGATTAAGGTACCGCGCATTACATACAGGAAAGGAATCCGCAAAGATGGAGGACTGGGAACGTATTTATCCATTAGCTGATATAAAGGTGAATACACAAGTGAAAATGAAAAATGTTGGAATCATTCAGAACCAAGAAGGATATCCGGAATAACAGTATAATTTATTTGAAATGAACAGTATGGACAACTTACTCATTTTGTTATTACTTCATATGAAGAAATGAACACAAAAAAGGAGTTGATTCATTTGATGCAAATAGGTGCAGTTAAGCCCCATCACGCACATCGTTTTGAAGTGAAAACATCGGTATCGAAAGAGCATGACCATCTATTAAAGGGATTTACATTAACTGTAAATGGAAATAGCTTTGATCGTCATCGGCATTACTTGAGAGGTGTGACGATGAGTTCGAATAACCATTATCACCGCTTTTATGGAGAAACGGGTCCTGCAATACCATTAGAAAATGGTGGACACTATCATTTGTTCGAGAGCCGTACATATTATAATTATGATGAGGCTGTCTTATCACAGTATGGTGGTGTATTGTATGGGAATAGTGAACGTCCGAAACATGATCACACGTTTTCTGGTCGAACGCTTGATATAGTTGGAATGGATCCATTTTTCAGACATTTTTTAGAAAATTGCTAAAAGGATAAAGAAGGAAGGGATTTAGCCAAGCGGATAAATCCCTAACATGTTTATCTGTATATTTTTGAACCCCACTCAGCGAATTCCTTTGCTTTTTCTTCCATACCCTTTTGACGAATTTCTTCATCTGAATCTAGATTATAGACTTTATTTTTAATATCATGAGAAATTCTCATTGAACAAAACTTTGGTCCGCACATTGAACAAAAGTGGGCTGTTTTTGCTCCCTCAGCTGGTAATGTTTCATCATGAAATTCCATTGCTCTTTCAGGATCAAGAGAAAGATTGAATTGATCATGCCATCTAAATTCAAACCGTGCTTTTGAAAGTGCATCATCTCGCTGTTGGGCACCTGGATGCCCTTTGGCTAAATCGGCGGCATGTGCAGCGATTTTATAAGCAATAACTCCTTCCCGAACATCATCTTTATTAGGTAAGCCGAGATGTTCCTTAGGTGTCACATAGCATAACATTGCTGTTCCAAACCAACCGATCATGGCTGCCCCTATCGCTGAAGTAATATGGTCATAGCCTGGGGCGATATCGGTTGTTAGCGGTCCTAAAGTGTAAAAGGGAGCTTCTTGGCAAATAGTTTGTTGCTTCTCGACATTTTCTTTAATTAAGTGCATAGGAACATGTCCAGGTCCTTCAATCATGACTTGAACGTCATACTCCCAAGCAATTTTTGTTAGCTCACCTAGTGTTTCAAGTTCTGCAAACTGTGCTTCGTCATTTGCATCAGCAATTGAGCCAGGGCGTAACCCATCACCTAATGAAAGGGCAATATCATATGCGGATAAAATTTCACATATTTCTCGAAAGTGAGTATACAAGAAATTTTCTCTATGGTGAGCTAAGCACCATTGGGCCAAAATGGAACCTCCTCGAGAAACGATTCCTGTTGTTCGGGTGGCAGTAAGAGGGATATAGTGCAAAAGCACACCTGCATGAATAGTGAAATAGTCGACACCTTGCTCTGCTTGTTCAATAAGTGTGTCACGATATACTTCCCATGTTAAATCCTCGGCAATTCCACTTACCTTTTCTAATGCCTGGTAAATTGGTACGGTTCCAACTGGAACAGGAGAATTACGTATGATCCATTCTCTTGTTGTGTGAATGTTTTTTCCAGTTGATAAATCCATAATCGTATCAGCACCCCAGCGAATTGCCCATGTCATTTTTTCAACTTCCTCATCAATTGAAGAAGAAACAGCGGAATTTCCGATATTTGCATTAATTTTGACATGAAAGTTTTTTCCGATAATCATCGGTTCACTTTCAGGATGATTAATATTTGCGGGTATAATGGCGCGGCCACAAGCAACCTCATTTCGAACAAATTCAGGATCCATTTGCTCGCGAATCGCGATAAACTCCATTTCCGGTGTAATAATTCCTTGTCGTGCATAATGAAGCTGGGTAACTCTTTTACCTTGTTTAGCTACAAGTGGAGTTATAGCTTCTGATGGGAATACATCGGTTGTTTCGGGAAGTTTTGTTCTATACCCGTTATCTTCTGGTTTCGTTTTCCGACCTGCATAATGTTCAACATCTTGTCGACTTTTAATCCAATTTTGTCTTATTCTACGTAGCCCCTTCGAAATATTTATTTCAGCATTCTGATCTGTATAAGGTCCACTAGTATCATATACCTGTATAGGTGAATTCTCTTTTTTCTCGAAGGTATTAAGCGTTTCTCCTTGTGAAATTTCCCTCATAGGTACTTGAATGTCAGGATGACTACCTTGTACATAAATTTTCTTGCTGCCCGGGAAAGGTTGCTTTACCGTAATCTTCATCTAAATCTCCTCCTAGAAATTCATCTACTTGATTGAAACGGAAGAATAAAAAAACGGGTTCTGAAATTCAGAACCCGTTCGGTAGATGTAGGAAAAATAATAAAAAGGGGTGCATAGAAAACCCTTTTTTAGTCTATTCCCACTTCCCTACGCTGGTATCATCCAGATCAGGTTCAAAGGGTCAAAGAACTTCAAACGCGTTCTTCTCTCAGTCCAGGCTAATGGACTCCCCTAGTAGATAATGGTAATTTGATTTTAAACAAGATTAATCATATCACA
Source organism: Bacillus sp. J37 (assembly GCF_000518865.1). Taxonomy (GTDB): domain Bacteria; phylum Bacillota; class Bacilli; order Bacillales; family Bacillaceae; genus Metabacillus. The sequence goes on along the minus strand of NZ_JAEK01000009.1, from coordinate 115,930 downwards.
GTAGAGAGGTAAGTCAACAGAATCTTTTGTACTATCTGAATGTTTTGAAACACATGCAGGCTTTCTCTCATAAATGAGTGAAAGCCTGCATTTTTTTGAACTTTGTTAGTAAGTTTGAACGATAGACAGCATTTTGCGTCTATTTTATAGGTTAAAGGGACTTTTCTACTAGCGATTTATGTAATTTCTTCATTCGAACCAGCCATTCCTCAGAAAGAACATCTAATGATAAGATTTTTTCAATTCTTTTAATATTATTTTTTTCATGAAAATAAGTATGATGGATGGTGCTAATTGATATTTCCTCTGAATGTTTTTCCAGTAATTTGATAGAGGAGTTAGAATGAATTACTCCTTCTTCTAACACGCGAAAAAAATAACCTGTGTGGCCGTGTTCAACAATTTTATTTAAAAGGGTGTGAATGTTTGTGTATTTATTAATAGTAGAGCATGGGAATCTTCCCTGAGAAACCTGAACAACTGCATCACCGATTTGAAAAATATCACCAACACATACATCTTTTTCTGTCATTCCAGTTAATGTAAGGTTTTCACCAAATGCTGCTTTGGGTAGCGTAGTTTGATAAAGCTGTTCCCAAAACCCATAATGTTCAAATGCATATACGCAAATCACCCGTTCAGAACCACCATGAAAATCATGATTTTCAACATCATCACCGATAATTCCATTTGACATGACCTTTAATTCATTTACTTGATGTTTTGCGATACCTGACTTGAATTCTTTTCCTTTATAAGTAAGAGTAGAGGGTGTTCCTTTACTTAACCAAACAATTTCTCGATCCAATGATATCACTTCCCTTATAAAATTCTAAATTCGAGCTGGAATGATGGGGGGGACTAAATCCTGATTTCTGATAGGATAAAAAATACATCAAGGTTTCCCATTGATGTATTTCCTGCTTATTTCATATGATTACTAATATTTTTCTATTTGCTTACTTGTAGTTTTACATTCAGTCATTTTTATAGTCAATAATTCATCTAAGTATTGACTTGCAATTAATGTTCGATGTGAATTTAAACCATTTTCTCTGGCAATCAAAAACATTTTGTTTCGATATTCTTCTATTAGGGTATCTAGTGTTTTCACAATGAACACCTCACAGTATACATCTAGGTAAAATGAACCTAGTACCTTTATTATCTGTTAATATTTAAAAAAGTAAATAGATTACTGTGTTTTTTTCCTATTATCGCAAAAAAAAAGTCGAAATACTATACTTAGAACCTAAAAAGTAAGTGGGATACAGTTCTTGTGTTGGGGAGTAGAAGGTGAGGGGGAGGGGGAATGTGTATAGAGGAAATGTCCTGTAAAGTGGGAATGAATATATATAAACGCTACAGGAGGTTGATAAATTGCTGTAGCGTCTATTTTACTATTACTAAAATCATCACCTTTTTAAGGATGATCCTATAAGAAAAAACAAGGATTTCTCCTGTATATCTATGTGGGAAGCCAATTGTAATCAATGTCCTCCACGTCCATATCTGAATTGTGCATTTAATTGACCTTGAAGCATCTTTTTCCGAACATCTGCTTCACTTTCCCTTTTCCTTTCTTTTAAACGCATTTCCTTTAAGATCTCTGTTGTTTGTACACCATCCTCTCGTTTATCAGCAATGTCCATCAATGTTTCAATGTCGGAAAACGAATATTTTCGTGTACCACGATCATTTCGATACGGGGCAATTAATTTTCTTTCTTCATAATAACGAATTTGTCTCAAAGTTAATCCGGTTAGTTCGCTTACTGTTCCTATTGAAATCACCTTTTTATCCTTATAAGAGCGGTCTTGATGATTCAATATCTCCACCCCTTAAACATTTCTTTTTACAAGTATATCCTGTTATGTCTTTAATGACTTCTTTTGTGTAAGAAATTCTAACATAGAAATATACTTTTATAAAAAAGATGTGAGGTTTTTTTACGGTAGGAGTGAATGAAACATAGTTCGAGGTAAAAGAGCATATGCTTAGTTAAGAATTGTTAACATTAGAGGATAGATTTTCTATGTGGGTCTTCTTCATCCTTATAGGACTTACTATTTATTTGAAAATAGATATGTTCTGTAAGGTTTTGAAGGAAGGATTTCGGGAATAAAGAAGTAACCTCTTCGTATTGATCTTTACGTGTATTGTAGGAGGTTAAAGTCAAAAATTCTCCTTTTTCAAAAATCATCATATATAGTTGTTGGTTTTTTGGTTCAGTTAAATTAAGATAATAAACCTTTGTTTGAGAAAGATGTTGTTTCAAAGCAATCACTTTAATTGTCATTCGTTTCAACTCCATGTGTTATTGAAACTATTCTCGACAAAGTTTTGAAAATTTAATCAAATTTACCCCACCTTAATGGGCAGTAAAATTCTTTATGAGAGATTCGAGTGAAGCAAAGAAGTGAAGTGGGAGGTAACTTGCCCGTAAAGATCCGTCTTGGACAGGAAGTCCAAGACAGGCTAGACATAAAGATGTGACTTTTTGAGCGTGATAAGTCTCGTTAACCAGCAGTGGAGATGAGAACATCCAAGCTGATGGATGTCTTACTTAATACAATCTTAATATCTTTAAAGAAAATCTTAACATTGCGTTAACTGTCGCATAACAATTTTGAGGTAAATTTAAATATGTAAAAAATAAAATGGAGTTGAGTGCTATGAGCAAAATGTTACAAACTGCACTTGAGGAGCAAAGAAATTATTATTCACAAAAACTGCTGGCAATTGGCGTTTATAATAGCCAGGTAATGAAGAAAATGACATTAACCGAATTGAAAAATGAGTATAATTATTTTTATCACAACATCCCAAAGGTAAAGAGAAAGGCTTCTACAACCTGAGGACTCCTTATTAGGTGGAGTCCTTTCCTTAATTGATCATCCTAATGAAAAAATCAGTTAATTCCTTCGATATGTTTGTATCATTTTTTCGGCCTTCTTTTGCAAATTCTCCTAGTGTTTTTATGCTTAATTCAATATAATGCAGCAGGGTTTTGGAGGTGAAGTTTTGTCCCGATTGTTTCTGAAGAATGACTTTTTTCATTTCCCCTTCAATAACTGGGGTGACGTGACTCGTATGAAAAATGTGTAAGCCGATAGGTGGAAAATCATCTTTTTCAATAATCCAATAACAAAGTTGCAAAGGTTTTAGGACGGACAAATACATTTTAGCTGTACAATTGTCAGCTTGTTTTAAACGTATGTAATTTTTTTTAGCCATACTAAGATAATGATGAAGTACAGAATAAGGTGAAAACGATTGACTAGCTAAGCTTTTTAATTTTTCGGTAAACATTAAATTGTTTCGATAAATGATAGGTGAATAAAGCCATTCCATAAGAGTAGGGTTTGATTTATTCAGTAATCGCAAGGTCTTCTTGAGATCCCATCCAACAACCTCAAAGCAATTAAACGAACTTTCTATTACATCTCGACCTTCATATAATTGCAAATACCAATCTTTTTCATGCTTATAAATGAATCTAATATCATAATCGCTTTTCTTTTCATGTAAATTCCATGCTCTACTTCCTGATTCACAAGCGAATAAAATGTGTATTTTTTTTTGTTTTTCTATTTTATATAAGATATTTTGTATCTCCTTGTACATGGCTTTAACCTCATTTCTGTCTGCCTATTATTATAATTACATACTTTTCTTATTTAAAACCTTCAAATTTAGGTTAAATAATAGTAAAATGAAAAAGGAGTTCTGTTTTTTTATACTATTAGGCTTTTTTATTAGGATTTTGCTCCACCCAAAATTCCTAATAATCATTTTACTTTGGCTAATTTTAAACAAGAGGGCGATGGGATGAGATCATTTACTGAAGAAGAATTACAGAATGCATTAGATTTGTTTCGAGTTTTTGCAAGGGCTTTCAAAAGTGTATCTGAGCATTCTATCCGTGATAGTAAGGAACATGGGTTTAATCCAACAGAATTTGCTGTTCTGGAATTATTGTTTACGAGAGGTCCGCAAAAGCTGCAACAAATTGGTTCAAGGCTGCTGTTAGTTAGTGGGAATGTTACGTATGTGATTGATAAGCTTGAAAAAAACGGCTACATTTATCGCGAACAGGATCCAAAGGATAAACGTTCGATCTATGCGAAATTAACTGATAAAGGCCAATCATACTTAGATGAAATCTATCCGATTCATGCAATTCGGATAGCACGTGCATTTTCCGGTTTAAGTGCTGAAGAACAGGCAGAATTGAAAGCGTTATTAAAGAAAGCTGGAGTACATAGCCAGCATTTACTATTTAGGTAGATTACTAAAATGTTTGATTGTAAACGTTTACCTGTAAAAGAGCGATCATTTAATGGTCACTCTTTTTTTTGTTTCTTAGGAGTCCAAGGTGCTTACGCTTTTGTTCTGTTCTTAATAAAAAGATAGGCGTCGAAATAAAATTCCATTCATGTCCGCTTAATGCTTGGATGTTATGTTAATAGAAGAATGGATTGATTTAAATTTGTTAAAACTAGAAATTATTACCTAAATGCTGATTAGAACATAAGGGTTGTACATAAAGCAGTTGGAATGTGAGGGAACGGATGAAGATTAGCCATTTTTCAATTAATAGACCTGTGTTTACCATCGTAACAATGCTTTTAGTAGTAATATTAGGTACTGTATCAGTGATAAAGATACCGTTAAAGTTGATACCGGAAATAAACCCGCCTATCGGAGTGGTTGTTACCAATTATGAGGGTGCTAATCCAAATGAAGTGGTAGAAGAAGTCTCTAAACCGTTAGAAGAAACACTATCAACTGTTCAAGGTATTGACACAATAACGTCCACATCACAGGAAAATGCAAGTCTTGTTATCTTGAAATTTAATTGGACTACACACATCGATGATATTCAAGATGAAATTCGTACAAGAATGGAGGATGCACCTTTACCGGATGATGCAGGGAAGCCGAGATTTTTGAAATTTGATCCTTCTCAATTTCCAATCATACAGCTTTCTCTATCGTCATCACAAGATACAGAGCATCTTCAGAATTTAGCGGGGGAGTTAGAACAAGAATTTAGTAAAACGGAAGGTGTAGCAAGTGTTAACCTTTCCGGGTTACAAACGGATGAAGTAAGTGTAAAGCTTGATCAACATAAGCTGGAACAATACTCACTTAGTCAATCAGAAATTGTTGATACAATTAGAGCTAACTCTGTCTCAACACCTGGAGATCCAGTCGTGTCGGACGGAAAACAGTTAACAACAAGAGTTATCAGCACAATCGATTCCATTGATATATTAAAAAGTATAATTGTGAAGAAAGATTCTGCAACTGGCGACAATATTACGGTTGGAGATATAGCGGATGTTGTAATGGCTAAAAAGGAGTCTAATACCATAACACGTGCCAATCAAAATCCATCTTTGCTAGTTAGTATCTTACAGCAATCTGATGCAAATACAGCTTCAGTTTCTGATGCCTTTCATGAGAAATTGACAAATATCCTTTCTGAGGAGAAATATGAATCCATTAATGCAGATATCATTTTTGATCAAGGAGAATATGTTGATCAAGCAATTGGAAATATGCTTAATACCCTAATAATAGGTGGAATTTTGGCCATGGTTATTCTTTTTGTTTTTTTGAAAAGCATAAAAAGTCCTCTTATTATTGGAGTGGCAATTCCATATTCTGTTATTGTGACATTTGTTCTCATGTATTTTGCGGATTTTACGTTAAACATTATGACTCTAGGTGGGTTAGCTCTTGGAATAGGGATGCTTGTCGACAATGCCATCGTGGTTATCGAAAATATTTATCGGCATCTCTCAATGGGGAAAAATCCAAAAGAGGCAGCATATCAAGGAGCAAAAGAAATTGGTCCTGCAATTATTGCTTCTACCTTAACAACTGTTGCGGTATTTATACCTGTCGTCTTTATTACAGGTATTATCGGTGATCTTTTTACAGAGTTTGCTTTAACAATCGCTTTTAGTTTGTTTGCATCTTTATTTGTTGCCTTAACAATCGTGCCTATGCTTGCAGGTCAATTATTAAGAAACCCTTCCAAAAACATAGAAAAGGTTCGTAGAGAGTCTACATTTATGCATTCTCTAGACAATGCTATTAAATGGTCTTTGCGTAATCGTACCGTTGTGTTATGTATAACGTTCATCGTTTTTGCAGGAAGTGTATACGGTTTAACTAGAGTTGGCACAGTATTTTTACCAAATACTGATGAAGGGTTTTTTACAATTGACGTTGAACTAGAAAATGGATCATCCTTATCAGAAACCACAAAAGTAGTAACAGCGATCGAAGAAGAGCTTGAGGAAGAAGACGATGTTGATTTATATGTTAGTCTAATTGGCACAACACAGGAGGAATCATTTAGGGGTACAGGAAGAACAAATATTGCTGAAATATACGTGAAACTAAAAGATCTGGATTCTCGTACTGTTACGACATTTGATTTGATCGATAATGTTCAAAAATCATTTGGGAATGTAGCAAGGCGAGAAAATAAAACCGCTAAGCTCTCATTTCATACTCAATCTTCAACAGGATCTACACCTAATACGTTAACATTTCATGTAAAAGATACGAATGAAACGCGTATAAAAGAATCTGTTGCACAAATTGATAAAGCGCTTGTAAAGTTGACAGATGTTGAAGAATTATCTAATGATCTTACAGAAACTGTTGAAGAAATTCAGATTACAGTTAACAGAGATAAAGCACTTGATAACGGCTTATCACCAGTCCAAATCGGGATGGTCGTAAATGATGTAACAAGAGGTACAGATGCCATACAGATGACAAATAAACATAATCATGAGATGTATATGGTAAATGTCAGGTATGATGAGTCTGTACGCGAGGATGTTGATGCTTTAAGGGGTTTACTAATTAAAAAACCAGATAATAGCTTTGTAGGACTTGGGGATATATCCACAATTCGAGTTGAAGAAGGACCTGTATCTATTCAAAGAATAGATAAGCAACCTGCCGTACAATACACGGTAAGATATAGTAACTCAACAAACTTAGGTGATTTTTCAGAATTAGTTGATAAAGAAATTAAAGAACTGGATTTACCTGAAGAAACAGACATTAGTTTTAGTGGGGATCGAGAGTTGCTAGAGTCAACAAAGAATGATATGTTACTTGCCTTTATTCTGGCGATTATTTTTATTTACATTGTAATGGCGGCACAGTTCGAGTCCTTTACATATCCATTTGTTATTATGTTTACTGTACCTTTAATGTTAATTGGAGTAGCTGTAGCTTTAACTGTAACAAAATCACCAATTAGTTTAACTGTCTTAATTGGTCTTATTGTGTTAGCTGGCATCGTTGTAAATAATGCAATTGTGATCGTCGACTTCATTAATCAGAAAAAGGCACAAGGTTTCAAAACATATGATGCACTAGTGGAATCAGTAAGAGTAAGGATTCGTCCAATTCTAATGACAGCATTGACGACTATATTGGGGTTAGTTCCTTTAGCACTTGGCTTAGGTGAGGGTACGGAAATCAATCGACCTATGGGGATAACGGTTATTGGAGGTTTAATCTCAAGTACATTCCTATCACTATTCATCATTCCGATTGTCTATAGTTTAGTTGATCGTGAAACAAGAAGAATGAATAAAAAATACGTTACACCAGAGGGTCCTCTTGTATCAGCCTATCGAAGAGAAGATCCAATTTCCCATCAAAATTATGATTCAGAGAAAGAAGAATTGCCTGGACCCTCTAAATTTGACAAAGATGATATGGTCAACATGCTTGAACAATTGATAGATATTGTGAAGGATAAAGAGAAGTAAAGCAAAGTGGGTAGTCAATGTAGACTGTCTACTTTGCTTTACTTTTTTATCTTAGTTTGTAAAATGTTGAAAGACAAAAAGAAAAGAAACCAAGTCCGAATGTCTCTCATAGAGCAGATGAAAGGAGGAATGGAAACGAAACCGAATCAAATGGTCACTCATCATAAATCAAATGAAAGCAATCCAGGAAAGAAACGTCCTTAATGTTCAATCAAAGAATAATAAAGCTTTCTTATTGCACATTGTTGATTTGGTCAATTATTGTCCTTAGCGCTTTATCCTGAGGAGATTCAAAATAATCTTGAAAAGGACAACCAATTGTTTTTGAGCGGCGAAGCACCTCATCAATTGTAAATTGTTCTACTGACAAATGTTCATTTATTTCATCCCAAAAAAGGGGAGATGCGATAAATGCTCCTTCTTTTTTCCCTCGGAGAGAGTAGGGGGCGATAATGGTTTTGCCTTCAGCATGTTGAATATAGTCTAAATAAAGTCGGTTACCACGATTTTTTTTCATCCGTTCAATCGTAAAATCGTCAGGAAAACTTGTAACAAGAAACTGAGCGATAAATTCTGTGAAAACACGAGTTTCCTCATAAGTAAATGAATTTTTGGTAAGTGGTATATGAATTTGCAACCCTTTATTTCCTGACAATTTAGGAAATGTCTTAAGTTGAAATTGATCAAAAATTTTTTTTATTTCTAATGCAGCTTTTATCGCTAAAGAGAAATATTCTCTGGAAGGAGGGTCCAAGTCAAAAACAATTTCGGTAGGGTGTGCTGTATCAATGGTCTGGAATGGTACATGGAACTCAAATGCTAGTTGATTTCCTAACCACATCAATGTTGAAAGATCTTCACAAATAATATACTCGATTCCTTCATGTTTACTTGTTTTTATAAAGGAAGGAGCATAATCAGGACAGTTTTTTTGATAAAATGCTTCACCAAACATTCCATGTGGAAAACGAATAACTGTAAGTAGTCGTTTTCGTAAAAAAGGTAGCATGAATGGTGAGATTTGATAAAGATAACTTAAAAATTTCTCTTTCTTAACATCAACCGTTTCCCACAACGGTTTATCGGGATGTGTAATGGAAATCTCGTCACGAATAGGTGCTGTTTTAATCAATAATTGATCCCATGTGCAATCATCGATATGGATATCAAATCGAAATGATGAAAAAGAAGGTTCACGTAATTGACTTTTATACAGAGATAAAAACTGAATTTCTACAACAATAGCTGGTTCTATCTCAATAAAGGAGGTTGTTTCAGCTGTTTTATTTTCACGTACTATTGTAAGAAGTGCTTCACGCTCGGAACTTGATATTCCATGTGAGAACACCCCTAATGGAACAATTTGTTCGTTTTGAAAAACTCCAACATGAAAATATCCATTTTCTTTGTCATAACCCGTAATAAAAAAGTTTGCATATTTATAATTTTTAATTTTTAACCATTGTTGTGTACGCATCCCTGCTTCCCATTTGCTTTTTAATTGCTTGGCAATAACTCCTTCTCCATTTTCAAGGCGCATTTCTTCCCATAACTTGGAATAGTTCGTTGTATAAGGAACATACTGTAAAAGATTGGATGAAACGGGATTTACATATCCAATTTCTAACGTTTTAAATAATACATGGAGCAGTTGTTTTCGTTCATTAAGTGACTTTGTGCAAAGAATTTCTCCGCTTATTTCCAAAATGTCAAATGCAAGAAAGCGGCACGGATGTTTTTGTGCTTCATTTAAAATTTTGTCTTGATTTTTTAATCTCCCTCTAATTTGAAGTTGTTCGAAATCCGAGAAATGTGTTGAGATAAGGCAGACGATTTCACCATCCAAAATAAGAGGCAAATGTGGCTTTAAAATGTCTTTCATTCTCACAAGTTCTGAAATAATTTCGGGAAATTGCTTGTTTAATGATTTTTCATTCCGGCTCATTAATTCAATTGTTGAATCTGTTACATATAAGATAGAACGAAATCCATCATACTTGGTTTCATATATCCAATCAGAACCTATAGGAAGATCAGTATGTAATGTTGGGAGCATTGGTTTCAAAGAGCATCATCCTTCAATATTTATACTATTTTCTTTATCTTTAATATGATCAAATTCGTGACGATTCATGAAAGGAGAATCCAAATTGTGAAAAAAGCTGTGTTCCTTGATCGAGACGGTGTCATTAATGAGGTATTAAGTAACCGTGTGAAATTCGTTAACAAGCCGGAGCAAATGCATTTATTAGAAGGAGTTGCTGAAGGAATAAAACTCTTAAACAACGCAGATTATCTTGTCTTTGTGGTGACAAATCAAGGTGGTGTTGGTTTAGGGTATATGAAGGAAGGTATGCTAAGGAAGGTTCATGAAAAAATGAAGCACGATATAGCAAAAAATGGTGGAAGAATTAATGATATCATCTATTGTCCACACAAACCTAACTCTGGTTGTGCATGTCGAAAGCCAGAGCCAGAAATGCTTTATACATTAGCGGAAAAACATGAGGTAAGTTTAAAGGATAGTTATATGGTAGGAGATCGGGATGTTGATATATGGGCTGGCAAACAGGCGGGCACCAAAACGATTCTAATTGGTGATAATGAAGGATTAGCTGATGCACAATTTCCTTCATTATTAATGGCAGCTCAATGGATTATAACTCAATGACGAGCAATCAACACGATTTGATTGCTCTATTTAGGAGAATTAATAATGATTGATTCATATTACATATTGCAACAATATTTTGAAGGTGATATCCTGAATGGTATAGAAAGCGTTTGCATATAAAGGTCTAGAGAGGATACGTTTTTATTTTCTTTTTTTAATTGTGCAATCGTTTTCTCAAAAAATGATAGATTTAAAGGGGAGGTAAAGGAATTTGAAGAGGTCATATTTGAGAGTGTTATCTTTGTTAGTTGTATTTTCTTTCGTTTTACAACTATTTTCGGCATTTCTTCCGGATGAAAGCGTTAGCGCGGAAGAAGTGACGAGTCCACTAATCAATGATGATGGAACTGTTACATTTTTATATGAGGGGCAAGCAACATCTGTTAAGGTTGCAGGCAGCTTTACAGATTGGCAAAATGGAGCTATTGATATGACAGAAGAATCAGATGGAATATGGACTCTAACGAAAGAGCTTACAGAAGGAACTTATGAGTATAAGTTTATTGTAGATGAAGCATGGATAAGGGATCCTTCTAATTCTAATCAAGCAAATGGGAATTCTGTATTTACAATAGGTGAGCCGAATGGATCACCTGCTATTAAAAGCCCGGTTATAAATGAGGATGGCACGGTTACTTTCAATTACGAAAGTAAAGGGGAAACCGCAATTTATGTAATTGGCAGCTTTAATAACTGGGATTTAACAACAGCTGTCGAATTGACAGAGAAAGATAGTATTTTTTCAACTACACTTTCAGACCTTGAACCAGGTGAGTATCAGTATAAGTTTATTTTTAACAAACGCAGTTGGGATGAAAACAGTACAGATCCGTCGAATCCAAACATAATAGATGGAAATTCAGCTTTCACAATTGAATCAACGGAGTCCGTTAAGGTTCAATCTGCATTAATGGAGTCATTAAATGAAATTTTGGTTACAACAAATAAAGAATTTGGAAAACAAGAATTTGTGTTAACGGACAAGGAAACTAATGAGGTCATTGATACGACAACAACTATATTAGGTGATAAAAAAGCGAAAATTACGATTGCTGATGGCAAAAGTATTGATGTCCGGAACGAGTATGAAGTTTCATTGGGGCAATCAGAAGGTCAAATAGTAACGATGCGTAATGTCCTGAATGATGATCGTTTCTATTATGATGGAGATGATTTAGGGTATACCTACTCTTCTAGCCAAACAACTTTCAAATTATGGGCACCGACTGCAACGAAGGTAAATCTAGCAATCTATGATGAAGAAGGTACATATGAAGGTGCTTTTGTTAAGGACCACTCAGGTGGTAATGAAATAGACATGGAAAGAGCAAATAATGGTGTATGGTCTATCACGATAAAAGAAGACTTAAAAAATAAATATTATATGTACAAACTTGAATTCGCTGATGGAAAATCTCATTATGCTGTTGATCCATATGCGCGTGCAACGTCAGCAAACGGCCAAAGAGCAGCTGTTGTGGATTTAAATAGCACTGATCCAAGTGGATTTGATCCTGCGGATAAACCAGCAGTTGTATCACCGGCAGATGCAATCATCTATGAACTCCATGTAAGAGATTTCTCTATTGATGAGCAATCAGGAATGGACAATAAAGGAAAATATTTAGCCTTTACTGAAACGGGAACAACAGGACCAAATGGTGTGAAAACAGGCATTGATTCTTTAAAAGAATTAGGTGTCAACTATGTGCACTTATTACCAACCTATGACTTCGGTTCTGTAAATGAATTAACGGTTAATGACCCTGACTCCACAGCTGCAAAGTTTAACTGGGGCTATGATCCAATACATTTTAATGTACCGGAAGGATCTTATTCTACTGACCCTGCTGATCCAACTAGTAGAATAATAGAATACAAGCAAATGGTGCAATCTTTACATGATCAAGGAATTCGTGTCATTGCAGACGTTGTGTATAATCACACATATATGAACGAATCAACACAATTGGAAGGCAGTTCCCCATTTGATTTGATTGTTCCAGGTTATTACTACCGTACTGATGATACAGGAAAAATGACAAATGGCTCAGGGACAGGAAATGAAGTAGCTTCAGAACGACCGATGGTTCGTAAATATATTAAAGATTCTGTTCATTATTGGGCTACAGAATTTGGTATTGATGGCTTCCGTTTTGATCTAATGGGCTTAATTGATCAAAAAACAATGCAGGAATTAACAAAAGAATTGAAGAACAATGTAGATCCGAATATGTTGATTTATGGGGAACCTTGGACTGGTGGTACCACAAGCCTGCCAAATTCAATGCAACATGTAAAAGGGTCACAAAAAGATCAAGGCTATGCTGTTTTTAACGATAATATCCGTGGTGCCATTAAAGGGGACAGCGATGGAGCTGGGACTGGTTTTGCAACGGGTGCTGCCGGTAAAGAGGGAGAAATAGTCGCCGGCTTAAAAGGGGCAATCGATCAATTTACAAATAAACCTCAAGAAAGTATTACGTATGTTACAGCACATGATAATTTAAATCTTTGGGACAAGTTAATGAGAGTAGCAGGTACAGATGGCGATCGCGAGTCAGAGCAATATGACCCTCATGCTGTGATCACAGAAGAAAATGCATTGAATAATGAATGGGTAAAACGCAGTCTATTAGCTAACGGCATCGTCTTAACTTCACAAGGTATTCCATTCCTTCATGCCGGAGAAGAAATGTTAAGAAGTAAATATGGTGTACACAATAGCTATAAGAGTCCTGATACAATTAACCAAATTCGTTGGGAATTAAAGAACGAATATCAATCTGTCTTTAACTACTACAAAGGCTTAGTGGAACTACGAAAAAAACACACTGCTTTTAAAATGGATTCGAAAGAAAAAATTGAAAAACACCTTCAAGTTCTCAAGCAGGATGAAAACATTGTTGCATACCAATTAAAGGATAATGCGAACAATGATACGTGGAAAAATATTGTTGTGATTTATAATGCAAATAAAACAACAAAAGAAGTAGCTCTACCAGTAAACGGAAACTGGAATGTTGTCGTTGACCATACTTCAGCAGGAACAGAGACAATACGTACAGTAAAATCAGACAAGGTATCTGTTGAAGGTCTTTCAATGATGGTACTGTATGATCAATCTGAAGCAGAATATATTCCTAAACCAACCAGTATTGAAGTAAATCCTGATACATTTGCCATTAACCCTGGTGACACGAAGGGTGTAACAGCATATGTAAAAGATCAAAACGGTCGTGTCATGCTTGGCGAAGAGCTTATGTGGTCAACTTCTGACAATGAAGTAGCAACTGTAGACAATGGAAGAGTGGTTGGAGTAGCAGAAGGTGTTGCTATCTTAAAGGTAAAAGCGGGTGACATTGAAGCTGCAATTGAAGTAACGGTAGAAAAATTAGTTGCTGATACAATCACTATCTTAGGTAATGACTCTGTATTTGAGACATATTCAACTCAGCTTTCTGCTCATGTAAAAGATCAATTTAATCAAGATATGCATCAGGCCAAAATATCATGGTCATCATCAGATAAAGCGATTGCTACAATTGATAACACAGGAAAGGTTACTGGAGCCAAACCGGGAAACGTTGTGATCACAGCTACCTCTGGTGATGCAGAAGCAACATTAGACATGGCTGTAAAGAAAAATGTAAAGCGTTATGTCCGCATTAAATATGTCCGTCCAGACGGAGATTTTACAGGTGATTTTGGAGCTTGGAACCTATGGGTATGGAACACTGGTGTGAAAAACGATCAAATCGATTTTGAAACAATTGATGGTGATACAGCAGTAGCAAACGTTGAAATTGCTCCTGAAACAGAATCAATGGGGTTCTTAATACGTAAAGGTACTGATTGGAATACAGCAAAAATTTCTCCTGACAGTGATGATCACAATGTTCAAATTAACCGGGATGATATTATTACAAAAGTGACCGTTGTCACTGGTGTCTCAGGACAAACAGTTGTACCATCTGTCAATGGACCTGTTTTAGAGGATGGGAATGTTACGTTCTATTATCGAGATGAAGAGTTATTTCAAAGTGATGAAATGCATTCAATCGAAGAAGTAAAAGTGAAAATCGATGGTAAAGAATATCCATTAGAATACAATAAGGAAAATGAGTATTTTTCATATAAACTTGAAGGCCTAGAGGAAGGAACTCATGAGTATACGTTTCTAGTTACAAAAGACGGTGAAACAGTCGAAGTAATTGATCCAAAAAATATAAAGAATGGCAAGTCAACGATTACGTACACACGTCCAAATCTTACAATTAAGACAAACGTTTCTCCCTCTGAAATCTCTTTTGATGAAAATGCGGTTTTACAAGTAGATGTAACATCTGGAGATAAGGTAAACATTAAAGAACTATATGCCGACTTAAGAGCACTTGGTGGCAAGGAAAAGGTTGAAATTGATCCAAATGTGGGCGCTGTTTCAATAGCTGCTAATCAATCCGTTACAGCTGGTAAAAAAGAGATTAAAATCATCGTCATCGATGAATTTGGTAACACGCATAAGCAATCAGTAAAAGTAACCGTTAAACCAGAGCAATCTGTTGGTGGAAAAATGAGCTTTAATTGGGATGAAGCACGTATTTACTTTATGCTAACAGACCGTTTTAAAGATGGTGATCCATCTAATAATGGTAAGGAAGAATATGATCCAACTCATTCAGAAGCATATCATGGTGGTGATTTCCAAGGGATTATTGATGAATTAGATTATATCGATGACTTAGGAATCAATACAATTTGGATTTCGCCAATTGTCGATAATATTGAATTCAATAAAGGTTTAGATTTCAAAACCGCTGCAGGTCTTGAACCAAAGCAGTATGGTTATCATGGTTACTGGGCTAAGAATTTTACTACTTTAGATGAACATTTAGGGGATATGGAAACATTCCAAGAGCTTATTGAAAAAGCTCATGATCGTGGAATTAAAATCATGCTTGATGTAGTTGTAAATCATGCTGGATATGGAATGGATGGAGACATTTGGGATACATGGAAAGCTGATGCAGAAAATCTTCCTACAGAGGACGAATTAGCAACGTTTAATGGAATGTTAAGAACTGTGGATGAGGACCCTACGGTAAGGGGAGAACTTGATAATCTTCCAGACTTCAAAACAGAAGATCCAGCTGTACGACAAAAAATCATTGATTGGCAAACAGATTGGCTTGAAAAGGCAAGAACAGATCGTGGAGATACAATTGACTATTTTCGTATTGATACAGTAAAACATGTTGAAGATGCAACATGGCAAACACTAAAAAATGAGCTGACTGCCATTGATCCGTCTTTTAAAATGATTGGAGAATATTGGGGGGCAAGTATAACCAATGACGGAGGTTACTTAGGTACAGGTCAAATGGATTCTCTGTTAGATTTTGACTTTAAAGAAAAAGCAAAATCATTTGTAGACGGAAATATTGATAGTGTGGAATCTTATTTACAAGATCGAAACAATAAACTAACAAATTCAGCAACACTTGGCCAATTCTTAAGCAGTCATGATCAAAATGGCTTCTTGACAGAATATGTACAAGGGGATGTTGGAAAATTAAAAGTTGCAGCTGCTCTACAAATCACATCAAAAGGTCAGCCGGTTATTTACTATGGGGAAGAATTAGGCAGATCTGGTAAGTCTGATTGGGAAAAGGATGCTGATGGAAATGTGTTGGCATTTGGTCAAAATCGTGACGATATGCCTTGGGAACTTTATGAAAATGAGGATCCGGAAGCTATGGCTCTTCACAAACACTACTCCACTCTCTTAAATATCAGAGAAGATTACTCAAAGGTTTTTTCAAAAGGAACTAGGGAAAAAATAGCAGGGGGAGATGCTGAGAAATACATTGTTTTTAAGCGACAATATCATGATAAAAATATTTTGGTAGGTTTAAATACAACAACCGAAGAAAAACAAGCAACCTTTCGGGTTAATTACTCTGCTAATACAATACTGACAGACCTATATAACAACAAAGAATACGTTGTAAACGAGAAGCAAGAAGTAACGGTTATACTTCCCTCGAAAGACAACGGCGGAACAGCAGTATTAACGTATGTTACCGAAAAACCAGGAGCAAATCCAGGAGATAAACCGGGAGATAATCAGGAAGGAGAACCGGGAGGAGATACTGGAAATGGAAATTCAGAAAATCCTGGTAATAAACCAGAGGATAAACCTGATGTAAAGTCCGGTAACAATCCTAGCGATAAACCGAATGACAGCAATAAAGGCAACAAACCAGTTTCTTCTTCAAAAGAAGGGAACTATTTACCATTAACTGCATCTACTCATTACAACTGGTTAATAGTTGGAGTAATTATGATATTAATTGGAAGTGCTTATGTTTTTGTTCAAAGAAGAAGAGTAGAAAGGTAATTGAAAAAGCGAAAAAACTTGGTGATTTGCACAATCACCAAGTTTTTTCGTTTTTGAGATATAAAGGTAAGACCCAAGTGGAAAATGATGAAGTTTAATAACTAGGCTTTTTTTCGAACGGTTTTTGTTTTCTTTTCTGCAGTTCCACCAGTATGAGCTGGTTTTGTTTGCGGGTTCTCATTACCAACTGCCTTTGCGGACTTTGCCTTTGATTTTGCGGGTTTTGCTTTTGTTTGCGGTTTTTTTGTTTTTTCAATACTTGCTTGAAGAGCACTCATTAAATCAACTACATTTTGACGTGGTGCTGCTTCTGTTGGTGTTTTTCCTTCATCCTGATTTACTTTTCTCTCGATTAATTCTTGTAAAGCTAAACGATAATCATCCTTATATTTTTCTGGTTCAAAGGTGGTGGTTAACTGATCAATAAGCATGATAGCTGTATCCAGTTCTTTTTCACCGACTTCTACATTTTCAGGAACACTAGGGACTTCTTTTACGTTTCTGACTTCGTCCGGATAATGAACAGTTTCCATGACTATACAATTCTGATAAACACGGACCATTGCAAGCTGTTGCTTAGAACGGATTGTAATTTCTGCAATTCCAATTTTCTCTGATTTCGTTAACGCTTCTCTAAGTAAACCATACGCTTTTCCACCATTCTCTCCCGGGCCAATAAAATAAGAACGGTTAAAATAGATAGGGTCAATATCATCCATCTTGACAAAATCAATTATTTCTACAGTTTTATCTTCGTGCTCATCCTTTAATTCCTTAAGCTCATCATCTGTTAGGACAACATATTTTCCTTTTACATACTCATAGCCCTTCACAATTTCATCTTGTTTTACTTCTTCATCACAATTCGGACATGTTTTTTCATATTGAATAGGACTATGACATTTCTTATGAAGGGTTCTCAATTTTATATCCTTATCTTCAGTTGCTGCATAAAGTTTAATCGGAATGTTAACTAAACCGAAACTAATGGAGCCTTTCCACATTGTATGCATATAATCCCCTGCCTTATGTTATAAGTTTCCTGCTTTTATTTTTTACTTAAGACAAGGGTTTCATTAGTAGCAATAGCTGCCAATTATGTTTAGAAAATAGATAATTGCTGAAGAACAATAATGATAATACCTAAAATCCACACATAAACGGCAAAGATTTTTAAAGATCTGTACTTAACAAATGCAATCATAAATCTAACGGCAATATAACCGAAAATCGCTGAAGATAATGTGGCTATAAACATAGATGAAAGACTGATTTGAGGTACTGATCCTGAAATCATATCTTTTAATTGATAGATAACTCCTCCACATATAGCGGGGATAGATAGGAGAAATGAGAAATAGGCTGCAGCTTCTTTATCCATTTTTCTTAAGAGAGCACCAACGATCGTCATACCAGATCTGGAAATTGCAGGGAATATAGCAAGTGCTTGAAAGCTACCAATAAAAAATGAATCAAATAAAGAAAGGTTTTCAACTTTTTTTGATCCGTTCTTAATTGAATCTGCAAACCACAAAAAAAGACCTGTAATTAAAAATTCCCATCCAATGGAAACTCCGGATTTTGATAGTCCATCAAAGTAATCGCTAAAAAGTACACCGGTCATAACAGCTGGGATCGTTCCAATAACTAATAGTGCTGTTACCCGGCTAAATGGTTTTTTTATTAATTTGATTAGTATGTCTTTATAAAAGACAATAAGAGCAATAAGTGTACCCAAATGAAGCATTGTATCTAAAAATAAACCTGCTTCTTCTAATCCAAAAAAGTTACGCCCCAAGTAAAGATGCCCTGTACTACTTATCGGAATAAACTCTGTTAAACCTTGAATAATTCCCAAAATAACTGCCTGTATCCAGTCCATGTTCATCCCCCTCAAAACAAAGCTTGTCTGTATTTATGAATATGTAGGATAGTTCCTTGTGTAGAACAATTTATTAAAGAATATAAGGTAGGAACAAAGAAAAAACATTTGACAAGAAAACATGCTAGCACGTATGATAAAGGTAACATAATAATCTTCTTTCAAAGGGGAGTAGCGTTCAGGGGAACCTGAAAACAAAGTCGTCATTTCATGGATATCTTTCCATCGGCTTTGTTGGCATGATCGGATCGGTTTAACATGCTCAGCAAGACCTTTGCCTTTAGCGGCAAAGGTCTTTTTTTGTTGTCCTATTGCTAATAAAGGGTTTAAGAAGATAAATACCCTAAGCATAGGAGGAGAAATAATGGATGTAACTTTATTATTAGAGTACGGTTGGGTGCTATTAGTGTTAGTTGCCCTGGAAGGGATCTTAGCAGCAGATAATGCGTTGGTAATGGCTGTTATGGTTAAGCATCTACCAGAGGATCAAAGAAAGAAAGCTTTATTTTACGGATTAGCAGGTGCATTTGTTTTACGATTTGGTGCACTATTTCTCATCTCATTTCTTGTCAATGTCTGGCAAGTTCAGGCAATAGGTGCCATTTACCTTCTTTATATTTCAATCAACCATATTATGAAGAAGTTTATTTTAAAGAAAAGTGAGCAGCACAAGGTTGTAAAGAAGGAATCTGGTTTTTGGGGTACAGTCTTAAAGGTAGAACTTGCAGACTTGGCTTTTGCAGTAGATTCCATTTTGGCTGCAGTAGCACTTGCCGTTACACTACCAGCAACAAATTTACCTACTATAGGTGGACTTGATGGAGGACAATTCCTTGTGATCTTAGCAGGTGGAATTATTGGAATTGTGATCATGAGATTTGCCGCAACGTATTTTGTGAAACTGTTAAAGAAAAAACCAAATTTAGAAACGGCTGCGTTTTTAATTGTTGGTTGGGTAGGTGTGAAGCTTTCATTATATACACTTGCACATCCACAAATTGATGTCATTTCAAAGCATTTTATAGAATCTGCCACTTGGAAAATCATTTTCTGGATTATCCTTGCTGGTATTGCAGTAGGTGGATGGTTCTTATCTAAAGATGTCAATGAAGAAGAGGCCATTGAAGAAAAGACCATTGAAGAAAAGACCATAGATAAAGCTAAAGCAAGTAATGATTTTTAAATAATAAATAATAAAAGGAATCCGATTCGGGTTCCTTTTTATATTGACTAAAGAAAATATACACATAAATATATCAAATGTGTAACATTTTGTAGGTCTAAAATCATATTTGAACATTTTTTTTACAAAATAGTATTTTAACACCCTTAAGATAAATTAAAGTAACGTAACTATGTAGAGAATTAATTAAATCGAGAGAGGGGGAATGTGACAAAGGGGAATTTCCCTAATATTTTTCTGTTTTTTCATTGTTTTGCTAATGTGATGTATTGTTTGATTTGACCTGGAAATTTGATTCGTCATTGCTTTTTTGTTATTTTTAAATAGGTTGAAATCAATAGGTCTAAAGTTGTTTGTTTTGTAATAATTGACTTTCTTTTGTAGAAAATTAGAAAGATAGTTTCATATATCTTCCTTTGCGATCCCCTATTAAATTAGCTATGATATACAAAGTAATATAGGGGAAACAGAGGTGAACATCCCAATGCTTAGCCTTTTGTTTAAATTAGGTAAAAAGAAGCGAACATTAGAAGAAACAGTTCTCCAAATACAAAAGGGAGATCTACATTTACAAAATGAACTAATCGAACAATATAAACCATTTGTTGCTAAAACAGTCTCATCTGTTTGTAAACGATATATTAGCGAAACTGATGATGAATTTAGTATAGGTCTTATCGCATTTAATGATGCCATTGAGAAATATTCGACTGATAAGGGGAGCTCATTATTAGCTTTTGCTGAGCTTGTCATCAAAAGAAAAGTGATTGACTATATCCGAAAGGAAGCACGTCATCCTTATACGGTCCACCTAGAGCTGCAAGAGCATGAAGAGGGAGAATTTTCACAGAGCAAAATTGAATCAGACTTATCAATTGAAGAATATACAAAAGCAATTGAACAAGAACACCGTAGGGAAGAAATTATTTATTTTCAGCACTGTCTAAGCGATTTTCAATTAACTTTTGCTGAAATTGTGGAACAATCTCCAAAACACTTTGATGCCAGACAAAATGCGATGTTAGTGGCAACTGAGTTGGTAAATGATGAAAAGCTGCGAAATATACTTTTTACCAAACGACAGCTGCCAGTAAAACAGCTCGAGGCAAAAGTTTCAGTAAGTCGCAAAACTATAGAGAGAAATAGAAAATACATCATAGCTATGGCTATCATTCTTTCGGGAAACTTCGTCTATTTAAAAGATTATATAAAAGGGGTGCTAGATTCATGAAAAAAGGGGTCGTCGTAGATCTCGATGATGACTTTGTTACATTGCTTACCCCAGATGGGCAATTTCTAAAGGCTTCAAATAAAGAGGGTAATTATGAATTAGGTGAAGAAATTTCTTTTTTTCCTTTTGAGGATAAACGTGAAGAGGCTCCAACAAGAACAAAAAGGGTAAGCAATCATACCTTTCTTAAATCTTTACGTACTCGAACAGCTAGGGTAGGTGCTTTATCAGCAGTCGCCATCATATTTTTTATGATTAGTTTTCTTCCATTATTTAACAACGATAAAGTTTATGCATACATGTCAATTGACATAAATCCTAGCTTTGAAGTAAGTCTTGATGATCATTTAAAGGTAATTTCATTAATACCGCTTAATGACGAGGCTAATAACATTATGAAAAGCCTTAAAGATTGGGAGAAAAAGCCATTAAATGAAATCATGCAAATAATTATTAAGAAATGTAAGTCAGATGGATACGTTTATCCTGGGAAAGAAATTGTCATCACTACGGTAATGAATGACACTGACAAGAAAATTGAAAAAGAGCTGCAAGAAGGTTTGACAGAAATAAGTTCAGTGATTGAAGAAGAGGAAATGGTCGTAAAGACGATTAATTCAGATATAGATACAAGAGATAAAGCACAAAAACAAGGGGTTTCGACCGGTAAATATATTGAACTTGTTGAGCAAAAAGAAGAATCTAAAGAAACAGAAGCGCCTGAAGAAGCAGATGAATCGACACAGAGTGTAATTACACCAGCTCCAATTGTTCCAGAAAAAAAGGGCACGAGCATAACGAGTCAAGTAAAAGAACAGCAGAACACTAAACCTGCTGATAATACCACTTCTGTGCAAAAAGATAAATCTGAAGCAAAAGAAAAGTTAACTAAAGCTAAGGAAAAGCTACAAGAGAATGCTCATCAAATTCAACAAAAGAGAAATGAGAATAAACAACAGCATAATCAACGTGCTAAGTTTAACCAAGAGGAACGGAAAAAAGAGCGTACCGAAAGTAAAAAAACCTGGCAAGAGAAAAAAGACAGGTATGATAACAACGACGATCGTAAAGATAACCGAAGGGTTGAGCGCAAAGGAAACAATAGAGGTAAAAACAACAACGGTCGCCAAGATAGAGATGACAACAAACGAGGAAAGAAAGACCGTGACGACTTTTAAATAACGTACAGTTTTATATACCAAAAGGCTGATCAATCGGATCAGCCTTTTTGCACTATCAGAAAGTATATAAATTCTATGGATGATAGTATAAGAAAAACTAAGGCTTTCGCCATTAGGACTTGGCGACAAGCCAAGTTTTTCTAACCATACATTATTCAGTTTTTTGTCCGTTTAACTGTGATTGGGCTTGTGCCACAAGACGTTTGGTGATTTCTCCACCTACTGAACCATTTGATCGGGAAACAGTATCTGATCCTAAATGCACACCGAATTCTTGTGCGATTTCATATTTAATTTGATCCAGAGCTTGTTCAATCCCCGGTACAAGTAATTTATTACTACTTCTTGCCATTTCTTAGCACCCCTTTTATATTAATTGCTTTAGTCTATAAAGAGTTTCCTTTATAGCCTTACTCATAAGGTTTCTTTGAGTATGTATTTCTATACTGGAAATGTTTAGAGGTGCTTAAAATTTATATATCATTTAAATAAGTTTGTGCCCTTGTTTGGATATGTGAGGCTAATACTGCCAAAACAGTTGTCACCAAGATTCTACGAATTGTATAACATTGATCATTTGTCAAGTTTGAAATAATTTGTGAGGGGAACTTTATTTTGCTATTAATGCGTTTTTCCAATGTTAAATCATTCCCCGAACTAATTTCTAAGCTTTCCAACACAGTTCCATATATTTCATAAAAAGTAATCGGGCTCATTAAATCATCACTTCGGTCTGAAAGTGTGTTAAATACCTCTGTTAAGATATTGCGGATTCGCTCAAAATCAAAAATTGCTTTTAAATCCTTCACGATTAATAGCATAGCCGCTTGTTCTATTGAATATTTTTTACCAAGCTCCGGCTGTCCGATTAATTCCTTTACATCACGTTTTATCCAATTTTGAATGGAGGTAGATTTTAAAGACGTTAGTTCGCAGAGATTGGCTAATGATACAATTTCATTTGTTGATAAGCCATATTCAAGCTGTTTTTTTCGGTTGCTAGCCTTTATTAAGAAATTTGGAATCATTTCTTCAGTGAACATCGATGTTTTAAAGGCATCCTGTATAATATGTAAAGGAGTCTCAACTGACTCACCTTTTAACGCATATAACAGTTTTGTCATTTGTACTCGAGTTAATTGAAAAGACATTTTAACACCTCATTTTATGAATCTAAAAAGACAGTTTAGAATTTATTGTAAAGGATTTAACAAAATCGTGAACGATTTATTAAATGTAAGTTTTCTATCTTGCTTTTTATGAAAAATATTTCTATAATTTTTATTATAATATAAGTTCATGTGAACTTGAAAGATGGAGGTCTGTATGGCAAAAAGAATTTTTCTTTTTCTATTATCAAATATTTTAGTTATCACCACAATCGGTATTGTTTTATCCTTATTGAATATATCACCTTATCAAACAGCAGGTGGTGGTCTGGATTTAGTTAGTCTCCTCATCTTTAGTGCAGTTGTTGGCTTTACAGGGTCATTTGTATCATTAGCCATGTCTCGTTGGATGGCCAAAATGATGATGGGTGTGAAGGTATTAAATCCTGATAGCACGCTCTCCCCGGCAGAAAGAGAATTGGTAGAACGTGTTCATCGCCTATCAAGAGCTGCTGGGCTTATGAAAATGCCTCAGGTAGGAATTTATCAGTCCCCTGAAGTAAATGCTTTCGCTACAGGACCTTCCAAGCGTCGTTCTTTAGTAGCTGTATCTACAGGACTACTACATGAAATGGACGATGATGCTATTGAAGGTGTTGTTGCACATGAAGTAGCTCATATCGCAAACGGTGATATGGTGACGATGACATTATTACAAGGTATCGTTAATACATTTGTTGTATTCTTAGCCCGTATAGCAGCATGGCTTGTTTCACGTTTTGTTCGGGAGGACTTGGCTCCGATTGTTCATTTTGTAGCTGTGATTATCTTCCAGTTAGTCTTTTCAATACTCGGAAGCATAGTGGTATTTGCGTTCTCAAGATACCGTGAATACCATGCAGACAGAGGTGGAGCCGATTTAGCCGGTAAAGATAAGATGGTTCATGCTCTGCGTTCACTTAAACAATATACTCAACGAGTAAGAGATGATCAGGCGTCTTTATCTACATTAAAAATTAACAGTAAAAAAGGGATGTCACTATTTTCAACACACCCTGACTTAGATGATCGTATTAATAGATTGGAAGCGAAATAAACACGAAAAGGATGGCATAATTGTCATCCTTTTTGCTTTTTACAATGAAAGAAAGTTTAACTATATAAAAGGATTAAAATATAAGAAAGTCATCTTTTTCTAATGTTTGAAATACATGATTGTTAAGTGGTTGAAACAAATTAAAGGTAATTAGCCTTTTCATTTCCCTGAATAATCGTTATGATAGAAAACATGGGTGAATCAAGGCACCTTATTTCATAGTATTTGAACTGTAAGATAGGAATGAATGGATATGAGTAAATTAAAACTTAGATTACAATCATTAACACCGGTACAATTAATCGTTGCCTATTATTTTTTAGCAGTAAGTGTTTCTGTTTTATTGCTAAGTTTACCAGTGGCGCATAAGCCCGGTGTTGAATTTGCCTTTATCGACAGACTATTCACTGCAGTAAGTGCTGTTAGTGTAACAGGTTTAACAACTGTGTCTACTGCTGAAACATTTAGTGTTCCCGGCATATTTATCTTGGCTTTTGTATTGCAATTCGGTGGAATTGGAATTATGACACTCGGAACTTTCGTTTGGCTTATTATGGGGAAAAAGATTGGCTTAAAAGAACGGCAACTTATTATGGCAGATCAAAATCAAGTTAATTTATCAGGAATTGTGAATCTGATTCGTCAAATTATTGTTCTTATTCTTTTGATCGAATTTCTTGGTGGATTAATACTTGGGACCTATTTTTTTAAATATTACCCGACTTGGCAAGAAGCCTATTTACAAGGTTTCTTCACATCAATCAGTGCAACAACCAATGGTGGTTTTGATATAACAGGTCAATCAATGATTCCATTTGCCCATGATTATTTTATTCAGTTTATCACCATGATTTTAATAGTGTTGGGAGCCATTGGTTTTCCTGTTTTGATTGAAGTAAAGGATTTTTTATTTAACAAAAATAAAAGACATCGGTTTACCTTATTTACGAAGCTAACAACTATTACATTCTTTGCACTTATTTTGTTTGGAACAATTGCCATTGGTATTTTAGAATACTCGCACTTCTTTAAGGGAAAAGAATGGCATGAAACCTTCTTTTATTCATTGTTTCAATCAACTACTACTAGAAGTGGCGGGTTAGCGACAATGGATGTAAGCTTATTCACTGAGACAACCATTTTAATATTATGTGCTTTAATGTTCATCGGAGCTTCCCCTAGTTCAGTTGGAGGAGGAATCCGTACAACAACATTTGCTTTAAATTTATTATTCCTTTTTCATTTTGCAAGAGGACATAAATCAATCAAAATATTTAAGCGGGAGCTCCATGAAGCAGACCTTAATAAGTCTGTTGTCGTCACAATGATGGCCTTCTTAATATGTTTTACTTCGGTCGTCATCTTATCGATAACAGAACCATTCCCGTTTGTTTCTATTTTATTTGAAGTATGCTCTGCGTTTGGAACAACCGGATTATCAATAGGAATTACGCCAGAACTTAGTATTATAGGCAAAATCATCATTATGATTTTAATGTTTATCGGTCGTATTGGGATTTTAACATTCTTATATCTGTTAGGAACAAAAGAGAAAAAAGATAATTTTCATTATCCGAAGGAAAGAGTCATTATTGGATAGGAAAGGAAAAGAGTTGGTGTTAAATCCGGCTCTTTTTTCATTTAACAAAAAATCAATCGTTATTAATTGATGCCATCTTAATCTCTGGTACAATATGTAAGGAGGAGGGAGCGATATGAGAAAAAGTTTTATGGCATTTGTTTTTTTTGTATTATTAATCGTATTAAGTGCGTGTTCAGAAGCACCAACTGCTGCAGACCGTTTTTCTGAATACATAAAATTATGGAATGATCAAAAGTTTTCAGAAATGTACGATAAACTATCGTCAAGTACCAAAAAGGCTATTACAAAGGAAGACTTTGTTAGCCGCTATGAAGGAATATATGAAGGTGTGTCAGTTAAAGAATTAAAGATTGAGTTTGATCAACCAGAAGAAGACGAGATAGACGATAAGGCAACAGAAGTAAGTTACCCTTTTTCATTATCTATGGAAACCGTGGCTGGCCAAATATCGTTTGAACAAGATGTTCAAATTGTCCAGGAAGAAACAGAAGATGGAGAGGATTGGTTTATTTCCTGGTCACCTTCAATGATCTTTCCGCAATTAGAGAGTAATGAAGAAGTAAGAGTAAGTAGTATATCACCTGAGCGTGGCCAAATTTTTGATGAAAAAAATAAGGGACTTGCAGTGAATGGTTTAGCATATGAAATTGGTATTGTCCCCGGGAGTCTTCCGGAAAATAGGGATGAAACGATCCAAGAGATTGCTGAAATGCTTTCATTGGATGTGAAAGAAATAGAAGAGATGCTTTCACAAAGCTGGGTTCAGCCCGAATATTTTGTTCCTATTAAAAAAATAGATCCACAACAACAGGAATTACTTGAAAAATTGATTGCAATTCCGTCTGTTCAAAAGAAAGATGTTCCAGCAAGGTTTTATCCATACGGAGAAGCAGCGGCTCATCTAACAGGTTATATTGGAAGCATTACGGCAGAACAGCTTGAGGAATTAAAAGATGAAGGGTATTCCAGTCAATCCTTAGTTGGAAAAGCCGGTTTAGAACAAGTATATGAATCAAGGCTAAAAGGAGAAACAGGCTATACCATTTACGTCGAAGGTACAGATAAAATTATTGCTGAAAAGCCTCCTGAAAATGGGGAGGATATACAAGTAACTATTGATGGTGAACTGCAAAAACAGCTATTTAATCAGCTCAAAGGAGAAGCGGGTACAGCTGTTGCAATGGATCCTTTGACAGGAGAAACATTAGCTTTAGTAAGCAGTCCTTCTTATAATCCTAATGAATTTATATATGGTCTATCTACATCTCAATATGCGGCATTATCTGAAAATCCGCAAAAGCCTTTAATGGCTCGTTTTAATAAGACATTTTCTCCAGGATCTTCTTTGAAACCAATTATTGCATCAATTGGATTGGAAGCAGGAAAGTTAGATCCAGGGGCAGAAAAACAAATAACAGGATTAACGTGGAAAAAAGATGGAAGTTGGGGAAATTATAGCATTACAAGAGTATCAGATGCAGATTCAAATGTGAATTTAAAAGATGCTCTTATCTATTCTGACAATATCTATTTTGGCCAATTAGCGTTGGATATAGGGTCTGAGGAAATGGTAAATGGATTAAAAAAATTTGGGTTTGAAGAAGAAATTGACTTTCCATTTCCTATCACAAGTTCTTCTATTTCAAATGAAAACCTTTCAAATGAACAGCTTCTGGCTGATTCTGGTTATGGACAAGGAGAAATATTGATGAGTCCTTTTCATCTGACAGCAGCATATTCAACCTATGTAAATAATGGCAGTATGATAAAGCCGTATCTCGAGGTCACAGAAGAAACAAAAACAAGTTTTTGGAAAGAAAGTATTACAAAGAAAGAAAATAATGATATTCTACTGTCAAACTTAAAAGAAGTTGTAAACAATCCAAATGGTACTGCTTATAAGCCTAAAGTAGAAGGTATACAGTTAGCAGGAAAAACTGGAACAGCTGAATTAAAGCAGTCAAAAGAAGATCAGGCAGGTAAAGAGAATGGCTGGTTTGTAGCTGTTAATACAGATAATCCTAAACTTTTGGTTACCATGATGATTGAAGATGTAAAAGACAGGGGAGGGAGCCATTACGTTGTTCCTAAAGTAAAAGAGATAATGAAGCAATATCTCTCGAATGAATAAAAAATGGATGACTCAAATGAAACGAGATTTCATTTTAGAGTCATCATTTTTTATATTTAGTTAATCACTGCTGTAGCCAACATCTTTATCTGGATGTGTAAATGGAACTCCATGCGGGTTCCGTTTTTCTTCTAGTAGAGCTTTATTTTCAGGAGTATTCCAGCCGATATCATTTGTAGAGTGCACCCACTGTTCTCCAGACATTATTGCCGGATCAATTTCATCACTCCATTTGTTTAATGGAGAATGCCTGGAGTTATAGTTACTATCTCCAATGATCACACCATAGTCGTTTACAAACGGTTCCTTCATTGTCACCCCTGTTCCTTTCCAAGATGGAGCATGTATTTGATGTGGTAATGATTCATCAAGTGAATACTTGTCTTCATTTTCCTTTTTCATATTTTCACCTCAATCTTATTTCTGTTTAGAATGTCCAATTAGTAGTTGATCTTTTTACCGATTTCTACCTATGATAGAAAACAATAAAATGGAGAAAGTAAAAAAGTAGCATCTTGAATAAGTAAAAACTTATCATTGAGGTGAGAAAATTGAAGAGAAAAGCATTTCGAAATCAAGCAGTAAAACATAATAATACACCAACAGAAAGTCTTCCGGATGTAGAGTTTGCCGAAATTAATGATGATAAAAACCCGATGAAGGGTGCAAATCGTAATTCTAAACATGGAAAGCAAGGAAAATCATCATGACGCGTAAAAAGATGAAAAGTAAAGATATGCAAAACCATAAAATTCCGACTGATAAAGATTTGCTACAAGAAGAATTTGGACATGAAATGGGAGATGTTAATTCATCTCAACTATATAGCGCACTAGCAGGTAATAAAAAGGAAAAAAAGAAAAGTGAGAGATAATCCTCTCACTTTTTCGATTCACCCGACTTTAGATTCGAATTCACGTGATAAAGCTGTATAAACAGTTGTTTTAGAGTTGAGTGTATCATAGTGAACAAGGATGAAGGAGCCTTCTTCTACCATTTTTCCTGTTTTAAGGTAGTGATTTAAGTTAAATGGTAAGGTTTCAAGCACAGTATGTTTGAACAGATCCTTCTCTGTTAGTTGTTTTCTTGCAAATTCTTCACCCAATAGAAGAGGGTTATCTAATATGGAGTGATAAATTTTGCTGCGCTCCTGCTTGGAAAGTGCATCATCCCACCATGGTTTACGTGGTTTGAATTTTTGATTACGTAAATAATCATATTTCATAAACCCACTGACTATTTCTACAACTTCTTGATTGGAGCTTGCAAGGAATTCAAATAGGTGTTTATAAAGGTCTTCTAACTGGTGGCCAATTCGACTCCAGCCTTTTTTATCCCAAAATGTTCCAAAATCCTGGAAAAAGTCAAAAGGAGAGGAAAAAACGTTAGAAACCAAGTATTCAACAGTTTCATCCATTCGATGATCATTCCAATATTTTTCTAATACATCTTCCACATGTTTAATTTTTGTAATATCTTCAAATGAAAGGATATTGTTTTTCAAAATTTCATAAGGGGAATGATCCATATATACATAACCATGATCTTCGGCCCGAAGTCTAAGACCTGTTCCTCTTAACATTTTTAAGAATCCTAGCTGAAGCTCTTCTGGACGTAGCTCAAAAACATCATTAAAGGTTTTCTTAAATGAATAATAATCTTCTTCAGGTAAACCGGCGATTAAATCTAAATGTTGATCAATTTTTTGCCCTTCTTTTACCATTGTGACAGTACGTGTTAACTTACTAAAGTTTTGTTTCCTCATCACAAGTTCATTTGTTGCATCGTTTGTTGATTGAACTCCAATTTCGAATCTGAACAAACCTTTAGGGGCATTATCGTTTAAAAATTGGATTACCTCAGGTCTCATAATGTCTGCAGTTATTTCAAACTGAAATACAGTACCAGGCTTGTGTTCATCAATGAGAAATTGAAACATTTCCATGGCATAGCTACGGCTAATATTAAATGTACGATCAACAAATTTAATTGTCTTTGCACCATGTTCCATTAAAAAGCGTATATCTTCCTTAACTTTTTCACGATCAAAGTAGCGTACACCTACTTCAATCGAAGAAAGGCAAAATTGACAGCTAAAAGGACAACCGCGACTTGTTTCAATGTACGTAACACGCTTTGAAAGCTGTGATAAATCCTCTTTAAAGCGAAATGGAGAAGGTAATGTTTTTAAATCAATTTTGTTTCGTTGCGGCTTAATTTGTAATGCTGCGTCTTTGCGGTAAGCAATTCCACTGACATTTTCATAGTTATGTTCACCATGTAATTCGTCTAATAATTGTTTAAATGATTGTTCTCCTTCGCCGATAATAATAAAGTCAACTTCCGGAATTTTCTCCATCCATTCTCTCGTGTCATATGTTACCTCTGGTCCTCCTAACAGAATCAGTAAAGAGGGGTTAATCTTTTTTAACATTTTTATCACTTTAATGGTTTCTTCAATATTCCATATATAGCAGCTAAATCCGATAATCTCTGGTTTTTTTGCATGAAGGTCTGTAACGATATTCATTGCAGGATCTTTAATAGTATATTCTGCTAACTCTATATCATAATCAGGCTCTGCGAATGCTTTTAAATAACGAATCGATAAACTTGTATGAATATATTTTGCATTTAATGTTGATAAAACAGTTTTCATTTCTACACCACTTTTATTTGATTTTTAAAAACACATTGCGTAAGCTTTTAACCAATTATATATTTTAACATAATGCTTCGATTGGGTATACAACCACAGTATGGAAGGAATACCAGGCATTTAAACAAAAATGAGACATTATCCTTTTTAGGAAAATGTCTCACATCATTATTTATTCAAAGAAAAAGGTTTATTATATAAATGAGATGGCTTTAACTCAATAATAGGGCTCGCAATTTCTTTTACTGTTTTTGTTGATAACAGGGTTGTTAGCAAAACTGCTAACAGCGTTAGAGTAGCAATACTTTGATAATCGCCCAACCACTCAATTGTATGGCCATTTCTCATATATTGTATGATGAAGCCATGCAGAAGGTATACATAGAACGTCCTTGTACCCCACTCTGTGAAGAAGGCATGCCTAGTGGGAATGAGAGCCAAAAAGCAAAGAGACGTTATCAGTGTTAGAGTGTAAAAGCCCATTCGGATAAAAGCATTAAAAGTAGATACGTCACCAAATTGTGAATATGGCTTTGAACCAAACAACCATTCATAATCAAAGTCAAGGTAGAAGTATGATACAAAAGTTATCGTTAACAATAATACGGCAATCACTCTGATTTTTGGTTTAGTAATGAACATAAAATGCTCTTTCTTTAAATAAAAACCGATTAAAAATAATGGGAAAAACACAAATGTTCTTGATAAGCTTAAATAATTACTTACTATGTCCAAATATCCAACTGCAATTCCAAACACAAAAGCTAAAATTAATGACCATTTTGGAGAAAGCTTTGTTGCTCCAAATAAGAAAACATTCCAAAAGAATAGACTGACTAAAAACCATAATGACCAATGAGGATCTAATGGATCCAAAACACTCGCTCCTTGCTTTTCAATCGCAAAATAATAGACAGAGTAAATTCCCTGGAAAATTAGATAAGGCAAAATAAGCTTTTTGGCAATTTTACTTACATAGCCTTTCTTATTAAATCCCTTGGCAAAATACCCTGATATTAAAATGAAGGCTGGCATATGAAACGTATAAACAAATTTATAAATGGTCAACATGATATCACTTTCATCGATAAATGGCCTTATAATATGACCAAAAACAACTAAAAAAATTAAAAAGAATTTTGCATTATCAAAATAACTCAAACGATTAGTCATTATTTTATCATTCCCTTTGAAGTAATTAATCGTAAAATTATCTTTTTTTATTCCCTTATAGAGATAGAAATAAACGTTGTATAAAATCAAATCAAGTTGGGCTTACTACATTACTTTCGATAAAAATAGATTTTTTATTAGGGACGTAACAAAGCTGTCATCTATTTGTAAAATGATGACAGCTTTTATCAGGTAAATTCAACCATAGGTTTTTTCTTAAACAAAATACTTTAATATATTACACCGTTCACAGTAAAAAAGAAACATTTTCTATCATTTTGTAGATAGGTGAAGGACAATGAAAGAACTTGTAGAATAGAAGTTATAGAAGAAAGTGAGTCAGGTAGGGGTGAATGGAATTGAAACAGACGATGGAGGATCTCGAAATCGTTACCTTAAAAGCACAATTAGCTAAATTAGAAAAAGAAAATGAGATGTTAAAATTCAAGTTACTGCAGCACGAAAATATATTGGAAGGTGCATTAGATGCTGTAGCTATTTTTGATGAAGATATGAAATTTATTGATGTAAACTCGGCAGCTTGCCATATGTTTCAACTACAAAAAAAAGAGTTGTGTCAAAAAAGTCTTTATGATTTTTTGTCATTAATTCCGAAAAATCAATTAGGCGAAGTTATGAATGCTATTTATCAAGATGACCCTGTCAGAAATGAATT
Source organism: Bacillus sp. J37 (assembly GCF_000518865.1). Classification (GTDB taxonomy): domain Bacteria; phylum Bacillota; class Bacilli; order Bacillales; family Bacillaceae; genus Metabacillus. The sequence goes on along the minus strand of NZ_JAEK01000009.1, from coordinate 83,118 downwards.
AATCGTAAAATTAGAAAATGGACAAGTGAAGTTTTTGGAAATTTCTGTACGTAAGCAGGCAATAAATGGTTATGATCTTGCTATGATCAAAGATGTCTCATTTAAGAAAATGCTTGAACGGGAAAGAACAATTAATGAACAACTTTTTAAAGATCTATTTCACCGGGCTGTAGATGGAATTGTAATATTTGATCAAGATGGAGCATTTATCGATGCGAACGGTTCCTTTTGTACAAGTTTTGAAATTAATAAAAATCAGCTAAACTCATTTGTTTTAGGAGATTTTATTGATGAGCAGGATCTTTATAAATTGGATCGTTTATGGAATATGCTAAAAGAAAATGGAAGTGCAAAAGGTGAGCTTCCAGTGCTGCTTAGAAATGGAAGTAAAAAAGTTTTTGAGTTTACAACCACTTCAAATATTATTAATGGTTTCTATATGGCGATAATGCGGGATATAACTGAAAAACGATCGATGGAAATGAAGTTATACAAAAGTGAGGAGCGCTTTAGAGAGATATTTGAAAATGCGATTGATGCCATCATGATCTGGGAGAAAAATGGTCAAATTCAAAAAGTAAATCAAGCTGCAAGCAGAACATTTGAATTAAGTGAGACAGAGCTTGTACAAAGAAATATTTTAGACTTTGTGGATCAGAGTTCAGTAAGCTTTCAACGAGTGAAAAAAGAATATTTTCAAACAGGTGCAATAAGAGAAGAATTGCTTTTTCACATGCCGAACGGTCAGAATAAAGAACTTGAGTTCACCTCAAAAATGGACATTTTAGACGGCCATCATTTAACTATCTTTCGGAATGTTAGTGAAAGAAAAAGAATGGAAAAAGTCTTAAGAGAAAGTGAGCATAAATTTAGGAATATATTTAATGCATCTATGGACGGTATCATCCTTTTTAATAAAAATCATGAAATCATTGAAGCAAATCCTGCTGCAAGGAAAATTTTGAATCTATCTTCAAGTGATATAAAATCGTATAAAATATGTGATATTCTTTTTTCAAAGATGGATGATCTCTATCAGGAGGATGAATTAGATTTTTACGAGGCCAAAACACAGGAGACCATTTACACTCTTAATAATGGTGCAGAGAAGATTTTAGAGATCTCATTAAAACATCATATAAATGAAGATATGAATCTGGCGGTTTTTCGAGATGTAACAGAAAAAAGAGAATTAGAAGAACAATTGCGTAAATCAGATACTCTAAATGTTGTTGGAGAACTTGCAGCTGGAATAGCCCATGAAATACGCAACCCGATGACGGCATTAAAGGGCTTTATTCAGCTCTTGCAGGGTAGTGTGAAAGACGATTTTTCTATGTATTTTAATGTCATCACATCAGAGTTAAGTAGAATTGAATCGATCATTACTGAGTTTCTTATTTTAGCAAGACCCCAAGCGATTAAATTTTCAGAGAAAGATCTCAGTATCATCATGAAAGAAACAACTGAATTATTGAACGCTCAAGCCATTTTAGTCAACGTTCAGATGATTCTTGATATCGAAGATAATCTTCCGTTTATTTATTGTGAACCAAATCAATTAAAACAAGTTTTTATCAATGTGTTGAAAAATGCAATTGAAGTAATGCCGAATGGCGGTCAAATTGACGTGAAAATAAAACGAAAAGATGAAGATAATCTTCTAGTATCTATTACAGACAGAGGTTCAGGTATTTCAGAGGATAAAATCAAACGGTTAGGGCAGCCTTTTTATACAACGAAGGAGAGAGGGACTGGCCTTGGTCTAATGGTTAGTTATAAAATTATCGAAGAGCATCAGGGACAAGTAAACGTAGAAAGTGAAGAAGGAAAAGGTACAACTTTTCATATTATTTTACCTATTAGACAATAGAGTAATAGGTAATTTTTTGGTGAATTAAAAAGCTTGAAAAAAATGAGGGTTTTTATTTTATGTATTATTATCAATTATATGAATCACCGATAGGAACACTAACACTTGTCTCTAAAAAAGATAAGCTAACAAACTTGTTTTTAACTACAGAACTATTTGATTCGTTCCGATTGGGAAAAAAGGTTGTTCATGATCAAGAACAAAAATGTGATGTTTTGCGGAGCGCAATTCTACAATTACATGAGTATTTTCATGGAGATCGAAAAGAATTTGAGATGCCTATGGAATTAGATGGAACCGACTTTCAAATAAAGGTTTGGAAAAAATTAAGAGACATCCCTTTTGGGAAGGTATACAGCTACCAGGATATAGCAGTAGCGATTGGACAAAAAAAAGCTGTACGAGCAATTGGTCAGGCTAATAAAGCAAATAAACTTCCAATCTTTATTCCTTGTCACAGAGTAATTGGTAAGAACAAAAAACTTACTGGTTATGCAGGGACAAAAATCGAGTTAAAAGCAACCCTTTTAACTCATGAGAAAATCCCATTTAACGAGTAATTCATAACTTGTCACACTTTTGACTTTGCAACATATTATTTCATTAAGAGAAAAAAGTTGCGCAAGGGAAAGAAAGGGGCAAAGTAAATGTGGATTCAAAAGAAACGGTCTCAAAAAGTGTATTTTTATTCTGTTTTATTATCAAAATTACACATTTTATCAGAACAGGAAAAAAACACACTACTTCAAAAAAAGAAGAATTAGTTAATAAAAAGAACAAAGTGATCACGGGAAGTGAAAACTTTGTTCTTTTGTTTACTTACTAAATAAAGATGAAATAGCTTCCTTTAAATCACCGGATAAAATCCCTTTTTCTGTAATAATCCCTGCGATTAATTCATTTGGTGTTACATCAAATGCAGGATTAAACACTTTAACACCTTCAGGAGCTACTTGAACGCCATGAATATGTGTAATTTCTTCTGAATGACGTTCTTCGATCGGGATTTGATTTCCATCTGTAATGGCAGGATCAAATGTAGATAATGGAGCGGCAACATAAAATGGAATGTTGAAGGCACTAGCTAAAAGCGCTAGGTTAAAAGTTCCAATTTTATTTGCAGTATCACCATTTGCAGCGATTCGATCAGCACCAACAATGATAGCAGTGATATTTTTTGATTTAATAGTATGTGCTGCCATATTATCAGTAATTAATGTTACATCGACACCTGCTTGCATTAGTTCCCATGTTGTAAGACGTGCTCCTTGCAGAACTGGTCTTGTTTCACAGGCATAGACACTTAAGTTTATATTATTTTCTTTGGCAAGATAAAAAGGTGCAAGAGCAGTTCCATATTTAGCTGTTGCAATGGATCCGGCATTGCAGATCGTCATAATTCGGTCGCCGTCTTTGAAAACAGAAAGAGCATGTTCTCCAATTGATTTGCACACTTTTTCATCTTCCGCTTCAATGGCTTTTGCTTCATTTATGATTGTTGCCTTTATTTCATCGATGTTTGTCACTTCTTTAATGCTATTCATTAATCGATCTAATGCCCAAAATAAATTAACAGCGGTTGGTCTTGAACTTGCCAGATAATCACGATGTTTTTTCAGGTTGTTTAGAAAGCTTTCATAAGTTTGTGAAGGTTCCTGGTTAGCCGCTAATGCTAATCCATACGCGGCAGTTATACCAATAGCAGGAGCTCCTCTCACTTTTAATGACTGAATAGCTTCCCAAACATCCTCGACTGTTCTCAGTTCAAGATATTCAGTGACTTGAGGGATTTTTTGTTGGTTTAATAAAGAAATATACTCTTCCTTCCAGATGACAGAACGAGGAATAACGAAATTTTGTGTTGTCATTTTGTAAAACTCCTTTTTGCAATTCTTTAGTTGACTGATACAGCAGTTTGCTTTACATATTCTTTGAATTGTTGTGGTGATGTAATTGATTTTCTGTTTTTGATTAACTCGCTTCCCAAAGATAAAGCAACTTGCTTTGTTGCAATTCTTCTATCAAATGGTTCGATCGCATCTAAGTCTGCAACATGTGCTAATCCGATTGTACGACGAATGATTTCACAGCCGGCAAACCCGACAGCTTCTTCAAAGATTTCATTTAAAACATGCTCCAGATAGCCATCAACTTTTGCGAAAATCTCGAGAGCATCTTTGTTCCATGCACGGGAAAATTCCTTCACAAACACATCCCATGTCGTTTCAATATGGTTATAGATGGCCCCTTGATGTTCGGGATTACGTGCCAATACATTAAAGAGAAGGTTTGCAAAGACCTGCCCAACATCGAAGCCAATAGGTCCAAAATAGGCGAACTCTGGATCTATGACTTTTGTTTCGTTTTCATCGGCAAAAATACTACCTGTATGTAGGTCACCATGGACGAGTGCTTCGGCCTTTGTAAGGAATAGTTGTTTAAGCTTTGCTGCTTCTAGTTTTAACGCTTGATCTTCCCAAATTTTTTCTACATCTTGTTGCAATTCCGGCTCATAATCATTTGTGTCGTGATTAAAGAAAGGATCTGTAAAGACAAGATCTTCTGTAATTTTACAAAGATCAGGGTTTATAAATTGTTTAACCAATGTTTTTTTATAATGCTGGTTTAGTCCATAATCAGATGTATAAAATAATGTTTTGGCTAAAAACTCTCCGATATGTTGAGATAAAAGTGGTAAATCGTTGCCTTTAATCAGTGCTGCTCTGGCGATTTGTAAATGAGAAAGATCTTCCATAATCGTAATCGCAAGCGCTTCATCGGAATAGAACACTTTTGGTACATATTGAGGAACAAATTCCGCTTGCTTTAAAAGAGCATTTGTTTCAATTCTTGAACGATCTAATGTTAATGGCCAACTTTCTCCAACGACTTTTGCATATGGCAAAGCTTGTTTAATAATGATACTCTCATCAGATTCAGTGTCTTTTACTTTAAATACAAGGTTTAGATTCCCATCACCAATCTCATTACAAGTTAATTGACTGTTTTCTTCAAAAAGCTGTAACTTTTTTGCTAAAGCGATTGCTCCGTTTTCATTTAATGGTTCATATGCAGATGATTTTTTGTTTGCACACATTTGAATGACCTCCAATTAATAGTAGTGTTGGGGGCTTTTCTGAAAAATAAGAAAAGCCTCTTTCCAGATTGAAAGAGGCTTGAAGTCGTTGCTTCGCACCTCTCATCTTTCAGAAAGTTTCCCTTCTGATGGAATTAGCACCGTGCCCTACTGGTAGTTGCCCAGATTTATTTCATCAAAATGAAATATGGTCGGTTGCTGCGGCGTCATTGGGCCAAGTCCCTCTGCCAACTCTTGATAAGAGATTATTATAAAATAATAGATTCATTTAATTGTTTTTAGATAGTAAAGCTTTTAACAAAATATAACGCTTGATTAGCATATTATCAATGTTCATAAGATTTTGTCAACAGTAAATCTAAAGAATTGCCTAAATATTTGTGAATTTAACGATAATAATCTGGGAGACGATCATCGAAAATTGGAATTTGACTGCGAACTTGTTTCACCATTTCAATGTCCAATTCAGCTGAAATCATACCTGGATTTTCATCTGCTTCAGCTAAGATATTTCCCCAGGGGTCAATAATAAGTGAATGTCCTGCAAATTCATTATCCGGGTCATTTCCTGCCCGGTTGCATGCTACTACATAGCATTGATTTTCTATTGCTCTGCTGAGCAGCAGAGTTTTCCAATGGTGAAGGCGAGGCATTGGCCACTCTGCTACAACGAATAACACCTCTGCTCCCATTGTGGTATGTGCACGAATCCATTCTGGAAAACGTATGTCATAACAAATGACTCCAGCACTTTTCATGCCGGCAAGGTCGAATAGTCCTTTTTCCTTCCCTGCAGTTAGGTAGTGATGTTCGTTCATAAGCTTAAATAGATGGAGTTTGCTATATTCATGGATAAGCTGCCCGTCATTATCAACAATAAACATCGTATTTGTAACATGTTTGCCACTCTTTTTTGCTATGGACCCACCAATGATGTGTATGTTATATTTTTTTGCAAGCTTTTGTAAAAAAGAAGATGTTTTTTCACCATTTTCATCAGAGATTTCATCTAAGCGAGTTAAATCATATCCAGTTGTCCATAGCTCTGGCAGAACGACGGTTGTTGAATGTTCCTGTTGAACAGCTTGTGCAACCTTTTCTTCTACTTGTTGATAATTAAAATCTGGATCACCGAATTTAATGTCTAATTGAATACATGTAATGATAGATTTCATTTCGTTCACACTTTCATTTATAAATTTTTTACTTTACAAGTTGTTTCTAACAATATATGATTTGTGACTAGAATTTCAAGAATTTTTTGAGTAGGTGCTAAAAATGAAAATATATAAGCAATCAGATTTATTAACTTCATTACCAAAGCAGTTTTTTGCAAGTCTTGTAGAAAAAGTAAATAACATTATTGAACAAGGTCATGATGTAATTAATTTAGGGCAGGGAAATCCTGATCAGCCAACACCGGCACATATTGTTGAAGCGATGGAAAAGGCAGTGAAGAATCCAAATTACCATAAGTATTCTCCGTTTCGCGGTCAAGCCTTCTTAAAGGAAGCTGTCTCTCTTTATTACAAGAGGGAGTATGGAGTGGATGTTGATCCTCAATCAGAGGTGGCCATTCTTTTTGGAGGAAAAGCAGGGTTAGTTGAGGTTCCTCAATGTCTCCTGAATCCGGGGGATGTGGTGCTTGTTCCAGATCCAGGTTATCCTGATTACTGGTCAGGTGTGGAATTAGCTCGTGCAAAAATGGAAGTTATGCCCTTGTTGGAGGAGAATAAGTTTTTACCGAATTATGAAAGTTTGTCAAAAGAAGTCGTAAAACAAGCAAAATTAATGTTTATTAACTATCCGAATAATCCCACTGGAGCAACAGCATCAGAAGAATTTTTCGAAGAGACTGTTCAGTTTGCAAATGAACATAATATATGTGTTGTTCATGATTTTGCATATGGTGCGATCGGCTTTGATGGAAAAAAACCGAAAAGTTTCCTCCAAACAAAGGGCGCAAAAGAGGTTGGAATTGAAATATACACATTTTCTAAAACATATAATATGGCCGGTTGGAGGATTGGATTTGCAGTTGGAAACCCATCTGTTATTGAGGCGATAAACTTGCTGCAGGATCATATGTTTGTAAGTGTATTTAGTGCGATCCAAGAAGCGGCTGCACATGCTTTATTAAGTCCTCAAACATGTGTAGAGGAATTAAATGAATTATATGAGTCAAGACGAAATGCCTTAATAGAAGCTTGCCTTGATATGGGGTGGAAAGTAAATGCACCGGCAGGATCGTTCTTTGCTTGGCTGCCCGTACCAAAACAATTTGAATCTTCTCAGGATTTTTCAGATTATTTGCTTGAGAATGCCCATGTTGTTGTAGCACCAGGTGTTGGTTTTGGAGAATTTGGTGAAGGGTATGTCAGGGTTGGTTTACTTACATCTGAAGAAAGATTAAAAGAAGCAGTTGAAAGAATAAAAAAATTAAATATTTTCTAATCTTGACAGATTACATTTTGTTCTGTCATAATCTTATTAATTTAATATATTGAACATTCGTTCTTATCAAGAGCAGGTGGAGGGACTGGCCCGATGAAACCCGGCAACCGACTTAAACATTACATGTTAAGCACGGTGCTAATTCTTGCAGCAGAAGCTGATAGATAAGGGAATTTGCTTTATACTTTTGTACGTACAAAAAAGCCCCTTCGATCTATTCAAAGGGGCTTTTTAATGATTCATTTGAAATCCGTATCTGAAACGAAATGTTCAAGATTAATAGAAGGAATCAAATGCATAGATGAATGAAAGATGTTAAAATTAGTATGATTAATAGAAAGATTCAGAAAATGTCAGATGTATTGAGAAAGTAGGGTTATCAGTGAGTGAAGTTATTGCTACATACCTTGTACACGATGCAAAAGGTAATTTAAATAAAAAAGCCGAGGGAATTGCATTAGGCTTAACGGTTGGTTCATGGACCGATCTTCCATTGCTTGAGCAAGAACAATTAAAAGCCCATAAAGGTCGTGTATTAGAAGTCAGTCAGCTTGAAAATTGTGAAAAAACAAATCAATACTTAGGAAAACATGTTACAAAAGGAATCATAAAAATTGCATACCCAAGTGTAAATTATAGCCATGATCTACCAGCCATCTTAACAACTGTCTTCGGAAAATTATCTCTTGATGGGGAAGTAAAACTACTTGATATAGAGTTATCTGAAGAGGTGAAGGAAGCATTTCCTGGACCAAAATTCGGTATATCCGGGATCCGTGACTTGGTAGGAGTCTATGATCGACCATTACTAATGAGTATCTTCAAGGGGGTCATTGGTAGAGATCAGGTTTATTTAAAAGATCAATTGAAGCAGCAAATATTGGGTGGCGTTGATATAGTAAAAGATGATGAAATCCTCTTTGATAATCCTTTAACACCTTTTGAAGATAGAATTGCAGCTGGTAAAGAAGTGTTACAACAAGTATTTGAAGAAACTGGACGTAAAGCATTATACGCGGTAAATTTAACAGGAAAAACATTTGAGCTGAAGGACAAAGCGAAAAGGGCCACTGAGCTTGGAGCCAGCGTAGTGCTTTTTAATGTGTTTGCATATGGTTTGGATGTGATGCAAAATTTGGTGGAAGATCCGGAAATTAATATACCGATAATGGCACATCCGGCTGTTAGTGGTGCTTCAACGGCATCAAGTTTGTATGGATTTTCCAATTCTTTACTATTAGGAAAACTAGTTAGAATGTCTGGTGCTGATTTCTCTCTATTCCCATCTCCTTATGGTAGTGTTGCTTTAGATCGAAATGAAGCACTCGGAATTGCGGAATACTGCTTGAAAGATGAAGGATATATGCAAGCATTCCCGGTTCCGTCTGCAGGTATTCACCCGGGATTAGTCCCCTTATTAGTAAACGATTTTGGAGTCGATTCTGTGATTAATGCCGGTGGCGGTGTACACGGACATCCAAATGGAGCAATTGGTGGAGGAAAAGCATTCCGTGCAGCGATCGATGCTACCCTTTCCGGTATTTCCTTAAAGCAAGCTGCTGAAACAAATGAGGACCTTAAGCTTGCCATTGATCTTTGGGGTGCCAAAGAGGTGGGCAAATGAGTGACACAGTAATTATTTGTGACTTTGACGGGACAATCACTGAAACAGACAACATTATAGCTATTATGAAAAAGTTCGCACCACCTGAATGGAATGCTCTTAAAGAAGGAGTTCTTTCCCAGGAGATATCCATTAAAGAAGGAGTAGGGAAGATGTTTCAATTACTTCCTTCTTCATCAAAGACACAAATTGTGGACTATATCCTCAATCATGCTGAAATTCGTTCAGGTTTTAGAGAGTTCGTTCAATATACAATAGACAAAAATATTCCACTTTATATAGTCAGTGGAGGAATTGACTTTTTTGTTTATCCACTTCTTCACGGATTAGTTCAAGAAGATAAAATTTATTGTAATGTGGCTAATTTCTCGCAGGAAAAAATAGAAATTGAATGGCCAAACAGTTGTGATGAATTTTGTTCAAATGAATGTGGATGCTGTAAGCCGACACTTATCCGCCAGCTTACACATGTAAATCAAAAGAAAATTGTAATAGGTGACTCAATAACCGATTTACAAGCTGCAAAATTGGCGGATTTCGTGATTGCCAGAGATTTGTTATTAAAAAAATGTAAAGAATTAGAATTACCACATCAGTCTTTTACTACGTTTTACGATGTGGTGAATATCCTTGATCAGGTAGAGGAGGTGAGTGTGTGAGTTTACTAGAACAACGCTGGGAGGAGTTAGCTGATATAAAAAGAGTACTGGCTAAGAGAGAGTGGTTCCCGGGAACAAGTGGAAACTTGGCTATAAAAGTGTATAGTGATCCAGTTTCATTTCTTGTTACAGCAAGTGGAAAGGATAAAACAAAGGAAACGAGCGAAGACTTTTTACTTGTTGACAGAAATGGTCAGCCGGTTCATGACACTCATTTAAAACCATCAGCTGAAACCTTATTACATGTAGAAATTTTTAATAAAACCAATGCAGGTTGCAGCCTTCATGTCCATACCGTTGATAACAATGTCATTTCCGAATTGTATGGTGAGCAAGGAAAGATCACGTTTAAAGGTCAGGAAATCATTAAAGCCTATGGCCTGTGGGATGAAGATGCAGAATTTACCATTCCGATAATCTATAATCACGCTCATATACCTACATTGGCAAAGGACTTTAGTGAATATGTTAAAGGTGATGCAGGAGCCGTTCTTATTCGTAATCATGGTATTACTGTATGGGGTAGGGATGCATTAGAAGCGAAGAAATTCTTAGAAGCAAGTGAATTTTTATTTTCCTATCATCTGAAACTGATGGCTTTGAAAGCAGTTCGCTAGAAAAAGAATGATATAAAATAATTTAAAAATGGAGGAGAAAATAATGGCAGTTATTAAAGTAAGAAACACAAATGAAGTAATTGAAGGTCAAGAGCAGGTTTCTTCATTTCTAGAAAAACAAGGTGTTTTATATGAGCACTGGGATATGAGCAAACTTCCATCACACTTAGTTGAAAAATTCGTTTTAAATGATGAAGAGAAATCAGAAATTCTAACTACTTATAAAGCTGAAATTGAAGATTTAGCTGAAAGAAGAGGATACAAGACTTGGGATATCGTGGCATTATCAGATGCAACACCAAACCTTGAAGAGCTGCTAAAGAAGTTTGAAAATGTTCATACACATACTGAAGATGAGGTTCGTGCAATTACTGCCGGACATGGGATTTTCATTATCAAAGGAGACGACCAAACAGGATACTTTGATGTAGAACTGGAAGCGGGAGATGTTATTTCTGTACCAGAAGGAAATCCGCATTTCTTTACATTAATGGAAGATCGTCAAGTTGTGGCTGTTCGTTTATTTATTGAAACTGAGGGATGGGTGGCACATCCTTTTAAGGAAGAACAAGAATTAACTAAATAAAACGAAAAAAGCGGAGATTTTATTTCTCCGCTTTTTTTAATAAGTGTTGTTTTTTCTTTGTTAACTTTAGAAATTCTTGATCTAATATTGTATATCTTTCAGAATCAGGTGTTAATAAGCTAAGCTCACCAAGTACCGCAGAAATTTCTGTGTTCACTCTCAATAATTCTTCTTCTATTTCCTTTTGGGTTGATGAAAAAGATTTTTGAGGTGTATTTCGTTTCTTTTCATATTCTTCAATAGACATTTCTACTCGTTTAATATTTTTGTCTTCAAAAACTAACAGCTTATCACAAACATGTTGTAAAAAATAGATATCATGAGAAACAACAAGAATGGTACCGGAAAAATCTTTTAATGTTTTTTCTAATTGATTTCGGCTTGCTAAATCTAAATGATTCGTCGGTTCATCCAGGATTAAGAGGTCGTATTCATTAATTAGCATGTTTGTTAGTTTAATTCTTGTCCGTTCTCCAAGACTTAAATTTCCAATCCGTTGGCTCAGTTTTTCTGCGTTCATTCCCATATTCGCCAGAGTTGTTCTGGCTTTAAGTAATTGTGTGCGTTCTGCGATCTGTAATGCTTCTAAACCTGTTTGCGAGATATCCATATCTGCAACATCCTGACTTAAACTTGCGATGTTAAGTGAGGAGCTAATGTTCAAATAACCTGAAGTGATCGTTTCTTCTCCTCTTAACATATTAATTAATGTTGTTTTTCCGGAACCATTTGGCCCATAAATGCCAATTTTTTCTCCATGTTTAATATAAAAATGACTTTGCTGAAACAACATTCTTGTTTGAAACTTTTTCATAAGATCTTTTGCCTCAATGATACGGTTTCCTCTTTTTTCATTTGCCTTAAATTGAAATGCAATGTTTTTCTCTTCAGAGGGTTTTTCAACCTTATTTTTTTCTAATTCGCTTTTTAGTCTTTTCATTTTTGATTTCATTGCACGATCTATTTTCTTTGCTTTCACACCATGGAACTCTTTCATTCCTTCTTGATCACGCATTGTTCGGTGAGCTTTTCCTGCCCATTGCTGTAATTGGTCCATTTGAGCTTCAACTCTTGCAATATCCTTTTGCTGGCTATGATAATGGTGTAATTGAACTTCTCTGCGTTTCTTTTTCTCATTAAAGTAAGAAGTGTAATTTCCTTCATAAGTTGTAAGATGTCCGTTCTCCAAGTCAAAAATTTGACCAACAGTTTGATCTAAAAAGTAACGATCATGAGAAATGACCACGATAGCTCCTTTGAAGGTTTTAAGTTGTTCAATTAACCAATTAATTCCTTGAAAATCCAGATGATTCGTAGGTTCATCAAGTAAAAGGATATGTGGACGACATGACCAAACGTCAGCTAAAGCAATTTTAAGTTTTTCACCTCCACTTAAATGTGAGAGACGTTCATGATCCCAGGATTGATATTTTAAAAGTCCTAATTCACTGGTCACTTCAAGAAATTCACTAGAAGGTTGTGAGATTTCTGATGATTGAAAATCGACGGATTGCTTTAAATATCCAATTTTAAGTGATGGGGCTTTTAAGATTTTGCCGCTATCAGGTTCTATTCTGCCATAAATCAAGTTGGCAAGTGTTGATTTTCCGGCACCATTTATACCAACTAACCCGATTCGATCCTGGTTTTTTATATCAAAAGAAACATCGTTTAAAATCTTTTGTTCACCGTAATGTTTGTAAATATTTCGTACTGTAAGCATAAAAAAACCTCCCTAGCCCTAGAGAGATCATTCTTAAAGAAATACATATTCATATGAAAAAAGGATTCTGGTAAGGAAGAACATACCAAAAATTTTTCATAAGGATGTATCATGTTGAAGAATGCAGACTAATCCAATTTCTCTAGGTAATATTAAGATTCAATAAATAAATGAATAATAATAGCCTGAAAAAAAGATTAGAACTTCATGTCTCAACATTCACCCTTTCCGTCTTTATTACTAATTATTATATGTAACAGGAAAAGAAAATGCAACAACTATCAAATACATGGAAGACAGATATTTCAAATGCCCTTTACTATTAATTATGGCTATGATAAGTTTTTATCAATCACACTTCAAGGGGGCTGTGTTATGAAAGTTCGCTATCATTATGTAAATAAGGCTGAAGTTAAATATTGTGATAGTCGATGGACTGTCAAGGAAGCATATGAATATTTAAAGGAAACAGGGTATAGGTCAATACCCGTTTTAAAGGATGATGGGAAAACATTTGTTGGTTTCATCTATAAAGTTCATCTATTAGAGCATTTTGTTGAACATAATGGAAATGAAACAGATCTTATTGAGCCATTCATTAAAAATCAAGATGCTTACATATTTGAAGACGATTCATTCTTTAAAACATTTTTATCCATTCGCCGGTTACCTTTCTTGGCTGTTATTAATGAACAAAATGAATTTTCCGGTATTATTACACATTCAAACATTATGGATGTATTAGAAGATTCTTTTGGAATGAAAACCGGAGGTGTTCTTTTAACAGTAGGTACGAAGGAGCATAAGGGTGCAATAAAGGATTTAGTCACAGCTGTGAAAGATATTAATATCGAAGGTTTGTTAACATTAGATAACGGTGATGAGTATATTAGAAGGATCATTTTAAATTTATCTGGAGATTTATCTGATCAAAAACTTCAAAAAGTCGTGAAAAAATTAGAAGATAAAGATTTTCGTGTAGCTGCAATCGATCGTATTGCCAAAACAAATTAATGATCAAAGGGATTGTTCTATTAGAACAATCCCTTTGATCCAGCATTATTGAAAATTTGTCACGTCCTCTGGATGAAGAAATAATTCTGATAAGGTAACAGCCTTTGCTTTTTCTTTGACCTTTGGTACATATTGTTTGAGGACTGAAGCTGTTTTATCTCCGGCAATTCCAACATGACCTATTGCTATAATTTCAGTATCATTCTCAATCCTGTTTAATAATAAATTCGCCTGTCTAACAATATGGCTTGTCGTATATTGTTCATCAAAAAACAATTCGTTTTCGAGGTAGGGGACACCTAACTCACTTGCCAGTTTTTCTACAACACTCTTCCCGGTTGTTTTACTATCTAAGTAATATAAACCTTTCTCCTGACATACCTCCAAAATGATTCTCATAATACGCGAATCAGCTGTGATTTTTGACCCCATATGATTATTCATTCCAACTGCATGTGGAACATCTTCAATAGCTTTTATGACTCTTTCCCGCACTTCCTTATCGGATAAATCACTTGTGATGGCACCTGGCCCAAGCCAGCTCTTTTTTCCATGTACTGGTTCCATTGGAAGATGAAGAATGACTTCATGTCCTTTTTGATGTGCAAGTTCTGCATCTTTTTTAGTGGTTGATAAAAAGGGCATCACCGCAACTGTTAATCGAATAGGTAAAGAAAGAATTTCATTTGTTCCTTTCATGTCATTCCCAAAATCATCAATAACAATGGCGACATGTTTTGGACCTGTAGGTCTAGAAGCCTCAGAAAGCACAGGTGCTGCAATATTCAAAAAAAGAAAACCTAAGATCATTAAAATCTTCATTTGTATTACTCCTTTTTTTCATATATTAATACCATTTTGACTCAGTTATATTTAGCATTTTTAATAGTCTAACCAATCAAGAAAAATCAATGTGTATATGAGGATGAAATGAATATGGATGGGAAGTTTAAAGAATACAGAATGTGGGAATAAAGAAAATATAAGCAAGTAAAAATAAAGATGTTTGCAATATTGTCAAATTTAATTATGCGAAAATTGTCTAAATATGCTTTAGTCTTTACAGATTTGAGAAATTCTGTAATAATTTTTGTCATAATAAAATGGATTTTGATAATGCATAACTATTTGAAGTCCTAGATTCTCGTATAAATGAATAACTAGGAGGCTATGTAATGAATACTGAGCGCTTGAAGAAGAGGTTACTTGAATTAATAAACAATAAAAGAGAAGAAATGATTGAAACAGCAAATAGAGAAGGCTATACAAGTGTATTAGCGGTTCAATGCAGTCAAGATTTGGACAAGCTATTAAATGAATATCAACGTTTATTATTAGATGAAAAAAAACCGAAAAGAGGAACTTTTCAGCATTTTGTTCCAAATATGAAATTATTTTCGTTTCAAGATACTTATTCTTATTAAAGAAAAAATACAGTGGACACGCACTGTATTTTTTCTTTGTAGCAATTTTTAAAAGCTATTGATTAAGATGACCATACAGAGGATCCCTGTAATAAAGGAATAGGTGGCAAACTGTTCGTTTCCATCACCGTGGGATTCCGGGATAAGTTCTTTGTAAATAATAAATAGCATAGCTCCTGCTGCAAATGCTAATCCATATGGGACAAGAAAACCTACATAGTTAGTTAAATAAAATCCTAATAATGAAGCAACAATTTCTACAGCACCAGTGGCGGTTGCAATTAAAAATGCTTTCCCTCTTTTAATACTTTGATTAATTAAAAACAGTGCCACTAAAAAGCCCTCAGGAGCATTTTGTAACCCGATTGCAAACGCAATGAGATTTCCGGTCTCATTTTCACTACTTCCTGATGATGCATAACTAACCCCAACCGAAAGTCCCTCTGGTATATTATGCAAGGTTATAGCAGCAATAATAAGGAGCGCTTTTTCATCAAATTTTATCCCGCTTTTTGTATGTTCTAAATCAATATGGGGGATCGCTCTTTCGAGTGAGGTAAGAACTAAAACACCTAAAAATAACCCGATTGAGACCTCTATTATACCTCCATATTTTAACGATTCCGGTATTAAGCCTAACATTGCAGCAGTCATCATGATTCCAGCAGTAAAGGCTAATAAAATGTCTCTCCAGCGATGGGTAATGGTTTTTTGTAAAAAAAGGATTGGAATGGCACCTAATCCTGTTGATAAGGCTGATAAAATACTACCTAATAATACATCAGACATTTTAGTTTTCTCCTTTTAATATGTGTACCCTTTGTTCATTAATTGTCATTTAGAACTATTATAGCTGAATCTCTTAACACGAAGAAACAAATTCGTTTAAAATTATACTACTCATGTTACTCTTTTGATTAGAACAAAGAATTCACGAATGATGTGACATTCTGTAGTACTTAGAGTAATCACGACTCTATGTAAGTATATGATAAAGTGGGCTCGGTGTTCCTTTTATGTTTTTATAGGGTAGTTATGAAGTGTTGATTCAATTAAAAAACTTGTGTAAGATATTTTTAAATGATGAAACAATGCAAGTGTAGGAGCTATTTAGTTCTGTTTGACATTCTGATTAACATAGTCTATTATTATGCTTAATCAATATTTTGAATTCAAGATAATTTTAAAGGGTTGAGAAAAATGACTAATACAAAGAATATTGAAGAATCATTAAAATTTTTTATCGTTCTTTCACGTGCACATCGAGCTTTTAATGATGTCGTGAATAAACATATATCTACATTTAATTTAAATCCAACTGAATTTGCTGTACTTGAGTTGCTTTATCATAAGGGACCACAACCTTTGCAGCAAATTGGCGGAAAAATTCTACTTGCAAGTGGAAGCATCACATACGTAGTTGATAAATTAGAGCAAAAAGGTCTTCTGGAAAGAAGAGCTTGTCCTAATGATCGTCGTGTTACCCATGCTCAAATTACTGAAAAAGGACAGCAATTAATCGAAGAAATTTTCCCAACTCACCAAGAGAAAATAGATGAAATAGTCAGCGTCTTAACTGATGAAGAGAAAAATCTTGTCACAGACCTACTTAAAAAGGTCGGCTTTCATGCTAATGATATCATGAAAGGCGAGTAATAATCTTAAAAAGGATCATCCTTGAATAATAGGATGATCCTTTTTAGTTTACTCTTTTTGTTCATAAGGTAATACTAGAACTTCAACTCTTCGGTTTTTCTGTCTGCCTTCTTTAGTGTCGTTGCTTGCAACTGGCTTATATTCACCAAAACCTTTAGCACTAAATGCTTTAGCATCCAGCTTATCATTCTCAATTAGTATCTTCATAAAATTAACTGCACGCATTACACTCAAATGCCAGTTTGAATCAAAATCCGAGTTGTTAATAGGTACATTATCTGTATGTCCGCTCACAATAATATTCCGGGGGGGATTCATAACAAGTAGTTCGGATATTCCTTCTGCCAGCTGTACATCTTTTGATCGGATATCCGCGCTTCCTGAATCAAAGAAAATGTCATTTAAAATTGTAATCATTAATCCTTCGTCAGTTAAAGTTGTTTGTAACTTCGTTTCAAGATTATTATCTTTAATATAAGTATTGATTTTTTCCTGTATTTTTTGTAAGTTTTGTTGTTCCATCCGTTTTTGTGCTTCTTCTATATTTTCTTCAGATTGCTCTTTTTCGACATTCAATTGTTCCATTTGTGCTTCAGGTGTTGGACTCGGATATTCCAACACACCAGTACCGCCGGTAAAAGCGGCATTTAAAGATCTAGCGATTTGTTGGAACTTTTGTGCATCAACTGAACTCATGGCAAATAAAACAATGAAAAGTGCAAGAAGTAATGTTAATAAATCGGCATATGGGACAAGCCAAGACTCATCTACATGTTCATCATGGTGCTTATGTTTTTTCTTTTTAGCCATCTATGCTCTCTCCCCCGGCGATAGCAGCATTTAGTTTATTTCTTTCTGCAACAGGTAAATATGTGGATAATTTTTGTTCAATTGCTTTAGGTGCTTGTCCTTCTAATACAGAAAGAACACCTTCAATGATGACCTCTTTTACCTTTGCTTCTTGTCTTGATTTGCGTTTTAATTTATTTGCAAAAGGATGCCAAAGTACATACCCCGTGAAAATTCCCAGAAGAGTTGCAACGAAAGCGGCACTGATGGCATGTCCCAGTGCGTCAGTATTGCTCATATCAGAAAGTGCTGCAATCAATCCAACCACGGCACCAAGTACCCCAAGGGTTGGAGCGTAAGTCCCCGCTTGAGTAAAAATGGAAGCATTGGTTTGATGTCGATCTTCCATTGCTTCAATTTCTTCTGTCATCACATCGCGGATAAATTCTGCATTTTGACCATCCACAGCCATTAATAACCCACTTTTTAGAAAAGGGTCATCAACTTCTGTAATCTTTGCTTCAAGTGCAAGTAAGCCTTCTTTACGTGCAACTTGAGCCCACTCAGAGAATAAAGGTATTAATTCTTGAATAGTAAATGTTTTTTGTTCTTTGAAAATAACTCCAAATAATTTTGGTACTTTTTTAATTTCACTTGTAGGGAATGCGATAACAACCGCTGCAGCTGTACCTAATATAATAATTAATAATGCAGCTGGATTAATAAGTACTACGGGACTAACACCTTTCATAAACATACCGACCCCAACTGCAATTGCTGCTAATACTAAACCTATTAATGACGTTTTATCCATTGTAAATCACCAAATTCCTCTTATTTTTCTTATGTATTATATCGGAGGAAAAAGGAAAAACTTTAGAGTTTCTTTAAAGAAGTTGTGAAAAGAATATGACAAAGGGAGATACTTTATCATATTCTGCAACTATTCAAGTTTTTGGGGTTGACGTTTTTAACACTCGCTCATCTTCATTGTGGTTGGTGTTCAGTTTATTTTGTTCTACTTCAAGTTCGTAAAGAAAAAAATCGTATAACAGCTTATGGGTATATTCATTAAAAAACATTTCTTTCATCTCCCAATCAATGAATTTCTTAAGTTCATCATAGAAGAGAAATGAAAAAATGACGTCGGGAGCTAGAAGGAAATAATGCTCATCAAAGAGGTGGAGATTATTCAGTCTATTGACTGAGAGGTACTAACTTAAGATAAGTGAAAAACCATAGTAATAGAATGGGAGGAATGTAATGACCAGGTTGCTGTAGAAAAATAAACGGGAGTAGTAGCTGGATTTTCCTTCATATGCGATAGATGCTAAAAGTGCGCCAAATAAACTTGTACCACAAAATAATGCAATTCCAAATCCATCACCCAATCTTGCTTGGAAAAAGATAAAGCCAATGGCAGAGCCATTTAAGAAGAGGAAACAAAAAGAAATGAACAAAAATAAAGTTGAAATTTTCATCATGGATAACACCTCATTGAATGTATATGAACAATGAAGACAGGCCATGACATGATATGAGAAAAAATGGATAAAATGATAAAAACAAGTGAGAATATAGGGGAGTTTTTACTAAGTTCCTCACTTGTTTCCTGAATTTTTAAACTATATCCATATAATTATCGTCATGACAAATGATAAATAAATTCGCATCTTCAGGGATTGTTTCTTGTAATCGGTTAATGATTGAAAAGTCATTTCCATTTGAAATAAGAAGTGCACCTTTTTTAGAAAGGGCCTTCCTTGCATCTTCATACGTTTTCCATTCGGTTTTTTTAGGAATGGAGTATAAGTCATAGCCTTCATTACTCGTAAGCTGCCGAATAACTTCACTTGAGCCATTAAAAAGGATTGATCGTGCAGCTAAGTGTGCAGCTGTGTCGTTAGCTGTTATGAATTCATTAACATTTACATGTGCAAATGCCTTAATATGTGCAGAATTCGTTACTTCACAAAGAGTATAGATTGGTTTATTTTTTTCCTTTTCAAATCCTTTAACCATCGAACCAATTAATAATGTGTGACCATCAGCTTGGGATGCAGTTTGTAAGTCATCAGGTGAAAAGATCATAACTGATTTGGAGTGAAGAATGTTAGCTTGTTCAAGGATAGAAGTATTCGCAGGATTGCCTTTTACAAATTCTACTCTGTCGTGCTGAATCGGTGTTTTAGGTAGATGCTCATCAATGATAACGACCTGGATATGTTCAAATGCTTTTAAGAGTTCATCAAGTGTAATAGCAGCCTTTTTTGTCCAATTGATTAATAAAATGTGATCTTTTGTTGAGATAGTCAATTTTCCTTCCTCCTTTAATCGCTTTCGAATGCTAAAAAAGTCAATCACTTTTCCAATAAAAATACTCATAAGTCCAATTCCTATAATGTATAAAAACATAGCAAATATTTTTCCGCTAACTGTCGTAGGTGAAACATCTCCATATCCCACAGTAGCAACGGTTGTCATTGTCCACCAAAGACCTTCAAAAGGATTAGCAAACGTTTCAGGTTCAATAAAGTAAATAATATAACTACTTGATAATATAAGGGTTAATGTGGCGAACACAAGTATCCAACCGTTTATTTGGATGGCCTTTAAAAAAAATCGTATCAAAATCATGTATTATCCCTCCTAGTGTTGAAGTGTTTAAAGTATACAACATTATGAAAATATTAACATAAATCGGATTGCTTTTTTTGTTGAAAAAGAAGACGTTTCTAAGTAGTAACAATACTAAAAAGGATTGCCCAGTTAAGACAATCCTTCAGTAAACAAATTATCTAATAATAATGTTATCTTTTTCTACATCAACGATAATTTGATTGATTTTTTTTTGTTCCAATAAAAGGTCTGTAATTTTATCTTCGACATACTCTTGGATAACCCTACGTAGTGGACGGGCTCCAAATGCCGGATGATACCCAAGTCCAGCTAGCTTTTCTTTTGCTGTATCAGTAACGGTAATGGAAATACCTTGTTCTGCTAAAGTTACAGCTAAATCGTCAAGCATTATTGTGACAATTTTTAAGAGATCTTCTTTTTCCAATGAAGAAAACTCAATAATATTATCAAATCGATTAAGAAATTCAGGCTTAAAGAAGGAACCTAATGATTCTAATAGTTTGCTTTCTTCAACAGCAGTATTCAATGAAGTTTCAAAACCAACAGTCACACGTTTTTCTGCAACACCGGCATTGCTTGTCATAATAATAACAGTTTCTTTGAAGTTTACAGTCCGCCCCTGACTATCTGTTAGACGGCCATCTTCCAATATTTGAAGGAACATATGCTGAACATCAGGATGAGCTTTTTCTATTTCATCTAACAAGATAATACTATATGGGTTGCGACGAACCTTTTCTGTTAATTGTCCTCCTTCATCATGACCAACATAACCCGGAGGTGAACCAATAATTTTAGACACTGCATGTTTCTCCATATACTCGCTCATATCCAGGCGAATCATTACATCTTCTGATCCGAATAATTCTTTTGCTAATGATTTTGTGAGCTCAGTTTTACCAACCCCTGTAGGACCAACAAATAGGAAGGAGCCGATTGGTCTGGTTTTTGATTTAAGACCAGCTCTGCTTCGTCTAATAGCTTTTGCCACCTTTTTAACGGCATCTTCTTGACCAATCACTTTATTGGAAAGGTTCTGTTCTAAAAACTTCATTTGTGTTTGTTCATGTTGTTGAAGTTGGCCTACAGGAATACCTGTTTTCTTTTCGACGATTGCTTGGATATCTTCAATAGTAACCGAAAGCTTGTCGGCTTTTCCTTCGTTATGATTTAATTGTTCTGTTAATTTATTTTCTTCATCGCGTAATTTTGCTGCTACTTCATAGTTTTCAGTATTTGTTGCTTCCTGTTTTTCCTTTCTAAGTTGAATTAATCGTTTTTCTATTTCAGCGACTGAAGGAGCAACTTGCATTAAGTTCTTTTTTGAGCCAGCCTCATCAAGTAAATCAATGGCTTTATCTGGTAAATATCTATCCTGAATATAACGGTGTGAGAGATTTACGCAGGCTTGGATGGCTTCTTCCGTATAATTGACTTGATGGAAGTCTTCATATTTGCCCTGAATACCTTTAAGGATCTCGACTGCTTTTTCAAGAGATGGTTCATGAACAATAACGGGTTGAAAACGTCTTTCTAAAGCTGCATCTTTTTCAATTTGACGATATTCCTTTAAGGTAGTAGCTCCAACTAATTGTAATTCTCCCCTTGCTAAAGCAGGTTTTAGAATGTTTCCCGCATCCATAGAACCTTCTGCAGATCCTGCACCGACTACTTGATGAATTTCATCAATAAATAGAATGATATTTTTGCGATTTTGTAAATCGTCAATTAACTTTTTCATTCTTTCTTCAAATTGCCCTCTAATACCAGTGCTTGCGACAAGTGATGCCACGTCTAATAAATAGACCTCTTTGTTAGTAAGTTTTGCAGGGACAGTTCCATTAGCAATATTTAGGGCAAGTCCTTCCACAACAGCTGTTTTTCCGACACCTGGCTCACCAATTAGTACTGGATTGTTTTTATTGCGTCTATTTAAAATCTCGATGACTCTGTCTACTTCTTCGTCGCGCCCAATGACTGGGTCAATGAGACCTGCACGTGCAGCAGAAGTTAAGTTACGGCCTAATTGATCAAGGATGCCGCCGTCACCATGCTTGTTTTGTTGTTGTTCCATTTCAGTTGGATTTGGCTGAAACCCTTTGAAAAATTGCTCAAAAGGAAAAGAAGAAAATCCTCCAGAACCAGTAGGAATCGCTTGTTTATATGATGAATAGCAGTCTTGACATAATGTTAGTTGTTTTTGTTGTTTATTTATTTGAATATTTAAATGAATAGTAGCTTTGTTTGTTTTGCATTTTTCACATTGCATATTAAAAACTCCTTTTGCAAATAGTTTTGATGATGGAAGTCTTGACCAACTTTGACTAATTGGATAAAAATGATCATTTGTTTGACCTTGTTTGACTATAGTATACTTTGACTAATTTTGACATTCAACTATTTTGATTCAGGGAATTTTTTCTAAATGGTACTTGAAAGGAAATAGAATCTTCCTGTTTTTCTCTCATATAATGATACAAGCCTGTTTAACTATAGTGAGGTGTACTGGATGAGAAGATCGTGGATTGCTCCTTTTCAAATTGCTGCTGTTTATATAGGGACTGTTGTGGGAGCTGGCTTTGCGACAGGAAGAGAGATTGTTGAATTTTTTACAAAATACGGCGTATTTGGACTTGCGGGTATTTTGTTAGCTGGAATACTTTTTATGTTTGTTGGAACAAAACTGCTCATCTTATCAAAAAGAATACGAGCTACATCGTACCAGGATGTTATGATTTACTTATTTGGGGTTAGATTTGGAAGATTTGTAAATATTTTTATGCTTATCGTGTTATTAGGTTTAACCTCCATCATGTTATCAGGAGCAGGAGCAATTTTTAGAGAACAGCTTAACCTATCAGTTCGACTTGGTGTGATCATTACTATTTTGTTGACGATTGTAGTCATGACTTTCGGAGTAAAGGGTCTTTTTAGTGTTAATCTTATTGTAGTTCCGATGTTAGTAGTTTTTAGTTTATTGTTAGCTGTACAAGCATTTTCAATCGAATCATTTGAATACAGACCGAACAAATTATCTGATTCATATAAATGGATTATATCAAGTTTTTCATATGCAGCCTTTAATTTAACGATGGCTTCAGCTGTACTTGTCCCTTTAGCTAATGAAGTGAATGATGAAAAAATGTTAAAAAGAGGGGGCATGTTGGGAGGGTTTTTATTAACAGCTATTTTAGTCAGCAGTCATATTGCTCTCTCTACATTACCAAATGTAGTTGAATTTGATATACCGATGGCAGAGGTAATGAAGTCAACAATATATGCCGTCTACTATATATACATTGCCATTATATATGGAGAGGTTTTTACATCAGTTATTGGAAATTTGTATGGCCTTGAAAGACAAATTGTGTCAATTATTAATGTACCAAGAATGATTATTGTATGTGGGATCTTGTGTTTGGCAGCATTCATCAGTAAGATCGGATACAGTTCATTAATTTCATCATTGTATCCTATATTTGGCTATGTTTGCTTAGGAATGCTTGTCCTATTAATCGTTAAAAAAGTACCTGAATGATCGTTGGTTTGTGCTACACTAAAGAAACCAATATAATGAAGTCGTCGTGCAATTAATCTTGCATTTCACTTCAAGGAAATAAAAGGACAAGCTGCTAAAGACGTGATAAGGAGGCATTATTATATGGAACAAATTGCCTTAGTTTCTGATATACATGGAAACATGCCGGCGTTGACATCTGTATTGGAGGACATAGAAAGAAGAGGAATTAAAAGGATCTTTTGTCTTGGAGATTTAGTAGGTAAAGGTCCGGACTCTTTTGGATCAATTGAAAAAATCAAACAAACATGTGAGCATGTATTAAAGGGGAATTGGGATGATTTTATTACCAAGGATACTGAATTTGAGACATTAAAATGGCATCAAAAGCAATTAACAGACGAACAGAATGTTTATTTGGAATCATTACCTTTTTCGATTGATTTTTATATGAGTGGCAAAACGATTCGATTATTTCATGCCTCACCTTTCAGTTTATATACTCGTATACAACCTTGGGATTCGATAGAGGAGCGTCTAAGTATGTTTGAAAACACAGAAAATACAGGAAACTCTATGGGTAATCCTGATGTTGTTGGTTATGGTGATGTACATAATGCTTTTATTCAGCATCTTAACGGAAAAACTCTTTTTAATACGGGAAGTGTAGGGAATCCTCTTGACCATACTTCTGCAGCATATGTTATTTTAGAAGGGGAATACGACTCCAAAGATGAAGCTCCTTTTTCTATTCAGTTTGTTAGAGTACCGTATGATATTCAATATGCAATAAAATTAGCTAAAGATGTAAATATGCCGGATCTGGAACCATACATGAAAGAATTAACTACTGGCACATACCGTGGAATGAAAAATTAAGTAATAATAGGTGAGTAAAATGAACATCTTATGGGACTTTGATGGGACTTTATTTGATACATATCCTGCATTTACTCTTGTTATGCATGATCTTTTGCGTGAGAGGGCAGAGAAAAAAGACATTCTTAAACAGCTTAAAGTATCTTTTCGCCATGCGGCAAAATGTTTTAATTTGTCAGAAGAACAAATTAATTTGTTTAAAGAGAAAGAAAAATCTCTTTCTCCAAAAATGAAAAAGCCATTCCCTTATGTAGAAAACATTCTTATGAAAGCAAATGTAAATGTGATTATGACACATAAGCCGAGAGATGAAGTAAAGTTAATTTTAGACTACTATCATTTGAATGATTATTTTAATGAAATTGTGGCAGGCGATGATGGCTTTCCGCGAAAACCTGATTCAGCATCTTATCGATATTTACATGAGAAATATCATTTAGATATAGCAATAGGGGATCGTTTGTTGGATATATTACCTGCAAAGGAAATTGGAATTTTGAC
The DNA here is from genome assembly GCF_000518865.1 of Bacillus sp. J37. GTDB lineage: Bacteria > Bacillota > Bacilli > Bacillales > Bacillaceae > Metabacillus. The sequence goes on along the minus strand of NZ_JAEK01000009.1, from coordinate 58,065 downwards.
ATGCCTTTTTCAAAATCATTCACAAGGAGCGGACTTCTACTTAGAATCATATAGGGACTTCGATAAAATTGTGAAATTATTGTAATCTAATCTAACTCGCCAATTGGCGGGTTTTTTGTTTCAGTATATGATTAAATAAAGGTTCAATAGTAAAAGAAAAGAATGCTTTATTAAGAATTGAGGATAAGTGTTTTTTCAAAATCTAACAAACATTTCTTGAAATGTGGTAAATATGTTCATTTCGGGTCATATTGAGTGGTTTTTCATTAGAAAAGGTATTATTAAACGAATTATCACATATTTATTTAAGAAATCGGCAAAGGGTTATGTTTGACTGAAGAGTTTCATTCATATTATGATAATTCTAACTAAAACTGTGGGGTGATAATATGGGGCAGTGTTAAAAATAAATACAATTATCGCATCCCTTATTGTACTCCAAGCGGACGCAGATAATGATCATTTTAATTAATATAAAACATTTTATTATGATTTGACTCTCAGGAGGTGACTCCTTTTCCGTTGATAACGGAGAAAGGAAGCTTATTTGGACATAGTGAATTTGTTGCTTGTTGCAATTTTAATCGCTCTTACGGGTTTTTTCGTTGCTTCTGAATTTGCAATTATTAGAATTAGGGGCTCTCGTATTGACCAATTAATTGCAGAAGGAAACAAAAAGGCAGGCGCTGCAAAGAAAGTCATTAGTAATCTTGACGAATATTTGTCTGCTTGTCAGTTAGGGATAACCATAACAGCTTTAGGTTTGGGGTGGCTTGGCGAACCTACGATTGAACATTTGCTAAAACCTTTGTTTCAGCAATATGAACTGCCTACATCTGTAGCTACTGTGTTATCATTTGTAATCGCCTTTACATCAATTACGTTTTTACACGTAGTTGTCGGAGAATTGGCACCTAAAACAGTTGCTATTCAAAAGGCTGAAGCTGTTAGTTTATGGTTCGCAAAACCTTTAATGGCTTTCTATATTATAATGTACCCATTTATCTGGATATTAAACGGATCAGCCCGATTTATTACAGGCCTTTTCGGATTTAAACCTGTTTCAGAGCATGAGCTGGCACATAGTGAAGAGGAATTAAGAATTATTCTTTCTGAAAGCTATGAAAGTGGGGAGATTAATCAATCTGAATTTAAGTATGTTAATAAAATTTTTGAGTTTGATAATCGAATTGCCAAAGAAATTATGGTGCCGCGTACTGAAATCGTATCTTTATCGATTGATGCACATATTCATGAGCAGCTGGAAATTATCAAAGATGAGAAGTATACAAGATATCCAATCGTAGATGGAGATAAAGACCACATTGTTGGTATTGTCAATATTAAAGAAATTTTTACAGATCTTATACAAGTCGAAAACCAAAAAGCGTTTTCAATCGAAAAATACGTTCGACCTATTATACAGGTGATAGAGTCAATTCCAATTCATGAGCTCTTGTTGAAAATGCAAAGAGAACGAATTCATATGGCCATCTTAATTGATGAATATGGAGGGACAGCTGGCCTAGTGACTGTTGAAGATATCTTGGAGGAAATCGTAGGAGAAATTCGTGATGAATTTGATGCGGATGAAGTACCTTTAATTCAGAAGATATCTGATTCCAGATATATTATTGATGGAAAAGTTCTAGTTAGTGAAGTGAATGGATTATTAGGAGTAGATATCGATGATTCTGATGTTGACACTATCGGTGGCTGGGTTTTGACAGAACGATATGATATTAAGAAGGGTGATTTTATCGAATTTGGTTCCCATATTTTTAAAGTTCATGAAATGGAAAACCATCACATTCGTTCCCTTGAAATTACAACAGTTCCACAGGTTGTATCGACAACAAGTCTACTCGATAAAAAAATAGCCACATCATAGAGGTGAAAAGAACTTACATCATGTAGGTTCTTTTTCTTTATTTGAAACTTTTCCCATAGTTATACGTAACATAGAGATAGAAGTTATACAAAGTGAGAGGAGGGAACTTATGAAGAACGGTAAAGTTTTTTATGGTGTCTGTTTAATTGGGTTAGGACTATTCTTTTCATTACAATCATTTGGACTAATAGGCAATTTATGGAGTGTCTCTTGGCCAATTATTTTATTGTTTGTTTCAGTAGGTTTTCATTTAGGATTCTTTTTGAGTGGAGGCAAAAAGCAGCAAGCGGGATTGTTGGTTCCTGGAGGTATATTATTTGTATTAAGTTTACTCTTTATGTTTGAAGAGATGACAACTTGGTCATTTTCCGGTTATACATGGCCTTTTTACCTTTTCGCCGTTGCATTTGGCTTATTTGAATTATGGGTATTTGGTGGAAAAGAGGTGGGATTGCTTATCCCCATTTTTATATTATCTGGATTAGGTTTTGTCTTTCTTATACAAAATCTTTTTACCTTTAACATTCTTTCCTTTTGGCCAGCTATCTTAATTATAATAGGTTTATTTCTGATTTTTGGCAGAGGGAGACATCACTCAAAAGAGTAATAGTGAGAATTGAATTTCCCTTTTGAGGATATCATAAAAAAAGCTTCATAATAGAGGCTAAAATGCAACCTGGGGGAGTAATTATGACACAATCCAAGTCTCAAAAGGAACGTCAGTGGACTGTACGGAAGCAATCACAAAATCCTCATGGTAAAGTAAAATCATTTGATCAGCTTGCACAGGATGCAGGTAAAAAAGAAGATCATTAAGAAAAAAGGTGAGATTCTCACCTTTTTTCTATCAACATCAATTCATCCGATTTGTTAAACTTTTGGCAAGCCTTGGCAATGTTTTTAAGATGATCATTTAAGTATGCTTGATCCCTCGATAACCATTTCGTTTCTTTTAATCCCTCAACGATATAATATGAAAAATCCCAGACAGCTTGTTTAATAAAAGGAGAATTTTCTTGTGCAATGTATGTCAATGCCTTTAAAATGGCGGTCATAACGGAAACATCTTCTTTTGCGTAATGTCGTATTTGATAAAAACTTTCATATAAATAGTCATCAAAGCCTGGTCTTTCATAGATGACTCTTAATTGACGATGCTGATCGTAATAAAATGGTGTTGCCAAATGTTTTTTACCAAGTAATGATAAAATTTTAGCCAAGTGGTTAATGCTGTTTATTGCGGTATATGGATCATTTATGGATGGTGAAATTGCTCTTAGGGCAATTTCAACAAGTTTTTGAAAACCAAAATGAACATCTTGGAAAGGCTCTTGATCAGATGAAATCGTAATATATGATAAATAAATTTCTGCTTGCTTTTTATTCTTAAGCCTCCAGATCGAGAACAGTGGGGTATATTCATCAACATATTTCCCTAAATCCTGTTCTATTTTAATGATGAGATTATCTTTTGTTGAGTGTGTCATTAATTTATCAAATTCAATATATTCAATATAGCCCGAGCGTTTGCTATATACTAAATAAGGTTCAAGCGATTGAATTTCATCAAATTCCCAATTTTCCCAGGGTGGATATTCTTTATAGTTTTCTTCATCAACAAATTGTTTATGAATCGATTGAATCGTTTTTTGAGTGATGTGAAAAATTAAGTTACTTACTTTAATCCATGTTGTGACATGATGAATGAAAAAAACGAACATTCCTAAGCAAATAATGGAGACGATGATAGCGAATGTTGGAACAATATAAAATGAAGGATCTTCATTATTTCTAACGAGCAGTAATAAAATGATTGTATAAATAAATCCACCTATAAAAATACCCAGTACACGCTGTGTATGGTGATCAGTGATGAAATTTTGTAGAGTTCTGGGTGAAAATTGAGAAAGATAAGTAGTTAATACGACTAGAATTGATGAAAACGTTATGGTGGTCATTGTTAATAGTGAAGTGGATAATGAGCTAAGAATGGTTTGTGCAAGATTTACATCTGATAAAAAGACATTTGGTAATAGTGTAGAAAAATCATGTGACAGTATAAACCTATCAATAACCATACTGATAATTGCTAAAATAAAGGCGATAATACTATAAACAGTCGGTAAGTACCAGAAACTGCTTCGAACACGAATGAGGATTTGCTTTAGTGACATACGAAGTCCTCCATAGATAAATTCATTGCAAAAAAAATATATTCATGATATATTTTCTTAGTTGAAAATTTAACAAAAATCCGATTTTCATAAATCGGGAGAGGTTCTAGCTAAACCCTCTATAAAAAACTATAATATCTTTACTTGAGATATAAGTTTTATTATAGATGAGCTATAGCAAACACCTCGAAAATAATTCGAAGGTGTTTTTTTATTTTGTAAATATATTTTTAAAAATTTCTAATAAGTAAAGTTTATGTTAAATACTCACTGTTATACACGTAAGTCATGTAGAAGGGAACGGTTTAGATGAAGAATGAAAAAGCGGTTGTTGTTTTTAGTGGTGGACAGGATAGCACAACTTGTTTGTTTTGGGCATTAAAGCAGTTTAAGGAAGTTGTGGCGGTTACGTTCAATTATAATCAACGACATAGCTTAGAAATAGAGGTTGCCAAGTCTATTGCGAAAGAATTGGAGATTCAACACCATATTTTAGATATGTCCTTACTAAATCAGTTAGCTCCGAATGCATTAACAAGATCGGATATTGAGATTGAACAAAAGGAAGGAGAACTTCCGTCAACATTTGTTCCTGGCCGTAATCTTCTGTTTTTATCTTTTGCCACTATTTTAGCAAATCAAATTGGGGCAAAGCATATTGTGACAGGTGTTTGTGAGACTGATTTTAGCGGCTATCCAGATTGTCGCGATGCATTTGTAAAATCATGTAATGTGACGTTAAATCTAGCTTTAGATCACTCATTTGTCATCCATACACCACTCATGTGGATTAATAAAGCTGAGACATGGCAAATGGCAGATGAGCTTGGTGTTCTCGATTTTGTCCGTCATAAGACACTTACATGCTATAACGGCATCATTGCCGAGGGATGTGGGGAATGTCCGGCGTGTGAATTACGTCAAAAAGGACTTGATGAGTACTTGTCTGATTGCGAGGTGAAAGAGCAATGATGCAACAAATATATCCTCAAGTTCAGCATCCTTTCCAATTTGAATTAAATAAAGATATGCATATTGCTGCAGCACACTATATTCCACATGAGGACGCAGGGAAATGTCAGAAAGTCCATGGCCATACGTACTTTGTTAACATCACCATTGCTGGGAATGAGCTTGATGAGTCTGGATTTTTAGTGAATTTTGCTTCATTAAAAAAATTAATCCATAACCGATTTGATCACTCACTATTAAATGAACATACAGATCTTTTTTCAGATAAAGATTCAAATTACTTTCCAACAACTGAAGGTGTGGCAAGAGCAATATATGAAGTGATACAAAAAGACTTGGATACAAAAGAAAATAAACCTAAATGTGTTCAAGTTTTTGTTAGAGAAACACCGACTAGCTATGTAGTGTTCCGCCCGAAAAATAAGGAGGAACAAGCGTGAAGAAAGTACCGGTATTAGAAATATTCGGACCAACCATTCAAGGTGAAGGAATGGTTATTGGTCAAAAAACAATGTTTGTTCGTACTGCAGGATGTGATTATTCTTGCAGTTGGTGTGATTCAGCCTTTACCTGGGATGGATCTGCGAAAGATGATATAAGACAATTGACAGCAGAAGAAATTTGGTCAGAGTTAGTTGAATTAGGTGGAGATCGCTTTTCACATGTCACCATTTCAGGAGGAAATCCAGCTCTTCTAGGAAACCTTCAAGAGTTCGTTACCTTGCTAAAAGATAATGGAAAGCAGATTGCAATTGAGACACAAGGCAGTCGTTACCAAGAGTGGTTAAAGCAAATCGATGATTTAACCATTTCACCTAAGCCGCCTAGCTCTGGTATGAAGACCGATTTTGAAAAACTCGACCACATTATTCATAAGTTAACGAGAGAAGAAACCTCTCAGTCTATAAGTTTAAAGGTTGTTGTGTTTAACGAACAAGATCTTTTTTATGCAAAGAATGTTCATAAACGTTATCGGGACATTCCATTTTACCTGCAGGTAGGAAATGAAGATGTTCATGGTTCGGATACAGATCATCTTGTCCAACACTTGCTTAAAAAATACGAGTGGCTCATTGACCAAGTGATAGTAGATTCAGATTTAAATAATGTGCGTGTTTTACCACAGCTTCATACGTTAGTATGGGGAAATAAACGTGGTGTGTAATCAAGAATGTAAGGAGGCCAAATCATGGCAGGAAGAAAAAACGAAGAATTAAAAGATGTAACATTATTAGGGGATCAAGGAGTCAAATATTTATTTGAATATTCACCTGATATTCTGGAATCATTCGATAACAAGCATCCTAATCGTGATTATTTTGTTAAATTTAATTGTCCAGAATTTACATCATTATGTCCAATAACAAATCAACCCGATTTTGCCACTATATATATTAGCTATATTCCTGATAAAAAAATGGTTGAAAGTAAGTCACTAAAGTTATATTTATTCAGTTTTAGAAACCATGGAGATTTCCATGAAGACTGCATGAATATCATTATGAACGACCTTATTAAATTAATGGATCCACGTTATATTGAGGTATGGGGTAAATTCACGCCACGTGGAGGGATTTCAATTGATCCTTACACAAACTACGGAAAGCCTGGAACAAAATATGAGGAAATGGCACAATACCGTTTAATGAATCATGATTTGTATCCTGAAACAGTAGATAATAGATAGTAAAAAAGATAAGTTGTGACGTGTCACACAGGTATGTATGATGTCACTGTGATACAAGGTATAACGATATTTAAGTTTGAAATTGAACTAAATAAGTTTGATTTTTAGAGGCAATCCTTTTGGGTGCCTTTTTTGTTGTATAGTAAGACGCTCTTACAGATGATTCTAACAGTCATATCCTTTTTTCTTTGATTCTTTGTTTCTACTAACATCTATCCTAATAAAGGAGTTCTGTTTTTCTAAGCACTATTTTTGATTGAAACTTGCAAATTTACAATTCGTTATGATAAAACCTATAAGAAGTTACCTATAGGAGGTTGTTCTAATGAACGAAATCAAAGACTTATTATCTAAAGCATTAAAAGCAAATGAAGAAACGATAAAAGGCAAGGAATTCAGTGTGCAAGCAAATTTAAAAGGAACTGATGATTACATAAACCTTTATGTAAAGGGTGCGGTAGTAGCTGTATACGATGCAGATGATCAAGATCTTAATATTATCAATTATGATTATAAGAAAGCCGTTAAATTCTTTGGTGAATGCTTAGAAGAAGAGGGAATGGAAGTATATATTGATGAAGGATTGATGAATTGACACTCAATAACGGGTGTCTTTTCTTTCTCCATTAAATCTAAACTTTATTTAAAACGATTAGGGATGTGAAATTGGAAAAATATCAAGTAGTAGACAATTTAAATGAGTTGTCAAAGAATATCTAAAAGAAACTTTGAGGAAATTCCAATACCGTTTAATGAACCATGATTTTGTACCTGAAACAGTAGATAATAGATAGTAAAAAAGATAAGCTGAGTGATTAGTATACTCAACTTATCTTTTTTGTATATTTAATGACAAATGCTTTCTTACAAGGGTTTATTGATTACTTGAGTATTCCTTATCGGAATAAATTACTCATCACCATTTCCATTAAGAGGAATTTGTTGGAATTGTAATACTTTTAAAGTAACGTCCATAACAATTTTTTCACGTAATGTGCTAAAGCACTTAGCTGGTCCGTTGTGATGATGAGGAGAAAAGTCTAATTCAAAGAAGTCAGCTCCGATAAGTTCACAGAATGGCTGTTCATTGTAAAGTACACTATTTTCAAAGAAGTACTTATCTAAACGAGGTGATTCTAAACCAACAGGATCAATAAATTGAGCTCTTCTTTGTTCACCAAATCCAAAGATTGGATCATTTAATAATTCTCCAGAAATATCAGCAAAACCTGAGAAAGGTACCTTTGCTGTAGTTGTACGAATTGAACCGTAACATTCTTTTGTTGCATATTCAATGTTTTTACGGATATAACCTTCTACAAATAATTTAGCTCCTGCAGAAGTAAAGAATCCTGTATCACCAATTTCTGTGAAAGGTCCAACCGGTACAAGTTTGCATTGAGTTAAAAATACATCTTTTAAAACTCGTTTAATTTCGCCTGCTGGAGGATTAAGCGGAATATCCGCTTCTACTACGACCTGGATAGTAGGTTCAGCCAAAACAAGAGGAACCTTGATTAGAGGACTAACCAGGTTTGGATTCACAACAGCCGGACCTGTTGAAACAGGGAGTTGTGTCTCTGTACGAGCCTTCACTTCACAATTATTTTTTGCACCAACACACTTCGATTTACCATTACCTTTAGGATAAAAACCCATTAATATTCCCTCCTACTTACTATTTAAAGAATTAAACTTTATACAATAGGATATACATTTTCTTCTTTTATGATTGGATGAATATTACTAGTTTAATAGTGGAATTTTTTGATTGGGTCGTGTGTTTTTGGTTTTAACTAGACGAACTACTAGAATTAATAACCTGCTGCTGGAGCAAAAGAAGTTGCAGCTCAATAATAAGTACCTGATCAATTTGGTAACATATATTTTTAATCCATTCTCTTGGCGGTTTTTGGTCTAAATTTAATGCGGGAATAAATTCTATTGATTCATCAATAAAACCTTCAATAAATAATGTTCCTTTTGAAACATGTCTTTTCATTTTATTTGAATCAAGAGAATAATCAGTGGGGAGAAATTTACAATTTGTTAATACTACTTCTTTGGTAACATCAACAATGTTCGAAATACCTTTTTTGAACGGAATGGTTGTATGAATAATTATTTCTGTTTGGTATTCACCAAGAACAATCGGTAGTAGTGCTTTGGGATAGATTTGAGTATCTCCGAGTATCAAGTTAATAACGGATTCTGTTGAGACTGACTGTCCAGTGTGAATCGGTGTAAAGGTATTTGGTAAAGTCTCAATTAACTGATTCTGCTTTTTACCTTTTTTGTTTAAATCAGTCATCAACCGGATATCGGAACGGACAAGTTTGCAAAATGGTTGATCCTGATAATACGTAGTAGTAGTAAATTGCTGTTGATCGTCTTTTTTTTTATCAAATAGTTGTACATTCTGTTTTGTTTTATTTCCATAAATAGGATTGTTAAGAAAAGAATCAATATGAATATAACTGGAAAATGGAATAGTTGTCATTTTTATTTTGTGGGAATTGCTTTTTCCTTTCATGTAGTTTGTTGAGCCAACCAATTTATTGGTAGATTTATTCGTCTCTATTTTTGCTTGGTTACTAAGGGGAAAGGGGCTGGTTTTATTATTTGTAACCTGTAACATCTTTTCACTCCTGACGCAATTATTTCCTTAATATTGTGTATGCAACTATTTTTTGTTTGCCCCCCCTTATGGAGCAATCTATTCCTTGCTTGCAAATACTTTGGGATAAATTCATTTTACTGTAAAGTGTTAACGTGAATTTTATTCTTCATTCTGATTGATAGCATAGCATCTAATAAAAACCAATAAAATAAGAATATGTAAGAAGGGATTTATTTTGGGGGTGTATATAATGGAGTTCCATGAAGCAGCTAAATTGCGAAATGAATGGGAGGAAAAGGGTAAAAGAGAGTGTAAACATCTTCAGATTGAACAGCGTTTTTTGGGAGAATATGCTGGTGACTATGCGTGCAAAGTATGCGGGCAAACCTTTTTGTCTGCAATTCCTGATAGTAAAGCTGAAAAATAAAACGAGAAGGATGAATAATCCTTCTCGTCATTTTTCTATTAAGAAAATGAATCTTTAATAATTTTATAGTTTTTATGATTAACAACCGTACGTCTATCAAGATCTAAATCATGAAAATTCTCCATATACGTGAGATCAACAATTACGGAATTTTCATTTACTTTCTCAACAACACCTGTTAAACCGTCTTTAAATTCAATGATACTGCCAACTTTAGCGATCTTCATTGCCTCGCTCCTTTACATATTCTTATACGATTAAAATTCTTCTCTTTTTTTAATTCTAATCATCTCGTATACGCTTAACGCCATGAGCCAAGGGCGCTAATGAAATAATAGAAAATCTCTATTAGAATTATTTAACACTATTTTTTTTAGTAAGTAAAGCGTTTTTACTTATTTTTTCAAAAATATGACAAATGCCTTTTTGCCTCACACATATAAGCTAAGAGTTGATGATTAGTAGAACTCATTAACTGATCAAGAAGGTTATTTATGTTATATTAAAAAAGAGTTTATGTAAAGGAGCGTTCAACATGGATGACACAGGTTTAGTATTAGAAGGCGGAGGGATGCGAGGGATTTATACAGCTGGTGTTTTAGAGGTTTTTATGGAACAGGAATTATACATTCCCTATGTTATTGGTGTATCAGCTGGTGCTTGCTTTGGCGCTTCTTATTTATCGAGACAAAGAGGGAGAAATCGTAAGGTTAATATAGATTATGTTACAGACCCAAAATATCTATCTCTTCTAAACTATGTTAAGCATCGTCAATTATTTGGTATGGATTTTATTTTTGATGAAATTCCTAATATACATGTTCCATTCGACTATGAAACCTTTTATAAAGGAACAGAAGAATTTGTCATAGCCGCAACTGATTGTCAAACAGGTCAACCCGTTTATTTTAATAAAAAGGACTATGGAAACGATATGTTAACTGTTATCCGTGCATCAAGTTCTTTACCTTTTATAGCTCCTGTCGTTAAATATAAAGGAAAACAACTATTGGATGGAGGGATCACTGACTCTGTTCCAATTAAAAAAGCGGAAGAAGACGGAAACAAACGTAATATTATTGTGTTAACAAGAGAAGCATCCTACTTCAAGAAAAAATCAAATATTAGTTGGTTAATTAATAAGTCATATCGCCAATATCCTAAATTAATTGAAGCAATCTTAGCCAGGTATAAAATGTACAATGATACACTTGAACATATTAGAGAACAAGAAAAAAAGGGTAAAGTATTTGTGATAAGGCCAAGTTCAAAATTGAAAGTGGGCAGAATCGAGAGAAATCAAACCAAACTTGAAGATCTTTACAGAATGGGAATGGGAGATGCCAAGAGAGAGTTTAAGCGATTGGAAACTTGGTTAAAAACATCTGATTAATACCCTTGCAAATAAACACCCTTTTTTCTATAATGAAGCATTGAATGCTTATAAAGTGAGGAAAGATGATGGACAAGCAAATGATTCATGACATTCTTAATAAATTAAAAGATGGTGAATTACACGAATATTATGTTGCTAAAGAACAATTCTTACCATTTCGTGATGTTCTCGTAGCGCGTGAGGATTTTAAACATTTTCGCGGGATCGCAAAACAAGGTGGACACGTTGTCTATCGTTATTTACAAGAGCCGAGAAGTTAGTACCCCTTCTTCTAGGCTCTATTTTTTTGTCCGTTAACCTACTTTTAACTTATGGTAAGTCTACCAGATTTTGAGGAGTGCTATTGTAGAGTAATCCTGTTAGGCTTGTGTATGTGGCAAGAACAACAAACATTGGTAGTTATTAATTTATGAATCTTTAGGAGGTAACAAACCTATGAAAAAAATGGTTTTAAAACTTGTTGCTGTTTCAACATTAGCTTTATCGCTTGTAGCGATTACTGCACCACAATCAAAAGCTAATGCTGCAACAACACATCAAGTAAAAACAGGTGATACATTTTGGAAGATCGGTAAAAAATATGGAGTGCCTGTTAAATCGTTAATGTCAACAAATAAAAAAACATCACATTTATTATTTGTGGGTGAAAATTTAGTTATACCTCAAACTGTAACAAATGCTGAGATGGATTTATTAGCAAGACTTGTACATGCTGAGGCAAAGGGTGAGCCTTATGCCGGGAAAGTTGCAGTTGCGTCTGTTGTATTAAACCGAGTGGATAGTTCATTATTTCCAAATGATATAAAACGTGTTATTTATCAAAAAGATCAAGGCTATTATGCTTTTACTCCTGTTCAAAACGGAACCATTAATCAACCTGCTGATCCATCTGCAAAAGAAGCTGTAAAAGAAGCATTAGCATTTCGTGGAATGGGGAACGGTTCGGTCTATTTTTATAATCCCAAAACAGCGAAAAGCACTTGGATTACTTCAAGAGAAGTAACCATTACAATTGGAAATCATCGTTTTGCAAAATAATATAATGACAAAAGGAGTACCTGATGAGGTACTCCTTTTGTGTTTTTTATACGATCAAAAAGGATTATAAAAAAATCTAGTTTTTCTTAAAAGAAAAGAAAGTATAGAACTTTGTGCATTAAGTTTGGGTGTCTAGCTCCAGAAGACATTCGGTTTTTCTTGTCTCCGATAGACTGGCGTTTTGCACTTTTCTTATCAAAAGACCTCATCAGTATAATTCTAACAAAAGTTGGAAACCTAAAAAAAACGATATATTGGAGCGTGCAAAGTGGATAAATGAATAAAAAAATGTCAGAGAACAACATAGTGCAGGAATCAGTTGTACAAGTTGTCAATAAAATGAGAACGTCTTCAGATTTTATACAATATAGTGATAAGAATGAGCATGTTCAATATTGGTTCTCGTATTTTCGTACATTAGTTGATACGGAGACTCTTCAAAGGAAAATAATGCCAGCATTAAAAGATAATAATTGGAAATCGCTTTTGGATTTAAAGAATGCTATTCCAATCGAAGAGATCCTTCTGACCACAGATACAAACACAATGAAAGATAAGTTGCTCGATGGATATATTCTGGTCACGTTAACAGAGTATGGTGTTCATTGTTTACTCATAAAGGCAACCCTTAATAAAGCGCGTGATGTATCACTTCCAGAGGTCGAATTTAGTGTTGTAGGACCAAAAGAAGCATTTGTAGAATCGATTGAATCGAACATAAATTTAATTCGTAAAAGAATACCTGATGAAAAATTACGAATTCGTGAGCTTCAGATAGGCGACCTTTCTAAAACAAAAGTTGCCATATTATGTGTTGAAGAAATTGTAGATGAAGAGAACTTCCGAACTGTTTTACAACGGATAAATGAAATTGAATTTGATCAAATCAGTGATAGCTCGTTTATTACTCAGATGATATCAGATAATCATAATTCACCATTTCCTCAGCTTCTAGATACAGAAAGACCTGACCGGGTTGCTTCTATTCTAGCTGAAGGAAAAGTAGGTGTAATGGTGGATGGATCTCCACATGTATTAATTGGACCTACAACGTTAGTTGAATTCTTTTCTGCATTTGATGATTATTTCTACAATTGGCTGAATGCGTCATTTATCCGGCTTGTTCGATTGTTTGCCGTTGCATTTTCAATTTTAATTACACCCATTTATGTTGCTGCCTTAACTTATCATTATGAGTTAATACCTAATGACTTATTAAATACACTTATTTCTTCTCGACGAGAGGTTCCGTTACCTCCTTTATTAGAGGCGTTATTTTTAGAATTAACGATTGAACTATTAAGGGAAGCAGGAGCACGACTTCCAACAAAGGTTGGTCAGACAATCGGTATCGTTGGAGGGATTGTTATCGGAACTGCTTCTGTTGAAGCAGGATTAACTAGTAATATTTTGCTTATTATTGTGGCACTATCCGCGTTAGCTTCATTTACAACTCCTATTTATGCAATGGGTAATACGATTCGAATGCTTAGATTTCCTTTTTTGCTTTTTGCTGAGTGGTTAGGATTATTAGGAATTGTGCTTTGTTTTTGTTTTTTAACGACCCATCTGTTGAAGTTAACATCGTTGGGAAGACCATTTTTAGAGCCGATCTACCCACCGAGAACAGTTGATATGAAAGATTCTTTAATTCGATTACCATTTTCTTTAATGGCAAAGCGCCCTCAACAACTGCGACCTGGAAAGCCGATTCGCTTTTCAATTAAAAAAGCTAAGAGGAACAAAGATATTGATGAATAAGTGAGGTGATACCATGATTAAAATAGCTGAACGTTTTCAAGTATCTCATTTTTTAGTCTTTTATTTAATTCATTCACTTCAATTTGGAGTTGGAGTGTTGGGATTTCAAAGAATTGTGGCTGAAAAAACAGGTAGAGATGCTTGGATCAGCGTTATTTTAGCTGGTATCCTAGTTCATATTTCCGTATGGATGCTGTATAAAATTTTAAAGGATTCGGGTGGAAACGTAATCACCGTTCATCGAAATCTCTTTGGTAAATGGATTGGGGGATTTTTGAGTGTTTGTTTAGCTCTTTACTTTTGTTTATTAGCCATAACAGTTCTCAGAACTTATATTGAAATTGTTCAAGTATGGATGTTTCAAGATTTGAATGTATGGGTGTTTGCGCTTGTCTTTTTCCTACTTGTCTACTATATCATTTCAGGTGGATTTCGGGTTGTTACAGGAATAAGCTTCTTTGGGGTTATTCTTCCAGGCTATGTATTGTTGACCTTTCTGTTTCCGCTTGAATTTTCAGATATAAGTAACCTTGCTCCACCCTTAAATCACTCAATGAAAGATTTTGCTCAGTCCACAAAAAATATGTCGTTAACGATTGTCGGATTTGAGGCATTACTTGTGTTTTATCCATTTATTAAAAACCCTGAAAAATCAAAGAAGTGGGCTCATATGAGCGTTGCATTCGGTACTGTCATTTACACATTAATTATGATGGTTTCGCTTGCTTATTTTAGTGAAGAGCAGCTACAGAAAAATGTATGGGCTACATTGACAATTTGGAAAATTGTTGAAATGCCTTTTGTTGAGCGCTTCGAATATATAGGGATTGCCAATTGGTGTTTAATTATTTTACCCAATGTTTGTGTAACTTTATGGTGTGCTAGCAGATGTCTAAAAGATACATTTAAAGTAAATCAAAGAATAGTCCTTTGGATTGTGTTGCTTGGTGCATTTTTAGTTGTTTCCTTTTCACAAACTAGAGAACATATCAATGTTTTAAATGATCTTGTAGGTCAACTTGGTTTTTATATGATGTTTGCTTATATCCCGTTTATCTATATTTTTAATATGATTATGAGAAAAGTAAAGGGGAGAAAAAGATGAGGAAGAAGTTATTATTAACGATGGTTATGATCCTTCTCCTATCTGGTTGTGTGGAAAAGGAAGTTATTGATGATGTGAATTTAGTCGTCGCCATTGGATTTGACCTAACAGAAGATGGGAAAATTCGGGGCTCTGCCAATGTTAATACATACATGAAAGATCAACCTGTTACTGATTACCTTATGGTTTCCGAGTCCAAGCTTAGCAGAGATGTATTGGCAGAAATGCAGAAACAATCTCCGGATCCAATCGTTATTGGGAAGCTGCAAATTGCCCTGTTTGGCGAAAAATTAGCAAAGCAGGGATTATCAGATATAGTTGATACTCTGCAGCGTGATGCATCTATTGGAGAAAGATTATTGTTAGCTGTAACTAGAAATGAAGCTAATCATATTTTGGAAGCTGAATTTGCCACAGTAGGTGCTGCAAAATATTTAACAAACTTAATTTTACACAATAAATTAAGCAGGGATTTACCAAGAACAAATCTTCATTTGTTTTTGTATCAACATTACTCTGAAGGACAGGACCCTTTCCTCCCTATTTTAAAGAAAAATGAACAAACCGGCAGCGTTGAAATTGATGGAATTGTCTTAATGGATGATAAAAAAGTGGTAGGAGAACTTTCGAATGATAAATTATTGTTTTTTAAAGTTCTCACAGATCAATATACGAAAGGTTCACATATAGTAGAAGTTCCTGATTCAGAAGATTCAGCTGTTGTTAGGAGTATATCTTCATCAAGAAAGCTAAAGGTAATTTCTACAGATCCTCTAAAGGTGAAAATTGATGTGAAGATTGAGGGATTTATTAATGAATACACCGGTAAGAAAATTACCCCAAAAGTAAAAGAACAACTTGCAAAGGCATTTGAGAATCAAGTGGAAAGAGAATCAACTGCGTTAATTCAAAAGTTTAAGGAGCTGAAGATCGATCCAATTGGAATCGGTGATGAACTTCGGTCAAAAATACGTACATTTAATATTAAATATTGGAGAGAAAGAATTCCTGAGCTAACGGTAGATGTTCATGCGGATGTTGTAATTTCCGAAACGGGGGTTATTGATTAACTTATGATAAATGAAATAGACTAGTGTAAAAAATTAATAAAAAGCACGAAAGCTTGTTTTATTTAAGAACCTTGTCTCATATTCTTTACAAACGGATTGTAAAAGATAAGGGGACATAGACATCATGAATAATTTTGTAAAAGGAACATTATTGCTAGTTGTTGCCGCCTTTTTTGGAGAATGCTTGGAGTTTGTCGTTAATATGATTTTAGCGAGGGAGCTTGGTGAAGAAGGAATGGGGATGTACATGTCTATTCTGCCGATCATTTTCTTCATTGTCATAATTGCAAGTCTTGAGCTTCCTGTTTCTATTTCAAAGTTTATTGCTGAAAAACATCGCGAAACACATTATCATATGTTAAAGCACACATTAACCCTAACCATAATTTTTACTTGTTTGTTTACTGTCTGTGCTGCAATCGTATTGCCTTATTTACCGATCTTTCAAGGATACCACCCATATGTAAAATGGCTTTTTATTTTGCTTATCCCTGTTATTGCATTTTCATCCATAGCAAGAGGCTATTTTATGGGTGTTCAGCATATGGGCAAAATAGCCATTTCTAACTTTCTAAAAAAAGTTGTTCAATTGGCTATTTTGTACTGGGTTTATCAATCTTTTCATTTTAACTTAGAAGTAGCGCTGTTAATAGCCTTAGCCACCTTAATAGGAAGTGAGCTGCTTGTATGTACATATTTAGTCGCCATGTATTTTATAGAAGTTCAAATTCTTAGTAAAGAAAAAAAGAAATTTATTAGAGGCAGTAAGGTTCGTCGTGCCTTGTTTGCTGTTTCTTTTCCTACAACAGGTTTAAGGCTGTTTCATTCTTTAACACATGCAATTCAGCCCTTTTTAGTCAAGGGAGCGTTAATTGCAGCTGGTTTTTCCACTGTTATGGCAAATGAACATTATGGGATGCTCGCAGGGGTAGCGATGTCAATTGGGTTCTTTCCGGCGTTTATTGGACATTCCTTAATGGTCATGCTGATTCCGAATGTATCTGAAGCTTACGCGAATAATGAAACCAATAAACTAATTCGGCTTCTACAACAATCCATGATGATTACGATGATTTATGGAGCAGTTTCAATGGTAGCAATGTATGTTTATGCTGAACCATTGACACATTTATTCTTTGATTCTACTGCAGCATCATTTTATTTAAAGCTGCTATGGCCATACTTTCTATTTCATTTCTTTATTATTCCGATGCAGGCCTATTTAATTGGATTAGGACTTGTTAAGGAGGCTCTTTTCCATACTGTATGGTCACATATGATCTCTTTTGGAATGATGTATGTACTTGGATCAATGGAAACACTTCAAATGAAGGGTATTATTCTTGGAATGAATATGGGGGCCGTACTTCTTATGCTCATGCATTATGTAACGATTTGTAATAAGTTGGGTGTGAGTGTATATTTCTTAAGGAAAAAATTAACGTATTAAAGGTATGTATGCAGATATGTATACATACCTTTTTTTTTCTTGGTAAAAGTAATAACAAGTATATCAACGGATGGTGATTCTATTGAATAAAAAAAGATGTTATCAGATTATTTTTTTTCTTTTCCTGATCATTGGAGTTGCACTAAGTAATGTGCCAAAGGTGAGTGCAGTGAATGAAGGTGAAAAAGCAAGTGATTTTACGTTGGAATCCAATTCAAATAAAAGTATTCGATTAGAGGATTTAAAGGGGAAAATAGTGGTAATGAACTTCTGGACAACATGGTGTACATACTGTCAGGAAGAAATTTCTGAATTACAAACATTTTATAAAGAAAAAGGAGAAGATGTTGAATTAATCGCTGTTAACCTTACTTCTTCAGAGCAAAGTAAGCAAGGAGTCCTTCAATTTATTAATCAGTCAAACATTCCATTTATTGTACCGATGGATGTAAATGGTGAGGTTGCGAAAAAATATAATATTATTGGTATACCAACTACTTTTATCATTGATAAAAAAGGAATGATCACAAAAAAGATATTAGGTCCAGTTACAGCTGACATGCTTCAACAATTAATTGATCAACTTTAAGAAACAGACATGTTGGACTGTTTCTTTTTTTATTAGCTTAATTTATTAATCTAATGGGTAATGAGGAATAGTGAGAAGAATTATCGTTATCAATAATTATTATAAAGTAATAATTATAATAATTATTACTTGAAAAAGAACAGACATTTGTTATAATCGTATTATATCTTAAACTATAGGTGTTTTAAGTGGTTTAGAAAGAAAATTTGCGAAATTATTGAGGAGATGATGATGAATCTTATTCTCAATTAGAGGAGTGTGGAGAACATGGAAATAAACAATGCAACACAATTTGAACATCAAATTGAAACAAATAAAAATTATTTTTATACAAAGTGGCTAGAACATATTGAATTAATCAATGCTATTATTTCCGGAATTCTAATTGGATTTGGCTGGTATTTAAATACGCAAGGAAATGAGAAAGTGGCGATTCCTTTATTTATTTTAGCCTTTGTTATTGGAGGATTTGCAAAGGCAAAGGAAGGGATCGAGGAAACCATTGCAGAGAGAACATTAAATGTAGAGCTGCTTATGATATTTGCTGCAATTGGTTCTGCTATTATTGGATATTGGGCTGAAGGAGCAATTCTAATTTTTATTTTTGCATTAAGTGGTGCGTTGGAAACTTATACAATGAACAAAAGTCAGCGTGAAATCTCAGCACTTATGAGTTTGCAGCCTGAAGAAGCATTACTCATAACTAATGGAAAAGAACGTCGTGTACATGTGTCTACGTTAACTATTGGTGACACAATCTTAGTTAAACCAGGTGAACGAATTGCAACAGACGGATATATTTTGTCAGGTAAAACGTCAATTGATCAATCTGCCATAACAGGTGAGTCAATGCCTGTTGAAAAAGAGTTGAATGATGAAGTGTTTGCTGGAACAGTAAATGGCAATGGATCCATTACCGTTTCTGTGACAAAAAAAAGCACAGAAACGATGTTTCAGAAAATACTTGACCTTGTTCAATCAGCACAGTCTGAAAAGTCGCCCTCCCAGCAATTTATTGAAAAATTCGAAGGGACCTATGTTAAAGCTGTTTTAATCATGGTAGCTTTAATGATGGTATTGCCACATTACTTACTGGGATGGAGTTGGAATGAAACAATTTACCGTGCGTTAGTGCTTATGGTTGTTGCCTCTCCATGTGCACTTGTTGCATCAATTATGCCTGCTACACTGTCTGCAATTTCGAATGGTGCAAGAAAAGGTCTCTTATTTAAAGGTGGTATGCATTTAGAAAGATTAAGCAAAACCAATGTTGTTGTTTTTGACAAAACAGGTACATTAACAAAGGGTGAACCGGAAGTAACGGATATTCTGACATTAGATGGTGTAGATCTTCAAGAATTTTATGAAGCGGTTCTATCAATTGAAAATCAATCAAACCATCCACTTGCAAAAGCAATTGTTGCAAAGATTAACCAGGATTTCCCTACAGAAGTAGCAAAAATGACTTCGGTTGACGAAAAATCGGGTTTTGGTGTAAAGGCAAATATTCATGGTGTACAGTGGAAAATCGGGAAAGCAGATTTTGTTGGAAGAGATGAAGCAGATACCTTTCATATAGGTATAAATACAACTCTCTCGAAAGATGGAAAGACAATTGTATATGTTCAACGTGAGGAACAAATCATCGGGATCATTGCTTTAAAGGATGTAGTAAGGGATGAGGCTAAAGCTACTATTAGGAAGTTGCAAAACAATGGTATTAAAGCTGTTATGTTAACCGGAGATAGTGTAGAAACAGCAGAGGCTATTTCGAAAGAGTTGAATATCGACATATTTAAAGGAGAATGCTTACCGGAAGATAAGGTTACAGAAATTAAGTTATTGAAAGAAAAGTATGGTAATGTAACGATGATCGGCGATGGAATAAATGATGCACCGGCATTAGCAACAGCCGATGTAGGAATCGCAATGGGAGAAGGAACAGATGTTGCGCTTGAGACTGCTGATATCGTTCTAATGAAAAACGAACTTTCCAAGTTAACCTCGGCATTTACTTTATCTAAACAGATGAATCGAATTGTAAAACAAAATATTGTGTTTTCAATGTCTATTATTGCTTTGTTAATATGTTCGAATTTCTTCCAAGTACTGGATTTACCTCTAGGTGTTATTGGACACGAAGGAAGTACAATATTAGTAATCTTAAATGGATTACGTTTATTAAGAGGTGAATAAACTAAGAGAGATATCTTTGAGATATCTCTCTATTTAGTGCTACATTTTAATGGTCTCTTCTGAAGTCTGTACGGAAATTTCTTCTTCATCAGGGCGTTTGCTAAGGATGATATAGGATGAAACGAAGCAACAGAAGCCGATTATCCACCCAACGATCGTACTAAAGTAAAAGATATCTATTAACATCATACCTACAATTGGAGAAAGACTTCCTATAATACAAAGTACTAAAATTAAATGACGTTTTACCCATTGAAGCACAAAGAACAACTCCTTAATAGGAAGAAAGATTGCTTTATAGGATTATTATACAAGAAAAAGAACTTTTGTAGTATCAACGAAATGTTAAAAACAGATTACAAATTAATTTTGATAAATCCGTTCTTTTAACTCCCTTACAAAAAAGTCGAAGTACCATTAAATTTCTATGTCAATGGGCAGCTGGAGATCTAGCTTATTTCCTTTTTTTGATTTAATTTTACATCTTTAGAAAGGATAAGATCGGCAGTTAATTGACCCGAGAGAGTGACAAATGGAACTCCTCCTCCAGGGTGGGTCGAACCGCCAACAAAGTATAGATTTTCTAGTTGTGTACTTTCACTTGGAAATTTAAAACCGCCATTTTTTTTTCGATCAGAGACAACTCCGTACATGGAACCTCCGTTTGATCCGTATAAATTTTTAAAATCATTTGGTGTTAGAGTATACTCAAACTCGATGTTATTATTAAGTTCTTTTAGACCCATACGTTCTAGTTTATCAAAAATAAGTTTGCGATACTTTTCTTTATTATTTTCCCAGCACTCTCCTTCGCTTATTGGTGGTACATGTGTCAAAATAAAAAAGTTTTCCTTTCCCTGAGGAGCCTGGGATTGATCAGTTTTCGAGGAAATACCAACATATATTGTAGGATCATCTGCTGGAACACCCTTGTTGAAGATTTGATCAAATTCTTTTTCCGGATTATCTGAAAAGAAAAAGTTATGGTGTGCAAGGTTATGATATTGCTTTTTTACACCGAGCAATAAAGCGAAACCTGACACAGTTGGCGGGAATTTCTCTTCCTCTTGCTTAAGTTGTTTACTGTTCAAATAATCTTTCAATAACGTCTTGTATGTAGGGATAACTTCTAAATTAGAAATAATAAGATCAGCATCAATGACAATTCCATTTTCCAATTCAACTGCAGTAGCTTTGGTTCCACTGGTTAAAATTCTATTTACTTGAGCGTTTAGGTGTACATCTGCTTCTAATTCATGCAACACTCTGGACATAGCGTCGGCAATTTGAAACATACCTCCTTCTACATAATAAATACCTAGACCTAATTGTATATGGGCTAATTGAGATAAGAAGGCTGGTGCATGGTATGGAGAAGAACCGATATACATGGTGAGAGTGTTAAATAATTGTTGAAGCTTTTTGTTTTTGAAGAATTTTTTCGTCCCTTGACTGACCGTTTTCATTGGATCCATAGATAGAAGCTCCTTTACACTATGCATGGATCGTAGGTCTGGCAAACCGTTTAAACTCTTTTTATAGAAACTTTTTAGACTATATTCATACATTTTGCTGCAATAGTTTAAATAGCCAAAAACTTCATTTGCATCATCTTTCGAAACCGAATCCAGTTGTTTAATTAATTCGGGAATATCGCACGTTAAATCTATGGCAGTTCCATCTTCATAAAAGGTTTTCCATTGAGGCTCAATTCTTTTTATAAGTAGGTAGTCAGAAAGATTTCTGTTTACATGACGAAAAAGTTGTTCAAGCACCCAAGGCATCGTTAAAATGGTGGGGCCAATATCAAAGGTATACCCCATACCTCCACGTTTATTTAATTTACCGCCAAGTCGTTCTCCTTTTTCTAAAATGGTAATATCATAATTATCCGCGGCAAGTCGAATGCCTGCAGACATACCACCAAGACCGCCACCGATAATAACAACTTTCTTTTTCAACTCATAAAACCTCCTGCTGTTTATTTCATTTAAATTAAAAGGCGAATTATGCTTCTATAACCTTTCATTCTAACCACCATTTCAACATTCATAACAAAATAAGGATTTAATCTTTTCTTTGAATTGATGAAAACAAATGTGCAGATAGTGTAATCGATCGCCAATTGTATGAGGAGATCGAACCTTTTTAAGTTTTTCGATTGTACTTTATAATAGTTGATTGTTATGATGAAAATGAAGTTTTTTGAAGGGTAGTGACAATATGAAACAGCGTATAGATAAAGTAATGGAGTGGCTTCAAGATCAAGATATCGATTTGTGTTTTGTTCAATCAAAGGAAAATGTATTCTATTTCACACAATTTTATTCAGACCCGCATGAACGTTTAGTGGGGGTTTTTCTATTTAAAGAGCAGGATCCTTTTTTGGTTTGTCCAAATATGGAAGTAAACCAAGCTAGGTCAGCAGGATGGTCAAATGATGTGATAGGATATAGTGACCACGAAAATCCATGGGATTTAATTGCACTTTCCATAAAGCAGCGTCAAGTTTCTATTCAAAAAGTTGCCATCGAAAAGGATGTGACATCATACAGTCGTGCAGAAGCATTACTAGAACTTACTGGTCAACCTCAAATTGTGCCAGCTGAAGATAAATTAAATCAACTTCGTTTAATAAAAGATAAAGATGAAATAAAAATCATGAAGGAAGCGGCAAGGCTTGCAGACTATGGAGTGCAAGTCGGAATAGAAGCATTACAAACAGGTATCACCGAAATGGAAGTTTTAGCAACGATTGAGTATGAATTAAAGAAAAAAGGTATCCGTGAGATGTCTTTTTCTACAATGGTTTTATTCGGAGAAAAATCTGGTGATCCTCATGGGAATCCGGGGCTAAGAGTGTTAAAAGAAGGAGATTTTGTCCTGTTCGATCTCGGAGTTGTGTTGGATGGATATTGTTCAGATATAACAAGAACTGTTGTTTATAAAAAAGCTACTGAAGAACAAAAAAACATTTATGAAACTGTCCTTAAAGCGCAAACGGCTGCATTAGAAGCAAGTAAAGCGGGAACGAGAATCGGTGATTTAGATACCATCGCAAGAAACATAATAGTTGATGCAGGGTTTGGTGAGTTTTTTCCACACCGTCTTGGTCATGGTTTAGGAATTAATGTTCATGAGTATCCTTCAATGAGTTTTACAAATGATGAATGTTTAAAAGTTGGAATGGTTTATACAATTGAACCGGGAATCTATTTACCTGAAATAGGTGGCGTAAGAATTGAAGATGATGTAGTTATTACAGAACAAGGATATGAAACCTTAACAAAATTTCCGAAAGAGTTTACCATTATAAATTAGGTAATAGTCATTTAACATGATAAAAACAAAAAGAATGTACAGATTTTTTCTTCTTATTTTAACTTTTATTTTTATAGCCGGATGTGTAAGTGAACAGACAAATTCAACATTATTGGAAGCAGAAGTAACAAAAGTGGTAGATGGAGATACGCTTCACGTCATGATCAGTGGTAAGAAGGAAACAATTAGACTATTGCTAGTAGATACACCTGAAACGGTTCATCCATCAAAACAGGTCCAGCCATTCGGGCCTGAAGCAAGCAACTATATGAAAGAAACATTAAGTGGTGAAGAAATACAAGTAGAACTCGGGTTAGGAGAAAGAGACAAATATGGGCGGATACTCGCATACGTTTACCTTGATGATCAGATGATTAATAAACTCTTGCTGGAAAAAGGGTTGGCAAGGGTGGCGTATGTGTTTGAACCTAATACAAAATATATTGATGAATTTTATGATATTCAAAAACAAGCCCAAAATGAAGAACTAGGGATTTGGAGTCTTGAAAACTATGCAACTGAAGAAGGCTTTCAAGATGAAATCCACGTTGAAAATGAAAATACAGATAAATCTGGTTGTACGATTAAAGGAAACATAAATTCTAAGGGAGAAAAAATTTATCATACAGTTCAATCGCCTTCCTACAATGTGACAAAACCTGAAGAATTATTTTGTACAGAAAAAGAAGCTGTAGAAGCAGGTTTTCGTCCTGTGAAGAGATAAAAAGGTGACAAGAGCGTTTGAAGACGCTTTTGTCACCTTTTTTTGGGACTGAATATTAATTTCTTTACTATATATCAATGATTTAAACAATCTACCTATTAAGGTTGTGAATCGTTAAAAGTTGACTGTTGATTAGGAAAAGAAATATAGGAAAATCTATATAGTAGAAATTATTTGGTGAAAGTTATATATACACCGCCTGAAGGTGAATATATTTATTAAGATGAAATAATAACTAGATTTATAACTAAGAATGATTAATTTCTTCCTAGATATGAAAAAGGTTTTTTCGAATGGAGGGATTTTCGTGAAGAGAATAGCTGTGCTAACAAGTGGAGGAGATTCACCAGGGATGAATGCAGCAATCAGGGCGGTAGTGAGAAAAGGGATACATGAGGGATTAGAGGTATTTGGTGTCTATCAAGGTTATGCTGGGTTAATGGAAGGAAAGATGAAAAAACTGGAACTTGGATCAGTAGGTGATATTATCCACAGAGGCGGCACGATTTTGTACTCTGCTAGATCTGAGGAATTTAAAAAGGATGAATCACAACATAAAGCCATTAAACAATTAGAAGAGCTAGGGATCGAGGGACTCGTTGTGATTGGAGGTGACGGATCATATCGAGGAGCTGCGAAATTATCAGAGAAAGGGTTCCCTTGTGTAGGCTTGCCAGGAACAATTGATAACGATATTCCGGGCACAGATTATACCATTGGGTATGATACGGCATTAAATACTGTGGTTAATAGTATTGATAAAATAAGAGATACTGCTACATCTCATGATCGGACGTTTATTATTGAAGTAATGGGACGTCACGCCGGAGATATTGCCTTGTTTTCTGGATTAGCAGTTGGAGCGGAGTCAATTATAATCCCTGAGAAAACATATGAAATTCAAGATATAGTTGCAAAGCTGAAAAAAGGAATTGAAAGAGGAAAAAAACATTCCATCATTGTGTTGGCTGAAGGTGTTTGTTCCGCAAGTGAACTTGCAGCAGAACTAATGAATAATTACCAATTGGAAACAAGGATTTCTGTTTTAGGTCATATTCAACGAGGAGGAACTCCAACCTGCTTTGATCGTGTATTAGCATCTAGATTAGGAGCTAGAGCGATAGAGCTTTTATTGGAAGGGAAATCAGGGAGAGCAATTGGATTGCAAAAACAGGAAATTGTAGACCATGATATTTCTGAGATTTTAAAGAAAAGGGATCCTATCCAGGAAGATGTATACACACTTTCTAAAGAGCTGTCAATATAGGAATAAGTTATTTAACGTTGATAGAGGCTGACCAGTACGTCTAATTTTGACCGTACTGACCAGCCTCTTTTGTTGGTTTTAATTCCTATGTAAATAGAGGAATATTTAAAAGAATATTTATTGACGCCTTTATGATATAAGCCCTACCTCTCCTATATCGTTGCGGCTCCTAGGCCGCGCCACGAGTTCATGCGTCTAGTTGTGTTTGTTTTAGTAATGTCAATTGTAGCGCGCTCAATTATGTATTACCCCAAATACACAAGGTAAAACCTGTAGGCAAGCTATTGAAAACATAGAATGAGGAAAAGATGGATACATGTCGAGGTAATTGGTATAGGGTTTATACAGCTTTTGAAGATGATTGGATTCCTGCTGATAAAATATGATCAATTGAAAAGGTCCTTATTTGCCTGCGAAGTAAACAATATGCTATTAATGTGCTTTTTGTGACTTTCTTTACAATAATTTTTCTTTGCGTAATTGAACGGTCTTTAGCAATATAAATAATGGTGATCGGATGGTTTTGCTCCAAGCTCTGTGTGAAGAAATAATTCAATTTATACACCTCCAATATATTCATTTATATTATATACGAACATACATTCTTTTATCCATATATACGAACGTATATTCTTACTTTTTTTTCTGCCATAATTGACCATTGAATAGCGTATGATGAGTAATAGATATCCGTGAGAAAATTTATTCATGTAAATGGAGGAGAGAGAATGACAGAAATCGAAAAAGTAAGGAGAATTCAGGAGATATCAAATGAAATGATCAGACATTTTGTTAAAGATAATAATGGAATAAAAGAAAGTGAACAGGAAAGGGCTGTTGAACTATTAGCTAGCGCTATTCATGACTTTTCAGCAATATATCTTAATAAAAAGGCAGACGACGAAGAGATACTAAAAGGCATTTTAGCAAAAGTAAAAATAGCTTCAAACATAATGAATGAAGTAAAAAAGCCAAAAGTGGTAATCAAAAGAATTTGAAGTAGGATAATATAACCAAAGTGAGAACGTTTGTTCTATTTTTGGGTGTGATATGGTACAATTAGGTTGCAGTTTCATTAGGATCGAACAAGCCCCTTCTGGAAGGAGGTGATGCTTGTTGACGATTTATGAAAGTTTAATATCAATGTTTACATTCGCCTCATTAATTATCGCTATTTTAGCCTTCACACAAAAAAAATAGACCCTATGTAAGAGGTCTACTTATGTCAAAAGAATAGGTCCAATCGAAACTGCAGACTGTGGATGCGGCAACATCCACGGTCAATCCGGATTTAATTATAACACAAAGGGGGAGATGTAGCAGTATCTTTGTACATCATTCACTGTTTATTTCTAAATTTAATTCTTTATATAGGGTTGTGAATTCATATAGGATGTCGAAAAAGACTGGCGTGTTTTCATCATTATATAATATAAGTCTATGCTGAGTTTTATCCTCTAAATTATAAACGAGTAATGCTTCTGAAATAAAGTCATCAAACCATTTATTTTTCACTTTTATTGAATTGGATAAGGGGACTTTAATGAGATACCCTTTTTTAGGAAGTGGACTGGCTTGAATTGTAATATTATTAATACTTTTTATTGCTTTTTTAACTTCACGATCAAATAATACTGACATATCTTTCTCAAGAATGACTGAATTAGATTCTATATCTAACACTTTTACGTCAGGTTGTTCTGCAGCTTGGGCATGGTTTAATGTCATACACCCTATTAAAATAATAAGTTGAATAATGATCATTGATTTCCGCATGTTGGTCACCTCTTCTATAGCTTTCCCCAACTTTTGATATTCTTCCTAATCATTCCTTTGTATTAAGAACACTATAATAATTTTTTACTACAAAAATCGACAAATTCATTGACGTCCATGCTTAACTTTTGTACGATATGTTAGATTGAATGTAAAGGAGCTGTGGATTCGTGAAGGAGTCCTTTAAAATAAAAAAAACATTAAACAATAATGTATTAATCGCTTCACATGAATCTTACGGAGAAGTGGTTTTAATAGGTAAAGGTATAAGCTTTGGGAAAAAAAATGGTGACATCATACAAGAACGTAGTTATGAAAAAATGTTTGTGCTTACAAACCAAAAAGAACAAGAGCAGTATAAAATGTTATTATCAGACATTGATGAAGACATGCTCGGAGTTGTTCAAGATGCTATTCGGTATATTTTTGAGCGCGTGGAAAAGCCGCTTAATGAACATATCCATATCGCACTTACCGATCACATAACATTCGCTTTAAAGCGTTTGCAACAAGGGATGGATTTGAAAAATCCCTTTTTATTAGAAACGAAATCTCTTTATCCTTTTGAATATGAGCTGGCAACAGAGGTAATAAAGTTTCTAAATACGTCATTATCTGTTGACTTGCCGGAAGGAGAGATTGGCTTTATTGCTCTTCATATTCATAGCTCCATTTCTAATAAACCACTATCAGAAGTAAATCAGTATTCACAATTAATTAGTCGTCTAACAGAAGTTATAGAGGAATCTCTGAAGGTGAAAGTGGATAGGGACAGTGTAAATTATCTAAGGTTAATTCGTCATCTTCGCTATACGATTGAAAGGGTTAATTCAGGAGAGACTGTTTCAGAACCAGAAAAATTATCTTTTCTGTTGAAAAAGGAATATCCCTTATGCTACAATACTTCTTGGAAAATGATAAAAGTGATGCAACAGGTGTTACAAAAACCTGTTTATGAAGCTGAAGCAGTTTATTTAACAATGCACTTATACCGATTAACAAATAAATAATTGTAACCGATATTATTCACGTGTTACTGATTCGATCAGGCATGAGTGAACAAAGTGTTTTTATTTGCTATTTTGGGGAACTATACCTAATAGCAGATAAAAGCTATGTTCACCATGCCTTTTTTGTATTTGATACCTCATTGTAGGGAGATTGTAAACGGTTAATATTAAGAGTGTTTTTGGCTTCAAGACTTTTATTAAGCAAATATGTAATGAAATAGGAGGTTGTTTTATGTTTAAAAATGCATTTGGCGTCCTGCAAAAAGTTGGACGTGCTCTAATGTTACCAGTTGCATTACTACCTGCTGCTGGATTATTACTTGCATTAGGTAATGCACTGCAAAATCCAACACTAACTGATTTAGCTCCATTCTTAACAGCTGATTGGGTTGTGTTAATTGCGAGTGTAATGGAAAACGCGGGTAATATTGTATTCTCAAATCTCCCAGTATTATTTGCCGTTGGGGTAGCTATCGGCCTAGCTAACGGAGATGGAGTTGCAGGTATCGCAGCTTTGATTGGTTACTTAATTATGAACATCACCATGAGCAGTATTCTTAAAGGGGTAGGGACTATTCCAGAAGGTGGACAGGAACTTACCGAGTTTTTAGCTAATAATGGAGCTGCTTATGGTAATGTCCTAGGCATTCCAACACTACAAACAGGAGTTTTTGGAGGTATCATTGTTGGTATCATTGCAGCAGCAATGTACAATCGTTTCTTTACAATTGAATTGCCTTCATATTTAGGATTCTTTGCAGGGAAACGATTTGTTCCAATCGTAACGGCTGCATCTACAGTATTATTAGGGATTGCGATGTACTTTGTATGGCCTCCAATTCAAACAGGATTAAATGCTTTCTCAACAAATCTTTTAGACGCAAATAGAACATTGGCTGCCCTTATCTTTGGAATCATTGAGCGTTCTTTAATTCCATTTGGTTTACACCATATTTTCTACTCACCATTTTGGTTTGAATTTGGCAGTTATGTTAATGCTGCTGGTGAGACTGTTCGTGGTGACCAAACAATTTTCTTTGCACAAATTCGTGACGGAGTTCAAGACTTAACAGCAGGTACATTCATGACAGGTAAGTTCCCATTCATGATGTTTGGGTTACCAGCTGCTGCTCTTGCAATATACCATGAAGCAAAACCAGAAAACAAAAAGGTTGTTGCAGGTTTGATGGGTTCTGCTGCATTAACTTCTTTCTTAACAGGTATTACAGAACCACTTGAATTCTCTTTCTTATTCGTAGCACCAGTGTTATTTGGTATCCATGCTTTATTTGCTGGGTTATCATTTATGATCATGCACATCCTTGATGTAAAAATTGGGATGACGTTCTCTGGCGGATTAATCGACTTTTTACTATTCGGGGTATTAAATCCTCAAACAAACTGGTGGTATGTAATCCCAGTAGGTTTGGTACTAGCAGTCATTTATTATTTTGGGTTCCGTTTTGCTATACGTAAATGGAATCTTGCCACACCTGGTCGTGAAGCGGCAGATGTCGAGACTTCTGATCAAGGTCAAGCAAAACCTTCTACTGGTGATTTACCTTCACAAGTTTTAGAGTCACTAGGCGGATCAGGAAATATCAAGCATTTAGATGCTTGTATTACTCGTTTACGTGTAACAGTTAATGACAGTAAAAACGTTGATAAGGATCGTTTGAAAAAATTAGGTGCTTCAGGTGTACTGGAAGTTGGTAACAATATTCAAGCAATCTTTGGTCCTAAATCGGACAACTTAAAAACTCAGATCCAAGACGTCATGTCCGGAAAACGTCCAAAAGCAACTGGAACACATTCACAAGAACAGGAAGTTCAGGAGCAAGTGGAAGATGTAGTTGCTGACGGAATTAAAAATGAAGTCGTTAATGAAACATTTGTTGCGCCACTTACTGGGGAAATAAAAGAAATTACAGAAGTTCCTGACCAAGTATTCTCCGGCAAAATGATGGGAGATGGTTTTGCTATCTTACCTACAAATGGAACGGTTGTTTCACCTGTAAATGGTAAAATTCTAAATGTATTCCCAACGAAACACGCGATTGGGATCCAATCTGATGGTGGGAAAGAAATACTAATCCACTTTGGAATTGATACAGTAAACTTAAAAGGTGAAGGTTTTGAAGCGTTTGTTCAGGAAGGTGACATTGTTGAGCAAGGTCAAAAAATACTTGAAGTAAATCTTGATTTTGTAAAGGAAAATGCACCATCTGTGATGACACCAATTGTATTTACGAACCTAAAAGATGGTCAATCAATTAAGCTTCAAGCCCAAGGTAATGTAACGGCAAAAGATGCAGATGTTATTTCGATTGAAGATTAATTTGATTAGAAAAAAGATGCCACACTTGTCATTTGACTAGTGTGGCTGATAAAATAAAAACTTGAAAAAAATGTTGAATTTTAAAGGAGATTGATGAAAATGGCAGAAAAAACATTCACAGTAACAGCAGATTCAGGAATTCACGCACGTCCGGCAACAGTTTTAGTACAGGCTGCTAGCAAATATGATTCAGATGTTAACTTAGAATATAATGGTAAAAGTGTTAACCTAAAATCAATTATGGGTGTTATGTCTTTAGGTATTCCTAAAGGATCCCAAATTAAAATTATTGCGGCTGGTTCGGATGCTGAAGATGCAGTTGCAGGATTAGCAGAAACATTTAAAAATGAAGGGCTAGGCGAATAATGAGTACTAACCTTAAAGGGATTGGAGCTTCTGCAGGTATTGCAATTGCAAAGGCATACCGCTTAGAAGAACCAGAATTAAAGATAGAACAAAAAACTGTAACAGATAAAGAAGCAGAGAAAAGCAGATTCGAAGCAGCAATTGCTACATCAAAATCTGAGCTTGAAAAAATTAAAGAGCATGCTAACCGTGAGTTAGGTGCAGATAAAGCAGAAATTTTTGCTGCTCACTTACTAGTGTTAAGTGATCCCGAGTTGTTAAGTCCAGTAAAGGATAAAATTGAAACAGATGGTGTTAATGCAGAGTCTGCTATGAAAGAAACAGCAGACATGTTCGTTTCAATGTTTGAATCAATGGACAATGAATATATGAAGGAGCGCGCAGCAGATATCCGCGATGTAACGAAACGTATTATCGCTCATTTGTTAGGTGTTCAGATTCCTAACCCTAGCTTAATTTCAGAAGAAGTTGTGATCATTGCTGAAGATTTAACTCCTTCTGATACAGCTCAGTTAAACCGTCAATTTGTAAAAGGATTTACAACTGACATTGGCGGTCGTACATCACATTCAGCAATAATGGCAAGATCAATGGAAATTCCTGCGGTTGTTGGTACGAAGCAGGCAACTTCTTCTATTGAGAATGGCGTAATGGTTATTGTAGATGGGCTTGATGGTGATGTTATTATCAATCCATCTTCAGATGTCATTGCACAATACGAAGAGAAAAAAGCAAAATTCGAAGCTCAAAAAGCTGAATGGGCAAAGCTTGTTAACGAACCGACAATCTCAAAAGATGGTCAACACGTTGAGCTTGCAGCAAACATCGGAACTCCTGATGATGTAAAAGGTGTATTAGAAAACGGTGGAGAAGGAGTAGGACTTTATCGTACTGAATTCTTATACATGGGAAGAGATCAGCTTCCAACTGAAGAGGAGCAATACGATGCATACAAAACAGTTCTTGAAAGAATGGGAGATAAGCCGGTTGTTGTTCGTACGTTAGACATCGGTGGAGACAAAGAATTACCATACTTACATCTTCCAAAAGAAATGAACCCATTCTTAGGTTTTAGAGCAATTCGATTATGCTTAGAGGAACAAGATATTTTCCGTACACAATTACGTGCGTTACTACGTGCTAGCAGCTACGGAAACCTAAAAATCATGTTCCCTATGATTGCGACTCTTTCTGAATTTAGAGAAGCAAAAGCAATTCTTTTAGAAGAAAAAGAAAAGCTGGTTGCAAGTGGAGTTCAAGTATCTGATTCAATTGAAATTGGTATCATGGTTGAAATTCCATCAACTGCCGTTATGGCAAGCCAATTTGCAAAAGAAGTAGACTTCTTCAGTATCGGAACAAATGATTTAATACAGTACACAATGGCGGCTGATCGTATGAACGAGCGTGTCTCATACTTATACCAACCATACAGTCCTGCAATTTTACGTCTTGTTTCAATGGTTATTGAAGCAGCTCATAAAGAAGGAAAATGGGCTGGTATGTGCGGTGAGATGGCAGGCGATCCAATCGCAATTCCATTGCTGCTTGGGCTAGGTCTTGATGAATTCTCAATGAGTGCAACATCAATACTTCCGGCACGTACACAAATTAAAGGATTATCAAAAGAACAAGCTCAAAGCATTAAAGAAACTGTATTATCAATGGATACTACAGAAGAAGTTATTGCATTTGTAAAAGAAACATTTCAAATAGATTAATGTCTTAAGAAGGACGGGCTGAAAATGCCTGTCCTTTTTGCGTATTTACTAATCAATAGGGAAAACTACCTTTATCAAATGAAGGAAGGTGCCTTAATGAATAATTTTAGAGTAGGGGAAGAGGTATATGTCATTTACAGAAATCCCCATGCTGTCAATGTAGCGAATATTGAAAAAGCAGAGATAGTAGAACATCCTCATAGCAACCAAGAGCTTGCTCTGTTTCTTCATGATGCATACCATCCGCTTGCAGAGGATGATGCTGTTTTTTCCAGCTTTGAAGACGCTGAAGAATTGTATAACCAATTGTTTGATTATAAAACGCATGATTAAATAGGAAATTATTATTGAGACTAAGGGTGTAACGAAATGCATATTTTAATGATGTATAGTTCTTTCTAGTGACTTTTAACAAAGGATGGTACATTATGATTAAACCGTTTGTTCCACAATTAGTTTATATAGAACCAAGAGCTTTGGAATATCCCCGTGGTGTTGAATTGAAAGAAAAATTTGAGAAGATGGGATTGGAAATTCGGGAAACAACTTCACATAATCAGGTTCGTAATATACCTGGTAAGAATCACTTACAACAATATCGAAATGCAAAATCTACCCTTGTTGTTGGGGTAAGAAAGACTTTGGAATTTGATAGCTCAAAACCATCGGCGGAATATGCCATTCCATTGGCCACTGGCTGTATGGGGCATTGTCATTATTGTTACTTACAGACAACAATGGGAAGCAAACCGTATATTCGCACATATGTAAATGTTGATGAAATCCTTGATCAAGCTCAAACTTATATGGAGCAGCGATCACCTGAAGTCACACGTTTTGAAGCTTCGTGTACATCAGATATAGTAGGAATTGACCATCTTACTCATTCACTAAAATCTGCCATCGAATTTTTTGGACAAACCGATATGGGAAGACTTAGATTTGTGACAAAGTTTCATCATGTAGACCATCTGTTAGATGCGAAACATAATGGCAAAACCAGATTTCGTTTTAGTATAAATGCTGATTATGTTATTAAAAATTTTGAACCTGGGACATCGCCGCTGGATATGCGTATTGAAGCTGCCGTGAAAGTAGCAAAAGCCGGATATCCCCTAGGGTTTATAGTTGCTCCAATATATGTTCATGAAGGATGGCAAGAAGGATACAAAGTGTTATTTGAAAAACTCGATGCATCCCTGCCAAAAGAGGTTCGAAGTGATATCACGTTTGAGATGATTCAGCATCGTTTCACTAAACCGGCAAAAAGAGTGATACAAAAAAATTATCCTAAAACAAAGCTGGAGTTAAATGAAGAGGAAAGAAGATATAAGTGGGGCAGGTATGGTATCGGAAAATATATCTACCCAAAAGATCAGGAGCAGGAACTTCGAGAAACACTTGAAGATTATGTTGATCATTATTTTCCTACAGCAAAAGTTGAATATTTTACGTAAAGCCTATACTCTCATCAAAAGATGGGAGTTTTTGTTTTTATACTTAACGGGTTGTGCAACTTCTACTTTGGAAGTCTCACTTTATCACTCAATACATGTAATGGTAAAATGAATTTATCATACATAAGAGGTGAAATAAATGGATCTAAATCTAAAAGGTAAAAATGCCTTAGTCATCGCTTCGAGCCAAGGTTTAGGTAAAGCAATAGCTGAAAAATTGTTTGAGCAAGGTGCTAATGTCATGATATCCAGCCGTGACCAGGCAAAACTGGAGAAGATAAAAGCAGAGCTTGAAAGCAAAAAAAGTCATGCTCGCATAATTTATCAAACATGTGATATAAAAAATAAGCTGGAAATCGAAGCACTTGTTGCAAAAACAGTAACCGATCTGGGATCCATTGATCTTTTAGTTAATAATGCAGGAGGACCGCCTGCAGGTACATTTGAGCAAATGACAGATGAAGATTGGCAGCATTCGTTTGAATTAAATCTGCTTAGTTATATTCGGATGATTAGAGCTGTTTTACCTCACATGAAACAAAATGGTGGCAAAATTGTCAATATCGCCTCTTCATCAGTGAAAGAACCTATTCCCGGTCTTATTTTATCAAATACATTTCGAACTGGGATAATCGGTTTATCTAAAACATTGGCTTCTGAACTTGCTCCATATCATATACTAATAAATACGGTGGCACCCGGCCGAATTGCAACAGACCGGGTAGCATTTCTGGATGAAACAGCAGCAAAAAATAATGGGGTTTCAAAAGAGGAAATAGAAGATAAAATGAGACAAATGATTCCTTTGGGAAGATATGGTTTACCCGAGGAATTCGCAAATTATGTTGCATTTCTTTTGTCTGATCAAAATAGTTTTATGACTGGTCAAACCTTCTTAATTGATGGAGGTATGGTTAAGTCAATTTAACTTATTAGAATCAACCCTCACAAAATAGTTACAGAGTAATAAGTAATGAAAATATACATATTAATCAAGGAGGAGTTACTGATGAAACAAAAGGTTGGATTTATTGGATTAGGTGTTATGGGACAAAGCATGGCTAAACATATCTTACAGGCAGGTTATCCTCTAAGTGTTTATACAAGAACAAAGAAAAAGGCAGAAGATCTAATAAATTTAGGGGCCGTTTGGATTGATTCTATTAATGAATTGGCTAATGAATGTGAAGTTATAATTACCATGATTGGCTACCCAAAAGATGTTGAAGAAGTATACTTAGGGGAAAACGGGATTGTTTCCTCAGCAAAACCTGGTACATATGTTATCGATATGACAACCTCACAACCTTCGTTGGCTAAAAAAATATATGAACAGGCTAAGTTAAAAAAAATATATTCTCTTGACGCCCCTGTATCTGGAGGAGATATAGGAGCTAGAGAAGCACGGTTGGCGATTATGGTTGGCGGTGATAAAGAAGCTTTTGACACCTGTCTTCCTCTATTTGAAAAGATGGGACAAAACATTGTCTATCAAGGAGAAGCCGGATCTGGTCAACATACAAAAATGTGTAACCAAATCGCTATTGCTTCAGGTATGATTGGTGTTTGTGAGGCGATTTCTTACGCGAAAAAATCAGGACTGGAACCTGAAAATGTACTGAAAAGTATTACGACCGGTGCAGCAGGAAGTTGGTCATTAAGCAATCTCGCACCACGTATGTTGGCAGATGATTTTGAACCGGGTTTCTTTATCAAACACTTTATAAAAGATATGGGAATTGCGCTTGATGAATCAAATACAATGAAACTTTATACTCCTGGATTGGAACTTGCACATCAATTGTACGAGAAACTGGCTGAAGCTGGTTTTGAAGATAAAGGTACACAAGCTTTAGTGAAGTTATGGGAAGAAATTTGAAGAAAAAACAAAATTAGTATCCTTTTTTGAAACTTTTCATAAAATAAAGTCGTCTAAATATAAAAGGTTGTCCAATAAAAATGGACAACCTTTTATATTCATTTCATTTTTTCCGCTTCACATGAATGTCATAAAGCAATCTATCTCTTCGTGCTTTTTAGTGGTAAAATAAAGGGTAGCCTAATTTTATAAATCATTTTTTTATATAGAAAAATTTAGATAGGAGGGAGTTCTTTGACAGAACAAAACACAAGTAAATCAGAACAGCGAAAGCTGAGAAAATCAAGGTACATAAGGACCAATGTGTTCTTTTTTGTTGTTTTCCTGTTATTTGTTGCGTTAATTGTTCGATTAGGAGTCGTTCAAATTGTTCAAGGGGAAGAATTTTCAAAGGAAGTTTCAAAGACAGAATCAGATTACGCAAGCCTGCCAGCTCCACGAGGAAAAATGTATGACAGGTACAACCGTGTTGTTGTTGATAATAAAAGGGTGCCTGCAATTACTTATACAGTTGATAAGACGACAAAAGCAGAAGACAAAATTAATACGGCCATTAAGCTTGCTGAGTATATCAGCTATGAACCCGAATACTTAGAAGAAGAGCTTAAAGAACGTGATATTCGCGATTTTTGGTTAGCATCAAATCCAACAAAAGCAAAGGAATTATTAACTGAAAGTGAATTGGAATTAGAACCATCTGAAACATATAAGCTACAAGTAGAACGTGTTCCGGAAGCTGAAATTAATAAAATTGAGAACAGCCTGGAAGATATGGAGCTAGCTTATCTTTACACACGTTTTTCATCAGGCTACCAATATGAACCACAAGTTGTAAAATCTCTAAATTTAACAGATGATGAGGTTGCACTTGTTGCTGAACATTTAGAACAGCTTCCTGGAGTTGATGTTATTACAGACTGGGGACGTGAATACCCTTATGCTTCCTTACAAACAATTTTCGGTGGAGTAACTTCGGCTGAACAGGGTATTCTTCAATCACGTCAAGATTATTATAAGGCAAGAGGATATGCAAGAAATGAACGTGTAGGAAAAAGTTATCTTGAATATCAATATGAAGATTATTTAAATCCTAAAAAGGCAAAAATTGAATATATTTCAGATAATAATGGGAATATTGTTTCCGAACAAGTTGTTGAAGAAGGACAACGCGGATATGATTTAAAGCTGTCATTTGATATGGAATTGCAGATGGAAGTAGAAAAAATCATTGAAGAAGAGCTCCGCAAAGCCAGTGGAAGTCACTTTCTTATGGATCGGGCGTTTGTCGTGATGATGGATCCGTATCAAGGTGATGTCTTAGCAATGGCTGGAAAGATGCTTGATCCAGATGACCGAAGTGGAGAAATGCTTGACTTTGCATACGGAGCCTTTGCTACTCAATATGAGGCAGGATCAACTGTTAAGGGTGCAACAGTGCTAGCTGGTTATCAGGATGGGATGCCTTTAGGGCAAGGATTTGTTGATAAAACAATGTATTTCAAAGGAACTCCACCAAAAAGTTCTTATAGTACTCTCAATTATGTTACTGATCTAACTGCATTACAACGGTCATCAAATGTGTATATGTTTAATGTTGCTCTAAGAATTGCCGATGTAAAATATGTTCCACATGGCCCCTTAAATGTGTCAACGGAGGACTTCCAAAAGCTTCGTAATTATTTCGCCCAATTTGGTTTAGGAGTTCCAACTGGTATTGATTTGCCTCAGGAATCAGCTGGTTTGTTAAGTACACCTGATGCAGCTGGTAAGCTTCTGGACATATCCATCGGACAGTTCGATACGTATACACCACTTCAATTGGCTCAATATGTATCTGTTATCGCAAACGGTGGTTCACGTGTTCAACCGAGAATCGTTACAAGTATCCATACACCTGTTGATGAATCAACACTAGGGCCAATTGCTGTAGATAAGTCTCCAACTGTATTGAATCGAGTAAATAATACTCCAGATGAAATTGAGCGTGTTCAACAAGGTTTTAAAATGGTTGTTCAAACAGCTCGTGGTACTGCTTCAAGGTACATTGATTATGATTCAGCAGGTAAAACAGGTACATCTCAAACAAATTACTATGGACCCAGACGTGAATATTGGGGTAAGAAAACAAACAATTTAAACTATGTGGGTTATTATCCAGCAGATAAACCAGAAATAGCATTCAGTGTTGTTGTGCCTTGGGCAAACAATGATAATACCCCTGTAAACAAAAATATAGCTAACAAAATTATTAAAGCTTATATAGACCTACAAAAGAAATATGTCACCACAACCGAAATTGATCCAGAAAAGATAAAAGAAGAGGAATAATCCCCTCTTCTTTTGCTATTTATGGAAATTTATTTATCACATATTTCATTCTTCCTATCGCAAAATAAGATTAATCGTGTGAAAGGAGTGAAGAAAAATGGCAAAACGAACGAAAAAAAATGATCCGCAACAAAAAAATAAAAAAGGCTTTGATTCCAGTGTACTCGATTCAGAGTTTAGCCATGAGTTTGGAAGCACTGCTGCAAATAAAATTCATAAAGATAAGGCGAAAAAAGAAAAAGCGGCTAAAAATAATGGGGAATATAAAGGCTAAAAACTTGGCGATATGCCAAGTTTTTTCTTACGATCCCTACAAAAAAGAATAGAATAATGAAATTTGATAGATTGACAAACTTACAGAACAATGTAAACTTATTTTTAAGAAATATGCGGGCTTAAAAAAGGATTTTTTACTATAGAAATAGAATTATTAAGGTTAAAATAATCGAGATGTTTGTTCGTTATATAAAACTAATGAACTAGTCTAGAGGTCACGAAAAAGGTGGGAGAACGAATGGAAAGAGGCTTAGTACGTCAAGAGGAAGTGAGTCAGTCTTTAGAACTTTATGCTGTTGTCTCTTCAAATGGCCGCTTTCAATATATTTCATCCAATTCATTAGAATTACTGGGCTATTCAAGTTCTGAACTGGTCGGTAAGTACATGAAAGAATTTTTACATATCGAGGATTTATTTTTAGTTGAAAGTTACTTTTTTAATGAGCATCATCTTCATCCTTGTTCATTCCGGTTTTTTACTAAATTAGGTAAATATGTCTGGTTTGAAGCTGACCTTGACTTTATCCGCAGCAATGTTCAAGATGTTGAGCAGGAAATCATCCTTAAAATGAGATTATTAACCAAAGCAACTACCGGTTTGACTGGTCATAATCAGAACGGCTTAACCAAGTTGAATGATAAAGAATTTGTGAGCCAAGACCGTATTCTACTAGAAGATTTGCCTACACCTGTTTTCATATCAAAGAAAGGAAAGCTTTGTTTTGTTAATCAAGCATTTCAGGACTTATTAGGGGCAGCTTCCAAGGAACAACTAATTGGGAAACATACATTCGATTTTACGGATAAAGGATATCATGATGTCATTAAAAATAGAGAATATCGATTATACAACGGAGAGAAAATCGGTATTATTGAAGAAACTTGGCACACGTTAGATGGCCGTGAAATCAATCTGGAGATAATGGCCTCGCTAACGAAATTTAAAGGGTCTTCAGCTGAATTGGTAGTTATGAATGACATTTCCTCTAGAAGGAACTTTCAAAAGATACTCCAGAAAAGTAGAGAAAGATATCAAAGGCTCATTGATAATTCCATCGACACAAT
Organism: Bacillus sp. J37; assembly: GCF_000518865.1. GTDB lineage: Bacteria > Bacillota > Bacilli > Bacillales > Bacillaceae > Metabacillus. The sequence continues at coordinate 18,161 of NZ_JAEK01000009.1, read as the reverse complement.
AGCCGTTATTCATAAAGATAAATGGGTGTTTATGAATGAATCAGGTGTGAAGCTTTTTAAGGCAGAAGATTATCCAGATATGTTGGGACGTAATATTTATGAATATTTACATCCTGGCGATCATCAAACAATGAGGAATTCTTTGAAACATATTTTGGACGGAACATCAGATGTACAACTAACAAAACAATCATGGCTAATTTCAAAAGAAACAACCATATATACTGAGATGGTATGCATTCCTACAACCTATTATGGGGAAAAAGCAGTTCAAGTGATTTTGCGTGATATTTCTTACCGAAAAAAAACAGAAGAGTTAATGATTAGATCCGAAAAATTATCAATTGCCGGGCAATTGGCCGCAGGTATTGCACATGAAATTCGTAATCCATTAACATCCATCAAAGGATTTTTGCAAATCATGCAACCGGATTTTTCTAATCATAGTCAATATTTTCATATCATTTTTTCAGAGCTCAATAGAATCGAAATGATATTAAGTGAGCTTCTTATGTTAGCAAAACCACAGGAAACAAAATTTACAAAAACAGATTTGGTAACATTACTCAATGACGTTGCAATTCTACTAGAAACACAAGGGAATATGAATAATGTTTCAATCTTACAAAAGCATTCTTTCCCGGAATTGAAAATCAATTGCGATGAAAATCAATTAAAACAAGTATTTATTAATTTATTTAAAAATGCAATAGATGCAATGCCTAAAGGCGGTAAAGTAAAAGTACTAACAGAGAAAATCAACCAATCTGTTAAGATTATTGTAAAGGATGAAGGAGAAGGGATTCCTCCCGAATTTCTTGAGAGAATAGGTGAACCTTTCTTAACAACGAAGGAAAAGGGAAATGGTTTAGGTTTAATGATTACATATAAAATAATTGAAAACCATAGGGGGAATATGTATGTAGAAAGTGAAGTAGGAAAAGGAAGTATATTTACAATTGTACTGCCCTGTGGATAATTTTTTTCGTTAAGCTGAAACAACGGCAAATGCCGCTGTTTCAGAAAGTTAACGGTTGAAAACGAACAAAAAAGATCATGACAGATTCGTTACGTAGTTTTCCATTCTGTCCATTGCTTTTTTTAATTGCTCCATTGAGTAAGCATATGATAATCGCACGTATCCCTCTCCATACTCCGAAAAAGCACTGCCGGGTACTAAAGCAACTCCAGCATTTTTCACCAATGATAGGGCAAAATCAAACGATGATTGCTTAAAATGGCTAATATTAGGGAATAAGTAAAATGCTCCATTTGGTTTTACTACATCGAATCCCATTTGAATTAATCGCTCGTACACATAATCTAAACGTTCTTGGTATGAATGTTTCATAGCATCAGCATCGTCCATTCCAATCGTTAAAGCTTCTAAGGCAGCTTTTTGAGATATAGATGTAGCACAGGAAACATTGTATTGATGAACCTTTAAAAGATGTTTGGCGATAGCTTCAGGAGCAAATACAAAGCCGACTCTCCATCCAGTCATACTATGTGACTTTGATAAGCCATTAATGACAATGGTTTGTTCCCATATATGTTTAGCAATAGAATGATGAGTTCCTTCATAGACTAATTCACTATATATTTCATCTGATAAAACAAAAATATCTTTTCCCCTGACAAGATCTGCAATTTCACTTAATTCTACATCAGTAAGTGTCACTCCGGTTGGATTCGACGGGTAAGGAAGAACAATACATCTCGTCTTTTCTGTTATGTAAGGTGCTAAAAGTTCGGCAGTTAACTTAAAATCAGTTTTCGTTGTATCCACGTAGACTGGAATTCCACCAGCGAGTTTTATAAGAGGTTCGTACCCGGGATATACAGGACTCGGTAAAATGACCTCGCTCCCTGTCTCAAGTATTGTACGAAACGTACAATCAATTGCTTGGCTAGCGCCAACCGTTGTAATGATTTCGTTATTTGGGGAATAGGTTAAACCATATTTTTTATTCACAAATTGGCTTGCAGCTTCTCTTAATTCAATCAATCCAGCATTATGAGTATAGGTTGTGAAATTATCTTCAATTGCCTTCATTCCTGCGGCTTTTACATGCTCAGGTGTTGGGAAATCCGGTTGTCCAATCGTGAGAGATATAACATCTTCATAATCTGCTACAAGATTAAAGAACTTTCTAATGCCTGAGAGTTCTATTTGTTTTACGTTAGAATTAACTAAATGTTCCATATATGAATCCTCCTAAAGATAATGTAAAAGGTTATATGATTGCGTTAAAGCTTGGCATATTTCTGAAAATTAAACATATAGGAGTAATTTTACCATTTTTATTGGACATGTCACCTTTTTTCTCATATTGAATATATGTCTTTTTAACGTGTTTAGATATGAGAATAAAAGGGTAAAGTGAAATGGGCGTAAGAAGGAGATCTAAAGATAATACAAAGAATAATAATAATTATAAACCTTCATATATAGAATGACGGACACAAAGATGGTCTAACGTACGAATAACTATAGAAACATGATTTTATAACTATTGAGGTGATAATGATGAGTGAAGAAATAACATTATTAACCAAAGAAGAACAAGCGTTAATTGATAAGCTGGAAAATGAAATGCTATTTGCCCTTTCGAGTGCACATGTTAAATTTTATAAAAATGAAATACAAACGATAATTTCACAAGCAAAACGAAGACAAGCATTTTTAACAAAATATGCTTATGAACTATAAATGTTAAGGTTCTCAAAACTACGGAATCATGTAGATGAGAACCTTTTTGTTGTCATAATTTACTGATTTCGAGGACGAGTTTTTTCTGCTTTTTTATTAACCGATGTAAGATCTTTAGAAATTTCAAGATCTGTGATAGGTTTAGCCGTTTGAAGTCCGGATTTTGTTTTAATATTGCGCTTTGTCATGATAGGGTCCTCCTAATAAATATTTGGTCTTGCAAAATTACTATGTACAGGTAATGGTGATTTTATTTTTACAATTTTTACTTTTGAGTAAAAGTAAAAAATCATGAAGGTTGCACATAGGACAATCCTTCATGATTTTGCTGTTAACAACTAAACGAGCGAATTTGATCAAGGTCAATTCCAAAGTAAACCCAACGATATTGACGTCTTCTCCAGCGATAGCCTGCAACTGAATTTCGACCTACAAATGTAGGATAATACCAAAAGGCACGACCATTATTGAGACGAATGTACGTAAAGCGGAATAAACACCTGCGGATTCCACCTGGATCAACTGCAAAAGTTCCTATTTGACTTTGGGATTGCATTGGCGGTATCTCACCAGGTGGTGGTCCTTGTGGGGGTCCCCCTTGACCAGGCCCTCCTTGAAAACCCGGTGGTCCAAATGGTGGTTGTTGATCAAAGCCGCCTCCAGGAGGTCCAAATGGCGGGAAACCGGGTATTGTAAACTGACGATTGTATGGATACATGTGTAATTCTCCTCTCATAAAACCTTCACGTTTACAATATGCCAGTGTCAAAAATAGGTGAATGTCCACATAGAGAGTGATTGGAAAATAGTGAGGGGCAGCTCATTTGCATGAGCTACCCCATTCACTAGAACATTAACGAACAAGTGTCTCGACTGTTCTTGTTTTTAAATCCACCATATACCATGCTTCACTTTTTTCACGATTACCTTCAAGAGAGTAGACGTGTACTATATAATTTCCATCTTCAACATGATCGTATTGTACGATCGTATTCTTATCTCTTCTAACTCCAAGCTTCTCTTTTACTAATTCCTCTGCTTGTGTGGGATGAAGAGGATCACGATCATTATCATAATTTACTTCTTCTCTTGCTTCTAAAAGAAGATCATCATTTGTTTTGACCTGATTATTTCCTGTTTGTAATAATCCCTCTTCTTGATTCTCATTTATAGCCTCATCCTTGTTAATGTTGTTACACGCTGTCATCATTAATAATGTTAATAACAATACAACATATTTTCTCATGATTCACCTCTAGTATACTTTTTTCACAGTATCTTTATTTTGTGAAAAGGAATAAATTTTATACGAAAGTTGTAGAAGTAAAAGAGGCAATGAAAAAAGACAGACAAGTGTCTGCCTTAATGAAGGGAATGAAAGACAAAATTAAATAAAAATAGCAAAGCAATAATATACAGAGCTGGTTTTACCTCATCTTTTCTTTTTAAAATGACTTTTACGATAGGATACATAATAAAACCAAATGCCATACCATCTACGATACTGTAAGTGAAAGGAATTAAAGCGATAATAAGAAAAGCTGGAAAGCTTTCACTAAAATCATTTAAATCAATGTGTTGGATATTTTGTATCATTAAACTACCAATTAAAATGAGAATTGGTGCAATAGCACTATCCGGGATTATTTTGATAATAGGTAAAAATAACAGAGAACTTAAAAAGAGCAAACCTGTTGTAATAGAAGTTAAACCCGTTCTTCCACCTGCAGTAATCCCAGCTGCAGTCTCAACTGTACTAACAGTTGGACTTGATCCGAAAATGCCTGATGTGATAGTAGATAAGGCATTAGCTTGAAAAGAACGCTTGTAGCGATCAGGGCGATTGATCATATGAACCTGACCAAATACCAGCCCAATATTTTCAAATACAATAACCATTGTTAAGGAAAAAGTAGAAGTCCAAAATGCTAGATCCACTATGCGGCTAAATGACATGGCAAAAAAGACATCTTTGTAGATAAGAAAGGCCTCATGTGGTTTTGTCGAAAAATCAACTTCCAGCAAACCAAAACATGCAGCTAAAATGGTACCTGCAAAAATACTGATTAGAAAATTACCAGGGACTTGTCTGATAAATAAGCCAACCGTAATGAGTAAAGTTAAAAGTGTCACGATCACTCCAGGTTGGCTAAAGTCTCCTAAAGCAACAAAGGTATCACTATTAAGAACAACAATCCCACCCTTTTGCAATCCAATAAATGTTAAAAAGAAACCAATACCCACTGTAATTGCTTCTTTTAATGAGAGGGGAATAGATTCTGAAATAATGACAGATAGCTTTGTAAATGCAATTAGAGTAAAAAGAATGCCGGATACAAACACAACTGCTAAACCTTCTTGCCATGTTAGTCCCATTCCCATGACAATTGTATACGTAAAGAGAGCGTTGACGCCCATGCCTGGTACAAGGATGATCGGAGTATTTCCGAAGAAGCCCATAATTAGACAACCTGCTATTGAAGTTAGAACTGTTGCAATAATCCCAGCCTCTAAAGGTATTCCTGCATCTGATAATATTGAAGCATTTACAACAACGATGTAGACGATCGTAAAAAAGGATACTGTTCCTGCAAGCATTTCCTTTTTTATAGTGGTCTTGTTTTCATGCAATCGAAAAAACTTTTCCAATGTTACCCTTCCTTATGTGTGTAACCCTCAACCCAACCCGTAAATTTGTAATCAAACAATTTACAAATGGATTATATCAGGAGTGTTACAACTTTGCATTATTTTTAATCTATGAAGTGTAAAAATTTCAATCATTTACATGTAGGATGGCATTAAAATATTCGAAACATGTACATGTTAGGAGATTGTATAATTAAAAAGCTTAATGTAAAAAAAGATCAAACTTTATTTGTTAGCATGCTTTAGACAACCCTTGCCATACATATATATGTGTAGAGCTTAGAGAGAAAGGGCGTGATGTCTCTGGCACGTAAGATTTGGGGAGTAAATTCTACTGGCCCAGTTAATCAGGATTTCTTCATTTGGGTAAGAAAAAATTTAGGATTACCAAAATATTGGGGGAGATATCTAACAGAAATCCCCAATGTGTCAAGCGGTTTAACAAAAACGGAAATTAACTTTCTTAGAAATAAAGGAATTAAGATTTTGCCAATATATAATGTTATTAGTGAAGAAATAGGCTACGAATATGCTCAAGTTGCAGGCAGGAATGCAGTATATCATGCAAGGAGGTTAGGTTTTCCGAAAGAAACAGTATTGTTTGCGAATCTAGAGAATTTACATAATGTCGATGCCTTATGGATACGTGGGTGGGCGGAAACTCTTATTCCATCAGGCTATAGAGCAGGATTTTATCATGATTCTAAAAAAGGAAGTTTTGCTCAGGCATTTTGTCAGGCAGTAAAAGTTAATCATGACATTGCAACACAAACAATACTTTGGAGTGCTGAACCTGAAATGGGTTCTTCAACTGAAAGAAAAGCACCAAGATTTAAACCTGTAACTCCATCTTGCAGAGCCAATGTCTGGTTGTGGCAATATGGTCGAGATATGAATAATGGTCCGATTGATACAAATTTAGCAGATGATAGAATTTTAAATTTCTTATATTGATGAAGAAGCTTGGAAGTTAGACCAAGCTTTATTTATAAAGTAATTTTACAAATTAGAAACTAATTTACTTCTTTCCTATCATTCATATTATATGAAAAAGAGGCTATAAATTTTTAATAATATGCCGATATAAAATATACAAATGTATCTTCATGGAAGGAAGTTTTATATGGACCAACAAAAGGGTATTTTACTTGAAAGCGGCACAAATGAGCTTGAAATAGTCGAATTTAGTATTGGGAAGAGTAAGTTTGGTATTAATGTAATTAAAGTTAAAGAAATTATTCAGCCTGTACAAGTTACTAAAATACCACATTCTCACCCGAATGTAGAAGGAATAATAGAAATCCGGGGAGAGATTCTTCCTGTGGTGGATGTAGCGAAGGCTCTGGGATATCCTCAAAGTGATAGACCATTAGAAGAGAAATATATTGTAACTGAATTTAATCAAACGAAATTGGTTTTTCATGTTCATTCTGTTACACAAATCCACCGTATCTCTTGGGAACATATTGAAAAACCATCAGGAATGTACCAGGGACTCGAGAGCCAAATAACCGGAGTAGTGAAAATGAATGATCAAATGATTTTACTATTGGATTTTGAAAAGATCGTTGTTGACATAAATCCTGATTCAGGGATAAACATAGAAAATGTGAAAAAATTAGGTGAAAGAGAGCGTTCTGAAAAAAGGCTTGTTGTGGCTGAAGATTCACCACTTCTTAGAAAGTTACTCCAGGAAACGTTAAATGAAGCAGGGTTTCAGAATATTGAGTTTTTTGAAAATGGCAAGGATGCCTTATTCTATTTAATTTCAATTGTAGAATCTGGGAAAGCGATTGAAGATGAAGTACAACTTCTCATAACAGATGTTGAAATGCCGCAAATGGATGGACATCATCTAACTAAGCAAATTAAAGAAAATCAGTCCTTAAGTGTCCTTCCCGTTGTGATTTTTTCATCGTTAATCACAAATGATCTTCGTCATAAAGGACAAATGGTTGGAGCTAGTGCGCAGATTAGCAAACCTGAAATAAATCTTCTTGTAGAGCAAATAGACAAACATATCCTATAATATAAAGGCTATCATGTTGTGATATACATGATAGCCTTTTGTTAAAATATAGAAAAAATTTAGGGATGGTAGAATATATGTGGAGAATAGCCACTTATAGAAGTGCGTATTTCCAAAGTGTGGCTATTATTACCTGTAACTTTCACCTAATCTTTTAAACACGGGTTTTTCATATGTACGTGTTTTTTTTGATTGAAAGGATTGAGCTGGCTTTTTTTCTTCTTTCATACCAACATAACATTGTAAAAGGATTTTAGCCTTTGATAAAGACATATGTGCTTTGGGATTTCGATAGGTTTTATTTAAAGTACCTAAATGTGGAAGTTTATCGAAGTCATCTTTTGTAGGAGGCATATGAAAGTAATACTCTCCAGCTGAAACTAAAACATCTGATTGCTGTTTGCTAAATTTAGGATTGTTTGAAAAATGTAGTCCTTTTTTTACAGCTTTCCCCTCGTGGACAAGTTTCAATAATGCTTTCTTCTTTAATGCATAGAGAAATTTAGGGTTTGGCGCAGTTTTTGCATGTCTATTTACAACATAAATAGCACGGGCGAGGTTTTCTGTAGATTGTTGATTACTTGGATCGAGTCGATTATGATCCTCCATTGGTTCTCTCCTTTTCGTTTTACACTCTCATTTTATAAGTTTCTTACTTAAATTATACTTAGTAAAGAGTAAAATGCAACAAGTTACGGTATTTATTTTGAATAATTCAATAGCTATTTCGTATTATTGTATAAACAGATACATTAGAAAAGGTTAGAAAAACTTGGCTTTTCGACAATTCCTAATGGAGAAAGCCTTAGTTTTTTATACTATTATCCATAAAATATATATACTTTCTGATCGAATAAAAATAGAAGTGTATCTGCTCAATTGTATATCAGTTGAGCAGATACACTTACTTTACATCGATGGGAGATTACTTGGTTTTTGTGTTTTTTGTTTGTGTTGTAGTAGTTTTTGTTTCTTATCAAAAGCTTCGCTTAGCTTAGGTAAGGTAAAAGCATAGAATAAAGAAACTAATAATATGACAAATGCAATACCATAATATAAGTAATCAATTTCGTGAATAAACTTAGGGAAAAGGAGAGCAATTAATCCCAGTGTTGCGGATTGAGCAAACATCATTAAAGGATCAATCCAACCGCTTACCCGTCCCATTAGCTTCGGATGTACTATTTTTGGCATCCAACCGCCTATAGCAATATTAATTGGTCCCAGGCATGTCCCAATAATAAACACTACGACCAGGAAGACAGAAAGTTTATCTGTAAAGCCTAAAAAGAAAATGAGTAAACTTGTTAAGAAAATAGGAAAAATCATTAATTGATGAGGCTTGAACTTTGAGGCAATCAAGGTTCCTAAACCACTGCCTGTTAATAATCCAAAGCCTAAGGAAACAGCAAATAAAGAAGCGTACCATTCATAGTTAGTTGGTGATAACTCATATTTCATGGTAAACATTGGTAAAATGGCGAAAGCTCCGTTGAAGAATCCGAAAATAAAAAATCCGAAAATAAGGACGGAAAGCAATCGGTTTTTGACAATATAAAGAATACCAGCCTTAAAATCTCCAAGAGATGATTTTATGTTTACATCTTTCCAGTCTACTTTGCCATTAGGCAATCTTGCAGAAGTAGGGATTTTGCATGAGCGGATTAACAAAGCAGAAAATATAAAACTGAAAAAATCTACAATGACCGCACCATGAACGCCAACTGTTTTATAGATAGCGGCTCCTAAACCAACTCCAAACACCATAAAGATACTAAAAAGCATTTGATTTAATCCAGCAGCTTGGGCATATTGCTCTTTATTTAATATTCCTTGAACAAGGCTATTCTCCGCTGGGAAAAAGAACTTAGTAACAGCACTTCTTAAAAATAATACGAGAAAAATAAAAGGAATAGAATTGGTGAAAAGAGCTCCGAAAAGAAGAACTGTTAAGGCAGCTCGAATCCAATCGCAATTTTCAGCCACTTTTTTTCGATCAAATCGATCTGCAACAACTCCAACGATAAAAAACACAAGGATGGTTGGTAGTGAATACATTAATTCAGCTATAGTTGCGTAAGAGGGTTGATGACTAAAGTGATCTAAAAGATAAAAGGCAAAAGCCATGTTTCCAATCGTTGTTCCCATTTGCGAGAAGAGAGCTGCAAAAAATAATTTTACAAAATTTCGATTACGAAAGATTTTCATTGGTCTGCTCCTTAAATGACATCATTCCATTTGTCATTATAAGGTAATATTACTCATTTTGATACGTTAATTACAAAATCTTAATAAAATCTTAAGGTCTAATTGATACTTTAGTTCCATTTGGAACCAGGGAAGCCAATTCCACTACATCCTCATTATACATTCTGATACATCCAAGTGATACTGCTTTTCCAATCGAAGCAGGGTTATTTGTACCGTGAATACCATAGTGTATCTTGGATAAAGAAAGCCACATTACTCCAAATGGACCTCCAGGGTTAGGTTCACGATTTACGATCACAAAGTCTCCTACAGGAGTAGCAGTAACCATTTTACCAACTGCAATAGGGTATTGTTTCATTACCTGTCCGTTCATGATTAAAGTTAACCTTTTCAGTGAGATTGAAATCTCTATGGAATAGGGAATACTGTTGGGATCAGGTAAACCTGGTATTGTAATTTTCTGACCAATAAATAGTAAGTTTGGATTGGTCATACTATTAACAGCTATCAGCTGTTGTATAGATGTGCGATAATTAGCAGCGATTACGGCCAATGACTCTCCTCGTTGAACAGTATGAATCATTAACATCACTCCAGTTGGAAGTAAATTGCCCATGGAACAGGGATTTTGCAGGTTAAAACTTTAATATACCTTATGAATGAATATGTTATAATGTACATTAATTTATGACTGTTTATGTTTCTTTTTAGTTGATAATTTGTAAAGTTGAAGCCTATGACTTGTGTGAAAGTAAATGTATTTTTATTTTGAAAATAAGGGTGTTGAATTTGGAGAGAGAAAAATATGCAATTGTTGATATCGGCTCAAATACAATGCGTTTGGTTATTTATTTACGTGAGAAAAGCGGTAGATTAAAAGAAATAGAAAATGTTAAGGTTGTTGCACGGTTACGAAATTTTCTTTCGGATGAAGGAGACTTAACAGAGGATGGTATTCGTATACTTATTGATTCACTACTAAGTTTTAGGGAAGTTACGAACCATCATTCTTTATATGATGTAAAGTGTGTTGCAACTGCAACTATTCGACAAGCAAAAAATCAACAGCAAATTCTTGAACGCGTAAATAATGATACTGAATTTTCAATTCAAATCTTGTCTGAATACGAAGAAGCTTATTTTGGTTATTTAGCTGTGGTCAATACAACACCCTTTCAGTGTGGGATCACCATAGATATCGGTGGAGGAAGTACAGAAGTAACGTACTTTCATGACCGGAAGTTAATGAACTATCATAGCTTTCCTTTTGGGGCTTTATCATTGAGAAAACAATTTATTTCTGGGGAAATTCCCACTGAATCTGAATTAATTACCCTTCGTAAATTTATTAAAAATCAAATGGACCAGTTAGAATGGGTGAAAGATAAATGCCTACCTATAATCGGTATCGGAGGTAGTGCACGTAACCTGGTCCAAATTCATCAAGAATACGTTGCTTATCCAATTGCCGGGGTTCATCAATATTTAATGAGTAGGGAAGATGTTTTTGAAATGAATCAGTATCTACAATCTCTTTCATTTCCCGAGTTGCAAAAGGTAGAAGGACTTTCAAAAGACCGTGCAGATATTATTATACCTGCTGTTGAGGTGTTTCGTCAGTTAATGAATATCGTAGGAGCGGAACATTTTGCCTTAAGTCGAAAAGGGTTACGTGATGGAGTTTTCTTTGAGGAATTAACAAAGGAATTTGGTATTTCTGTTTTTCCTAATGTTATTGAGGAAAGCTTTTATGAGCTTGCAACAGACTATAACGTTAATTTGAATCATGTTTTTCATGTTACAAATAGTGCTGTAATGATAACGGAATTATTAAATAAAGCTGGAGTTATCTCAACAACAGATGAGGATAAGTTGTTTTTAAAACGGGGTGCCTTTGTTTATAATCTTGGATCATATATCGATTCTGAATCGAGCAGTCAGCACACATTTTATTTATTAGCAAATCGTACAATTGATGGATTATTTCATAAAGACCGTATGATTGTTGCCCTTATCGCTTCTTATACAAGCAAGTCAGGATTTAAGCGATATGTTACTCCATATAGTCAATGGTTCTCAAGAGAAGAGTTACAAACATATAGGATATTAGGGGCGATCTTAAAATTTGCTTACAGTTTAAATGCAACAAAAAGAAATATTATTAAATCCATTGATTTACATACTTACAAAGAAGGATTAACCTTTTCTATTACATGTCATCATGATTGGAAACCGGAACAATATCAAGCCGAAAAGCAAAAAAAACATTTAGAAAAATTATTGAAAAGGTCAATAGCAATTATTTTTTCCTGAGGAGGATATTTTAAAAAGTATAATGACAAAACGAATTCAATTTACGAAAAATTAATAATAATTTACAAAATATTTACAATCGAATTAGTCCCTTAGTGCTATTATGAAACAATAGAAATTGTCGAAAAAGGGTGAAGGTACATGAATACAATCAATCAAAAAGCTTTGGATCTTCAAAGTCCGCTTTATTATAACAATAGAGAATTAAGCTGGCTTGCATTTAATGAACGTGTTTTAGAAGAGGCTTTAGATGAGCATAACCCTTTATTTGAGAGGTTAAAGTTTCTGGCTATCTTTAGCTCTAATTTAGATGAGTTTTTTATGGTTCGTGTAGCGGGATTAAAAGATCAGGTAAAGGCTGGGTTTAATAAGCCGGAAAATAAAGCGGGAATGACCCCAAAACAACAATTAAATCAAATTGCTCAATATGCCCATAGGTTAGTTGGGCTGCAATATGATTCATATAATAATTTGCTTATCCCACAGTTAAGGGAAGAAAACATCGAAATACTACATTTGACTGACTTAACATCTGAACAATATAAAATTCTCGAGGAATATTTTGATGAGCAGATTTTCCCTGTCTTAACACCTATGGCAGTTGATGCATATCGCCCATTTCCGATGCTGCTCAATAAAAGCTTAAACTTAGCCATTGTCATTGAGGATAACGATGAATTCGAGGAAAATCGCTATAAGACAGCAATCGTTCAAGTTCCTGCTGTTCTAGAACGATTTGTAAAATTACATACTGCCTCTGATCAAAATCGGTTTGTTTTATTAGAAGATATTATCAGTACATTTATTCATAAGCTTTTCAAGGGGTATAAAGTAGTTTCAGTTTCAGTTTTTAGGATTACAAGAAATGCGGATATGACAATACATGAAGAAGGTGCCCGGGATTTACTGAAAGAGATTGAAAAAGAATTAAAGAAACGTAAATGGGGAGCTGCGGTTCGGCTAGAAATTCAAAAAAATGGATTTGACTTAAACATCCTGCGTTATTTAACTAAAGAACTTGAAATCCATGAAAAAGATGTATATGAAATTGATGGACCTCTTGATCTAACCTTCCTATTTAGTTTTGCAAAAGAAATGTCAAAACTAAGAGAAGATCTTATATTTGAAGCTCTAATTCCCCAGCCACCGGTGGACATTTCTTCAGATGAGGATATCTTTGAAAAAGTATCAGAACAGGATGTGTTTCTTCATCATCCATATGAATCATTTGAACCGGTAGTAGAGTTTGTTTCAGATGCTGCTGATGATCCGGATGTATTAGCGATTAAGCAAACATTGTATCGGGTTAGTGGAGATTCGCCAATTATTGATGCTTTAAAACGTGCGGCTGAAAACGGTAAGCAAGTAACAGTTTTAGTAGAACTGAAGGCACGCTTTGATGAAGAAAAAAATGTACAGTGGGCTAAGGAATTAGAAAAGGCCGGATGTCATGTTATCTATGGAATGACATATTTAAAAACTCACAGTAAGATAACACTTGTCGTAAGAAGAAAAAATAATCGGATTGAGCGTTTCGTTCATTTAGGCACAGGTAATTATAATGATCAAACAGCAAAGATTTATACAGATATGGGACTTATCACTTCCAAGCGTAAGTTCGGAATTGATGCAACAAACTTTTTTAATTATTTAAGTGGATACACTGAAAAGCCAGACTTCCATCATCTTTCAGTGGCACCTTTTGATATTAGAAAAGATTTTATAAAATTAATAGATCAAGAGATCCAATTTCAAAAGAGATTCTCTAACGGACGTATTATTGCAAAAATGAATTCATTAACAGATAAAGTGATCATTACAAAACTTTATGAAGCATCAAATGCAGGTGTGCAGATTGATTTAATCATCCGTGGAACTTGCTGCTTACGGCCGGGTATAAAGGGCGTAAGTGAAAATATTAGAGTTCGAAGCATTGTTGGGCGATTTTTAGAACATAGTAGAATCTACTTCTTCCATCATAATGGTGAAGAGAAGACCTTTCTTTCATCAGCAGACTTAATGACAAGGAATATGGAAAAACGTGTTGAAATTTTGTTCCCTATCTATGAGGGGCATATAAAAATGAGGCTAAACCAGGTGCTGGCTCTGAATTTAGCAGATAATGTGAAGGCAAGAGAACAAGATCAACATGGAGTTTACCATTATGTTAAACGCAATGAGGATGAAGCATTAGTTGATAGTCAGCTCACATTATTTAGCAAAGCCTATCAATTGCTAGAGGATGAAGAATAATTGAAGATCCAGTAAGACATGACTTAATGGAGGAAGTTGATGTCTTTTCTTATAAGCTAATAAGTTGAAAATTAAAAGTATTAAAAGGACAATTTCTTAGAAATGTCCTTATGTTGAGTTAAGAATGTATAATATTTATACTTTGTTTTCTAGCACAAGCGCTAAGCCCCTTAATGAACTAGGCGCTTGTGCTTTTCTTATTCAGATTGAAGAGTTATTTGTGTAATCTCCGGAACGGATAAAAAGCGAAAAGGAAGTCTTGTCGTTCCTAAGCCCCTATTAACATAGAGCTTCATGTTATCAATATCATATATTCCTTCGAAATATTCAGTTGCGAATGGAGGTGTAATAAGAGGGCCGTAAAAAGGCAGCTGCACTTGACCACCATGACTATGACCTGACAATTGTAAATGAACATGATATTTTCTTGACTCAAGAGCAGCATCCGGTTCATGCGCCAATAAAATATTAAATGTATGTTTATTTAAGTTACCTAAAGTTCCTTCATAGCTTGGTTTCCCTAACATTAGATCATCGATCCCGGAAACGGAAATTTTATGTCCATTTAACATGGAAATATTTTGCACTTGGTTTTGGAGTAATGTAAAACCTGACATTGTAATAACATTTCGATAAATATCAGTCCCATATCCTCCATGATCATGATTTCCATAAACAGCAAATTTTCCAAAAGGAGCTTCTAATTTTTCAAGTTCAGGAACTATTTCATTTATTTGTGTATATTGATTAGGCTCATCCATTAAATCACCAGTGAAAAGCAATAAATCAGGTGATAGATCATTTATTTTATCGACGATTGTTCTTAGTCTTCCAATCGTAAAGTATTCACTAAGATGTGTATCACTGAATTGAACAATTTTAAATCCATCGAACGATTTTGGGATCGTTGAATGTGTAATTTTCAGTTGATTTATATCTAAGAAACCAGGTTCAAAATATCGAGCATATGTATACCCGCCGGCTCCAGCCAAGATCCCTCCAATGGACATGGAAAAAAGTCCTTTAAGAAAAGATCTTCTTGAATAAAGTTTTTTCATTAAATACCAACCATTCTCAAACATTTTTCAATAGATCAAATATTTTATACTAAATTATAGCACGGTTTTATGACTAAGTCCTATTTAAACGTAAAGATGAACCTTCAGTTTCATTAGATAATAGGGCTAAGTTATGATAAAATAGATGAATGAATCGTCATTCACAAAAAGGGCAGGGGGAAGAACATGAAAAATAAAGTGATCATTGTAACTGGTGGTTCTAGCGGTATGGGAAAAGTGATGGCAAAGCGATTTGCTAGTGAAGGGGCTAATGTTGTTATTGTTGGGAGAAATCAGGATAGACTTGATGAGGCTCGAAAAGATATCGAAGGAGAAACTGGGAAATTTTTTTCATTTCAAGCAGATATAAGAGAACCGGAAAAAGTATCAGAATTAATTCAATATGTTGATTCAACATGTGGGAGAATAGATGCATTAATTAATAATGCTGCAGGAAATTTTATTTGTCCAGCTGAAAAGCTGTCAATCAATGGTTGGAAATCTGTCATTGATATTGTCCTAAATGGTACTTTTTATTGTTCATCAGCTGTAGGGAAATATTGGATTGATAAGCAAATAAAAGGTTCGATGATAAACATTGTGGCTACATATGCATGGGGAGCCGGTGCAGGTGTTATTCATTCAGCAGCTGCTAAAGCCGGAGTATTATCAATGACGAGAACCTTAGCTGTTGAATGGGGAAAAAAATATGGAATAAGGGTGAACGCTATTGCACCTGGGCCAATTGAAAGAACAGGTGGAGCTGAGCGATTATGGGAATCTGAGGAAGCGGCGAAAAGAACGATCGATAGTGTTCCACTAGGTCGTTTGGGTACGCCTGAGGAAATTGCAGCATTAGCATCGTTTCTTCTTTCAAATGATGCAGCTTATATAAATGGAGAATGTATTACAATGGATGGTGCTCAATGGTTAAATAAACATCCTTTCTAATACGAGAGTTAAGTCTAAATGTTGACACATCTAAACATTAAGTGAAACCATTGTTCACAAAGTATAAATACATCTAAACATTCCCTTAATATGCTATAATTATGTTTATACAGATAGAGATATGTGAGGGGATTGCAATGGATCCGTTAGATGTATTAACGAATATAGATAAGGTTATACCTTACTACCAGGCCATTTTCAGCGCTGATGAACAAAGGATCATCGGATATGAAGTATTAGGAAGAATAAAACTAAATCATGAGATTAAAAGTTTGGGTGAATTTTTCCAGGATGAAAACATTCCAGATGAATATCGAATTGAAGTCGACGACTCTATCTTACATAATGCAATAGATGAGTTTCTGGAATTAAAAGAATCGCATCTTCATCTCTTTATTAACCGTGATGCAAACTTATTAATGATGGATCATGGTGAAAGTTTTTTAAACATCCTACTGGATAAACAGGAAAAAGGATTAAAACTTAATCAGATCGTATTAGAGATTACCGAACATAATTTTCGAGGTGATATTGAACAACTTTATCATCTTTTACTATATTACAGAACATACGGTATTAAAGTAGCGATTGATAATATAGGTAAGGCAAGCAGTAATCTTGATCGGATCGGTCTTTTATCTCCTGATATTCTAAAAATAGATCTACAGCCATTAAGACTAAGTTCTCCATCCCAATCATATTACGATGTACTTTATTCAATCTCCCTTTTAGCAAGGAAGATTGGGGCTACATTGCTGTATGAGGATATTGAGGTCAATTTTCAGCTTCAATATGCGTGGAAGAATGGCGGCCGTTATTATCAAGGATTTTACTTAAATAAACCACAACGGGAATTTGCAGAAATTGATGATTGTAAAAATATGCTAAAATATGAGTTCCAGACATATATTTCCTCCGAGAAAAAGAAGCTTGAAAAACTTTATCTTTTTACGGAAGCCTTTAACAACCGTGTGCAACAAGTGCTTCATAAAATAGGGAAGCAATTTATTGATTACGAAGATCTGCTACAGCAGCTATCAAAGCAGCTAGATGACTGTAGTTTTAGAATTTATATTTGTGATGAAGATGGTTTTCAACAATCCGTTAATATTTTCAAGCAGAATAATTGGCAAATTCAGCCACAATATTACTTAAATAACTGGAGTTGGCGACCTTATTTCTTAGCCAATATTATGAGAATGAGATTTGATCAAAAAGGATTTTTAAGTGATGTATACAGTGATATTGAAACGGGAGAATTAATTCGGACATTTTCCTTTCCCTTAAACCAAAAGCATTATCTATTTATTGACTTGTCTTATGATTACCTCTATGAAGAAGAAGGTCTATTATAAGTTTTTCCAAGGCATATTTATTTATTGAGTGAGTCATCCTATTTATAAAAGGGGTGACAGCAGGATGACCTATTTAACAATGGTTCTTGGTGTAATCGCATTACTAATATTAGTAACAAGCTTAATATATACCTTTAAAATAGGTAAGCTTGTTAGTGGAAGAAAAGCGAAATATGATACACAGTTAAATGAGAAGGTGCAGGATCATCCTTATTCGCGTAATCCTGTTTTTTTGGCCTATATGATTGCAGCAGTTCTTTCATTAGCTTATATTTTTTATTTGGCTTTTTCAATATCATGGTAAACAGTGGACAATGGTTCACTGTTTTTTGGTGTGCCAGGCATGGCAACTATCTAGGTGGTGAAAGTCCACTGTGGGGGTACACATCGACCAACCACTAAGGAAGCGCAAGGTACTTATCGTGAGATAAGGGCTGGAGGAAGCGTGGAATAAAATCTTGGCTCGACGAACAGAAATCTGATACTAAGGCTTTACAAAGGGATAAGACTCCCAAACAAGTTAAAGTCCAAAAGATGTGCGTAACTTTGTAAAGTAGATCAGGCGAGTAAAAGAGGAAAGATGGTTGTCTTACCCTGGGAGATCTTGCGGATGTACAAAGGGTACAGTC
>NZ_JAEK01000008.1 GCF_000518865.1 Bacillus sp. J37 | reverse complement strand
GACGATGATGACGACGATGATGACGACGATGATGACGACGATGATGACGACGATGACGAGTAAAATAAAATATTCTACTGTATAATAATTAATCCCTATTTTCATTAAGAACGAACCTTAAAGAAAATAGGGATTAATTGTATATGATAAAAGGTATGATGAAAAATCATCAAAAGTGTGAAACCGTCCACAAGGAAAAATATTATTTTTCCTTATGGACGATGTTTCACATAATTAGTTTATTCAGAAGGTCTATTTAGTAGGTTTTCAAGAGATGATTTTGCAGAAGTCCTGATCATGTCTCTCAGTGCTGCTTTTAATGCATTTTTCTTAGCCTCTCTGCTAGTTTCATTACTCTCCTTACTTGCTTCAGTTTTTGTCATGTCATTTTTATCGTCTACTTTAATAATTTGTAACAGCTTATCTGTCGTGCTTTCCGTAGTTGAAAGACGAGAATTCGCTAAAGAAGATCTAATCATATCTCTTAAATGAGCTCTCAGCATGTCTTTCTTGCTATTTACTGGTGACGTAATTTCTTCCTTACCTGTTTCTGTATTAGGAACATCCATTTCTTCTAGTTTAGCTGATTGATATACTGGTACTGGATTATTCACTGTCTCATCATTGTTTTGATCTTGTAAGGGTTCAGAGGTATCTTGTGTGTCATTAATTGTTGGTTCAATTGTTGGTAATACTTCAGGTTGAGATACACTGAGTGGGGCTTCAAACGATTTTTTCCAAACTTCAAGTATGTTAGAGGCGACCCTATCCCATTGATATAAGCTTAGTGCAAACTCTCTTCCTTTTTCCCCCATTCTTTTCATCAAAGAACGATTCGAAAGTATTTGAGAAATCTTTTCTACAAAATCAGCTGGATCTTCCGGATTTTCTACCACAACGCCATTTTCGTTTAAACTGATAACCTCTGCATTACCTCCTCTTGCAGTTGTTACAATCGGGAGTCCTGCTGCCATTGCCTCGTAATGAACCCGGGCGAGCGGCTCCTGCCAAACAGAAGTACAAACGAATAAATCTGCTGCCGCAAACCAATTTTGGATTTCACTAGGGGCAACAAATCCCGTTGTTACTACCGGTATAGGCAGTTTATTAGCTAAAGCCCTTACATAGGCTACATAGTCAGTCACATCATTTTGACTGAACCATTTACTTCCAACAATCACAAGGGCTAAATCTTTATATTTTTTTGATAATTCCGGTAGAGCCCTCACTAACCTATCTACACCTTTATTGTTGGAAAGTCGCCCCGCGAACAATAATACAGTTTTATTTTCTAACCCATTCGCACTTCGAAGCTCTTGACGAATTTTCTGCATTTTTGGATGATGACCTGGCAGAAAACGGTCCGTATCAACTCCGGAATAAATAGTATGAAGTTTAGATGCCGCTTCCGGATATAATTCTCTTATTACATTTCCAACATAATTACTGATCGTAATAATGTTCGTCACTTCATTTATGACTACCTTTGCTTCTTCAGGATTAATTTTTTCTGGTGAAAACATATCATTATGCATGCTAAGAACAATTTTGGCATTTGGTGATACTTGTCGGACTGGAAGGACTAAGCGAGGTCGATTAAAAATATGAATAAGATCAAATTGGTTAGCTTCAACATAACGGACCACTTCTTCTCGGTAAACCTCTAGTATTTTTCCAGGAACCCGCACGTATTTTATGCCATCAATTGTTTCTTGATCAGGAAGAGATGGATCATTTACTCCTAATACTGTAATATCATGTTTGTTCCTTAAATGAGGCAGGCTGCCTGCAATATAGGTTTGAATGGCTCCACCAAGTACGGGAGGTACAGGAAGCTTTTCAGTACAAATCATTAATATTTTCATCTTTATTCTACTCCCTTCCAATCGTCCTTTATTTCCTCGAGGATCGGCCATTTTGTTTGGTCAGTATCAACAATTGTTTGAATCATTGTAATAACAGCTGGATCATTTAAGAAAAGTTCAGGTTCATAAACGACTTCCTTGATATTTTTATAAAATTCATTTGGTAAAGATAAATCAATCATTAAGATATTATACAGGTCTTGAGAAATCGGATTTGCTTCATGATAGGCATTGATCATTTCTCTAATCCAGGTAGCATCCCATCTAAATAAGTCTGCCATCGTACCTG
Source organism: Bacillus sp. J37 (assembly GCF_000518865.1). Lineage (GTDB taxonomy): Bacteria > Bacillota > Bacilli > Bacillales > Bacillaceae > Metabacillus. The sequence continues at coordinate 184,662 of NZ_JAEK01000008.1, read as the reverse complement.
TAATTAATTTTCTTAAGTCACGGATTGGAATATCATAAGCTACACCATCCAGGTCAATGATCCACATCCCATTGGAACCCATTTGGCCATTTGACCAACCATAGTCTTGGTGAACCAAACCCCAATATTCATTTCCTAGATTTGCCATCTCTAAATAATTAGATTGATTCAGCATTTCAACGCTTCTTTTTGCCTGTTCTTCAAATTGATCAACAACATTTAGAATATGGGCGCTTGCAGGTAGCTCTTCATATGCCCTGGCAATATTTCGAAACCAGTCCATCTTATTTACCATTTTTTGATAATTTTTAGGCCACTTTAATACCCGTGAGGCAATTTCAGCTTGAGGTGGCGGAACATATCCTTTCGTTAAAGCATGGAATTCACCAAGAGCATGACAGAGATGTTTTGCTCCTTCCAAATCTTTTGTAACAGGCACTAAAGATTCTATCCATTCGGCAACAAACCATAATTTGCCGCCAGCCTCAACATAATTTTTTCCATCCTTCGTTTTTACAATAGGCGGTACTCTTGCTTCCTTAACATCTACTAGATATTCCTGAGCACCTAGGCTAAACATACTTCTAGTAGGTCTGCGGTGTAAAAGTTTTATACTTTTGGGTCCTGCGCTGGTTTCTATTTTCCATATTGCGCCGCCTTTATCAGGCTTTGTCGTAACGATTTCAATACTTTGTACTGAGAAATCGTAATGCACCAGGACATCTTGTGCCATTCTTTCAATGTATTCAGGAACGTAAAACTCGTGTTGGGTAAGTTCATCTACTTCCCAGGGCACAATTAGCTGCTGCTCCATGAAAACCCCTCCTTTAAAATAACAAAGTCATTTCTATCAGAAAAATGTAATGATCATTGCATGTTTAATTTGTTCATCCAAAAAAAATATCTTATTGTTTATGGAAAATTAGGTGTGAGTTTCAATTCTTGTTTCCTAGAATGATAATCAAGTCATTATACATTCTAGGATAAAGTTTTGAAGAGAGTATTGAATAAAGATTGAAGTTTCCACTTTTCATTAGTCGTTTTATTTTATTCCTCTGAAGAAATATACTTTTTATTAAACTATGTTCATAGAAAATATTTGTATAGGACAGCTCACCCAAGTCTATATGATATTGTTCCTTGTATTTTTAGTACTTTTACAGATTTGGTCGGAATTTTTTAAAAACCTAAGCGAATCTCTCAAACAATTTAGGTTATTTTACAATATGAATATAGGAAGTGAAATAATTTTTATGAGGGAGAGCTGGGTATGAAAATCAGAAAAGCAATCATTCCTGCAGCAGGATTAGGAACACGATTTTTGCCTGCAACCAAAGCCTTACCGAAAGAAATGTTACCCATCGTGGATAAACCAACCATACAATATATAGTGGAAGAGGCAGTTGCATCCGGGATTGAAGATATTATAATTATTAGCGGTCGTGGAAAACGATCAATTGAGGATCATTTTGATCAATCATATGAACTGGAAGATGCACTAATAAAAAAGAATAAACAATTGCTATATGAAGAAGTTCATCATATCTCAAGCTTGGCTAATATTCATTATATCCGCCAAAAGGAACCAAAAGGATTGGGTCATGCAATTCATTGCGCGAGGAGTTTTATAGGTAATGAACCTTTTGCTGTTCTTCTCGGGGATGATATTATTAAGTCGGAAAAACCATGTTTAAAACAATTAATTGATGTTTTCAATCGATATCATTCCTCCATTGTCGCAGTCCAGGAAGTTCCTGAGGAAGATGTCTCAAAATATGGCATTATTAAACCCAAAGGAAGCAATATCGATGATCATATCCGTGCTGTTGATTCTTTAGTTGAAAAGCCCAAAATAGAAGATGCTCCGTCACGGTTGGCTATTATGGGGCGTTATGTTTTAAGACCGGAAATTTTTGATGTATTACAGACATTGTCACCTGATAAAAGCGGAGAAATTCAACTAACTGATGCCATCAAAATATTAAATGAAGCACAAGTTGTTTATGCTTATCAGTTTGAAGGGCAAAGATATGATATAGGACATAAAGCGGGCTTTGTCCGTGCAACAATTGACTTTGCATTAGAACGTGAAGATTTACGGGATGATGTGATTCAATATTTAAAGAAAATTGTTGCTAACATTGATAAATGAACATAATATCTTAGACTGTAGGCATTGTAAATTTATGTTTGCTACAGTCTAAGTAGTTTTAAGTGAACTTTTCTGTGGTGAAATACTTTAAGCACAATCTATAAAAACATTAACATTGATCAAGACATCCAATTTGTATGGAAAACTCCTTCTTTATCAACACGTTGATACGTATGTGCACCAAAATAATCGCGTTGAGCTTGCAAGAGATTAGCTGGTAATGTTTCACTGCGATAACTATCGAAGTATGCAATTGCGCTTGAGAAAGCAGGTACAGGTATACCTTTTTGTACTGCTAATGAGATGACTTTACGCAATGCTGTTTGATAGTTTGCAGCAATTTCATTAAAATACGGATCTAATAACAAGTTTGCTAATTGTGGATCACGATCATAAGCATCTTTAATTTTTTGCAGGAATTGAGCACGAATAATACATCCACCTCGGAAAATCATCGCGATATCCCCATAACTAAGATTCCATTCATATTCTTCAGACGCCGCTCTCATTTGCGCAAAACCTTGTGCATAAGACACAATTTTACTTAAATATAGAGCTTCACGAACCGCTTCAATTAGCTCGTCTTTATCTCCATTAAACACAGCAGCATCAGGACCTTTTAATAGTTTACTGGCTTTTACTCGTTCTTCTTTCATGGCAGATATAAAGCGTGCAAATACTGATTCTGTAATGATCGGAAGCGGAGTCCCTAAGTCTAGAGCATTTTGACTTGTCCATTTTCCAGTTCCTTTTTGACCTGCTGTATCAAGAATAACATCTACTAAAGGCTTACCCGTTTCTTCATCAATCTTAGTAAAGATGTCAGCTGTAATCTCAATAAGATAACTGTCCAGTTCTCCTTTATTCCACTCAGAAAATACCTCTTGAAGCTCTTTAGCTCCTAATCCCAGTACATTTTTCAGAATGAAATACGCTTCACAAATTAATTGCATATCACCATATTCGATTCCATTGTGAACCATCTTTACATAATGACCCGCTCCATTAGGTCCAATGTATGTAACACATGCATCTTCATCCACTTTTGCAGAAATCGCTTTTAAAATTGGTTCTACAAGCTGATAGGCTTCCTTTTGACCACCAGGCATAATAGAAGGTCCCTTAAGTGCTCCTTCTTCACCGCCTGATACCCCTGTTCCTATAAAGTGAATACCTGTGGATTCCAATTCTTTATTACGTCTAATTGTATCTTGGAAAAACGTATTTCCACCATCTATTAAAATATCATCTTTTTCAAGGTATGGCTTTAAGGATTCAATTGTAGCGTCAGTTGCACTACCAGCCTTAACCATTAACAATATTTTACGTGGTGTTTCTAATGATTGAACAAATTCTTCAATCGTTTTCAAGCCTACAAAATTCTTTCCTTCTGCTTCGTTCTTTAAAAATTCCTCTGTTTTTTCATAAGAACGGTTGAAAACAGATACTGAGTAGCCTCTACTTTCAATGTTTAGCGCAAGATTTTTTCCCATTACGGCTAAGCCGATTACACCAATTTGTTGTTTTGACATCATTTTTTTCCTTTCTAAATAAATTCTTCTTCGTTATTCAGGTGAAAAATTACCACTCAAATAAAAACTTCAAATTAATTTGTTTTGTAAACTAATTAATAATAGAAAGATACCATTTAATATGTTGTTGTGTCAATATTACGAAAATAAACGTTATTAAAATGTTACAGCCAAATCGATACATTTCAGCACATGAAGGTGTGTTTCCCTTCCTTGTTTTGGACCTTTTATGTAATGTATTTCTTCTTAGAGAATTGTTCATTAAAATTTGCTATTTAAGAACGTGATTCTATATATGAATCTACATACTAATAATTCTTAATACCAATCATTTTTACAAGATATTCTTGCTAACCATGGATGGTACGTGAAATTATTGGAAAAAATACTTTTGAAAGGGGTGCAAAAGATGAAAAAGCAAAAAAGCTCAACTGAACAACCAACAATTGCAGAAGGTATGAATACTGAGGATGAATTGCAACAAGATGCCAGCTCAGAGGAAATTTCTAAAGGAGAATATACGAATGTAACGACTCTCTCTTTAGATGAAAATGATCCAAGTTAAATAATATAGATTATGAACCTTTACAACGTTATTTTTAACGGTGTCAGTTTGTAGACAAAGTAAAATTTGCTAGCCCTTCAGACTGATTGCTAACGCTCGCTTTCGAGGCACGAAGCCTTGTGAGGAGCGGAGTTACCGGTGTTGGGGAATGAGCACCGCAGCAAGGTGAGTAACGAAGAAAGCGAGCGTTTGTCAACAGTCTGACACCGTTATTTTAAACGGTGTTTTCATTTACTATTTCATCTCTCGATAAAGAGGTATGACTATTTAGTAGAAGAAAAAACTAAATTTGTACGGTTTGTTTCTTAATTTATTGTGAATTCATATAAAAAACGTCCCAAATCCTCGATAAAAAGGATTTAAGACGTTCCGTTGTTTTAAAAAATTTATTATAAAGCTACAGTATAACCTTTAGCTCCCTTTTTCAATTCTTCTCCATTTACATACAGTTTACGCTCTTCATTTTCAGGTAAATAGAAGCTAAAAGTTTCGTATGGAAGCTTGTATTCTCCTTCAAATTTGTAGCTTACTTCTATTTTTTCTGTATCTGCATTCATTTGAACATAAACGATCGTATGATTTTCCTTGTAGTTAGCTGAGACACCATCATCCTCATAAAGAGCATAAGAAGTACTGCCTGATTGCTTGTGTGGGAATAACAGGAATCCTCGTTCATCCTTATCTTTATTTGAGAAAGTAGAATCTGTATCATTAATCGGAATAATACTTCCTCCTTTTATTAGCAAAGGATTGTATTCCAATGGTGCCGCGAGTGTCACAGTTTGACCTCCTTCATACCAGACAGATGTATGATAGTCATACCAACCGCCTTCATATGTTGGCAGGTAAACAACTCTTTCCCTTTGTCCTTCTTCAACAACTGAAGCAACAAGCATGGATTCACCTAACATGAAATCATCATTTTCCTCAAATGTTTTGACATCTGATTCAAATTCATAAAAAGTAGGACGAAGGATTGGCTCATACTTTTCATGTGCATTGTATAAAGCAGTATAAAGATATGGCGTTATTCTGTGACGAAACTTGATTAAATCTCTGATCGTACCAGTTGTCTCTTCATACATCCAAGGAACATTAACTGATTTATCGTCATTCCATGAGTGAATGGTAAAACGCGGATGGAAAATTCCGTTTTGTACCCATCTAACCAATAATTCCGGTTCTGGAGCCGGCCCTGAGAACCCGCCAATATCATGTCCGATATTATAAATACCTGACATGCTTAACCCAAGTCCCATTTTGATATTATATTTTAGGGATTTCCAGCTTGTATAGTTGTCACCGGACCACGTTTGCACGTAACGCTGCATACCTGGGCTTCCTGATCTGGAAATTAAATATGGTCTAATGTCTGGAGCGAATTCTTTTTGTGCTTCATATGAAGCTTTCATCATAAGAAGCGGCTGCAAAGAGCGCACAGCTTCAAAATTAATTCCCTCTCCAAAGCCATTACATTGTGCATCTTTAGACCAAATTTCGAATTCATTATTATCATTCCATGTGGAATCGATTCCGTATTCAAGCAGCTGTTCTGTTACTTTTTGCTTCCACCATTTAACAGACTCTTCGTTTGTAAAGTCAACATATGCGCCCACTTCATCCCAGAATTGAGACATTTCCGTATTTCCATCACCTGATTTTATAAACATCTCTTTTTCATTCAACTCACTGAAAAGAGGGTGATCCTTTAATAAAGCGGGTTTAATATTCGCACAAAGCTTAACCCCTTTTTCATGGTAGTGATTAATAAATCCTTTAGCATCCGGAAACTTATCTGTATTCCAATTGAATACGTAACGCTTATCTTCTATTGAAGTATATCCTGAAGATAACTGAAATGAATCACAGAGGATGTCATGCTCTTCACACTCTTCAATAAACTTATTCAATTGTTTCTGAGCATCTGGAGCATCCGTATAAGTCATTGTCGAGCCTGAATATCCAAAACTCCACTTAGGAGCAAATATTGTCTTACCAGTTAGCCAAGAATACTTTTTCACAACATCCTTCACTTCAGGTCCTAAAATGATATAGTAATCTAAATCCCCATCCATAGATTGATAGTAGCGGTACCAACCATGATAGTTATCCATTTCATTACCCATATCAAAGATGCTTTGTGCCATATTATCGTAGAAAATACCAAACGAAATACCTGTTTGCTTGCTTCTCGTAATATAAAATGGAATATGTTTATACAATGGATCCGTATGTTGAGCATCATACCCCATTGGATCAATACTTAACATTCTATAACGTTTACCGTATCGATCCATATCTCCACTTTTTTCACCTAGTCCGTAATACTGTTCATCTTTCGTACGTTGGAGATAATGGAAAATTCCCTCTCCCAATGAACCGTCAAAATTATAGGCCTGTGTTGCACGGTCAGCAGCAATTTGTTTTACATTTCCTTCATTATCTTTGGAGAACCATTTAATTTTAAATCCATCTAAATCAATGTCCAACTTTAACAATTCTGTCTCAACTATGCAGGCTCTTCCATCATTCCGAAACGAATATTCCGGTAAGGAAAATGGTGATATATCCAGACGATCTCTTCCCTTAAGAGGCACATCATCCATGCCTGGAGCGACAAGCCATGTATGTTTCACTTCCAACTGATCACTTTTGGTCATCAATACTCGTATCATATCCTGTTCTAAAACAATAATTCGTGCTAGAACATTTGAGTTTTCTAAACTAAAAGATAACGTATTATTCTTTTCTTCTAAAAATTGAAATTGATATTTTTCTCTTAATGACATAGTCTCACCTTTTTCTTTATGTTGTCAGTTATTTAAGTTTGTTTCGTCCAATTAGTGATTAAACTAGAACATTAATAGCCAAGTAATCTTGGTAACACCATACTAATTTCCGGTATATACGTAACAAGAAGCAAGACGATAATGATCACAATATAGAATGGTATAAGTGGTTTGATAACATCTTCCAAATCTAAATTTGCAATACTTGCCCCCACGAACAACGCACTTCCTACAGGAGGTGTAATATTTCCAATACTCAAGTTCATGATTAACATAACTCCAAAATGAATCGGATCCATTCCAAAGCTCGTTGCAATCGGTAAGAAAATTGGTGTGAAAATTAGAACCGCTGGAGTAATATCCATGAATGTCCCGATAATTAACAAGAATATATTTATAATTAATAGAACAATAATTGGGTTATCAGAAATCCCCATAATAATTTCACTTATAGCCGTAGGTATGCCGGTAAATGCCATAACCCAGGACATAATTGAAGATGCTGCAACAAGAAGCATAATAACAGCTGTAATTTCAACTGTTTCCATGATGATTCTCGGCATGTCTGAAATCTTAACTGTACGGTAAATCAACGCTAATAAAAATGTATATGCAACAGCTACAGCTGCAGCTTCAGTTGCAGTGAAAATACCGCCTAAGATTCCACCTATAACGATAACTATTAACAATAAACTTGGAATGGCATCTAAAAATGTTTTAAACGCTACTTTAAAAGAAACTCTTTCTGATACTGGGTAATTTCTTCGTTTCGCAATAATAAAGCCAACAACCATACATGCTAATCCCCATAAAATCCCTGGAATATAGCCAGCAATGAACAGAGCTGCTACAGAAGTTCCACCACTTACTAGGGAGTAGATAATCAATGCACCACTTGGAGGAATAATAAGGCCAGTTGGTGCAGAAGCAATATTTACAGCAGCTGAGAATTTAGGGTCATAGCCTTCTTTCTTTTGTAGCGGTCCAATTGTACCGCCAATTGCTGCCGCTGCTGCTACAGAAGAACCGGAAAGTGATCCAAATAACATGTTCCCCAACACGTTTGCATGACCTAGAGACCCTGGCATTCTACCAACAAGCACTTTCGCAAAGTTGATGAGACGCTCAGCAATTCCACCATTATTCATTAAGATCCCAGAAAGAATAAAAAAGGGAACGGCGAGCAACGTAAAACTATCCAGTCCTGTTACAATCTTTTGTGATGCCGTAAATATTGCCATGTCCCAAGGCAAAACCGAAACAATTGCAGCCATTGAAGAAATGACAATACTTACAGAAATAGGCACACTTAAAACAAGCATGAGTAAAAATACAATAATTAAGACAAGCCCCGCCTGTAATGCCATGAATGCTCACTCCTTTTTTCCTTTATACCTAAAAGTTGTCGTTACGGTCTATCCACCTACGACTATGTTATTTGTTTTCGTAAAGTAATCCTTTATATGAAGGATTAAATAAAATAAAAATAGAACACCTGACACGATAAGACTTAAATATAAATATTGCATCGGCATTCCCAATGCTGAAGAAACTTGCCCAACTGCATTTTGATAGGCTTTTGTTCCACCGAATAGAAGAATAACCGCAATGAAAACTAGCACAAACGCTTCAACAAGCAAGTTAAGGTATAGTTGATATTTCTCAGGTACTTTCCGGGCAACAAACACAACAGCTAAATGTTTCTTTTTTCCGTATGCATAAGCTGATCCAACCATAGTCAACCAAATAAGAGAATATCGCAAAAACTCCTCTGATACTGTACTAGGAGAATTTAATACAAAACGAGTAAACACTTGCCAACAAGCCACTAAAACCATAACGATCATTAAGGAGCATGTTAAAAATGCTGTCACCTTATCCACTATTTTTCTCATCAGATCGTCACCTTCTCTTTCAATATTTTGATAGGCCTCTTAATTTCTGTTAATAAACTTACCAGAATTTAAAGAGGCCTATTGTCTTCACTACCTATTTAAGATAGCTTTGAAAATCATCAAAGTATTTTGCATTGTTTTCATTTTCTGCTTTGTATGTTTCATGTAATGGTGCTGCAGCATCAATGAAGGCTTTTTTATCAATCGTGTAGAATGTTACACCCATTTCTTCTGAAGCCTTGATTGAATCTTCAACTGCTTTTTGCCATACATCTTTATGACTTTCAGATGATGCTTTTGCCGCATCTTGAATTGCTTTTTGCTGATCTTCAGATAACTTGTCCCACATGTTAGTGCTTACAATTAAAACATCAGGTACATATTGGTGTTCTGTATACGTGTAGGCTTTGGCAACTTCTCCATGTTTGTTGTTTGTTAGAGCCGTTTCATTATTTTCTGCCCCATCAATAACACCTTGTTGCAGAGAAGTGTAAACTTCACCAAATGACATTGGAGTTGGCGCTCCCCCCATTGCTTCGATCATAGAAATCGATGTCGGACTTTCTTGTACACGAATTTTCATACCTTTCATATCTGCAGGTGACTCAACTTTTTTATCAGCTGTATAGATACTGCGTTGACCTCCATCATACCAGCCAATAGCAACAAACCCTTGATCTTTGGTACCTTGGAAAATCTCCTGCACAGCTTCACTATTGTCCATCACTTCATGATAATGTTCTCTGCTTTGGAAAATATATGGCAGTGAGAAGATTGCATAGTTAGTATCAAACGCTTCCAATGCACTCGCACTTACTTTTGCCATGTCAAGTGTTCCTGACTTTACAAGCTCAATTACATCACGTTCTTGACCAAGCTGACCATTTGGGAATAGTTCAACCTTAACACTTCCATCTGAATTTTCCTCAGATAGTTTCGAAAACTCCATTAATGATGTATGAACAGGGTGATCTTCTGGTTGATTATGCGCTAAACGTAATGAAACAGATTTTGCACCATCACCTTCTGCGTTACTTCCTCCTGAACTATTTGATCCACATGCAGCTAATAATGATAACGATAGAATACTAGTTGCAGCGATTGAAAATATTTTTTTCATTTTCATAGATATGTCCCCCTAGCTTTCATGTTTAATGTCTAAAAAATTTGACTGTCTGTAATCCTTTTCAACTACTTCCAAAAAAATATTTGTTATAGAAGAAAGTCCTTTTCCACTAAAAAACGTTTTCATTTTAAAGATATAAAGGGTTTTCATTCCTTTCAAAACAAATATAACAACGTTGTTATTACATTACCTATGCTACATGATGAAAACCCTTTTTTCAAGTGTTTTTCGACAAAAAATTTATGAAAATATCATTGAAAGCGTTTGACAATTCTCTTTACACCTGTAAAAATATGAATATATATTTTAAAATCGTGATTATTAATAACAACATTGGCAAACGTTGTTATTGAAGTATAAAAATAAATCTATAGTTGGTGAATTCTCATGACAATAACAATAAAGGATATTGCAAAACAAGTTGGTGTTAGCTACTCAACCGTATCAAAGGCTCTAAATAATAGTCCGCTTGTCAAACAGGAAACAAAAGATAAAATTATTAAATTAGCAAAAGAGATGGGCTATGAACCAAATTATGCAGCTCAAAGTCTTGTCTCAAAACAATCAAGGGTAATCGGCTTAATTTGGCCAACCTTAGAACGAGTCGCGCCTTCTACATTAATTACAAAGATTAACGAAGAAATTAGTAAACATAACTATTCAATGATCCTATCAATTAACTCAATAGAAGAATCAATAGAAATGTTTAAACGATTCCAAGTAGATGGAGTCATCATCTTTAATAGAGATAACTTTGAAATGCCAAAAACCTTTCCAATGCCTGTTGTGACTTATGGTGTTAATAAAAATAAGTCTATCCCGGTAATTGATGTAAATTATAGAGAAGCCATGCAAACAGCGGTTGAATACTTATATCACCTGGGGCATGAAAACATCGCTTTTCTCGGAGACTTTTCTTTTATTGATGAAAGACAAGTAGAAAAATATTACGGTTTTCAGCAAGCAATGGAAAAATTTAGTTTAAAATTAAATAGTCATAACTTAATCAATACCGGCGGACTTGATTGGTATGATGGCTACATGGCCACAAACCGCCTTTTAAGCTCACCGTTTCAGCCAACAGCTATTATTGGAACAAGTTATGACATCAGTGCAGGGATAGTTCGTTCTTTAAGACAAGCGAATTATATTCTCCCAAAGGATATGTCTGTTATAAGCTATGATAATATTCCGCAAATGGAAAACTTGGAAGTTCCATTAACAAGCGTTGGAGTGCCTGTTGAAGAAATTGCTCAAAACATGGTGCAAACGTTGTTAAACTATATTAAGGATCCAGCTACAGTTCCACTTAGTCAAACATTAACACCAAAAATTAACGAAAGAACTTCCTGTGCCAGAGCTGGAAAATTTCAATTAGGTCAATAAGAGAGAAGATGATTCCAGCAAGAAAAACCGGAATCATCTTTTTTCCATTTCGAGCATTTCAAGTATTCATTAATAATTTGAAACACCCGTGTTGCTGGAATCATGTCCTGTTGCAGCCTCAATTGCTACTTCAAGTTCAGCAGAGAACCTCTTGTTTTGGATATCAGTCCACTCAAATCGTTCACTCATATATCGGCAAACATCAGCTTTCCACTTTCTAACTGAATCAATATCAAATAACAGATTTCCAGTTCTTCTAAAATAAAAATCAACTGGCGTAGCTGCCATCTCACATTCAATTGCATAAATCAACTTCGCAAGTACAACTAATGGAAGTCCATACTTACTCGCTTCGTCTTTCTTTTCATGAAGTAATTCAAAGACATCTGAAACATTCGAACCGTAAAATGACGCAAGATGTAGTGCCTCTTCTTTTGATAGTCCAATATTTACTCCTTTTGCTGCTGCATCTTGAACAAATTTTTCAAATTTTTTCGACCCTCCAACTTCTCCTCCGGAAATCGGCAACTTCAAAGTTTGACACCCTTTAAAGGTTCTTCCCTCTTCTGATTGAAATTTCTGAGCCACAACATTCACAATCGTTTCAGCCATTTTTCTATAACCTGTTAGTTTCCCGCCGGCAATTGTGATAAGGCCTGATTCAGATTCCCAAATCTCATCTTTACGTGAAATCTCTGAAGGGTCCTTCCCTTCTTCCAGAATAAGAGGACGTACCCCAGCCCAAGAAGATTCCACATCCCTTCTTGTTGCCTTAACTTCAGGAAACATAAAATTAATAGCATCAATAATGTAATCAACATCCTCCTGAGTAATTTCCGGTGAAACAGGATCTCCATGATAGAATGTATCCGTTGTTCCCACGTAGGTTTTTCCATTTCTAGGAATAGCGAAGATCATTCTTTTGTCTTCTTTTGTATCAAAATAAATTGCTTGCTTTAACGGGAAGCGGGACTGATCGATGACGATATGAACACCTTTTGATAAGATCAAACCCTTTCCTTTTTTAGATCCGTCTTTTTCCCTTAAACCATCTACCCATGGTCCAGTGGCATTAATCACTTTTTTCGCTCGAATTTCATATATTTCACCAGTTAACTGGTCTTCAACTACGACTCCTATTACTTTGCCTGCTTCATAGAGAAAATCTTTAACTTTTGCATAATTTATTGCTGTTGTTCCTTTGTTAACTGCTGCTTTTAAAACTTCAATCGTTAGCCTTGCATCATCTGTACGATATTCAACATAGTAACCGCCACCCTTTAACCCTTCTTTTTTAATCAAAGGTTCTCTCTCTAGCGTTTCTCCTACATTAAACATCACTCTGCGTTCGCTTTTTTTCACTCCTGCCAGGAAGTCATATACTCTTAGCCCAATAGAAGTCATAAATTTACCAAAATTTCCTCCTTCATAAAAAGGAAGTAACATCCACTCTGGTGTTGTTACATGTGGACCATTTTCATAAACAATCGCTCTTTCCTTCCCAACTTCTGCTACTACTTTAAAGTCCAACTGTTTTAAATATCTTAATCCTCCGTGTACAAGCTTTGTGGAACGACTGGATGTACCTGCAGCAAAGTCCTGCATGTCTACTAAAGCTGTCGTCATTCCACGAGTTGTTGCATCCAGCGCAATTCCTGCCCCTGTAATACCGCCGCCGATAACCAATATATCAAAAGACTTCTCTGTTAGTTCAGTAATAATTTCATTTCTTTTCAAGTTAGATAACATTTATTTTTCCTCCTTATGGACGTAAAAAAGAGACCACGAACAACATTATCCAAAAATAGATAATGTGTCGTGGTCTCTCCGTTTCTCAATACCGTTTATTAACTTGTCTATAGTATAGCAGATTTATTTCTATTTGTGTATCTTAACTTACATTTAATATTAAAATGCCATTGCCGCTTGAACTGCCTTTTTCCAGCCATCGTATAGCTCATCACGTTTTTCTTGTGCCATATTCGGCTCGAATTGTTGATCAACAGCCCACTGTGATTCAATTTCTTTTTGGCTCTCCCAATAACCGACAGCCAATCCAGCAAGGTATGCTGCGCCAAGTGCTGTTGTTTCATTGATCACGGGTCTTTCTACTAAAACATTTAACAAATCACTTTGAAATTCTAATAGGAAGTTATTTTTAACAACTCCTCCATCAACCCGAAGTGTTTTTAACTCAATGCCTGAATCAACTTCCATGACAGATAATACATCCTTCGTTTGATAAGCCAGTGATTCAATCGTTGCCCTTACAAAGTGCTCTTTGCTTGTTCCGCGTGTTAGCCCAAAAACAGATCCCCGTACTTCACTGTTCCAGTATGGTGTACCAAGGCCAACGAAGGCCGGAACCACATAAACACCATCAGTTGAGTCCACTCTTCTTGCATATTTCTCACTATCACTTGCTGAATTTAACATTCTCATGCCGTCTTTTAGCCATTGAATAGCTGCACCTGCAATAAAAATACTACCTTCAAGTGCATACTCGACTTTGCCGTTTATTCCCCAAGCAATAGTAGTTAATAACCCATGCTCAGATTCAACAGCTTTTTCACCTGTATTCATCAGCATAAAACAGCCTGTTCCATATGTGCTTTTCCCCATCCCCTTTTCAAAGCAGGCCTGTCCAAACATTGCAGCTTGTTGGTCTCCCGCAGCCCCTGCAATAGGAACCTCTTCACCAAAGAAATGATATCCAACTGTGTGTGCATATATTTCAGAGGATGACCGAACCTCCGGCAGCATTGAGGATGGGACATTTAGTATTTCCAATAATTCTTCATCCCATTTTAACTCATGAATATTAAACATCAACGTTCTTGAAGCATTACTAAAATCTGTTACATGTGCTTTACCACCGGATAACTTCCAAATGAGCCAAGTGTCAATTGTACCGAATAACAGCTTTCCCTCCTCGGCTTTACTTCTCGCCCCTTCTACATTGTCCAGTATCCACTTAACCTTTGTACCGGAGAAATAAGGATCAATTAATAACCCTGTTTTTTTCCGAATTGTCTGCTCATAGCCACCCTGCTTAAGCTCTTCACAAATTCCACTCGTTTGTCTTGACTGCCAAACAATCGCATGATATACAGGTGCTCCCGTCTCTTTATCCCACACAACCGTTGTTTCACGCTGATTCGTAATTCCAATTCCTTCTATTTGTTCTGCTCTTATATTTGATTCTGATAAGGCAGTAGCTATTACAGCAAGAACTGAACCCCAGATCTCATTTGCATTGTGCTCAACCCAACCAGATTGCGGGAAATACTGTTTGAATTCCTTTTGAGCCGTATGAACAATTTCACCTTTTTTATTAAATATAATAGCCCTTGAGCTTGTTGTACCTTGATCTAATGATAAGATGTATGTTTCCATTGATAATCCTCCTGCAATCTATGTGAATATTTATCTTTCAGAGTTACAATTCATTTATAAAACATGGCTGACCTCCAAGTCCTAATGGCGAAAGTCTTAGTTTATTTTATACGATCATCTATAAATTCTTATCCTTACTGAAAGTAAAAAAAGAAGATTCGGCAGAAAACACCCTATTTTTGGCATTTGTCTGTGAATCTCCTAATCTCCGTCACACTTATTAACTTGTATAAAATTATATCCCGATTATGGAAACGATGTCAATCAATTTTACATCTATATCATCTAACTTATTTGACAATGGAAAATAGCATCTAATTTTTAGTGCTTCAAAATCATTGGACAAGATCTATTTTACTTTAGGTTTAACAAATTGTTCAATTTTTCTATCCTTAAAGGTTACTTCGTCGCATTGTCATATTGTTAATATTTGTATACGATTAAATAGTTCATAAACAGTAGTTGAGTAGACGGTGAACGTTCGAGTATAAAAATGCAGAAAAGCAGGTGATTTTTATTCTGTTAAACAGTAAAAGTAATAGGTTGTTTGTCTTAATGTCTCCTCTATTAATCATTGCCTTGATTCACATTATTGTTACCTTCAGCAATTCCTATTTCCCCCAATACTCTTGGGTGATAACAGCTTTGTTATATTGGGGTTTACTTGGAATGATGATCAGTAAGTTTGTTTCAATCAATATCATAAAAGATTGGTTAAGAAAACCACGATTTAGAAAGAAGTGGTTAATCATCGGGATATTGATTGGTATTTTCCCTATTGCCGGCATTCTCATTCCTAATTACACATTAATTATAGAGTATCCAACAATTGCATTTTTTGTATTACTATTTGCTCTAATTAACCCATGGCTAGAACAAGGTTATTGGAGAGGATTATTATTAGACGCCGGTAAAGATTTCCCTACTTGGGTAATTATCTTATACTCTAGCCTTCTTTTCTCTCTAAGTCATTTCTTTTTATGGGGGATCTTTTCAATAGGAAATCGATCACTTCAATTATTAATTGTCCTCTTTATAATGAGTATTGTTTGGTCAATTATTCGGTTTAAAACCAACAGTTTACGCTGGCCATTATATTCTCATTTTCTAGTCGATCTCGGCAATTTATCTGTTTTTGTGTTTTTAAATCTGTATATTCCTCCTTCTATGTAAAAAGTAAATCATCATTAACTGTTCAGCTGTCTATAGACAGCTTTTTTTATGAGTGATATATAGTACTATATAACTATTTTTGGGTTATTTTGTAAAATTAATGTAAAAATTTATCATATTATATCCAATTTATGAAGAAAGTAATGTATCATTTATTTCATAGACAAAAAGAGATACTTTCGAAGGAAGTGATATCAAAAAATAGGCTAATAGATATGTTGCAGAACAGGTAAGAAGGTTTAGTTTTAAAAATATTTGACTGACTTTAGAAAAATTAATTAAGAAGAATTCAATAAAATCATTGCATTTATCCTATTTTATAATCAATGGAGGAAACCAATGGATATTATTATCAACTATCTAATTGAAAACCCTGATATTTTAGAAAAAGTCCAAAACGGAACCGCTTCCCTACTTGGTGTAACCGAGGTCGAAAAGAGTGCAATATTAACTTCCTTTAAGGATTTAAACTTACAGTCCTATTTCTGGAGATAAGCTATAATATGCCTCATTCAAAAACTAAGCATTTTGTCTATAGCATAATTGTCTTTAGTTTCCTATACTTCTCATTAGTCATTATTGAATACCCACTAATAGGAATAAAGGCGTTACCTATTAATAATCATATGTGTAAAGTCACAGATGTCCACGATTTTAGTTGGGCTAGTCACCATAACATCACAAAAGATTCATTGATACAGTGCAAAAAAGATGTACATACAATGGAAGATGAGTTCAAGATAGAAAAAATTGATTCCATAGAAATCATAAATTCTAATAAAGCTGTAAAAAACATGGAAGTTTCTTATGCTGATATGCCAATAACTTTCATTTTTTATAGCTTTTTCCCTATTATCTACTTCCTTATAAGTGGTGTTATAGCTATAAAAATAAACATAAAAAAAAGAAAAAAAAATGAACTTATCGTTTATTTACTCTTAGCAATGAGTATGTCTTATCTAAGCGGATGGGTATCTGCTCGTGATGATCTTTTTGGTATCTTTGTATGTACTTTATCCTTATTATTAATTCCTATTTTATTGTTAAAATACTTTAGTAAATTGTTGCATATGAAAGAGCCTACGAAATTATTAAGTTTGCCAAAACTATTTCTTTTTGCAAGTGTGATAACAGCGATTGATATTTTCTTCTATGAGTATCAACTCATAGCTCAAAGTCTTTCTCTCATCACTTTTAGTTTTCTCACAATATATTTGATCGCATATTTGATTCTTAAGTATAAGAACTATCAAAATAGTATTCTGTCGATAAGGGTTAAACAATTAGTATGGTTTATCGTATTTTCCTTTGTACCAATTATATTTTTATATGCTATTCCTAATTTGTTGTTATTTGATCCAATTTTGTCTGGCGAAACGGCATCTTTGTTTTTGTTACTCATCCCATTTTCTTTAGTTTATGTATCCGTGTCCAAGGTTTTTATAGATATCGATTTCATATTAAAGCAACTTCTTTATAATACTCTCATTGCATTAATTATAGGTTTGTTACTGAGCTTCCTTTATATAAAAAACAGTAGTAGCTCCATACATTTTTTTATCGTTACACTTACTAGTACAGTTCTTATTTTATATTTAAGAGATTATCTTACACCTTTCCTTCATGATAAAAGGTTACTGGAATTAAACAACAGTCTCTCAAGATATTCCAAAACGATAAGTCATGCTAAGTCAGTTACTGGTCTGATAGATCATTTGGAGGCAGAGTTAAAAAATATCTTGAAGGTAACTGAAGTGCAAGAAGTTCTTTATCATTCTTCTAAGCAATACTTTTGCTCTGAAAGCTCTGTCAAATTGGAAAAATTACTAAAATTGAAAAGAATTATTTCCAGTCGCTCTGTAAAGATAGGTGATTTATTACATATAAAACAAGGCTATGCTTTATTAGTTGCAAAAAACAGCAAGATCTATACTTTTGTCATTTTCTCGTATAAAAGAAACATAATGAAGATTAATAAAGAAGAAAGAAAGTGGTTAAACACATTAGCATTACAAACTAATTTATTAGCTGAGAGTTTTATGAAAACTAATGATGTTTTAAATGAATTGGAATCGAGTGATAGTAGGAGTCAATCACCCGCTATATCAAAATTAATATTTACCTTAGCAGAAAAAGAAAGAACAAAACTTGCCCAAGATATACATGATACGATACTGCAGGATTTAATCGCTTTAAATAAAAGATTGGAAATAGCAGACAAAAATCTGTATAAAAGGAATGAATTTTTCACTTCTATTCAGGAGGCAGTATCCAATCAAATCAGAATTGCCAGAGAAACCTGTTATAATTTAAAACCACCATTTTTGAACGAACTGGGTTTAATCGATTGCCTAAACATACTCTTTAGTAAGGCTGAAGAAACTAGTGAATTTAAAATTGATTTTCATTTTGATCGATATTTTAATCTCAATAGTCTTGATGAAGACTTAACTATAAACATATACAGAATTATTCAAGAGTTGATCACAAATGCAAAGAAACATTCTCATGCAAACTATATCCATGTAAGAATGACGATGAATCAAGATCACTTTAACCTTTTATATGAAGATGATGGTGTAGGGATAAAAAGTGAAAACAGAAACGGTAATCATTTTGGACTTTCAAGTATTAAAGAAAGAGTTAAAAGCATTAATGGAGAATACTATTTAAATTCTGCCCCTAACGAAGGGACGATCATTAGAATTAAAATCAAAACGGAAGAAATAGACGTTCACTCTTAAAGGAGTAAAATGTATTGAAAAACTTTGCTTATCGCCAAGTTGGAATGACGAAAGCTTATTTTTTCTTATCTATCATCAATAAAATCTTTTATTTTCTAACCGTATAATGAGGAAAATACCATTGACCCACAATAAAAAATCTAATTCCAAAGGGAAAGATTACTATGATAAAGGTACTTTTAATTGATGACCATGTGTCTGTAGCACAAGGAACAAAGGCACTTTTAGAACAAGATACTAACTACCAGGTTACTATAAGCTCTTCAATCAATCATATATTCAATTTAGTACAGGAGATAGATTTTGATGTTTATCTGATTGATTTACATATGCCAGAGTTAAACGGTATTGAAGTGTCAAAAAAAATATTAGAGGATAATCCTCAGGCAAAAGTGATTATATATACTGGTTTTGAAATAGACCTGCATTTTAATCTCATTACTAAGACACGAATTTCAGGATTTATTAGTAAGACTGCTTCACGTGAACAAATTATCAATACAATTGAATGTGTTCTTCGAGGTGAAACGATTATTCCACTTGATTTGTTTTGGCAACTACGGAGATCAACATATAAATATGAGCCCACAAACACTAAAGACCAAAGCCTTAGAGATATTACTCTTAGTGAAAGAGAACAGGATATCTTATTAGCAGTCTCAAAAGGATACACGAATCGGGAAATATCTGATAAACTCCTTATTAGTCAGCGCTCTGTTGAATATGCATTAACAGGTGTATTCAGTAAACTTGAAGTTAAATCCAGAACAGAAGCTCTTATGAAAGCAAAGAAGTTTAAACTCCTTTCATTCATTGATGTTTAAAGTCGACATACTCGAGTAGCTATTCATCTCTTACACGGCATGAGCATAAGAGTTTCTCATGCCGTTCTTTAATCTGAAATGGAATAAAATCCTCAATTATGAAAGCCTGACTGCGCTCTTGTACAAAATCTCTAAATCCATAATTTCTATTTGATTAGGAAAACAAGATGACTTTGAACAGATTGCAAGTGGGTATCTATCATCAAGTACATATTGTTTAAACCAAAACAACTCATTTTTAATTGCAGCTTGAACAGTTAACCCTCCATTCCCGACTGCTTGTATAACAGAATAAGAAGATAGCGGCTCATAAAAGCCCATGCCTGTTGCTTTTATATAGCTTTCCTTTAATGTCCATACTTCAAAAAATCGCCTTAATCTCTCATCACCATTACCATCCAAAATATAATTCCGCTCATTTATTTGTAAAAAAGAGCAATACTTTTCAATAGCAATTGTTTTTAGATGTTCAATATCTATACCCACTTTTTTCTTACCTATCGCTGCAACAATCCAGCTTCCCGAATGTGAGAGATTAAAATGTAAAAGTTCTTTATGTTGAAGATAAGGCTTGCCCCTCTCATCTATATGAAGAACAATCTCTCTCCACTTGGTTCCCAAGACCTTCGATAACTGAAGCCGCAATAATACTCGAGCAACCAAAGTTCTATATCTTGTATCAAAATTCAACCTTTGTTGCACCATTCTCTGTTCATATTCTGGAAGTAGGCTTAATAGAGAATCCATATGTATAGAGTTGATATCAGAGGGTAGTTTCACGGCTACAATTTTCATTTTTTCCTATTACTCTTCAAGTTTAAAATAATACGTTACCTCTGCACGTGCAACAATCATATCATCAACAGTCCCTGTTAAGTTTACTTTTGCATAATTTTTGGTTTGTTGAATAAATTCAGCTTCAGTTTGTAGACGATCTCCCGGCTTAACAAACTTAATAAACTTCGCTTTATTCACCGCAGCAAGATACCCTTCTGTCTTTTCACCAAACATCATTGCTCCTACTTGTGCCATAGATTCAATAATAAGTACTCCTGGAAAAATAGGCTCTTCTGGAAAATGACCTACAAAATACGGTTCATTGATTGATACATTCTTATAGCCGACGACCCTCTTAAGCGGCTCTACTTCTAAAATGCGGTCCACTAATAAAAAGGGATACCTTTGTCGAAGTCTTGTTTTAATTTCTGATATGTCCATTTGCATAGTAGTCGTTATCAACACTGTTCCTCCTTATATATACTATTTTCTATATACGCCTCTATTTCTTGACAATACTTCAAACAAGAACACTGGTAAAATGCTTCCACATATTCAGTTTTTGGCAAAGGAAATAAAGAGACTCTATATTGGTTAATTCCGGACATCATTTTTATATAGGGAATTAATGACAATTGTGAAGGGTATTCCTCCATTGCCTGCTGTTTTATATCATATTCATTTGTGATGTTAACAAAGACATTAGGTTCCAGAGGAGACCAGACCTCATACGCTAAAATATTCACGTCGAGTAAACCCGGATTTTGAAAAAATTCATCATCCTTACAAGCAGAATAAAATAAGAGATTTGTATAAAAATGGTCCCTATGCTTATCACGGTAATGAGGAATGTAGATATAGTCCGGATTAACTTCCAGTATTACTTTCCTAAGCTTGTTAATTAAACAACTATCAGGAACGAACTCACTGTCTTGTGCCTCAAGCATACTAAATTCTACATCCAGGACCTTACAGGCACGAACTACTTCCTGCTTACGTACATTAATGGTTTCTTCTGGTGATTCCGATCTTGACCTGCCATTACTCCCATCTGTAATAAATACGATATGAACGGGATTATTTTTACTTCGATGCTTAACAATCGAACCTCCTGCTCCAATTACTTCATCGTCAGCATGAGGGGCAATCACTAATACCCGCATGCCTTCTTGAATTTGAAATATCCTTGGTCTCTTAAAATCCTGTATGACTTGTTCAGCTTTCTTAATAAGTAAAGAGTTCATCTTTTCTTATCACCTTCCATTTGCTGTCACTTGTTTCGCTCTAATATGTTTATATGGCCTGAAATATATCTCTTCACTACAGTCTGTTAATGGCATGTTCATTGATCTCCGAAACAAGGCCTGTAAGGAATCGTGTCCGGAAACAAACTCTAAATAGGCACGAACTTCAGAATTATATTTCGATTTTTTGTGAAAATAAAGTAAATTTTCTACAAGTAACGGAATATTAATTTTTTCCTTTGCCTTATCTAAATGACAGCCATATATTGTGTCCAAGTAGTATATTTCTGCACCTGTCTCATTTAGACGGAATGCATACTCATGATCTTCGACGCCCCAACCTGTAAAATTTTCATCAAAAGGGCCGGCTTTTTTTAAGATCGATAGAGGGGCTGAGAAATTAGCAGCAGTTAGACATGGCCAACCGACCTTCTGTTCAGGATGCCACATCTTAAAATATCGAGCCATGTTAACAAGAAGGTCTACTTTTTCTAGTTTTTTTAGTTGTTCTTTAGCGCCATCCTTTGTTTTTTGCTTCCTAAGCAAGGAAACACATCTCTCTGTTTTATCAAAATGAATATTAAATAGATCCCCGAAGTAAATACCGGGATTCTTATTTTGAGCAGCTAACAGTTCTTTTAAATAGCCTGGACAAAGCAAGATGTCACTATCAAGAAACAGCACATAGTTTGACTTTGCACGTTTTAAGCCATTATTCCTTGCCTGGCTTCTCCCTTTGTTTTCTTGATGTACGACAGTTAACCACTTATAAGTCAGATGATCAACATATTTAGCCGTTCCATCTATTGATCCATCATTAACAACTATGACCTCTGTTTCATCAATTCCCTCTTGTAAAGCTAGATGTTCCAGAGTGTGTCGCAAGCGATCAGCATGATTATAGGTTGGAATAATAATAGTAAGCTCCGCCATCTTTCATCACTCCCATTTGAACAAAATACTACCTAAACCTAAACTTGATATTCCCCAAATAACAAGCAAGCCAACAGTAACCATTAATTGCATTCCTGAAATCTCTATTGCTAAAAAGAGATTTCGAGTTGTTTCTACTAATGGTGTTAGCGGCAAAATACTAGCAAATTTTTGTAGTGGTTCAGGCATCGTTGACAATGGAAAGAAAATCCCACAAATAAAGGCCATCGGAAAATTTATTGATTGTGAAAAAATATTTCCTGCTTCAGGAGACCTGAACATACTTGCAATTAATAAACCCATGCTTAAAAAGCAAATACCAGCGATAAAGGCAATCGGCAAGATTACGTACCAGTTTGATAGATCAATATTTGCTCGTAGAATATACTTACCAACAAAAGTTAACAGCATCGCTGCTGCTATTACTAGTAGGATTCTGCTAAAGATATGACTTAAAATGATTTCACTTGCGGTGACTCCATTCGTCTTCAATCTTCTTAATGTTTGTGAATTACGGTCCATTAAAAGGGTCGTTCCTCCAAACAATCCAATTTGCATAATGGTTAATACAATCATCCCAGGTAATATAAAATCAATTGGTCTTATCGTTTGAATATCTTCATATGGTACTGATTTAACTTCAATGCTGGAATCAGCCTGTTTTATGACATTTGATAAAACTTCAACTAATTCCCTGTCTTGTCCATCACGGTAATGCAAAGAAATTTCCTGATCCTTTTCTGCCGTAATCGCCATTGCCAGATAGCCTCTAGTGAATTGTTCTACTGCCTCTTCAGGCTCTAAACCCGGATCCCATTCTGCATTTGGTACAGAGAGCAACTTATCTATAACTGGCGAATCTTTTGTATAGGATTCATCTGATACTATCACCAACTTACTTTGATTACCGACATTTGGAACGATAAATCCAAATAAAGTCGTTAAAATAAGTGGAAATGCTAAAAACCAGAACAAAGTCATCTTATCTCTTAAAATGAGCTTTAAATGTATGTGTGTTAAATGAATGAAACGGTTCCAAGACTTTTTCACTAATCTCTAAGCTCCTTTCCTGTTAAAAGTAGGAACAATTCTTCAAGGCCGGCATTTTTTAATTTAAGGGAGGTCACTTCCATTTGATTTTGCTCGGTAATTTGAAGCAGTCCGCTTAATGTTTCAGTAAATTGAGCGGTATGTATGATGGTGTCTGAGTCAGAAAAATGAATTGATTCATATTTAAGATCTTTTAATTCAGATTCAGTTATTTGTGGTTCTGTTGTCACTGTCAAGGTATGGCCATATGGGATACTTTCTAATAAACCTACTGGTGTATCAAGGGCGATTAATCTCCCGTGGTCAATGATAGCGATTCGATCACACAACTCTTCTGCTTCATCCATAAAATGAGTTGTCAAGATAACCGTTTTTCCTCGATCTTTTAACGACTGTATAACTCCCCATAGTGTTCGTCTGGACTGAGGGTCAAGTCCAACTGTCGGTTCATCCAAGATGACAATCTCCGGATCTGCTACTAACGCCAGACTCAACGAGAGCCTTTGTCTTTGACCGCCAGATAAGTGCTTTACCTTTGTATCAAGGACCTGTTGAAGCTTTGTTAGCTCGATATATTCATCAAGAACATGACTTCTATTATGGAAGTTTAAAAATAGAAGTAACGTTTCCTTTACAGTTAATTCCTTATATAAATCTGTCGATTGAAGTTGAACCCCTATACTTGATGTTGTATTCGAATGTGATGGAAAATCAGCGACTGTTACTTTCCCTCCATCAGCTTTCTTAAGTCCAGCGATAATTTCAATCGTTGTTGATTTACCAGCACCATTAGGACCTAAGAAACCGAATATTTCACCGCGATTAACCTGAAAGCTAATTTCATCGACAACCTTTTTATCTCCATATGACTTGGTTAATTTATCAACCTGTAATACATTCACAATTTCCTGCCTCCTCAAAGCCAGTTTGATGAAAGATTGTGCAATTTCTGAAATTGTTCATATTCTCTTTTATAAATTTCATCAGTTAGTTGTTCATTATCCTGCGATCCCGAAAAAATCCCTTCGTTCGGATCAATACTTCCTACTCTTATACGTTCAGCTAATTCAGTCCATAATAACGAGATCTCCCGATATTGTTCACCTACATTAATTAGCTGCGGTTCATCCAGGATATGTCCTGCCTGCTTAAGAAATCTCGAAAACATCCTCCTAAAGGCACTTTTTCCGGTTCCTCCAATCTCAAGTGCAATATAGGAAGAAAATGCAAGTTTTTTTCTTTTCTCCTCGTTCATAAGATATGGCCAATTTGGAACTTCTCTAAGGAAGGAACGCATTGCATCTATTCCGTGAAATTTATTCCATGGTGTCAGCATACGATAAACATTAAGGTATATGCCTTTTCGTAAAGCTTGATCTAAATCAACAAATGTGTTTGGTACTGTAAACTCGTACCATAGATTCGATGCTGGAGAAATTCCACTATACGTCTTCCAAGCTTTAAACAAATCCTCTACTGGCAGACTACGGGGTGTACCCCAAATATAATCGTAGACTTCAAGAGTACGTGTCACTTCTTCATAACCAGTGATAACTGCCTTATGTCCGCCATGTGTTGCATACTCGGGCCAATCTAAGGTTCTACTCAGATAGCTTAGCCGGCTTGTATCGAGATCTACTAATACAGGCTCCCCTCTTTCTAGAAGGGAGATGATTGATTGAAGTGCCTTTTCACTATTATGTTCTTGCTTTAATATCGCGTGCACTCCAAGAATTTCACATATATTTAACTCCAGATCGTCACTTCGCCCAAAAACCATAAATTGGTCCATATCTCTACCTCGTGCATAGGTAAATCCAAGTCCACCACCAAGCCCAAAACATATTTCTTCCGAGAGTTCAATACCAAAATGGTTTAAAAGATTCATCATTGCTGTAGTAATACAATGGGTTCCCCTTTGATGGTGATAATTAAGCGATATCGATTTCATTTCATTATCCCACCCTTACTTTCTTATTCCTATTTGCAAGATCTGATAGGTTGTTCAAGGCTTTTTCTTCCAGACTGGATATCCCTTTTAATAGACCTTGATGTATGTTTGCATTCTCCATTTCATAGATGGCCATTGTCCACGCTTCTGATAACTCTTCATAGATTATCGAAGTCTCAAAAAAACGAGTATCATTAAATTCTTCTCCCATAGATCTCAAGTACTCTGCATACCATCCTCTTCCTAAGTCCCCACTAAGATAAGAGGCATACAAGAATGTATCCTCTAATGCACGATGGTTTAAAGGTTCATTTTCTAAAAAATCATATAAACCTACTAAACCGGAGGAAAGTCCTCTCCAACCTGAATTGAAATGATGCACATTTCTAGTAAAGGACTGCCACATTGACCAACGATGGTTTAATTCCTTTTTTGGAAAGATGAGATCAACCCATTGATTCGTAAGACCTTCTATTGCAGTTTTAAACGTAGTAAGAGGAATTTTCATTACATCGTTTTGATTACTTAGAAATATAGATACTTTGTCATCTGTAATCTCACTTACCAGACAATAACTAATTGGAAACGGAAGTCTATGTCTATATTGTTCATAAGGATCCCGTAAGCCATTTAATATGCGACAATTAATAGGTGCCAAAACCGGCTTTTGCCACTGTGTTAAATACTGTCTCATTTCTTCAACCGCTTGATTAGAATCTGCTGAGAACCTCCGATTAACCCATGTTCCTGTACTCATAGATAAATCTAAAAGCGGATCCAAACTATTCCATCCAATTAATAAATGAGACTGATTACTTTCTGTTCGATCCAAATAAAGACTTCCTACACCAGATGACAGACCATAAATAAATCCTTCATTAATCGATAAATCTTTCATCCATCCATTCGTCAATTGATGTTCTCGATACATCGTAGTAACCAATGCCAATTTAGGATGTGAGCCAACCTGATGAACTTTGGCTACTCGTTCTGTTATCGCAACCATTGACTTGACACCTCATCCAAAATTGAGAAAGCCCTCTTTTCGTTTGTATAAATATCATTCACTACTTTTTCAAAGGCTGGATCTTTAAAGTGTGATTCGTCACCGTCATCTATAAACATCATCATTAATTTTATAAGGGTTTCCCAATCATTTGATAGGCTTCGATAAATGTTAGAAGCATCCACTAATGCAGGAATATTTAAACAATCATCTGCCTCACGCAAAAAGCGTGCATACATTTTTCGATACATTCCTCCACCGGAAATGTTATTTTGTAAGAATGCTGTCAAGATACTTGCTATAAGCCGATCTTTATCCAGTGTGCTTGGCCACTCCAGAATCTCACTATACCAGTATTCGAGACCCGGTATCCCGGTTGTGTGATACTGTTGATTTTGATCCTTTACGGTAAAAGCGGGATTTTTCATAGCATTAACATTTTTGATAATAGCCATTTTTAAGGCAACCTCTAAATCTTGAAGCTTTTCAGGTACATCAATGTAAAACCATTCATTTTCGGATGGATATAAATCAGCTGAACTTCTCATCGTTGTGAATAAATCCAATGGAACAGTTATAGGGTCTTTAATCATATTTTCAATTAATTGAGCAGAATTTTCCGCTTCATCATAACCGATCATAATTGTCTTATGACCACCCATGTGCCAACCAAAACGTTCTGTTACTGGATTATTGTTTTGAATCATTTCTACATCAATATCACAAGCAACCGGTATATTTTGGTTAACCAATTGCTTTACTTCTTCCCATGCTCGCTCAGCATTATGTGTACGTTTAACTGTGATTTTCACACCCAAAACACTGCATAACTCTACATAAGGTGCTGAGGTTCTTCCAGTAATGATTGTAATTGGTGCACGAAATTGCTTATCGAGTACTTCTGTCCCGCCATGGTGATAAACAAAATTCAGACCACTGCCTAGACCAAAACACATTGGTTCTGTAAATCTGTGACCATTAAACTCCAGAAGATCTCTTATTGGTGCAGATCCACAGTTTAAACCTAACCGATGTGAATCAAATTTAATATGATGCTTCATATTTACCATCCTTTCTTATCCTATCAGTGAACTGCTTGTTTCATCCTCGTAGTCACCTGCACTATTGATTGCGTCTTTTCTGCTTCTATAGCTGATAAAACAACACAAAGTGCATTGTATCCATCTTCACCGGTAATCGACATTTCCTGATGATCTAGCAAACTATTGATAAAAGAAAAGACAACCCCGCTTTTCTCAGGTTCCTTCCTCTCATATGTCATTAAATCTCCAAGCTTATAATAAACTGCATTCTTGTTATTATATTGAATCATTAGAGGGTATTCTCCGCCTTCCTCCATCCGGATAACACCATTTTCACAATATAGGACCGTTGCGTTTTCCTGCATTGAATAAGTCCAACTGGCTGTAACCGTTCCTATTGCTCCACTGTATGTACGAACCAGCAGTATGGATGAATCTTCATGGTTAGTTGGCTTTTGAAATGTTCCACTCATTGCTGTTACATGTGTAATTAATTCACCTAATAAATAATGGAGTAAATCAATCTTATGTATAGCGAGGTCCCCCATTACCCCAAAAGGAATCGTATCATTAGTAAAGTAAAAACTATCTTTCCCTTCGATACTCCAATTTTCCGGTCCTGAATGGCCGAAGGTCGTTTTGAATGAGGTGACCTTGCCCAGTTTTCCCGAATCAAGTATCTGTTTTGCCTGCTGATGAGAAGGTGCAAAACGTTGATTATGTCCAATCATCAGTTTGATATTATTACTTTTAGCAGCCTTAACCATTTGTTCTGCTTCTTCAAGAGTTGTTGCAATTGGTTTTTCACAGAGAATATCTTTTCCGGCATTAGCTGCTTCAACCGCTACCTTTGCATGCAAATGGTGTGGCAGGCATATAATCACCGCATCTATATTGTTGTCTTCTAATAATTCCTGATAATCTAAATAATATTTCGACTTATATAATCGTGCCAGCTTTGCAGCCCGTTCTTCATTTGCATCACAAACCGCCTCAATGTTTGCTTGTGGATGTGCATCCAGTTCTGGTAAATGTCTGAACTTTGCAATTGAACCGCACCCAATAACACCAACATTTATCATATCTTTTAACGTTTTCATTACCGGACCTCTTTTCTGGTATATAGATAACTAGATTTGTATATAAGCACTATTTAGTAAACTTTCATTAATTCTTTCTGATCTTTGGTTCTTGTTTCTCTAATTTCACCGTCTCTTAATACAAGCTGATTTTCCGCTCTTGCAGCTATATCCAGGTCATGAGTAACCATAATGATTGTTTTACCCAGTTTGTGTAACTCTTCAATAATAGAAATGATCCCTTCACCCGTTTTACTGTCTAAACTTCCTGTTGGTTCATCAGCCAAAATGATCTCAGGTTTCTTCGCTATCGCTCTTGCAATCGATACACGTTGACGCTGACCACCCGATAGGTCATTCGGATAATTACGAAGTTTATCACCTAAACCGACTTGTTCTAAGGCATTAATTGCTGCCTCTTTATGCTCACTTTTTGGTAGATCACTAAACGAAAGTTGTAACATGACATTATCAAGCACATTTAGAACCGGAATTAAGTGAAAGCTTTGAAAGATAAATCCAATATACTTCGCTCTCAATTTTGTAAGCTGATGATCTGATTGTTCATGTACCTTCAAACCATTTATATACAATTCACCAGAGGTTGGACTATCAACTAACCCTAGTAGATTAAGCAACGTACTTTTTCCGGATCCCGATGGTCCAATAATCGTTGTAAAACTTCCTTTTTGAATGTCAAAAGATACATTTTTTAAAGGAATAACATCAACATTTCCCATTTTGAATTTTCGTGTTAAATTTTTCGCATGAATGATTACTTCATTTTTACTCATAACGGAGTGCCTCCTGTGGATGAATCTTAACAGCCCTAAAACTTGGATATAAACTTGAAAGAACACCAATTAAAATGGACATACCCACAGCTAAAAAGGCAATCTCATTGGTGAAGAAGTATGGTGCCTGAAATACAAAGAGTAGGACTAAGAAACCCAATCCGACCCCAATAGTCCCTCCGATAAAACTCATAATTAGAGACTCTAGAAGAACCGAGCTCATAATTTCACGTTTTGAGGCACCGATTGCACGGAGAACTCCGATTTCCTTTGTTCGTTCCATAATCGCCAGAACCATCACGATCAATATTACAATTACTGCTACTCCTACAACCGTAATTAGAATAGTTGACATGAACATTTTTGTTCCCTGTAAAGAACTGTTTATATTTTCAGCTATTCCCTCTTGTGTCATTACTTCTAATTTGTCATTATCGGAGGTAATTTCTTTAGATATTATTTCAATATCATCCAATTTTTTTACTGTTAATAGAACAGTCGAATAAGTATCAGCAAGAGAAAAGGTTTCTTTTGCATCTTCAACAGATAGTAGAACCAACGGATTGACAACGCGATTTGCTGATTCCAGCAATCCGCTTACTGTGTATGTCTCACCGGACAGTTGAATAGAATCACCAACTTGATCCACCTTAAAAAAGGCTGCTGCATCTGCTCCAAGTACTACCTGCTTTTCTCCTTGTTTCAATTCCAAGGAACCACTTTCTACCTTTACATCCTCACCTGTATATGCCTGTTCTTTCCCAGGAGTTACCCCTACAGCTAATGCCTGTGGTGGCATATTTGGTCCTGCTGGTCCGGCTATCATGTTAAAAATGACAGGTGTACTTAAATCCTGCTGAATTTCTTCTCCAAAATCCTCTAATACTTTGTCACCGTCATCTTGTAAAATAGAGCTATTCATAGGAGGAAATGTTTCCCCTGTACTGCTGGAGACACTCTTCGCCTTTACGTACATTTGCCCCGCGTATTTTGACATTTCTCCTTCTAAATCTGAAATCGTATAATCGATAATCGAACTAATAATGGTAAACATTTGAATACAAACCGCAATCCCTAGTATCGTTAGTAATGTTCTTACTTTTCGTCTACGAACATTTTGGATGACATACTTAAACATGCTTCCACTCCTATATTTTTTACGTCCTAACAAATTTATGGTGATTTTCTATTGCCCTACTATATAAGTAGGAAATTCTGTTTTGATCTTTTTCACTCCTTCAACCCATAGTTCCGGTTGATTTAGAAGTAACTTCCCGTCTTGATTAACAAATGCTTGCTCAGTGGTTGCTTCAGCAAACTTAACCTGTGTGTCCTCCACATATACTTCGTAAATAAATTTAACGAGTGCACTTTCTGATTCTACGAGTTTTACGTAGATACGTATGGGTTGGTCTAATTTAATAGACCGCAAGTATTTACACTCTATTTTGGTTACTGGCAAAAGAATTCCATTCCGTTCAAAATCCTTCATACCAAAATTTAATGTTTTCTTGGCCAAAGCAAATCGAGCTTTTTCCAACCATAATATGTATTGACTGTGATGGACGATATTCATAGAGTCCACTTCATGAAACTGAATATCATGCGTGACGTAAAAACCGTCTAGTAAATTATTCATTTTTCATCCCTCGGAGACTTCCCAAGAACAAGGGTCGCAGTATTGCCTCCAAAAGCAAAAGAATTAGAAAGGGCATAGTTCACTTCTTGATTTTGGCTTTTATTTTGAACAAAATTATACTGATGATTAATCGGGTCTGTTGAATGAATCGTTGGAGGCGTAAAATCATTTGAAATTGCTAATGCACACACAATTGCTTCGATAGCTCCAGCGGTCCCAAGAGTATGTCCAAACTGTGATTTTGAAGAACTAATAGGGATATTTATTAACGATTCACCAAAAACTTTTTCAATCGTTGCTAATTCCATTTGGTCATTGTATGGAGTCCCGGTACCGTGTGCATTAACATAGCTGATATCCTGCGGTAAAAGACCCGCCTCTTCTAATGCCATCGTCATGGAGCGATAGGCACCCCCTCCATTTGGATCAGGTGATGTCATATGGTACGCATCATTGCTTATTCCATAACCGAGAAGTTCAGCATATATATGAGCACCTCTTTCTACGGCACTTTCCATTTCCTCAAGAATTAAGAAGGCTGAAGCTTCTCCAAGCGTTAGTCCATCTCTATCCTTATTAAAGGGACGTGTATAACTTTTGGATAATGACCTTAATACTGTAAACCCACTGAATGAAACTGCAGAAAAAGGATCTACACCACCTGCAATCATCGCTTTTACTTTACCTTCACTAATAAGGTCTTTTGCTATACCAAGTGCATTACCACCAGCAGCACAGGCTGTAACAACTGTATAATTAGGTCCGTTCACACCAAAGTACTCACTAATATTCCCTGCAATACAAGATGTAGGTACTTTTAATAAAAGACTTGGATCTGCTGCTCTACCAGCTTTTATATCTCTGTAATAATTTTCTCTCGAATTTACCCCTCCCAGTGAAGTGGCAACAGAAACACCTATATCAAAAGGTTCATAGTGACTTAAGATTCCTGAATCCTCTAAAGCTTCCTTAACAGCACATACTGCCTTCTGAACAGTTGTATCCTCATTCTGAAGATCAAATACTCCGTAATTTTCAGTTTGAAAGTCCTTGATTTCAGCACCTATTTGGACAGGATATTCCTCAATATCAAATGATCGAACACGGTCGGTTCCACATACACCTTCAACTAGTCCGTTAATAAATTGTTCCTTTCCATTACCAATAGAAGATAAAATTCCAATACCTGTTATGACTGTTCTTTTTCTCATATTAATCCCCCTCTCGTTTCCTTCATTACTAAATGTCTCATAAACTGGTAAAAAAGACAGACCACCTTCCCCCTTGATTATTTAGAAAGAGGAAGGTGACCAGAGGTTATTACTTTTTATATTCTTTCAAGTGTTTTTTCTCTTATAAACTCGCAAATTGATTCTACTGTAGATAGAACATGGTATTCATCATCATTAATTTCCACATCAAAGTTTTTACCAATTGCTATTACAAGCTCTAATGAATCCAGGGAATCTAACCCTAAGCCTTCTCCGAATAATGGAGCATCATCCAAAATTTCCTCTGCACTCATTTGTAAATCCAAACGATCAATAATACATTCTTTTACTTTTGTTTCTAAAGTTTTATCCATTTTTTTCTCCTCCAAATATGTTTTTTATATTATTAAGAAAACGTTAAAGCTTTCTTTATAAGTTAAGCAGACAGCCCACCATCAACTGCAATGACTTGTCCTGTAATATAACTAGCTTGTTCTGATGCTAGGAATGAAACGAGATTTGCAACATCCTCACCATGTCCAAACCTTTTCAGAGGAATACTATTTTTATATTCCTTTAAAGCAGTTTCCGGAAAGTCCCCTGTCATATCAGTTTCAATGAAGCCGGGTGCAATGGAATTTATTAAAATTCCATAGTTTGATAATTCTTTTGCTAGTACTCTAGTCATTCCATTCATCCCTGATTTGCTGGCTGCATAAGAGGATTGTCCAGGAATACCACTTAGACTTGCCACAGAGCTCATGTTTATAATACGGCCAGATCTTTGCTCAATCATTGAGCGTAGAACGGACTTGATACAATAAAAGGGACCTGTTAAATTTGTCGCGATCGTTTCTTCCCACTCATCAAGTTTTGTCATCATGAGATATTTAGGACGAAGAACACCCGCATTATTAACTAAGAGATCAATTCTCCCGAACTGATTAACAACCTCTTTAACCATTCCATCCATTACATCCCTATCTGTAACAGAACCCTGGAATAATATCCCATCCCCACCAATTTCTTTAATAGATTCCAGTACTTTTTCAGCATCTTCACGGCTTTTGTTATAATTTATTACAACCATAAAATTGTCTTTTGCAAGGCGTAAAGCTATAGCTTTACCAATCCCACGTGAAGCTCCGGTGATAATCGCTACTTTCTTTTCACTCATTCAACTTCTCCCTTTCTAATTCTTAAAGCGATTTGATTTCCGCCAATTTCATGGTTAACAATGATCGCTTCGTCATTTTTATTTTCTAAGCTTTGAAGGGCAGTAATTGTACTTAGTACACTTGATGCTCCAAAGGTTTCACCTAAAGTATTTTTTGGGGACACTACCTTTATTTGAGTTTTTAATCTTTCACTGTATATCTCGCGAAATGAGGTATCTTCAGCTGAACTTAATGCTTTAGATCCATTTCTGCCAGAAATAAGAACTTTTAAATCAGCAATCGAATCAGGTACCCTTCTAGATTCCAAACGGCTTAATACTTGGATTAATGTCCTGCCATTTTCATCTGCACTTTCAAACCAATTTTTCATTTTTGAATCACATAACATTTCATAATCCAATATTTCTCCATATATTGTTGCATGTCTGTGTCTAGCACTCTCTTCAGATTCAAGCAGCAGTACCCCGACACCTTCACCATGAACCACCGGACTTCCAAGCTCTTGAAATGCTTCCATAATGTTTTCGTTTAGCTCTTCTGCACCTGCAACAAGAATTCTTTCTGCTGCTCCTTTTCGAATTAAACTGTATGCATATGGGATGGAAGATACACCTGTTATAGTGGAAGAGACTCCCTTTAATTTAAATTGTTTAGCTACCTGTCCCTGTGCAGAATTCAATACTGTATTTGGAAATAGCCTCGGACTGGCATTTATTGGACCTTCATGGACTAATTCCTTAGTATATTTATTTGTCGACTGCCATGGTCCAAAGGTCGTACTCATCAAATATCCTGTATTTTCAGACCCATTTTCTAACAAAGCTTCTTGTAATGCTAATTTTACTGCTGCAACGTTTAATTTTGAGAAGCGATCCATGCTTCTTGTTTGAATTCCCTCTAATAGTGCATCTATCATATTATCGCTGCATTTATATCCACTAATAGGGATTTGGCGCTCCTCTGAAATCCAGCTCTGAGGACTTATTTCATCACCTTGAGGGTTATCATTATTAATTATTCTTTGCAGCTCTTGACGATTAATACCATAGCTCGTTAATACTGTCATCCCGGTTATAAACACCTTTTGATCCATGATTCTCCTCACCCCTTTCATTACAAATAATTCAATTTTTCGACCATTTGGACGATTTTTCCACATTTTTAATACAATTTAATCATAAATAAACATCCTACGATTTACACCGAAAATCATATTGTGTTTATTCACAAATAATTTGCGTCTTCCGAAACAAAATATTGAAAATCTCCGAAATTCCCTAAAAATACTCTCAAAAATTGCTTACTATAAAACATTCTTTTTGATTTTTTTAAAAATAAAAACACTCCATTAAAGAAGTGTTTATTAACTAAATATAAAATTTTTTATAGAAAAAATTCCCAATCCACTTTGTACACTTTTTTAGAATCTTATCACTAGACATTGGTTTACGAAAAAAACATTTTTACTTTTAATCATTTATTATTTATACTTTCTTCCCAACATCATGATTTGGATTTGTTTTGTTACCAGTTGATGCTTCATATCCAACCTTGTACGTCCCCTTCTTAGCATGTTTTACTGCATCCGGCATTTTGTACTGGTCTAAATCATCCTGAAATTGTTTATCTTTCATAATACACCCCTTTTATTTATGACATACTAATTATAGAATCTCCAGGCATTCAACAGTTATGAATGGTGAATTTTAGAAATTAGTCATATAGAATTTATTTATTTGCTTTTAAAATAACTTATTAAAATAATGAAAAAGAGCCGTTTTTTCCCGGCTCCCTTTCAATCTACTTCTATTTTTTATTTACTGACCCCACATCAGTCTAGCTTTATTAGCTCATCAACTTTCACCGGTTGGCCAGTGCTAAGAGAGATATTTCCCGCAATTCCAGTTAAAATCGACATCGCACCATCAACATGGGTAGCCGCACGATTGAATTCGTCTTTTACAGGAGTTCCGAAGATATCTTGTAGAAGAACTGGGTCTCCACCTCCATGTCCTCCTGTTCCTTCAACTACGTCTACTTCATAAGGCTGACCAAACATAGGCATGACCATAATCGATTTTTCTTGAACCTTTCCTTCCTCATCCTTGCTTCCACCAGAATTAATGTAAGACTGCTCACGAATGCGAACTTCGATCCTACCTTTTGTACCATTGAAGGACACCATATAACCTTCCCATGGTAGATAAGCATTTAAGGAATAATTGAGAATCGCTTTATTCTTATACGTTACCATCACGCCTAGTGTATCCTCGATATTTATTCCATCACCGAATACACTTTGATCTCGTTGATAGCCATCTTCAATTTCTGCATCCAAGTACATGGCCTTTAAATGCTGATTTCCTTCCAAGTCAATTGCGAACGGGTCTTCCTTAGCAAACTTGCTTCCATGTGCACGTTGGTAAAATTGGGTTATACCTCTAGATTCAGCATTTTCTCGCCCATAAAAACGTAATCCCCCGGCTGCATAAACAGTTTCAGGTGTTGTTCCCAACCAAAAATTAACTAAATCAAAATGGTGAGTGGATTTATGTACAAGCAGACCTCCGCTATTCCGCTTATCACGATGCCATCTACGGAAGTAGTCTGCACCATGCTGTGTATCCAATGCCCATTCAAAATTCACTGAGTTTACTTGACCAATCACATCATTCATAATAAGTTCTCTAAGCTTTGTGTTATGAGGAGCATAGCGGTAATTGAAGGCTACGCGTACTTCCTTACCAGTACGATGTACAGCATCAATAATGGCCTGACATTTCTCTGCATCAACCGTCATTGGTTTTTCGGTAACAACATCACACCCAAGTTCCAATGCTTTTATAATGTACGTATGGTGGGTACGGTCAACGGAAGTTACAACCACAGTATCCGGCTTTTCCTTTTCAATCATCTGTTCGAATTCTGTGTGTAAATATGTGTTAATTTGTGAATGGTCATATCTTTCTTCTAATAAACGATTGGCATAATCCATTCTCGTTTGATTCAAATCACAAAAAGCTACCAGCTGACATGTTTCCTTAAAGTCTCGCACAATGGCTCAGTAAAAAAACTCTGCTCTTCCACCTGTACCTACTAACACGTATTTTTTCACAATAAAAACTCCTTATCTATTAATTTTATATGTTATTTCACTTTATTGCCTCTGCTAGATTTTCATGCTCTTGTTTTTCAATTTTTACATTGTTATGAGTTCATAACAATTCATTCACATTTCTTAACGTGTGTGTGTCATAATCATCAAATGTTTTACCTTCTAATAGGCCAATTAATGTGTTCGTAACTTTGATTTCAATTTTATTTTCTCCAAGCTGAAGAATTCCCATTGATAAGGTGTCCAAGCTCGGTCTCCAAGCGAATAGCCATTTACTATAACTTCTAGACAGTCATGAAAATTCCTATCTAACTCACTCAAATGGAGAGTGAAATAGTCAGTTAGCGGAATATTTTCTATTAATTCTTCCCGCCTCAATAACGTCTTTCCGGCATAATAAGGATGCTGCAGAAGGGGTCCATGCTGAATCGGCGTCATCGCATTAAGATCAATTTTCGTCATGACTGGACGAGCCCTTGAATCGAAAGTAACGCCAAAATGACCAAGTAAGCACAACGGATCAACTACTCCGTCACCATCATGATGAAGTGTGACGTTAACTCGAAGTGTATTTTGACCCTTTTGCAGAAGGGCGGTAATATCACATGTTTGATTACGATGATCATAGACGAACTGATTCTTAAATTCAGATACAGCCGGATCATTTATCAATATTAGATACTCACCCGAAATTGCTTCTTTATCCATTAACAAAAAACAATAACCAGGCAGATCCTCAATTTCAAAGTTCTTTTCATACGTACATGAAAGTGGGTATTTGACATTCATTTTCATAAGTGTTCCAAATACTTGATGAAAAGCTAATGGAAGCTTTTGCTGTTCCGAAAGATCTGCACATTGATCAATAAAGGTTTTTACGTGAACCTCTGATCCGGAATTAGTATATTGTGCTTCTTGATCACCTTTTACCTTCAACTCAAATGTATCAAATCGGATAATATTATCTTGCAAGGGCTTCATTTGCCATGCTTCATTTGCTTTTACATTCCAAATGAATTGGTCTTTTTCCTTCTTTATCTCTGCCTCATTCTCGTTTTTCATTCTAGTAATTTGAATTAGATGAGATTGATAGGGACTGAAATGTAATGAAACTTTTATGCTCTCTTCTTCGGTTTCCGCATGAAGCATATCAATTTGTCCAGTTTCCAAATTTAATGTTGAACCATATAATCATCCCCCTTGTCTAATAACTGATAATAAAGGGATGCTTTATGCTCTCCACCTTCTTGGTTACTCATAAACACAAGAATTGAATCATCCTGCAGAATTCTTTTTTCAACAAGAAAGCTCTTACTCTTATCTGCGGGTTCAAAATGAATCTTCTCATGTAGAACCTCATCTAATAAGGTAAGCAGTATTTGCAATTGTATTTCGTTCTTCGGTATAAAATAAGCATTGCCATTGGCTTTACCCATTTATCAGATTCAATAGATTCATCCGGATGGATGCTTTTCAGTTATGCTACATTTATGATTGTGCAGGTTTCTTGATAAAGAAAGACAAAAAGCTTTCTTTTGCTGTATATAAACTAGCAATCACACCACCTTACAAGATCAAGTGTCGCGGTAACTATGACGGAAAGTAGTTGTACAGTTTTTAAGGTAAATAGTACTGATTTGTCCACATCCAATTAAACCAACCTTTATTTTTTTCACGTTCCTCACTTCTTCGTTGATTGCTCACTTTTCTAAATGATTATTTAATAATGTTCTAGTAATTCTGTAGTAAATTCCTGCCTAACAGGAAAAAACACCATGGAATCCATTACGATTTGAGAACACCTCTTTATCTAAACCTTCATCTTGAAGCTTTCTATTATTCTTTATAAAAAGGCTTATCACTTTAAGGAGTCACGATCGGCTTCTTTTCAAACACCTTTTTACTAATTTGAAAAATAAAATAACCCCCAATACTAAAGCTGATGAATATTGTCATCGGCTGCCATATAAATAGAAGGAAAATACCGACCATAACACCAATTCCCAGCAGACTTCTCGGGAGAAACCCCATCGCCAGGAAAAAAGAGTTTTTCACAATATCCAGCACACGTAAGTCATAATGAACCATCACTGGAAACAGAAAAACAGTCGTTAACAGCATTAGCCCGCTAAATAAAATAACAAATGGAAACAGTACAAATTTAATAGACTCAACCTCAAGTAGTAAAACAAAATTCATATATAAGACAAGTGCAAAAAACGACCATAGCACACCAATAATAAAGCTTTGTTTCAAGTTATCTTTGAAGTGTTTAAAGAAGGCTTTGAAGACAGATTCATCATTATGAAGAATCCATTGTCGACTAACTGCAAACATTGCTGCAGTTGCAGGAAAAATTGTTACAACTGGTAAACAAGCTAGTAACCAGATGAGATTGAGTAAAAAGAAGTTTGTGAGAATCTCTAAAACACGAAAAAACTTACCGTTCATAAAGTTCATTCTTTCACCCCATTTAGTTGGAACAGCCTTAGGTTTGAGGCACTAAGGACAGTTCCACTTAATTTCTTCCAATTTAAACTATTCATTTGTCATACTGACATCCTTCTTTCTCTAGTTTATCTATGATTTTTGCAACTTCAGAAGTTTTTTTGCAGAGCTGACACATTTTTTTGCAAATTTTCTAACTTTCTTGCAAACTACCATAGTTTATTTGCAAATTCCCATTCTATTTTTGCAGACCGCAAAAATTAGCCACTCTTCGGATTTACCAGGACAATTCGGCCATCTTCCAGCTCAACACGCAATTTATTCGAGTCACCTAGTTTAATCGATTCTAAGTAATCCCTAGGAATCTGAATTCTGCCTGCACGATCAATGACAGCTAATTCTTCATGGGTTTCCTCGTCTTGAACAGCCTCCTGAAATTGTTCTTCAACATACGTTTTCCGCAAAATTTCACTAGATGTTTTTCCATCTCTTATTGCAACAACGCGATCAAGCTTTTTGGTTAGTTCTGTATCATGGGATACAATGACAATCGTCTTTTTAAGAGATCTATTCAGTTCTCGAAAAACACCTAGGACAACATCAGCTGTTTTGCTATCTACACTACCTGTTGGTTCATCAGCCAGCAACAACTTTGGATCATTAGCAAGTGCAATAGCAATCGCAACACGCTGCTGCTCTCCTCCTGAAAGCATTGTTAGTTTGTTGTTATAACGATGCCCCATCCCTACTAATTCCAGCAATTCCTTTGCACGCTCGCGTTTATGTCGACCCTTTAATAACATAGGCAGTTCGACATTTTCAATAGCGGTTAAATATGGAATGATATTACGTGCATTGTTTTGCCAAACAAAACCGACTGTTTCAAGCTTATAGCTGACAAGTTCTTTCGTTTGTAAGCGCAATAGGTCTTTTCCATCAACCAGGCATTTGCCAGCTGTTGGCCGGTCTAATCCACCTAGCATATTTAATAGAGTGGATTTTCCGCTGCCACTGCTTCCGATGATGCCCATAAGCTCGCCTTCTTCAACCTCTAAATCCAGGCCTTGAAGCGCCATGACTTCATTTTCTTCATCAACTTTATATATTTTAATTAAATCTTTGCACACTATCATGTTAATCCTCACCTAACTTAATCGCTTGATAGATTTTGATTTTCTTTACAAGAAGAACTAATATCGTCAAACCTGCTGATAGCATCAAAGCGACAAAAAGATAAATTTTTCTCTCATCACTTGGATCAAAAATCACTTGAAATGGCAGCTGTTGTTCCATTGAAAGGTGAAACAAAGGAACAAACAAAACACTTGTTATACCTCCAATAATGATTCCTATGAAAGAAGCGAATCCGGATGTTAACACCTGTTCAAACAAAAGAATGCCTATTAATTTCTTTAATGGTATTCCCATTGCTCGGAATACACCATATTGGAGAACACGTGATTTAATGGTTAAAATCCAGAATAATAAAAACCCGATAAAGGCGATAATGATTGAAACGATGAATCCTAATGATAGAGTTCCATTTAAACCTAGTAGAAAAGCTCCGTTTTTCAGCTCTACAAGGTCTGGATGAACATCACTCATCATGATAATAGGGTCCTTCGTTTCATCAAGAGATTGATATAAATCTTTTCTAGACACATCCTTTTTCACCTTCAACCAAACTTCATAAGGCTCTAATCCCATCGCATTTTGCACATAAGGTAAATTCGCTACAATTAATGCTGGTGCTTCCTCATCTTCTTCTTTTTTCTTAGGTAGAAAACTCGGCCAGTAATCAATGATTCCATACACAACAACCTCCATGGTGTTCGTGTAATCCCCCTCAACCTTAATGTAATCTCCTTCTTTTACTCCTAGTGTTTTTGAAACTGATCTTGAGATAAGAACCGAGCTTTGTTCCTGTGAAAGCAGATTTAAGTATTCATACCAATGATGAGGAAGGAGATTCGGACTAAACCAAGCTGTTTGCGCAAACTCCTTTGGTTCAATTCCCATTACTTGAAAGGAGTAAAGTGCTTTCCCTTTTGCTTCTGCTCTGATTCCATCAAATTTTAATACCTTTGCGGCATGCTCAACTTCCTTCATCTTTAAAAATGGTTCAAAGGAAGGCTCGGAGTAAACGAGTTGAGTTTCTGTGACGAGCGTTTCGTTCTCCTCTGACTGCTTTCCTTCTTGTTCTGTCGCCTGTTCTCCTGAAGTCACCGAAGGAGAGGCAGAACTCGCAGCCACCTCATTGCTCGGCCATTTTATATCAATCGTTACATCAGCTCCGTTTTCATAACGAATTTGCTGTTCAAAATTTTCATTTAGTGTACGGGCAGCACTTGCACTGAAAATGCCAATCCCAATTGTCATCATTAAAAACAGCATGAGAAATTGGTATTGATTAAACGAACGACCTACTTGGATAAATGTACTATATAGTGATAAATTCCAAAATCTTTTCCCAAGCTTATATACACCAGCCAGTAGAAGTGGATATAAATGTAGAATAAGCAGTCCCAAACCAATCACAAAAAGCGCCGGGATAAAAAATAAAATCGGATCAACGGAATATTCTTGGCTAACTGCTGGACGCCTGGTATTAAATACAAATAATCCATATATAGAGATACCTATTAAGGCAAGACCGAGTACTAATATTGACCATTTTGTTTTCGTTACAGCTTTTGTCATCTTTTGCTTTTGGTGAACAATGCTTTGATTAGATTCTTGAAAAACTGGAATCATGACCATAAAAACAGAAGATATCACAGCTATTGCAGCATATAGATAAGATTCATAGCCTAAACTGACAGGCAATGCCTCTCTTTGGACAAATTGGAGAAAACCATTTGTCCCTCCTAATATTTTACAAAGTAACATTCCAAAATAAGGACCGATTAAAAATGCTAGACCTGCTAAAATGCCAAGCTCAATTAAGTAGATTTTCATAATTTGAAACCTTGTAGCACCGCGGCTTGATAAGACGGCGATTTCTGTTAATTGTCTGTTCACAATTAATCTCGATACCATAAACAGGTACAAAGCAAGCATCACAAGGACAGGAACATGCAATGACCATAGCATGGTTTTTAATTGTTCCTCTTTCTTTTCATAAGAAGTCAAAATATCTGAAATTGGGAACTGAACCATCACAGGTGTATCCACTACATCACTTACGTCTGCCTTCACTTTATCTTTTAATTGAAGCAAGGAAGGGATGTGCTCATTCATAATCGCATAATAATCAAATGCAGAAAAAAAACGTGCAGATGAAAGAAGATCTTTTTTAAAAAACACCTCTCGATATGTATCCTCTAAAACGATAAAATCGTCGGTATAGCGTTCTGGTGGAATTGACCAATACGGATCATTCTTATTTTCTGCTTGAAACGTTCCTACTGGCTTAACTATTAATTCAAGATCTCCCTCAACCGCAATTAAGGTTGTATCTAAAACAATCCCCCTCTTTTGTAAAGATGTTTCCGGAACGATAACTTCTATAATTCCATCTTCACTTTTTTCAGCTGGCATGCGACCATCTGTTATCGTAATATGCTTTTCAACATTTGTTAAACCAACAAATCTCCCATGTTTATCCGTTTCCGTTTTATTTTCATTAAAAATATCAAATGGAACCGAACTTAATATGGTTTTATTGGCTAAAAGCGGAAGAGCGGTGTTGTTAATGATTTCCTTATTGATGTCATCAATCTTATTCGTTGCTTCTACAGAGTTTTGATCTTTTTCAAAGGTAGCAATAAATGAAAATTCCCCGGGAAAGTGATTTTTTTCAACCTGATGTTGTTCCAATTCCTTCACTAATAGTTTATGAAGAACACTTGAGGTGTAGGTCGGTATACTTGAAACAAGCGAGACTGTGATAAATAACCCAAGAAATAAACTACAAGTAAGCCATTTATTATTCCACATTTTTTGAAAGATAATTTTTAAGAGTGCCACTCAGTCTCCCCCCTTTACTTCAAAATAACAGTGTCTCCTTCTGCTAATCCGCTGACCACCTCAACCTCAGTTGCTGAAACAAGACCACTATCAATGTCTACTTCACGCTTGGCATCACCTTCCAACACTTGGACATACGTTCGACCGGCTAAACTTCGAAGTGCACCTTTAGGTATGATTAAAACATCATTCGCTTTAGCCGTAATAACATCAAAATCAACCGAATCACCTACATTTACTTCTTTCGGTAATTTGTCAACAGTCATAAAAATACTCCGTTGATACAAATCAGGATTTTCTTCTAATTTTTCACGTGGAACTTCTGAAGGTGTTTGAACAACTTTTCCTTTGAATG
Organism: Bacillus sp. J37; assembly: GCF_000518865.1. Classification (GTDB taxonomy): domain Bacteria; phylum Bacillota; class Bacilli; order Bacillales; family Bacillaceae; genus Metabacillus. The sequence continues at coordinate 141,288 of NZ_JAEK01000008.1, read as the reverse complement.
ATTTACCATTTGTTTCTACCTTTACCTCCATCCCAATCTTCGTTTCATTTAAATCCTTAGCACTTGTTGCTGTGTATATTAGCTGAAGCTTCGATGTATCAGCCACTTGGACCACAGGCTGAAAGGCATCAATCATATCTCCCGCTTTTTTCTCTTCAATAAATGTGACAATCCCATTTAGTGGAGAATGAATTTTCGTTTTATCGATTTCGCTTTTTAATTTTTCAATTTGGATAGTAAGACTATCAACATCTAATTCTGCTAATTCAATCGTATAAGAATCAGCACCTTGTTTTGCTTGCTTAAGACGAATTTCCGCCTTTTTTAATTCTATTTCAGCAAGCTCCAATTCAAATGTAAGACTTCCAGAATCAAGTTCAGCAATTAGTTGATTTTCCTTTACAGCATCCCCTTTTTTTACATGTATCTTTTTTAAACGCCCGCTCGATTGTGTAAACGAAAGTGGTTCATTCACAAGCGGGGTTACTGTGGCAAGTCCCTTCACGTGCTTAACTAATTCTCCTTTTTTAACCTCCGTTGTATCGTATTCAATTTCTGCAGGCTCAACTAATGGAGGAGCAAGAACTGGTTCTTCTTTTGGAAGAAGAGAGCATGCTGATAGCGGAACGATAAGTGCAAATGATAGTAAAGGATGTGTAATATTTCTGTTGCTTTTAAATAGTTTCAATTCTTCCATCCTCCAATGTATAAACTTTGTCAAGCATTTCCATCACAGCTGGGTCATGTGTTGTCATAATCATCGTCATGTTTTTTGTTTTTACTAATCTTTTAAATGCTTGAATAATATGAAAAGCCATTGAGCTATTTAATTCTGCTGTTGGTTCATCAGCAAGAATGAGGGGGGGTTCAATGGAAATAGCCCGGGCAATAGCAACACGTTGCTGCTCTCCTCCTGAAAGCTCGAAAGGTCGGTGCTTTGCTCGATTCGTTAACCCTACTAACTCAATAGCACTTTTCACTCTGGTACTCCATTCTTCTCTGGAAACCTCTGCCACTCTAAGCCCAAATTCAATATTTTCTTCAACTGTCATCAGTGGAACAAGCCCGTGTGATTGAAAAATAAATCCAAGCTTAGTTCTTCTGTATTCTGATTGCTGCTTATCACTTAAGTGACTTAATGGCTGACCCTGAAAGTAAATTTCACCGTTTGTAGGTCGATCAAGGGCACCAATTAAATTTAGAATGGTTGTTTTACCAGACCCGGATCTTCCTTTTAAGGCAATCACTTGGTTTTCGTTTATTGATAGATTAATCCCCTTTAACACTTGTACTTGCCGACTTCCACTTCCATAGGATTTTTCCACTTCTTTCATATGTATAACTGCTTCGATAGCTTCCACCTCCCTGATTGTTTATCATTAAAATGCTAGCGTTTTATTCTATTGCTCTTTTCACAACATCATATAATAAACTAGTACTCTCTCCCCCCTTATTAAATAGAAAAAGAAAGAGGAAAAGAGCTGAAGACTCTTTTCCTATTATTTGACTGATCCCTCGGTTAAACCGGCGATAAATTGCTTACTGAACATTAAGAACACGATTAAAATTGGAAGCGTCGCCATAAATGTTCCGGCTAAAATCATCGCATAGTCTTGATAATAAGCACCGTTTAAAGTTCGTAAGGCAATTTGAATCGTATGAACACTTCGATCTTTTAACACAACTAATGGCCATAAAAAATCGTTCCACACATTCATGAATGTGATTAAACCTAATGTAGCGACAGCTGGTCGTACAGATGGAAGGACAACAGCGTAATATAGCTTAAAATTTGAACAACCATCAATTCTACCAGCATCTAAAAGCTCATTTGGTATCGTCGCCCCTATATACTGCCTCATCCAAAATACACCAAACGCATTAACCACTGCTGGAACAATTACAGCATTTAGACTATCAATCCAGCCTAACTTTGCCATAATCATATAGGAAGGAATAATTCCTAATTGTGCAGGTACCATCATCGTGGCAATGATAAATACAAATAGCCAATTTTTCCCCTTAAACTCCAACTTTGCAAATGCAAATCCTGCTAATGAACAGAAGAATAAAACTGCCACTGTAATAACAGTTGATGTGATAACAGAGTTCATGATAGCCTTAAAAAAATCAATATTTATAAACACATTCTGAGCGTTCTGAAAGAAATTAGCACCCGGTAAAAATGCAGGTGGGAATTTATTAATTGCCGACGTATGATTTGATCCTATGACAAACATCCAATAAAAAGGAAAAATTGATAAAAATGATATGGCGATTAACATAAAATAAGTTAAGATTTTACCAGGACTATACCATTTTACTCCGACTTCATTCATTTTGTTTCACATCCTTAATCTGCAGATTTAATACGGTTTGTAACAAATAGATTTACTAAGGAGAACAGCACAATAATTAGGAACAGAACCCATGCAATTGCTGATGAGTAACCAAATGAACTACGTACAAATGCTTCTTCATATAAATAAAGAGTCATGGTTAATCCTTGGTCTAATGCTCCTCCACCAGCTCCTGCAAACATTAATGGTTCTGCAAAGATTTGCATACCACCAATTGTTGATAAAATAACCGTAAAAATCACCATCGGACGAATCATCGGAATGGTTATATAGAAGAATTGTTGCATTTTGTTTGCTCCATCAATTGTTGCCGCTTCATATAAATCTTTAGGAATACTTTGAAGGGCTGATAGGTAGATAATGGTGTTATACCCCGTCCATCTCCACATGACCATTGTCGCAATGGCAACATGTGTCCCAAAGTATGAACCAGTCCAGTTAATAGGCTCAATCCCGAGAAAAGAGAGCATGTAATTTAACACACCATATGTTTCACCAAAAATAGCTCCAAATATGATAGCAACAGCCACAACAGAGGTTATATTTGGTAAGAAAACAGCCAATCGAAAGAATTCTTTTCCTTTAAGGAACGCAGAGTTTAAAACAAATGCAAGAATTAATGCTATAAACAATTGAGGCAAAGTTGAAATAACCCATATACTGAACGTGTTTCCTAACGCCTTCCAAAAAAGAGGATCTGTAAAAAGGAGTTGATAATTTTTAAATCCAATAAACTCCTTCGTACCTAATATGTTCCACTTGTGAAACGATATATAGGCTGTGAAGATTATTGGAAATAAGCCAAAGATACCAAAGATAATAAAAAATGGAGAAATATATAAATAGCCAGAAATATGATCTTTAGTTGATTGTTTCAGTGTTTTCCTTGTTTTTGGTAATGCAGTTATTGCTCCTTTTTTGTTTACTTCTAAATTTGAGCCCACGCAGTTTCCCCCTTTATGACATAGTAAGGTGAGAGACTGATTGTTTATCAGTCTCTCAATTTAGGTTAGCCACTCACTGAAGCGCTTACAAATTAGTTTATCGTGCTAACTCACGCTCAAGCTGTTCCATTGCTTTATCCCAACTAGCATCAGGTTTATCCTGTCCATCCTTCACACGAGTGATGGCATCGCCAATAATGGTCTCAATTTGAATCGACTCAGGTCCTTCAACAATTGGTTTAACTTGTTGAGCAGCCTCTGCGTAAATTTTACCTACTGGTGCGTTGTTGAAGTATTCACTAGTAAAGTTTTGAATTTCTTCAGAATCATAGATTCCTGGTGTAGAAGGGAAGTTTCCAGCTTCTTTAAATGTCACTAATTGCTGTTCTGGTGATAGTAACCATTTAATTAATTTATAAGCTTCTTCTGCATTTTTTGATTGCTTCGGAATCGTTAAGAAAGAACCACCCCAGTTACCCGAACCTTCTGGAAGTAATGTCATATCCCATTTTCCAGAAGCCTCCGGAGCTGTTGCTTTCATCGATGTCATCATCCATGCAGGAGCAAGAATTGTTGCGTAATCTCCGTTGTTCATTCCAGTACCCCATTCAGTAGAAAACTGATCAAATTTAGTAGCTAATTCTTTATCAATAATCTGTGAAGCAAAGTCATATGCCTTTTTAATATGTGGGTTATCTTGAACAATAACATTCCCATCTTTATCGTAGTATTTCTCATCTCCTTGACCTTCCATTACAGTGTAAGCACCATTTGGAGAATCAATAAATGCCTTACCTGTTTTAGCTTTTAACTGCTCACCTACCTTAATAAAGTCATCCCATGTTTTCACAAGATTTGCTACTTCCTCACGATCTGTTGGTAAGCCAGCCTCTTCAAAAAGATCAATCCGATAAGCCATTGCTTGTGGACCAATATCTGTTGGTAATCCTAATAAAGAACTTCCATCTGGTGTTAAAGCCTGCTGCCATTTCCAATCCAGGTAGTCATCTTTTACTTCATCTGCACCTAAATCCAAAAGATTATGGAAGTGTTCTGGAGTCGCTTTCATTTTATCGATACCTTTTACCTCAATAGCAGAAATATCTGGTGCACCACTTCCAGCTGCTAATGCAGTTGTTAAGTTACTATGTACATCTGCAAACTCAGCTGTTTGTATTTCAACCTCAATATTATTTTCTTCTGCGTATTGCTTAATCTGATTTTCAATTCCCATGTTTGGCCATAACCAAATTGTCAGTTTTGTTTTACCACCACCGCTTCCACCCTGCTCTTCATTGGAAGCCCCGTTACTACTACATGCTGTAACACCTAGTAAAAGAAGTAAACTTAAAAATACCAAAATGAACTTTTTCATTCCCTGCTTTTTAAACATGTAACATCCCCCTACTCCCCATTTGTTTAACCAATAAACTTACTGGTTGGTATCATTATATTCTGGTAAATTGACGTTGTAAATAACTAATGAAAGGGCTTTCATTAACATATTTCGACAATTATCCGCATTTTTACTATTCAATTCTTTCAAAATTCTTGCATAATATAAGGGTTTGTGTGCATTTTCTCTTAAGTGAAAATTACGTAGATTTACATAACTTTTTGGCGAAATTTTACGATGAATACTTTGGCCGGGACAGGCAATTTTGGTATGAAAACTATTCCTCAGGCAGTCATAATAGCTCACTTATTGCACAAAACTTTTCAATATGTTTATTTGCTTTATCAAGTAGTTCCAATGATCCTCTTCAAATCCATAATACAAAAAGGTGCCACCACTACACATGTGATGACACCAACAACTGCTCTTATATACCCAATATCTTTCTTATCTAATACTTTCAATCTCTTTTACCTGTTTTACTTGAAAATTTTTCTCCTTTTTATAAAAAAAGATAAAACCAATCATACCGAGTAAAGATGAACAGGCTAACAGGAAATAAAGAGTCGAGCCACCATAATTTTCAAAAACGATTCCACCAAGAGATGAACCGATAATCCCAGTGATTCCAAACGAAATACCAACAAACACCATATGGCCAGTAGCTTGAAGTTCTTCTGGAATCACTTTATATAAATACTCAATTGCTCCAAGGAAAACGATTGCAAAACAAATTCCGTGCAGAACTTGAACGATTAATAACATGGATGGATCATTGACTAGTGCGGTCAAGATCCATCTTACACAAAATAAAGCCGCTGCAATAATAATGTATATGATTGGATTTGAGGCACGAAACCATTTTGCACTTAGAAAGAAAAGAAGCGCTTCACTTGATACACCAATAAACCAAATCCAGCCGACTAACATCTCGTTACCACCTATTTCAAACAAATATAAGCTAATAAACGAATCATTTGTTCGATGTGTCAGCATGACAAGAGCAATCAAAAGAAAGAACGCAACTAATGTTGGATCCTTAAAAATCAAGCCGATGTCCTTGTAATTCACTTTTTTTGTTCCCGCTTTTACATCAGATAAACTCAATGACAATAAGCAGGTCGTAATTGCTAAAATGGTTATCGGGATCACTAAAAATCCAATCCCGAACATTGAAAGCAGATATCCGCTAAGTAACGCAACAAGCGCAAATCCAATTGAGCCCCACATTCTGATTGAACCAAATGTTACAGAATGCAGCTGAGATTGCCTTTTTGCCAGATTATCAGCTAATGGGTTCACTGGTGAGAAAAAGAAGAAAAAGAACGCACCAGCTATAATAATCCATAAAAATGAGTCAATTTTAAATAACCAAATCACACTTACAACAAAGCCAAGTAAACAAGCAAATAAAACCTTTTTAACAGTCTTGTATTTATCACTTGCATATCCCCATAGTGGCTGAGCAATTAACCCAACTAAAGGACCAATTGCCAAAAACCAGCCAATTTGCGAACTTGAAAATCCCTTATCCTGAAAATAAATCGGTAAAAAACTAACAACCATGGAGCCGATCGCACTGACAAAAAACATAAATGTACGTAAAGGAAGGAGAGGTTTTTGTGTCATCGTCATTATAATCCTTTTATAATATTTGATTACAGGGTCAAGAAATCGCTTTCTTATTTGAGCGAAAAAATTTCATTCACAGCATGAACCGTTAAGAAATGTAGTTTCTATATGTTTTTTAAAAATAAGTATTTTATAAAATTAAAATTCATAGGATATAACCTTTGGACAAGAATACCATAAAATCATTATTTAAGGAATACATTTTAAATATTGATAATTATGTAAAGAAGCTAGAGACTATACCTTTGAAAAACTCTTTATTCATGCACAATTAAAACTAATTTCAATCACAGAGTTATTTCTTTTTACCTTAAAGACATGATAAATTCTTATAGATGAACTTGGACTGGAAGGTATACGCGCTACAAAATTAAGTGGAAATTCATAGACATTAAAAAGAGCCGCCAGAAATTCATCTCTGACGGTTCATTTATAGTCATCTTAATAAAGCCATTTGTAACTAAGCACGAACTCTGGAAAACCCATTACAGCAAAAACTTTATCTTCATAAATTTACGTTTACCGACTTGAACGATTAATCCGTCTTTAACCGTTACAGATAATGTTGAATCCTCCACCTTATTCCCATCCAGCTTAACTCCCCTATTATCGATCATTCTTCGTGCTTCACTTTTAGAATTCAACAACTTTAATTCAACAAGTAAATCTATGATCGAAACTTCCTGATTACCTTCCCAAATGACAACCGGTATATCTTCTGGCATTGCTCCTTTTTGAAACACAGAAATAAATTGGCTTTCTGCATTTTCTGCCGCGTCATTTCCGTGGTACATTCGGACGATTGTTTTAGCAAGGAGCATTTTTGCGTCTCTTGGATGAAAAATCCCATTTTCTAACTCTTCTTTCATTTTTTTGATTTGCTCTGGTGTAAAATCAGTCACTAGCTCAAAGTATTTAGTCATTAATTCATCCGGAATTGACATCGCTTTTCCGTACATTTCTTGTGGACTTTCATCAATCCCGATGTAATTTTTCTTAGATTTGGACATCTTCTCAACACCATCAAGCCCCTCTAACAATGGCATAAGAATGGCCACTTGCTTTTCTTTCCCAAACTTTTCTTGGAAATGTCTTCCCATTAAAATATTAAAATGCTGATCTGTTCCACCTAATTCGATGTCATTTTCTAAAACAACCGAATCATATCCTTGCATTAAAGGGTAAAAGAACTCATGCAGTGATATCGGCTTGTTAAAAGCCATTCGTTCTTCAAAATCATCTCTTTCTAAAAGTCTTGCTACCGTTATTTTTCCTGCTAATTGAATGACATCTTCGAAATTCAAATTTGATAACCACTTGGAGTTGTAGTGTAATTCCACCTTTTCCATATCAATAACTTTTGCAAATTGCTCAAAGTATGTTTTAGCATTATGCTTTACCTCTTCATCTGTCAGCTGCTTTCTAGCAACTGATTTACCTGTTGGGTCACCAATTTTCCCTGTAAAATCGCCGATAATGAGCTGAATAATATGTCCATTTTCTTGGAATTGTCTCATTTTATTTAAAACCACCGTGTGACCAAGGTGAACATCAGGTGCTGATGGATCTAAGCCTAATTTAATTTTTAATGGTCGATTTTCTACAATTGACTTGGCTATTTTGGCTTCTAATTCTTCAGTGGGGATCATTTCCTGTACGCCCTGACTGTATATTCCAAGTTGCCTTTTTACTTCTAATGATTGTTCTTTTGTTAACTTCATTTCACTCATGATTATGACTCCTCCTATTTTTGAATACTAAAAAACCACATCCCTAAAAAAGGGACGTGGTTTGACTATTTCACGCGGTACCACCCTTGTTGAAGAATCATATTCTTCCGCTCAATCGTTAACGGTTCAACCGTTCTTTGCTGCTATTAGCAACAACAAAGAAAGCTCAAGGATTGTAATTCGTGTTATCTATGTATCGATTCACACCAACCATCGACTCTCTGAAAACAGTGAGATAACGACTACTGCTTTTCCTATCTTCGCTTTTAGCTTATTAAAATTTAATTTCCCTAACGACTCTTCTTAGTAAATTTGCCATCGATACTTGTTCTGACACACTTAAACTGGAAACAATATCAACTTCACCTGTATGGAAACGTGGATACAGCTCCTCTATCACTTTCTTCCCTTTATCAGTTAACAAGACAAACGTTTTTCTACGGTCTTTGTCATCAACTTTGCGATAACAAAGTTCTTTTCTCTCTAGTGTGTTTGTGATGTTACTTATTGTTGCTTTTGAAACACCAGCTGATTCAGCAAGTTTTTTCGTTTCGAGAGAGTCCCATATCCATAGATCATAAAGTATTGAAAATGAAGTCCACGAAAGACCGTATTCTGATAGTATTTCCTGCTCCATTTTATTTTTCATACCTTGTGCTACTCTATAGATATTTGTTACAACCGCAATAGCTTCCAAATTAAGAGAATCTATTGGTAACTTTGTTAAAGAGCTGATTGTATCGACCTCATCTTGTAATAGCTCTCCATCTTTATTATAGAGATGAATAGTAACTCACCTGCTTCCCTACATAATCGTTAGCTATGAAACGATTTTAACGAAAAATAATAATTTATGCAAGCACAAATAATAAAGATCCCCCATACTCGTTGTAAGGGGGATCTACCGCTTATTTAACTTGAGCTTTATGTTCCGACACAACAACTGCTTGCTCTTGTGCAAGCAGGCACAATTCAGCAGCTTTAAACGCATGAGCCTGTGTCATCGCTGATTCTGTTCTGTTCAAACAATCCAAAATTAATTTCCCAAAGAACGGATATCCAACTTTTCCTGATACATTGAAATGTTGTTCTCCGTCTTTGTTAACTAAATAAACATGATTACCGTTTTGTTCTCTTGCAAGATCAACGTATTTGCGAATCTCAATTGTTCCTTCAGTTCCAATAATAAAAGTTCTTCCGTCTCCCCATGTACTTAATCCATCAGGTGTAAACCAATCTACACGGAAATAATTCGTAGCGCCATTATCTCCAACAAGTGTAGCATCTCCATAATCATCCAGCTCAGGATATTCACTATTATGATAGTTGGCTATTTTACTATGCAAAACCTTTGCATCCTGACAGCTTGCATAAAATAAAAATTGCTCAATCTGGTGACTGCCTATATCGCATAAGATTCCACCATATTGCTCTTTCTTAAAAAACCAATCTGGCCGACTCGCTGCATTTAATCGGTGTGGACCAAATCCGGTAACTTGTATAACACGTCCGATAGCACCACTCTCAATTAGCTCTCCGGCGAAAACCGCTCCTTCAACATGAAGACGCTCACTGTAATAGACCATATACTTCTGTCCGGTTTGCTCAACTACTTCCTTTGCTTCTTCCAATTGTTTCATTGAAGTGAACGGTGTTTTATCAGTAAAGTAATCTTTCCCTGCTTTCATCACTTGAATACCAAGATCACTGCGTTTAGAAGGAATCGCAGCTCCTGCTACAAGCTTTACTTCTGGATCAGATAGAATTTCCTCTAGCGACTCAGCTGGCATTATTTCTGGAAAAGCCCTAACAAACTGAGCTACTTTTTCCGGATCAGAGTCATAAACCCACTTTAATGTGGCACCTGCCTCCACTAATCCATTACACATCCCATAAATATGACCATGATCAAGACAGGCTGCAGCAAATTGAAATTCTCCTTTTTCCACGACAGGATTTGGTTTCCCTTTTGGTGCATAGTTCATACCATCTTTTGACATCTAAGATTCTCCTCTCTTAATGTGTTCCCGACACATCTAAAGTCATTTTTGTTACATTCTTTTTTTGAAAAGTAGATTGGTTTATTTTTTCTTGCAGCTTCTCATAAAAGAGATCAGCATCAATTGGCAATTCTACAGGCTTGTTTAACCATGAAGATAAATAGATTGCATTTGAAATCTCAAGACCTTTAATTCCCTCTTCACCTGGAGCCAATAACGGGGTGCCTTTTAAAATTGAATCAATCCAGTTTTGAATAATCCCTTGATGATCAGTGCTATTCCCCTCTATTGGGACATCAATTGTCCAGCATTCTGGACTTCCAAATCCACCTTTATATGTCGCATTAAATTCACGTTCTGATTGAGTTAGGCGATAAAAGGATAGGTTATTATTTTCAACCACCATTTTCCCACGATCACCGACAATTTCAAAACGATTTGTACCTGGCGCTTCACCTGTCGATGTAATAAATACACCTGTTGCACCATTTTCATATTCTACGTATGCCGTAATATCATCTTCGACTTCAATATCATGGTATTTTCCATTATGACAAAAGGCGTGTACTCGCTTTGGCATTAGCCCAGTTGTCCACTGCCACAAATCCAGCTGATGCGGAGCTTGATTTAATAATACTCCGCCTCCCTCACCATCCCATGTTGCTCGCCATTCACTTGAATCATAATAACTTTGTGAGCGGTACCAATCTGTGATAATCCAATTTGTACGTTTAATCTCACCCAGTTCACCGGACTGTATAAGGCTTCGTAATTTTTGATAAATTGGGTTTGTCCGTTGATTATACATGATACTATAGACTTTTCCGCTCTCTTTTGCTGCTTTGTTCATCTCTGCTACATCTTTTGTATAAACACCTGCTGGTTTTTCAATAAGCACATGCATTCCCTTAGAGAATGCCTTGATTGCTAGGTTTGGATGATCATAATGCGGTGTTGAGATAAGAATAGCATCTATACCTGATTCATTTAAAAATGCCTCCTCATCATGATATATTTGGACATTACCTGATGCGTAGCGAGAAATCATATTGAGCTGCTCTTGGTTTGGATCACATACTGCTTTCAGGATTGCTCCTTTAATTTTCCCATCTATTAAAAGCTTTGCGTGTGAACTACCCATATTTCCAATGCCAATAATCCCTACTTTAATTAATGTCATCACTTACACCTCTGATCCTCTAAATTTATTTTTCTAGCATATTCCTGTAAGTTCCTTAAACTGATTTCCAAACTTTCTAATGGAGGACGTTCACATATGTCCTGTTCAACTGCATACCATTCAATACCATTTGCTTTACCCCATTGCAAAATAGGAATAAAGTCAATTACACCTGTTCCTACTTCTGCAAAAGTTTGACGAACATCATTTGTCATATCTTTCAAATGGATAATCGGCATACGATTTGCATAAGGAGTAAGATATTCCAATGGATCCTTACCAGCCTTTTTTACCCAATACACATCAATTTCTGCGAGGATATCGTTATCATTTTCGGGATTAAGCAGGTAATGAAGTCCATCATGCCCCTCAATTTCGATATCAAATTCGAATGCATGATTATGATAGGAAATACGATGTTCAGGTGCTTCCTTTGCTATGTGATTTAAACGTCTCTTTACTTCCTTAAATCCTTCCGGATGATGTAACTCTTTTGGAATAGATGGAAGGATAATATCCTTTGTTTCGTAAAGTTCCGCTTCCTTTATTACAGCATCAATGTCATTTGTTAAACGATCTAATGATATATGCATTCCTGCCGCTTGTAAGTTATTTTCCTTTAAAGCAAAGGCTACCTCTTGTTGATCATAATTCTTTGGCAAAGCAGAAATTTGCACACCTTCCCACCCCATCTCCTTAAGGACTTTAAATAAGGGATAGATGCCTATCTTTAACTCTTCACGTAATGTATATAATTGTGCTGCAAATTTATAAGTCATACCTTACCACTCCTTTACTGATGGTTTAATCGTAATTTCCGGTATTCTTTTGCAGTTACACCCACTTTATCGCGAAAATAACGACTAAAATGGGTAGGGCTCTCAAAACCGGATTCATACCCAACATCCTTCATCGGTTTAAGCGGTTCCATTTCAAGTAAATACTTTGCCTGTGTAAGCCTGCATTCCATCACAAATTCCATCACCGTATAGCCTGTCATCATTTTAAAAACTTTAGAGACATATGATCTGCTTAAATTTAAATTCTCTGCAACACTCTGCAAGGTCACCCTTCCCATATAATGCTGTTGAAGATAGTTTGCAATGTTTTCAGCGTGCAGGGTTTTATCTTCTTTTTGATCAGGAATTTCAATCGAATTCAGTTGGCCAAGCCTATGTACAATATTTAATGCATGGAGTAATAGGATTTTCATCTCTGTCTCATCTTGTAAGGTAGGTTTTTCAGCTGTTTTGTGTAATGCAGCCAGACGGCCAAAAACTCTCTCCAATTCCTTTGATTCCTCATTTTCATTTGTTCGGATTAAACAATTATGCAGTGTTTGAAAGGTATCCAGTAAATACATACTTCCCATTTCCAAAAGAAGACCTTTAATCCAAACAGGAGAAAACTGAATCACACTCCGAACATATTCCCTTGTTGGCTTAACATGTGGTTTATGTAATGTTAAGCCATCCATGACAATAATGTCACCAGGCTCCAAATCATAAATTTGGTTATGAATTAAATATCTGCATTCTCCACCATGGAAAAAATAAATTTCATAATCCTGATGAGAATGGTATGAAAAATCATACTCCCCATTCCATTTGTGTCGATAGCTTGCTGACAGCATCTCATTCAAAACCTCCAATGGAACTAACTTTATTATAGTGAAATCTTTCTGTTCATTCATCGTCTCATATTATCTAGTTTTCTCTTAAAATTATCTGAGAGTCTTTTCGTCCTATTTAATAGTTAAACGCTTTCAAAAGAAACCCTTCAAAAAAATAAACTTTTCCTTCTTTTTACTATCCATTTTTTCAACACGTTTACATTATTTATTTTTCAGTAGTAAATGATTATCCATATTTTTCTACTTGTTAGGAAACGTTTTCCAATGTTATTAATGACAATTATAGGATAATCATTTGAAGAGAAAGAGGGCTTGTCAATGAAGGTTGGTGATGTGGTTTTTTATGAATCAAAACTCTACAGAATCGTCCACATTTACGATAGTGGATATTGCGAAATTAAGAAAGAGGATAGTATTTATGAGGTTATGTTAGTTAAGATGTCAGAGCTCAAGTCTTTCTAGTATGTGTATGCAACTACTAAAAGAGACACGGTAAATTTTATTATGAATACATACTCTCCTAGATAAAAGGAAAAATAATACTGTTTAAAAATAATCTAGGTGGTCTTATCAATGTATGTAAATTTTGATTTGGCAAAAGGTATTTGGTATCCAATCGTTCTTAGTATATTACTTGTCATCATCATTTTTATTATTCCTAAGAAACTTTCCAAACAGGAGCTTTACATAACATTTGGTGTGATCGGATATGTTGTGTGGATGGTGGATATGACAATTGCTGCCCCTTTTGACATATTTGATATTGGGACAAAACGCAATGGGCTTCCAGAATTATTGTTATACGGAATTATTCCATCATGTATAGCCATTATTTTTTTGAACTTGTATCTATCTACATCAAAGAAAAAAACATTGACGATTATTTTTATCGTTTTATCGTTTATTCTTGAGTGGTTAGCCGAAATAACAGGGATTATGACTTCAAAGATCTGGCACGCTTATTATTCTATTCCGGTTTTCACAGTTGTTTTTTTCTTTGCTTTACCCTGGCATTTAAAATTTATTAGAAACAGGAATCATTCATAACCGAGCATCAGTCCAAAATAAAGGACTGATGCTCATACGGTTTTTGCCCCTGAAAAGGTCCATTACTGCAATTGTCTATTTTCCTCTTCCAAAAATTGCTGAAATGTATTTAATGTTCGAGTAGGATGTGTACTAAGTAGTTCAATATAATGACGTTGGCGATGAAGATCAAGTACTCTGCTTTTTTCTACTCTTTCTTTCATATATGAAATGCTAACTTTATGAATTTCCTTTGCGGAGTATCTGACTTCTTTTTGAAAAGCAAAGCCTAAAGATCCTACGACAGCAAATATAAGTGTAGAAATGAACATTTCTTGGCTCCAAGGAGTGAAGAAAATCAAGCTAAGTAAATTCAAAATTGAAATTGGGATAATGAGAATAGCTAAAAACGAATATTTTCTCGTTTTCTTCATAATAGGTAGTGTTAATTTTTGAATTTCTTCAATTTCTCTTTCTACGTATCGGGGTATATTTGTAAACATCTTCAACTGTATTCCTCCCTTTAAAAATGAAATCGGCCTATACACTTGGTATAGGCCGATTTCATTTATACAAATAGACCTATACCAAATTGGTAAGGTCTCGCTAACAACATTTTTGTTGCCAACAAAGCCGAGAGTTTTGTACTCCGTAATGACGACTTTGCTGTAAAAGCTACTCCCCTTAAAAAGGATGTATTGATTAGTTAAACTATTGAACTATATAGTTATTTTATATCATTCTCAGGTATTGGTCAACTTTCATTTCTCCAATTTAACTCAATTAAGATTCTTTCGATGACTCTCGAATGATGAGCTGAGTATTGATAATTTTTCCCTTTCCATTCCCTTTTCCATTAATGATACTATCGATCGTTCTCATCACTTCATTTACCAGTACCTCATAATTATGGTTAACTGTTGTTAAGCTGGGATGTACGATGTCTGACGGGTAAATATCATCAAATCCAACAAAAGAGAACGTTTCAATCGGAATTTGTTGATCTCTGCACTCCTTGAAAGCTCCGTAGATGATGAGATCATTTATACCAATAATTGCACTTGGCAATGACTCTTTTTCTAACAGCTTTTTCATCGCTTTTCTTCCAGCTTCAACTGAAAAATCAGAATAAATTTGCCATTCTTCATTAAAATCTAATTTGTACTCCTTTAATATACGCTTAAAACTCGAAAGTTTATTATCAGAAGAGGATATCCCTTTCACTCCTCCTAGGAGAGCAATTTTCGTATGCCCGAGTGAAACTAAATGTTCAACAATCGAGCGAATTCCCTCCTCTTCATTTGTTCTAATATTGGCGGATTTAACACCCTTCATTTTACCATTTATCATGATGATCGGAACTTTACTTAACACATCCTGCATTTCATGAATCTCGTCTTCTGAAGGCTTCGTCTTATTTATACGCCCTCCCATGAAGACAATACAAGCTGCTCTTCTTTCGGTAAATTCACGTAGATACGTAGATTCAACTTCACTGTTGCTCATTGAGTTCCTTAATAATACTGTATACCCTTTTTGAAATGCTCTTTTCTCAACTTCCATATAAATCTGCGAAAAGAATGGGTTCGTTATATCCGGTAATATAAAACCAATTAAATTTGCTTGTGGCTTTGTTAGTCTTCTTGCTGCCTCATTCGGTGAAAAATCCAGTTCTTTCATTTTTGCAAGGACCTTTTGTCTGGTACTTTCCTTTACAAGCGGATTGTTTGTTAATACCCTTGAAACGGTTGTTGGTGAAACATTCGCTTCTTTTGCAATATCATAAATTGTAATATTCTTTTTATTATTCATTATTTTACCCCACTTTTGAAACCGATTGCATTCCAAATATAAACCCTTTATTTTCCCTTGTCAATCAATTTCAAATTGAAGATAATGTACCTACTAAATGCTAATAATTACTTATCGTTTTATTAACATCGACAACAGGCTTATCACCCTTAAAGGTTATTTTACTTATACAAGTTTCCCGCAAGAGTGTTCGATCCGGGTCAATTAATCGATGATAGACCAAATACCATTCATCCTCGTATTGTGTCATTGAAGCATGTCCGGTGCCAAAAAAATGATCTGAAGGCTGTGTCACTCGGTTATCTTCCGGATACTCATAGGGACCATATATATGCTGACTAGTTGCAAAACAAATTTGATACCTTGGATCACGTGTATCATAATTACTCCATGTCAACAGGTACTTTCCGTTCACTTTCTGTAGATGAGGTCCTTCATTATATACGCCACTATCAAATACCTTAGGATCTTTTCCACAATTTTCATAAAGCTGTTCCGAGAGCAAGATTGGATCTGTTTTGAATGTCACCATATCTGTCTCTAATGGCACAATCCAACATTTTCCTTGACCCCATAACAGGTATGGCTTGTTATCATCATCAATAAATAAGTCTGCATCAATACTTTGACAATCATATTCGTCCTTTGTAATTAACGGTCGACCAAGAATATCAACAAACGGGCCCATTGGAGAATCAGAAACAGCGACACCAATTTGTGCCTCTGCAGAAAAGTACATATAATATTTACCATTGTATTTCGTAATTCCCGGTGCCCATGCTTTTGTTTTAGCCCATGAAACATCATTCAAATCAAGGGCTAAATGAGGACCATTCCAATCAATTAAATTCTTACTATGAAAGACGTGAAACTTTTCATAAATCCACCCTTCACTATCCTTGGTGGGATATAAATAATAATCTTCTCCATCCTTTAAAATAAATGGATCTGCCCACTCTCCCTTGATAACAGGGGCTTGCGTCATAATATCCATCTTACCCCTCCATTCTTTTAGCAATAGTAGAAAAATAGAAAGAGCCTAAGCTCTTTCTATATTCTACTTATCTTAAACTCGAACTCCATATCCTTATTTGCTTGTATAAGATGTTCGCCATGTACAGGTGCCCCCCAGCTGTCATCTCCGCCAACACCCATTTGCTTTCCGGCAACTGTTACAACTGTATAGTGAACATTTGGAAGCTCATAATGATGTGCAGCATTTTCAAGTTCGAAAGCAGTATATGGTGAGAAAGTACATTCTAACGGATCTGTAGAGGCTGCAATTTTTATTCCTCTTCCATTGTTGTTTGTTAATTTTGCCCAACGTACTCCTGTCCTGTTACCAGACTCCTGTGGAACAACATATCCTGTGTTGTTTATGACATGAGATTGATATATTCCAAGTTTTGCTCCTTCAGCTCGGTCTGAATAATTCTCTTCAGGACCCATTGCATACATTTCAACCTGGTCGTAATCTGCAGATACTTTAAAGGAAATAGCATATATCGGCATTTGTGGAAGATTTTCAGCTCCAGTATAAGCGGATTTTACTCTTACACTTCCATCAGAAAATACGATATAAGCAATTTTCACCTCAATATCAGCAGAGATAGAGAAGTTATAGGTAAATTCAACCTTAACCCTGTCATGCTGATGTTCAAGCTCAACCCCAATACATCTTCTTGCCATACTGGCTGTTAACCAGCATCCAGATTGAAAGCTTTGTTGGTACCCTTTATCATTATCTGTTTGCGCGCGCCAGAATAAAGGTGAAGGTGGTTGTTCAATCATTTCTTTCCCAGAATATTTAATAGAGGTTAAGCTTCCAACCTGTTTGGAAAACATGATCGTAAAGTCCTTGCCATGAACACCAATATTCACATCACCATTGACAACTCGTAAACTGTCTTTTGGTAAATCAGCGTTGTCATTTATCGATTTGCCTTCATGGAAAATAAATTGTCCAAAAGCAATTTCATATCCAGCCTCAGCCCAAAGGGTACTCTCTTTTAACTTCATTGAAGTTTGTATACAATACTCACCTGCTGCCTCTATAATACCTTCTGGTAAATCAAATTCAATTTGCTGCTTGCACTGAGGTGCAACATCTACATCAATTGTCCCTCTGAAAGTTTCCTCCCCTTCCAGTAGCAGTGTGTACTCTAATTTATAGTCTTCTGTGCCAATAAATAGATTATTATTATGAATCGTAACACCATTCCTATTTGGGACTAGTTTGATATTTTGGTATAAAAATTTCACTTCCTGCATTTTTGGAGATATCTCTCGATTTGCATATACAATTCCATTGGTACAGAAACCATAGTCTGTCGGACGATCGCCAAAATCTCCACCATATGCTAAAAATTCTTGACCGTAACGATCTTTCTTTATTAAAGATTGATCAATAAAGTCCCAGATAAAGCCTCCTTGATACATCGGATATTTCTCTTCAAGATCAGTATACTTATACATACCGCCAAGAGAATTCCCCATAGCATGCATATACTCGCAGCTTATATATGGCTTTTCAGGATCATCATTCAAATATTTCTCAATATCTGCCGGTTTTGCATACATACGACTTTCCATATCACTTGTCTCATTATATGCCCGATTATGAAAAACACCTTCATAGTGGACAAGTCGACTTGGATCAACAGACTTAAAATATTTTGAAACATTTAAAATAACTTCTCCGGCATATGATTCATTTCCACATGACCAAATGAGAATGGAGGGATGATTTTTATCTCTTTCATACATAGAGATAGCTCTGTCCATCACAATGTCCTGCCACTCTGGGTTATTTCCCGGGATGTTCCATGAAGGCTCAACCGCACCCATCTTTTGCCATGACCCATGTGTTTCAAGATTCATTTCATCGATTACATAGACACCATATTCATCACATAGTTCATACCAATAGCTTTGATTTGGATAATGAGATGTACGAACTGCGTTAATATTATGTTGTTTTAGTGTCTTAATATCCCATACCATATCTTCCTTTGTGATGGTTCGGCCGCTTCGGCAGTTAAACTCATGCCGATTCACACCTTTGAACACAATACGCTCACCATTGATACACATGATATTATCTACTAATTCAAATCTTCTGAAGCCAACCTTTTGAGGAATTACCTCTACCAGTGCACCAGACTCATTATAGATTTCTATAAATAATCTATATAAATATGGATTTTCAGCATTCCATAAATATGGTTTATCGAGCTCCATCAGAAAGGATGGATTCTTACCACTTGTTTGACAGTTAGTTGATGCCACAACATTCTTTTCTTTATCACACAATTTCGCTATAATTGTTGCACCTTCAGGTACTGAAGATAAAAACGTAATATCAGCTTGAACTGTGCCCTTCGTGAAAGATGGATCCAGCTCTGCACGAACATGTAAATCATAAACATGTATCTCAGGAACAGTATAAAGATATACATCCCGGAAAATACCAGAAAATCTCCAGAAATCCTGATCCTCAAGCCAGCTTCCAGTACTGCGTTGATAAACCTCAACAGCTAGTTTATTCTCCCCTTCCGCCAAATAGGGTGTGAGATCAAACTCAGAAGGAGTAAATGAGTCTTCACTGTAGCCTACGAATTCACCATTTAGCCAAACATAAAAAGCTGATTCAACACCTTGAAAAGAAATATAAACCGGTCTTTTTTGCATATTTTCCGGAACATGAAAGTACTTTACATAGCTTCCGACCGGATTATGATCCTGAGGAATTTCAGGTGGACGAATATCATTATGTCCGTCCCATGGATACATTGTATTCACATATTGAGGCTGACCATATCCCTGGAGTTGAATATGTCCAGGTACATGAATATCATCCCACCCATCACAATCGATATCCCGCTGATGGAAATTTTCAGGTCGCATTTTCGGATTTATAGAATAATGGAATTTCCAGCTTCCGTTTAAGTCATGTCTTAATTTCATTGCAGAAGAAGCTTGAGCCTCCTGTTTTGTTTCATAATAGAGGTGATCTGAATGTGCTGGTAATCTATTTACTGCAAACACATTAAGATCTGAAAGCCAGCTAATACTAGGAATCATTTTTTTGTTCATACTTGTTGTTGCCATGGATATTTCCACACTCCTTTTTAAGACACTGCTATTTTGAGGTTAAAATCTGTTCTTCCTAATTCACAGGTAACATGAGAATAATAGGCTTATCTATTTCTAAACAACATTTTGTTGAAACCGGTGCCATTCTCTTCAGATTTTTTTATTAAATTACCTATAAATACTAATAACTAAATGAAAAGCTAAAGAAGTTACAGGAAGAACAAAATGAAACTGGTTTCATTTTTAGGGATAACAAGCAAATCAATTATAAAAAAAGGTTTGAATAATCCACATAATGAAAGCACTTTCATATCATACTCACATTTTACCTTCACTTAAAGATATGTGTCAATTATTTTATTTTAGCCTTCTGATATTTCTGCTAGAATCTTAGAATGAATTAGATGTTTTGGGTTTTCCCTATATAAAATTGAAACTAATGAAAATGTTCATTAGTTTCAATTTATATCATTTAAGTTTTTCTTTCTTTTATAATAATGATTCTGCACCATCAATAAATATTTTCGTGCCTGTTATATGGTTTGAGGCATCGGAAAATAAAAAATGAACCAAATCTGCAACTTGTTCAGGTTTACCAGCCTTATTCTCCAATGGTTGGCCGCCTTCTGGATAGACAATCGGGATCTTGATCTTTTCTAAGTTTTCTTTTTCAGGAAATGTATTTTGTCCGATATTGGTTTCAATTGCTCCAGGGCAAATGATATTTACGCGAATATGGTATCTGGCAAGCTCTAATGCGGCCATTTTACCAAATGCCACTTGAGCTGCTTTAGATGAGCTATATGCTGACATGCCAAACCCTTTAAATGTACGATTTCCGTTAATAGAACTTGTAATAACCACACTCCCCCCATTTACCTTTAAATGAGGAATCGAGTACTTTACCGTTAAAAAGGTACTTTTTAAATTAGTTGATATTGTTTGATCCCATTCCTCCGGGGATAAATCTTCAATCGGTGCAACTGTCCCATTGATACCTGCGTTCGCAAAGACATAATCTAATCGATTCCATTTTTCATAAATCTCTTTAACACTTTGTTCAACTCTTTTGGGTTCTGATACATCAGTATCAGTTATCATTGCTTCCCCGCCTTGTGATTCAATATCCTGTTTTACTTTTTTAAGCTTTTCCTCTTTTAAATCAACCAGGCCGATTTTTACCCCTTCTTTAGCAAGACGTAAGGCCGCAGCACGTCCAATACCAGATGCTGCACCAGTAATGAGAGCAACCTTGTTTTGAAGTGACATATTATCTCTCCTTTTTTACATTTTTAAAATTAATTTACCCATTTTTCGTATTAAGTATGTAAGAAAAGGAAAAGATATAAATTTTTAAGATGAACCTTAATAACCAGGCATAAGTAAAATACCGTTAAATTAGGATTTAACGGTATTTCATTCATTTACCTTGCCGTTTTTTATTTAGCAACTAACGTTACGATTGATCGAGGAGGAATGGTAACTGCTTTCTTAGCCGGGATTAGGTTTTTCTCCTTTAAATCGTCGTTTTCAGATGTAACATACGGTTTGAATTGGATCGCTTTCTTTTTCCCTGGAAGGTGATCAACATTCACTTTTACTGACTTTTCTTCATTACTGTAATTAACAAACACAACAGATAGTTGATCGTCTTCTTCATGATAATACGCTGAGCCCATTAACTCCTCTTGGTCGTTTGCTCCTTGCAGATCAACTCGGTAGGCACCTGGTCTAACAAAGCGGCTGTAATTACCCATTGCCCAAAGTAATTTTGATTCAATGATCGACTCCTCATCACCAGGCTGAGAATAATCTGTATAAATCAGACCATCCTTATAATCATAATTTGACAGAGCCAGCCACCATTGCCAAGCTGAGGCTTGCGTTTCAACCATGTCAAAATGAATTAATCTCGCCACATCAAGAGCTGTCTTCATTGTTAAATCTCTTCCTGGTCCATTACTTCCCAAAATGCAATATTCCGACATCCAGAATTTAATATCTTGACCGTATTGATTTAGATTTTCCCGGACAGATTTTCTTAATGGAACGAGACGGTCTTCACCGGAATAATGATCTGACCAATACGCATGTGCACTAATTTTATTTCCAATGATTTCTTTAATTTCGGGATCCCCTAACATTTCTTTAATGTATTCACGGTATTTTCCAGGATAACTGCCGTTGGCATTCCCGCTGTTGTATACACGATCACTGCCAGTAAATTTTCCATACATCTCATCATCAAGCAGTGATGTATACTCTACAGCTTCAGTTGCGTCAATTTCTGTATCAAGTCCTCTTTTTTCTAGTTCCGAATGTAAAGCCAATATGACTTTTTTAATATCTTCTATGTTATATCGATTACCTTCCTGTCCAGCGTAATCCCAGTTCCAGGTAGGTTCATTAATAGGGCTAATATAGTTAAATGGTACATTTTCTTCTTCAAAATGCTCCAATACATCTGCAAGGAATACGGCGAAATCATCAACTGATTCTTCTTTTAAATTCGTACTTCCTACAGATGGATCAGGTTGTGCGTGACCGTTTTTTGTCATCCATACAGGTGGACTGTTTACAAACGCAATAAATTCCTCGACACCTCTATCCTTTGCTGCATGAAGAAACCATTGCTGTCCAGCCTGTTTGGACCAATCATACGGCTCATCTTCACCTGTTTTAAAACTCTCTGCTCTTCTCCACGGGTCTGTAATGATTTCCTTATCTGTTTCTTCACTCCCAGCGCCAATGTTGAAACGCCACATGGATAAGCCAATTCCTTTTTCCGTTGAAAACAGCAAGTCGGCAACCTTTTTCTTATTTTCCTCTGACCATTCAGAGCCGATTTTATCGAAGGACCAAGCACCGGATGCTCCAAAACCATCAATTTCTTGGTATTTATTTTCTACATTGATCGTAATTTCTTGTGTATTTTCCTTTTTTTTCGTAGACATATTGTTTTCCTTCGCTTTACTATTTGTTGGTATTAGTGTGAACATTAAAAGAAAGATGGATAATAGACAAAACCTTGAAACTACCTTTTTATTAAATACCATATTTAACCTCCATTACTAGATCAGTGATAGAATGCGATTGTCCCCTAAATCTTTCATTGTTTGGGACGAGGGACCTGTCCCCATGGTCCAATTATGTTAAAACGATCTTCGGTTTCTTTTGCTTCATAGATTATTGCTCGGGATTCTGGGGTGCTGAAGGGATGGTGAAGGATGAGCATCCAGGTGTCTTCGAAGGTTTTGAACAGCATGCCGTGGCCGCTGTCACCTTTAATTAATGGGTCCAGCTGTTCCCAAGGTCCTTCCAGTTTACCTGACTGAGATCTTGCAATTGTCTGGACATATCCTTCATGGTTATAACTTGACCAGAGCATGATGAGATGACCGCCCTTTGTTCGGTATAATTGACAGCCATCAGATACATATACTTGAGGCTTGTCATCCGGTTTTCGTTCAGCATTTATCCACGGAGCATCTGAAGCTTTAAATAGATGTATTGGTTCACCTTCGGAATCAGATAAATCCTGTTTTAATGGAATGGCTTCAAACGTACCATCTATGACCTGTATCCATTCATGACAATATACCATCCAAGGTTTTCCATTCTCATCCTCATACAGGGTTCCGTCTAATGTCATGAAATGACCTGGAGGAACAGGACCATCCTTTTTTATTAATTGGAACGGTCCTTCCGGCGAATCTGATACTGCAATAGCAGTACCTCGAAGATGATTCGTTTTCCAAACCTCCGGTGGTTCAGCTAATATGCTGTTTCTATTATGAAGGGTGACAAATAAATAATATCTCCCCTTGTATTGATGAACTTCGGGTGCCCATGTGCCATGTTGAGGATGTGCCCAGGTCCCGTCAGGAACCTCAAAGATAACAAAAGGTCCCTCCCACTCAACTAAATCTTTACTTTTGTAAACTAACACTCCATTTCTTTCTAAATCTGTTAATTCCGGAATGCCTGTTGTATATAAATAATAGGTATCTGTTTCTTTATGAGTTAAAACAAATGGGTCATGTGCAGGAATATCTGCAAGTCGGTGACCTTTCCTGGGATTACAAGGATCAGAAGCAATGTTATACGGCATTTAAGCATCTCCTGTTAAAGTATTTTTTCACCTAACCTCAATAACGACAGAGGAACTTTCCAACCCATCAGAGGATACATTTAATGTAATTGTCCCAGGTTGATCAGTGGCTCTAACATAAATTAATAATTTCCCATGATAGGCCTTTCTGTTGGTTTCTTTATAATTTTGGTGACTTGTTGGGTTACTGCATTCCATTCCAATAATCTCACCTGGACCTTCAATATCGCAGTCTATTTGATTATTAGCCTCATAGACAAGCTGATGATCTACATCAAGGATAGTTACTTCTACATGTGCTATATCCTGTTTGTCAGCTTTAAGAGTGGTTGAATCAGAGTGCAGGTGTAGCTTAGCAGGCATACCAGCAGTAGTTAATTCATAGGTACAACAAATGTTGCCATTTCTTTTTCCTATTGCTTTTAACGTCCCCTCCTCATAAGGAATATCCCAGTAGATCGATCCACCTTTGAAGTCTTTGTGTTTTTTGACACCAAGTGATGTACCATTTAATAGCAGATCGACTTCCGGGCAATTTGTACAACATGCCACCCTTACAAGTTCGCCTTTCGTTCCGTTCCAAGCACCAACTACTTCATGGTCCCAATAAATTTGTTCAGGATGTTCTTCCTTAATAGACGTTATCCCTAAGTAAACCATATCTTTTTCAGACCATTGACTTTGTTTAAAAAAGTATAGCGGCTTCTTGAATCCTGCTAGATCAAGCAGTCCCGGTGTTGCATGACGAACTGGCCACCCGCGGGCTTCTCCTAAATAGTCAATTCCTGTCCAAATAAATTGCCCTGAAATAAAGTCATTATTTTTTACAGCCTTCCACTCATTATGATGTCTCCCGTTTTCACTTCCATAAATGACTCGATCAGGGTATTTTTCATGGTCTTTATGATAACGAAATTCCTGATAGTTATAACCAACCACGTCAAGGGCATCCGGGAAATCCGTTTCATTGGACATAATGACACTTGCCAGTGCTGCAGTTACAGGTCGTGTTGGATCATATTGCTTTACTACACTTGCCAATCTTTTCGCAATATCTCCCATGCCCTTTGCTTCAGGCTTTTCCGCTTTATAGCGATCTTCAAGTACTGGATGCGAATAGGGATCATTAGGATAATCAATTTCATTTCCAATACTCCAGAAAACAATTGACGGATGGTTTCGATCCCTTAATACCATATCTCTTAAATCTGTCTCCGCCCATTCTGTAAAGTCTGATGCATACCCGTCAAGTGAAGGTTCGCCTTTATTCCAACCCTCTACCCATTTATTTTTGGGATATTCCCATTCATCGAACGCCTCATCCTGAACCAAAAATCCATACCTATCACACATATCCAATAACTCTGGTGCAGGCGGATTATGGCTCATTCTTATCGCATTCACTCCCGCTTCTTTTAATCGTTGCAAACGCCTGTGCCATACCTTTTCAGGCACAGCTGCTCCAAGACACCCTGCATCATGATGGATACATACACCTTTCATCTTGATATTTTCTCCATTTAGATGAAAACCTGAGTCCACATCAAAGTGAAAATAACGAACTCCAAGTGGAGTAGTCTCAATATCAATCACTTGACTATTCTTTTTCACCTTCGTTTCAACGCTGTAAACATACGGGTTATCAGGTGACCAAAGATTTGGCTTTTCCAATATAATTGAATGGAGATACTCTTGTTCACTATTTGCTTGAATGGTTTCCATAGATGAACAAGCTATTCGTTCATTTCCAGCAGCATCTTTTATTAAATGTTCAATTTGGAATTCACCTATGTGATTGGTTTCATTTTTAACACTTGTTTGAATGGTAACTTCTGCTTCTGATGTTGAAATATTCGGAGTTGTAATATATATACCGTACGGCTTGATGTACACATGATCAGTCAAGTTGATAAATACGTTTCGGTAAATACCAGATCCCGGATACCAGCGGGAATCCGCAAAATCTGAGTGATCCACCTTTACAGCAATGACATTTTCATGTGTGTCGAAGTTTATAAAAGGAGTTAAATCATAGTGAAACGAGCTGTATCCATAAGGTCTAAACCCAAGAAAATGTTCATTAACCCAAACTTCACTATTTTTATAAATACCATCGAACTGGATAACAATCCTTTTCCCTTTTAATCGATCAGGAACGCTGAATTTCTTTCGATACCAACCAATACCTCCAGGTAAATACCCTGTTGCACTTGCATATTCTTTCTTAAACGGACCTTCTATGCTCCAATCATGTGGTAAGTCTACTGAACGCCAATCTGAATCATCAAACTGAATTTTATGTACATCAGTGTCTTCACCTTTTAAAAATTTCCAATCATCGTTAAATTTTCTACTTTTAACAGCGGGATTCCATTGGTCAGTTATGACATTAACCATTATCAGACACCACTCCTTTTTAAAATTGCCTTAGAGTCATAAATCAAAGGGCTATCATGTATACTTGATAGCCCTCTTTTCACTTTTCCTTCTACATTAATTACCTTCTACAAGCTTTTTATATTCATCCATTTGTTTTTGTATTTCCTTTTGTACCTTCTCATAACCTGCTGCTTCTAATCTCTTACGGAAATCTTCAACAGCTTTTTCAGGATCTCCCGCTTTACCGAATGCAATCGCAGGTACCATTTGTGCAGTTACTTGTGAAAGTGCAGCTATTTCTGCTTCTACAGGTGTACTATCGAAAACAAATTGTCCATAAGGGAACGGCTTTTTAATTTTATCGTACTCTTCGTAAATCTCAGGCATTCCTTCCCATCTATCAGAACTAGGGATTTCGAACTTATCTACACGACCACCCCAGAAATTAGATGCAAATGAATCTTTTGTTTCATCATATCCTTCAGGACGAACACGTTTACCGTCTACAATTTCGTATTGAACTCCTTCAATACCATAGTTAAATAATTTGTAAATTTCCTCATCATTTCGAAGTAAGTCATATACCATAAGGGCACGCTCCGGATTTTTGCTATGTGCACCAACAGCCGTAGCTCCATGAGTAATAGGCATTGAGATTAAGTTATTACGTGTATCAGACCAAGCAAACATATCGATTTCAGATCCTGGTTGTTTCACATCCATTTGCGGACGCAAAGTCGAGAATGTTTCCGTATGATGCTGATCAGCTCCAGTTTTTCCAGCTTGGAATAATGCGCGAGTATCACCTTTATAATTTAATACATCAGAACGCCAATATCCTTTATCTGCCCAATCCTTCATCATTTTTGCATAATCTACAAAAAGATCTTCAAACACAGGACTCACAACTGTATAAGGATCATCAGCTGATTTACCCCAGTAGATTGGAAATACTCCTGTAGCAATTGGTAATTCAATCTCATCTGAATAGGAAGTTGTATATCCCCATGCTGTTGTAACGTTTGTTCCCGGTGTATCCCAAGGAATCACACCCGGCTTATTATCGACTATACCTTGGAAGTACTTCCCTAATGTTTCAAAATCTTTGATTGGCTCATTAATTCCAAACTCTTTAGCCCAATCTGTGCGGTAGAAAAATCCGTGGTTAACCCATTGAGTAAAAGAGTCTTCCGGCATCATGACAATTTTCCCATTGTACTTGGTTTGCTCCCAGCTTTCATCAGAAACTTCTTCCCATGTTTTCGGTGCATAAGTTGGCAGAAGTTCAGTAATGTCCATGAAAGCACCTTTTTGAGCATTACCCCATGCATCTAACCAGTCAGTAGCCGTGATAATTAAATCAACAGGCTCACCTGAAGCTAGAGTTAGATTATATTTTGTCATATAGTCAGCCCATTCGATCCATTTTATTTCAAGATGAGCATTTACTTTTTCCTCTAATTTTGCATTTACTTGCTCCATTACTTTTTCTAATTGACCGTTTGTTGGTTTATCCCCCAATGCCATCATTGTAATATTGACAAATTCTGATGTATCAATTTCCCCATTTTCATTAACCTTTGTAGTTGGTTTGGTGTTTTCTGAGTTTGTTTGACTGGATCCATTACATGCCACAAGGCTAAAGGTTAACAGCATGACTATGACTAGTACGAAGAATTTTTTCATCTTCAACATTTCATTTCCTCCCCTTTATCTTTTTGATTCTTAATCTATGAAACAAGGAAAAATCCTTACTCATATTCATTAGCCCTTAACTGCACCAATTGTAATACCTTGAATAAAAAACCTTTGAACAAACGGATAAAACAGAATAACTGGACCGGTAGCTACAACAGCGGTTGCCATTTTCATCGATTCCAATGGAATTTCTTGCGGTGCAACATTAGAAGCTGCCGCAGAGTTTCTTATAAAATCAGCACTTGTAATGACGTTATAAAGAAACAACTGAAGAGGCCGATATTCCATATTAGGTGAAAGAAAAAGCATGGCATTATACCATTCATTCCAATAACCCAAGGCAATGAAAAGTCCGATTGTCGCTAAAGCCGGAGTAGACATAGGTAAAATTAATTTTAAAAAGATCGTGAAATCACCTGCACCATCCATCTTTGCAGATTCTGTTATCTCGTGGGGAATCGATTTTGTAAACGCCTTCATCATAATGATAAGAAAAGGACTCAGTAATCCTGGAAGCAATACGGCAAGATAATTATCTTTCAGGTCCAAATATTGAGTGATCAATAGATAAAATGGAACAAGTCCACCTGAAAACAGAGTTGTAAAGTAAATATAGAATGAAATTTTATTACGATACAGGAAATCCGCACGTTGCAAGGCATAACCAGTCATGGCCACAATAAACAGACCCACAGCAGTTCCAACAATCGTTATACCCAGTGTTACAGCATAAGACCCAATAATAAGCCTTGGATTTCGGAAAACAATTTCATATGCAAACGTAGAAAATTCTTTTGGCCATAATGCAAATCCACTTTCCATAATTGCCTTCTCAGAAGTGAAAGATGACGATAAAATTAAGATAAAGGGCAAAAGACAACACAGAGCAAATAGCCCAATACATCCATATCCAATCAAACGAACCATGATTGTAGAAAAATCTACATTTCGTCTATATGTATTTTCCACAAGTACATCCCTCCTTTAAAATAATGAGTTTTCCGGTGAAACCTTTTTAACAATCCAGTTAGCTGTAATAACGATAAAGAATCCAAAAATGGATTGATATAAACTTACCGCACTTCCTAAAGAAAAGTTAAAATTCGTCATTAATGTCCGGAATACATAGGTTTCAATGATATCTGTGGTAGGATAAAGCATTGTATTATTAGCACCAACCAGATTATAAAACAATCCGAAATTCCCTTTTAATACTCCACCTAAAGAAAACAGTAACAAGATGATAAAAGTAGGCTTTAGCCAAGGAATAACAATATAGCGGATACGTTGGAAAGCATTTGCACCGTCAATTTCTGCAGCTTCTAAAATGGATTTATCAAGCCCCATAATGGCAGCGAAATAGACGATTGATCCATAGCCTGTAGATTGCCAGAGGAAAGTGATTACAATGATATATGGCCAAATTGCCGGATTCGAATAAGTTTGTACAGGATCCAAGCCAATCAATTCTAAAAATGAATTAAGTAAACCATAATCATAACTAAGTATGTTATAGGCTAAGAGTCCAACTAAAACAGCGGAAATGAAATGTGGTAAAAACATAATGGTTTGTGATATTTTTTTAAACCATTTATTTCGTAATTCGTTAAGCATGATCGCAACAGCTATTTGCAGGAAATTACCTAATATGATGAAGGCGAGATTATACGCAATCGTATTAAAAGTTAACTTCCATAAATCACCTGTCATAACCAAGAAACGGAAATTTTCCAATCCTACAAAAGCACTTTTGAAAATCCCAAGTGAATAATCATAATTGACGAAAGCAAGATAAAGTCCCGGCATTGGAAGATAAGCAAATATAGCAAAGAAAATAATGGCAGGCATACACATAAGAAGAAGGGTTCTGTTCTTCCATATTCTTTTAAATCGAGACTCTTTCGTTTTTGTTTTAACAACAGGTGTCTGTGATTGCACAGTAACGGTTTTCATCTAAATCCCCCCTATACTCATGATCTTAAACTTAAAACAGCAACCATCTAACAAAAGAATGACCAGGTAATACTGAAAAGTATTAACCAAATAGTAATCTGTGTAATTAATACTAAAAGGCATTGTAGACAACGAAGATACTTAAAGAATACAATAGAAATGAAACGGGTTTCATAAAAGTGCATGAAACATTATTGATTAGAGTAGTTATATTATTTATGAATCATTTTACCTAATTCAAAATGAAACGGGTTTCATAAAAATGTAAACTAACTCAACATTATTGTTATTATATTTTCTCAGTTTATATACCAATAATGAAACGGGTTTCATTTTTAACAATAATCTTTTGTGCGTATGCCACATTAATGATTAAGCACACCATTTTTGAAAGCGGTTACTTAAGATTCATTATAATTCCGTTACTATTAAAAGTAAATACCATTTTTTCAAAATTAAAAATTTTTTATATGTCTTTATCTCTATTTTCACTTCTCCAGTGTCAACTTTGGTTTCCTTTTCATCCTATTTCCTAGCTAATTTTTTAAAATGACAAAGAAAAGCTTCGAATCCTTTATGTAAATAAGAATTGAAGCCTTTATTATCCAATAACTTGGAAAAATTTTCTCCTTACGCTACGGATTTCTAATATGAACTTTTCATCACTTGATCGGAAATAATCAACGCAGGCTCAGTTGAATCAATAATATCCTGTACACTATAGCCTTGTGCCACTTCAATCAATTTCAACCCATTCTCCGTCACATCAATAACCGCACGATCTGTTATTATTCGGTCAACTACTTTTTTTCCTGTTAATGGTAACGAGCATTGCTTAAGAATCTTTGGCTGCCCGACCTTGTTCACATGTTCCATGATCACAATAATTTTTTTTGCACCGTGAACTAAATCCATTGCTCCTCCCATCCCTTTTATCATTTTACCCGGGATCATCCAGTTAGCAAGATCACCATTTTCAGAAACCTCCATACCTCCCAGGATAGCTAAATCAATGTGTCCGCCGCGTATCATGGCAAAGGATTCTGCATTACTAAAGAAGCTCGCTCCTTCTATTGCAGTTACTGTTTCTTTTCCTGCGTTAATTAAATCCGGATCTACTTCTTCTCTCGATGGATAAGGTCCAATACCTAATAGACCATTTTCTGATTGCAAGACCACATTTTTATTTTCAGAAATATAGTTCGCAACCATTGTTGGCATCCCAATTCCTAAATTCACATAGAATCCATCTTGAATTTCTTTTTCAGCCCTTTGTGCAATTTGTACTCTGACATTTTTCGCCATCCTTTTCCCTCCTCTATTTTATGCTTGAACCGTAAGTCGTTCGATTCGTTTTTCGTGTTTCCCAACGATTAATCCTTGAACATAAATACTTGGTGTATGAATGTGATCAGGATCTATTTCCCCAACTTCCACAATTTCCTCTACCTCTGCAATTGTGATTTTACCTGCTGCCGCCATAATTGGATTGAAATTTTGCGCGGTTTTGCGATAAATGATATTGCCCATCTTGTCTGCTTTCCACGCTTTAATTAAACTAAAATCTGCAGTAAGGGATTCTTCAAGTAAATATTCCTTACCATTAAATTGTCTTGTTTCCCGACCTTCTGCAATAGGAGTCCCAACTCCAGCCGGAGTATAAAACGCTGGAATTCCCGCACCACCAGCGCGTATTTTCTCAGCTAAAGATCCTTGTGGTGTCAGTTGTACCTCTAACTCACCGCTTAAAACTTGTCTTTCAAACTCTTTATTTTCACCAACATAAGATGAGATCATCTTTTTAATTTGTTTATTTTGAAGTAAAAGTCCAAGTCCCCAATCGTCTACGCCACAATTGTTCGAAATGACTGTTAAATCTTTTACATTTTTCTCACAAAGAGCTTTAATAAGATTCTCGGGTATTCCAACTAGCCCAAATCCTCCAACCATTAACGTCATTCCGTCTTTAATGTCTTGTACGGCTTCTTCAAAACTAGTAAATATCTTTTTCATCCTCCTACACCCCTCATTTCATAGTTTTCTATTATTGTTGATATTCCTTGACCACCACCGATACATAACGTCGATAAACCATATTTTCCATTTCTTCTTTTTAATTCATGAATTAATGTTGTCAGGATTCTTGCTCCACTTGCTCCAATCGGATGACCCAGGGCAATGGCACCGCCATTAACATTTACTTTATCTTCCGAAAATTGAAGCTCCTTGCCCACCGCTAATGTTTGAGCTGCAAAAGCTTCATTTGCTTCGATTAAATCCATGTCATTGATTGTAAGTCCAAGCTTATTTAACGCTTTTTTCGTAGCTGGCACTGGCCCTATTCCCATTAAACTTGGGTCAACGGCTGCACTTGCGTTCCCACGAATTTTAGCTAACGGTTCGATCCCAAGTTCTTTTGCTTTACGTAAACTCATCATGAGTACAGCAGCTGCTCCATCATTAATTCCTGAAGCATTACCTGCGGTTACGCGTCCATCTTTTTTAAAAGCTGGCCTTAGCTTACCTAATTTCTCTACTGTTGTTCCCGCCTTTACATATTCATCCTTATCAAAATAAATAGACTCTCCTTTACGTTGCGGTATTTCAACAGCTACAATTTCATCTTCAAATTTCCCATCGTTTATTGCTATTGCTGCTTTTTCTTGGCTCCATGCAGCGAATTCATCTTGTTCCTGTCGTGTGACTTCATATTGGTCACAAATATTTTCAGCCGTGATTCCCATATGATAATCATTAAACGCACACCACAATCCATCATGAATCATACTATCAATGAGCTTCTGATCTCCCATTCGAAATCCGTCTCTAGCTCCCATAGATAAGTAAGGTGCTTGACTCATATTTTCCATTCCACCCGCTACAACGATTTCTGCATCTCCTGTTGAAATCGCCTGAGCGGCTAAAAGAACGGCCTTTAACCCTGATCCACACACTTTATTTAACGTAAAAGCAGAAACATGTTCAGGAAGGCCTGCTAGTATAGCAGATTGTCTAGCCGGGTTCTGACCAAGACCTGCTTGAAGAACATTTCCCATGATGACTTCATCAATTTGTTCCCCACAAACTCCAGCTTTATCAATGACCGCTTTAATTACATGTGAACCTAATTGGACGGCGCTAATATTTTTTAAGCTTCCTCCAACTTGGCCTATCGGTGTTCTTAAAGCGCTTACAATTACAACCTCATTATTTTCCATCAACCAGTTCCCCCTTATCACAGTTTATTCGGAGATTCCACCATATATTTACTTATTAATTTACAGCATTCTCATTTATGAGTAAAATGAATAATAGTTATATATTTTATTCTGAAAATGAATAAGTAGGTGATAACTTTGGAATTAAAGGATCTACGCTATTTTACCGAAGTAGCACAATACGGCAGCTTCACTAAAGCTGCGGAAAGTGCCTATATCTCACAACCAACCTTAAGTAAATCAATAAAAAAATTAGAAACAGAGCTTAAAGTGGAATTATTTGAACGTTCAACTCGTTCGTTAAAATTGACTGATGCAGGAGAAATTATCTTCAAACAAGCTACTAAAATATTAGGAGCTACTGATGAGCTTTCTATTCTTTTAGATGATTTAATTAATTTGCCAACAGGGAAAATTAAGATTGGCATACCTCCATTAATTGGGACGCTTTTCTTCCCTGCAATAGCGAAAAAATTCAAACTGTCATATCCGGAAGTCGAATTAGAATTAATTGAACTCGGTGCCAAACGAATAGAACTTTTAGTAGATGAGGGACATGTTGATGTGGGGATCATTGTGTTTCCAACAGATCATAGTAAGTTTGAAATTAATCCGTTTATAAAAGAGGAATTCATGCTTTATACAAGCACACAGCATCGACTAGCAGAATCGAAAGAGGTTACCATCAGCCAATTAGCGGAAGAACATTTTATTCTTTTCAATCGGGAATTTGCCTTACATAAATTGATTATTAATGAATGTCAAAAAGCAGGCTTTCAGCCAAACATTGCATACGAAAGCTCACAGTGGGATCTAATAACAGAATTAGTTGGAGCGGAGCTTGGTATCACGCTATTACCGAGGTCTATCTATAGAAAAATGGATCATCACTACATCAAGATGATTCCATTATTATCTCCACCTATGTGGGAGCTTGGATTTATTACGAAAAAAGACCGATATCAATCTTTTGCTGTCAGGGCTCTCTTGAAGTTTGTTTCAGAGGAATTTTAACCTGAATCTTCTCCATTCCATTATTATTATCTTCTGCTTAAATAAATAAGCTCGAATTCCTTCAATACAAAGAATTCGAGCTTACTGTACAATCTATTAGTAAAAAAACCAGATTAACCGTCTATTAGTTGTAATAGATTTCGTTTTTGTATTTCTTCCTTTAAAACCTTAATTATTTTAGTATCCTGGCTTAAGTTAACAGCTTTTTTATATATACTAATTAGTAACTCATTACTTAATTCTTTTAACATATTAGTACTTCCCCCATTATACATGTTTATCCCCTCTAGTTGAAAGCGTTTACTATACGTAGTAGTATAGGATACTTAAATCAGTGTTTCTATATCCTTGTTCATTTATTTATTATCCTTATTTGCTGTTAGGAAAATCTCTCTCTAAATAAAACAAATGTGATACACCTCGATCCACTGTTCGATCCCATTTAAGGTAAGGGGAACCCATTCTATTAATCTTAATTAATGGCTCTACTCTGTTGTTTAGTAATGCAGTGTTATAGGTAAAAATAAGTTCATCTTTTTTAAAACAAAAAGGTTGACTCTCCCCTTAAGGGAGAGATTAAAATAACGTCTTGTAGTTGCAAAAAATCTTTCATGGAGATGATAAGCATGTCAAGACAGAACATTACTTTAGCAATATTATTGCTGAATCTATTTATAGCATTTTTAGGCATAGGACTTGTTATCCCTGTTACTCCCACAATAATGAATGAGTTACATTTATCAGGCTCAATCGTAGGCTATATGGTTGCCGCATTTGCTGTAGCACAATTAGTTGTATCACCGATAGCAGGCCGTTGGGTAGACCAATTTGGCAGAAAAAGAATGATTGTAATAGGTTTATTTATATTTGGAATTTCAGAGTTGTTATTCGGTGTCGGAAAT
Organism: Bacillus sp. J37; assembly: GCF_000518865.1. Lineage (GTDB taxonomy): Bacteria > Bacillota > Bacilli > Bacillales > Bacillaceae > Metabacillus. The sequence continues at coordinate 106,205 of NZ_JAEK01000008.1, read as the reverse complement.
ACTCTGAGTGTCCTGTTTCTCTCACGTATACTTGGTGGTGTTAGTGCAGCATTTATTATGCCAGCCGTAACTGCCTTTATTGCAGATACAACTTCATTAGAAACACGACCGAAAGCACTTGGCTACATGTCAGCAGCCATTTCAACTGGATTCATTATCGGTCCTGGAATTGGAGGATTCTTAGCGGAAATTGGAACTCGCATCCCCTTTTTCTTTGCTGGTTTATTAGGTATTTTTGCTGCTGTTTTATCTTTGATTACATTAAAAGAACCCGATCGTAATAAGGAATATGAAGAAAATTCAGATCAAAAAGCCGGATTAAACCGAATCTTTTCACCTGTATATTTCATCTCATTTATGATTATCTTAATTTCTGCATTTGGCTTATCCTCTTTTGAATCTTTGTTTGCTCTATTTGTTGATCATAAGTTTGGATTTACTCCAAAGGATATTGCCATTATGATTACTGGGGGAGCTATTGTTGGGGCAATTGCTCAAATAGCTTTATTTGATCGACTTACAAGATGGCTTGGTGAAATTCGTTTAATTCGATACAGCCTCTTATTTTCAGCAATTCTTGTCTTATTCGTCACAATTGTCAATCAATACTTTTTGATTTTATTTACGACAATTATCGTTTTTATAGGATTTGATTTAATGAGACCGGCTGTAACCACCTATCTTTCTAAAATAGCCGGAAACGAACAAGGTTTTGTAGGTGGTATGAATTCAATGTTTACGAGTATTGGAAATGTGTTTGGTCCAATTATTGGAGGTATACTATTTGATATAAATTTAAATTATCCATTTTATTTTGCCACGATTTTTTTAGCCATTGGCACAGGATTAACTCTTGCTTGGAAACAACAGACACTATCTAAAGCTTCACCAGCCAAATTAACCAGTTCAGAACAGTGATGAGGTGGATTTATTAATGGAGGATAAACTTTATTCAATAGGTGAGGTCTCAAAATTAATGAATATTTCTATTAAAGCTCTCCGCTACTATGATCAAATCGATTTATTTAAACCAACATATGTAGATCCAAAGTCAAATTATCGTTATTATAGTGATTTACAATTATATCGTTTAGATCTAATAAAATCTCTAAGCTATATCGGGACACCCTTAAATCAAATCAAAAGGGTGGAAGATTTAAATAATGATGATTATGTTTCCTTTTTAATGGATCAAGAAAGAATTGTGGAAGAAAAAATTGATTATTTATTTGAAATACAAGAAATTATCGCCAATGTAAGAGAAGAATTACAGAGACAAGAAGCGCCATTTGATGAGATCGTTCTTTTAGAAAAGGATGAAATGAAGGTTATTCAAACAAAAGTAACGGGTTTAGGTCCCATTAACACCTTTAATTCGTCATTTAGCAGCCTAAGAAAATATGGACCATCTACAGAGGGGTTTAGAAAAAAAGGGTATGGCTCCATTATTCCATTTAGACCCTACAATACTGTTGAAGACATCAATTATGACTATTTGTTTACACCTGTACTTTCGAATAAACATATTTCATCTCTTCAAAGTGATACTGAATTTGCAACCTTACCAAAAGGTAAATACTTAAGCATTGTTTCAAATTCCACGTCATTTGAACATTACTTTGTTACATTCCAAAAACTAATTCATTATATACAAACAAATGAAGTCAAACCGTTAAGTGATATCTATGAATTCTTTTCCGTCTATTATCAAAATAATATACACCAATATATAAGTGAGTTCAGGGTAAAAATTGCAGAAGATTAGTATAACAGCGTTTTTCTACGAATTATCATAAACACCCCTTTTTTTGAGGGGTGTTTATAATATTTCCCATTACTTATTCTCCTGAAGGGAGCTTGATTGGCGTATAGGCAGGTATAGGTATCCCAAAATTTGGTGTCCCATCTTGATTCCAATGAAATTTTTGGATTCTTGGATTACGAAGCCTCCCATTACTATGGTCTCCTTCTTCCTCTGAAAAGGAAAATGCGTGATACACAATCCAATCTTCAGTTCCATCCGGAGATTGAGTAAAGCTATTATGTCCCGGTGAAAACACTCGATTTTTTATATTCTTTGAAAAAACAGGTTCCGGATATTTAACCCAAGAGTCCTGGTCCAATACCTCATCTGATTCATTAGCAGTTAACATTCCTAAACAATAATCATCAGACCATGTAGCACTTGCTGAAAAGATTAAAAATAGCTTCCCATTTCTTTTCAATAAAATAGGTCCTTCATTAATTGCCATTCCACCCTGTTTCTCCCACTCTGATGTTGGTGCAGAAAGTAGAATGTTTTCACCTTCCAATGTCCAGGGGTTTTTCATTTTTGCTATATATAAGGCTGATCCATAATCAGGAAAATAACCATAACCTGAATAGAGGAAATAAAGTTGATTATGATGCTGAAGGACTGTACCATCCAGCCCTGGAAGTTCCGTATTTACAGCACCTTTAAAGTTCCATTCTCCCTCTAATGGATTTTCAAAAGAATTTTCTAATACATAAATTCGTCGTGTGTCATCACCACCACCTTCATTAGCAGTAAAATAGATAAACCATTTATTATGTATAAAGTGGATTTCCGGTGCCCAAATATTTTTACTATATGGCCCTTCTATAGGCGGTACCCAAATTACTTTCTTTTCAGCAGTTGATATACCTGTAATGGTTGTACTCTTCCAAAGGGCTATATGAGTACGAGTCGTAGCTGTAAAATAATAGTTTCCGTCAAAATGTTTAAAAATGTATGGATCAGGTCCACTCTCAAGTAGAGGGTTCATAAACATTTCTCCTAATGCTACTTCACTTTGATTTTGTTTATTTTTTTCCATCGTGTATCCCCCATTCATTGTTTCATGACATATACAAAATGAACGGGTAGGTACCCTTATTTTCTTGTACCTACCCATTCGCACTTACTTTTCTTCTTCTATTTTTCTTATAAGTCTTATAGCATCTCCTTCAAGTTCTTGTTTGATAGCTTCAGATAGTTTATTTTCTTTTTCTAGAGAATCTCTAAAATCATGAAGATGCTTGATTGATTGAGCGACTTTCCCTTTGTCTAAATGATGCTTAGATTGATCTAATTTATTTATTAATTTTTTATAGGCACTTTGAACAATCTCACCAGATTCTTTCATTCTATCAAGATCGTTTTTTATGGATGAATGGGTCGTTTCTAATGGTTTTACCACAAAATTATCAAACGTTGTCTGATTATAGTTTGATCGCAGTCCTAGTTTTCCTTGCGTAAATGCTGTGCTGCTGTTGTCTGTATAATCTATTTTGGGAACATTCATATCTCCTACATAAATCTTAATGTTTGTGCCTTTGGCAACAACCTTCACATGATGCCATGTATTCAATGGCTCATTTAGTTCAGCACCTTTTAAGTATTCCCAGTTATAATTAAACTTCCCTAAATGAATTCCATCCTTATTTATATAGGCTATATAACCTTGCATAAAATCAGGATTATTTTGTCCAAGTTCAATACCGTTTGCCGGATTATTTACTCTGAAAAGTAAACCACCGTCTCCTGTTCCAGCTCCGATAGTAAAATCCGCTTCAACTGTATAATCCTTCCACCTACTGTCTCCTATGACAGATTTCGCAAAGGTACCTGGTGATGTGCTATACTCACCTTCAATTGCAGGTGGTTCTTGGCCATCAGCAACTGAGAATTGGATGCTTCTAAAGTCAAATTCCCCTTTTACCATTTCGACCTTAATCGTATGCTTTCCAGCTGGTAAGGAAACATTTTCTTTGATCACACTTTCCCAGTTATCCCAACCTCCAGTTTTTGGAACATCTATAACACCTGTTAAATCGACAGTATCATCTAGCCAAAGTCTTATTTGACTTCCTTCCAAATCAGTTGCCACTCTAATGTCCAGTTCATACTCATCCGCTTCGCTTATGTCGACATTATACTTTAGCCATTCTCCAGCCTGGTTCCAGCCTACATTATATCCACCTTCCGGATTAATCCGGATATCGACTGCATCTCTCCTATATTTGCCACCAATATTATCAGCAGAATTGTCATGATAACCAACACCTTCTCCACCGGTCATATAATCTGCCGCCATGATTTTTCCCGGAAGCTCCTTATGATGATCAAATCTATGAAATAATAATCTGGAAATATCAAATTCTCCATTTAGGACTTCAAGCTTTAAAGTATGCTTTCCAGCCGGTAAAGAAATATCCTGTAATGAAATGTTTTCCCACCTATTTAAATCCCCTGTATTAGGTATATCAATTTCTCCTGTAAGATCAATGTCATCATCTAAAAGAAGCCTTACTTTCCCTCCAGATTTGGTAGATGCGGTCAGAATATCTAAACCATAGCTTCCTTCTTCTTCAATATCGATGTTATATGTTAGCCATTCACCTGTTTGGTTAGCAGTAACAGCGTAACCACCTTCCGGATTTGATCGTATATCGACAGAATCCTTTCGATATTGTTCTCCACTATTCTCTAAGGTGTTATCATGATATCCAACACCTTCGCCACCTAGATTGTAATCTTCCGCCTCAATAATACCAGGGATTGGCTTATGGATATCAAATGATGTAAAGTCAATGCCCGTGAAATCAAATTCACCTTCGACGATCTCAACCTTTAACGTGTGCTCTCCCTCAGGTAATGGAACGCCTTCTTTTATGACAGGATGCCAATTATTCCAATCCCCCGTGTTAGGAACATCCAACACACCCGTTAAATCTATTTCATCGTCCAGCCATATTCTGACTTTTGCTGATTGAAATGTTGTTGCCGCATTTAATTGAAGATTATATAAACCTGATTCTTTAATGGATACATTGTATTTAAACCATTCACCTGTCTGATTCCACCCTACTGCAGTACCTCCTTTTGGGTTATCACGAATATCTACAGAGTCTCCTCTTAATACTCCGCCGATATTTTCCGCTGTTGTTTCATGATAAGCAATCCCTTCACCGCCAGTAATATAATAAGCAGCACCTATTGAACCTGGTATTGGTTTGTACGCATCAAATACGCTTAGTTTATTTGTATTAACTGTCCAAAACCCTTCTGTTTCCTCCCAGCCTTCACTTGTTCCATCATTAAAGTTTGACGAAATTTTTGTCACTTTCGTGTTTTCATGAAAATCAAGTGTCGATAGATCAAAACTTCCATTTTCTGCAATTACTTTTAGCGTATGCTTTCCTTTTGGTAATTTTATCCCCTCAATAGAAAGAGTTTTCCACTCATCTGTTTGAGGAATATTGATACTTGGAGACAATTCCGTCGAATTGTCTAACACTAATTTTATTTGTGCATCTTTACTTGAGTCAGTGATTCTTAAATCCAAATTATAAGAACCCTCTTCTGCAATAGTTAAGTTATAATTCAACCATTCTCCTTTTTTATTCAAACTTACATAGTATCCACTTTCGGAATTCCCTTTAAAATCAACAGCATCTTCTCTATATTTATCACTAGTATTCTCAATAGTTGTGTCATAGTAGCCTTTTCCTTCTCCTCCTGTATTATAATGAACCGCTTCAATGCTACCTGGTACAGGTTTATTCGCATCGAATACAGAACTTCCGTTTACCTTATTACTAAAGGCTGTAAACCCGAAAGCAGCATGAACATCATTTGTCATGTATCCAATCTTTCCGCCATCCAGTTTTTCTATATGACGTGTTTGCTTTTGCATTCCATCTACAAAAATCTTAAAGGTTGAAGCAGCTTTTTCGATTCGTATTTGATGAAGTTTAGTATAATCATAGCCATTAGGTAAATCAGTTGCTTCCCACTTTTGTTCAACCCCGTTTACGATGAAGAAGGTTTCTAATTGATTTTTATTAGAATTTAACACAGCTAACCCATAGTTTTTTTCATCCTTATAGGAGAAAACAGCACCAAAACGTGGATCACTGCTGGATCCTTGCTTAACTTTTTTCATATTAAATTCTGCGGTGTAGTCTGAAGAAGTCCCGACCTTCGTCAGTTGTTTAAACACTTCCGGACTACCCATTTTTGTTTGCTGTAGCCAGCCGGACATGTCTGAATTTACGGTCCAGCTTCCCCCATTTTTATTCTCCCAGTTCTTATTCTGTGAGGATTCGGAAAACCTCTCACTAAAATCAGGCAGATCCGGGTTAGACTGTTCGGTTATTGTTGGACCAAGAACCAGCATTTTATCTCCATTCCAAGCAATTCGATCAAGGTTCATATAGCGGCCTGGATTTGCATGACTATGATAAACCATGTAATCGGAATCAAGGTCCGGTCCGCGAACAACAGAATTATGTCCAACACCTGCATTTACTCCTTCTGCATTTAGTAAGATCGGGTTTTGTTCAAGCTTAGGTGAGTAATTGGCAATGGGTGAATCACTTGATGCATAATCTACTCGATAAGCTTTATTCCAAACGTGATTTCCTGTGTATGTCATATAGTAGTTGTTATTTCTTTTTATAATCGTTGGTCCTTCTGTCCAACCATTCATTTCTGCACCAGTGTGTGACACTTGCCCAAATGTAAACGGATCAGACATTGGCCGTGCATCTATTCTTTGGTCACCAGTACTGTAGAAATACCATTTTCCATCATCATCTATAAACACATGTCCATCAATCCCCATACCAAGGTTTTCTGTTTGCTTTTTGAATGGCCCTAATGGATTTGAACTTTTATAGACATAATGTCCATTCCCTCCTGGTGATGTGTACATGTAAAAATTTCCATTCCAATAAACAACCTCAGGTGCATAGGCAGCCTTTGTTGTAGGTTCCTCTGTTACTAAGCCACCGTACTCCCAATTCACCAAATCTTCTGACTTCCAGGCTTTTACTCCACTCTTATCATCAACTGTACTGACATAAAGATAATAAATACCGTTATGTTTTAAAATATATGGATCTCCTTCTCCATAAAAAACTCCTGTATCCCATTCCCAAGAATTTGGTAGTTTAATAGGGTTACTGAAAGCAAAGGTTGTTAATGGGAGAGACAGTATAAAACTAACCATAATGGCCATCGTCATCATCTTTTTCAGGATAATCTCCTCCTATTTTTTGATTTGCAAACGTACATTTTCTACTAGCTAATACTCTATTACTCAAAAAACTCCAAAGGAAAAACCAAAGGAAAAAGAAGTTGGTCTTTCCTTTGGTTTTATATTATTGATTTTGTAAATGGTAGTTTTCCATCTTTATTATGGATTTATTTTTAGCAAAAGCTAAGATTCCCCCGGATAAAAACAGGAGTGATGCTAAGATGTCCATGACAAAATAAGAGGCTAAGCCTATTACAATAAACCATAACGGCTTTTTCGTTTCTGCTTTATCATCCTTTAATCCCCTAGCTAAAATGAAGTTTATTACTCCTAATAAGACAAATAGCATCCCAAACGAGACTGAAAAAATATACAAACTTCCAAATATTGACTGTGCTGCTTCCAGCTTAGCAAAGGTATCAAAAGAAGAGTTCAGCCCTTCATTTTTGATAAATGAGGCATAAACAAAAATGGTTAAGAGCCCTGTAGTCATTTGCCAAATGGACCCAATGATGATTAATCTTCGCTCGAGTTTTCTATTCACTGTGAAACCTCCTTTTTGTTTCTATCCTTTAACACCTGACGACAAAGAAAGCGATTCCATAAAATATTTTTGTGTGAATAAATAGAGAATAAATGTCGGAACAATCGCAATCAGCGCCCCTGTTAAAGCATGAGCAATATCAAGTGCATACATCCCCTGAAGCAATTGCAGTCCTGGTGTAATTGGCATTTTTTCAATATCATTAAACACGATCGACGGCCATAAGAAGTCATTCCATGAACCTGTAAACGTAAACAACGCAACAACCGTTAAAACCGGTCTTATTAACGGCAATATTAACTTAGTGAAAATTTGAAATTCAGAAGCCCCATCCACTCTGGCAGATTCATCAAAATCCTTAGGAATTCCCTGCATAAATTGTCTAACAAGAAAGATATTAAATACTCCAGCAGCACCCGGCACTATTGCTGCAAAATAGCTATTAACCCACCCTAATGTATCGATAATTTTATAAAGTGGAATAAGGTTTACAACAGCAGGGAACATCATCGTTGCCATTAAAAAAATAAAGATGGCATCTCTCCCCTTAAATTTCATTCTTGAATACCCATAACCGGCGAATGAAACAATCACTAGTACTAATACTGTTTGTGATACTGATATAATCAGCGAGTTCATAAACCACTTTGCAACAGGCGCACTTGTGTTTTCAAACAGAACATCCTGATAGTTACCAATCACCCAATTTATCGGCAGGATGGTAAATGGGTTTGATTGAATATCTGATTCATTTTTAAATGTAGTTAAAAATGTGTAAAGTAATGGAACAAGCCATATAAACGCCATGAATAATAAAAAGATGAGTGAAATCATTTTCGATACTGCTATTTGCTTCAAGGAAAGCACCTCCTAATCACGTTGTCTTAAAAAGAAGAATTGGATTGCAGAAACAACCATAATACATAATCCTAAAATGACAGCCATTGCTGCCCCAATTCCGGCAATAGAAATTCCAGAACCGAATGCATTCTCTTGAATGTACATTAATAGAACTGTCGTCGAGCTTGTTGGTCCACCTTTTGTTAACATGAGAGGCTGCCCGTAAACATTGAATTGTGCAATTGTCGTAATAACGACTGTATATAGTATTTGAGCTCTTATGCTGGGAAGTGTAATTTTAAAGAATTTTTGAACATTATTAGCGCCATCTATCGATGCGGCTTCATATAAATCTTTTGAAATACCATTAAGAGCAGCTTGATAGATAATCATATTTGCACCAATCGTCCACCAAACGGTTACGATAACCAATGTAACCCAGGCGTACGGCTGGGTAGATAACCAGTTCGTATCAACATTCAAATAATGGTTGATCGGTCCAAATGAAACACTAAATAACATAGCAAATATGATCATGACTGCTGATACAGAAAATAAAGACGGCATATAAAACAATGCTTGGAAAAACTTCATACCTTTTGGCTTCGTATTAAGTCCAGCAGCTAAGAACAATGGTACAATAATACAAAATGGGACTGTAAAAATGACAAATTTAAATGTATTTCCCAAACCAATACGGAGTTGTTCGTAGAATGTAGAATCTTTATTAAGCAAAATTTCTGTATAGTTTGCTAGTCCTACAAATTCAGGGTCACCAATTAGATCCCAATTGGTAAAAGAGATATAAACACCATATAAAGTAGGAAATAGAAAAAATACAGCAAATAGAATGAGATGTGGTCCAATGTAAAGATAAGGAGATAGATTCAACCTCTTATTATTTGATTTCCCTACCATTACTGAGGACATATTTACTTCCTTATTCTCTCCAGTATTTATCATCATTTTAAGCTCCTATTCTTTCATTATCGAATAGAGAGAGGACAACTCAACCAAAGGGTCAGACCCTTTGGTTGAATCATTCTCAATAATTTTAGCAACGATTATTTTTTATTTGTTGCTATTTTATCTTCAATTGCTTTTTGTGCTTTTTCCAGCCCTTCATCAATATCTAATTTTCCAAACGCTGCATCTCCAACTAATTTATCAATCTCTTCAACTACAAAGCCGTTATATTTATAATCAAAGATTTTTAATGTTTTTTGTAATTCAGGATCTTCTACTAAGAATGATTGTGGCATTTCTTTGTATTCAGAATTGTCTAGTGTTTCTAATGCAGCAGGGTTTTGTCCTGCCTTTGCCCACGGAAGTGAATTTTGTCTGACATAGTCAAGGAAATCCATCATTCCTTTTGTTTTCTCTTCAGACCTATTTTCGTCTTTAAACATGACGAATTGATGTGAAGACGTCCAGTTTACAATATTATCTGGTGAAATTTGCGGGAAATTTGTTAAGCCCCAATTTAAATTTTTTGCTTCATTTAAGCCGTTTTGCATCCAAATACCTTCAGGATAGAAAATTGCTTTACCCGATTGAAACAATTGACCCGGATCTTCTCCATCTTTGTTGGCAATTTTGTCATCAACTAACCCCTTAATTAATTCCAGCGCTTCTTTCGCTTCCGGAGTATTAAGAGTTGGTGTTTCTCCATCACTCGTAATATCTCCACCAAGTTGATTGTAAATAGATAAGAAAATCGGTCGAGTCCAAGTTAAGCCGAAACCAGTAATACCGTCTTTTTTAGATAGTTCTCCAGCCTCTCTTATTTCATCAAACGTAATAACGTTATCATCAAGTGCATTTGGCGCATATTTTTCAAGTAATTCTTTATTGTAATACATAACAAAGCTGTGAACATCTAATGGAACACTATATCTGCTGCCATCTATATCTCCGATATTCCATCCTGCGGGAACATAGTTTTCTGCTTTAATTTCAGGATAATCAGCCAATAAATCATCGTATGGTGTTAACATATCGTTATCTACAAACTGTTTAATTCTCTCTGCATGGACAATGGTTAAATCAGGAATTCCTTTTCCGGAGTTTACTACCGTTGGAATTTTCGTATACATATCTCCCTCAGCAATAGATAAGTTTTTAACCTTGAATTCCGGATTTGTCTTATTATACTCATCAACGATTTGTTTCATATTTTCGCCATCCGGACCTGTAAACGGATTCCAAAATAGAATCTCATTTTTAGATGATCCTGAACTACTGGATGAACTGTTACAACCTGATAAAGCCATAGCAAACACAAAAAGTATCGTGAACATTAATACTGCCTTTTTCTTCATATAGTTCCCCCCTGATTTTTATTAAGAAACGCACAAGCGCCTTGATCAGCCTAAGGCAGGCATAAGACGCTCAGGAATAGAAGACGCTGTTTGTCTTCAATTCCTGAGTGGCTTATGACCCCGAGGCAGTCAAAAACACGACGTCCTGTCGCTTGACTGCACTTGCACGTCCTATGCTTCGGAGCTAGGCGCTGGAGCTGGACACCAACACTTTGTATAAAACCTAATACTTTCTTTCCTTTTTTTAAATCTCTTGACTGAAATTAGACTCATTTCAGTCAAGAGATCTTTCATATCATTTAAACTTGATTCGAATATTATCTAACAATCGGTACATGCCACATATCATTTATCTTTTTAAGCAGCTGTAAATCACACTTTGGTTTTCGATCATATGTTAATAAGCCATTAATCTCCTGTTCAACATCTGTTAACTGTGTATAACAATATCCATGCAAGGCACTGGATTCATACACTGCTTTCATGACTCGTTCATAATCTGCCAGAAAATCTTCCTCATTAGTAACCGACGTATAACCCCAGCCACTATCATCGCCAACTTTATACCCGATTCCGCCGAATTCAGTTAAAAGAATTGGCTCTCCACTGTGATGGTAACCTTTCGTATAGATCTCTCGTCCAGCTGGTTTTGAAAAAAGCAGGTCTTCAGTAGTTCTTAATGAATTCCGAAACTCATTATACTTTTCCACTTCATCCTTTTGTCCATGGTTGTAATTATGAATGGCACAAATATCTGTTTTTGTTAATTCCCATCCATCATTTGAAATGACCAATCTAGTTGTATCAAGTGAATGGATTAAATGATACATCGCTGCCGAGTGGTGTATTTGCTGGTCATTGTTACAGATAGAAGGAACTCCCCAACTTTCATTAATAGGAACCCATGTGACTATACAAGGATGGTTGTAATCTCGTTCGATGATTTCAATCCACTCATTTGTCAGACGCGCAACAGCATCCTCGCTGTAAGAAGGTGAAGCAGCACATTCTCCCCAAACTAAGAAACCTAGTTTATCTGCCCAATAAAGAAAGCGGGGATCCTCTACCTTTTGGTGCTTTCTGCAGCCATTAAACCCCATTTGTTTTGTTAGTTCTATATCTTTCTTTAAGTCCTCATCATTTGGTGCGGTTAATAAACCTTCCGGCCAATAGCCCTGATCAAGTACTAATTTTTGATAATATGGTCTGTTGTTTAGATATACCATGCCATTTTCAGTATGGATTTTCCTCATTCCAAAGTAAGAAGAGATCGTATCAAGCACTTGTTCTTGTTCTTTCACACGAATTTTCACATCGAATAAATTCGGATTTTCTGGTGACCAGTTCCACCCTACATGGTGAAAACCAGTTCGAAAGATTTTTCGATTGTAAAGATTAATCGATCTTTTTACAAAACTTTCATAAATTTGGATGGTTTCATTTGCAATCACTTCATTTTTAAAGGTGATTTCGATTTCTACCTTCTTACTTATATAATTACCTGCCAACTCAAATTCGATTGTAATATCTCCATTGTCGATATCCGGAGTGAATCTCAATTTTTTTATATGAGTTTTATTCACTGCTTCTATCCATACCGTCTGCCATATACCGGTAGTCCGCGTGTACCAAATCGCAGCAGATTTCTCAATCCAATATTGCTTTCCTCTCGGAATGGTTTCATCTATAGAAGGATCTTCAACTCTTACGACAAGTGTTTGGCTTCCTTCCTGTAAATAGTTGGTTATATCAAATGAAAAGGATGTGTGGCCACCCTCATGTGAACCTACCAAATTCCCATTAATAAAAACCATTGCACGATAGTCAACAGCACCAAAATGCAAGATAATTTGCTTACCATTCATTGAATCAGGAATAGTAAATTCACGACGATACCATACCCAATCATGGAAAGTAGAATCATTAATTCCACTCAAGCATGTTTGATAAGCAAATGGCACATTAATTTTTCGCTTGTATTCTGTACTCTCTTTAAACCATTTTTCTTCCAGACCAATATTCTGGTCATCAAATTCAAAATCCCATTCACCGTTTAAATTAAGCCAGTCTCTTCTTACTAATTGTGGGCGGGGATATTCTTGTCGAAATGTCATAAGCTTCTCCTTTACTGTGTTTAAATTATTTAATGTTAATCTCTTTAATTTTGTTTAAGTCTACTTTTGGTGTTCGATCTTCATTTAGAAGTCCATTAATCTCTTGCTGTACGTCGGTAATTTGTGTATAACAAAACCCGCTAATATATGGAGTATCTTTAATTGCTTGTGTAATAGATTCATAGCGGTTTAGGAAATCTTCTTCATTCTTAACTTGATTTCCATATCCCCAACCCTTTTCCGAGTTGAAGGCAATACCCCCGTACTCACTTATGATGATTGGTTGTCCTTTATATTCATACCCTTGTGCCATGGCATGTTTATGTTTATTGAAGGCTAATTCATTATTAACTACCTTTTCTTTATCTTCATAGCGGTTCAAGAATTCATCCCCATATTCCACATAATCGTGCAATGTAATGATGTCTGATATTGTGTGCTCCCATCCATCATTTACAATCACTGGCCTCATGCTGTCCATTGCCTTTGTAAGATGATAAATTCCCTCTGTGAAATTTTGCTGCTTACGGTCTGTATAAATATTTTTCACACCCCATGACTCATTAAACGGTGTCCATACAATAATACTTGGGTGATTATAGTGTTGCTTGACAACCTCCATCCATTCCTCAGTAAAGTTTTGAACAGCCTCATCTGAAAACTCATATGTTGCAGCCATTTCAGACCAAACAAGGAGGCCTTTTTTATCTGCCCAATATAGAAAGCGTTGATCTTCCACCTTCATATGCTTTCTTACACCGTTAAAACCCATCGCAAAAGTTTTTTCTATATCCTCAAGTATGGCCTCATCAGAAGGTGGTGTTAAATGGGATTCCTCCCAATAACCCTGATCTAAAATGAGCTTTTGATAGATAGGAATATTATTAAGCATGACATTTCCGTTCTCTATTGATATCTTTCTCATGCCAAAGTACGATTTTACAAGATCAATGACTTCACCATTTTTAAGTAATGTAAATGTAACATCATATAAGTTAGGAGACTGTGGGCTCCAATGAACAACTCTCCAATGATGGAACTCACTTGCAATATTTGTTTTTATTGTTTGATTTGGACGGCTAACTACTTGATCAAAGGTCTTTATGGGTAAACCCTTAAAGGAAATAGACGTTTTCAACACATATGAAGAATCAATGTTACCTCCTACTTCATAGACAAATTCAACTGATTCAGTATCTATATCAGGGGTTATTTTTACAGCATGGATGTGTGCTTCATTTAAGAACTCAAGCCATACCGTTTGCCAAATGCCTGTTGTTTGAACATACCAGCATTCATAACTCTGATCCAACCATCTCTGTTTACCCCGTGGTTGAAAGCAACTTTGACTGTCCTCATTTTTCACGACAATGTCGAGTTCATTTGTTCCTTCTAAGTAGTCCGTTATTTTGAAGGAAAAGGCAATTTGTCCACCTTTTCGTTCACCAACAAACTTCCCATTCACCCATAACTTTGTCTTATAATCTGCTGCCTGGAAATGAAGGATGATTTCCTTACCCTCGAATTCAGAAGGAACCGTTATCTTCTTCTGATACCAAATATGCGGACAAAATTCTTCCTCCTCAATTCCACTGGCTTTTGTTTCATATGTAAATGGAACCATGATTTTTTTATCAGTTTCGAATTTCTTGTACCATTTCTCTTTTTCACCTTTGTTTTCTTTATCAAATTTAAAGTTCCATTCACCATTTAAGGTCAACCATTCTGTTCTTTCAAATTGAGGCCTTGGATATTCCTCTCTCGGGATGCTATTATTTATCATTCTATAAATCTCCTTTAATAAAAAACTTATTTAAAAACCAGCGCATTGGAAGTGCTTACACAAATATTATTATATAACGAGTATAACTTATATACTAAATTTAATATAAAATATACTCTCATATACTAAATCGATTCCTTTTTTCGAAAATTTTAATCTTTATAAAAATTTTTCAAGATATATAACACGTTAAGCGCTTACATAAAGATGTTAATATAAAAACCATGTATAATACATACTAAATTTAGTATAAAATATACTTAGTTTATAAGCTAACCAAAGTTTTTTTATCTTGTTAACACTTTCCACTTTGTTCAGGAATACCTTTGAAATGGGACTTCCAAGGGGGGATTACAATAGCATCAAGATAAGGAATCTATGAGAAGTCACAAAAAAACCGTACATTACATTTGCAGAAAAGCTCCAACTATGTACGGTTTAATCTTTAAATGTTTAATAATAGCCGAAAATATTTGTTAACCTTCAAATACATCTTCATCGTTTGCAATTTTTAGATCAACTGCAACGTATATTCTTTTTGGACTGTAATGACCCTCAATTTGCTCTAAAAGCATGTCTACTGTTTTTTTACTACATTCAGCAATATTCTGCTGTATAAAGGAAACACCAGATATTCCCGATGGGTCAAATGATAACAATTCAATGTCTCTGGATGCTTCTTTTTTAATTGATTTAATGGCTTCATAAGTATATAAAGCTAGTTCAGCATTCATTGTAAATACTGCTGTTATTTCAGATTTACTTATAAGAAATTCTTTGATAAGTGTTGGTGTTTTACCAGCTGAAATATCATTAAAATTCAAAGTAAGCCATTGGTTTTTATTAATAGTCGTTCCCTTGTTCAAAAAAGCATTTTCAAAGCCTTTAGCTCTTTCAGCTGTAACAGTATTCGTAATAATTGGTGAAATAAGACCAATGTTTGTATGACCTTTTTCCAAAAAATAAGAGATCGCCTCATTGGTTCCAGATTCATTTTCGGAGGTTACACTATAAGTTAATATATTCTCCATGTATCTATCAATTAAGACCAGAGGGAATTTATCCAGTGATAACCTTAGTACTGCTTCATTGTAGGTTTCCTTTTCTGTAGGAAAAATGATCATTCCCTTTACATCCAGCTTCCTGAACATTTCAATTGCATCAGCTTCTTCAAACTGAGATTCTCTCGTAATCTTTATAATTAGATGATAGCCGTTTTTCGAAACATATTTTTCAATATAGTTGACAAACTCTTGCTCTATCTTCGTTTTCATACTAGGAACAATAAAGCCAATTAATCCTTTTGATTTTTTTGATTTTCTAGTTGAGCTTGTGAGACTACTTTCACAAACGAACGTCCCTTTCCCTTTTATTCTTTCTACAATTCCCTCTTCTGCGAGTCCTGCGAGTGCATTTTTTGTTGTAATTTGGCTCACATGATATTCTTCCGTTAATTCTTTTTCAGATGGTACTCTGTCACCTACACGCAGCTTACCGGATTGGATTTGCTCTTTAATTCTATTTTTAATTTGTTGGTATAGTGGTTCATTTTTTATTTTAACTCACCCTTAGTATATTGTTAATACTAATTATACTAACCCTTAATATAAAATGCTATATTTTATTTCGAATCCAGACAATCCGATTATCAGTATAAATAGTGATGGCAGTTTTAGCATATTTTATGTTTTTTTAAAGAAAGTTAATTTAAATATCGGTTCGTTCCATTTCGCTATAGAGTTCATACTTTTTTCAAAAGATACAATCTATGAGAAAACACCAAGATAATAAATACACAAATTGATAGAAAATACAAAAAGACAATGTCCCTTTAGCTGACATTGTCTTCTATAAAAAACCTTTTCTTATTTTATTGAGCTGAGAATCCGCCATCAATCACAATTTCAGCACCTGTAATATAGGATGATTCTTCTGAAGCTAAGAATAAAGCTGCTTTTGCTATATCTTGAGGCATTCCTAATCGTTGAAGTGGAGTTGCCTGTATGAGTTGATTCAATAATTCTTGATATTGAGTCAAAGCTTGAGTCATTGGTGTTTCAATTACAACCTGGAAAAAGAGTATTTACTCTTACACCACTTTTTCCAAATTGTGTTGCAGCTGCTTTTGAAAGGGCACGTACAGCTCCTTTAGAAGCAGAATAATGGTTAAATCCTTGTCCGATTTGCGCTGTATAAGAAGAATATTAACAATTGAACCACTCTTTTGTTCAGCCATATATGGTGCTACATGTTTAATCCCTGCAAATGGGCCAAAGCCATTGATCGCAAGCATTTTTTGCCAATCTTCTAAATTAATATCCTTATATGTTTTCTCCGAGGAAATACCTGCATTATTTACTAACACATCGATTTTTCCAAAGCGATCCTTCACTTCTTTTGCAACGTTTTCCCATTCCTCATCTGATGCTACGTTTAGTTTTATACCATACACGTTTTCTTTCTGTTCTGCTTTCTTAAGTGCTTCCTCATTAATATCTGCCGCGATAACAATGGCACCTTCTTTACAGAACAAGTCCACTATTTGTTCACCAATACCTGATGCCCCTCCTGTTACAATCGCTACTTTATTTTCTAAACGGCCCATTATTGGCCACCTCCATATTAATTGAATTGAATTTAATTAATGAATTCCTTCCCATCATTGTTGGGACCAGAGACAAACACAAAATGTATGTTCCTTTACTAATTGGCTTGTTGTGCCTTCCTCGTAAATTCAATAAAGTCCTCAATAGAAGGGTTGGCGATATAATGTCCACCTTCTACTTTAATGGTTTGACCAGTTATATACTTCGATTCATCTGATGCTAAAAACAATACTGTATACCCGATATCATCAGGCTCACCATTATAAGGAAGTGCATTGAATTTCAAGAAGATGTCTTGTACTTCCTTAGGTAAATTGTTTTTAGCTGCAGGAGTCAAAATAAGCCCGGGAGCTACTGCATTACAACGTATCCCATCTTTTCCATATTGCGTTGCAATATAAGAAGTTAAACTTACAACCGCTGCTTTTGATGCACCGTAAGCAGTTCTTATGGCATCAGATGCAAAACCGGCCATTGAAGTTGTGTTAATAATAGAGCCGCCTCCTGCTCCTTTCATATAAGGAATTGCGTAACGACTACCTAATAAAACACTCTTCGTGTTAATATTCATCAAACGGTCCCATTCATTTAAATCTATATTCACAACATCTAAATCTTTTTGTAAGTTTGTTAAACCCACATTATTAAACAACACATTGATTTTGCCATACGTATTAACCGTATATTCTATTGCTTCTTTAATAGACTCTTCTATAGATACATCTAGAAAAATAGCAGATGCCGTTCCTCCACTTTTTTCAATTTCTTTAGCAGCTTCTTTTGCTCCCTCGAGATTGTAGTCGCCGATCACGACTTTTGCACCTTCTTTTGCTAAAAGTCTTGCACTAGATAAACCAATTCCTGATGCTCCTCCTGTTACAAGAGCAACTTTCCCTTCGACTCTAGTCATTTTTCAACCACCTTCTCCTATTTCTTCATGCCTGTTTTTTCTAAGAATGATACTTCTGGAATTCAAGTATTAATTGATCTAAATTATGGCTAATTCTAATTGTTTTTTCATCATTATATCCATAGGATTGAACCGTCTTCATTAAAGCAAATCTAGTCAACTCTATTTTATCCAACAAATCATTTATATTAGTTGGATCCTTGTTTACTTGAATCGATACACCGTATTGACTAAGGTAAGCTTTACTTTCTACAATACTCTCATTTTTATTTGGAATCTTGTGCATGAAACTTCCACCCTTTATAGAAAGTGACTAGCTGCCACGTTCTTTCACAGTTCTACACCTCTTTTTTGTAAAATATGATAGTTTAACTATCATATTTAAATTGTAACGCCATTTTCCAATCCTTGCAACTTCAATTTGAAACTAGGGTATAATTCTCATATAGAGGAGGTTGTACTATGCAAGAAGGAATACGACAACATAAGAAAATGTCACGATACAAAAGTATAGTTTTGACAGCAGAGCATTTGTTTCTGGAAAGTGGTATAGACGCTGTTCAGATGCAGGATATAGCCTTGGCAGAAGGAATAGGGATTGCCACCTTGTTTAGATATTTTCCTAAAAAAGAAAAACTGATTGTTGCAGTTGCTATTCAAAATTTAGAACGAATGTTGACTCAATTAAATGAAATTGTGCAGTCTTCAAAAACAGCCTATGAACGATTAGAAGAACTACTAAATTACTTATTACTAAATCAAACAAATGAAAAAAACGCTTCAAAATTCCGTGAAGCGTTCGAAAGTTATGCCTCATTTGTTAAAGAACCATTAGCAGACATTGGGTTATATATAGATGTTCAAAAAGAAATTACTCAGTCCCTTCTCCCCATTATCGAAGATGGAATATCTGACGGTTCTTTACGTACAGACATACCAATCAAAGAAACAATTATAACCATTATTAATACATACGGAACATTTGGTAACAATGTATTACTCAAAACTCCTATTACGTATATAGAAGAAGACTTTAAACCTGAGATACAGTTAAGGATATTAAAGGATATTCTTTTATCATATGTTAAGCCTGTGTAGATTTCAGATTTGATCAAGATTTAAATACTTTTCTTTTAAAAGTAAAAGCCAATTTAGAATAGAAGGCATTCATTACCTTCCTCTAAATTGGCTTATTCCTAAGACTTGATATTAAGATGATTGTATGATAGTTACATATAGATATTTTTTACAAGTAATAGCTAATAAACAGACCAATAAAAAGAAGAAAGCCAAAGATCGTATTCGTTTGCGCAGTTGCTTTCATGGCTATACCCGTATTCATTGGAATCTCATTATCTAAAAACCCTTTAACCGCTTGAATTGGCTTCGGTACACTTAATAAGACAAGGAAAAGCCAAGGACTTGTATTACCTACTATCACTAATCCAGCAATCCATATATAGGAAATAGTAAATAACAGCGCCAGAAAATAGACCGCTTTTCTGTGCCCCATTAAAATAGCTAAAGTCTTCCTTCCGCCTTTTGTATCTTCTTCAATATCACGTATATTATTAGATAGATTAATAGCTCCAACAAGTATAGCAATAGGAATAGATAGTAGGGTAATTTGCAAATTTATTGTGTTGGTTTGAATAAAAAATGAAATTAATACAAATAAAGAGCCCATGCATAGACCTGCAAATAGTTCACCAAAGGGTGTATACGCGATTGGAAAAGGTCCTCCTGTATAAAGGTACCCAATTGCCATACCAATAATTCCAATCAGTGCCAACCACCAACTGCTGCTTGCACATATATAGATCCCTAACAGTAGCGCCAAACTATATAATCCCAAAGCAAGCTGTAGTACAGTTCTTGGTTTCATACCATGACGTACAATTGCGCCACCAATCCCTACCGAATCTTCTGTATCCAATCCTCGTTTAAAATCATAATATTCATTGAATAAATTTGTAGCAATTTGAAGAAAAAGACATGCACATAGCATAGCGATAAACAGAACAATATCAACCTTCATATAAAACATCGCAGATACAGTTCCGATTAAAACAGGTATAAAGGATGCTGTTAATGTATGAGGCCGGGTTAGTTGCCATAACAGTTTTCCCAGATTTTTATTTTCTTTACCCATTGTTTGTTGATCCATCATTTCAATCCTTTCAAACCAGATAGTGACATTATTAGGTTAGGAAACTACCTACTTTCTAGTTATATCATAATCGTTATTGTCGTTCTATACAAAGCCTCCTATGAAACAACTTCCAGCACAAAAAAATTCTCTCCACAATGAAATGTATTTTAAGGAGAGAACATTTTAATGTTAATAGATTCTGATTAAAACATCTCGTAACCTGAGAGACTTTATTCACCAAATATTTCTTTTGCTAATCTTTTTCCTGTAGGAGTCGCAGCGAGACCACCTTCTGCTGTTTCTTTATGTGCTAGCGGCATTCTTTGGCCAATCAGATACATCGCATTGATGACTTCATCACACGGGATTTTACTTTTAATTCCAGCTAATGCCATATCTGCTGCTGTCAGTGCGTTAGAAGCACCCATTGCGTTACGTTTTACACATGGTACTTCCACTAATCCTGCAACAGGGTCACAAACTAAACCAAGCATATTTTTTAACGTAATAGCCATCGCTTCAGCTGCTTGGGCTGGTGTGCCGCCTGCTAATTCAACGATTGCAGCAGCTGCCATTCCACTAGCAGATCCCACCTCTGCTTGACACCCGCCAGCTGCTCCTGAAATTGAGGCATTATTTGCGACAACAAAGCCAAAAGCTGCAGCTGTAAATAAGAATTCGATCATTTCCATACGTGTCGGGTTTAATTTTTCTTTTACTGCAAATAGTGTCCCTGGAACAACTCCAGCGGAACCGGCAGTTGGAGTTGCACAAATTGTTCCCATTGCGGCATTAACCTCGTTTGTCGCAACTGCCTTACTCACTGCATCTAACAATAGATTGCCAGTTAGCGTTTTTCCGCTTTTTATATAATTTTGCAACAATACAGCATCTCCACCTGTTAGTCCAGAAAAAGATTCTACTCCTTTAAGACCCCGTTCAATCGCTTGTTCCATGACCGTTAAGTTTTTGTCCATTTTTTCGATAATTTCTTCTCTTGTAAGACCCGAAACCTCAATTTCCTGCTGGATCATAATCTCTGCTGTTTTCACTTGTTTGCTTTCTGCCAGCTCTACAAGTTCGGCTACGTTCCTAAACATTAATAAACCTCCTTAGCCCCATCTATTCTACCATTCGTATTGTTTGAATAATATTTGGCAATTTTTCTATTTCTTTTAATACCTCATCCTCGATTTTTTGATCAACTTCTATCACCATCATTGCCATATTACCTTTTTCTTTCCGTGACACTTCCATATGTCCAATATTTAATTCATATTTTGCCAGAATGTTTGCAACACTGGATATGGCTCCAAATTTATCTTGGTGCACAACTAAAACGGCAGGACATTCTCCTGACAATTTAAGTTGAAATGAATTTAATTCCGTAATTTCAATGGACCCTCCACCAATTGATACACCAACGATTTCCATTTGATGATTTTTATCATCATACAGATTAATTCTCACTGTATTTGGATGATCAGTCACGAGATTTTCAACAATAAATTCTATTTCAATCCCTGCTTTTTGAGCTATTTGTAAAGCTTGTGGAATCCGTTCATCAAACGTGTCAAAATCAAGTAGACCACCAACAATCGCAACATCTGTTCCATGGCCTTTATATGTTTTCGCGAAAGACCCATATAATGATATAACCGCCTTTTTCGGTTTTCTTCCGAACAATGTTCTTGCCACTCTGCCTATTCTAGCTGCACCTGCTGTATGGGAACTGGAGGGGCCGATCATAATGGGACCAATAATATCAAATGCAGATCTAAACTTCATTCATATTCCACCTTTTATATAAGCTACTTCTTTTACTTGTTGTTTATATTTTTATTTCTATTTTATTCATTTCGATGCCGATGGTTTCTTGTAAAACTGAAATATTCAAACTTTTTTGAAAACGCTTACATATGAAGAAAGAATAATATTTCATAAGCTTTTATATCAAAGTCTTCCAAACTCAAAATTATCATAACATAATAAGCTTTAGTTGGAAATTAGGATCGAAATATTTGTAAAATTCAATCTGACTCGGACTCTTTGGACAATTCATAATTATGAATCACTTTAAACTGTAAAAGATTATTCGAAGTTTTTACTATATAAACAAAAAACTCCAATCCCTTAAATAGCCAAGGAATTGAAGTTTCTCACCATATCTCATTACCTATTTTGTTACGTTTTTCACGTATTAAATATTTAAACCCTCTTTAATATTTAATCCTTCTCTTATAGACTTCAATGTTTGTTCATTGGACCATTCCGGTTTATCCGGATAAGCAAATACGGAGTTTGTTACAATTCCATCAAACTTCATTTCTCTTAATTTTCGATAGAGTGCTTCAAAGTTTATTTCTCCTTCACCAGGATTCAAGTGTTGGTGAATGGTTACGTTCGCATTCGGAGGATTTACAATATAACGTAATCCGAATGCTGCTTTATGATTAAGAGTGTCGGCAATTAGGACATGAGCAAGCAAACTCCCCGCTTCTTCCAAATGTTTCTCTACATCGCCGATACCATCATCATAAAAGAAAGCATGTGCAACAGAATAGACTAACTTGATCCAATCTTTATCAAATGCACGAATCATTCGAATAGCTTCTGTATTCAACTCAATAAAATCATTAGGATGGGATTGTAAATTAAGGTTAATTCCTTCTTTTTCAAAAAGTGGCATGAGCTCTTCCATTGATTTAACAAAAGCTGCTTCACTTTCCACCGGCCGGCTTTTGTCTCCAGCAAATTCACTGTTCATTAAATCTACTCCTAAATCAGAAGTGATCTCAATACAGCGTTTCCAATTTCTCACTGCAGCTTGACGTTCTTCCTCATTCGGTGAAGACCATTGTTGTACAGGAAGGACAGAAGAGATTTTAACACCCGCATCTAAACAATATTTTTTTAAATCTTTAATCAGCTGTCTATCAACCTTTGGATATTCATAAAACCAAATAAAATCTTTGCGTGGTGATAACTCTACATATTCATATCCTAATCTGGCAACGGCATCAATTGTATCTTTTAGATTTGTATTATCACGATAATGTGATGGATCATAGGCCAATCGCAATGGAAACCTCTCCTTTTTAAGTTGTTTTTATTTAATATTTATCTTCTCTTATTAAGTCGAAATATTAGATTTATAGGAACAATCCATGAAATTGATCATTGTAATGTGTAGGATTGTTCCATCTAACCTTTTACATTACCAGCGAGCTGTTACCATCTTTTTACGAGTATAGAATTCTACACCATCCGTTCCATTTGCATGTAGATCTCCGTAGAATGATTTCTTCCAACCAGAGAATGGGAAGAACGCCATCGGTGCCGGAACTCCTAAGTTAACACCTAACATCCCCGCATCTATTGTTTCACGGAATTGTCGTACATGACTGCCGTTCGTTGTGTAAATACATGCGCCATTTGCGAAATCAGATTCATTTGTTAAAGCAATAGCTTCTTCTAATGTATTGACACGAACAACTGATAATACAGGAGCAAAGATTTCTTCTTTCCAAATGGTCATTTCCGTATTAACATGGTCAAAAATGGTTGGTCCTACAAAGTAGCCTTCACCGGAAGCAGCCGCATCTTTCCGCCCATCACGTACTAATGTAGCTCCTTCTTTTTCTCCAAGTTCAATGTATCTCTCAGTTTTTTCTTTATGTGAATCACGGATAACTGGTCCAAGGAAAACTCCTTTCTCTAACCCATTTCCGATTGTGATGTTATTAACTGCTTCCACTAATTTTTCCATAAATGGATCTGCAACTTCTCCAACTGCAACGACAACTGCAGCAGCCATACATCTTTCTCCAGCTGATCCGTATGCAGCGTTCATGATTTGGTTAACAGCACCATCTAAGTCTGCATCAGGCATAACGATTGAGTGATTTTTTGCACCTGCAAGAGCTTGAACACGTTTGCCATGATTTGATGCGGTTTTGTATACATATTCTGCAACTGGTTGAGAACCTACGAATGAAATTCCTTTTACTTGTGGATGCTCGAGTAAACCATTTACAACATCATGTGCACCGTGAACGATGTTTAAAACTCCATCTGGTAAACCTGCTTCTGTAAATAATTCAGCAAGGCGATTTGCGAGTAATGGTGTACGCTCGGAAGGCTTTAATATGAAAGTATTTCCACAAGCAATCGCTAATGGGAACATCCAACAAGGTACCATCATAGGAAAATTAAATGGTGAAATTCCCCCGATTACACCGATTGGATAGCGGTACATTCCTGATTCAACATTTGTAGCAATATCAGGAAGCTGTTTTCCCATCATTAAAGTAGGAGCACCTGCTGCAAACTCTACACATTCAATCCCACGTTGCACTTCACCGTATGCTTCGTTATAGCTTTTACCATTTTCCAAGGTTACTAAGCGGGCTAATTCATCCCAATTCTCTACAAGTAATTGTTGATATTTAAAAAGCACTCTTGCCCTGCGAGGTACTGCCGTTGTGCTCCAAGTTTTAAACGCTTCTGCCGCTACTTCAACTGCATGATCCAGGTCCTCACGACTAGAAAGGGGTACATGAGCTAATGTTTCACCAGTTGCAGGGTTTGGAACAACTTCTGTTTTTTCGGAATTAGATTCTATCCATTTACCACCAATATAGTTTCTTAAATGTTGAACTGTTACTGTGTTTGACATAATCAATACTCCTCCCTTTTTAACAATCTATATTACACTACGTTAATCGTTTTCATTTTCTCTAACTAGCAAACTAGTATAGATCGTGAAAAGTAGTAGCTGGTTACATAAGCAACTTTTTAATGAAATCGATTTCAGTAAAACCTTCAATATAACTTTCCTACAAGACTCATTCTAAATGAAAAACGAAACCATGTAAACGTTTTTTTGAATATTCTCTACATTAAAATCCTTTAAAATAATAAGGTTTTCAAAGGTTTATACTATTAGAAACAAATTATTAATCTCGGTATCATATATATTTATTTTTCGTTTTTATTTAGTGAATTATTTGAAATCGATTACATCAACTTTCATTGTAAAAACAACTTATTTAGTACGAATATCCTAACTTTTCCGCCAAGGAATGAAGAAACAGGCATCATCCATTCCATGGCTTTCCTAATTTTTCACTGATGATTCTCTGATAATCAGTTCATCCTTCATAACAAACTTTTTCTTTTGAAGAGATTCACCATTGATTAATTTTAATAATAACTCCATTGCCTTTTTCCCTATTTCGTACTTAGGCTGATTAATTGTTGTTAAATTCGGCTCAATCACAGAAGACATTTTTATATTATCAAACCCAACAACAGCCACATCTTCCGGTACTGACAAATGACTATCTTTCACAGCTTTTATTGCACCCATTGCCATTTCATCATTAAAAACGAAAACAGCTGAAGGCGGGTTTTCTAAGGCTAGTAACTTTAACATTTGATGATAGCCTGATTCAAAGGTAAAGTCACCTTCCTGAATATATACTGAATCAATTTCCAAATCATGACTCATCATTGCTTGTTGAAAGCCTCTTAATCGATCCCTGCTTAGGATTACATTTATAGGTCCTGTAATATGAGCAATTTTTGTATGTCCCTGCTGAATTAAATGTTCTGTCGCTTTTCTCGCACTACTAATGTTATCGATTGAAACGGTGGGAACATTTAACCCATCCATATACTCGCACGCCAAAACCATTGGAAAATGCTCAGCTATCTCTTCCAGTTGGGTTTTATCTTGTCTGGCCGTTAATAGGACCATTCCATCCGCTTGTTTTTGCAGTAATAAATTGATATATTCTTGTTCTCTTTCAGTATCGTTTTCAGTATCTCCTAAAATAACCTGGTAGCCATTTTGAACAGCGACATGTTCGATCCCCCGTAAAACCTTTGAGAAGAAAGCGCTTGTAATATCAGGCACGACGACAAGTATAATTTTCGTTTCCTTTGTTCTAAACTGCCTTGCCACAATATGGGGCTTATAATTTACTTTATTGATAACCTCCATCACTTTTTCCCTAGTTTCTTTGCTGACTAAATCAGGATTACTTAACACCCTGGAAACTGTTGCAGGCGATACATTGGCTAATTTTGCAACATCACTCATTTTCATTTATTTCACTCACCTTCAGCTGACACAATGAAGCAGAAATAGTATCTAAACTCCACACTCGTTTTCATTCGTTTATTCTATATATCGTTTATTAAGAAATTTAAGAAAGGGTCAATTCCAAACTATTTTACCACGTGAAAGAAATAAAAACGATTTTTTGATATGTTAAGTAAGAAATAAGAAAAAAAGTGAAAGTATGGACACAAAAACTACTTGATCAATGAGTAAAAAGCACCGTTCAATCGGACAATCTATGGCATTTTTGAAATTAAGTGAACTCATTCTTGCAAATTATGTGATTTTTTTGCAACTCTTTCAGTTATTTTGCATAAATGAAATTATTCTTGCAACTTTTTTTATTTTTTTGCAATTTTCACTAGTTTTTTTGCAACTCCATAATTCACTGCCTCGTTTAATAGAAGGTCCCTTTAAGCACACAGCCTTAGTCTCTTGTTAAAAACTCTCAGCAAACGCTACTGCTTTTCTACTTGATTGAAATTCTCTCATTTTCCCCTTAACAGTATTTACTATAGCTTCTTTACCTGGTGTTGTAATAGCTCGTTGGTCGTATAATTCCAAGTCACTATTTAACTTCTCTCGCACCGCTTCTGTCCATGCTTGTAGACACTCTGTATTTACATTAATTTTTGCATGGCCTAATTCTATTGCTTTTCTAATCTGGTAGTCAGGTATTCCTGAACCACCATGCAGGACAAGTGGTATTCCCGTCAATTCCGAAATTTGCTTCATTTCATCAAAGCCAAGTTTCGGCTCACCTTGGTAAGGACCATGAACAGATCCCAGTGCTGCAGCAAGCGCGTCTACCCTTGTTTGTTCAACAAGCCGAACACACTCGCTTGGATCAGCATATTTCACACCGCCAATAAGCCCATCTTCCATTCCACCAACAGTTCCAACTTCTGCTTCAACAGAAACGTTTCTATTATGAGCATAATCGACAACTTGCTTTGTCATTTGAATATTTTGATCAATTGAGAAGTGTGATCCATCAATCATAACGGATGTAAAGCCAGCATCAATAGCTTGTTTACATCTCTTGACAGTCATCCCGTGATCAAGGTGTAATACTACAGGAACTGTAATGTTCATTTCTTCCATTAGAGCTTTTATCATCGTAGAAATAGTTTTAAATCCACCTAAGTCTTCCACTAGCCGATCTGAGGCTGCTAAAATGACCGGTGATTGTTCTTCTTCTGCAGCTTGAAGGATTGCCTGAGCCCATTGTAAACTATTTATATTAAATTGACCGACAGCATACATCCCTTCTTTTGCTTTTAGAAGCATTTCTTTCATCGGGACTAAAGTCACTGCATACACCTCCTTAGCTATGTTTAAAATTCCTTACTTAGAGGCAATTTCAACATTATAGTAGTTAGAAATAACTTCTAATGTAGTTTCTTTCGCTGTTTTAATTGCTTCTTCTGCATCTAATTGATAGTACTCCGGTCTAAAGATTTCTACTGATGCCGGACCTGAATAACCTTTATCTTTTAAAATGTCCAACATACTTTCTAAATCAATTGCACCTAATCCAGGCCACACACGATCTTCATCTGTTAAGAAACCGATTGGAAAATCCTCTGTATCATCAATATGGAAGATGAATATTTTAGAAACGTCAGCTTTTTTAAGATCCTCTAAATTTGATCCCATTGCATGGAAGTGGAACGCATCTAATACTAATCCAACATTTCCGCGACCAACCGCTTCCACAATATCATAGGCTTGACCAAAAGTATTCACTGTACATTGAGGATGACCGACAAATTCCAACGCAATTTTAACACCATTCGGTTTTGCTAGATCTGATAATTCTTTTAACACTTCTACACAACTATCTTTAATATCTGTTTTCAAGATTTTCTCTTGTGTTACAAGTGGAACAGCTACGATATATTGAGCACCAATTTCTCCTGCTACTTCCAGCATGTTTTTAAATTCAGCAATTGTTTCCTTAAGCCCGGCTTCATCACGATTGTTAAAGAAAACAAGTGCATTTAGCGCCAAAGGCTTGATGTGGTTTGATTTAAAGAAATTGGCTAAATCATCAATCGAATGGTCTTGAAGATATTCTGGTAATTTATCCATTGTGCGAATCTCAATAAAATCATAACCATGTTCTTCACAATACTCTAAATCTTTTACAAGGTTTGAATTTTCTAATGTTGTTGCCTGATTAAAGCATAGTTTCATAGATCATCTCTCCTTAAAAATTAAGCATTTACTGTTTCAGTTGGTTTACTATAAAAAGCTGGTTTCTCTCGTAAAGTAATCGTCTCTTTTTCACCTGAATCTTGTGCTTTAATGGCAGCATCAGCTGTTACCTGTGCAATATAACCATCCCATGAAGACGGACCATTTGGTTCCCCTGTTTTCTTAATCGAATCCATAAAATCTTGAAGCTCTTTGTCATAAGCATCAATAAAACGATCTTTCCAATCCATCAATACATTTGTACCGAACATCGCATTTTTGCGGAATGAAATGCTCTGGAATTCAGGTAAGCTAACAATTCCTTCTTCTCCAATAACTTCACATTGAATATCATAACCGTATTTACAGTTCACATTAATTTCCGCAGTGATCACAATGCCACCTTTTGTTTCAAGTGTCACAATTTGCGGATCTTTAAGGTTTTCATGTGCATGCTTTGATTTTTTTGGATAAGCCACTTGAACCGTTTGATAATCATCATTAACTAACCAATGCAGAACATCAATTTCATGAATTAATGTGTCATGAATGGCCATATCTGTCGTATAATTCTCTCCAACTTCCGGATTTCTGTGTGCAGCCCGTATCATAAGCGGCTCACCAATAAAGTTGTTTTCAATCGCTTCTTTTAACTGAACGTATCCACTATCATAACGACGCATAAACCCAACTTGTACAAGACGTTTACCGTGTTTCATTTCTGCTTCAACAATTCTCATGCATCCTTCAGCTGTTGTAGCCAATGGTTTCTCAACGAACACATATTTTCCAGCTTCAATTGCTGCTAATACGCTCGCCTCATGAGCAGGACCCCAGCTTGTTACAAGAACAGCATCAACATTGTCAGCAGCAAGAAGTGCTAAGTCGTTTGGATAAACAACTGCATCAAGCTCAAAACTTTTTACCGCATCTTCTGCAGAAACTTTATTCACATCTGTTACGGCAACAATTTTTCCACCTGCTAACTTGCGGCTAATACGTTTAATATGTTCTCTACCAATTGCACCTGTACCAATTACTCCGAATCTTAATGTCATGCCCTATTCCTCCCAAACATTTTATTCAATCTACTTGGTTAACGCTTTCATACCAATAAAGGCGGTAGAGTCATGTAACCTCTAAGCCCCTGCAAAAATTAACTTTTCATAAAGTTAGTTTTTAACGATTTCGTCCTTTGTTTTAAGGAGCTTTTCATCAATATATTTTCTCGTAAGCAAAGCATATTCTAAAGGGTGAGCTATGGCTGGATCTTGTTCTGCTTCAATGACGATCCATCCTTTATAATTGTGATCAAGCAAGAACTGATAGACCTCTGTGAAATCAATACATCCATCTCCAGGAACAGTAAACATTCCATTTAAAAATGACTGTAAAAATGATCTCCCTTTTTCTCTACATTGATTTAGTACTTCTTGTCGTGAATCTTTAAAGTGAACGTGTTTGATACGATCAATATGCTTAATCAAAAGCGACATATAATCCCTATCTGAAACGTAAATATGACCGGTATCATAAAGTAAATGAACATGATTAGGGTCTGTGTTCTCCATAAGACGATTAATTTCTTCTAAAGTTTGCACACCTGTACCCATATGGTGATGGAAAACGAGTTTAAGATTATACTGTTCTGCTATTTTTCCAAGCTCATTTAACCCTACGCATAAAACATCCCACTCTTCATCAGTAAAGTACGGCTTTTCTCCAAACACATTCTTTTCAGTTCCTTGAATACTGTATGTCTGTTCTGACACTACAGCCACACTGGCATTCACTTCTTGAAGATATGCACAATGATGATGAAATTCTTTAGCAACTTCTTTCAGACCGTCTCGAATAATAAAGCTACTAAACCATTTACCGGCAATTTTTAAATTTCGTAGATTAAGCTCTTTATTTAAAATTTTTGGTTCCGGGAAAAATCCTCCAACCTCTGTTCCTTGAAAACCTGCAACAACAATATCACTTAACAGATGTGATAACGTATTTTCCTTCCCAATTTCCGGTATATCATCATTTCTCCAACCAATGGGAGCAATTCCCCAAACAATATTTTGATTATTCATGAGCTCACCTCTATTAATATTTCTTTGCATTTTGTAGTTTTTGTTGCTTTGTCTCGTATGACTTTTGGACACCTTCTTGAGGTGAAACTTCTGGTACACCTAAATTCCACCAGCTGCC
Source organism: Bacillus sp. J37 (assembly GCF_000518865.1). Lineage (GTDB taxonomy): Bacteria > Bacillota > Bacilli > Bacillales > Bacillaceae > Metabacillus. Next base: position 75,364 of record NZ_JAEK01000008.1, on the reverse strand, counting down.
ATCATACCCATCTGTCATCGTTTTTGGCAGCACTTTCATTTCGATTAATGTTGATGTATCTTGATTTTTCGCATCCTCAAGGGCTGATTTTAATTCTTCAACTGTATTTGCGCGATATGCCTTTGCTCCATATCCTTCAGCTACTTTTGCATAATCAATGTTCATAATTTGGTTTTCATCTGTTCTGAATTCACAGAAATAGCTACCATTTCCGAAATCCATTTGTAAGTTGTTAATACATCCGTAACCAGAGTTATCAAAAAGAAGAATATTAATTTTCTTGTTGTATTGAATGGCTGTAATAAATTCAGAATGTAGCATAAGGAAGCTTCCATCTCCAACAATTGCGTATACTTCCGTATCCGGCTCAGCCAGTTTTAAACCCAATGTACCGGAAACCTCATATCCCATACAAGAATAACCGTACTCAAGGTGATATGTATTTGGTACTTCTGAATGCCATAGTCGTTGAAGATCACCAGGTAGTGACCCTGCAGCACAGATGATAATACTTTCCGGATCAATTGTTTCATTGATTGTAAGCAATGCAGTTGTCTGCGGTAATTCCGTATTTAATGCATCTGCATATTCATTTAATAATTCTTGAGAGAAATGATTTTTTATTTCCGGATCAAAGTTTTCTCTAGTAAATGTCACCTTGCTTAATCTATCACGTTCGGCTAACCATTCTTCTTGCAACTCATCAATATGGGTGCCGAAATCACTCTTATATCCTTCCAACAAAGGAATTAAGGCTTCAATTGTAGACTTAGCGTCTGCCACGACTGGAAAGGCATCTAATTTATATGCTTGCATACGACTAACATTTATGTTTAAGAATTTAGTAGTTTCAAAGTTAAAGATTGTTTTAGAGGATGTGGCGAAATCTGTAAATCTTGTACCGATACCAATAATGAGATCAGCTTGTTGTGCCGCTTTATTCGCTGCGGAAGTTCCGGTAATTCCTAGTCCTCCAAGGTTGTATTTAAATGAAGATTCAACAGCTGATTTACCAGCCTGTGTTTCAACTAATGGAATATTATATCTTTCCGAAATTTCGATGAGAGCTTCTCTTGCTTCTGAATACTTTGCTCCTCCACCAACAACAATTACTGGTTTTTTGCTTGTTTTAATTAGCTTAGCTGCTCCATCTAATTCACGTTGGTTAGGGAGACGGCGGTCAATATAATGTACTCGTTTTTCAAAGAACTTTATATCATAATCATATGCTTCCCCTTCTATATCCTGGGAAATACAGATGGTAGCCGGACCTGCCTTTGCTGGATCTGTCATCACTTCAAATGCACGAATTAAGCTTGACATTAACTGTTCTGGACGTGTAATTCGATCCCAATATCGGGATAATGGCTGAAGAGCATCATTTGTTGTTATTGCAATACTATGTTCCTGCTCTACCTGTTGTAAAACCGGATCAGGCTGGCGCGTTGCATATGTGTCTGCAGGAAGTAAAAGAATCGGAATATTATTAGCAAGTGCTGTACCTGCAGCCGTAACTAAGTTTGCAGAACCTGGACCACTTGAAGTTGTAACCGCATAAATTTTCTTTCTTAGCATTTGTTTACTATAAGCAATTGCAGCATGTGCCATTCCTTGCTCGTTTTTCCCTTGTATTATTTTTAAGTTTCCGGGATTTTGTTCAAGTGCCTCTCCAAAACCTAATACATTGCCATGTCCAAAGATGTTAAAGATTCCTTCAACAAAAGGATGTTCTTGACCATCAATTGAAACATATTGTTGCTGTATAAATTTAACCAAAGCTTGCGCTGTTGTTAATCGAATTGTTTCCATTTTTTCCACCTCTATCAAACAGATATTGTTTCATTTTTATCAATTAATGCCTCAATTTCTTCTACTGTCGGCATTGCTTCTGATGAGCTGTGTTTACCTACAACGATAGATGCTGATGCACTCCCATACTTTAATGCTGTTTCAATATCTTTTCCTGAAATTAGTGCGAAAAGAAAAGCTGAAGCATAGGAATCTCCGGCGCCAAAAGTTTTTAATACCTTTGTTTTGTAGGCTTTTCCTCTAAATGTTTCACCTGACTTTGTATACGCATAAGACCCTTCAACACCATGTTTAATTACGACTAATTCAGGAGAATGCTTAAATAAGTAGGTAACAGTATCCTCGTTTTCACCTTCTGTTATTCGGTTTTCAAGGGCATCATATTCATCACGAGTTCCAATGACAATGTCTGATTGCTCTGCAACCAAGGAGTAATATACGGCTGTTTCCTCTTGGTTTTCCCATGAATATGGACGGTAGTCTAATTCAAAAATGACTTTAACATCATTCTTTTTAGCCAAACGAACTGCCTTAATAACAGCTTCACGAGACGGACTTTTAGAAAGTGCAGTACCTGATACAAGTAAAACTTTTGACCTTTTAATGTAGTCCTCTTTCACTTCTGCCGGAGTTAAATAAAGATCTGCAACATCTTGACGGTACATAAGGATGCTGCATTCCTCCGGGCTTTTAATTTCTGTAAACGCCAATCCGGTTTTATGGCCTTCTTGATCGACAACAAAATTCGTCGTATCAATCCCAGCATTTCTCATATATTTTTCAATAAAACGACCGTGCTGATCATCAGCAAGCTTTCCAATAAAACCTGCTTTCAAACCTAGTTTTGCACTTCCTATTGCTATGTTTGCAGGAGATCCACCAACATACTTTGAGAATGTCATTGTCTCTTCCATTGGGCGGTTATATTCAACAGCATTTAAATCAATACATGCACGGCCAATTGCGATAATATCAAACTCTCTATCAGTATTAAAATTCACTTTCATGTCCATCACATCTCCTTTTGTTATCGTTTTAACATCCATTCATGGTCAGGATCATTATGAAACTTCCAAACTCGTGTAGGACCTGCCATTACATTTAAGTAGTAAGACGTATATCCTTCAGGAACTCCAACTGGATGATAACCAACAGGTACAATGACCATGTCACTATTTTCTACGGTCATTGTTTCATCTATTGAGCGATCATCAGTGTAAACCCGTTGGAACACAAAGCCCTGCGGTGGATTCATTTCATGATAATATGTTTCTTCCAAAAATGATTCCTCAGGCAGATTATCCTGATCATGCTTATGAGGAGGATAACTGGACCAGTTACCACTTTCTGTAAAGACCTCTACAACTAGTAAACTATTAGCTGAAGGATCAGAATCAGGCAGAATATTATGAACCATTCGCTTATTATTTCCTGTACCTCTATGCTCCACACCATTATCAGAGGCACTTATGAGTTTCGTTGGTAATTGTTTGTTTGAAGGTGAATAACATAAAGCAACTCTTGCTTGATTAACGGCTTCAATTACAAAAGTTTGATCATTTGAAACATAAACACTGTCAGTTGGTTTCTTTTCAAAAACTGATTCACGCGTTCCAATTCGTTCAAATGTTACTTCTTGATCAGTTACATCTATTTGTCCTGTTACAGCCACGATACAGCATTCTTGTTTCCTTAAGGTTTCTGTATATTTTGCACCTGATGCCATATCAATCATTTTAAAGCCAACATACTCTAAAGTTGAATTTTCAGATGTCACATCATGTACAAGCGTAACACCTTTTGCCAATTCCTTTTGGTCTGGTTTACGTAGTAATCTACTCATTCATGATCCTCCTTATGATAATTCTTTAAATTCACTAGCACTGAAATCGATTTCATTACTTCCTACAAAACATTGGTAAATCAACTAGTTATCAGTTTATTTTCACTTATTCTTCTAAGAAGATTCTATCGAGTGATTTTGGTGAAAAGTTTTTAACCTTTCTTGTACTTTTTAGTCATTCAATATTTTAAAATGACAAGATTTTCATTGCAATCGATTTCATTTATATGTTTTTTATGTTTTAGATATTCTTGTTGTGTTGAAAATACTAAATTAACAATTTAATAGTAACACTTACATAAAGCGCTTTCAAGTTTTGTTTGGAATTTAAAAAATTCCGATATTATCCCGGAACTTTTCTATCTAAAGGTCCGGATATACTTCTGCTGAATCCAATGAATGCTTTACTTTAAAGCTTACCTGTTATAAATTGTGCTTCCCCCAGTCCAAAGCTCCAATCCGCATCACTATTCTCTGTAATAGATACCATGAGATCTTCAGGTGAAACACCACACTCTGTTTTCAGTCTATCAGCTAATAACGCATATAACTTTTCTTTCTGACTTGTTGTACGTTTTTTACTTACTACACTTATAACAACCAAGTCCTTTGTTCTTGTAAACCCTAACCCTGTATCTTGAATGATCAATTCATTCTGAGCATGCTGATGAACAATTTGATATCGATCGCGTTGGGGCACTTGAAAAGCATCCACCATCGCTTGATGAGCTGTATCAAGCAACTTTCTTAAGGTTTCTTCATCCCGACCTTCTACTAAATCAAAACGTAATAATGGCATAAATCCAAATCCCCCTTAAATAATTTTTTCAACTTGAAATGATTAATTCAATCCCATGTTTCTTTGTAAAATGCTGATACTCTTCTCCCGGAGATTTGTTTGTAATAATACAATCAACATCTTCGAGATCACAATACGTCATTAATGCATATCGACCAAATTTAATATGATCAACGAGTAAATAAATTTCGGCACTTTTTTGCACAACAGCTTGCTTAATTTCACTTTCATGTGGAGATGAATGTGTGACCCCATTCTCTATTGTAATTCCAGTGGAAGCCATAAAAGCTTTATTAATGTTGTAGGATCTTAAAAGATCCATATTTTTCAAGCTAACAAATGACTTAGTCTTACGATCAAACACACCACCGGTTGAGATAACATTTAAATTCTCATATGGAAAAGAATTGAAAATAAAATCTAAATTATTTGTAATAATTGTCACTTGTTTATCTTTTATAAACTCCACCATTTCAAGTGTTGTTGTTCCTGAATCAACATAAATAATGTCTCCATCCTGAATTAAATCAGCTGCTGCTTTAGCAATTGATATCTTTTCTAATTGATTCTTTGTCTGTCTTTCATTAAATGATTTAAGAGTTGCATGATTAACCGCTACTCCCCCATATACCTTTTTAATCTTGCCTCTTTCCACTAATTGTTGGATATCTCTTCTTATTGTGTTCTTAGAAACTTCAAATACCTCGACAAGTTCATCTAAAGAAACTGTTTGTTGCTGAAAAATATAATCTTGAATTTGTTCAATTCTTTCCGTTTTTATCATGACAATCCCTCTTGTTCTCATTTGGCAGTGCTGTCGTAATGATTATGCCATTAACACTAAATGATTCATGTAAGCCATTTCATCTTCTTTACATTAACTATAAATGTTTACGACTTTTTTTTCAACACTTAACCAAAAAATAATCATAATAAATTATAAACTTACCCATTCACACTACATCCTTTTAAAAATTCACAAGATGAAAAAATTCAAGTTTCTATAATTTTCTTTTTAAAATGTAATAAATCCTTAGTTTATAAAGGTTCGATTTAATAATTAGATACAAATTCGTGAAATTTTTCAAAAATCCTCATTGACTGAAAGCGCTTTTAATATTATGATCAAACCAGAATAAGTTACCAAAAGATAATCAACATATTACCAACATGTTGTAAAGGAGAGAATTTATATGGAACAATCCCAAAAGTCTTTTCTATTTAAAGTCATCTTTGTATCAACATTTGGTGGGCTACTATTCGGTTACGACACTGGCGTAATCAATGGTGCCTTACCATTTATGTCTGAAGCACTTGGCCTTACGTCATTTACTGAAGGGCTTGTTGCAAGCTCATTGCTTTTCGGTGCAGCTCTCGGTGCGGTTTTCGGTGGTAGATTATCAGATTACAGCGGACGCCGGAACAATATCCTCTTATTAGCTGTTATTTTCTTTGTCGCTACAGTTGGATGTACGTTGGCACCAAATGTAACGGCTATGGTGTTCTTTCGCTTCCTACTTGGATTAGCAGTTGGAGGAGCATCAGTAACCGTACCTAGTTATCTAGCAGAAATGTCTCCAGCGGAGAGTAGAGGAAGAATGGTTACCCAAAACGAACTAATGATTGTATCCGGTCAGCTCTTAGCGTTTGTTATTAATGCTATTTTAGGTAACACAATGGGCCATCATGATCATGTATGGCGTTATATGTTAATTATTGCCGCACTCCCTGCGATCTTTTTATTCTTTGGAATGCTTAAGCTTCCAGAAAGTCCCCGTTGGCTCGTTTCTAGACAAAAAAATACGGAAGCTCTACAAGTTTTAAATAAAATCAGAGCAGAAAAGCAAGCGAAATCAGAACTAAGTGAAATTAAATCAATATTCGAAAAAGAAGCACAAACTAATAAAGCTACGATGAAAGACATGGCTGTCCCTTGGGTACGACGTATTCTTTTCATCGGAATTGGTATTGCAGTTGTTCAACAAGTTACAGGTGTTAACTCTATTATGTATTATGGGACTGAGATTCTGAAGGATGCCGGCTTTGATACAGGTGCAGCACTAATTGGTAACATTGCAAATGGTCTTATTTCTGTACTTGCTACTTTTGTGGGAATTTGGCTGCTAGGAAAAGTAGGTCGCAGACCAATGCTATTAACTGGTTTATTAGGTACAACATCAGCACTTCTTCTTATTGGTCTATTCTCCATTGCACTTGAAGGCACTGCAGCTCTTCCATACGTTGTTCTTTCGTTAACGGTTTTATTCCTTGCTTTCCAACAAGGTGCTATCTCACCAGTTACCTGGTTAATGTTATCAGAAATATTCCCTACTCGTTTAAGAGGTCTCGGTATGGGTGTTAGTGTATTCTGTTTATGGATTGTTAATTTCTTAATAGGTTTATTATTCCCAGTGCTTTTAGCATCAGTAGGTCTATCAACTACATTCTTTGTTTTCGTTGGACTCGGAATCATTGCTATGACATTTGTCGTTAAATTTTTACCTGAAACTAAAGGTCTGTCTCTTGAGCAATTGGAGGATTACTTCCGTAATTATGGTAAGAATGATCCTACAGATGAGCCGTTAAACAAAATAGCTAAATGAACAAAATGAAGGCGCTTTATTCAAAAGCGCCTTTTAATATTAATTTGAAAGATTATGATTAGATTTCCTCATTTACGTCCTTAATTTTCATTGTTTTTCAGCTAAAATATCGGATCGTGATTCCACACCCATACAGCGCCTTGATAAGACCAGACAAGCATAAGACGATTTAGAATAAAAGACGTTCTTTGACTTCTTATAAAAAAATTGAGATAGTAATCAATGGATTTTCATCGTTAAATAGGATAATCTAATAAACATAACCTTATAGGAAATGGATGGAAATAAAAAAATGATTGCAAAAACTGAAGAAGATTTTAACGGATTAAAAGAAATTGGAAAAATCGTTGCCTCAATTCGAGAGGAATTAGTTCAAAAAACAAAAGCGGGTATCACAACGAAAGAACTTGATGACATGGCAGGAAATCTATTTGAAGAATATGGGGCAATTTCTGCACCAATGGGAGAATATCATTTCCCTGGATATACTTGTATAAGTGTTAATGAAGAAGTGGCACATGGTATTCCTGGTAGTCGCGTAATAGAAGATGGTGATCTTGTAAATATTGATGTATCAGGTTCTAAAAATGGTTATTTTGCTGACACTGGCATTTCATTCGTGGTTGGTAACGGAGCACCTGAATTAACAAAATTATGTCATACTGCTGTTGAGGCATTCGAAGCCGGGTTAAAAAGGGTTAAACCCGGTTCTAAGAAAAGCAGACTTGGTAAGGCAGTAGTAGCGACTGCAAGGGAGAACGGGTTTACAGTGATTATGAACCTTACAGGACATGGAATTGGTCGCACCATTCACGAGGCCCCTCACCATATTTATAACTATTACGAGCCTTCCGATGACGAGCTTCTTAAAGAAGGAATGGTTATAGCATTTGAACCCTTCATCTCAACACGTGAAGAGGAAGTGTTTCAATATGAAGATGATGAATGGACATTTGTAACAGAGAACAGCTTTGTAGCACAGTGTGAACACACAATTATTGTTACAAAAGATGGACCTATTGTCATTACATTATAATAGCTGTTTAGAATTAAGCAGAAAACCACCTTCAATCATATAAAGGTGGTTTTTTCATGCCATTAACTTATTATCGGACTTTTTGGTTGTTGTTTTTTCTTCAATTCTTTTACTTTTTTCTTTTTTTCTATTTCATTATTGACTGCTTTATAAAACGAGGTACCCATTAGTATTATGACGACGGAAAATGGAAGAGCAGCAATGATCAGCATATTCTGAAGCCCCTGTGTACCACCAAAATAAACAATAATAGCGGCCATCGCAGACATGGCAAGACCCCATGTAATTTTAACAGGATTAGCAGGATTTATTGATCCCCATGTACTCAACATCCCTAGAACGAATGTGGCTGAATCGGCCGAAGTGATAAAAAAGATTGCGATAACAACAATCGTTAACAATGCCATAAAATCTCCTAGCGGGTAATGCTGGAGAACTCCAAATGTAGTGGTTTCAAGTGAGTAGTTGGAAATAGCATCAATTCCGTTTTGCTCGATATTCAGTGCAGAAACACCGAAGACTGCAAAAAAGATAAAGCAAACAATTGCAGGGACAATTAAGACACCAAGTAAAAATTCCTTAATAGTCCGTCCCTTTGATACACGTGCGATGAAAATTCCGACAAATGGTGCCCATGAAACCCACCATGCCCAATAAAAAATGGTCCAGTTATCTATCCAAGTACGACCTTCTTCATTTAATGGAGACAGGCGGAAACTCATATCAAAGAAATTTGTAATATAACCACCGAGCGTTGTTGTAAACATATTCAATATATAGAGTGTGGGTCCAACAATGAAAAGGATTAACAGTAGGGCAAAGCCCAGACCCATATTAATATTACTTAAATATTTTATCCCTTTTCCAATTCCGGACCATGCTGATAAAGTAAACAGTATGGTTGAAATGGCGAGAATTAATAACTGCATCCAATAATTGTTTGGCGTATTAAAAAGGTAAGACAATCCTCCATTAATTTGCGCTGAACCAAATCCAAGAGTGGAAGCGACACCTACAACTGTAGCAAAGATCGCCAGAGTATCAATTAATTTACCCGGCATGGCCCGCATACTTTTTTCGCCAAATATAGGTATTAGTGTTGCACTTATTAATCCAGGATATCCTTTACGGAACTTGAAATAAGCTAACACCAGAGCGACAACGCCATATACTGCCCAGGCGTGAACTCCCCAATGAAAGAAGGAATATTGGAGCGATTGTTTAATCGCCTCGTCGGAACCCGGTTCAAATCCCGGCGTACTTTTATACGCATGAGAAATAGGTTCTGCGGTTGTCCAAAATACCAACCCCATTCCCATACCTGCACTAAATAACATCGCAAACCATGTAGGTGTACTAAAATCAGGTTTATCATCTTCTTTACCCAATTTAATTTTTCCAAACCTTGAAAACATTAAAAAGATACAGAATGCCAGCAACAGCATGATAAGTAATAAATAGTACCATCCAAATGCTTCTGATATGTATGACGTTAGATTTGCCGTCAACGTCTGTAAATGTTCTGGAGCAATTGCTCCCCAAACAACCAGTACCACACAAATAGCAAGTGCGTACCAAAAAACTGAACTAACTTTGTTCACAAATTTTCACCCCAAATGAAAGATTCATTTATTCATTATGTCGTAGCTTCTTTTATATCGCAAATATTTGATATTAAAATTTTTTATTAATTTCCATCTCATTGTATATTCAATCAATTTCAGGGTTGAAATTTTTGATTTTTATTTGTTCACAAGCCTACTATCACGCATACTTTTTGCATATTAATAAAATTCAAATCATAATTCTCCAAAAAACACTCTGCGCTCCCTCAGGATTTTTCTTTCCTTCTTCTCTTAATTTTAATATGTAACAAAACAAAGGAATAACAGACCACAAACAGTCTGTCATTCCTTTGTTTTTTAGAATATTACATATCTCGTTTCGGATTGTTATGATCATTCATATTTCTGTTTTGAAACAAATTTGTATGACTTGTAGGAATGTTTGTTTGCTCTGGTTGTCTCTTCCATTCATTCGGATCAGGACTTTGAATCGTAGTTTGCTCCATTTTATTACCTACTTTATTTAGAGTACGACTGGCAGCTTCTCTCCCACCTAATCCAAAAGCCAATCCAAATGCAAGGGTGAAACCTCCCAAGATTAAGATGAATGCAGCATTTACAATCGTACTTGCAACCCCTAGTTGATTAAGTGCCATAAAGAAAGCTAGAGTAATAATAGTATATTTGGCAATATTACCAAACATCTTACCTTCTGTTTCTTGTCTCACCATGCTTTTCACAATACGTTTGACAAGATCCCCCGCATAAAATCCAATTCCAAGAATGAGAACAGCCGTTAACACCATCGGAATATATGCTAATACAACCGTTAAGATAGAAACCAAGCTTTCAAGATTAACGATCTGCAACGCTTCTATTGTAAATAGCAGAACAACGACAATCTGTGCTGCTAATCCGACTAGTTCAGACAGGGTTAAAGTTTGTGTGCTCTTTCTCAGTGACCCTAGTCCAATTTTAGAAAGAATGCTGTTAAATCCAACTCTCTCCAACAAGGAAGTGATAGCTTTCTTAACCCATTTACCGACCCATAAACCTGCTGCCACGAGAAGAATGGCAATAATAATGTTTGGAATCATATCCATAATTTGACCAAGCATTCCAACAGCCGGTTCGGAAATACCATCGATATCTAATGTTTCAAGTGCCGAAATGACGACCGGGATTAAAATAAATACATATACAATTGTTCCTATTAGCTGAGAAATCGAATGGTTATCAAGTGCCTTTTCAGCACCTAATTTAGCTGCAAGACGATCTGTTCCAATACTGCTTAGAAACTTCACAAGAATTTCCTTTACAACTTTCGCTACTAACCATCCAATAAACAGAATGACCCCAGCACCAATAAGTTTAGGAATAAAAGCAAAAAATCCATTTAACATGCCTTCAAGAGGTTCTGAAATGGCTTCAATTCCGAGGGCTGCTAGAACAGCAGGTAAGAATAGCAGCAGGGTTAAATAAAAGACTGCTTTAGAAGCAGAGAGTACCGCATTATTCGCTTGATTTCTGTCACCTGTTAGCTTCCATCTTGATAAAAATCCTTGAACATGTTGACTATTTCCTGCTTTTTTAACTAGAATTGACAATCCTGATGCAATCAACCAGGCTGCAACTGCGATAAGAGCTGCTTTTAATAGACTTGGTATTGCCGCTGCGATTACACCCAATGCTTGTGAAATTGGCTGTGCAACAAATGGCAGACTCAGCATATTTAAAAATACAACAAATGCTATAGCCATAATGATCCAAAATACAACCTTACTAATAATAGTTTCAGAAGAATAGTTGAAAGGCTTTGATGCATCCCGGTTTCTATCAGAATCCGGTCTCATCCATCGCGCCATTTTGTTATCAAAGTCTGTACGATGTAAGGCTGCCTTTACCGCCTTTGCAATTATAGTTGCCACAATCCATCCTATCAAAAGGACGAGTAGGGCAAGTACTAAATCTGGTAATCTACCTAAATAAGCCATCCAAGAATCTGTTACTCCGTTGTAATCTATCATGTTCTGCCTCCTTTGAAAAATACGATTATGTGATGTGATTGTTTCATAGGTTACATTCCCAATGAATAATGTGGTTAAACAGAAAAAAAGGCATAAAATTATCTAAAATTTAAGTTTCAAAAAAATATATTAGGGTTCAGCCAGTTAATCAATCGATTTAGTAGATAAGTGATATTAACAACTTTTAATAGTCATATTCATTGTGTTTACAAAAGATTAGGAAGGGTATGCAAATAAACGAAGGACCAATAAATCATGAAGGAGGAATAGCAATGAATATTACCGAAGTCATGACAACCGATGTTGAAAGTTGTACAGTGAAGAGTTCTTGCAGTGATATTGCCCTAAAAATGAAAGAGCTTGAAGTAGGCTCTATTCCAATTTGTGAAGATGAAAGACTAGTAGGAATCGTTACCGATCGTGATATTGTCATAAAAGGGATAGCAAATAATCTATCAGGTGAGACATCCATTTCAAAGCTAATGACGGAAGATGTTATAAAAGGAACACCGGATATGTCAGTTGAGCAAGCGGCAGAGATCATGTCACAGCATCAAATTCGCCGTCTTCCTATTGTCGAGGGTGAGAAATTGGTTGGAATGGTTTCGCTTGGAGACATAGCAGTCCACAATGAATCAACGAAAAAAGCCGGAAAAGCCCTTGAGGACATTTCCGTACCCGCCGAACCTAATCATAATAATTAACTCAGAAAAGATGAAAGGAGAGAGAAAAATGCCCTTGTTGGAAATAAGCATTATACCTATTGGAACAAATTCTACCAGCTTCAGCTCAGAGGTCACCAGCGTTGTAAAGAAAATCGAAGAAAAAGGATTAACCTATAAGCTGACTCCAACCTCAACTGTCATTGAAGGAGAAATTGATCAGCTATGGGACATTGCCAGGGACATGCATCAGGTAGCGTTTTCAGCAGGTCCGGACCGAATTGTGACAAACATAAGCATCGATCACCGTACAGATAAACAAATGGATATGAAGCATCAGATCAATTCAGTTAAAAAGGATTTAGAATAACAGAAGCTCAAGCGCCTTGATCAGCCTAGGGCAAATAAGACGATTTAGAATAGAAGGCGTTCTTTGCCTTCAATTCCAAATTGGCAAGACCCTAGAGAGGCTAGCCCCTGGAGCTGGATGTCGAAGCGTTTATCCACAGTTCAAAGAATTTTTTAGTTTCCTAGACGATAAGATAATAAGTCAAACAGAACACCCCCATACTTTGTAATGTTGTATGGGGGCGTTTTTACAAATCATAAATTTACAATATCCTAATTATCCATTTTCTCTTTCAAAAACTTCCTTTAAATCATCCTGTATACTTTCATCCGCTAGTTCTAAATTTGATCGATATGCTGCTCTACACATAAGATGTGCTGCAACAGGGGTTGTAAGAAACACAAAGAAAATTCCCAAAATTAATCGGATACTAAAATATCCCTCAGATATCCAAAAATAACACAGTGTCCCCAATAATGTACAAAGGACACCGAGTGTTGAACTTTTTGAAGCTGCATGTGAACGTGTATATAAATCAGGAAATCGTACTAAACCTACAGCACTAAGAAAAGTGAAGATCGTTCCTACCAAAATTAGTAATGCCGGGAACTGTTCACTTATTTCGTTTGCGTACAATAACAACACCTCTTTCAATAAATCTGGCAAAGGCAATGGTACCTACAAATGATAAAATACCAATTAACAGGATGATCTCCAATATGGCATGACTGTCTAATAAAACAGAATAAATGGCTACACCGGCAATAATCGTTATACTGATTGAATCTAAAGCTTGCACTCTGTCAGCAGTTGATGGACCTTTAATTACTCGATAAAGTGCCGCTAAAATAGAAAGAACCAATAAGAATAACGATATGTTTAAAATGATTTCGGTCATTTCCTTGTCACATCCTTAATTGCCTTTTCAAAGATTTTACTAGCTTTTCTCACAGATTCGCCTGCTTTTGGTAGATCTAAGGCATGAACATAAAAGACTTTAGAGTCTGATGAAACTTCAATAACGACTGATCCCGGAGTAAGATTAAGCAACAACGAAAATATGGTTACTTCTAAATCTCCTTCTAGATCCGTTTCTACTGTAATAATTCCCGGTGTTAGGCTAACTCTAGGTCTTATTACATGTCCTACAACAAAAATGCTCGATGTGATCAGTTCCCTTATGAAAACAAAAAGCAGTTTTAAAATGGAGCCCAATTTACTCAAATAAAATTCTTGTTTATAGAACCTTCTTAGGATGAAAAGGACTATAATTCCTACCAAATAGCCGCTAAAAAAGGCTAGAAAGCTCCATTCATCTTGGAGAAACATCCACAAGAATGCAATAAATAGGTTGATTAGTACCTGTAAAGGCAATCAAACCACCTCTTTTCATAATTTCAAGAACTAGATACTTTAAGGAATCTGTTTCCCTTGAAATACCGCCTCAATATATGCAGCTGGATTCATCATATCTTCGGCAGCAAGGTTAATATAGTTATATATTCCTTCGGCCCCGACACCTAATAGTATGGTCAGGATTGTTAGTATACCTATTGGCAACATGATCCCCTTTGTAGTTCCCTTTTCCATTTCCTTACTTAGATATCCTTCTCCCCAAAAGCCATTCATAAAAATCTTCATGACCGAATACAGAACCATTAGACTAGTAAATAGTCCTACACCGCCAATCCAATAATAACCTGCCTCAAAGGTACCCCGTGTTATAAATACTTTGCCTATAAATCCGCTTAAAGGCGGAATGCCTGCTATTGATAAGGAAGTGATAAAGAACATCCAACCTAAGTAAGGGTGTGTTCGAATCAGGCCACTTATCTCTTTAAGCTTACTAGTACCGGTCAAATAAATAATTGTTCCCCCGATCAGAAACAGAAGAGCTTTAATAATAATGTCATGAATAAGGTAGTAAATGGACCCTCTAAACCCTTCTACTGTGTAGGAAGCAAGGCCAGTAATAATAAAACCGACACCTACGATAACATTATAGGTTAAGATCCTCTTGATATCCCAATATGCTATTGCTCCAATCGCTCCCAAAATCATGGTTAAAACCCCTAATATCCCTATAAATAAATGAGTAATTTGAGGCTCATGATAAAAGACGAGCGTAAACATACGAAATAGTGAGTAGATACCGACTTTTGTAAGTAATGCAGCAAAGATCGCGGCAATTGCAGTAGGTGGAGCACTATATGAACCTGGTAACCAAAAGAAAAGAAATAACGCTGCTTTCATACTAAATACAATAATGAAGAGAATGGCAACAGTAGAAATCAGCCCTCCTTGTCCTACTTCTGCAATACGTGTTGAAAGGTGTGCTAAATTTAATGTTCCTGTGATTGCATACAAATAAGCAATCGCAAGTAGAAACAAGAAGGAAGATACAATGTTAACTAATATATATTTTAGCGACTCCCGTAATTGAAGCTTTGTACCACCTAATGAGATTAAGACATATGAGGCAATCAGCATCACTTCAAAACAAACATACAGATTAAATAAATCTCCCGTTAAAAAGGAGCCGTTTACTCCTGTTAAAAGAAACAAGAGTAATGGGTAAAAGTAAAACTCTTCTCTGTCTTTACCGATTGTTTTAAAAGCGAATAGCAAACAACATAATGCTACAATGCTCGAAGTCAATAGTAATAATACAGAAAACATATCAGCCACAATGCTAACACCAAAAGGCGCTACCCAGCCACCCAATTGAAGTGTTTGAATGCCAATATCTTCTATTTGTCTGATCATCACTAACGCAACGATACTAATTAATAAAATAGCGAGAACACTTACTATTCTTTGAAATAAGATATTTTTTCGAAAAACAATCATCATCATGCCTGCAATAAGAGGTATGATGATCGGCAGTATAATAAGATTATTCATGTTCATTACCCCTTATTTGATCTATATCAACTGTTCCTAACACTTTATTCGCCCGATAGCTTAATACTAAAAAAAGCGCTGTAACTGCAAAGTTTATGACAATGGCAGTCAAAATCAATGCCTGTGGCAGGGCATCTGTATACGTAACATTTTTTTCACCTATGAGTGGCAGTCCCCCAGTTTTTAAGCCACCCATCGTAAGAATCAGCAGATTAATTCCATGACTAATGATGGATGAGCCAAGGATGATTCTTAATAAATTCCTCGACAAGATCAAATAGGTACCGATCATAAAAAATAGGCCAACAAGGATAGATAGGAATGTCTCCATTTTATCGATCCTCACTTATTGTCATAATAATTGTTACAGCTGTACCAATAACAGCCAAGGCAACTCCTATATCAAAAAGCACTGCAGTTGCAAGTTCGGTTTCTCCGAAAATAGGAAGATTAAAATAGTCAAATGCTTGAAATAAGAATGGTTGGCTAAACAACATTCCCCCTATTCCAACAAATACTGCAATTAATACGCCTACGGCAGCAAGTTTTGTAAAATCAACAGGTAAATTCGCTTGAACACTTTCTATATCAAATGAAATAAATAAAAGAGTCAGCGCTGCAGCCATACTAAGGCCCCCGATAAATCCTCCTCCGGGATTATGATGACCAGCAAAGAACAGATCAATGGAAAAAGTGAGAATAATAACGACAGCAATCTTTGTAACAGAATGAAGAATAACGTCATTTGGGCTAGTAGAATGTTTCATTATTTTTCACTCCCTTTTAATCGTAGTTTAATTAACGTGAATACTCCCAAGCCTGCAATACATACGACTGAAATTTCCAGTAACGTATCAATGCCCCTAAAATCAACCAGAATGGCATTAACGATATTTTTTGCCCCTGCAAGTTCGTAGGAATCCTCGAAGTAAGTTGAAATAGGTTCAAACAATCGTGTTCCATTTGCCGACAGAGCCATAATCGTAACAGTTAAACCAACACCAAACGATACAATGAAATTTGTTAATTTAAATCTTACTCTCCCGATATTTTTCCCAAGCTCCGGTAAATGGTAGAAACAAAGTAAAAATAATGCTGTTGTGATCGTTTCTACAACCAACTGAGTAAGAGCTAAATCCGGTGCACGGAAGATGACAAATAACATCGACATAAGAAAACCAAGTACACCAATTAATACTAAGGATGTCATTCTCGACTTCACAAAAAGGACGGCACCTGCAGTTAGTAACATTGCCACTAATAGTCCCATCTCGAACAGTGTGACAGGTGCATCTTTCGAAGAGTCAAATGAGATTCCATTGAAAAAGAAAAGAGAACCACCCAGCATCAAGATCATAAATAGGAAAATATAAATCAAATACTGACGGATTGATCCAGTCATATATTTTTCAGTAAGAAGACGTGATGATTGTTCAGATTTCTCAATTCCTAAATTATACAAGTTGTTCAGCTTTAGAGCCTCAGGATATATTCCATACACTTTTTGCCACTTCTTTAAGAGAAGATATAAAACTGCTCCAACTAATACAACACCTATCGTCATAAATAGTTCTGTGTTCCACCCATGCCAAGCACTTATTTTCACCTCAAATACGCCGCTCTTCGCTACATTCGGTAAAACAGCATGTAATGCAGGTTTCAACAGGTAGTTCGCAAGGACATTTGGGAAAAAGAAAATGACAATCACAAGCGACGCTAAAATAATTGGTGATAGTAACATGCCAAGTGGTGCTTCATGTGCTTTTTTCCCTAATTTTTCCGGCTTATATTCACCAGTAAATGTCTTAAATAAAAGAATCATGCAGTAGATAAATGTAAAAACACTCGCAATCCATGCAATAGCAGGAATCATCCATCCGAGAGTTTCCATATTAAAACCGCTCATCTCTTTTGCTTGTAACACACTTGTGAAAAACATTTCTTTACTTAAAAATCCATTAAACGGAGGTAATCCGGCCATCGCAAAGCTTCCAATCAGTGTTAATGAAAATGAAATAGGCATGATATGAATTAATCCGCCTAATTTCCGAATGTCACGTGTCCCTGTTTCGTGGTCAATGATTCCCACAACCATAAACAGACTCCCTTTAAATGTAGAATGATTAATTAAGTGGAAAATGGCTGTAAGGATAGCCCCTGCATAGATAGCAGACTCATCTCCAAACCCATCATATAATGAAACAGATCCAAGGCCGAAAAGACTCATAATCAACCCTAATTGACTGATAGTGGAAAAGGCTAGCAACGCTTTAAGATCTGTCTGTTTTACCGCATTTAACGAACCATATAATAATGTAATTAATCCAACACTTGAAACGATCCAAAACCATTCAGCACTTCCGCCAAATATAGGAGTGAAACGTGCAACAAGATAAATTCCCGCTTTAACCATTGTCGCTGAATGCAAATACGCACTAATTGGTGTAGGTGCTTCCATTGCATCAGGTAGCCATATGCTGAACGGAAATTGAGCCGATTTTGTAAATGCTCCCAAAAGAATCAGGATCATCGCCGGAATAAAAAAGGCATGTTCCTTTACTGCAGAAAGCTGGGTCATCATTTCACGAATGCTGTACGTATCAGCCATAATCGATAAAAGGATAAAACCTGCAAGCATAGCAAGCCCGCCAAATATGGTAATGAGCATTGACTTAAGAGCTCCATAGCGTGATCCTTTACGCTGATACCAGTAAGCAATTAATAAAAATGAAGAGATACTTGTCAATTCCCAGAAAACGTATAAAACTAGTATGTTATCAGAGAAAACAACACCAAACATTGCTCCCATGAATAACATGAGATAAACATAGAAATTATGAAGTGATTCACGTTCAGCTGATAAATAATAGATGGAGTAAAGAATAACCAGGGTACCTACTCCTGCTATGAGGAGTCCAAAAATAAGACTTAATCCATCTATATAGGTTGTATAATTAATATTTGCAGAAGGTAGCCAAGGTACTGTTTTCAATATGACTTCTCCCTTGGCGACAACCGGAATATACCTTAACAAATAAATAAAAATAATTAGAGGTACAAACAATACAAACCAACCAGTGTGAATCTTCGGGGAAAATCGTTTATATAAAAAGGGAACGAAAAAAGCAAATATAAATGGAATCAAAATCATGATATATAACACCGACAAATTGATCCCCTCCTTTGGTAAGTTTATTTACAAAGATTAATAGGTTTTATCATAGTTATCCTCAATGAAATTTTTATAAATATAGGCAAGTTATATTTTCTAAAAAAATTAGTTTGACTGATGATTGTACAAGATGCTATATTCATACATAGTCTGACTTAAATAGTGGTAAATTATCCTATTAAATACACATACGAGGTGGACTTTAAAATGAAAAAAGTAAAAGGTCGTATGGATGAAAGTATTCTCGTGTGCGTTTATTATGGACCAAATGGAGAACGTCTCATCCAACGTGGTTGCAAAATTGCAAATATGCTTGATTGCCCACTTTATATTTTAACGATTGATCCAAAACCTTTTGATGATTTGGATGCTGAGAAATCTCTTTATATAGAAAGATGGAAACACTTAGCTAAACTTCATAATGCTGATGAATTCATTATAAAAGACAATGAAAAACGTCCAGTTTCAAAAGTCATTGCTGATGTGGCAAGGGAGAAAAACATTACTCAAATTATTCTTGGACAAACTGCCCAAAGCAGGTGGGAACAAATCGCCAAAGGTTCTGTCATCAATTCCTTATTACGTGATATACCATTCACAGATCTTCATATCATTTCTGTTTCACGTGCACTTAAGGATGAAGAGGGGCAATTTGAAAAAGGGGTTAGAGCCTATCTAGTGAAGGAAAACGAAAAATATCGTTTATCCTTTACCCACACAAAAGATATTGAATATGAAGGGATCTTCTTTAAAGAACATGGAACCGACTTTAATAATGGAATCTTTAAGTTTATGAAAAGCAAAGAAACCTTACAAGTTCGAGTTACTGACGATGTAATTGAAGATTTCACAAATGTTTCCCGGACACTAGAAACCTATAGTGAAAATCCAGACGAAAACAGTTAACTCTACACATATATTTTTAGCCTCTGCTTTGTTATGAAGCGGAGGTTTTTTTGTGACATATCAGGAGGTAACACATGATCTTACAGTAAAACCAGCCTCATAAATTCACATCCACTTTAATAACTTGTTTTTCATCTTTGTCGATTCCTATATATCGCAGTGTTTCTGCAGAAGAATGATGATGATAAATCGACATCAAAATGGAAATAGCTATTCCCTTCCGGTAAGCATGGTAGCCAAAAGTCTTTCTAAGTGTATGTGTTCCCACTTTACCGATAACTCCTACCTCCTTAGCTGCATTGTTAATAATACGATATGCCTGCTGACGAGTAATTGGTTTAAGATCCTTTTTTGACTTAAATAAATAATCTTCCATTTTAAAGTCATGTTGGGCAAAGTAATTTTCTATTTCATATTTCACTGCATTATTTATAAAGTATCCTATTACATCATCTTCTTCGATATAAAGGAATTCTTTTACCTTTTCACCATCAAAAACATCCCTAACCTTCAAAGCAAGTAAATCACTGATTCTCACCCCTGTATTAATACCAAATACAAAAAGCAAAAGGTCTCTTTGTGATTGTTTTTTTAAATTTTCTTTTATCGCATTTATTTGTTCAATGTCTTTGATAGGATCGACATATTCCACAGGAAAGTTCCCCCTTATGTTACATAACTATATCCTATCAAAAATTATGTAACATTACAATGATCTTGATTGCTTCATAATCAATTTTCAATCTACCGGTATCTTCAATTATTATGCCCACCCTTATAAAATCAATGTCAAATGAGGATATCCACTAACGTTACTTATCCTTCACTATTACAAAATTATGTAACATCAATTTTATATAGAACATGAAAGAGGTACTCCTTAGTATATATAGAAGCAAATAAAAATGCCCTCACACTAAATGAAGGCATTTTTAATCGTTAGCTAATTAGATATGTTTCAAAAAACTTAAAAATGTCGGATAATTAACTCCTGTTAAATAATGATTTGCATAATATACTCCAGCTAATATGATAAGCAGTGATAAAACTATAAAGATAATAATCGGTTTCCACTCTATCACTTTTAATAATTCCTTCATCTTTCTCCTCCTCATAGATTAATCTGAGATGGAAGGAGCTTAAGCGAAAAAATTAGAGTGGTATTTGACCTCATATAGAAAACTCATTTTTTGTGGTATTGTTTCAACAAAATAATCACAGCAATTTTCAATAATGAGATATTCGAAAATAGGAAAAATGTGTGTGTGAAGAACAAATGAAGGTTTATGCTTTTCATTTACTAATTTAGGCACTGAAGGTAAAGCGACTTTCATATCATTATTAATAGAAAAAGAAGTGATTGATGTATCTTCTATATTTAAATCAAATTTTTGATTTTCTATGTTGAAAATAGGAGAAATAAGCAGCACAATCATGATGGCGATCCGTATACATTTTATGATCATTTTCACTTACTCCTCCTCTTCCATCTTAAAATTTATTAATCAGCTTATCGAAGGTATTATATCATCATTACATATACCGGTCGATAAGTCATTTAGGCAAGATATTATATCAATTCTCTTCTATTAAAGTACAGACTACGGGAAGCCTATCTCTCTCAACTGGATTAATATCCGTATAGAAAGAATAATGAAAAAAAAATATTTTATGGTAGACTTAAATAGGAAAAAAATTTGAAAAGAGGAATTTTATGAATGTAAGTGACAAACATAAACCATTTAAATTAAGAAAGATTTTACAAGGATTAATGGTCATTATCGGCGGAATTATCGCTGCATATGGACTGGAAACAGTATTAATTCCAAACAATGTCTCTGATGGCGGGGTAACAGGATTAAGTATCGTCGGATCAAAACTATTTGACCTACCATTAGGAGTTTTGATTGCCGGCATAAACATCCCATTTATCTGGCTTGGATATAAACAAATTGGTAAGACCTTCACTATATTATCAATTCTCGGAATAGCATCACTTGCTTTAGGGACAGTGTTCATGCACCATATTCCTGCTATTATCGAAGGAGATACACTGTTAGTTACTGTTGTAGGTGGGATTATCCTCGGTTTTGGAATGGGACTAGCACTGCGTAATGGTGGCGCATTAGATGGGATTGATATGCTTGCCGTCCTACTATCTCGAAAATTACCATTTGGGACAAGTGATCTCATCCTATTCTTAAACATCTTTGTATTTATTTTCGTATCAACCGTATTTGGTCTTCAAGGTGCTATCCTTTCAGCGATCGCTTATTTTATTGCTTCTAAAGTCATTCATATTGTTGAAGTAGGGTTAAGCGGCTCTAAAACATTCCAAATTATTACAAACAAACCCGAAATAATGATCGAGACAATTCGCGATCGTTTAGGCAGAAGTGCGACATATAAAGAAGCTTACGGCGGCTTTTCTAATGAAAAATTTAAAGAGATCACATGTGTCATCAACCGCTTGGAAGAAACCAAACTTAAAGAAATTATAAATGAAATCGATGGAAGTGCCTTTGTTACCGTTTATGATGTTGCTGAAGTTAAGGGTGGTAATTTTAGAAAACATAATATTCATTAACCCTGCCTTTATTGGGATAAAATATGTAAACTTGAAAAGGCGCAATTTTATAAGTTGCGCCTTTTTGGTCTAAAAAATTAAGAAACCTGTCCCAATTGTAATAATTATCCCGCCAATAACCTTGTTTTTTGTTACTTTCTCCTTTAAAATCACAAAACTTAGAATCATCGTGATAACAACACTAGCTTTATCAATAGGCGCTACCACTGAAACCTTTCCAATAGCTAATGCAGCAAAATAGCAAAGCCATGATAAACCTGTCGCCACACCTGATAGGATTAAAAAGAGATATCCTTTTGAGGAGATTGCTTTAATTTCTTTATGATTTCCTTTAAAAAACACAATTGCCCATGAAAAAAGTAAAATAACGATTGTTCTTAAAAAGGTAGCAACATTTGAATCCACATCTTCAATTCCGATTTTTGCTAATATTGCCGTTAACGCTGCGAATACAGCCCCTAATATGGCATACACAATATAAATTTGAGAACCGGTAAAACGTTTCTTTTCTTCGTTTTTCCCAATCAACACAAAAGTACCAACAGCAATCAATGCTCCTCCGACCATAATATTAGGAACAGCTTGCTCTCCCAAAACCACAATTGATAATATAATGGTTAATACAACACTTGATTTATCGATTGGTATTACCTTGGAAGCATCCCCCATCGCAAGTGATCTGAAGAAAAACAACCATGAGATCCCTGTTGCTACCCCTGATAACAGGATAAATAGTAATGCTTTTGTTGAAATCATGGTGATGGAATGAAGCCGATCTGTGATTAAAACAATGATAAAAGCCATGATTAATACAATAATTGTACGGATAGCTGTTGCTAAATTAGAATTCACATTCTCCATTCCGATTTTAGCCAGAATTCCTGTTATTGCAGCAAAAAAAGCTGCAAGTAATGCAAGCGTAACACTCATATTAACCCTTCTCTACTCTTAAAATTTCTCCTATAAGAGTATTAAATCTGTTACAACAATTAATTCTGTCATCTTTAGAAAAATAAGATCTCATACAATAATATGGAAGTTTCTAAAACTAATTATTACGATAAATTTTAATCGATATATTCAAATCGTATAATGAAGGTTCCATATTTTTTCATAGGAGCTCTACATATTTTGTTCAGTTTGTCCCCCACTTAGTCTTAACAGTTTCGTATTCTTCTTTTGTTAAAGATAAAACAGACCCATGTCTTTTTTTAGAAGAGCCTAAACAGTAAGTCGTTTTTACCTTTTCAAACTCACAACTTGAAAGATCTCTAGTGAGTAATGGCAGATATCCCTTTCCAGTTGAATATTGATCAACCAATAAACACCATTCTTTTTTGTTATGAAATTTAAAAATCAATGGGCCCTCAACATCTTTTCCAGTTAATCCAGTTGAAGCTTCTAATGTTCCAATCTTTCTCCACGAACTCAGTATTTGGTCACTTTTTTCTATGGTGATTTGTACATCTCCTGAGTATCGATAATACATGTTATGATCTTTAATAATGGTTGTATCAATAATATGGGTATCTTTTGGACGTTCAATAAACAGGTTCGGCTTAGTAAAAGTATAGAAATCCCTTGTCTTAGCATAGTAAATATTATGGGTTCCAAATTCACCTTCAACCAAGACTCTTGAAGCCCAAAACACAATATATTCCCCTGTTTTTTCATCATATATTGCCTCAGGAGCCCACGCGTCTCCTGCATTTTGCGGAGCCACTTCAATCATCTTAGGATCTGACCAGTTTACTATATCATTTGATTCCCAAACAATAATAGATGTACTTCCGTCAGTTTGTGCTGCATCCCAACCTCTTCCATTTGCAATCCGTAAATCTGTAGCGATTATGAAAAATTGATCTCCTTCTGCTGATCGCAAGATAAAAGGGTCTCGCACTCCATTTTCACCTATATCGGAGAGTAAAATTGGTTCTCCACTATTCAAATCACTCCAGTTCAAGCCGTCTGTGCTGCATGCAAAGTAGATCTGTTCTCCTTTTTCATGCTCACCTGTAAAATGAACCATTAAATAAGCATGAAAACTCATGTCTCCTGGTTTTGTCTTCACTTTAAGCGAAATTTGCTTCTTTTCACTTAGCTCTCCAACAGTTATTGATGCAGTTAATTGTACTGGTGTATCTGTTTCAGGTCTGGATACAATACCTGCAGGAATATCATCATACCCCTCAATCTTTTTGTTTTTCACATTTACGATATCCGGTCTACTCGTTTCCCAAGATATAGTTGCTCCTTTAATAGATAACGGTAAAGAAATATTCCCCCTAATGTCATCCGCATGTGGAATTTCCAACTCTTTTTTTATTGATTCAATCATTTCCTTATCCGATAATCTTGTATCTCCCATTGAACATTCCTCCCCATTAAGTAACTAACACTTTTACAACTGCATTTAAAAGCTACATATAAAATGTCACATAGCTAGCTGTGAATCAATATAGATTTTAGATTATATCTTATAAATATCAGTAGAGTTTTCATGGAGAAGTAACTGTTTGTTTACCTGGATAATTGTCAGGGTATAAAATAGTAACCACCTTTTAACATTTTATATCATAAGGAGGATATCTAATGGACCGGGAAAAAGTGCAGCAAAAGAAAAAGAATAACCCTGATAGATTTAAAAAAGATAGGGAAAGTCAGCAGGAAGTTGATCAACTTGTTATGCCGATTGATGATCTACCTCTAGAAGATATAAAAGAGGAAAAAAGGGAAGAACGAGACAAGCATGATACAAAAGATCAATCTTCCAGCGAAAAAAAATATAAGCCCTAAAATAGAAAATAGCAGTGGTAATCCTAAACCCACTGCTATTTTTTATTTTGTTTCGTTTAAATAAGGTTGCCTCTTAATGATAAAGGCGTCCTTTCGTTAATTATTAGCAACTTTGTGGAATGGACATTTTCCAGTCATTGGTTTTGCATCATCACCAATAAAGTATTGTTTCCATTCCCGGTGATCGGGATCACCATAATGACTTATGTTTGGGTGCTTCGGAAGTTGATCCCATTTTTCCACACGTTCTCTCACTTTCTCTCTGGACATCGCTCCTCCTTTGGACGTTCCTTCTAACCCTTCAAAAATACGGCGTGGCTGAAAACCCAAAATGAGGCTGTTTCCTAAGTTTCTTGTTTTTCGTTGTTTGTACGCTGGTGCATTTCCAAATACAAAAAATGGTTCATTCGCAAACGAAAATGCCCATAAATGGTGGTCCGGATCGTACGGAATATCCTTCGGCCACTCTCTTTCATCATGTTTATGTAGATATTGCAAGATTTCCCAAAAGTAATTCCTGTAATATGAAATTGTTTTTTCCGTCTCCTCAGGCTCTACGAAAAGAAATAACCCATGCCTAACAAGCTTAGGTGCTTGAAATAAATCTATGAAGCTATTAATTGTATCAGGTAATTGTGACCAATTATCATGTGTAATGTATGAGTAACGAAGTTCCCCTTTATTCTCAGCACTCATCCCAAAATAACACGGAAAAGTAGGATCTGTAACGGTTGAGTGAAACGTCTGATATTCTTTGAGTACCCAATCTGGAACGATTTGATCGTTTACCATGTCTTCCTTTGTTAACAATAAACTCTTCTTTTTTGTTTGCATTTCATCACCTTCTATAATTAGTTTATTCATAAACAACTTTCTACTTTTAAACAAAGAGACTGCATATAAGCAGCCTCTTTCATAGATTGTTCAGTTTAAGCATGTTTTCGCATACTCTTCATAACAAAACTAACAACAAATACCAGAACAATAGCTCCTATTAAAGCTGGAATAATATAGAAGCCTCCTGCTTCCGGACCCCATTGTCCCAATAAAAGAGACCCGAGCCATGCACCAATAAATCCGGCAATGATATTACCAATAATCCCTCCTGGAATATCTCTTCCTGCGATTAGACCTGCTAACCAACCAATAATTCCACCTATAATTAATGCCCAAAGAAATCCCATTTTTCATCTCTCCTTTTTTGTTTTTTAAAATGTGTTTACTAGTAGATACCCATTGTCACAATTGATAAACTTTCATTTGCATATTTTTTCAGAAAAGCGTTGTTCCTCATTTATTTTCTCTTTTAAAAATTAATCCTTTTCCCACCTTTACGACCTGCTTTCTTCTCCTATCAGTTTCCTAACATTCTTTTTAGCCACTTTCATTCCTCCTTTGAAGAAATATACTAGTTAAAATGATGTCCTTTATTAGACGTATAAAAATAATAACCAACTTTTTTAAGTAATAAACCTATTTTTTCAGAATAACTACTCTCTCTCATTTTCAACTATTCTATTTTTCCTTTACTAGTTTTAGTATCTAAAGTTTAAGGGTAAATAATCGTTAAGAAAGATAGGATTTAATTAAAGAAATAAAACAAATTAATGGAAAGGATGGAGTTAATGATGGGAAGTAAACCGAACCCCACGACGGATTTTATCATGGAAGAAAAACCAAAGACGACAAATGAAGAATCTCAAGAAGGAACTAGGAATGATCCTGTTGCAGAAATCAGATCGGAAATGCCATCCAAAGAACAACAAAACGGTGTCGATATTACAAATCCGTATGAAATCGCAAAACGTTTAATCGAACGAGCAACAGAATCATTACAACTACCAAAAGGAGTTTATGAGATTTTAAAAAAACCGACCAGAGTAATGAAAGTTTCGATTCCAATTCGTAAAGATAATGGTGAATATGTAAGCTATACCGGTATTCGTTCCCAACATATTGATATACTGGGCCCTACAAAAGGCGGAGTTCGATTCCATCAAAACGTTACCGAGGATGAAGTAATCGCCTTATCCATGTGGATGTCATTAAAATCTGCCTTGATCGGTTTACCATTTGGAGGTGGAAAAGGAGGAATTATTGTCGATCCTCATGAACTATCTAATCGTGAGCTTGAGGAATTAAGTCGAGGATATATCAGGGAATTAGAGCCTATTATTGGACCTGCAAAAGATGTCCCTGCTCCTGATGTCAATACAAATCAACAAATCATGGGATGGATGCTGGACGAATTTGATCGGTTATCAGGGCGTAGTGTTCCCGGCTTTATAACAGGCAAACCAATTATAATAGGTGGGTCAGCAGGACGAATTGAGGCAACCGGGCGCGGGGTCGTCATCTCTATTATTGAGGCAGCCAAACGTTTGAATCTTAAACTTGACAACCTAAGTGCAGTCATTCAAGGTTTTGGAAATGTGGGATCCATTACTGCAAAATTATTACATCAACATGGAGTAAAAGTGATCGCTATTACGGATGCAAAAGGTGGAGCTTATTCACCAAATGGTTTAGATGTTATGAATTTAATAGACTATGTTAATGTAAATGGAACAGTAAAAGGTTTTAAAGATAGTATGAATATTACAAATAAGGAACTGTTTTCACTGGATTGTGATATTCTCGTACCGGCAGCATTAGAGAACCAAATTACAAGTAAAACCGCCCCTACTATTAAAGCAAAGATCGTAGCTGAAGCTGCTAATGGACCAACTACACCGGAAGGAAATCATGTAATGGAGGAAAAAGGGATATTTGTCATTCCGGATATATTATGTAACGCCGGTGGTGTAACCGTTTCCTATTTTGAATGGGTTCAAAATTCTATGAACTATTTTTGGAAAGAAGATGAAATTAATGAAAAACTCGAAGAGAAATTAGTTCATGCATTTGAAAGTGTATATATGATGAAAGAAGAGAAAAAGGTTAGTATGCGAGAATCTGCCTATCTGGTAGGAGTTGGAAGACTAGCAGAAGCCATGAAGGCCCGTGGGTGGATTAAAAATTGGAAAATGCCGATTGATTGTTAATAGAATAAATTTATTTAACTTCATAAGCCAACCAGCTTCATATTAATGAAGCTGGTTTAATATTTTTAAGGACCGTATATCCTGTTTTGTTTCAACTGTTCCCAGATGATAAATTTTTTCATATAGCTTTGTAAGTAAACGATGCTGCTCTTCTCGTGCTTCTATACCATTTTCTTCATTTAGTGATGTGAGAATTGGTTTTGGGTCATATTCCGTCATTTTGATCTCTTATAAGATACTCTCAATTTCCTCCAGTTGCTGCTTCGATGCCTCTATTTCATAATAATGAAAGTGATCATCAAATGGGGAATCTTGAATATCCCCGACTTCAACGGATACATAGTATTTTTCTGACATTTTAATCGCTCCTTGACAACTTTTTTTATTAGGCATATGGTTAATACCAATTTGATGTGAAACTTGGACATCTCAAAACGCTCTGTTATTGATCGTTTTAATAAAAGACAAAAATCGACTATGTTTTGTTGCAAGTTGTCTTCCATCACCACTATGAAAGACAAATCAACTAGGTACCACTGCCAGTTGTCTTTCATTCACACCAAAAGGGACAAAACCAGTTTTACAGAACTGCATGATTTGCAACATACTATATTCCCTGATTTTGTCCCTTCAATGGACTTCCATACTTATTCTGTTTCTGGATTCTTATTTTCGTTATCTACATCATCCTTTTGTTCTCCATCACTAGGACCATTATCTTGATCAACTCCATCAGCACACCCAGCAAGGCCTCCTAAAGTTAAAATAGCAGCCATACCACCAACAATTAATTTTTTCTTCCAACTATTATCCATTATTAATTCCTCCTTCTAAGTATGTTAGGTAGGTTTTACCCTTCAAGAAATGCATTCAAACATAAAAAAGAAATTTAAATCTCTTATCATATGTACCTATTCATTTAATCTACTGAAACGATAGACTATTTTTTATCTATGAGTGGGTTTGCATTTATGTTTTATAAAAAGGTGGACGGGTATGAGACAGATTAAGAAAACGTTAATCATATTGGGGGAGTATTCATGTTTGGATTTGAAGACATGGGAAAATTTTTTCTTTCCCTTTTCTTAGTACTACCTGTCGTTACTATCATTCATCAGAGCGGTCATTTATTTTTCGCAAAGCTTTTAGGATGTCATGTAGATATTCATATAGGTACAGGAAAAACACTTTGCAAGGTAGGCCCCTTTTGTATCCGTAAGGTCTATTTTGTTGATGGTTGGTGTGAATATAAGGAATTACATCATAAAAAAAATGGGAAAGTCAAAAAGGTGCTAATTTTTCTAGGTGGTTCTATCTTTAACATATCAGCCATTTTTCTTGTTAATGGTTTAATTCTTCAAGGGACCCTTAAACCTAGTCTTATACTCTATCAATTTGTTTACTTTTCTGTTTATTATGTGTTTTTTTCTCTATTTCCGGCCCAATTCGTAAATGGTTGTCCAAGTGACGGCAAAGCCGTCTTAAACATTATTTTTAATAAACCCTTAGAAAAAGATCCTATTAATTAACATTAAAATGTAAAGATTCAATCGTATTCAAACATGTTTAGCGTTTCTTATTTAGGGAAACTGTTTAGAAAAAACATTGGTGGTTGCTATGAAAAATAAAAAACAAAACAAACAACAAGAAAGTCAGTACCCTAACAGACAATATTATTTTCCTGAACAAATTATCGAGTCCTTTATTTTAAAAGGAAAAGATTCACTACAAATGACAAGACGTGCACAATTTATCCTTTCCATTATGGCAGGAGCATTTATTTCATTCGGTGCCCTCGCTTCCGTTTTACTGTCCAGTAATATTGAGAAAGCAGGTTATTTTCATCTTTTATCAGGTATTGGTTTTGCCATTGGATATGCCATGATTTTTTTATCAGGATCCATTCTTTTTACAGAAATTAATGTTTTACTGCCAAGTTACATATTGCATAGTCATTACTCTCTAAGCAAAAAGGTATTACAGTTCTGGCTGGTTTGTTATATTGGGAATTTCCTCGGCGCTCTTTTTGTCGGCTTTTTACTTAATCTTTCAGGTTCATTGGATAAAGAATTTTATGAAGGTCTTCTCGTTTTTATGGAGAAAAAAATGCAATTCACTGAGCGCGGAACATGGGGATGGTTCCAAGTTCTTTTTTCAGGTATTCTAGCTAACTGGTTAATTGGGATTGCTGCGGTTTTAGGGACAGCTGCAAGAGATGTATCAGGAAAAATATTGGGTATTTTCCTTCCTGTCATTATTTTTGAAGCTGGTAATTTCCAACACGCGGTAGCCAATATGGGATATTTCAGCATTACTTTGTTAGAAGGCTTTGAGTATAATTGGTTTCAATTAATATTTTTTAATATTATCCCCGCCTCTATAGGAAATTTAATTGGCGGAGGGATATTAGTTTCACTTTTATTATCGTTTGCTTTTAAAGAAGATATTGATGAAGAAGTACTTGAAGAGGAATCCGAAAATAAATAAATCAATTTAAAACCTCTCCTTTGCTGAGAGGTTTATTTGTTTAATCTTTCAGCATATAGATCTTACGTAACTAACTACATGAATTAGCTTCCCACACCAAATTAAAGCGTGTGATTAGGTATTAACTCCCCTTTATTGTCATTTCCAATGATAAATTTTTCTTAGAGAGTCCACTTGTTTTCGTTATAAAGATTACATTTGCGCTATAATAAGAACATATATTAATAGATATATATGCTTATTTTTGAATGCTTATGGAGGTGAAATGATGAAATGTGGTATGGTCAAAAATGTAGTGATCATTTTCTTGCTTGTTAGTGCTTTAGCTATTCCTCCTCAGCATTTGCAACTTATGGAAATACATACACGGATCAAAACTTTTTTGAATCCATTTTTAGTTTCTTTAATGGAACTGGCGAAAAGTACTCTTGGGGTAATGATAAAGATGATTGGGATGATGAGTGGAAAGGCCCGAATAAGGATAAGCATAATTGGGGTCATTGGGATGGCTGTAAAAAAGGGAAAAACAACCGTTGTATAGAATCCATAGATATATGGAAAGATTGGTACTGCTGGAAGGATAAAGACCGAAATGACGGACATGATTATGGTTGGGACGATAAACACGGGTGGTATGATAAGAAGGATTATAGTTGGGTTGATGATAACAAAAATAAATGGTTTAGCTGGATATGGTAAACCATTTATAGAAAAACCTTTTAGAAAGTATGGTATTACATAAGTTGGCATGATAAAGATTATTAATTAACTGCTATAGAATTCAATTTCTGCTTGTAGACAATGCCTGATATTCAGGTAGGTCTACGAGCTTTTTTCATTCAGAAAATGAAAACCTCATAGTAACGTTCATATAAGTTTTTCTGTTTTTTTCCCAATTACGTATATATAATGAATTCTATAAGTTACAATTAAACATTCCTAAACCACATGAATAACACACACCTATCATAAGTCTTGGTGATGGGAAAAATCATAATTAATATATGGATTACATATACTTAACTAAACGAACTAAATGAGGGAAAATAAAGTGACAGAACAAAATAAAATTAAGTTTATTGTTGATGAACTGTTAAAATTGTCTGACCGTTTCGTAACAGTTAAAATAGAAGATAGATGTCCTTTGAATCGAAATATTGGCGGGAAGTACAACCTGCAAGAGCATGCCATTACATTATATGTAGATGAAATAAAAAAACAGTGCGAGTTATTATTCCCCGGCAAAAATGTATTCCTCGATTACACTGCTGTCATTCTTGCTCATGAATTCGGACACGCAACTGATCAATCTCTTTTAGCTTTGATTGAATTGCATGAGAAAACAAAGGAGCCGCTACAAAGAAGACAAATAGACTTCCTTATTGAGTTTCAAGCGTGGAAAAAGGCAAAAAGACTAGTACCAAATATTCCGGCCCCTTTTTTCAATTATATAAAACACCATTCTTTAGAATATTATTATAGCGAAATGAACAAATATTACGCAGTTTAATTCAAGATTGATTGTATACATCGGAACTCAAAATAGAAGCCTATAAGATTGTATAGGCTTCTATTCTGAGTTCTCTTTGTTTTATTTGATACCATTAAATAAAATTAATCATTTTCTCGTTGTTTACTGCGTGCTTCTCCACCTTTTTCACCAATCTCTTGGTAAAACTCTTTATCGTGGTTTTCAGAAGTAGCTTCTCCGCCTTTTTTACCAATTTCTTGATAGAACTCTTTATCATGGTTCTCTGAAGTAGCTTCTCCGCCTTTTCGGCCAATCTCTTGATAAAATTCCTTATCGTGATTCTTTGAAGTGGCTTCTCCACCTTTTCTACCAGCTTCTTCTACCGTCATTTTTTTATCATCGTTTTTAGCCATTTTCAATTCCTCCTCGAATAAGTAAAATATGTTGTCCTTTCGGACTTAGTGAACTATAACCGCTTTGATAGGAAAGTAAACCTCTATTATTAAATAAAGTCTAGAAATCTACTTCACAACTTTATAACTAGTTTTGTACATTCTATAATGGGGAATTTACTAGATAATAACTTTAAGTAAGGTGATATTATGCTAACAACTATTGGTCCTGATAACTGGAAATGGCATCAATTTGAGAAAAACGAGATTGAAAAAATAAAACATGTTATACATAAAGAGTACTGTCCCTTTAATAAGGAATGGCTTGATCACATACAGGAAGATAAAACAAATTGCTTAAGAACAGTTATATTAGAAAATGGAAAAAAAGTTGTAAAAGGTTCGCTGATTTACGAACAAAACTTTGAGGATGAATTAGATCATAAAATCTGTCATTTTTTTATGACAAATGATCAATTGATTACCGTTAACCTTGACCTATCCTCACTTAAACATATAAGCCAGGAATTATTATTTGGACAAATAGAAAAGACCGAAAACGCTGTTGATGGATTTTTAACCATTCTTGGAGAACTTATGAATGAAATGTTATACGGTATTGATCTATTCGAAGAGAAGTTAAACGAACTAATTTGGAATGTGAGTAAGAAAAATAAAACAAGCATTCTCGATAAAATATATATGCGCAGACATGAACTTCTGCTCTGGAAAAATCTATCCATTCCATTGAAGGAACTGAAAATGGGAATAGAGGAAATCTATTTTGATGAAGGAATAAATGATAAAATTATTTTCAATCGAACGGGCAAACGGATTGATAGAGCACTGGTTCTAATTAACGAATATGAAACTGAAATTGATTCAATAATTAATTTAGAAGAAGTCATTTCTTCCCATCGAGGGAATGAAATTATGAAAACATTAACCGTTATGACAACAATCTTTACTCCGGTAATGGCTTTAGGGGCATTATGGGGGATGAATTTCAAGAATATGCCTGAGCTCGAATGGAAATATGGCTATTTACTCTCCTTTGTACTTATCATTGTTTCAACTCTAGCACTTTACGGTTACTTAAAAATGAAAGGCTGGACTGGTGACCTTTTAAAAGGCAGAAAAAAAGGATCGTTTTTCAAGTGAAATTCGTTTCATGTTGTATTTCGATATCCCGGATGTATCCTTTTAACATATTTGCCATTTTATTGTAATCTATATGTAATATCATTATGCTAAAATCTTATTTAAGCCGATAAAAAAAAGGAGTTTCATCTATGTCAAAATATTTCATAGATCATTCCAAATTAATTGTACATCGGACAGCTTTCATTACCGATGGCTGTAACCATCATAAGATTTTACATAAACACTTAGAGGAATCTAATAGTGATGAACAAGTATTACAGTTGATAAATCATGATGATTATCATCAATGCCCCCAGTGCTTTGAGTATTTCTCTTTAGAAAGGGACAAACATGACTATGTTCGTTACTAGTAAAAAGGAGCAAAATAATAAATTCATTAGCGTGAATAATAGCTCGATAAAGTAAAAACATTTGGGAGCTGGTCAGATGGTACTTAATATTCTGACCAGCTCCTTATTGATTTATGGCAAGAAAGTTTGTCCTTTTGGATACCTTCACTTAATGGTAAACGGAGAACTAATTTTCCCAATTACATAAGATCAGGATACAATGCACCATTTAAATGAAAGAAATTTTTTATAGTAAGTAAAGTTAGAGTAAGTATCTAAAAAAAATTTCAGTACTGTAAATCAGTCTCCTATTTTATTAAAATAAATATAGGGGCAAAGATGAAATTTATTAAGACTCCCTGATCACAATATGTAGCTGACTCTCAATAAAGGGCCAATTACAAAATAAGGAGAATTATATTAATGAAAACGATTAAACTCGGAAACAGCATATTAGAAGTACCAGTCGTCGCTGTCGGATGTATGCGGATTAATTCACTTGAAAAAAACGAAGCAGAGCACTTTGTTCAAACTGCACTGGAATTAGGTGCTAACTTCTTCGATCATGCTGATATATACGGCGGTGGAGAGTGTGAAGAAATCTTTGCAGATGCGATTCATATGAATGATGATATTCGTGAGAAAATCATTCTACAATCAAAATGTGGTATACGAAAAGGAATGTTCGATTTTTCAAAAGAACATATTTTAGAATCTGTGGACGGCATTCTAAAACGATTGAATACCGATTATCTAGATGTTCTTCTTTTACACCGTCCAGATACATTAGTAGAGCCAGAAGAAGTAGCAGAGGCTTTTGATACGCTTGAAAGTTCAGGTAAAGTACGTAATTTCGGTGTTTCCAACCAAAACCCTATGCAAATTGAACTTCTAAAAAAATCAGTTAAACAACCGATTGTGGCAAATCAGCTTCAATTAAGTATTACGAACGCAAACATGATCTCAAATGGTTTTAATGTGAACATGGAGAATAATTCTGCAATTAATAGAGATGGCAGCATTCTAGATTACTGCAGACTAAACGATATCACGATTCAGCCTTGGTCTCCTTTTCAATATGGATTCTTTGAAGGCGTATTCCTTGGAAACGACAAATTCCCGGAATTGAATCAAAAGATTAATGAAATTGCTGACAAATATGAAGTTAGCAATACGACTATTGCAATTGCTTGGTTATTACGCCATCCAGCAAATATGCAACCAGTCATTGGTACGATGAACATTAACAGATTAAAAGATTGCTGTAAGGCAAGCGAAGTTTATCTTTCGCGCCAAGAATGGTATGAAATTTTTAGGGCAGCAGGCAATGTTTTGCCTTAAATCTAAAACAATAGCGCAAGCGCCTTGATCAACCTCGGGCAAATAAGACGATTTAGAAATGAAGGTGTTCTTTGCCTTCATTTCTAAATGGCTAGACCCTAGAGTTGGATGCCTAGACTTATCCACAGTACAAAGAATTTTATAGTTTCCTACGCAAAAACAAACAAAGCACCCTTAATTTTCATTAATGGGTGGCTTGTTTAAACATTCTTCTTTCTTATCTGTACTCACGAAAATACTCGTCGCAACAATTTAGGTGAAATCTTACTTACCTATTTTCACAATTGGTTTGATGGCTAAACCTTTCTTAGAATCTTCAAATGCTTCGTTTAACTCATTAAAATCATAAAATTTCACTAATTTGTCAAATGGAAACATTCCGTTTTTGTAGTATTCAACTAATTCAGGAATAAATAATTGTGGTACAGCATCTCCTTCTATAACTCCAACCATTGTTTTTCCTTCTGCCATAATCTCTTCATGAACATTAATATTCATCTCAGGAGTTACACCTACAATCGCTAATTGACCAAGTGGTCGAAGTGCTCGAAGACCTTGGCGGACAACTACTGGTACACCTGTAGTCTCAAGACCATAATGGGCACCGCCATTTGTAATTTGTTTAATTGATTCAACTACGTCAGCGTTTTTACTATTAATTACATGTGTTGCCCCCAATTCTTTTGCAACCTCTAAACGACTGTCATGGATATCAATAGCAATAATATTTTTACAGCCCGTTATCTTAGCTGCCATAACCGCACTCAATCCAACTGCCCCAGTACCATAAATAGCAATGGATGTTCCAAATTCGGGTTTAAGTCTATTTAATACTGTTCCACTACCTGTTTGGATTCCACAACCTAATGGACCTAATAAGGCTAAGTCAACATCCTTGTCTACCTTGACAACATTTCTTTCATTTGCAACTGCATATGTACCAAAAGAAGATTGACCAAAGAATGTTGAAAGTTCTTGACCCTGTTGTTGTAATCGATGTGTGTCATCTTCCATTTTGCCACCAAAATTTAAGTCATTAAACTCAGTACACACAGTTGGATGACCTGTCAAACAGTTTTCACAATGACCACAAGAAGCAAATGATAAAACAACATGATCTCCCTCTTGAATCGTTTTAACTCCATCTCCTACTTTTTCAACAATTCCAGACCCTTCATGTCCTAATACTACTGGATATGGTGTAAGTCCAAGGTCACGTGCTACTGCATCTGTATGGCATACCCCAGAAGCAACGATTTTAATTAAGACCTCATTTGCTTTTGGTTCAGCTAATTCCACTTCTTCAATTTTAAAATTTTCTCCCTTACCATGTGTAACAGCTGCTTTAATTTTCATATGATGTCAACTCCATATTTCATAATTTGCCTAGATTGATTTCTGCCTAAATTCAAAGCATCTTAACATCCACATGTTGCTGAGAATTTTTTATTTAATAAAGAATCCTTCTTATTATTTATTTAAAGTAATTTTGTCCCTTATAAAATAAAACTATTCAATGATCATTTCAGCTTAGCTATAGCCTTAGAATGATATGTATAAATATTTTTTGAATGACTTTTCTTTTTAAATTATAAGTAATTCCTTTTTTGAAGTTCCACAGCTTTAGAAAATGAATCACTATGTCCACTAACTTTTTCATAATGCAACTATTAGCGATAAAAAAAGCTTCAATTCCTTACCTACAAAGGAACTGAAGCTTCTCACTAGAATATGAATTTTAACTATGTAAAAACATTAAAAAATACAATAGATCATCACTCTTCAGGCATCCATATTTTAAAATTTCCGCTCAAAGCTAATAAACTAAAAAAGTACAAACAATTGTCATAATAACGGCGATTCCCAGTACGCACTGGTGTATTCCAAAATAATTCTACACATTTCCTTGCATTAGGACCTGTTGTAGATAGTGATGCCATAGCATTAGACGCTAGAAGTCCCACAGGATGAAGTGATTTTTCCTCAAAGGCTTCCCCGGAAATTTTGTATCGTCGATAATCTGCAGGATCTTTATCGGCAAAAAATTTCTGAATTCTTTCGTTTATTTCTATCGGAGTTTGTTCATCTTTAAACCATTCATAATCCAATCCAATGTTACAAGCTACTCGGTAAGAATCACTGAAAAAATGTCCGTAACCATTTTCATTATTTGGCGTTCCATCATAATATGCATACTCGGGAGCTAAGCCTGTAACAGGATGACATGCCAATTTTAGATACTGTCTACTTGCAACAGCAGCATCTTTCCAGAACTGTCGATCTTCTGGATATGCCCATAATGAAAACAACTCATAGAAATGTGGTAAATGATAGGAAGGATCAGAAAATTCAACATTCGGAATAAACTTTATCAGTTTATTTTCAGGGTTCCACATCGGAAAACCTTCTCCTTCTTCTCCCTTATGAAGACAGGTTCTTAGTAAGTCCCTTGCTTGTTGTCCGTAGTTAAAGATTCCGTCCCTATCACCCCAACGATGTGAAGCAAAAAATAAGGCCAAGGCAAAATATTCCTCGCCATCTGGTGCCGGTCCATGAGAGCGCTTTGAACCATCTGTATGACAAGACCAAGCAAAATACCCTGCATTCTCTCCTTCTGACATATACATATTTTGATATGTCCACTTCCAAAGTCGGTCAAATATATCTTTTTGATCCATTTGGACCGCCATCATCATTCCGTATGACATTCCTTCTGTACGGACATCCAAATTTCCCGTGTCAAGCATGTATCCTTCATCATTTCCAACTTGATAATAAATTTGAGTTTCAGAATACTGCTCTGAAAAAAGTTTATTCCATGTATCCTGTACTCTGTCATTAATCAATTCGTCAGAATATCCATATTCTCGAAAAACATTTCTATATGTTCTGTTATATAGTATGGCCGTGTTCATCTATCATTTCCACCCACCTATTGTTTGGTTATTATACAAACAAAGTTATTAGAAATTTTATCCCTTTATTTCAAGTTTACGATCTATTAAACTAGTTATTTCATTTTCCCCTTTATAGCGAACCCAATCAAAGAATGCAGGTGTTCTACTTTCTTTTCCATTCCCTGTTGCATACACCCCAAGACAGACACCGGTAAATACGCCTCCAAAACCTCCATTTTCCTCTTTGGATAAGTAGGCCAGTGGAGATTTTCCAAGGTTCTTCCACTCTTCCCCTTCTTCTGCATATTGAAAATGATAATCTTGATTATCTGATTTTATCTTTAATTGAACTGATGAGTTTCGAATCATGCAACGTTCAATTTCTTCTGTATGTCCTTGAATCGTTTTTAATGCAACAACTACTTTTTCTCCATTAAATTGTTTAACAGCTATCTCATAATGTGCCTTTTCATTTAATCGAACCGACAAGCCGGCTTCTTCACCATTATTTTTTGGATCAAACTCAAGCAATGTACTAAATTCCATTTTACTATGTTTTTGTGGTTTACAAATAAATGTAGGAACTCCTTTTTCATCACTCAAATGAT
The DNA here is from genome assembly GCF_000518865.1 of Bacillus sp. J37. Taxonomy (GTDB): domain Bacteria; phylum Bacillota; class Bacilli; order Bacillales; family Bacillaceae; genus Metabacillus. The sequence goes on along the minus strand of NZ_JAEK01000008.1, from coordinate 36,573 downwards.
CAGGTCCACCAATCAATCCCAGCCAACTTCTTCGTTCAGATAAGGAATAGTTTTCCTCACTTTTAGCTCTAAGATGAAACCAGGTCAAATCCAGAACATCTTGTTCAAAATCATCATGATCTATAGAATTCTCCTTGATAGTTGATTCTCCGGAAAGCTTCGTTGTTTCCATAACACCTGATACACTGCCTTCATTATTATCAATCATTGGCCAGCCATCTTCGGTCCAAGTTATAGGTGCTAAAAACGTTTCTCTCCCCAAAATTGTATATTTTTGATTCACAGGTCGTGTTCCTAAAAACACTGCCCACCAGTTCCCGTTTTGATCTTCGACAAAGTCGGCATGCCCAATGTTTTGAATTGGATGATCATTCATTTGATTGTGTGTTAAGATAGGCTTATTTAACATTTCAAAAGGTCCGTAAGGTTGGTTACTTTTTGAAATGATGGCTCTGTGATCTTCTCCTGTTCCACCACATGCACATAGTAAGTAATAGATTGCTCTAATCTTATATAAGTGTGGGGCTTCGGTCCATTGTCCTCCATCTCCATGAGATATAACAACCGGTGAGGTTAAGGCATCGCCTGTATGAATATCGATTTCATATTGAATAATATGAGAATCGTATCCAGCTCCATTTTGAACGGTTACATAGACTTTTCCATCCTCATCAAACATTAAGGAAGGATCAATATTTCCATATGGAATTTTAATTGGATCTGACCAAGGACCTTTAGGATCAGTTGCTGTGACATAAAAATTGCCCGTACCTGATACATCAGTCGAAATCATATAAAATGTTCCATCATGATATCGTAACGTAGGTGCATATAAACCACCGGAGCTTCTACTATTTCTTAGGTTAACCTGACTGTCTCTCGTTAACACACTACCTATTTGTTTCCAATTAAGAAGGTCATTACTATGAAAAATCGGGATTGCCGGAAAATATTCAAAAGAGCTTGTTACTAAGTAAAAATCATCAACGCCTACTTTTACGATACTTGGATCTGGATAAAATCCAGAAATGACCGGATTTAGATACTTCATTTCTTCACATCTCCTTCTCTTAGAATTAAGAGTTAAGTAGACCTATTCATCTAACCTAAAATAATCAAAGTCTACAAAACCACCAGGTAATTTTGTTGCATAATTAAATAAAGCAAAACGATAGCCTACAAAATGATCTAATTTATATTTCATTTGAAGGATGTTACCTATAGAATTCCACTTCTCCCCATCAAGACTATAGTAAAAATAAGCTTTATCTACTTGATCCCGGTAATCTACATAAATTTTAAAATGCACTCTATCCTGGTTGACGGGAATACTTTCTATTTCTTTCCCATCTCCTAAACTATTATTGATCATAACAATAAAGCAAGTATCTCCTGATTTCCGCACACCAACAAACCCATAGTCTTTTTGAAAGGCAGCAAAACCGGCAAGATCTCCATCCTTCATATTGGTTATTTCCAACGCTACCTTCGCTGAACATTCAGGACCCATTGTTCGTTGTGTAAGTGTATTCCTTGCTTCTTCTATATTTTTGCATGTGTTTCCTGTGGTAAGTCGCAAAAAACCAGGGCGGTCTGTGAGTGACCAAAAGCGATGATCGGGATTGTGATTCCACTGCCATACTACTTTTAAAAGCTTATGGCAGTCTCCATCAGAAAAACCTTTTGATGAAGATGTTGTCAGGTCGAATTCATCTGAATCCACCACATATTGTTTACCACTCACGCGTCCATCTCGACTCATCATTTTTTTCAAACTGCTATCTTGTTCTCCGAAAATTGGCCATTGATTTTCCCATGTAATAGGGATAAGATATGGTATCCGTCCAAGTGCACCACTATCTTGAAATAATAAGCCATACCATTCTCCATTTATCGTGTCGATGATCCCACCCTGGGCAATCCCTTTATGGTTAAAAGCAACTCTTCCTTCATATTCTCCATCTATCTTTTCTGAACGGTGTACTAGTTGAGTTCGATTTCTATTTTTTGGCCATGTAATAGTAAAGACATAGTACATTCCATTTATTTTTTGTATATGTGCTCCTTCTGCGGGTAAACCAACTTCCTCCTTTGGACTCGCAACAAGACTCGCCTGAGGAATGATTACTTTATTAAGTCCTCCTTCTTTGATAGCTGTAGCATCAGCGGTAAGTTCAATCACTTTGATATCATGATTACCATAAACCATATACACATGCCCATCATCATCAAATAATAAAGACATATCATGATAGTATTCATCTAGTACGGAAGATGTCCAAGGACCTTTTTCAATATCATTTGTTTGATAGATATATGTTTTACCTGTTGCCAAGGAACCAAATGTTACATAAAAGGTGTTATGATGATAACGGATGCTGCTTGCCCAGGAACCTTTGCCATATTCGTTTTTCCCACTACTAAGTATTTGTTCTTCATTATCTGCCAGGATATCGTATACATAATTCACAATTTCCCAGTTTAATAGGTCATAGGATTTCATAATCGGAACACCGGGGTTATAATACATAGTCGTGCTTGTCATATAGTAAACATCATTTACCCTGATAACATCTGGGTCAGGTATATCTGTCCAGATAATCGGATTCTTAAAAATCCGCTCTTCTTGTTGAGTTGGTATTGTTCCATTAGAATGATTTTCTTTACACACAATAACACATCCCCTCGACCTATACTTTTTACCTCTTATCTATTAATCACCTTCCAAAAAGATTCCTTTGGTTGATGATGTTCATTAAATAATAATGGCCAATTCTTTCTTCCACGCACTGGAAAATTGTCGAGCCATGTATAATCATCCGCTGCTCCCCAAAAGGTAACGGATGTGATCACGTCAGAATACTCTCGTAATAGTTCAAAAAAACTGTTGTAGCGATCGGTCTGTTTAGCTATCATTTCTTCTGTAGGGACTTTTACATCTGTTCGTTTATCATCAGAACCAAATACAGAAACATCCATTTCTGTAATATGAATCTGTAATCCTAAAGAAGCATATCGCTCTATAGCAGTTCTAATATGATCCAAAGTAGGACTATATAAATTCCAATGTGCCTGTAAACCAATTCCATGAATTGGCACTCCTCTTTCCACTAATCCCTTTGTCAACGAATATATTTTTTCTCTTTTTTCCGGATTTGACTCATTATAATCGTTATAAAACAACAATGCATTAGGGTCTGCCAGATGGGCATATTCAAAGGCTTTATCGATAAAATCCTCCCCAACAATGTCTTTCCATTTCGAATCTCTTAACAAGTTATCTCCAGAATCAGATACAGCTTCGTTTACAACATCCCAACTATAGATTTGCCCTTTGTATCTTTCCATTACGGTAGAAATATGGGTTTTCATTCGTTCTAAAAGGGTGTATCTATCAATAGGATTTCCATTTTTATTCGTAAAGACCCAATCAGGTGTTTGATTGTGCCAAACTAGAGTATGTCCCCTTACTTTTTTCCCATATTCATTGGCAAACGATAGAAGCTGATCTGCTTGATCAAACGTAAAAGTTCCCTCTTCCGCTTGCAAGCTTTCAAACTTCATTTCGTTTTCTGCCGTAAGACTATTAAAATGTTTAATAATCAAATCTTTTTGGTACTTAATCGTTAAGGGATTTACGGCTGCTCCCATAAGAAAGTAATCTTCATATTCTTTATGAAGAGATGGGATTTCAATTTGACCTTTAGATGTTGTCATCCGAATCGCTCCTTCAAATATAGTAGAAAACCAATTTGTTATTCCGGAAACATGATAGGATTTACTTAACAGCCCCTAATGTCATACCCTTAACAAAGTATTTTTGTAAAAACGGGTACACACAAATAATAGGGAGACTTGCTACAATGGTCATAGTAGCTTGAATAGACTTAGGGGTAACAGCTTGGACAGCACGCTCACCACTTGCTTGAGCAGTATTCCAATCTCCATTTGAAGTTGCCGTGTTTTGAAGGATCTTCATTAACTCATATTGCAAGGTCGTTAAATTCTCGTTACTTGAGTTATACAAAAATACGTCAAACCATTGATTCCACTGGCCCACAGCAACAAATAATGCTACCGTAGCTAAAACCGGTAAGGATAGAGGCAACACAATTTGAAAGAACACTCTAAAGTCCCCTGCACCGTCAATTCGCGCTTGTTCAAAAAGACTCTTAGGAAGACCTTCTATAAATGAGCGCATAATGATAAGATTGAATGCACTTATTAATCCCGGTAAAATATACACCCAAAAAGTTCCGATTAAATGCAAATCCCTCATTAAAAGGTAACCTGGAATTAACCCTCCATTAAAATACATCGTCATAATAAATATGATGGTTACAGACTTTTTAAAAACAAATTTTTCCTGAGCGATCGCATAGGCCACCATAGCTGTACATAATAATCCAACCCCTGTACCAACAACTGTTCTAGCAACAGAAACGAAAATGGCCTGTATAATCGATGCTTGACTGAAAACATATTCATAGTTTCGCCAAGTAAATTCTCTTGGCCATAAATAGATTCCACCTTTCACAGAATCTGTTGCAGCATTCAACGAAAGGGCAATTTGGTTTATAAAAGGATACAGCATAATGACACTAAGTAAAATCATGAACATGATATTAAACGTATCAAAGACTACATCTTCTCTCGTTCTCATTAAACTATTTCTTTTTCTAACTCTTAACATTTTTATCACCCTCCTTAATATAAACCGCCTTGGCCCATTTTTTTCGAGAATGAGTTAGCTGCCATTAAGAATATCAAGCTTATAACTGTTTTAAACACTCCCGCTGCTGTTGCCAATGAAAAATTGAACATTGAAATACCATAGTTAATAACAAATACATCAATATTTTCTGAGAACTCTATGTTTTGACCATTACCTAATAGATATTGAGCTTCAAATCCTGCCTCAATGATATACCCAATATTCATAATTAAAAGAATGACAATGACTTGCTTCATTCCTGGAAGGGTAATATATCTAATTCTTTGTAAACGGGAAGCCCCATCAATTTTTGCTGCTTCATATTGTTCTTGGTCAATCATTGATATGGCGGCTAAATAAATGATCGTATTCCACCCTACATTTTTCCATACCTCTGAGGCACCTAAAATCCCCCAGAAATATTCACCTTTCCCTAGCCAAAGAATTTCCTTGTCAATGATATTCAGTCCCATCAATATTTCGTTAACGATTCCATCAATAGACAAGACAGAGGAAACAAGTGCTGCTGCTACAACCCAAGAGAGGAAGTGAGGTAAATAACTAATAGTCTGAACAACTTTTTTAAATTTTAAATTCGTTAATTCATTGATTAATAGAGCTAACCCAATTGCTGTAACAAATCCTAAAACTAAATTAATAATACTTTGTGCCAATGTGTTTCTAAGAACACCTAAGAATCGATCATCAGTAAATAGAAAAATGAAATGTTTGAACCCTACCCATTCTTGTTCTGAAAAAGATCGAGCTGGTTTGAAATCCTGAAATGCCATTGACCATCCCCAAACAGGGAAATATTTAAAAATGAATACCCAAATGACAAAAGGCAATGTCATTAATAATAATGCCTTTTGACTCCGACATTTTTTAATAAATGATTTCATTCCCTTTTCTTGATTTAGTTGCACAATTGGAGACGTATGTGATTTTACTTTTGTTTGTGCCTGCATTATAAGACCTCCCCTTCCTAATTGATCATTGAACAATGAAGAAGGCTGAACTTCTCTCTATAGATCATTCAGCCTTTTCATTAAGATTCTTATCTACTTGCCCATTAGTTCAGCTTCCTTTTTAACTGATGCTTCTATTACATCTTCATAAGCTTCATACGGTAATTTATCAAATTCTCCCTTAAATTTATCCCACTCCGCATCAAAGTCAGACGGATCTGCAAGTATGATATCAGGGTATGACCGTTTGATAAGATCACGGGACTGTTGGTCATATAACTGTGCTTCAGAACCGGTTTCGATCACTGCATCCCAGAACGGGAACCATGGTGCCGGATCAGGCTCAGTGAATAAATCCGTAAATGTTTCAATGTTATAGGCTTCTAAGAACTCTTTGTCCACTTCATCATAAGCAAGTTGGGCAACCTCAGGTTGTACAGCCGGATCAACAGAGTTACCATCATCAAATGTTCCGCTCATGATTGGCCAGTACCAACCTAGTGCTTTAAATCCAAATTCATCTCTAAATTCTTCTTTGTTCACTAAATCAATTTGTTCCTGAGTTCGATAATAACGACCTTCTTCATTTACTTCATACGTTTCTCCTTCAATTCCCCATGTAATTAACTTTTGAGAATCAACCTTTGCCATGTGATCTAAAAACTTGATAATTCTTACCTGGTCTTCTTCAGAAGTACCTGACGTTAGTCCCATTCCCGGAGAAGTCACAGTAGATTCCGGATTTAAATATTGATCTTTGATTCCTTCTTCAAAAACAATCGGGAAGCCCATATAATCATTATAAGGATCATCATCTAGCTCAAGTGTGTCTAATGCTGTACCTGATTCCCAACGTGGTCCAAACCATCCAACAACACGTCCTGAAGAAATTTTAGCTAGATACTCATCAAAGTTTTGTGTAAAGGCTTCTCTATCAAATAGTCCTTTAGCATTTACTTCATTTAATATTTTGAGCCATCTCTTTGTAATATCCTGATTATGATGAACAGATACTTCCAATGTTTCATCATCAACCATTATTCCTTCCTGTTCACCTGATAAGAAGGCCGGAGGGTCAAAAAGTTGTCCTACATGCCAATCATATTGTAATAATGTATAAGGAATGGTATCAGCACCATCTGTTTTAGGATGTGCTTTAGCATATGTTTCAACAATTTCAAAAAACTCATCTATCGTTTTTGGATGCGGATAACCTTGTTCTTTTAATGCTTCACGTTTAATCCAAAATGCACTTTGTCCAACATTTGGAGGCTTAATATATCCATTTGATACACCAGATGGAAGAATATAAATGTTTCCATCCTCTAGTTTCATTTTTTCCCAAATTGGATCATACAATTTTCTAAGGTTTGGAGCATGCTCCTCAATAAGATCATTAAGTGGTACAAATCCTCCTGCATCAATAACATCATTTGTCGCGTTTTGAGCATTCAGTAACTCCGGGTATTCTCCACTAGCTATCATTGTCCCTATCTTTTGGTTACTATCTCCAACGATATGTTCAATATCAAAGTTAACTCCGGTTGCTTCTTCAAACATCTTTCCAATTTTGGTATCAGCTGTGTTAACGTCTTTACCAGTTGAAGATGCATTAAAGAATTTGTAAGTAAAAACTTCTCCTTCTTCTTGTCCAGCACTTTCTTTGTTTGTACATGCCGTTACGACGGACAGCACTAGCATAAGACTTAAAAACAAAACTAGAGACTTTCTTTTCACCACTTTAACTCCCCCTTTTTAATGATTACTTATTGCTTCACATCAATGTTGTAAGCACTTTCATTATAACTTAGACACTATTTATAAGTGACCTGACAAAGTATAGTTTTTACTTTGTAAACTTTAGTGATGTTTTGAAATGGTTGTTTTCGAGTGAAAATAGTTCGTACCATTGCGCTTCAGACACTCCATGCGTCAGGGAGGAATCTGAGCCTCTTCGGCTTCGCCTGTGGGGTCTCAGACTCTCCTCACTTCCCGCAGGAGTCGAGTGTCTTCCGCTCCATTTCCACTATAGAGTAAAATAGTAGGTTTCAAAAGTAACAACCTTTGCAAAAACAGTCATTAATATAAAAAACCAATATACACCGAAAAAGAATTCGACACACATTGGTTATGGTTTTTCTATTAATGTCTAAAAAAAGTAAAAATTAAGTTTTGTATTCAAAAAATGGTAGAATAATTTTTACTGTTGTTCCTACACCTTTTGTGCTTATTATGTTAAATTCAAACTGATTAGAGTAATGTAATTTTAAACGATAGTAAACATTTTTTATTCCAACATGTTCACCAATGTTTGCAACCTCATCTAATGATTGCATGACCTGGTCATATTCTTCCGTCTCCATTCCCTGCCCATTATCATTTATCTCACATACTAATTTATCATCATTACGCTTGATTGAAATGATGATCATCCCTTTTCCTTTTATCGGTTCAATACCATGAATACTGGCATTTTCTACAAATGGGATGAGTGACATGTTTGGGATAAGGCACTTAGCAGCTTCCGGGTCTATATCAATATGGTATTGCATTTTATCATCGAATCGGTAATGCTGTATTTCTAGGAAACTTTTAATTAAATAAATTTCTTCATCTACTGTAACCCAATCTTTTCCCCAAATAAATGATTTTCTCAGCATTTTAGCAATGTTTTCTATGATTTTTGCTGTTTCATCTTCTTTTTTTAATATGCTTCTCATACGAATAGTTTCTAAAACATTAAATAGAAAGTGCGGATTAATTTGACTTTGCAAGGCACTTAATTGTGCCTGTTTTCGTTGTAATTCTAAGTCCTTTTTTTGGATATCTGCGACATACACTTCATTTATCAGTCTCTTAATTTTAGAAGCCATCCTGTTAAACGCATGTGTAAGTTCACCAATTTCGTCCTGATCATCTACTCCTTCTATCAGTTCAAAGTTTTGATCTTCTACCTTTCTCATATGTCTTAAAATACGTAAGATTCGTAAATGAAGGGAGCTTGTTATATAAATGATAAAAAGAGATGGAAAAACTAAATTAATAAGTGCTAAATAAAGGATAAAATTCCGTGACCCTTTAATATCCTCAAGTAAAACATGTTCTTGAGTTACAGCAACCACTTTCCAATTATTCAAATAAGGAAGATTATATGACTCTTCAAAAACAACTTTATCATCAGGCAATGAAACAGACTTATACGGATATTTGCTTTCAGACCAATCAATCTTTGAATTTGTCGTATATTCGATAGTACCCTCTTCATTCAATAAATATAATTCTCCCGGAAACGTAACATCATGAAAAATACGATGCATTAATCCTGCTTCTAGATTTATCTCTAGTATTTTTTGCGTAGAATTCTTAGAAACAAAATAATCCATTTCCCTTATTAAACTAAACATATCATGTTTTCCTGAATCTCCAACGCTTCTTATTAAAACTGGGTAGGAGCTTCTTATTAATTCTGATTCTTTATACCAAGTGGAACCTTTAACAAGTGTGTCAATTTTACTGATCCCACCTGCATATATGACAGTATCATTATCTGTGTAAAGTTTAATAGAATGAACAGATGGATAAAGTGACACTTCTTTACTAATATCCCCAAAAAAATCGTGATAAGCATGGATAAAATCTATCGATGAGTTATACTTCGTTTCTAAAAGATTGTATAGTTCATAGTCCGTGTAAATCATAGAGGAAATTCCGACAGCATCATCTATAGATGTTTGGAAATCATTCGCTATCTGTTTCACAGAAAGAGACATATCATTCATTTTCTGTGTTCTAACATTAGTGGTCGTAACATGATAATACGCGATATGGGTTAAAGTAATTGGAATAAATACAGTACAAATATATATGATGAGCAGTTTGTTTCTTAAATTTAGATTATTAAACTTATATATCCTCATGGTAACTCCATCTCGGTCATTTTTCGCTATAATTTTTTTCGATATTGAGTTGGTGTCATACCAGTGGTTTTTTCAAATTGAGTGACAAAATAATCTGAATTGGAAAACCCCACATTTTCAGCTACCTGATAAATTCGCATATCCGTTTGTCTTAGCTTTTTCTTTGCTTCACTGATACGGACTTGTAAAAGATAATCTTTAAAGTATAATCCATACGTTTTTTTAAATAACTGTCCCATATAGACCGGGTTCATAAAAAATTGATTAGCTATACTCTTTAATGTAAGGTCTTCTCTGTAATGTGTATCAACATATTTTTTTATTCTACGTATATTTAATTTTCCAGAATCTTTATTCAATTGATTTAAAAGTATTGCGGCTTCTAATATAAATTCTAAAAATATTTCTTTTATTTTTTGTAAAGTACGAGGCAGGTTGTCCCAATTTATCATGGTTTGAAGGGAGGGGATATTTTTTTCATCCCCATCCATCGACTGGATCGTTTTAACTACTTCATGAACTACCCGATTAATGGACGTTCTTACTGCATCTTTCGCAAACGCTTTTTCCTGAAATTGCTCAAACATTTTATCGATTGAATTTTTTATTTTTGAAATTTGATTTTCTTCTATATGCTCCATGAGTGTATGGTATAAACCATGATCAAGCTCTATATAGTTCACAGCAGACACCTTTGTTTTGCCATAATTAATGGGGTTTTCTAAAGGTTCCAAGTACTTGAATTGTAAAGTCTTTACTGCTGTTTCATAGGTCTCCTTGATTTCATCGGGATCATTTACAATTTTCCCGACATATATAGAAACATCCGTATTCAAACTGCTCATTAACTCAGTCTTTATTATTTCTGAAAATTGGACAATGTTCCCATTAAATTGCTGAATCTCCTCACTTTTGACTAGTATGCCAATACGATTATTGCCATGTTCACGAAATAAAGTAGGAGAATGGAGGTCTTCACCATGAATCGTTTTATTTATGACTTCACGTATTTTAGCTGCATTTACCATAACATTATTTACCTCAATAATCATATACGCCATTCCTGTTGTTTGATTAATATTTAACTTTTTCATACAATCATGACGGTGATCTTCTTCTAATTCTCCAGTTAATAATTCATTAAATGCGGTGGTAGCAAGAATATTATTTCTATTTCGGTCTACCTGTAACTTCTTCGTATGCTTCTCTGCAACCTTTTTAAGTGTCTCTTCAATCTCATCTTTATCAACTGGTTTTAAAATAAAATCATGGACACTATATTTAACAGCCCTTTGAGCATATTTAAAATCACTATATCCCGTAATAATTATAAAGTTTGGAGGAGATTTCTTTGACTCTACTGTCTGCTTTATCAACTCGAGGCCGTCTAACACCGGCATCTTGATATCAGTAATGACCAGATCGGGATCATTCAACTGGATGTACTCTAAGGCATCTTCTCCATTATCAGCTTCTGCACAAACTTTAAAGCCACAGCTTTCCCAATCAATGAGATTAATTAATCCTTTGCGAACAAATCGATCATCATCTACTAAGAATACTTTGTAAGCCATAGCAATTTCCTCCAATCTTATGAGCCCTTCGGCATATACCACATACACTTATAACGCTTTCATTTTACCATACTAGAAGTCAAATAGACTCACAATGTTGACTTAGCTGATTGCTGCTTATCTTCTAACCTACGAAATCCGTTTAATGCACAACCCATTATAATGAAAGCTAATGTGCTGGTTGTTATTAAAGGGATTAATCCCGGTATTTTAACTAGCAGAAAATAAAGGATCGTTAATCCTATTACAATAAGCATAGTCGTGATAGGGCTAAGGATACCAATTAAAAGAGCATGTCTAAAATATTGATGGAATTTTAAATCATAATGTACATAAACAGGTACAATATATAATAAAGAGATAAAATAGATGATACTAATAAAAATCAACCCTATTTGAAACATATAATATGTTGTTCCAGTCATATTTTGAATATATAAAAAATCAAGATATAACAAATAACCAATTGCTGTGAAAATAAGTCCGATGACATTAGACTTGAAGAACTCTCTCTTATAAGTTAGAGCAAAAGTCTTTAAAATTTGTTTACCAGTAGTATCCTTTAGGAGCAAGTGACGAATAACCGTAAACATTGCAACTGTTGCCGGGAAAATACCAAATACGATCAACCCAATCAGTGCACTGCCGATCCACAACAAATTAATGTATGCCAACCACATGACCCATTCTAACAGAAGATAAAACTTTGTTATATTGAGAACTTTCCCCATTACCTTACTCCCTTCATCTTTATGATCAGTCCATAAATAACTGATTATATGGAAAATAAGAAGGCTGATAGCTCAAAATCAACCTTCTTACTTTTCAGAATGCATATAAATTTCCTTTGACAAATAGATTTAATCTTATTTCGGAGTTAGGTCAACCTAATATCCAATTACTGTAAGCACTTACATTATACCTTTTTCAACTTTTATCCATTACCCTATAAACTATAGATTTTACTTTGAAAAACTTAGATCAGCTCAACTTATTTGCAATCATTTCCAACTGTTTCTACTGTTCTATTCTCTCAAATCGACTTACACAAGCCCAAAAACTCCTATACGAAAGATTTTGCTGGAAGAAATAAACGAGCAATACATCTTTAATAGGAGTTTTTTCTTTTAATTGAGTAACGATTTAATTTAAACGATCAGTTTTTTGAAACTGCGAAATAATCTTTTCCATTGTTCTCAGAAAGGTTTAAATTCATATAATCAAAATATTTAAAGTACCCTGCTTTTCGTTGTCCACTTAAATCTTGTACACACATACCAATAAATGTTCCTGTAAAACGAATATAATCTGCATCGTCATCTGAAAGATGACTTATATCTACTTTTGGCCCGATTTCTTGCCACTCTCCAGTAACTTCCTTATAGTAAAACTGCAGCCACTGTTTATCAATTTTTGCTTTTAATTTTGTTCCTTCCAATGAATTTAGTGGAACATCCTTCTCTAACAGCTCATCGTATTTCCCATGTTTTGATTCAATAATTCCTATACATTTTCCAAGCTCCTCGTGATGCGTTATACGGAGATATACATAATCTTCAGTATCATAATAAATGATAAGACCTGCCATTTGTTGAAATTGATCCGGATTGAATTCTATTTCTGTTTCAACTTCCACCTGAAAACTTTCCAATCTTCGAGCTAATAGACTTTGGTGGTGAGTAGATTGCATGGATTCTCCACCTTTAATTGTTAAATATCCTTTTCGTTCCTCTAAAGAAATCCAATCTTTATTGAAATCTCTTCTGAGAGAATTCCAATATTTTTTCAAAGAAGTCTCCTGAAAATCATCATAGTTATTTTCTATTTCAAATGGATGATGTTCTAAATCAGGTGCTTCTACTTCAATCTTTGGATGTGGACCACCTTCCACACGAATCCAATTATCCTCCGTCCAATAACATTTTTGTATCGCTGTTTCACGACCTAAGATACACTTTTTATCAACAACAGGACGTCCACACAAATGAGCCATATACCATTCTCCATTCTGTGTTTCTACAAAACTAGCATGTCCTGCTTTTTGTAATTGGCTCATATCATTTTGATTTGATGTAAGAATAGGATTCATAGGGTCTACTTCATATGGACCGTGTAAAGACTTCGATCTAGCAACAGTTACTGAATGGGTGTACCAAGTACCACCTTCTGCGGTAACTAAATAGTAGTAACCATTTCTTTTATAGATATGCGGAGCCTCTGTTAATCCAATACTAGTACCCTTAAAAATATTTTTAACAGGACCTACTAATCTTTTTTCTTCAACAGAATATTCCTGCATGACGATTCCTGCAAAAGAATTCTTCCCTTTACGATGATCCCAAATCATATTCACCAACCATTTTGTTCCATCCTCTTCATGGAATAAGGAAGGGTCAAATCCGCTACTGTTTAAATATATTGGCTCAGACCATGGTCCTTCAATATTTTCAGCCGTTATCATATAATTATGGGTGTCTTTAAAAGCTCCCATTCTACTTTTTACATCCGTATATATTAAATAAAATAGTCCATCAGAATAACTTAATGCAGGAGCCCAAACTCCACCTGAATTAACATTTCCTATCATATTCAATTGACTAGTGCGCGTTAATGGATAAGTAAGGAGTCTCCAGTTCACCATATCCTTTGAGTGGTAAATTTGAACTCCGGGAAACCATTCAAATGTAGAAACTGCAATATAATAATCATCTTCAACTCTTATTATGCAGGGATCCGGATGATATCCTCGCAATACGGGGTTTACTATTTTATTCATAAATCTCTTCCTTTCCTATTTTAAAGACTTATAAACCATATAGAGTGACTCTTTCCTTTAACAAAAGTCATAATAGGTTAAAAGGAAATATCCTATATATATATCAAAATATTATTCTCATTAAACTACACTTATAGTTAAACTTGTTCTTTTTCCTTTTCCATTGCTTTCATACCAGCTTCTAATACCTCAATAATTCGATCTGTATCATATACACTTCCACGCCATGTACCTCCACTTACTGCCTGTAATGCAGCCCACAGTCTAGTGTCATCAGGAAGATCCTGGTGTGGTTTAAGGTCAGGATGCGGCTCACGTATCGTTAATATTTTTGTTGCTTCTTCTATTGAAATCCTTGCATCTTTCGTTCCGACAAAGTTAACAGAACCTGTCAATGCATAACAATCAACTATGATCTCAATCATATCTCCATCTCGTAATTTCCCAATAGGACCGCCCCCCAATGCCTCTGGGCCAACATGACCAATACATGCACCTGTTGAAACTCCGGAAAAACGAGCATCTGTAATGAGTGACACATATTTACCAAAAGGTAGATACTTCAATGCTGATGTTAACTGATATGTTTCTTCCATTCCTGTTCCTGAAGGGCCTCCCCCCATAACCACCATTATATCTCCTGCTACAATTCCACCTGTTTTAATGGCTTTTATAGCTGATTTTTCTGACGTGAAAATCTTCGCTACTCCAGTATGACGGTATACCCCGTCTTCTCCTACTCTACTAGGATCGATAGATGTTGACTTGATGACAGAACCTTCCGGTGCAATATTTCCTGTAGGGAATGTTACTGTAGAAGTTAAACCTCTTTCTCTCGCTTTTATCGGATTCATAATCACTTCATCAGGGTGAATCCCATCCGCATCAATTAAACGCTTTCTTATCTGAGCACGTCGTTCTGATTGCTCCCACCAGTCTAGATTCTCCCCAAGGGTATTTCCTGTAACAGTTAAAACATCTTCATGTAAAAGCCCTAATTTTCGTAAATGAAGCATAACCTCCGGAACTCCACCTGCTAAAAATACTCTTACGGTTGGATGATTATCCGGTCCATTTGGAAGTACGCTTACCAAACGCGGAGTTTTCTTGTTAATTCTAACCCAATCTTCTACAGTAGGAATCTTACATTTTGCCGCATGGGCAATAGCCGGAATATGAAGTAAGAGATTTGTTGATCCTCCAAATGCCGCATGGACGACCATTGCATTTTCAATCGCTTTATCCGTAATAATATCCTTTGTCGTTGTTTTATTTTTCTCCATTTCTAATATTGCACGTGCAGACTGTCTTGCCATTTCTGCCCAAATCGGCTGACCAGATGGAGCAAGAGCTGAATGAGTAATGGCTAAACCCAATGCCTCGGCAACGACCTGTGCAGTAGCGGCTGTACCCAGGAACTGACACCCACCACCTGGTGTTGCACATGCGACACAACCAAGTTCAGCAGCTTCCTTCAAACTGATTTCTTTGTTTGCAAATCTCGCACCAATCGTTTGTATTTTCCCTGCATCTTCACCAACTGTTGGTGGAAGCGTTACACCTCCAGGAACAATTACAGTTGGTAAATCATGCATTCCAGCAAGGGCAATCATCATTGCTGGTAACCCTTTATCACAGGTAGCCACCCCAATCACTGCACGCCGTGTTGGAAGTGACCTTATTAGACGGCGGTATACAATCGCTGCATCATTTCTAAAAGGAAAGGAATCAAACATCCCTAACGTACCTTGTGAACGACCATCACAAGGATCGCTAACAAATCCTGCAAAAGGGACACCATTTCGTTCTCGAATTTCTTTTGCAGCTTCTATCATTAATAAATCTACTTCCCAATGTCCTGTGTGATATCCTAAAGCGATTGGACTTCCATCATAATCCCGGATGCCGCCTTTCGTACCTAGAATCAAAACTTGTTTTCCAAGAAGATCCTTAGGTTCCCAACCCATACCAACATTTTGAGTAAGTCCGAATAGATCTCCACTAGGGGAATCTTCAAGCATCTGTGCGGTAAGAGGAAGAGCACCGATTGGTCCTTTAGCATGTGTTTTCACTTCATAAAGAGACTGTTGTTCTTCACCAAAGATCGAATGTAATGACATATTAATCACTCCAGATTAAGTTGATTATTTTCATCAAAAATTGTGGATAACGGAGGAATGAACTCCTATAAACTTTTTGAATTGTTCATGATCATCTCTCTTTTAACCAAATTTGTTTTATATTATAAAACACAATGCTATTATATAAATTTCTTGTGTTGATTATAGCATAAACCCCCAAAAAGTAAACACTTACACTGGGATTAATTGGCTAAATTATCTACTTCATTTCTCCTCTACTTTATGAAAAGAATTCAGTTCTTGATTGCAATTTCATAATGATTATATTACTGTAAAATTACAATAAGAAGTGTTTGTGTTTTTTCGAACACTACTTAAACTTTTAAATAAGAGGTTAAAAAGAAAAATATGCCTATTATCCAATCTGTCCAACGTTCTCTTAAGATTTTAGATCTATTTAATGAACATACAAATGAACTTAAAATTACGGATATAAGTGAAAGAATGGGTCTCCATAAAAGTACTGTCCACTCCTTATTAAAAACACTTCAGGAGTCCGGATATATCGATCAAAATCCTGAAAACGGCAAGTACAGGCTTGGATTAAAACTTGTCGAGAGAGGGAATTTAGTTATAAGCACAATTGATATTAGAAAGATTGCGAAAAGTTACCTTATTGATCTTTCGAAACGCACAGGTCAAACTACTCATCTCGGTATATTGGATGGAAACGCAGGGGTTTACATCGATAAAGAAGAAGGAGAAAAATCAGTGATCCGCTATTCCCGAATAGGCCGGAGAATCCCTCTTCACTCTACAGCGATTGGAAAAGTACTCTTGTCACTCCAAAAGCCAGAAATGATTACTCAATTGTTACAGGACTATGAATACACTTCGTCTACAACAAAAACAATTACAAATGAACTGAATCTTTTGGAAGAGCTAAAAAAGGTACGTCAACTTGGATATGCAGTAGATAACCAAGAAAACGAAATAGGAGTCCGTTGTATAGCAGTCCCTATCAAAAATCATAATAATCAGGTACTTGCTGCGGTTAGTATTTCAACCTTAGTGTCTAGTGTGAATGATCAGAAGCTTGAAGAGTTTATTATTCTACTTAAAAAAGTAGGCCATGAGTTATCTGACCATGTAAGATATGGATTACCTGATTAAGTACGTATTTAGCGACAAATAAGCCAATTTGGAATAGGTGGCGTTCTTCGCCTCAATTCCAAATTGGCCTTTAATGTTACAACTTCGAGGTAGATACTTCCTATCACTTAGTTACCTTTGTATACAAGCTGATCATACGTAAGAAGCTTACTTTGTACCGGATAAGCGGCTTTGAACTACCCTTTCCCATGCTCCTTCCAAGATACGCTTAAATACAATCGCCTGCTCCCAACGATCTGATATTTCTTTCGGATTAGTAGATGATAGTTTTGTAATTGAATAATCAGGAGGTCCAAGCTCACAGACAAGCGGAAGAACATCACCTTGTTTTGCTTCCTGCAACCAGTATGACATTCCTTTCTCCCACCATTGAACAAATCGTTCCGTAATTGGATGGCTGCCATCTGCTCCAATGTCTATTTGTATTTGATGCCCATTTGATACACGTGCATGAATGGAGGATGTTCTTTTTAATAATCTATCAAAACATTCTTCTGCTTTAGCAGAATGACACCCTTCTCCAGCCACTACATAATGTGATAAATCGATTGTTAAACGTAGATCTGGAATTTCATTTACATAGTTCACTGTTCGAATTAAATCCTGGGTAATCCTCCCCCGATGAGTTTCCACAAAATATGGGATATTTGCCTTTTTTGCCTCGTCTACAAGATTTTTTAATAACTGAACTGCTTCTTCACCAATAATAAAATCATCCATTACCTGGGAATTCACGTATTGGACTCCAAATTCTTTTGCTTCTACTAGTAACTGTTGAAGATCTTCCCTTTTGGATGGAAAGCAATGGATTCCGAAGCTAAATTGATATTCATCAAGTAAGCGTCTCCACTTTACCTTTTCATTTTCTTTTGGAAGCTCACCCATGATACCCGTAAAGCCTGCTTCAGCGATTTTTTCAAACTTTTCCTCTATCGTCCATTCTCTTCGACCATTTCCTAGTCCATTCATAGCCCACCAAGACTGTTGGATATCGATTTTCACCTTTTCATCTCCATTCTTTTCATTTCTATTGTTCTATCATCATCACTTAATGAGGGTATTCAGCATCAAATACCTCTCCACATGGACCTGAATCCTGATTTGTATCCGGTTCTACCTTACTTCCATTCTCTCGAAATAATGGGCTATAAAAACTTCCAATCTTTGTCGTTGACTCTCCCGCATAATGGCAAATAAATGATTTTCTAAATCTATCCTTCGTTTTATTACGATAGGAACCGTGAATCAAATTTCCATTAAAAAACAAAACATCTCCTGCATCTAATATAGCTGGTTCAGCTTTTAAGCCTTTTGGAACTTTTACATAGTGAGTGGTAAAAGATTCCTTCGCATCCGCTTTTTCGGGACAATAAATATCATCGTTATTCGTTTTCGGCACGACGAGTAATGTACCATTTTCTTGATCAGCACGCTCAACCGCAGTCCATGCTGCAATACAAGTCCCTGGTTCTACTTTCAAATAAAAGTTATCCTGATGGAGAGCCTGCCCACGCGCTCGAGGGGGTTTAAAGTAAAACATACTTTGAGCGGCCAACGCCGCTTCGCCAAATAAATCATTTAGTATCTTCATTACCTTTGGATGTAACATATATCTCATTGCAACATCATTAACTCGGTGTGGATGCATCATTCTGGGATACCGTTTTAGCGGATCTTCTTCACCATCTATTAATGATTGATCCAGATCAGGCTCAAAACAACCAGGAATGACATCATTACTCATTTCCATAAAATTTTCATCAAGCTCTTTCATTTCTTCTTTCGTAAATACTTCTTTCACAATTAAATATCCAGCTTGTTCGAACTGTTCTCTTTGTTCAGGTGTAATCGCCTTTAACTTTGTTGCCACTACTCCCATCTCCTTTATCATCATAAATGTGTTTCTTTATAAACAAGTGTAAATTTTTTTTCATTCTTGTTGAAGTAATAAAACAACTAAAAACTATAACAATCCTGCTATTCTTTAAAAGAACCAGTGTGATATATTGAAAGGATAAAAGGGTTTACATAAATCCCAAGGAGGAATATGCATGGCGGATATAGATTTACCATCTGATTATGTTGCTTACCCTGAATCCCATGTATTCATTGCCGGTCATTTTCTCGTTAAGGACACGTATCAAACGAAAAGGCAATCCGGAATGGGCGATTGGTTGATTACATTTACTCTTGATGGGGAAGGTTACTTTAAGACAGCGGATGAACAGATAATATGCAGTCAAGGGGATGTGACATTATTAAAGCCAATGGTTCCCCACCAATATGGAACAAGCAGGGGGAAAACATGGCATTTTTTCTGGGCCCACTTTTCTCCTGAACTGTTTGAAACCCATTATCTATCAGATAAAGGCCTTGTAAACCTTACAATAGAAAACGAATATATTCGCAATAGGATCAAGCAATCCTTTGAAAAGCTGATTCAAGATTATCGAGAGAGGCAGAAGTATTGGTATGAGTTATGTGAACTTTCTCTAAAAGAAGTTCTATTATTAATTGCTCAAAGACATGAGCAAACGTTGGATTCACGTATTGAAGAGGTTCTACATATACTTTCCAAACAAATGAAGGATTCTATTAGCATTAATAAATTAGCCAAAAGTGTAAACTTATCTCCTTCAAGACTGTCTCATTTATTTAAAGAAAATGTCGGACATTCAATTCTTGATACATTGAAACAAATGAGGCTAAATCAAGCTGCCCTCCTGCTCGAACATACTGATCGATCTGCATCCGAGATTGCCTATGAGGTTGGATATCAAAACTATAACTATTTTGCTATACATTTTCGTAAGCGTTATGGTGTTTCACCAAGAGAGTATAAAAAGATAAGGCTTCAATCTTTAAATTAAAAATCCTCCGACTAACGGAGCCAAATTAATGGTCCCATTAGTCAGAGGATGATGGAATTTTTTCAAATACTATTTGCCTATAAAGTTAATTTAGGAGTGTAATCCTTCAAAAAATAAGTCTAATTCCCCAGTACATCATACTTTCACTCATTACAAGGCTAAAACTAATCAATCAATAGTTTGAATACAACAGGCTTATCACTACTAACGTGATCTGTAGTAATTTCCAGACCTTCTTCATTCCGATTCCAACTTGGTTTTTCATCAAATCCCAAAATAGAAATGTCTTTAATTATCCCATGAAAATGAGGTAGCTTTGATGCGTCTTTTTCTGCAAGAGATTGGATATTTACTTTTCCATCCTCCGGATACTTCATTACTGTTGCATAAAGACATGAGCCCTTTACAGTAAACCGTATATCTTCTGAAGTGAATTCTTTAGATTTACTATCTGTAAACTGTCCCTCTTGAATTTCTGTAGGTCCCTCACCAGACTTCCTCCACACTTTACTATCATAAATAGCTTCACCATTCACTTTTAGCCAATTTCCAATCTCGAGCAATATAGATTTATCTTCATCAGGTATCGTTCCATCTGCTTTTGGTCCAATATTCAATAATAAACTACCATTTTTACTCACGATATCAACAAGGTCACATATAATCTCATTGGCAGATTTATAATCATTATTTTCGGTATAGCACCATGAGTTTTTGGCTACAGACGTATCTGTTTGCCAAAAATAAGGCTTCTGTTCTGAAAACTGTCCTCTTTCTATATCTACTACTGCACTTCCAAACATAAAGGCATCATGTTTATAGTTAATAGCAACCTCCATGCCCCATTCATCAGCACGATTATAATAAAATGCAGCGAATTTTTTAAGATATGGTTTTACTGAATGGTGCTGTATCCACCAATCAAAATACATGATTTTAGGACGATAACGATCAACTATTTCACAAGTACGTACCAACCAATCCTCAAGAAATTCCTTTGATGGGGAAGGACTAAATAAGTCTTGATGATTAGGTTCCGGCATAGCCGCCCAATAAAAATCTCCCCTCGAAAGTGGTTCTTTAATGTCACTATCGAATTCTTTACCATGGCCCATAAAAAACCAATGTTCAATTCTATGGGAGGAAGCACATAGTGAAATGTCTCTTTTTTCTAATGCATGACCTAATTCCCCCAGGATATCTCGTTTAGGCCCCATTTCCGATGCATTGAAATGAGAATATTCACTCTTATACATTTGAAACCCATCGTGATGTTCTGCAACAGGCATAACGTACCGGGCTCCGGCTTCCTTAAAAAGGTCTGCCCATTCCTCTGGATCAAAGCATTCTGCTTTAAATAGCGGGATAAAATCTTTATAGCCAAATTCCTTATGATGACCATAAGTTTTTACATGATGTTCAAATTCTTTTGACCCTTGAATATACATATTTCTTGAGTACCATTCACTTCCAAAAGCGGGAACTGAATAGACTCCCCAGTGAATAAAAATGCCGAATTTTGCATCACGATACCACTTTGCTAACTCGTACTGTGAAAGTGAATCCCAATTGTCATCAAATTTCCCCCCTTTCACTACTCGATCAATTTCATTTAAATAATTTGTATATTTTTCATCGGCCATCGTCTTTCCTCCTTTAACGGTAAGTAAAACTTATTCGGAAATAACACCTTTTTTGAGAATAATGTTTGCATAAAGGGCTCTTTCACCAGTTGCAATTATGGCAAAGGCATTTTTTGCTCTTTCGTAAAAAGAAAATCTCTCTACGTATTCAAAGGGAATGTCTATTGACATTTGTTTGGCTATGATCGTTTTATACTCATCCCAAATTGGTGTTTTAACAGGATCTCCCTCAACAACTTCCATTAGGGTAATGGGATGTTTCGTATATGTATCAATTGGAAATAACTCTAAAATCGATTCTAATAACTCTGTTGTTCTATTCCCATCATAGCGGATCACTTTACTATTATGACTTGCTGAAGGGAAGTTTCCATCAGCAAGTACGATTTCATCTCCATGTCCCATTTCCATTAATATTTTTAATAGCTCAGGTGAAATGATTTTTGGTATCCCTTTTAACATGTTTCATATACTCCTAATCTATCAGTTTTATTTTTCTAAAGACTTCACAGCAGGCTGGAACACCATTTTTCAGACTGAATTCTTCCCTTCCTCAATCCATGAGATTACGATGTTCGAATTGGAAAATAAAGTGTATATCTTTCATCTGTCACATCTACTAACGGAATAAATTTAAAGTTTATGGACTGATGTTGAGTTTTATATGTCCCATCATTCCAAAAACTATGGTGTCTTTCGTTATGAGAAGTTAAGAAAGTATCTGGATTATTATAATCTCCTACAATTTCCCTCTCCTCTTCAACTAGACCTGCTAAAACAAGTGGTCCATCCATTAACGCTACCATATTTTGTGAACCTGGTAGTGAAGAGGCAGAAAGTTGTTTTGGAAATTCCAGTGTTACCTGATCATGTTTCCATATTTGTTTCAAAAGAATAAATGAAGATTCGATCATATACTCAACTTCTTCCCCATTCATTTTCACAATGGGTTCCCCTTTCACCCACCAAGGAATACGAATTTTCATCTCAAATTCAACTTGTGTATCGCACTCTATATAAATTACATGCAAATAGCGATTAGGTCGATCACTTGGAATTTGCGGTACATGTACAAATTGAATTTGCTCAAGCCCACTTTTATGAAAAGTTCGAATAGGACCCGCTCCATCTTGAGTACTATTATGTAATTCTAGTTTTACATTTGTTTCCCCATACTTAAAACTAGTTCGTGAAGGAATAAATTGGCTGACCGTTATACCATTAACTTTCCTATGAAAAATACATTGATCATAAGATGCTTGCGCTTGAACTAGTGTTCCGTGACAACACCAAAAATGCTTCGTTGGACTTCCCCAATTCTTCTTGCTTCCAGGTCCCATATCTAAAAAATATGAAACCATCCCCGTTTTCTTGTTCTGTTGCGACATGATTCCATTCAATAAATTCTTTTCCCAGAAGTCAGCATACTTTACGTCTCCGGTCCAACGGAACAAAAATTGGGAAAGTCTCATCATATTGTAAATAACGCAATGTTCCTGTGCTAAGCCTAATCTTGCAGTTAGGTTTTGAGGGGGTGTCCATACTTCACCGCATGAAACTCCACCTGTACAATATGTTCCCCTCTTTTCCACTGCCTCCTCCCAAAAAGCCTCAACAATGTTACGCCAGCGTATTTCTCCAGTGACCTCCCAAGCACGAGCAGCTCCTAATATTTCCGCTACTTGCGTGTTTGCATGTTTATTTGTAAGAACATCCTTACCTTCAAGAAGAGCATCAAAAAACCTTGGGCGATCATACCGTTTGATTAATTCTAAATGTTCAGGCTTACCAGTAAGATCATATAAATCCACCCATGCTTCAAGCATTCCTCCTGTTTCATAATCTAAAATCATATCCAGCTTTTCTCTTGTGAAAATCTTACTCCAATTAAAAAACCATTTTGAGAAACAGTCTGATATGTGTAAGGCCTCATCTATTTCCATTATTTTATACACATCATGTAATCCCATAAATATTTTATGGATCGTATAATGCGGCGCCCATACTTGTCGCCCTTCCAATATCCTATCCATATAACTCTCCGGAATTGCCGCGACCCATTCTCCACCGTTTGCTTGCTGACATCTTGCAAGCTCCTGAACGATAAATAACGTTTTCGCTCTAAGCTCTTGATCACCCGTTTGTCCATAAATATAAGCTGAAGCTGAAAGCCAATGTCCTAAGAAGTGACCGCGCAGCTCACATGTTGGTGACTCCCAACCCCAATGCCAGGTTTCTGGTCCTTTTTCTTCATCGGCACTATCAAAAGAAGTACTAGCGCTTCCACTGTAACTCCATAAACCTGCTTGAAGATAAAAATTTCGTAGTAAGTTTTCCGTTGTTAAACTTTTTAGATATGAAGCATTCAAATTAAAACGATCCAAAAAAGGGCTATCCATTAACTTTATTGATCCTTGTTGAAACTCTTTTAATTTTTCTACCATCATCTATCACCCCAACATCTTTAACAATTACTATATTTATTGAATTCACCGAAGATGTAGTTACTACGATAAATTAACTAAAGCGAATGTACATTGGCTCCCCACTGTAAACAACTTTTTGTTGAGAATATGCCGGGACGGATCTGTCCTCTTTACCGTTAACTAGTGTGATCAACAATTCTCTAGAGCTTTTCATCCCTCGATAAGAACCACAACGTCTATCTATGACTAAGCGATTTTCGTCTTCTTCCCAATGTATGGGTATGGTTGAACATTCGCCTTGCTCATAGTTATAATTGTCCCCCTCATCTTCATACAGCATAAAACTTCCATCTTGCCCTTTATAAACTTTTAATTCTAAGGGTTCTTTTAACTCCTCGGAACTATATTGAATATCGGAACCTATTGGTACAATAGATCCGGCACGGACATACAAAGGCATTGTTTCAAGCTCAGCACCTGCCTCAATTTGTTGACCGCCAGACATTCGTTGATCTGTCCAGAAGTCATACCAATCTGTTCCGGAAGGTAAATATATATTGCGTTTCATTGTTGCATTTTGAATTTCAATCGATCCACTTTTGTAGTACATTGGATTTGTAACAGGATTTACTAAGAAAGCAGGTCCAAACATATATTGGTCTTTAATGTCATAGGTTTTCGAATCATGGATAAAGTCAAATGCTAACGTTCGCATCATTGTGTAATCCTGATGAGTGACCCAGCCAGCTATCGAATAAATATAAGGTAACAAGCGATAACGCAGCTTAATAAATTTTACAATCGTGTCATAGAACACTGTACCAGGTTCACCAAATCTCCATACCTCTCTCGGTGTATCTGTCCCATGGCTTCGGAACATTGGTAAAAATGTGCCATATTGCAACCATCTCACATAAAGCTCACGATATCCTAAGTCTTCACAGCCTTCTTGATAATCTCCATTCCAAAACCATTGATCCTTCTTCGCAACAAAAAAAGCACCGATATCCACTGTCCAGTAGGGATTCCCTGTCACACAGAAATTTAATCCATCGGCAATCTGATTTCGCAATGTTTCCCAATTGGCTGCAATATCTCCAGACCAAGTAATCGTTCCATACTTATGCTGTCCAGCAAAAGCGGACCTAGTTAAGTTAACAACCCGCTTCGTTTCCGTTGTACTACGTTGTCCTTCATAGATACCCTTCGAATGAAGAAGCGAATAGGCATTAATAAAACCAGGATCCAAATATTTTTTTGATTCTTCCGTATTGATCCGAAGTCGTTCTTCAGGTTCAGGTTTTATTTTCCCTCCCCAATCTGCCTCAAAGGGTTCTGTACAATCACACCACCATGCATCAATGCCATGTGAAAACAATCCATCATTTGCCTGTTTCCAATACAGATCACGTGCTTCTTGACGAAATGCATCATATGTTGCTTGATTCCCAAGAAGATACCCTTTATGCTTCATTTCCACATGATTTGGCCCATCATTATTCATAATTGGCCAAATAGAAACCATCAGTTTTGCATTCAACTCATGGATATCTTCCATCATTTTTGTTGGATTTGGAAAACGTTCAGGGTCAAAGGATTTTTGCCCCCAAAGCTCTCCGGTCCATGACATCCAATCAAGCACAATTGTATCAAGAGGAATTTGGCGTTTTCTGTACTCTTGTACCGTCGAAATTAACTCTTCTTGTGATTTGTACCGCTCTTTAGACTGCACATAACCAAAAGCCCATTTCGGTAATAGAGGTGCTTTTCCTGTGAGATGGCGATATCCTTTTACAATTTCATCAAACTGAGGCCCATAAATAAAGTAAAAATCCATTTCGCTATCGATATCTGTCCATATATATGAACCGTGAATATCATCACGGAAAGTCATCAATGAATAGCTGTCTACAAGGATTCCGTACCCTTTAGTAGAGACCAAAACAGGTACCACTGCTTTCATGTTTTGCTGATATAGATATTGATGAGTGCCTCTTAAATTTAAAATACCTTCCTCGTGGGAACCTAGACCATAGATTGCTTCATCATCTGCCCATTCAAATTCGAGTTTGGTATGATAAGCGGTTCGATCAATAATATGTTTTTCTGAAAGGGCTCTAGCACGAGCTCCATCAACATTTTGTGAATTCTCGATCTCTGTATTTTCGTCAAAAACAGATTTAACCACTTCAATAGGGACAAGTGTTTTTCCACCACGTTCCGGTTCTTTTGTTAAAACCTGACCTGACGAATCGGTATAAGTAAAAGCACATGTTTGTTTATTGATTTCAATTTGTACATCGCTTGTTGAAAACTTGATAACATTGTCTGCTTCATGTACTGAAAATAGAACGGATTCCTGTGCATTTGTTTCAACGATGAGGCTTTCTTTTCTACCAATCTCTTTCTCTACTGTATAACGGATACGAATAATGGAATTCGTATAGGGAGTGATTTTTATCATTCCATTTGTAGTTTCAATTAGTAAATGATCTTCATTACCCTTGTAGTTCACTACTTGCATAATACATACCTTCCTTAATCAATTTTTCTTTCACATAATAATAGAGAAAAAATTTGAAACCCGGGAATATAAGAACCCAGGTTCACTTTTTTGTTTCATAATGGAAGTAAATTCCTACTCATATCTTCGGAACTCTGTTTCCGCTTTCATTACTTTCTTAACACAAGCTACTTACTTTTTTGACTTGCAGAGTATAAGTACCATCTCTTTCCGTAGAAAAACAAATGCATCCGTCAGCTTCATGTAATCCATTAACATTTTCACCATTTGTATCAGTTATCGTATATGCCCCTGTCAAGTTTAGGTTGCATTCATTTCCACTAAAAGAATGAATAACAGCCTTTTCAACTGAACCATTCTCCCAATATAAATCTACTTCAAATCCACCTCGCGCTTTTATTCCCTTAACAAAGCCTTTGTTCCACTTTTCAGGGAGTGCAGGTAGGAACTGTAGTGTTCCAGTATGGCTTTGTAAGAGCATTTCAGCAATTCCGGCAGTACCTCCAAAATTCCCGTCGATTTGAAAAGGTGGATGGTTGTCTAAAAGGTTCGGAAGGGTCGAGTGTTTCAGCATTTCTACGATATTTGTATAGGCAAGCTCTCCGTCCCAAAGCCTTGCCCACATGTTAATAATCCAAGCACGACTCCATCCCGTATGCCCCCCACCATTTGCAAGCCTTCTTTCTAGAGTTGTTCTGGCTGCACGTGCCAGCTCTGGGGTTTCAGAAACGGTAATTTGTTTCCCTGGATGGAGGGCAAATAGATGTGATATATGCCGGTGACCTGGTTCTGCCTCCTCATAATCCTCCATCCATTCCTGGATTTGCCCATACTTACCTATTTTCGTCTCTGGTAAGCGCTTTAAAACATCAGCTAACTGTTTTCTAAATCCTTCTTCCTTCTCAAGAATTTCACTTGCCTCTATACATGCGAGAAATAATTCATTCAGGATCTGGCTGTCCATAGATGGTCCTATACACAATGTTCCTTTTTGACCATTAGGAAGAATATAGGTGTTTTCCGGTGAAACAGATGGGCTTGTAACCAGATATCCTTCATCCGTTTCTACTAAAAAGTCTAAAAAGAATTCTGCTGATTCTTTCATAGTCTCATAACTTTTATTAAGAAAATCTTTGTCATATGTAAATTGATAATGTTCCCATAAATGGAGGCAAAGCCATGCTGCTCCCGTTTGCCAGTAGGTTGATGGAGGGTAAATATCCTGTGGAGCCGTATCCCCCCAAATGTCTGTATTATGGTGTGCTACAAATCCTTTGCATCCATACATGACCTTTGCTGTATGTCTACCATTTACACGCATTCGTTCAATTAAGTCAAATAATGGTTCATGACATTCTGATAGATTACAAACTTCAGCTGGCCAATAGTTCATTTGTGCATTAATATTCATCGTAAATTTACTATCCCAAGGTGGCCTCATTTGGTCATTCCAAATTCCCTGTAAATTTGCCGGGAGTGTACCTGGCCTACTACTAGAAATGAGTAAATAACGCCCGAACTGAAAATATAACTCGATTAACTTATGATCTTCTAAACCATTTTTGACTCGGTTGAGCCTTTCATCTATTGGTAATTGGAGAACTTCTTCATTTGATTCGTCATTCAAAGAAATCTCCATTCGTTTAAAATAAGCTGAATAATCCTCTATATGACGTTTCCTCAATTGTTCGTAAGATTTACTTGCTGCTTGATCAATCTTTTTAAAGCATTCTTCTTCTGGATCAGCATGACGAAAGGTCGTTTCTGCTGCTAAAAATAATAAGACTGTATCAGCCTTGCTTACAATTAAGTGCTCCCCTATCGTTTCTACCGTTCCTCCCTCTGCAAAGGCAGATAAAACAACAGAAAAATCAGAACCACCGTTCCCACCACAATTCCCTTTCATAACGATGCTGTTATTTCTTTTTGAGGATAAACTCTCAACATAGCGGTTTTGTTCTCTTGAAAGTCTAGCAGTAAATGAAATCGATCCTTTTTCACTTGCTGTCAAACGTATAACTGTTACTTGATCTGGGAAGCTTGAGAATATTTCTCTATTAAATCTTGTTTCATTCATGGAATAATCAACAGATGAAATCGCATTTTCTATATCAAGCTTCCTTGTATATTCTTCAACACCTTCATGACCAACATTTAAAAATAGATCACCTAGGGTCATATAATGCCTTTGGGTTTCAGGTGTTCCTGATAGAGCATATTTTGCTAATTTTTCAGCTTCACTTAATCTTCCTTCCTTAAGTAATGATCTAATTTTCGGAAGGTTTTCCAATGCATCGGGATTGTTTCTATCTCTGAATCCTCCATACCAAATTGACTCTTCATTTAACTGAATTTGTTCTACTGAAGTTTTGCCAAATATCATGGCACCTAACCGACCATTCCCAATAGGCAATGCCTCATTCCATGTTTTTGCAGGCTTATTAAATAAAATCATATTATTTTTCAAAACTAGTTTCCCCCTTTTTATTTTAATGAATAAAATCGAGAACAGTTTTCACCTAATATTTGATTCTCGTAACCAGAAGCGTATTGTTTCACATAATCTAATACAATTCCCATAACCGCTTCATAGGATTCGCTTACTGTACATACCGGCCAATCAGACCCTATCATGACTCTTTCCGGACCAAATGCGTTAAATACACTATCAAGATAGGCTTTAAAATCCTCTTTTCTCCAATTCTTCCAATCTGCCTCTGTCACCATTCCAGATACTTTCACATAAACATTTTTGTATTCTGCAAGTTTTATAAGATGTTCTTTCCAAAATGAAATCTCTTTATTTTTTATATCTGGTTTGCCGATATGATCTAAAACAAATAACTGTTCCGGAAATTTTTCTACAAGTTGGAGAGCATAAGGAATATGCTTTGGAAAAAGTAAAAGATCATATGTTAAGCTAAAATCCTTAAGCACACTGATGCCTCGTTGAAATTCTTCGCTCAGCATAAATTGATCATCAGCTTCATCATGGATCACATGACGAACGCCTTTAAAATACGGATTGTTAGCAAATTGCTTAATTTGTTTTGTTACATCAGGAGAACATAGGTCCACCCACCCTACAACACCTTTGATAAAATCATATTTTTGAGCTAATTCTAAAAGCCACCTTGTCTCTTCTAAGCTTTGTCTAGCTTGAACAACGATCGTGCCATCAAATTGAATAGATGTTAAACGTGTCTTCAAATCTTCAGGTAAAAAGTCTCTTTTTAATTCAGACATATCGTCATCTATCCAGCCAAATTCCTTGTCATTATAGCGCCAAAAATGGTGATGTGCGTCAATTTTCATCAATCAAAAGATCCCTCACTTATTCCGATTATTCATACTCAATTACTGCCTTTATTACTTTTGCATCAGGAGCTAGCAAATGCTCGAATTCTTGCGCTATTTCATTAAATGAACAACGATGTGTAATTAAGTCCTTCAAAATCATGCTTGATGATTTTACAGCTTCGATTACTTCTTGAAAATCTTCCTTTGTTGCATTCCGACTTCCCATTAATGTTAGCTCTTTCTTATGAAAGTCAGGGTCATAAAACATGATGTCACCCTTTGCCAATCCAACAAACACGATTGTTCCTCCATGTGCTGAGTATTGAAATGACTGATTCATAGATTGGATGTTTCCTGTTGCATCAAATACAATATTTGGTAGATTCCCATTTGTCATGTCTTGGATTTTTTGGAGTGGTTCATTTGTTACGCATACTGTTTCATCGACATTCGCCCAGTTTTGGCAAAAAGCAAGCCGTTCTTCATTTATATCCATTGCGATGACACGAGCTCCTCTATATTTAGCAAAAGCCATAACTCCAAGACCTATTGGACCCGCGCCGATAACTAAGACATTGTCACCTTCTTTTAAAAATGATCGCCTGACAGCATGGGCACCGATCGACATTGGCTCTAACATTGCAGCTTCATCAAGTGAAATTCCATCTATCTTTATCAAGTGTGACACCGGTACTGATAATGTTTCACACATTCCTCCATCTATATGAACACCGATAACATTTAAATCTGTACAGCAATTCGTTTTCCCTGCTGTACATGCAACACATTTTCCGCAATGCCTATATGGGATAACCGCAACATGATCACCCTTTTTTAAATCACTATCATTTTTTTCAACATCTTCAATAATCCCTGACAACTCATGACCTAAAATTCGGGGATATGTGAAAAATGGCTGATTTCCTTTATATGCATGAATATCAGTGCCACATATTCCAATCCGCTTAATAGCTACCAAAGCCTCTCCTCTTTTTAAAGTAGGCTTTGCCATTTCGATCATCTTTAGGTCGTTTGGATTTTCACAAACAATAGCTTTCATTTTATTTCCTCCCAGAATGGACTGTAATAAGGATTACCAATCCTCACTTCTTCCACTAGACCATGTCTTATTATGGATCGGTTCAAGAATAGCTTGAACCTCTTTTAGAAACTCTGTATCAATTGGATTATTTGCCCATTCAATATTCTTTTTAACATTTTCAACACTTGCTGTACTCACTAAAGTTGTTGGTACTTTTTCATTGGCTACCGAGTATTGAATAGCAAGCTTTGAAATGTCTATACCATGTTGTTTACAAAATTGAGCTGCTTTGCTACATACATCTTTTATTTCTTGTGATGCCGGATGCCATTCCGGTACCGATCGATTGCTAAGTAGTCCCATGGATAGTGGGGATGCATTCATCAAGCCGACCTGATTTTTTTCTAAAAGAGGAAGTATATCTAATAAAGAATTGTCATTTAATGAATAATGACAATAGGAAAGAATAACATCAAGATCAGTTTCGTTAAGTACTTTTTCAAATATGGCTAACGGTAAACCCGAAACACCAAAAAATCGAATTTTCCCTTCTTTTTTTAGTTGTTTAAGCGCAGGGATTGACTCCTCTATGATCTGTTCATAAGAAGCAAATTCGATGTCATGCAAAAGTAAAATATCTACATAATCGGTTGATAATCTTTTTAAGCTTTCTTCTACACTTGTCATTATTCTAGTCTTAGAAAAATCAAACTCATGCTCTCCATATCTTCCTGCTTTTGTAGAAAGAATGAACTTCTCTCTCGGAATATCCTTCAATGCTTTTCCAAGTACAGTTTCTGCCTTCGTTAACCCATAATAGGGTGAAACATCAATTAAATTCATTCCAAATTCTACTGCTGTATGAACCGTTTTTATTCCCTCATCCTCATCAATATTTCTAAACACAGAACCTAAAGACGAAGCACCATAACTAAGAACAGGAACGTCCAGCCCTGTCTTTCCAAGTTTTCTATATTTCATATGACCCTCCCAAAAAGTTAATTTTCACATTGTACTGATACAAAGGACTTACCTATGTATCACACATCATTGAATATCTTCTATTTGTATACCTCAAAATATTTTTTATAAATAATCATAAAAAATTAGAACCGATGAAGAGACCTTCATCGGCTTTTTATTCAATTGTTCAGTTAAATAAATCGGAACTTCTATAAACTGGAAGTGTCATAAGCTTCTTGCATAATTTCCAGGTAACGTTTTAGATTTAATTGTTCAAATCCTTTCACATATGAATCCCATTCTTTCTCTAAATCTTTTGTGCCTGTTATAAACTGAAGCGAATTCTGCTCAATATAATCCACAATATTTGTCTGAATCATCGCAGCTTCATCTGCTACAGCCGGGTCAATCCAAATGGCCCAATGTGGGAAAACCTCAGAAGGCTCTTTCCCTTCATATAAATGTGTTGCTTCCTGCAATCTGCGCTCATACCCTTCAGATGTATAAATATCAGTTGCTTGGACTAGCCCATCTCTATGTTCTCTTGAATGATAAAATTGCACCATTGATGTCCAATTATCATTTCGTGGTTCTTCACCTTCTTCAAGCTGAATTTGTGCAAGGATAGGTTCAGCACTTTCCTCAATCGCTACTTCTCCCTCTTTAGGTTCCCTCCAGCTTACATCCTTTTCACCATAGAAACTGCGAATTAGCCCTTCCTCTGTAAACATATAGTCTACTAGCTTAATAGCAGCAATCTGTGCTTCTTCACTCGCCTTATTTGTTATAACAAAGGCACCTCCAGGAGAACTAGGAAAGTTATAAGTCGAGTATTCGGAATTTGGCCCTTTAAGTGGAGCCAATGCATCGTAATCTTTAGAATATTCTTCATCTGTTACAAACATTCCAGGGTGCATCGCTGTTGATGCTCCAACAATTTGAATTTCTGCATTATTCCCTAATTTTTGGTGTGCTTCAATATTCTGTGAAAAGGCACCCTTATCAATTAATCCCTCTTCATATAAGGATTTTATATAGGCTAAGCCTTCTTTCCATTCATCTTTATTTGCTGCTAAATCAACTTTTCCATTTTCCAAAAGCAATCTTGATCTAGAATCATCATAAATAAAGCCATTCATTAAATATGGAATAATAGACGATTCAATTAGTGCTGGAGAACCACTCATTGGCACTTCATCCTGTTTTCCATTTCCGTTTGGATCTTGAGTTTTAAATGCTGTTAAGACATCTTTAAATTCTTCAGTTGTTGTTGGCATATCTAACTTTAACGTTTCAAGCCAGTCCGTATTGATCCAAAGTTTGTTTCCATATGAGCAATGGAAACACTCATTTAAATGCGGCAATCCATATATATTTCCGTCAGGAGCTGTTATCATTGATGCATAATAAGGGTGATTTTCTATCACCTCTTTTATATTTGGAGCATACTTATCTATTAAATCATTTAAAGGCAGTACAACACCTTGTTTTCCATAACGTAATAAGTCTGTTTGAGAAAATTGATCAACCCAAGGAACTAAGAAAAAGACTTCCGGGTAATCACCACTCGCTAGTGCTATATTTCTTACTTCACTTGCAGAAGTTGCATCATAAGTAGTTACTTGCCACTCTAAATCAATATTAAATTTCTCTTCAGCAAATTTAGTGAAGGAGTTTGTTTCTAAATCTGTTTCAGCATTTTGTGGTCCAAAAACCTTAATCTTAAGAGGACCACCATCTTGCTGAGACACTTCTGTTTTTTCATTTGAACTACAACCAACTAAAGAAAGACTTAGAATAAGCAATAATGATAAAAAATAAAGCATCGTCTTTTTCATTGTAACTTTCCCCTTTTCATTAAATTGAATGAAATATCAAATAAGTAATTGACATAATTCTAATACAATATTTACTCCACATCCCCCCTTTCAACATGAACAATTCACATGCATTAGCCTTTAACTGAGCCAATCATCATCCCTTTAACAAAGTGACGTTGAACAAATGGATAAATGAGCATAACAGGTAAACTCGCAGCAACAATTAGGGAGTATTTCATTAAATCAGCCAGCTGCTGTCTTTCCATCATTTCAGATGCGTCTATCCCACCTGTACCTGTATTCAAGATAATAATATTTCTAAGTACCAACTGGAGAGGATGTAGATCTGGACTCTTTAAATAAATTAAGGCGTCAAAGTATGCGTTCCACTGGCCTACTGCATACATTAAAACAAGAACGGCTATAATGGGCTTGGCCAATGGTAGAACAACAGACCAAAGGAAACGTAAATCACTACATCCATCCATCTCACTTGCTTCTACTAATTCATCCGGTATGGACGTTTGAAAAAATGTCCGTGCAATAATAACCTGCCAAACAGCAATTGCATTAGGAATCAAGAGCGCCCATCTTGTATCAACCATCCCTAACGATTGCACAACAAGATAAGTTGGAATCAACCCGCCATAAAATAGCATTGTGAATACAATGAAAAACATGAGAAAATTTCGACCAAAGAATGTCCTTCTCGAAAGAGGATAGGCGATCAACACCGTCAATGTCACACTAATTAAAGTACCAAACACCGTATAAAATAGTGAATTCATATAGCCGGTTAAGATTTGGGCATTACTAAATAAAACTTCATACCCTTTAAACGACAGGTCAACCGGCCATAACCACACTTTTCCAGATGAAACGGCTTGAGGACTGCTTATTGATGCACTAACAATATAAATAAGTGGATAAAGAACCACCACTAATAAAATGGATAGAAAAAGGTAAACTCCTGTTAGAAAAATTCGATCAGAAATAGATTCTTTTATTTTATTTTTACGACCAATCATTATCTTGTCCCCCCTTATTACCACAAACCATTTTTAGAAATTTTCTTCGAAGTTGCATTAACAACCACAAGTAAGATTAAATTAATCACTGAATTGAACAGACCCACAGCTGTTGCAAAGCTAAAGTTGGCATTTAACAAACCAATTTTATAAACATATGTTGAAATAACTTCAGATGTAGATAAATTAAGAGGGTTTTGTAATAAAAAGACTTTTTCAAACCCTAGTGCCATAATGTTCCCCACACTAAGAATGAGAATAATAGTTGCAACAGGCATAATGCTCGGTATATCAATATAGATGATTTTTTGAAGTCTAGTCGCCCCATCAACCCTCGCAGCTTCATATTGGGATGGATCAACACCTGAGAGCGCTGCCAAATAAATAATGGCTGAATAACCTGCATGCTGCCATACATCCGACCAAACATAAATGTCTCTAAACATGCCAGGCATACCAAGAAAGTCAATTGATTCAAGATTTAATACTGTAAATAATTGATTTATTATTCCAAGCCTAGGAGAAAACATTAATGTTAACATGGAAACAATGATAACAGTTGAAATGAAATATGGTGCATATGTGACCATTTGAACCGTCTTTTTAAATACTCCATTTTTTATTTCATTTAAACATAGGGCCAATATAATCGGGATCGGAAACCCTACTGCTAACGCATATAAACTAAGATAAAACGTATTTTTTATTAACACCCAAAATTGTGGATTGTTAAAAAACATCTCAAAGTGCTTAAATCCAACCCATTCACTTCCCCATATTCCTTTCACTACACTATAATCTTTAAAAGCAATGACTGAATTTAGCATTGGGATATACTTAAAAATAAGAAAATATAAAACTGGTGGAATAACAAGTAGATAAAGTTGCCAATGCCTCTTTATTGACTTTTTGGCTTTAGCCAAAATTGTTGACTTAACCTGTACTACATTCGAGTTAGGTGAAGTCTTATTTGCTATCTCGACTTTCAATTCAACCACTCCAATCCTATTTTGTAAACGCTACCAATAGTTGAGAACTATTAAGTTGATACGAATGTAACATGAGCGAGATCTACTTCATAGGTACAATTGAATAGCACTAGGACAATCAAGGATAAATTGATATTAATGCACACCTAAAAAACATTTTCAAAAAGCTCTCGAAACTATATGGCACTTCACAATAAAAGGCTTTTCTTACCTTCTTTTAACGTATTTTCTCGAGATTCAAAATTCTTATTTTCTAATTCAAATTACATCAAACAAACTACTTGAAAAATTGCTTGAATAATACATAAAACCGTCAAGGTACAAATGATTTTTATCAGTACATCTTGTGTGTACTACATATTTCACAAGGTTAAATCAAGATTTAAAGTACATTTACCTCACTGTTTATTATCTTTCATTTTGTCTAGTGATCTCGAATAGTTTACGTTTAATACAAGGCAACACCAACCTTGGAGAAATCGAGTAGAGGGAAAATAATCTAATTATTTTCGCCCCTCTCACACCACCGTACGTACGGTTCCGTATACGGCGGTTCAATTTATATTACAGTGTGTACTTTTAGATAATGATCTAAAGCAGAGGGAAGACCCCTCTGCTTTAGTCTTTTGTTTGAGATTGCTCTTTGAACAACTTTCGATAAACCGATGTATCGATAACCTCTTCGACAGAAGGTTAATCCCTTCGCCTCTCCCTCAGGGATTCCTAATTGGATAAGCGATTTGATTCGTTTCTTCGATACCTTCC
>NZ_JAEK01000007.1 GCF_000518865.1 Bacillus sp. J37 | reverse complement strand
ATCCTAGATGAAATGGGCTACCTGCCGTTTAGTAAAGAGGGATCTGAGCTTCTCTTCCAACTTATCTCTGAATTCTACGAGCAAAAAAGTTTAATAATCACGTCAAATTTAGAGTTCAGTCAATGGAACAGGATATTCACAGACTCTAGGTTGACCGCAGCATTGGTAGACCGGTTGATTCATCATGCACATATCATCTCGTATCAAGGAGAGAGTTATCGCTTAACGAATGCATTATCTAAAAGAAAATAAAGAAAAGTAATTCGGGTGACAAACCTCTGTACTTTTCTTTGCATTTTTCTGCACTTTTCTATTGCAAAATACAAAAGGAAATAATTCCTACTAGGATTAAAGAAGAAACGACTATTATTTTATTTACATGTCCTTTAGGTTCTTTTTTCATCTTTTGAATAACCTCCTAATTTTGTAATATGTACTCTAACATGCTAATTAAACTTGACATAGGTTATTTTACTAACTTATTCATGAGTTAATTCCTGAAATTAATAAAAAGTAAAGAATCCATTTAATAAAAAAAGCACCTAATTTTAGATGGTTGGAAAGATCATCATCTAAAATCAGGTGCTTGAGAATTATAGTAGTTTTATATTATTTTTGTGAACAAATCCGATTCTTCCAGCAATATCAATTTTTAACCAATCTCCATACCATGATATTGCTGTGAAGGTTTTGTTAGTATTAAATTCAGCTAGTAACGTTAGCTTATTTGATGAGTTATCATAAACATTACCTTGATGAACTGTTTTGAATTTTATAGCTGATTTTGAAACAGAGTCAGGCATTTGGTTTGTTAGTATGGGCATGGTCTTTTCCTTATAAACAAAACCAGTATCATTGCCAATTTGAATCTTATGCCAATTACCATAATCACTAAGTATAGAAAATGTTTCCCCTTTTTTAATGGATCCTACTTCTACCAAGTTCCCTGATTTGTTTTGGTATATAGATAGATTATCAATTGTTGCAGAGAAAGCAATATCGGATTTATTGAACGTGAAAGTGACATTTTCTTTGTAAATATAAGCTTTTCTTCCAGCGACGGAAATAACGACCCAATTACCATAATCTGAAATTATTGGATAAGATACATTTTTCTCCAAGGTAACTAGAGGAATTAATTTGCCATTTTCATTTGTGTAAACTGTTTGATTTCTATCTGTTTTAAACGTGGTAGAAATATGTTTTAAGTCAGCCAAAGGCTTGTTGTAGACTGCAGTTGTTTGTGACTTATATATATATCCTTTAGTATGTCCAAAGGATACTTCATGCCAATTGCCATAATCTCTTTCTTGTTTAAAGAGTTGACTTTTCAGGATTGTTGCTTTTTTGATCAACTTACCATCCTCTTTGACATAGAGTGACAGATCATCGTTAGCTCGATATATACTGGTTTGTTGTTCGGTTTTAATATTATTTTTATTAACGTACCCTTTTCTACCAGCAAAGTTT
This sequence comes from Bacillus sp. J37, assembly GCF_000518865.1. GTDB lineage: Bacteria > Bacillota > Bacilli > Bacillales > Bacillaceae > Metabacillus. The sequence continues at coordinate 187,936 of NZ_JAEK01000007.1, read as the reverse complement.
ACAATTACCCAGTTACCATAATCCTCTTCAATTGTATATTTCATACCTTTTTCAATCATGCCAATTTTGGATAGCTGTCCATTTGAACTATCATATACAGTCGTTGCTGTTAATGTTGTGAATTTTTCAGATCCTTTAGAGTTTCCTTTGGTTATTGTATTCCCGGAATTATTTGATATTGGTTCTGTATGGTCTTTATGAATATAAGCAAATTGGTTTCCGAGTCTTATTTCATGCCAATTCCCGTAATCCTGAACTCTTGGAAATACAGTATCTTTTTGGAGTGTACCTGCTTTAATTAATTGACCATTAGTATCTTTTATATAGATAGGTGGTGAAGACTTTATCACTTTAAAATAATTAGAGTAGCTTTCTTGCTTGTCCTCCTTATTAGGAGTTTGGACATCATTTTTCTCTTCTTCTTCAACATCCTCTATAGGGAGAAAGTTTTCTATAAGACCGTAACCATAGGAAGTATCCTTTCCAGGTTTACCAAGGTCTATTGTGTGGGAATGTAACAAATCTCTAAGTTCTATAGCTGACATACTAGGATTTGCTTCTTTTAAAATTGCTAGATAACCAGAAACGAATGCTGTTGCCATAGAAGTTCCTGACATATTATTATACCTGTTGTTCTTCCAGGTACTATTGATATCTACTCCAGGAGCAACAATTTCCAGAGTGTTTCCAGTTGAAGAGAAGCTTGCCTTTTTAAGGTTAGTGTCAATCGCACCAACAGCTATTACCGAAGAATGTACCGCCGGATAAGAAATATTAGTGCCACTATTACCTGCAGCACCAACTATTAAGATATTTTGTTTGTATGCCTCGTTTAATAATGCTTCTACGATAGGGTCATAGGTATTGTATTCAAAACTTAAATTAATTACGTCAGAATTTATTTCCATCGCATAATCAACTGCCTCAGCGAGATCAATCGTAGTTCCTTCACCTTTTTGATTAAATGCTTTTAGTGAATAAATATTAGCATTAGGTGCTATTCCTGTTACACCAACATTATTATCTTTTGCAGCAATAATACCAGCAATATGACTTCCGTGTCCGTTGTCGTCAGTATAGAGATTTGTATAACTAACGAATGATTTACCTCCAGCAACCTTTAAATCTTCATGCTCTGAATCAATACCAGTATCTATAACAGAAATGTTGATGTTTTTTCCGGTAAGGTTGTTTTCTTTAAATCGATTTGCTTCTAGTAAGTCATATCCCCAATTATTAACTTGGGACATAATCTCAATTTTTTTTTCAGGTACGATAATATTAAGTTTGTGATCTTGCTCTAGTTCGGAAAGGTCTTCTGTAATTGGAAATGATGCAGATACAGCAGGTATATTGTCAAAGGTATGCAAAATAGTCCCGCTATTTTCAATTATAATTCTTTCATCAACTTTTTCATTAAATAGCAGTATGACATTTTGTTTTTCAGTTAACTCACTACTAGCATTTACATTTGAACTATATGTGAAAAATGTTAAGAACACTAGAATGGTGAGGAATTTGTTTTTCATTATTTATCCTCCTCGTATTTATCTTACATCTATTTATTTTAATAAAGAAAGTTAAAATAGAAAACCATAGAATAAGATAAATGTAGTAAAATATTGATATAAATGTATTAGAAAGGAAAGAGAGATATTGTTAAAGTTTAGAAGTTTGCTATTTTTTATTTTATTTATAGGGTTACTAGTAGGTATTACAACAAAAGAGGCTTTCGCTGGAAATGAAAACTTAGTGGTTGTTAAAGATGATGCACCTTTATATGTTTTGGCTAATCACCAGTTAAAAAAGGTTATGGAATTTTCTAAAGGAGCAACGATTAAACATGAGGGTGATTATGGAAAATGGTACAAAGTAAAAGTTGGAAGAGAAATTGGTTTTATTAATAAGCAACAAGTGAAATTAACGAAATCAAAATTAAAAGGTTCATTCCAAACTGTACCTTCATATCTTGGATCAATTAAAACAACAACGGATATTGCGGTGTATGATAATAGTACCGGGAAATTAGTTCTGTTTGGTGAGTTGATGGCTAATAGGACTTACCCTGTTGTTAAGGATTATGGCAATTGGTTGCAGATTGCTGTTGGAGAACGAATTGTTTATATTTACAAAAGTAATGTGATTAACCAATTTACTAAAGAAACTAAGATGTTTAAAGTAGATTCCTCATCAACTCCAGTTTATATTAACAAAAATGGAAAATTAGTTAAAATTGCAACTTTACACTCAGGAACTACTTTTCAAAGAACAAGTGATTATGGCAATTGGCATAAAATAACTTATGCCGGACAAACAGCATTTATATACAACTCGAATGTAACAGCAATTTATAAACCAGGTAATTCATTGAAGGAGAGTTCGAATAAACAATTTACTGTAAAAAGAGAAAGTCCAGTCTATGTTAGGAAAAATAATAAGTTAGTGCAAATGTCCAGTGTCAAAGAAGGAACCACTGTTTCGATTACTAGGCCATATGGTAATTGGTATGAGGTATCAGTAGCAAATCAAACTGGATATATATATAAAAGCAATCTAACTGAAAAAAATGCATTAACTGATAAACTTTCAAAACAAACAAAGTACAGTCAAATGCTGGTGGTTACGGCAAGTTCAAATAAGTCTTATAAAGCAGAAGCTGTACTTTATGAAAAAAATGGTGATGAGTGGGAGAAGACATTAACCTCTCCTGCAGTTCTTGGGAAATTAGGTGTTTCTTTATCAAAAAAGGAAGGGGATAAGAAATCACCTGTTGGTTTATATGCTATAGGACATGGTTTTGGAGTAAATAGACCTGCAGATACAAAAGTTCCATTTAAAGTTACTTCTAATCAGGATTACTGGATTGATGATACAACTTCGTCAGATTATAACAAGTGGGTAAAATATAGTGGAGATCCTAATAAAAAGTGGAAATCCTTTGAACGAATGACGAATTCGTTATATAAATATGGGCTAGTTGTTGAATATAATACGAATCCAGTTGTTAAAGGGAAGGGGAGTGCGATTTTTATCCATGTTTGGAGAAATCAAACCAGTCCTACATTAGGATGTATTGCACTACCTGAATCCAATGTTCTTACTTTATTAAAAGAAATTGATCCTAAAAGGAATCCAGCGATTGTAATTGGAACTGAAGCAGATATCATGAAAACTCTATAATGAATGATTTGTTGGAATGAATTTCATATGGTAATCTATGAATGAATTTCAACTTTTTAAAAGGAGAATAACAAATGGAACGAAGAATAAAAGTAATGACAATCTTCGGTACTAGACCGGAAGCCATTAAGATGGCACCTCTAGTGCTTGAACTTGAAAAATATCCAGATGAAATTGACTCAATCGTAACAGTTACAGCTCAGCACCGTCAAATGCTTGATCAAGTCCTTGAGCTTTTTAAGGTAACACCAGATCATGATTTAAATATTATGAAAGATCGTCAAACATTAACAGGTGTGACAACACGTGCGTTAGAAGGTTTAGATGAGGTAATGAAAGACGTTAAACCAGATTTAGTCCTTGTACATGGTGATACAACTACTACATTTGTAGCAAGCTTAGCTGCTTTCTACAATCAGATTGCAGTTGGTCACGTAGAAGCTGGTTTAAGAACATGGAATAAGTACTCACCATTCCCTGAGGAAGTAAATCGCCAAATTACAGGTGTAATTGCTGACTTGCATTTCTCACCAACAGATAAGTCAGAGCAAAATTTACTTCAAGAAAACAAAAAAGCTGAAACGATTTTTGTAACTGGTAATACAGCTATCGATGCTTTAAAAACAACTGTAAAAGATTCTTACACACACGAAGTGTTGGATAAAGTTGGATCTGATCGCTTAATTCTATTAACAGCTCATCGTAGAGAAAATCTTGGAGAGCCAATGCGAAATATGTTCCGTGCAATTAAGCGCCTTGTGACAGAACATGATGATGTTCAAGTTGTTTATCCTGTACATCTAAACCCTGCTGTTCGTGAGGTAGCGGATGAAATTCTGGGTGATGACAATAGAATCCATTTGATTGAACCACTTGGTGTTTATGATTTCCATAATTTCGCATCACGTGCTCATATCATTCTAACTGATTCCGGCGGTGTTCAAGAGGAAGCACCTTCTCTAGGAGTACCTGTTCTTGTATTACGTGATACAACAGAACGTCCTGAAGGAATTGAAGCAGGTACGCTAAAATTAGCAGGTACCGATGAAGAAACCATTTATAAAATGGCTTATGAGCTTTTGAACGATAAAGATGCATATGAAAAAATGTCACAGGCATCTAATCCGTATGGTGATGGAAATGCTTCTAATCGTATAGTAAAAGCAATTTTACATCATTTTGGTAAACGTGAAAAGAAACCTGAGTCTTTTAGACCGTAAAGAAAAAAGCGACTTGAAAATAATTATTCGTTTTGAAGTGCATGTTCAATCTATACTTGATTAATCAGGTTTTTTAAAATAACAAAGATAAAAACTCGTCAGTGAATGACGAGTTTTTTCGTTAGAAAAAGATTCTTCATTAATAGTACGTAAACAAAAGCGCCGGGTAAGTTGAAGAAGGAAGTAGCTTACATAATGTCGAATGTAATCATTATATAAAGTAATTTGGAGGTTATATAATGGATCAGAAAGAATTTTGGAGATTAATTGAAAGGTCCAGAGAATATGATGATCAAGCATATTTCTTAACAGAGGTACTAGCAAAAAAAGAAGTAGAGGAAGTTTTAGATTTTGAGTTTTTGTTTCAAAAATTGATGAACAGTAGCTATAAATCTCGTTTATGGGGAGCGGCATTTGTTTTGATGGGTGGTTGTTCAGACGATGCTTTTGATTATTTTCGCGGATGGCTGATTGGACAGGGAGAAGATATATTTTATAAGGTAATGAAAGACCCTGAGTTTTTAGTAGAGTACATAAATGAAGACAACCTTGATGATGAGGGAGTTCCGCAAAATGAAGAGTTGCTTTCGGCTGGATTTGATGCTTATAGCCTGTTAAAGACTGGTGATATTGAATGGGATGACAATATATATAATGAGTTTCTAGAAGCCCTTGACAAAAGAGGGGTGGAGCCGATGACTGATATTGAATTTGATTGGGAAGAAGAGGATCTGGAAAATTTATTTCCTATTCTATGGGAAAGATTTGGTGAAGAACCACTAGGTTAAAAAAAGATTAGTTAGGCTTTCTTAGTAACATTTATTAAAAGTGAAGGTAGTCATTGTTCTTTAACAGGATTGTTGCTGATGGGGAATAAATGATTTGATAAACGGGAAAACAGGAAGCGTGAATCTTAGAAGAGATTGACGCTTTTTTAATATAAGCAGTGAAGTAAATGTAAGGTTTGTTCGACATGACGGAGAAGACTCGAAATAATTCAAAACTAAAATAAAAAGGATTGTTTTGATAAAAAAGAGTTTGGACAGTAATCAAACAACCACCAAATAGTAGATACGAGTATTTCATTAAAAAGGTAGTTTTTATAATATGAAGAAAAGTCAAAAATAAAGAAAATGACGCGTGGATGCCAAACCAAACATGCGTCATTTTTAATATGTCTATGGATGTTCATTCAAAACGAATCCCTTAAAAACTAGTTGACTTTTTTTGCAACTCTTTTTGGGTTGGTTTCGTCAAATTAATTAGAGTTTCAGAAAGTTGTTCTGCTTGTTTTTCCCGATTAAATGATTGTAGAAGCTTATCTTTCACGTGAAGTTTTATTTCATTTAGCTTTTTAGGATGATTTTGAGCATCTTTCAACACCCGAACAAAATCATCAGCATTTTCAGGTTCAAAGTAAAATCCGGCTTCATGCTCTTCAACAATTTCTTTTGCTTCTCCATCAACACCTATAAGAATCGGTGTTGACATTGACATGTAGTCAAAAACCTTAGAAGGAATTGTTATTTCAAACAAAGGATGTTTTTTTAACGAAACAATACCAACATCAGCTGCTTCATAATAGCCAAGGAGTTCTTCCTTTCTTTTGCTGTCTATAAACAATACGTTTGAAAGGTTGAGGGATGTTGCTTTTTCCATCAATATTTGCTTTTCAACACCTTCACCGATGAACATAAAAACAACAGATGGATCATCCTTTAATTTTTCAGCTGCTGAAATAATCGTTGTTAATCCTTGTGCAGCCCCGATATTTCCAGCGTATAACACAAGGAATTTATCTTCTATTCCATACTGGTGCTTTACAGAGGATGTACCTTTTAAGGATGGTAAAGAGTTAGGATTAACACCGTTAGGTATCACAGTAATTTTTTCTTCCTGTATTCCAAGGTCGATGAGACGTTGTTTATAACCATTTGTTACAACAACGATATGATCTGCTTTCTTATAAAGAAAGCTTTCAAGACTTCGTGCAAGCTGCAGAAGTTTTTTATTTTTGAATTGGCCTAATAGTTCAGCAAAATCAACCCAAAGATCACGAATTTCAAAGACAAATTTCGCTCTGTGAACCCTGCTTAAAAAGTACCCTGTTACTCCTTGGAATAATTGTGGAGAGGTTGCATAAATGACATCAGTTTTTTTTACTAATAAGCCGGATATGCAACTTGAGACCATAAACGACAGGTAATTTGCAAGCCTCCGAATGGAGCTTGTTTTTGTATCTCGTATACGGAAGGATCTGTACACTGTCAATTCATTAATGTTTTCTTTCTTAAAGAACTTATTTATCGGTTTTGAATTAGGGAAGGTCGTCAGCACATGCAGATCATGACCTAAATTTGAAAGATTAGAGCTCATGTCATATGCCCGTCCTTGTGCAGCACCTATTTCAGGTGGGAAATGCTGAGTGATATAAACAATTTTCATAGAGATTCCTTTCCATAAAAAATTAGGAATTATCAATATAATAGTGTAAAGTATTAGTGGAAAAGTTACAACTTGGATATGTAAAAGGAAATGATATTATGACAAAAATTAGTGTGATTACAACGGTTCATCAGGCGTATGATGGACGAATCTATCATAAACAATGTAAATCTTTAAAAAAGGCAGGATATGAGGTCACACTTCTTGCTCCTAAGCCGGATAAACAAATGAAGAATGACGGAATCCACTTGATACCGATTGAGAAGCCTAAAAAGGAATGGAAGAGATTTTTACATACTTTTACTGTATTTAAGCAAGCAAAGCAAACAAATGCAGATTTGTATCATTTTCATGATCCGGAATTGCTTCCAGTAGGAGTTTTACTACGTCTCTTTACAAGAAAGCCAGTTATTTTCGATGTTCATGAGCATTATCCTAATGCAATTATGAGTAAAAAATATTTAAAGAATTGGTTGAAGAACCCTGTTCGTATAGCTTACGAAGTAATAGAAAAGATCTCATTGCCTCTTCTTTCAGGCATCATCTATACAACAGAAGAGGTAGGGGAGCGGTATAGAAAATACACGTCATGTAAAATTGAAAACTATCCCTTGCCTGAGATGTTTCCGCCAACAAGTCGGGTAAATAAAAAGGATGCGTACCTTTTATATTTAGGGGGTATAACGGCTATTAGGGGAATAGAGGAGCTGATTGAAGGGTTCTCACATGTTTCGAAGCATAAGCCTGAAGCAAAGCTTTTATTTGTTGGTAGTTTTGAATCTACCTCATTTGAAGAGAACATTCATGAAAAAATTAGTATGTTAGGTATAAAGGATAAAGTCGAATTTAAAGGGAAGGTTCCTTATCAGGAAATAGAAAAGTACTTATCTGAAGCGACCATCGGTATTATTCCCTATTTACCTGTTCCTAACCACCTAGTATGCTTACCGAACAAACTATTTGAATATATGGCAGCAGGAGTAGCCGTTATAGCGTCGGATTTCCCGCATTATCGCAAAGTTGTTGAATCTTCCAACAGCGGGCTGCTTGTGAATCCGGAAAGACCTCAGTCCATTTCAAAGGCGATGCTGACTTTATTAGAAAATGAAAGCTTAGCTAAGGAAATGGGAGAAAATGGGGAAGTAGCTTTTTCAAATACATATAATTGGGGATCTGAAGAAGAAAAGTTATTTTCTTTCTATGAAAAGCTTTTAAAGAAAAGTAGGTAAATATTTCATTGATCTTTATTAAGCTATATGTTTACATTCAAATGTCCATGCTAATGTATAGATAGATATTTGTCATATAACTTTAAGAAAAAAACAATTGAAACTTTATATATTTTTGCTATGATGTAAGAAGTGAAAATTTCTCACACAAGTGGGGGTAAACGATGCATTCTTATATTGACTATATTGTAGCTTTTATTCTTTCTTTTGCTGTCGCCATACTTATTACACCATTAGTAAAAAAGCTTGCGATTAAAATTGGAGCTACAGATCAACCGAATAAAAGAAAAATCCATAAGGATATCATGCCTCGACTTGGTGGTCTTGCAATCTTTATTGGAGTTATTGCCGGGTTCCTGTATTTGAAGCCTCAATCCATGTATATGACTGAGGTTGTTATCGGAGCGGTTATCATCATCATCGTCGGAATCCTGGATGATCGATTTACATTACCAGCTCAATATAAATTTTTAGGTCAACTTGTTGCAGCGATTGTGGTTGCTTCATCGGGTTTACTTATCTCGAAGCTTACAGTTCCCTTCTTTGGGGTTATTTATTTAGACTATTTTAGTTATCCTGTTACAGTTTTATGGATTGTTGCGATTACGAACGCGATTAACTTAATCGACGGTCTTGACGGATTAGCAGCAGGGGTTTCTTCTATAGCGATGACAAGCATTCTTATTATGGCCATCGCTGATTCTCAACTTGTCGTAATAGCTTTATGTACTATTTTGATTGGTAGTTCATTAGGTTTCTTAGTTCATAACTTTTATCCTGCAAAAATTTTTATGGGTGATACAGGTGCCTTGTTTCTAGGATACTCAATATCGGTCATATCAATGTTAGGATTGTTTAAAAACATTACTTTATTCAGTTTTATTATTCCAATTATTGTTTTAGCAGTGCCAATATTTGATACTATTTTTGCAATAATTAGAAGGTTTTTGAATAAACGCAGTATTGCAGCACCGGATAAACTTCATCTTCACTATTGTTTAGTGGATTTAGGGTTTAGTCATAGAGCGGCTGTGCTGGTGATTTACTTCTTTAGCGCTTGTTTTGGCTTATCAGCTATCATTTTTTCAAATGCGACATTATGGTTATCCTTGTTGATTTTAATCATATTGCTACTTGCCATTCAGGTCATTGCAGAAATTGTAGGATTGATTGGTATGAATCGTAAGCCGCTTATAAATACGTTTAGACGTATAATGAAGCCGCAAAAGGATAACTAAAAAGAGGACCAGTCATTTTGGTCCTCTTACCATTTATTCAGATGCAGCGGAAGTGTCAAAATCATCTGTTGTTGTAGAATCTGTTTCATCAGAACTATCAGTAACTGTTATACCTAAGTGTCCCTTTAATTCATCTTGAATTTCAATAACACTTTCCTCTTCAGGTAACCAATAAGAAATTCCGTTAATGTATTCCCCAACACCATCTAATGTAAGAGTTTCGATATTGCTTGTGCTAAATCCTGAGTACTTTTGATAAAAGCCTAGTAATTCAGAAACCTTCATATTTGTTTCAACATTATTACCAACTTCATTTGTTAGTTTGTCGACTTTCAATAGTGTACCTGCCGAAGCAATTTCGTCAATAATGGCTTTCACTACCTGTTGCTGTCGCTCATTTCGCCCTATGTCGCCCTTAATATCTTCATGTCTCATCCGTGCATAGGCAAGTGCGTAGCGTCCGTCTAGCTCCATAGGCCCTTCATAAAACTGAAGTTTCTCAGCTTTACGGTCATCACTGTTTTGTACAAAATCAAAAGGTACATCAACAGTAATTCCGCCAACAATATCTACAATGTTTTTAAACCCATCAAAATTAACTGTTGCATAGTAATCAATAGGTATTTCCAGAAAATCTTCTACTGTTTCAATTGTTAGTTCTTTTCCACCTTTGGAAAAGGAGTGGTTAATTTTATCTAAACCTTTTCCAGGTATCTCAACCCTTGAATCACGTGGAATACTTAAAAGTTTCATGGATTGATCTTCCGGGTTAAACGTTGCGACCATTAAAGTATCTGATCGTCCACCTTTTCCACCACTTGAATAATCTTCGACACCAAGGAGTAATATAGATACCGGGTCATTCGATATACTTACTGCACTATCACGCAGCTTGGACTTTTCTCGACCAAGATCATCATAAGAATTATTTGCTGCCTCTAATGTCTGATAAAAGACATATCCAACATATGATCCAATTCCAATTAATAATACAAGAGCGAGAAAAAGTAACCGCCTAAGAATTGGACGTTTTTTCTTCTTTTTCACTCTCTTCATATCTCTTCTATTCATAAAGTTTCTCCTCTAAATTAAATTTGGACATCTTCTTCCAAGTACACAACATCACCTTCCGAAATGTCACCTTGTCCATTCGTCAGCTCTGTCATCCACTTAATAAAGTCTGTCTTTTTCTCTTCTTCTACATAGGCTTCCACATTTACATCATTTAAATAGTGGATTTCCTTTAATAAATATGTGGAAGATCGTAATTCATTTTCCACTTTCCCCAGCCATGTATAGTCAATGTTTGTATTCATGATACGCATAAGCTTCCGTTCCACCATTCCAGTCGCCTGTAAGCCCTCAGAAACAGATTTTCCGTATGCGCGGATTAAACCGCCTGTCCCAAGTTTAATGCCGCCAAAATAGCGTGTGACAACGACAACGGTGTCTTTTAGTTTCTTTTTCTTTAACACCTCAAGCATTGGCACTCCGGCCGTTCCACTTGGTTCGCCATCATCATTTGCTTTTTGGATATGATCATTTTCCCCGATTAAATAGGCTGAGCAATTATGATTTGCATCGTAATGCTTCTTTTTTATCTTTTGAATGAACTCGATTGCTTCTTCTTCTGTTGTGGCACGTTCTACATAACAAATAAAACGCGATTTTTGGATAATTATCTCATGCTCTCCATAGCCTTTTACGGTATAATAATGTGAAAGCATGCTTGTACACCTCCTGACAAGCAAGCAAAAATAGAATAGCACATTCTTTTATTATAAAACGACATAATTTTTACTTCAATCGTAAAAAATGTGGCAAACTAAAAATATCTGTCGAAAAAGCGGAGGGATACGTGTGAACTCCTATAAAAAATTAGATAGCGAAATGCTTGATCTCATTTTAGATAAGATGATTGGTACGGTTGCCGGGAGCAAGGATGAAATATTTAAAATTGGTGAAAATTCCCGACAGCAATACGAATCATTGGTTGAAGAATTAAAAGATATTAAAATTCAAGTAAGCAAAGTCATTGACGAAGGGGATAAGCTTGAGATACAAGCTCGTCTTGCTCGCAATCGCCTCTCACAGGTGAGTAAAAACTTCAGAGAGTTCTCTGAGGATGAAATTAGGGAAGCATATGAAAAAGCACATGGACTTCAGGTGGAACACACAATGCTTCAGCAGCATGAAAAACAGTTGCGTGATCGCCGTGATGATTTGGAAAGACGTCTTTTAGGCCTTCAGGAAATCATAGAACGATCAGAGGCGCTTGTTGGCCAAATTTCAGTTGTGCTGAATTACTTAAATAGTGATTTACGTCAGGTGGGCATGCTACTCGAGGATGCTCAGCAAAAGCAGGATTTTGGCTTAAGGATCATTGAGGCGCAGGAGGAAGAAAGAAAACGGGTTTCGCGGGAGATTCATGACGGTCCTGCGCAGATGCTTGCTAATGTGATGATGCGTTCTGAGTTAATCGAACGGATTTTCCGAGAGCGAGGAACTGAGGAAGGCTTTAAGGAAATTAAGAGCCTCAAGGTGAATGTAAGGAACGCCTTATATGAAGTAAGGCGAATCATTTATGACCTAAGGCCAATGGCATTGGATGACTTAGGACTCATTCCGACCCTCAGAAAATATATGGATACAATCGAAGAATATAATGGCAAAACTAAGATTCTTTTCCAAAGTGTAGGGAAAATGGAAGACAAGCGACTTCCACCCCGCTTTGAGGTGGCTTTATTTCGTCTTGCCCAAGAGGCTGTCACAAATGCGTTAAAACATTCAGAGGCATCAGAGATATCTGTTAAAGTCGAGGTCACCTGTGAAAGTATCACCATGGTCATAAAAGACAATGGAAAAGGGTTTAATATTAAAGAAGCTAAAGGAAATAAAGATAAGAAATCATTTGGGCTTATTGGCATGAAGGAGAGAATCGATCTGTTAGGAGGAAAAATGACAATTGACTCCAAGATCGATTTAGGGACTTTTATCATGTTTCAAGTTCCGTTTAATGGAAATTAAGCCAGGTTGCATGACTATAGGCATATTGACGTAGGAATGAACTGGCAACTAGACTAAAAGAGATAATGGGGAGGCGTAAGCATGAAGACGAAAATTGTTATTATAGATGATCATCAATTATTTCGTGAAGGTGTAAAACGCATTTTGGATTTCGAACCAAGCTTTGAGGTAATTGCTGAAGGTGATGACGGGGAAGAAGCATTAGCACTAGTCGATGCTCATAAACCGGACGTTGTCATCATGGACATCAACATGCCAAAAGTAAATGGTGTAGAAGCGACGAAGCAATTGATTGAAGCAAACGAAGACACAAAAGTCATTATTTTATCAATTCATGACGATGAAAACTATGTAACACATGCGCTAAAAACAGGTGCAAGAGGCTATCTATTAAAAGAAATGGATGCTGATACATTAATTGAAGCTGTCAAAGTTGTTGCAGACGGCGGCTCATACCTACATCCAAAAGTAACACATAACTTAGTAAACGAATTTAGACGACTTGCCGCAGCAAATGGACAAGCTGCAACCATGCAGCCATTACAACCAGAAATTCGTCGACCACTACATATCTTAACACGTCGCGAATGCGAAGTTCTTCAAATGCTTGCAGACGGTAAAAGCAACCGCGGCATAGGAGAAGCATTATTTATCAGTGAAAAAACTGTTAAAAACCATGTAAGTAACATTCTTCAGAAAATGAATGTGAATGACCGTACACAAGCGGTTGTTGTCGCGATTAAAAATGGTTGGGTTGAAGTGAAATAAGGAACGTCACAAGAGTCAGGATCTTTTTAGGTTCTGGCTTTTTTTGTACATTAAAATAAACTAACAGGGGAGAACTGTTTTTCTATGCAGTCCTACTATTAAAAATTTAGTATTAGTACAATTGCTCCTATGACTTCTCAGTAGGCAGAGTTCTCATATTTATTACTAATTAATGTTCATTAATATATAGCACTTTGTTGATTGGAGCGGAAGGCATGAGACTCCTGCGGGAGTGCGAGTCAAGGGGAGACCCCACAGGTGCAACGCGCCGAGGAGGCTCCCGGACCGCCCGCGGAAAGCGAATGCCTGCAGCGGAAATCAACAACCATGTATAGAGCCTGTTATTTAAAATGAAAAAGTCATAATAATCCGAACTTACCCCATATACTAAACGAATAGTGAAATCTTAAGGATTATCCGTTAAAATGGTGATAATAACATGGACAAGGAAGGAATAAAACTTATGAAAACGGCGATTGTCACAGATAGTACAGCCTACATCCCTGAACAAATTCGTAAAAAATATGACATACATATGATTCCCTTAAGCGTTAACTTCGGAACTGAATCCTACCAGGAAGAAATCGAAATCACATCAGAACAATTTTTTGAAAAAATGCGGGGACAGCAACAACTTCCAACCACATCACAGCCACCGGTAGGAAAGTTTGTTGAACTATTCGAAGCACTTTCCAAAGAATATGATGCAGTGATTTCAATCCACCTCTCTAGCGGAATTAGTGGGACATACAACGGTGCGGCAACAGCAGGAGATATGGTAGATAACATTGACGTTTATGCATATGATTCCGAAATCAGCTGCATGGTTCAAGGATTCTATGCCCTGGAAGCAGCAGAAATGGCTCATGAAGGTGCTGACCCAAAAGATATTTTGGCACGGATGGATGAAATGAAAAAAACAATCAATGCCTATTTTATGGTCGATGATTTAAGCAACCTTCAAAAGGGTGGACGATTAAGCGGAGCGCAAGCCTTGATCGGCAGTCTGCTTCAAGTGAAGCCGATCCTTCATTTTGAAGACAAAGTCATTGTTCCATTTGAAAAAGTACGTACCCGTAAAAAAGCGTTAAATCGGGTGTTTGAGCTTCTTGATGAAGTAGCGGGCCAAAACGAACCAATGCGTGTCGTTGTCATCCATGCAAACCGGTCTGAAGAAGCGGAAAAGATGCAACAAGAGCTTTCAGTGAAGTATCCTAATGTCGAATGCATGATCAGTTATTTTGGTCCTGTGATCGGTACACATCTTGGTGAAGGTGCAGTTGGGGTCGGATGGTATAAAAAGTGAATGTTTATGAGAGGAAAGTACTAGTTATACATGGTACTAACCTCTCATATTTATGTCTAATCATGGACATTTGGTTATTATTGCCTCATACTATGTATAGAAATTGCAAGGAGGTCATAAAAAATTGAGTGAATACACAAATCAAACAATGCAAGAAAATGAAGAAAAAAAACGTACATATCGCCACTGGACAACCCTTGAGGACCGAAAGCTATTAGAATTACGTCGAAGTGGAATGAGATTCAGACATATTGCAGAACAATTATCACGTACACCAATCAGTGTAGAAAAACGCTATCGAAAAATATGCCAAACCTATTTAGGTGGATCATGAGGTTTCACTTGGTAAATGGTTCCCTAACTCCAACATTCTCCGAAGAAGAAGGCCTGCCAATATCACAACATCACCGACTACCTGAGATTACACCTTATCCGCATTTTTCATATTTACCTGAACTCCAAACACATCTAGATGGAAAAGAGTTACTTTTAACTGAAATTCCATTCCCCCTTGAAACATTGCAAGCTCACTATGAGCAAGGCTATGTGAAATTAACTGTTGGAATCGAGAAAATACAAAAGGGCTTACTATGTAAGCGTTGTGGGAATTCGAATTCCTCGTTATTTGCTTCATTTTCTTGCTCGAAATGTGGGGAACAGAGCTGTCATTACTGCCGAAACTGCATCATGATGGGGCGGGTGAGTGAGTGTACACCTCTTTATAGCTGGAGTGGACCGACAGTTCAGGTACCGCACTCCTCCGGTTTAGATTGGGAAGGTGATTTATCAAAGGGACAAGCCCTTGCGTCAGATAAAGTTGTCCAAGCGGTGAAAGACCACACAGAGCTGCTGATCTGGGCAGTCTGTGGCGCTGGAAAAACAGAAGTTCTTTTCAAAGGAATTGAGCAGGCCCTCTCCGATAACAAAAAAATCTGTATTGCAACTCCACGTACAGATGTCGTCTTAGAATTAGCGCCACGTCTTCAAAAAGTTTTTCCTTCAACATCTGTTGCTGCGTTATACGGTGGCAGCGAAGATCGCCACAAACACGCAACCCTCACGATATCAACAACCCACCAGCTTCTACGCTTTAAACAAACGTTTGATTGCATCATCGTTGATGAAGTTGACGCCTTTCCATACTCGGCTGATGCGTCTCTTCAATTCGCTGTACAAAAATCCCGTAAAGACAAAAGCTCCCTCATTTATCTGACTGCAACTCCCAATAAAAAATGGAAAAATGAAGTTCAGCAAAATAAGAGGAAGGCTGTTCTAATTCCAGCGCGATATCATGGTCATCCCTTGCCTGTTCCGGAATTTGTTTGGGTAGGGAATTGGAAAAAGCATCTTGAAAAGGGAAGATTACCTTCAAAAGTAATAGAATGGCTAAAAACAAGAATTAAAGCTAATAAGCAGGCATTTCTTTTTGTCCCGTCGGTCTCAATCATTGATGAGGTCGTAAAGATATGCAGAAAACTAGATGAAAGAATCGAAGGTGTCCACGCTGAAGACCCTGAACGACGTGAAAAGGTGTCAAAATTTCGAAGTGGCAGCATGCCTGTTATTATCACATCTACCATTTTGGAAAGAGGAGTCACGATCCCAAACAGTGATGTTGCAGTTTTAGGAAGTGAAGATGATATTTTTACAGAAAGCGCCCTTGTACAAATCTCAGGTCGGGTTGGGAGAAGTGCAAGCTATCCAACCGGGAATGTTACGTTTTTTCATTATGGCAAAACACAAGCGATGGTAGAAGCAAGGAAGCATATTTTGAAAATGAATGATGAAGCAAAACGTGGTGGCTTCCTAAAAGAGTAGATACTTTTAGAAACCTGTTCTCTATGGCATAATAGAGTATTATATGGAGGACAAGGAGACTAGTTTATGGTCATTAACGCAATGGAACAAATTATGAAGGATTTATTAGATGAATATAAAGATCGTCTGCAATTAACTTGCTCATGCAGCACATGCCTTGACGATATTCTGGCATTAAGCCTCAACAAAACCACTCCTCGCTATGTAACAAATATAGACAAAGCGATGTATATTAAAGCCGAATTTATAGACAAGCAGGAAATGACCTCGTTGCTAGTGAAATTAGCAGAATGTGCAAAAATTGTTTCTGATAATCCAACCTGTGAGAACTACCGATAAAGGGGGAGGTTTTTATTACATATTGTTTAATTTGTAACGAGCAGGTAAATATTCAAATTACATGGAAAAGTCTCCTGCCAAGTTCGGAAACGAATACATGTGTCACCTGCTATGAAACTCTGGTGAAAATTAATAACCCCACCTGTCCAAGCTGCTTCAGGCCCCAAAGTAATCTAGATATTTGTTCAGACTGCGAGTCATGGGAAAATGCCCCTAAATGGAAAGGAATTCTAGAGCGTAATGTATCTGTCTATGAATACAATGACGCCATGAAGGACATTCTCTCAACTTTTAAATTCCGCGGTGACGCAGCCCTTGCAGCTGTTTTTAAAAAAGACTTCAAAACAAGCTATAAAGCAAACTTCAAGACAACTAAATTCGATGCAACCATCCCAATCCCACTAAGTCCTGAGCGACTCTACGAACGCGGCTTTAACCAAGCAAAACTTTTAGCAGACTTTCTTCCTCTTCCACAACTGGACGTCCTCGAGCGAACACATCATGAAAAACAATCAAAAAAATCCCGTCACGCACGACTAACTTCTACCAATGTGTTTTCTATTACAGACCGTAGTATAATAAAAGGGAAAAACATTTTATTAATTGATGACATCTATACAACAGGAACCACACTAAGACACGCCGCCAAACGTCTAAAAGACTCTGGTGCAATATCCATTTCTTCTTTTACATTAATTAGAAGTTAAAAAGTAGAAAACCTAGCCGATATAAAAAGTAGATACTGAATCGATAGGAGATATAATAATGGGTGAATTAGCGAATTGTCCAAAGTGTAATACATTATTTGTTCAAAGTCAGTTTAGGACTGTATGTGATAAGTGTTTTAAAGAAGAAGAACAAGCTTATGAAACAGTCTATAAATTTTTAAGAAAGCGTGAAAATCGCAAAGCACAATTAGATGAAGTTGTTGATGAAACAGGAGTTTCAAAGGATTTGATTCTCAAATTTATCCGTCAAGGAAGAATACAGTTAATTAACTTTCCTAATTTAGGCTATCCATGCGAAAAATGTGGGAAAACAATTAGAGAGGATCGGTTATGTGAGGAATGCAAAGAAGGCATACACAAACAAATCCACCAACTAGAACAGGAAAAAATGATTAGTGATCGTAATAAACAAACTGCCCGAGAAACAACTTTCTACTCCCAAAGTCCTAAAAAATGATGAAATGCTTAAAGTTTTAATAAAGATACCGATACTAATATTATGACAAAGCACGTTCTCTTTGAAAGTGAGGATTTCTTATGAAAATAAATAATATAGGCTCAATGGGTGTAAACCCATATAAAAAAAGCATTGATAAAAATATAGCAACACCATCAAAAGCACAATCAAGAGAAGATAAAGTAGAGATCTCTTCAAAAGCAAAAAATTTACAGCAATCAAATGATTTGGTTAAAGCAAGACAGGAAAAAGTACAAGCAATTAAATCTCAAGTAGAGAATGGGACTTATACAATTGATCCGCAGGCGATTGCGAAGGGGTTAGTTGAGTTCTATAAAAAATAACAAAAAAAAGGAGGGTTATGGATGACTGGTGAACAATTAATACAGACCTTAAACAAACTCCTAAAACTTCATCAAAATCTCTATGAGGTAGCCCTTCAAAAAACTGAGATACTTAAGCAGAATCAAGTAGAAGAATTAAAGGAACTACTTAATAAAGAGCAAATGTATGTCCAGGCCATAAAACAGATAGAGGATGAACGGGTTAGTAAAACTGCAGAATACTTAGATGGGAGTGAGGAAGTCACTCTCACAGCGTGTATCAATAAAGCGACTGGACCAGAGAAGGAAGTTCTTCAAGACATTTTTGCTGACTTCACAAATGTTATGAATCAGCTGAAAAATCAAAATGAACTAAATAAAGAACTGACAAAGCAAGCTATACAGTTAACATCGATTACACTTGATACATTGTTACCAAAAGAAACAAGTATGAATTATGACAAACCTTTAAATAAATCAACACAAGAAAAACAGCGTCGATCAATTTTTGATTCGAAGGCATAAGGGATAGGAGGGGACTAAATGCGTTCAACTTTTATGGGGTTAGAAACAGCTAAGCGTGGGATGTTTGTCCAGCAGAGTGCACTTCATACAACTGGCAACAATATTGCAAATGCGAATACAGAAGGCTACACTCGTCAGCGGGTGAATATGAAGCCTACAGAATCTTATCCTTCATTAGGGATAAATAGACCACAGATTCCTGGACAGATGGGAACTGGGGTGGAAGCTGATAGTGTCCAGCGTGTAAGAGAGAGTTTTCTAGATATTCAATATCGAGCAGAGAATAATAAACTATCATACTGGGATTCAAGAGCGAATGCCCTTCAAAAAATGGAAGAGATCATGAATGAACCTTCTGATACTGGTTTATCCAAAACATTAGATCGTTTCTGGCAGTCCCTTCAAGATTTAGCTCTTGATCCAACCAATGCAGGAGCCCGTTCAGTTGTTCGTGAACGTGGAAATGCTGTGGCAGATACGTTTAACTATTTAGCAAAATCTCTAAAATCTGTCCAAGGTGATATAAAGAATGAGTTGGATGTTTCAGTTAAGGAAATAAACTCTTTAGCAAATCAACTGAACAATTTAAACAAACAAATATCACAAATAGAGCCACACGGCTATTTACCTAATGATTTATATGACGAAAGAGATCGGATACTAGATAAACTTTCATCTTTAGCTAATGTAAAAGTAACCTATAATCCTTCTGGTGGTAATGCATTAAAAATAGCAGAAGGAACAGCGACGGTAGAGATAGTAGATGATACAGGTAAAAGTCTTGGCACTTTAGTAGATGCTAAACAGCAACGTACTAATGAAGTTGGCATTGGTTTTGAAAAACTAACTGAAAATGGGAAGCAAGTGTATGGTCTTGTCCAAACTGTTAAAATTGGTTCAAAATCCATTGATATACTCGATTTTAATAGTGCTGGAAAAATAAGCAGCCTAATAGATTCTTATGGTTACACAAGTAATGGTACTGAAGCGGGTTTATATCCAGAAATGCTTAATAGTTTAGATACATTAGCACATCAGTTTGTACAGGAGTTTAATAATATTCATCGTTCAGGTTATACATTAAACGATTTTGATAGTGATCATAAGTTAAATACGACAAAGCAAGATGTGAACTTCTTTTCCTTCGGTGATAATGCAAATAATGAAGAACAGTTTAGCTTAACGAATGTTAAAGGTGCAGCAAGTCTAATTCGTATTTCTGAGTTGATTAATCAATCAACCGATAATATAGCTGCATCAGCTGTAGATGAAGATGGCAATATTCTTGATGGAAATGGTGCGAACGCTATTAACTTGGCAGAAGTTAAAAATAAAAACTTAACTATTGACAACAGTCAATCAACTTTCCAAAATTATTATGAAGGTTTAATTGGAGGTATGGCTGTTAATGCTCAAGAGGCAGAACGATTATCTACAAACAGTACTGTCCTTCGTGATTCAGTAGATCAAAGAAGACAATCTGTTAGTGCTGTTTCATTGGATGAAGAAATGACAAATATGATCCAATTTCAACATGCATACAATGCTTCAGCTCGAATGATTACCTTACAGGATGAAATTTTGGATAAAATTATCAATGGGATGGGATTATCAGGAAGATAGGTAGGTGGATATAATGAGAGTCACCCAAAGTATGCTTGCTAGTAACTCACTTAGAAATCTAAGTAAAAGTTATGAAAATTTGGGCAAATATCAAGATCAGTTGGCAACGGGAAAGAAGATTAATCGACCATCTGATGACCCGGTAGTTGCAATAAAGGGTATGTTCTATCGTACTAATTTAACTGAGGTAGAACAATATAAAAGAAACTTAACTGATGCTTACACATGGATTGAAAATTCTGAAGCTGGGATTGAGCATACAAATGAAGCAGTTCAGCGTATTCGTGAATTGTTATTACAAGCTAAAAATGGTTCAAACAGTTCTGATGATTTAAAAGCAATTGGTGTAGAAATATCTCAATTGAAAGAAGATTTAGTTGGTGTTGCGAACACTCAAGTTGCCGGAAGATACATCTTCAATGGTTCCCAAACAAAGGTTGCTCCAATTACAATTAAATCAGATGGGTCATTAGATTTCTCAAATATGAATTCATCTAAATTTGAAGTTGAGGTTTCAAAGGGAATACAGCTTAAAGTTAATGCAAACCCGACAAATGTTTTTAGTGAAGACTTTTTTAAAACGATTGAGGATATTGGAAGTTCTCTTTCTGAAGGGAAACTGGATAATGCCGATCAACTTCTAGGAGACTTAGATGAACACTTTGAAACATTAACTGCAGAGCGCTCTGAATTAGGTGCCCGATATAACCGTCTTGAATTAATTGATTCTCGTGTTAATGAGCAGGAAGTTATCGCAAATCGTATTTTATCAGAAAATGAGGATGCTGATATGGAACGGATTATTACAGACCTAACTATTCAGGAAAGCATCCATCGAGCAGCATTATCTGCTGGAGCAAAGATTATACAACCAACATTAATGGACTTTTTAAGATAAGCTATCTTTTATTAAGATAGCTTTTTTACTAGAGGTGAATGTAGTGAAGATAACTCAAATTCGATTGGAATCAACTCCTGCGAAGATAGGTCACGATACAGTTCAAGCTAAAGTAGAGATTCAACAACCACAAGCAGACCTTTCCATTCAACAACCAAAGGGTGAATTGTCTATAGAAACAACACCTTCTAAATTGACAATTGACCAGACTGAGGCTTGGGAAGATATGGATTTGAAGCACATCTCTAAGAGAATTCAAGAATTCGCCCAAAAGGGATATCAAGATTGGTTAGAAGGATTGGCACGAAGATCTTCACAGGGAGAACAATTAATGAAAATTGAGCATGGTGGAAATTCTATTGCTAGTCAAGCTAGAGAGAATAGTCAAAAACCTAAGAAAGAATTTGGCCTTGGGTTCATTCCTTCAGCTGGAAGTGTAAAAATCCAGTATGAACCTTCTAAAGTATCTATTAATTTCAAACCAAATAAGCCAGCTATTGATGCAGAGATAAATAAACCGGTCGTCGATTATACACCGGGAAAGGTAAATATTGATTTAATCCAACGGAATAATTTAAAGATTGATTTTGAAACAGTTGATATTAAGACATAATAATAAAATAAAGGATGGTGAAATATGATCTTACAAACGAAATATCATGGTGAAGTTGAAATTACGAGTGATGAGAAAATACACTTTGTTAATGGATTGCCAGGCTTTGCGGAAGAAAAGAGTTTTGTCCTCCTACCTTTAGAAAAGGAATCTCCATATTATATTTTGCAATCAACGCAAACAGCCAATCTAGGGTTTGTTGTAGTAAATCCATTTTTATTTAATAAAGAATATGAATTTGAAATAAGTGAATCAGATAAAGAATTGTTGGAGTTAACAGATGAAAATGATGTCGCCGTATGGGGGATCATGACGTTAAGAGAATCATTTGAAGAATCAACTATCAATTTATTAGCTCCTATTATAATTAATCAATCAAATCGCAAAGCAAAACAAATTGTATTAAATGATCAGAAACTTACAACAAAGCACAAATTAACGATTGGACAGGAAAGCACATAGGGAGGTGGAAGAATGCTCGTATTAACAAGGAAACTAAACGAATCTATACAAATAGGTGAAAATATTGAAATCACAATTTTATCGATAAAAGGTGACCAGATTAAGCTGGGTATAAGTGCACCAAAAGACATTGAAATACACCGAAAAGAAGTTTACCTTTCCATTAAGGAATCGAACAGTGAAGCTGCTTCCATCTCTAACGAGTTGTTAGATTTACTTTTCAAAAAAAAATCTTAAAATGAAGTAAATAATATACTTTATCTTGCCGCATTTCATCAAAGAAGTGTGGCATTTATTTTGCATAATATATTTTTATAAAAACTTATCTAAAACTATTAAACATCCAAAAATCGTGTCGATAATATAAGTAAGAAGGACAGCTGAATGGCGGCCGACAGGAGGCTTCCTTTCAATCAAAAATATTCACATGGATGTGAATAAGAACGTACATTCAAGGAGGAAATTAAAAATGAGAATCAATCACAATATCGCGGCGTTAAACACACACCGTCAATTAACTAGCGCTTCTGCTGGTCAAGCTAAATCAATGGAAAAATTATCTTCAGGTCTTCGTATCAACCGTGCTGGTGACGATGCTGCAGGTCTAGCAATCTCTGAAAAAATGCGCGCTCAAATCCGTGGTTTAGATACAGCTCAACGTAATGCACAAGATGGTATTTCTTTAATCCAAACAGCTGAAGGTGCATTAAACGAAACTCATGACATCTTACAACGTATGCGTGAACTTGCTGACCAATCAGCTAACGGAACGAATACTGCTGATGACCGTAAAGCACTTCAAGACGAAGTAAAGCAATTAAAAGATGAAATTGATCGTATTGGTAATACAACTGAGTTTAATACTCAAAAACTGCTTAATGGTAACCTTTCGGGAGCTGGAGCTACAGATGGAATCAATTCAGTTTCAGGTTCTCAAGTATTCAAACAAACTGCAGGAAATTTAACTGGTCAAGCAGCAGTTGCAGTTGATGCAACTTCTGTAGACTTTACACAGAAGGATGCATTGCTTGTTGATGGTAAAAAGATTACTATCGACTGGAATAAACATTTGACTGAGGCTGATAAAGCAGCATTAGATAAAGACTTTTCTAATAATATGACAACTGAAGAAAGTGGAAAAGTTAGAGATGTTTTAGAACGTGTTATTAATGCATCAATTGATGAATCTGGTACAGGTGTATCTCATATTAAAGTAAGTGATTCAACTGCAGGTACTTTTAAGTTTGAAAGTGGAAGTGTAGGGAATGAATCTAAGGTAGAAGTTTACATTGGTGATAGTTCTAGTAGTACTAATGCAAAGTTAGCTGATGGTACTACTGATGCATCTGGTTCAAACTCAATTTTTGACACATTTTTAGGAAATGCAGGCACTGAACTTGCAGCAGGAGGTGCTACTCAAGTAGATGGTACCAACCAAGTGCTAGATGCTATGACTGCTGCTGATAAATTCCAACTTTCTATCAATGGGCATACAATGCAAATTACATCACCTGTAGGAGGAGCAAACAGTGATGCTAATACTTACGCAGATTCATTAGAAACTGCAATTAATAATGCAATCTCTGCATATAATAGCACAGCTGGGTTTACAAGTGATGCACAAAAGATTAAAGATGTAGAGGTAACTGTAAAAGATGGTCGTTTATTAATTAATAGCCCAAGCGGAGCAGTAGATTTACAGGATGTAACAAATGGTTCTGCACTTAAAAAGTTAGGTTTAGATCAGGCTTCTAGGGAATCAGCTGGAAGTGGAGCAATGACATTCCAAATTGGAGCTAATAAAGGTCAAACTATAGCATTCTCTGTTTCTGATATGAGAACAAATGCTCTTGGAATTTCTGGTTTAGATATTTCTTCTCAAACAGGAGCACAAGATGCGCTTTCAAAGTTAGATACTGCTATTAAATCAGTGTCTTCAGAACGAGCAAAACTAGGTGCTGTTCAAAATCGTTTAGAGCACACAATCAACAACTTGGGAACTTCGTCTGAAAACTTAACAGCTGCTGAGTCTCGCATCCGTGACGTTGACATGGCGAAAGAAATGATGGCTCAAACTAAGAACTCAATTCTTTCTCAAGCTGCTCAAGCAATGTTAGCTCAAGCTAACCAACAACCACAAGGTGTACTTCAATTACTTCGTTAATTATATTAATATAGGGAACTCTAGATTCTATAGGGTTCCCTTTTTATTAACTCCCTATAATAAGTAGGAGCATATAAAAAATATATTTTGATAGACTAATAACATCAATATCCCTATCCTAACTATAGGTCAAATCACTATAAGGATAATGATTAAGGAGGATAAAATGTCTATTTCTTTGTGTATAATCGTTAAAAATGAAGAAAGGTCTTTAGAGCGCTGCCTGAGGTCAGTATTAAACGTAGTAGATGAATTTATTATTGTGGATACAGGCTCAACTGATCAAACATTAGATATTGTTGATAGGTTATCTGGTCAACCAGAATTTGGATCGAAAATAAAGCTGTTTCATTATGAGTGGTGTGGTGATTTTGCAAGTGCACGGAATTATGCAGTAGAGCATGCGAGAGGGGATTTTATCTTGCAACTTGATGCAGATGAATATCTCCATCCTGATGATGTTGAACTGATAAAACCTTCTCTAAAAAAAATGTGTAAAGATATACGAAAGGTTTATTTCTTTTATATGAAAATAATTAATGAAACGATAGATGGTAGATTACAAACCACCCCCGAATCCATATTAAGATTGTGGTCTAATCGTTCTAAGATTCGTTATTCAAGGAAATGTCATGAATCTATTGATGATTCACTTAAATTAGTATCCAATAAGCAAGGTTTTAATATAAATTTTAGAATTATGCATGATGGTTATGATACCACTCTGCCCTCTTTTGTAGATAAAAGAAAACGAAACATAGCTTTACTTAATGAAATGATAGCAGAAGATCCTTATGATCAACTTTCTTTATATTACTTTGCAAGAGACTATTCATATTTTGATAAAAGTAAAAGTATCAATTTATTAAAACGTATAGAACCGTTACTAGATTCCCCTCATAAGGAAAATGCCCGTGCACTTATAAAAGAATATTCAAAACAACTATAGATATTCAGCTTTCTTTATTTCATATAATAAAAAAACTTAATAATTTTGAAAATTTATACTGGTCTATTATAGTTCCAGTTATCTATAAATTTAGATATAATATGTTTAATTCACTAGTATTTAAACAAGCAAGCAACTTAGTAATATCTTTTATAAAAACTTAAAACTTAACAGCTACTAAGTCTATAATCTGTGTCGAAACATGGTGAAATAATGACTCAATTTAATAATTCAAGCTCCTCAATCTATGTTAGATAATTTAGTCAACATTCACAATGTGCACCTCAATTTCAAAAGAAGGACTCTAGCTTTGCCTAGAGTTTTTCTTATCAATAATAATATAAATCCCTAATTAGAAAATTCCTCCACTCTATTAAATATTTTAAATCTTATCCGATATTATAAATAGATAAAATATAGTCCAAGGAGTGTTACTCATGTCTGTAGAAAATATCTCTTCGCAGTCTGCACTTCGCAACATAGACCAAACTCAAAGCAGCGCAAAAGCAGAAAATAGAACAACAAATTCAGAAAAACAAGATCAGGATTTACAATTAAAAGAAAAACCTTCAAGAGATGATCTCGAAAAAACAATTAATATTATGAACGATTTCCTACAAGCGTCAAACACGCATATCAAATTTAAGCTACATGATAAACTAAACGAATATTATGTAACGATCGTTGATGATCAGGATAAAGTTATTCGAGAAATTCCTTCTGAAAAAATGCTGGATATATATGCATCAATGACTGATTTTTTAGGACTCATTGTAGATAAAAAGATTTAGGTGGTGTTCACATGGTTCGAATCGGTGGATTAGCAAGTGGTATGGATATTGATACAATGGTTTCTGAGCTAATGAAGGCTGAGCGACTTCCACTTGATAAATTAAAGCAAAAAAAGCAAACTCTAGAATGGCAACGAGATGGATATCGTGAATTAAACAGTTTATTATTATCATTTCGTAACTTGACTTTCGATACGAAGCTTTCGAGTACATTTAAGTCAAGATCAACAAGTTCTTCAAGTGAAAGTAAAGTAACAGCTACGGCAACTAGTAGTGCGGCACTTGCATCATACAATATATCAAAGATTGAAAGATTAGCAACAGCAGCTACAAAAGTTAATGCAGGAAAAATTTCAGATGAAGGTGGAACAAAAGTTGATTCCAGTAAAGGGTTATATAGTATTCGGACGAACTTTGCTAATGAAAGCTTTAATTGGCAAGTAGGAAGTGTGGAGTCAGAATCGCTTGCAGTTACAGAAGATAAGAAAACTTTTAAACTAACACTACAGGATGGTGTATCTCTACAAAATATTGCAACTGATACATCTGTAAAGGTAGATGGAAAGTCTTATCAAATTGTTACTGATGCAGCTGCTACTTTAACTAGTGGACAAGTCCGAGTTTCAGCAGACGGTACTATGGAATTTGGTAATATTATTTCAAAAGGTAGTTCTATTAAAGTCGATTATACAGCAACAAATAAAATAGAAACTTTTAATTCTACAGAAGCACTTAAAGATATCCAACTTTCAAAAGGAGCTATCTCTTCACGTGCAAGTGTTGCTGTAACTGTCAATGGAATTGAATATAAAAATAGTGGTACGAATAAGAATCAATTATTAGACCCAATTACAGGTAATGTTTTTGCTACTTTTGATGAAAACGGAAAACTATCTTTTACAAATGAAGTTGCTGCTAATCAGGAGATTAAGGTTTCTTATCAACAAGAGTACTTTACATTTGATCTGAGTACTAGTACTTCAAAGGGAACAATGAATGAGAGGTTCCTTGTTCAAGGTACAGAGTCTTTAGATACAGTTTTAAATAAAATTTCGAGCTCAAATGTAGGTGTTACCGCATTTTATGATAGCTTTTCAGATAAAGTTACATTAACAAGAAAAGAGACAGGTAATTTTAATACAGCAGGGGATGAAATTATTACTTCATCCGGTTTTTTAAATGATGTATTAGGGTTTGGAGTAGGATCGACAGAGACTGGTGGACAAAATGCGAAGTTTACCATCAATGGACTTGATACTGAGAGAACATCAAATACATTTGAAATGAGTGGAGTTTCGTTTACATTAAAGGATACACTTAATGCAATAACTTCAACAGAGCCAAGTGTTTCAATTAATATTTCTAATGATTCAACTAAAGTATTTGATAATATTAAAAATTTCGTAGATAAATACAATGAACTTATAGATAAGATTCAAACAAAGATTGGTGAAGAAAGGTACAGAACCTATACACCTTTGACGGACGAGCAGAGAGAATCACTAACAGATAAGCAGCAAGAACAATGGGAAGATAAAGCAAAAAGTGGTTTGCTTAGAAGAGATCCGTTATTTACTTCATTGTTAACAAAGATGAGACAAGCCTTTTCATCTCCTGTAAGTGGAAGTAAAGTGGATGCAAATTACAAACAAATGACTAGTATTGGCATCTCAACAACTGCTGATTATTTGTCAGGTGGAAAGCTTGAAATAGATGAAGCAAAATTGAAGAAAGCAATTGAAGAAAATCCAGAAGCTATTGAAGCTTTATTTACCAGTGAGGGTTCCACTACCGGGGAAAAAGGAATTTTAACAAGACTTTATGACAGTGTAACTGAAACAATGAACAAAGTTAGAGAAAAAGCTGGTAACGCTACAACTACAGCTGATAGCTTTGTCATTGGTAAGAATTTAACTAACGTAGATAAACAAATAGATCGTTTTGAAACACGCTTAACACAGATTGAAGACCGTTACTGGCGTCAGTTCACTGCTATGGAAAAGGCTATACAAAAAGCTAATCAACAATCAACCTATTTATCACAGCAGTTTAGTGCATACTAAAGAAAGAAATTAGGAGTGTGAGTAATGGCTATTAACAATCCCTATCAGGCATATCAACAAAATTCAGTCGGAACAGCTTCTCCAGGAGAATTAACGTTAATGCTTTATAATGGGTGTCTTAAATTTATCAAACAAGCGAGTAAAGCAATAGAAGATTCTAATATTGAAGACAAAAACACGAATATCCAAAAAGCAAATAAAATCATTTCAGAATTAATGCTTACTCTTAACATGGATCTAGAGATCTCTAAAGAAATGCAAGTCATGTATGATTACATGTCGTATCGATTAATTGAAGCAAATACAAAAAACGACGTAGAAATCCTTGAAGAAGTAGAGGGTTATGTAGTTGATTTTCGGGACACATGGAAACAAGTTATACAAACATCACGCCAACAACAATTTGGAATGGGCGGTCATGCGTAGTGAGTATAATAAAAAGAGTATATTCTCTTACTAAGGAGCTATATACTCTTACTAAGAATCCTTCTGATAAGGAAAAACGGGATGAAGTAATAGATAAACTTACAAGTCTTTTGGATGAGCGTGAGGAGTTAATACAAGAGATTAAACCACCTTATTTAAAAGAAGATGAACCTTATATTAAGGGAATTTTAGGTATGAACAAACAAATAGATAAACAGTTGATATCGATTCAGAAGCAAGTCCAATTTGATAGAGCGCAACTTAAGAAAACTAAAGAGTCGACTAATCACTATATAAACCCTTATCAGCACACATCAACTGACGGAATGTTCTATGACAAAAGGAAATAGGTGACATATGGAATCTTTAACAACTGACCAATACCAGATAATTAATTTTTACTATCATCTTTTAAATACAATTGAGGATGGATTTGATTATGTGAATAAGGTTTCTGATAATCTGGGGAATACTGAGAGTGATCGGATTTTTTCGGATATACTTGCTGCTTTTAATCAAATAGATTCTTCTAATTCATTCATCATAGGGTGTTTTGAAAATGATAAACCTCTATCAGAAGAAGTGAATAAATTTGATCAGGTTATTAAAGCATTGGAGGGCTTGGAGCAACACTTTATGAATCCTGACAAAAGGCATAGCTATATCAAAAATCAACTCACACCTGGATTTATAGCATGGAAAGAGTCAGTTCAGGAAAAACTAAAAATCTATATTACTCATTAACTTAGTATGTAAAAAACTCACCAATATCAGGTGAGTTTTTTCATTTTCTCAATTCACAAATCATAAACTATTTACATACCCTTAATGTCCCCTTCACAAACTTTACTGAATCATACAAATTTCTACAAAAAGTCACAAAGTATTTTTAAGTTTATGCAGGAGACAAGCAGGGAAGTATAGAAGTAGTACTACATAGCTTTATCATAAAGGAGGAGTTCAATCATGAGATATAACGTCAGAGGGGAAAACATTGAAATAACTCCAGCATTAAGAGAATATGCAGAAAAGAAAATTGGTAAGCTTGAGAGATACTTTGAAGAGTCAGTTGACGCTAATGTCAATGTTAACTTAAAGTACTATAATGATCAGGAATCTAAAATAGAAGTGACCATTCCAATGACAGATCTGGTTCTACGTGCAGAGGAAAATCACCAGGATATGTACGCAGCGATTGATCTTGTTGTGAATAAATTAGAGCGACAAATTCGTAAACATAAAACAAAAGTGAACCGCAAGCTTCGCGAGCAGGGTGCTCCAAAGTTTGTGTTTAGTAATTACCAACCTGAGGAACTGCCGCAGGATGAGCTGGATGAAGAGGAAGAGGTTGTTCGTACGAAACGTTTCAATCTTAAGCCGATGGACAGTGAGGAAGCCATTCTTCAAATGGATATGCTTGGACATAGCTTCTTCGTTTACACAGATGCTAAAACGAATAAAACAAATGTTGTTTATAAACGTAAAGATGGAAAATACGGCTTAATTGAGCCACATGTATAAAATGAGCAGCGCCTATAAGGGCGCTGTTTTACGTTGAGGGGGAATCACTATGAAGAAACCTAAAATCGTTGTCATTGGCAGTATCAACATGGATCTTGTGACACAAACAAACACTATTCCAAGAGTTGGTGAAACTGTTCTAGGGAAAGATTTTATGACAGTCCCGGGTGGAAAAGGTGCGAATCAAGCGGTGGCTGCTGCAAAACTGGGAGGGGATGTCACAATTCTTGGTTGTGTGGGCGACGATGCGTTTGGCAGTGAGCTAACACAACATTTACAGAAGCAAGGTGTCGACACATCTTACATCCAAACCATTTCCGATACTTCAAGTGGCATTGCAGCGATCACATTATCAGAAGGAGACAACAGCATTATCGTGGTTCCAGGTGCCAATCATAAACTCACACCGGCACTTGTCCAACAACATGAACAGTTGATCACCGATGCGGATATTGTTTTATTACAATTAGAAATCCCGTTGGACAGTGTAGTAAATGCAGCCAAAATAGCAAATAAACATAACGTACCGGTTATCTTAAATCCAGCACCCATGCAGGAGCTGCCTAAAAAGCTGATTCTCAAGTCTTCCTATCTCACACCAAACGAACATGAACTAGAAAGCCTTCTTTCGAGTACAAATTTATCTCAGGAAGAAACAGAGGCATTAAAAGCCAAAAGCATTGTCACAAGAGGATCAAAGGGAATTCAGCTCCAACAAGATGGAGAGGAACAGCTTATTAGCGGATATCAGGTAGACGTAGTTGACTCCACTGGGGCGGGAGATACGTTCAATGGAGCATTGGCTTTTTCTCTTAGCAGTGGACAATCGTTGTTGGAGGCCAGTCGATTTGCCAATGCAGCAGCTGCTCTTTCTGTCACAAAGCTCGGTGCACAATCAGGAATGCCGACAAAGAAAGAAGTTGAGTCTTTGCTTCACTGATATTTACTTAACCATATAAATTAATTTTTTGTAGAATAAAAAAGGGGGATTTTATTTCCATACAATTGCCAATAATAAGACGACCAACTTATATAAGAGGTGGATGTATGAGGAAAGATCTCCCACAAGAACAGCTGAATCAGCTAAACGAATTAAAAGAAACGCAAGAAAAGGTTTCAAACGGATGGATTGATTACTGGCTGGATTATTCAGCTTTCGATACTTGGCAATTTTGGTTAAATGTTAGTTTTATTATAATTCCATTAGTTGTTCTATATCTTCTTATTGATAAAAAAAGGGTATTTTTATTAGGTTTTTATGGTTTTAATATCCATGCATGGATGGTATACACGGACGCGATAGGGACTAGATATAATTTTTTTGAATATCCGTATAAAGCAGTCCCTTTTTTACCAATCCATGTTGGAATTGACACTTCTTTAGTACCGGTGCTATTTATTCTGTTATATCAATGGATCTTAAAAAATAAGAAAAACTTTTATCTTTATAATTTTGGGTTAATCTTATTTTTATCTTTTATATTTAAGCCAATAATCGTTGCTCATCATCTCTTTCATCTAAAAAATGGTGCCAATTACTTTTATATTTTTTTGTTATATGTATTTGTTGTTCTATTTTCTAGAGTCATTACAAATGTGTTTCTACACCTTAAATCCAAGGCTAAAGTGAGCGAAGCAGAGTAGAAAACATGTTAAAAGCACACTTCAAGTGCTTTTTTTGGTTGATAATCTCTTTACCTTGAATGAGATAAATGAAGTATCAGTCTAGTTAGTAACAACCTATCTATCATTTTTTTACATAGGCATCTGTTCAGTTGTCCCTCACCATAAATAGTGCTAAAATAAAGGGTAGACAATAGTTTTATATGATCTTTCACTCTAAACACAGAGGAGCGTATTACATGCTTGGAATTTTAAATAAGGTGTTTGATTTTAACAAACGTGCGTTAAATCGTTATGAAAAGATGGCTGATCAAATTGATGCATTAAGCGGTCAAATGAGCGGCTTATCTGATGAGGCACTAAAAGCAAAAACAGAAGAATTTAAAGAACGCGTAGCAAAAGGTGCTTCGCTTGATGATTTATTAATAGAGGCGTTTGCTGTTGTTCGTGAAGCAGCGAAGCGTGTATTGGGATTATATCCTTATAAAGTACAGTTAATGGGTGGTATTTCCTTACATGAAGGGAATATTTCCGAGATGAAAACAGGGGAAGGGAAAACATTAACTTCCACGATGCCTGTTTATTTAAATGCACTTTCTGGTGAAGGTGTGCATGTTGTGACAGTCAATGAATACTTAGCTAGTCGTGATGCTCATGAAATGGGACAGCTGTTTGAGTTTTTAGGCTTAACAGTAGGTCTTAATTTAAATTCATTAAGTAAAGATGAAAAGCGTGAAGCATATGCTGCAGATATTACGTATTCAACAAATAATGAATTAGGTTTTGATTACTTACGTGATAACATGGTTCTTTATCGTGAACAGATGGTACAGCGTCCGCTTAATTTTGCCGTTATCGATGAAGTTGACTCGATTTTAGTCGATGAAGCGAGAACACCGCTGATTATCTCCGGACAGGCGGCGAAATCGACGAAGCTATATATTCAAGCGAACGGATTTGTCCGTCAACTTAAACAAGAAGAGGACTTCACCTATGATGTGAAAACAAAGGCTGTTCAGCTTACAGAGGATGGAATGACAAAAGCTGAAAAAGCGTTCGGAATTGAAAATCTCTATGATATTTCACATGTTGCGCTACTTCACCACATTAACCAGGCGTTAAAAGCACAGTTCGTTATGCAAAATGATGTGGACTATGTTGTCGAAGAAGGACAAGTTGTCATCGTTGACTCGTTTACAGGTCGTTTAATGAAAGGACGTCGCTATAGTGATGGACTTCACCAGGCAATTGAAGCAAAAGAAGGCCTTGAAATCCAAAATGAAAGCATGACATTAGCAACCATTACATTCCAAAACTACTTCCGTATGTACAAAAAGCTGTCTGGTATGACAGGTACAGCGAAAACAGAGGAAGAAGAGTTCCGTAATATTTACAACATGCAGGTTGTGGCGATTCCAACGAACAGACAGATCGCTCGTGATGATAGAGCAGACTTGGTGTATCGTTCTATGGAAGGGAAATTCCGGGCTGTTGTGGAAGAAGTGAAGCAACGTTATGACTTAGGTCAGCCCGTGTTAGTTGGGACAGTTGCGGTTGAAACTTCTGAATTACTTTCACAGCTTTTAAAGAAAAAAGGTGTACCGCATCATGTCTTGAATGCGAAAAACCATGAAAAAGAAGCGGAGATCATCGAAAACGCAGGTCATCGTGGATCAGTAACGATTGCGACAAACATGGCTGGTCGTGGTACAGATATCAAGCTTGGTGAAGGTGTCCGTGAACTTGGCGGGTTAGCCGTTATCGGGACAGAGCGCCATGAATCACGTCGTATCGATAACCAGCTTCGCGGACGTTCAGGTCGTCAAGGTGATCCTGGTATTACGCAATTCTATCTTTCTATGGAAGATGAATTAATGCGCCGCTTTGGCTCAGAAAACATGATGAACATGATGGATCGTCTTGGCATGGATGATACACAGCCAATTCAAAGTAAAATCGTTTCACGTGCAGTTGAATCAGCGCAAAAACGTGTAGAGGGCAATAACTTTGATGCACGTAAACAGCTTCTTCAATATGATGATGTTCTTCGTCAACAACGTGAAGTTATTTATAAACAGCGTTTCGAGGTTCTTGATTCTGACAACCTGCGTGAAATCGTTGAGAAAATGCTTAAATCAACAATCGAGCGTGTCGTTGCGATGTACACTCCAAAAGATGAGGTAGAGGAAGAGTGGAATCTTGAAGGGATTCTTGATTATATGAACGCGAATATTCTTCAAGAGGATGAGCTGACAATCGGAGACCTTCGCCGTAAAGATCCGGAAGAAATGGTCGAGTTTATCTATGCAAAAGCACATGCACACTACGATACGAAGGAAGAAGATTTCGGCCAAGAACAAATGCGCGAATTTGAAAAAGTGATCCTTCTTCGTGCCGTTGATACGAAGTGGATGGACCACATCGATGCAATGGATCAACTTCGTCAAGGTATCCATTTACGTGCATACGGTCAAAACGACCCGCTACGTGAATACCAAATGGAAGGCTTCGCCATGTTTGAAAACATGATCGCTGCCATCGAAGAAGATGTAGCAAAATTCATCATGAAAGCCCAAATCCGCAACAACCTTGAACGCCAGGAAGTGGCACAAGGACAAACAGCCGTACACCCAAAAGAAGGCGACGAAGCACCGAAAAAGAAACCAAAACGTAAAGTGGTCGAAATCGGCCGCAACGACGCTTGTATCTGCGGAAGCGGAAAAAAATATAAAAACTGCTGCGGACAATAACTAGCATTCCACAGCCATTACAGGATATAATAAACAATTATTGAAGAAGAGAGAGGTTGATAGCAGATCACCTCTCTCTTGTTTGCGAGTTTAAAGTAGTTAAAAATATTATTTCAAGAGCTACGATGTAATATAGCAAGTAGTTGATTGGAGCGGAAGGCATGAGACTCCTGTGGGAGTACGTGTCCTAGGGAGACCCCACAGGCGCACAGCGCCGAGGAGGCTCCCGGACCGCCCACGGAAAGCGAATGCCTGCAGCGGAAATCAACGGCAAATTTTCAAGAAACATATTTTATAAATGGAGTGAACAATATGGAACTAGTAGAAATTCGACAAGAACTTGAAAAAACAGCTAAACGTTTAGCGGACTTCAGGGGGTCTCTTTGACCTCGACATCAAAGAAGCACGAATCCAACAACTAGAAGCACAAATGACTGCCCCGGACTTCTGGGACAGCCAAAACGCAGCACAAGCCATTATCAATGAAACAAACGCACTTAAAGAAATGGTGGACCAATTCCACAACCTAAACGAATCCTACGAAAATCTTCAACTAACATATGAACTTGTAAAAGAAGAAGAAGACGAAGATCTCCAAGGTGAACTTGTATCTGAAATGAAAGAACTTGTTACACAACTAAACGACTTTGAACTTCAACTATTACTAAGCGAACAACATGATAAAAACAACGCCATCCTTGAGCTTCACCCGGGTGCAGGCGGAACTGAGTCACAGGACTGGGGCTCCATGCTTCTGCGTATGTACACTCGTTGGGCAGAGAAAAAAGGTTTTAAGGTTGAAACACTTGATTACCTACCAGGTGACGAAGCCGGAATCAAGAGTGTAACCCTTCTTATTAAAGGTCATAACGCATATGGTTATTTAAAAGCTGAAAAAGGGGTTCACCGTTTAGTCCGTATTTCACCATTTGACTCATCAGGTCGTCGTCATACATCATTCGTTTCCTGTGAAGTCATGCCTGAATTCAATGAAGAAATCGACATTGAAATTCGTACAGAAGATTTAAAAATTGATACGTACCGTGCAAGTGGAGCGGGTGGACAGCATATCAATACAACTGACTCTGCCGTTCGTATCACACATACACCAACAAACATCGTTGTAACATGTCAAACAGAGCGTTCACAAATTAAAAACCGTGAACGTGCGATGAAAATGCTTCAAGCTAAGCTCTATCAAAAGCGTATTGAAGAGCAGGAAGCGGAGCTTGCGGAAATTCGTGGTGAACAAAAGGACATTGGCTGGGGAAGCCAAATTCGTTCATACGTATTCCACCCATACTCAATGGTAAAAGACCACCGTACAAACACAGAAATCGGAAACGTACATGCAGTGATGGATGGAGAGCTGGATCCATTTATTGATGCCTTTTTACGTTCAAAGCTTTCATAATATAAAAGTAAAAAATCACACTGTTTATGTATCAAAATCAGTGTGATTTTTTATTTTTGGCGATTTTTCTTCTGCCAAAAAACATGTCATAATAATGGTAAGTACCTAAGGTGAAAAATCTAAGAGAGGTGATAGAGACTGTGGAAAAACAAATACTGAACATCTTATTAGAACTACAAAAGGATATGAAAGGAGTCATATCTAACGTCAAGATATTAAAAGTAGACTCGAAAGAACTAAGAGGAGATGTCCAGTCATTAAAAACGGACACGAAAGAATTAAGGGGAGATGTCCAGCAATTAAAGACGGACACGAAAGAACTAAAGGGGGATGTCCAGCAATTAAAAGAGGACACGAAAGAACTAAGAGGAGATGTGCAGCTATTAAAAACAGACACGAAAGAACTAAAAGGAGACGTCAAGCTTCTAAAAACAGATACGAAAGAACTTAAGGTGAATGTTCAGTTATTAAAAAACGATACACAAGAATTAAAGACTGATGTTAAACTACTGAAAAATGACACCGGAAAATTAAAATCAGATGTAGTAGATATTAAAGAAACGGTAAATCGAATAGAAACATCACAAACGGAAGATGTTATTACTTTATTAAATCTTTTGAACAAAAAAACGGAGGGTGATTTCCATTAATTGAACAATCGAATGACACAAAATAATAAACGACTCTATATTCTTGTAAATCGTGAAAATAACTAACGCCTATCTAAGTGCGTTTTTTTCTCCAAAAGTAACATCACCTCAAAGTTTCCTAGTGTAAAATCCCCACATCTAACAAACACTAACCATAACTTCTTTACCTCACTACCACGTTATCTAGCTGTTATTCACATAGGAAAAATCCGGTGCTATACTCTTCTAGGATCATTCACTATGTGAATAGGGAGGAAAATGGTTTGAACATGAAAAGAAGAAACATCGAAAATCCTAAGCTTGAAAAAATTTTGGAGTATATATACATAATAGTTGGTTCTGCTTTTGTCGCGATCGGTTTTAATTTGTTTTTATTACCTAATCGTGTGGCCTCCGGTGGTGTTAGTGGAATCAGTACAATTCTTGATGCCACATTTGGATTTGAGCCAGCTTATGTGCAATGGGCTTTTAATATCCCGTTATTTATTGCAGGGGTTATCCTTTTAGGAAAACAATTTGGATTCAAAACACTGATTGGGACGATTTTTGTTCCATTCGTCGTATACCTCACCAGAGAATGGGAGCCGGCCACGATGGATCCGTTGCTAGGATCACTGTTTGGCGGGATTTGTATAGGACTTGGTCTTGGCATTGTCTTCCGGGGAAAAGCGTCTACAGGCGGAACAGATCTTGCGGCACAAATTATACATAAATATACAGGTTTATCACTTGGGACATGTGTGGCACTTATAGATGGATTGATTGTGTTATCAGCAGCTTTTGTGTTTGATATAGAAAGAGGTCTTTATGCGTTAATTGGTTTATATGTGACAAGCAAAACGATTGATATTGTTCAAATTGGCTGGGGTCGTTCGAAGATGACGATGATTATTACGAATAAACAGCAGGAAGTACAGGATGCGATTCTACATGAAATTGATCGCGGTGTCACAAGGCTTGCCGCACATGGGGGATTCACGAATAATGAACGGCCGGTGTTAATGTGTGTGGTTGATCAAACAGAATTCACAAAATTGAAACAAGTTGTCAGACATATCGATCCACATGCTTTTGTGACGGTGACAGACGCATCTGAGGTGCTGGGTGAGGGTTTCAAACGGGTATAGATAGGTTATAATATCCTTGAATTGGAGTATTTACCATAATACGTGTGCTAGGAGTGGCAGTTATGAAAACAAAATTGATGGCCTTATTATTCGGAACAGTTCTTGTGTTAAGTGCATGCGGAGGTGCTGAAGAACCAGCAGAAGAAACAACTGAAGGCGGCGGTACTACAACTGAAACAGCAGGCAATGCTGAGGAAATTGTCCAAAAAAGCTGCATCGGCTGTCATGGTCGGGACCTTGAAGGCGGATCTGGTCCAAATTTACAAGAAGTTGGTGCGAAATACAGTGAAGATGAAATTAAAAGCATCATTATAAATGGACAAGGCGGTATGCCAAAAGGATTATTAAATGATGCAGATGCAGAAGTTGTAGCATCTTGGTTAGCAGAAAAGAAATAAGGCAAAATGCAAAAGAGATAGCCCGCAAAAGGTTATCTTTTTATTTTTTTGTGAAATATGTCTGTTACATTATCCCATTATTTCTTCAGGAAACCCCTTATATGCCAACGTTTCGACGGCACTTCACACAGATGAAATAAAAATGTAATATAATTTAGTCTATATTTGCCGAAATTTGATGGTATAATTAATTTTGTAATTTAAGGACAAGGGGTTACTATGTCTACATCGTCGACATTTATCGACAGGTATTGACATAGTTTCAAAGTGTAAAAAAACAACTTTAGGTGGTTTATATCTATGATTGAAATGTCAGAAGTATATAAAACATATCCAAATGGTGTGTTAGCTATAAATGGAATAGATATTATGATAAATCAAGGCGAATTTGTATATGTGGTCGGACCAAGTGGTGCAGGGAAATCGACATTTATTAAAATGATGTACCGCGAAGAAAAGCCTTCAAGCGGAAAAATCGTCATTAATGGTGTTGATCTTTCAACCCTGAAAGAATCTAAGGTTCCGATGTTACGACGTCAAATCGGTGTCGTTTTCCAGGACTTTAAACTATTACCAAAACTAACAGTCTTTGAAAATGTCGCATTTGCATTAGAAGTTATCGGTGAAAATCCGAAAAGTATTAAAAAGAGAGTACTAGATGTTTTAGATTTAGTTCAGCTTAAACATAAAGCAAGGTTTTTCCCTGATGAGTTATCTGGTGGGGAGCAGCAGCGTGTGTCCATCGCCCGCTCGATTGTCAACAATCCGGCAGTGATGATCGCGGATGAGCCGACAGGAAACCTTGACCCAGATACATCATGGGAAATTATGAATCTGTTTGAAGAAATTAATAATCGTGGCACAACCATTGTAATGGCAACTCATAATAAAGAGATTGTAAATACATTGAAAAAACGTGTTATTGCTGTTGAAGATGGAAAAATTGTGCGTGACGAAGCAAGAGGGGAGTACGGTATATATGATTAATACTCTTGGCCGTCATTTACGTGAAAGTTTAAAAAGTTTAGCGAGAAATACATGGATGACATTTGCATCCGTCAGTGCTGTAACTGTCACGTTAATTTTAGTCGGAACATTCCTTGTGATTATGATGAACCTGAATCATGTCGCAGATAATCTTGAAAAAGACGTAGAAATTCGCGTTTTAATTGATGTCACAGCTGATGAAAAAGCCCAGCAAACACTGAAAGGCGAAATTGAAAAAATAAGCCAAGTTGATTCGGTTGTTTTCTCACCTAAGGAAAAAGAATTAGAAAACTTAGTAGATAGCTTGGGAGAAGAAGGAAAATCGTTTGAACTATTTGAGCAAAACAATCCGTTGAATGATGTGTTTGTTGTAAAAGCAAAAGAACCGCGTGATACAACTGTTGTTGCAGAGAAACTAGAAAAATTAGATAATGCGTCAAAAGTTCGTTATGGACAGGATCAGGTTGATAAATTATTTAATGCCATTTCTGTTGCACGAAACATTGGTATTGCGTTGATTATCGGTTTGATTTTCACGGCGATGTTCTTAATTTCAAATACAATTAAAATTACGATTATTGCTCGTAGACGTGAAATTGAAATTATGAAATTAGTTGGTGCAACTAACGGGTTTATCCGCTGGCCATTTTTCCTTGAAGGATTATTATTAGGTGTACTTGGCTCAGTTGTTCCAATCGTATTAATTAGCGTCAGCTATCAATCGTTATATACATGGGCACTACCTAAGCTTCAAGGATCATTTGTTGAAGTATTACCATTTAGCCCGTTTGTGTTCCAAGTTTCAGCTCTACTATTGTTAATTGGTGCGTTGATTGGTGTTTGGGGAAGTTTAATGTCTGTTCGTAAATTCTTAAAAGTGTAAACTAGCAATTTCTTAATTGCTAGTTTACTAGTTTTTACATAAATATGGGGGAGGATGAATGATGAAAAGAAAGCTAGTTGCGTATAGCTTGGCTGCTGTAGTTGGGACAAGCGGGTTGTTACTTCCGAATAACCACCTCGCCCTTGCAGAAACACTACAGGAAAAGAAGCAGGAAATTGAAAGTAAACAATCAGATGTGTCATCAAGCTTAAGTGAAAAAGAAAGTGAAATCAATGAACTAAAAGGCAAACAGGCAAATATCGATTCGGAGATTCAAAAAATTGACACTCAATACTCAGAAACAAATGGGAAAATTAGAGAGCAAGAAGAAAAAATAAAAGAAACGCAAAAGCAAATCGAAGAGTTAAAAGTACAGATTGCTGAAGTAAAGGCGCGTATCGAAGAGCGCAATAAGTTACTTGAAGATCGAGCACGTGCACTTCAAGAAACAGGTGGAATGATTAGCTATTTAGATGTGCTTCTTGGTGCTCAGGACTTTGGAGACTTTGTAGGTCGTGTAAGTGCTGTATCAACCATTGTAGAAGCTGATCGTGAAATTATTAAAGCACATGAAGCTGATAAACAGCTTTTAGAGCAATCAGAGGCAGATCTAAATAGTAAGCTAAAAGAATTAGAGACAGCTTTAACAGAATTAGAATCTCTTAAAAAGCAGTTAGCTGTCCAAAAGAAGAAAAAAGAAGAGTTAATGTCACAAGTTATGCAAAAACAAGATGATGCCCTTCATGAGATACATGAATTGGAAGATGAAGCAGCCTTCCTAGCAGAACAAAAAAGCGCAATTGAAGCAGAAGAAAAACGTCAACGTGAAGAAGCGGCACGTGCAGCAGCTGAAGCAGCAGAAGCTAAGAAAAGAGCTGAAGCAGAGGCAGCTGCGGCAGCAGCGGCGAAGTCAAGTCCGTCAAGCTCATCATCTTCTTCGTCATCATCAAGCTCAAGCAGTAGTAGTAGTTCAGCATCATCTCAAAAACCAGCTGTAAGCAGTGGTTCGTTCATGTGGCCGGCATCCGGAACATTTACGTCAGGATATGGTTACCGAGAGCATCCTGTAACAGGCGGAAGAAAACTGCATGGCGGAATTGATATTGCCAACAGTGCAGATGTACCAATTGTTGCAGCTGCAAGTGGAACAGTTATCCGCGCAAATTACTCCAGCAGCTTTGGGAATGTTGTGTACATCTCTCATAGAATAAATGGACAAGTCTTTACAACTGTTTACGCACACCAAGAAAGACTGATGGTAAGTTCGGGACAATCAGTATCAAAAGGCCAACAAATTGGAATCATGGGGAACACAGGCCGTTCAACAGGACAGCATTTACACTTTGAAATTCATAAAGGTGCATGGAACGGATCTGCAAGTTCTGTAAACCCGTTAAACTATTTACCATAACATTACCCGGATTAAAAACTCCTAAAACACGTTGTTTAGGAGTTTTTTTGTGTTTGGAATTGGTAGTAACTCTGTGACTGGGGGCGGTTTTTCGGGGGTGTTGATAGATGAAGGACAAAATGAATGGTGTAATGGTGGGAAATGTCTTTTATAGAGGGGATGGGAAACAAAACAAGTGAGAACCAAAAAAGATATGTCTTTCATCGGAGTCATGAAGTACAAAACAGATGAAAATCTAAAAAGATATGTCTGCCAAAAAAAGATAAAAAACAAAACAAGCTAAAGCAGTTAACACTAGCTGAAGTTATTGAGTAGAAAACAATGGAAAGCGACCGAAAACGCCCTATTCATTAAGCAAACATGCACTTCGAATGTCATCACCCCTTCCCTTAAAATCCACCCCTAAATCCCCTCCCAATTGCCTTACATGATTTGGCCAAGCTTGTCATATACTAAAATAGTCTAAAAAAATTAGGAATGACATAACCTGGCGACGTTGGAAATAGGAGGTAAACGATGAATCAGAAAATCACAGCACTGTTAATGACCCTAGCCTTAGTAGTTGGCGCTGGCGGTATGTATGTCGGAATGGAATTAACGGAAGACAAATCATCACAAGAGGTTGAGGCAGTCCCAACCTTTGGAAATGTGTTTCAAGCTGAAGAAGAAAAACAAGCAACCGAAATTGAAGGCTATGAAAAGTTTCAACAAGCACTTGAATTAATTTCAACAAAATATGTGGAGGAAGTGGATCAGGAAGAACTTTTAGAGGGTGCGATACAGGGCATGCTTTCTACATTGGATGATCCTTACTCTGTGTATATGGATAAAGAAACAGCTAAGCAATTCTCTCAATCACTTGATTCATCCTTCGAAGGAATCGGTGCAGAGGTTGGAATGAATGATGGCAAAGTAACGATTGTGTCTCCTTTTAAAGGATCACCGGCGGAAAAAGCAGGTCTACAACCAAATGATCAGATTATCAGTATTAATGGAGAAAATGTTGAGGGCTTAGATCTTCATCAAACTGTCTTAAAGATTCGCGGCAAAAAGGGAACAAAGGTAGCCATTGAGGTACTTCGTCCCAACTCAAGAGAAAAGCTAACGTTCGATGTTGTTCGCGATGAAATCCCACTTGAAACAGTGTTTGGATCAACGAAAGATTATGAAGGCAAAAAGGTTGGGTATATTGAAGTTACATCTTTCTCAGAAAACACCGCAGAAGATTTCAAGAACACTTTATCTAAGCTTGAAAAGGAAAACATTGAAGGTCTAGTTTTAGATGTTCGAGGAAATCCAGGCGGATACTTACAAAGCGTTGAGGAAATTCTAAAGCAGTTTGTGACAAAGGATTCTCCATACATTCAGATTGAGGAGAGAAATGGTGATAAAAAGCGCTATTTCTCAACACTTTCTAAGAAAAAAGAGTATCCGGTAACAGTTTTGATTGATAAAGGAAGTGCATCCGCTTCTGAAATCCTTGCAGGTGCGTTAAAAGAAGCGTCAGGCTATGACATTGTTGGTGTTACTTCATTTGGAAAAGGAACCGTTCAACAGGCCGTTCCGATGGGGGATGGAAGTAACATTAAATTAACGCTCTACAAATGGCTAACACCGGAAGGCAATTGGATTCACAAAAAAGGAGTCGAGCCGACAATAAAAGTAGAGCAACCGGAATTGTACCAGGCCAGCCCACTCCAAATTGAAAAGCCATTAGTACCTGATATGAACAATGAACAGGTGAAAACGGCACAGGTTGCTCTAAAAGGTTTAGGATTTGAACCTGAACGGGAAGATGGGTATTTTAGTAAAGGAACAGAAACTGCTGTAAAAGCTTTTCAACAAACAAATGAACTTCCGATTAGCGGAAAAATCGATCAACAAACAGCTAATACAATGAATCAAAAAGTATTGGAACAAAGAGAAAAAGAAGAGAATGATTTACAACTGAAGATGGCGATTAAAGCTCTTTTTAAATAAGGATGGAATAAGAACTGGCTGATGCTAGTTCTTATTTTTCATTTAAGGACGTAAAAATTCAAGTGTTTCCGAACTTATATAGTAGAACATATTCTACAGTGTCTAGCTCCAGCGCCTAGTCCCTCGAGGTGATAAGCCAATTTGGAATTGAAGGGTAAGAGCACTTTTTATTCCAAATCGCTAGGCTGACCAAGGCGCTTGCGCTTTTCTTATAGTCGGGTAAATTTGGGAGGTTTTATGTTAATGAGAAATTCAAGCTTTCAAAAGGAGCAGGTTTATCAGGAGATTTTTACACAATTAACCGAAAGCAGTGCGGCACAGCCGTTTCATTCGAGCCCAAGTAAGCCGATTAGGCTATTTAGCATGTATGTGGCAAACTACACGTCCATTAAAAAGGTGGAACAAATTGATGAGGACTGTGTAAAGGAGTATTTTCAATACTTGCTGCAAAATCATAAGCGTTTGTCACTTTCTTTAAGTGATATTAAAAAGTCGATGAAAGTGATTGTGGATTTACTGGGAATGGAAGAAGAGCAAAACTTT
This sequence comes from Bacillus sp. J37, assembly GCF_000518865.1. GTDB lineage: Bacteria > Bacillota > Bacilli > Bacillales > Bacillaceae > Metabacillus. The sequence continues at coordinate 144,057 of NZ_JAEK01000007.1, read as the reverse complement.
CGTGATTTTTCGCTTTCGAACAGCAGTCTCTGGGAGAACTTAAAATAAGCATACTCAATTATACCTTGAGATGGTAAAATATGAGTAACCTAGTAGAAACGGGTAGAAACAGTAAGGTGGGATTCTGTTTTGGTTGAAAATTGGTTACTAGAGTTGCTGTGGGCAATTGGTCGCTTTTTTATCCATCCGCTATTTTATTTATTTTTTCTTATTTCATTCATGTATGGCATGCTTCGTATTAAGCGTGAGCGAAGTTCTTTTCATATTCGTGTACAGGATATATATGATGAAATGAAGTTTACGTATACAAAGGGACTTTTGATAGGACTGTTTGTCTCGATCGTAATTTTCGCGCTTGGTCTGAGTCTTCCGTTTGGAACAGTTGTTATCTTGGCCATCATTACAGCGGTGCTGAGTTTTACACTTCAGCTAAGATGGTTGTCTGCTGCCTTTACAATCGGGTTAACATTATTGGCTGTTGCGTTCATGCCGGACCGATTTGAGTCTTTTTTTGTGGGCTTTTCCGGGACAAGCCTTGCTTCTCTTAGTATTTTAGCAGGAGTATTGCTTGTTGCTGAAGGCATATTGGTGATGCGTACAGCACATCAGCATACATCTCCTTTTTTAAAAACGAGCACAAGAGGATTGCCGATCGGTATCCACCAGGCAAATCGAACATGGATGCTGCCGCTTCTCATGCTAGTTCCTGGTGGAGATTTAACTTCCTCTTTAACGTGGTGGCCGGTTTTATCCATTAGTGGTGAGCCCTTTTTATTACTGGTGATTCCCTTTTTCTTAGGATTTAGCCAACGTGTTCAAGGTTCATTGCCGCAAGAGAGCATAACCATAACAGGACAGCGGGTTATGTGGCTCGGTGTGATGACGCTTGTACTAGCTGCCGGCAGTATTTGGTGGACACCGCTAGCATTTATCGCTGTAGGTATTGCGATGGTAGGTCGTGAATTCATTACCATTCGTCAACGAATGAATGATGCTTCTGCTGCTTTTTATTTTTCAAAACGAGATCATGGCTTAATGATATTAGGGATTCTGCCGCAGTCTCCAGCAGAAAAGATGAATCTCAAGGTAGGCGAAATCATCATGAAAGTAAACGGATACTCTGTTCACACCGTCGACGAGTTTTACCAAGCCTTACAAAAAAACGGCGCATTCTGCAAGCTGGAAGTCATTGGCTTCAACGGAGAAATCCGCTTTGACCAACGCGCATTATATGACGGAGAGCACCATGAATTAGGAATATTATTTGTACAGGACCATAAGAAGTGGGAAGACGAAGCCGTATAATTGTGTACTTGCGCATAAATGTAACGGAATGCACTTAAAGGATTCAAAAAATAGTCGCAATATCCATAAAGTAAAGGTGAAAAGAATAATTATTTACCTCACACATATAATGAAAAATAACCGCAGTGCGCCAACACAACGGTTATCTATTCTATTGCGATTCGCAGTAATAAGGTTTTAAACTTGAGAGTAATTCACCCCTGTCGCCAACAGCAGGGTGAATTACTCTTTTGTTTTCTCAATTAATAGGACGATTAAAGTCACTAATGCTATCATAAACATTGCTGTGTTCATATCCATCAGTTGCACCTCCCTTATGAGAGGCTAAGACCGCCAACCCTTATGCGAGTGTCTTTTTGTCATCGCAGAAAAGGTAGACCTGTCTTCCCAATCGTGATAACCATAAACTTTGGCAGTTATGATATAGGATATTGAGCTTAGTGCATGTCTTATGACCCTTTTTTGAAAATTTTTAATAAAAGTTAAAAATTTTCAACTCTCATGCCAAAAAAGATATGCTTAAGCATCGCGAGATTTTTCTCTATATAAGATTTCGTTGAGTGGAGGATAATCAAGGGCATGCCAAATTCTAAGAAAGAATTCAATAGATGGTTGTGATTTATTATTCATATAAATGGATAAATTACTTTTATCGATGCCTGTCATTTCTGAAAGTTCTTTCTGAGTCATTTTTCGTTCTTTCATTATTTTCTTCATGTTATTTTTTATCAAGCCATCTTGATAATGAATAAGCGGTTCAACATTTTCCAATGGAGTATTCCTTAGATTTTTGGCTGCTTCATTTAAAATGGGAAGAAACTCAGGAAGAGATTCATACAATTTCCTGGTTATTTCTTTGGGTTTATGGGCATCAATGTTGTCCAGCATAGAATCGATAAAATACATAGTTGCCCCCTTGATAAAATCTTCCGGTGTATACTCAACTTTAATTTTATCCATTTTAGCTTCCACATTGGCATATGTCGTATAGGCTTGCAGTTTTTCAAAATTCTCTTTTTTGAACCCTACTTTCACATATACAAACCCATCATCTTCCGGTGTACCATCTGTGTCTGATGTGTCATTCTCACCAAAGCCCATATACACAATTTTAGAATGATCGGCATTGGTTTTTTTCCTCATGTTCATGTATATCGCCTCCTAAACGTGGACAAGATATGCTTAACAAAATAAGAGAGGTGCTAAACGTGACAAAAGATGAAAGAAAAGATGTAACAAGAGACATAGGCGGCACTGGTAAACGTTCGTAATTTTTTAAATTGATTCTTCCTTTTTTTATTATATGTCAATTTAATGGCACTTATTAATTTCAAAATCGGGACAGGGGGACAGGTACCTCGTCCCGATTTTTTATTTGGGACAAGGAACTGAGGTGCACCCCAATTGTTAGACACAATTAACAAACCTGTCCCCCCGACCCACCCCCCGTCCCACATTAAACTTCACAAAACATCCAAAATCGTTTATAATGCAATTTGTTAACATCGGCCCCGACTTTCATGAGAGTTGAAAGTCATTAACTTATATAAGAAATGAAAAGGGAGAGGATCTTTTTTGGATGTAAGTACAATTAAATATTCTTGGTTTGGAAATATTAAAGGCGATGTTTTAGCAGGTATAGTAGTAGCACTTGCGTTAATTCCTGAGGCAATTGCTTTCTCAATCATTGCGGGTGTAGATCCTATGATTGGTTTGTATGCGTCGTTTTGTATTGCTGTGACTATAGCTTTTGTTGGGGGACGTCCCGGAATGATTTCGGCTGCAACAGGTGCAACAGCTTTGTTGATGACGACATTAGTTGCTGATTATGGTTTGCAATATTTACTTGCAGCCACTATTTTGACTGGAGTTATTCAAATCATCATGGGTATATTAAAGTTAGGAAGGCTAATGAAATTTGTGCCTCGCTCTGTTATGACAGGTTTTGTAAATGCGCTAGCGATTCTAATTTTCACAGCACAATTACCTCATTTTGTAGGAGAATCCTGGCCGATGTTTGCGATGGTAGCTGGAGCGCTAGCGATTATTTATATTTTGCCGCGTTTCACAAAAGTTATTCCATCTCCATTGGTTGCGATCATTGTCATTAGTCTTATCGCGGTTATGACTGGAAGTAACGTTAGGACTGTAGGGGATATGGGGGAGTTATCACAAACGTTGCCAATTTTTTTACTTCCTGATATTCCATTAAACTTTGAGACGTTACAAATCATTTTCCCTTATTCTATATCGATTGCCATTGTCGGGTTGGTTGAGTCTTTACTAACAGCTCAAATTGTCGATGATATGACAGATACAGGAAGTGACAAAAACAAAGAAGCGCGTGGGCAGGGGATTGCCAATATCGTCTCCGGTTTCTTCGGTGGTATGGCTGGCTGCGCGATGATCGGACAATCTGTAATTAATGTAAAATCAGGTGGGAGAGGACGTTTATCAACATTTGTGGCAGGAGCTTTCTTGATGGTTTTAATCCTGCTGTTAAATGACGTTCTTGTCCAAATTCCAATGGCAGCCCTTGTAGGGGTGATGTTTATGGTATCAATCGGTACATTTGATTGGTCAGCATTAAAAACTCTGCACAAGGTGCCTTTAACGGATACATTAGTTATGGTTGTGACCGTTATTACAGTGATTATGACACATGATTTATCTAAAGGTGTTCTTGTGGGCATAATCTTAAGTGCGATCTTCTTTGCGGCTAAAATATCTAAAGTGAAAATTACAACCTTATCTTCAGGTCAATCTGATAAAAAGATATACCGGGTGACGGGTCAACTATTCTTTGCTTCTGTTACTGACTTTGTGGAAAGCTTTGATTACAAAGAAAATGTAAAAGAAGTTGATTTAGATTTAACAAACGCACATTTGTGGGATGATTCGGCAGTTGGTGCCATTGACAAAATCGTTTTAAAATACCATCAACATGGTGTGAAAGTTAATTTAATTGGTGTAAATACGGAAAGCAATAAGCTTTTAGAAAAAATATCGATTCATAATAAGCCGGGCGGTTTTAGTAAAGTAACGAATCATTAAGAATGTGAATATAAAAGAACATCAAATCTAATTTGGTGTTCTTTTTTTGCGCTAATATACTAGGACTTTCATTAAAACTAATTGTAAACGCTTCAATAATTACTGATGCACCAATATACTGGATGAATAATCCTGGATGAGAGAGGGGATTATATGTTTCGTCATATTTTACTTCCAACTGATGGATCCATCCACTCAATTAGAGCTGCCGAGAAAGCAATTCAGATTGCCAAGCTGAGCGAAAACAGTGAAATTGAAGTCATTTATGTAGTAGATGGAAACACCTCAAAAAAAGATGTGTTGAGAAGTTGGGATTCAGCAAGTATTAGAGAAAGCAGAGAAAAGAAACTTCAAGCAATCGTTCATCTAGCTAATAACGCAGGTGTGAAATATGCTATTAAGATCTTAAGGGGAGATCCTGCCAACACTATTTTAACTTATGCTAAAGATAAACCATTTGATTTAATTGTAATGGGAAGCAGAGGGCTTAATTCTTTTCAGGAAATGCTGTTGGGAAGTGTAAGTCACCGGGTTACCAAGCATGCTCAATGTCCAGTTTTGATTGTTAAATAGAAGTATGAGGTTTTCACGGGTAACATAAAATAAATAATACCCCTTAGTGTGCAAGTTTAAACATGTTATTAAGAAATTCTTCAGAGATTAGTAAACTGGCAAACTCCTTATCTCACTTAAATGTTTCGGATTATTAAATCTGGTTAATATAAATAGAAAAAAGATCAAGGAGTTGTTTTTTATGAAAAAGGATTTATTTCGTTCACAACAGCCTGATGTCACAATCATAGATTCTATATCTGCTGAAATCGTATTGGAAAAGGCGTTACTAGATTTTCGGAAAAAGAAAATTCAACAGAAAATTGACCAATCCTTACAAGATAAAAACAAGAGTGAATTCCTGAGATTAACGGAAAAATTAAAAAATATTTCTTAGTATGTAAAGAGGAAAACCAAAATATAATCAACGTATCAAGATGGAAGGAAGCCACTCATCCTTGAAAGGTGGAACCCGGTTGAATCGTTTTCGGTTATATGCCATTTTAAATGTAATTGGATTACTAATTGTTTTAGCAGTGAATTACTTAGCCAATGCATTGCCAATTGGCGGTCAAACAACTGGGGAAGTATCAGACAAGGTGTTTACACTCTATACACCTGCAGGTTATGCGTTTGCTATATGGGGATTGATTTATTTTCTGCTGACAGTATGGGTCATTCGTCAGTTTTTTGTAAATGATGAGCAAAAAGAAAATGATCGGAAAATTGGTGTTTGGTTTTTTATAAATGCCATTCTTAATAGCTCATGGGTTATTGTGTTTCAAAATGAGTACTTTAATGTATCAATTTTTATCATGTTAGGGATTTTGCTTACTTTGATCATTATTTACAAGAATATTCAACGGTTACCTCATTCAACTTGGTATATGAGGTTTCCCTTTTCTGTATATATTGGCTGGATTTCAGTTGCCACTATCGTCAACGTATTCGTTATTTTTGAGGCGAATGGTATTGAACGATTGATTGGTTTAGATGAACAAGTGTGGGCGATTATCATGCTGATTGTCGGTGCCATCCTTGGAGTCATATTTACGTTAACACAACATGACATTGCATATTCCCTAACTTTTATATGGGCATTTATCGCGATGATGGTGGAACAAAGCGGCCATCCGGCAATTGTTAAAGCAAGTAAGGTGGCTGTTGTGTTCCTTGTTGGTGGGATTGTGATTGAGGTTATTAGGAGAAATAGAAAGTAAGGGAAAGAAGGCCGAAATGACATTTATATTGGCATAAAAAAAACTCGCCTTGGCGAGTTTCTTGGTTTACGTTCTAGCTAAAGCACCAATGTTTTATGAACGTAAAATTAATGATCTCTTTTTTCCTGCCAAATTCGTATACGCTCTTCATGACTCACTACTTTATGAATTTGGTGAAGCATCCATACATAGCCAAAAGAGTCCAAAAAGATTGCATTTGACAATCCGTAATCAGGGTTGTCAGTAACCGGTTGAATCTCCGTACATCCCAAACTCATTGCCTTTGTATAGGTTTCCTTAATATCAGGGACAGTGACGTTAAACCAAGTTGTTTTAGGGTCATCTTGGGTTGGTGCAACCAATTGAAATTCCGGATTTTCATCCAACATGTGAAAACGTACGCCGTAAAGGGTAAAAACGGCTTCATTTGTACCTTTTGGTAGATCTGAAACCTCAACACGTTCGATTTCAAATATCTTTTCATATAATTCCAATGCTTTTAAACTATCTGTCACAACTAAATCAATTTCTACTCCTACCATTATGAACGCACTCCCTTAATTAGTTAATCGTTATTCCTTATTTCATCATTTTCATCTAGCTTGTCATGAGGTATACCTAATTCATATGTTAACACAGTTGATAGGGTTTTTATTTTTCAATAATCGGAATTTAACGATGAAAAACCTCATCGTATGGATGAGGTTTACATCAACATTATTTCCCTTTTTTCACAAGTTGAATCGCTTCTTTTGACACATAGAATTCTTCATTACTTCGAACAGTAACAGTGTCTAAGTCAATTTCTTTTCCATTCAGAATTAACACGTTTTTATTAACAGGGAATTGAGCATTTGTTTTTCCTTTTGTCACCACTAATACAGGGTTATTTGCATCAGATGAATCTACTTTTACTTTTGCACCGATTTTCTTGAATTCAGCTTCTGCATTTACAAATACTTGGTTATCTAATTTCTTTAAGTCAAATCCCATTGCTGTAGCAGCAGTATGGGCAATCTCAGTATTTTCAACTAATCCTGTTGGACTTCCAGGTCCGTATGAATACAGGAATAAATCTTCACCAGTATGACCGCCTGTTGTAAAGCCGATGTTAGCACGATTTGCAAGTAATTGTACAAGTGTTTTACCTAAATCCTTTGATTGTTGAATCGCTTTTGTTTCTTCTTGTGTAGGATTGTCAATTCCGTATAATGCGGCAACTTCCAACACATTTGATTTATCAGATTTTAGTTGCTTTAATGCACCTTCCAGCGTCATTTCAGCTTCTTTCAGTGGATCAATATAAGTAGAAACAGGGATAGAAGGGTAAGATCCGCTTGTATTTTGGTTTCCGATGGAAATTCCGCTGTTACCATGATCAGATACGGCAACAATCATCGTATTCTTATTCTTTTTCGCAAAATCGAGTGCTTCTTTTACAGCAGCGTCAAATGAAAGAGTATCACTGATCATGCCGATCGGATCGTTTGCATGTGCTGCCCAATCAGGTTTGCTTCCTTCGACAAATAAGAAGAATCCGTCTTTATCTTTGGAAAGAGTTGAAATGGCCTTATTTGTCATTTCAGCAAGTGTTGGTTCATCTGGATTTGTTTGTTCACGATCCATATCATAAGCAAGTGCAGATGGTGCGAATGATCCCCATAGCTTGCTTGATTTTGATTTTAATAGCTCTTCACGTGTTTCAACAAGATCATACCCTTTATTGTCAATAACCTCTACCAGGTTTTCGCCGTCTTTACGATTTTCAGCTAATAAAGAATTTTTACCGCCGCCTAGGACAACATCCATATCTTGGTATACTTGCTGCTCGGCAATGTTATCATAGTCACTTCTGTGTGCTGCATGTGAAGAAAATGCAGCAGGTGTAGCGTGCTGAATTTCTGATGTTGAGACAATTCCTGTTGCTTTTCCGCTTATTTTTGCACCTTCCAATACGTTTGCAACAGGTTTGTAAGGATTATCTGCTAAGTCAGGATCAACTCCGGGATTGGCCACTTTCTCAGGGAGTACGCCCACAAATTTATCATTTGATTTATTGCCTGTTGCCATTGCTGTTCCTGCCGGTGCTGAGTCAGTGATTGCAGACTCGGCCGAGTATGTACGAACACCTCCAGTTAAAATCTCATCCATTGCAAGCGGTTGTCCTTTATACCATCTTGCAAGAGTTGTTGTACTGGAACTAACACCATCCATCACAAGAACAATGACGTTTTTTGCCTTTTGAGAATCCTTTTTTGCTTCAACTTTTTCGTTAGCTGAGGAGAAACCGAGTGAACCGAGTGCTAATGTACTTGCAAGAGTAATTCCAACGACTTTTTTGTTTAATTTCATGAATGTTTCCTCCAATATTTGCTTCATTTTCGATTGTTGTGGGTAATGGTTAATGAAAAATGTTAAATCTAGTAAATGTAACAATCAACTCCTATGAATATGTTCTATAGCCCTTATGCTTACGTAATTATAAGTTCACTATGTAAACTGAACGTTAAGGAATTGTAAAGTTTAAGAAGATTGATAAAAACAGTATTTTTATCCTGATTTTTAAAATAGTAGAATGGAATCTTGTATTTAGCGGGAGGTTTGATTAATTACCAAAAAATTTATATTTGTGAAAAGGTAGTTTAGATGTTTTTTATTGTAAGTCTAAGGGAAAACGTTGATTATGATGATCATTAAAATGCTAAAACGACCTTACTTGATTGTGGGACAAGGAACCTGTCCCTCCGTCCCACTTGAAAATATAGGGAGAGAGAGGTATTTTTATTATAGGAATAGTTTGTTTAAGCGGGGGTAGCAATGCGGAATAAAACATTATGGAGCAAGTATGTTTTTTTGAGTTTGGCCACAGTTTTTATGTGGGTGAAGACATATATTGTGTATCTAACAGGTTTTGATTTAAAAATAGAAAATGCGATGCAATCTTTTATTCTCTTAATCAATCCATTAAGCTTCTTTTTACTAGTTTTTGGGTTTGGTTTATTTATGAAGCAGAGGATAAGAAATATATACATGATCGTTGTTAGTACACTGGGGACGATTTTGTTAATTTCAAATATGAGTTTTTATAGTTTTTACAATGATTTTCTGACAATCCCGGTATTATTCCAGTCAAGTAATATGGGGGACCTTGATAGCAGTATTCAAGAAATCGTGAAGCCGAGCTATTTCCTTATGTTTGTTGATATTCTTATTTTGATTTGGCTAGCGAGAAAAAATAGACATAAAGATGATGGTGCTGTAACGGTTAAGGAAAGAAGATCATATTTTCTCGTTGTTTGTGTCGTGTTTATATTCAATGTAGGATTAGCGGAAATACAGCGCCCGCAGTTTTTAACACGTTCATTTGACAGGGAGATTTTAGTGAAAAATATTGGGATCTTTAATTTCCATATATATGATGGAATTGTGCAGTCAGCAACAACGGCACAGAGAGCACTGGCAGATAGTGATGAGCTTGTGGAAATTCAAAACTATGTAAATGCAAATGAAAAAGAGCCAAGTGAAGAGATGTTTGGGATTGCGAAAAATCGTAATGTAATTTTTGTTTCATTAGAATCGACACAAAGCTTTGTGTTGAATGAAACATTAAATGGCAAGGAGATTACACCATTTTTAAATGATTTTTTAAATGAAAGTTATTACTTTGAAAATTTTTATCACCAAACAGAACAGGGGAAAACGTCGGATTCGGAATTTATTGTGGCGAATTCATTATATCCTCTGGGAAGGGGTTCCGTCTTTTTTACAAATAGTGAAAATGAGTACAATGCAACACCTGAAATCTTAAAGGATTATGGGTACTACTCCGCGACATTCCATGCGAATAATGCGACCTTTTGGAACAGAGATATTGTGTATGATTCTTTTGAGGTGGATAGATTTTTTGATATCGAAAGCTATGACATCACACCTGAAAATTCATTCGGATGGGGCTTAAAGGATAAGGAGTTTTTCGAGCAAACGGTTGATTTGATGAAAACATTGCCACAGCCTTTTTATAGCTACTCAATTACACTGACAAATCATTTTCCTTTTGAGCTTGAGGAAGAAGATAAGCTTATTGATGAATATGATTCAACTAGTGAGATCTTCAACCGATATCTTCAGACGGTTCGTTATCAGGATGAAGCATTAAAACAATTTATTGAGAAATTAAAGGAAGAAAACCTGTATGAAAATTCGATTATCGTCTTAATGGGGGATCATTATGGAATTTCAGAAAATCATAATGAGGCATTAGCACAATTTTTAGGCAAGGATGAAATCTCGCCATATGATACGATTCAGCTTCAACGTGTACCATTTGTCATTCATATACCTGGTCTTACAGATCAGCATCCGGAGTTGATTTCAGATATTTCAGGTCAAATTGATGTAAAGCCGACGCTTTTACATTTGTTAGGGGTCGATACGACTGATAGGATTCAATTTGGTCAGGATTTGTTTTCACCTGAGCGGACCCCATTTGCTGTATTGAGAAACGGAAGTTTTATCACTGAGGATTATATTTCTGTTTCAACTTTGTGTTATGATCGTGAATCAGGTGTAGAGATTGAACGTGAGGGAACGTGTGATGTCTACGAAGACATGGCTCATGATGAGCTCAGTTTTTCAGATAAAATAATCTATGGGGATTTGCTGAGATTTTATAATAAAGAAGAGGAAAGTGTGGAAGAGTAGCTTCCACACTTTTTTGATGGATTAAAGGACCAGGTATTTAGTTAAAGCTTGCTGCAAGGTTCCAAGAGTTTCTGTTCTGCTGTCAAATGAAACCCCGAGATGGATCACTTTCCGAACAACCTCTTTTCTCAATCCTGTGATCACAGAATTGCAGCCCATCATGGAAGCACCTTGGATGATTTTTAATAAATGTTCGATCACATTAGCTTCCATATCTGCAATACCGGATAAGTCAATAATCAAGGTTTGAATACGTGATATGCCAATTTCAGTTAAAACCTTTTCTTCCAGGATATTTGCCCGGTAATCATCAATTGACCCGATCAAAGGCAGGATACAAACAGATGAATTAATTGGAATAATTGGGACAGAAAGGTTTTCTACTAATTTTCTATGTGCTTTGATCAAAGAATCTTTGTATGTAGAATAACTAATAAAAAAGCTATTTAAAAATTCATCAATATGATTATTTATTTTCTTTTCAAGGGTAAAAAAGTCGGCTACAATTTTCCCGTTTGTATATTCGTTATATTTTTCAATAAAATACCACACAGTCCTGCGGATTGCTTGAATCCATTCAAGTTTAAATGTTAAATCAATGGAATGTGTAGACCAGGCGATGCCTTCTTGTTTTGCAAAGAGTTGCAACTCCTTTTCCTTGCCGTCAACGATATACGTAACAAGCTTTTTTGCATTATTAACGAGATCAATGTTACCAATTGCCAGGATTTCATCAATCTTATCTGTTACATTGACTGCTTCCGCCAATAATCTCTCTTCAAAACTTTGAATATTGTTTTCAAAGAATTGTTTAAGTTCATATGATTCCTGGAATTTGAATTTCATTCCTTTTCCCCCTTATGCTGAATTTTTGAAATTCAATACCTTCCATTTATTTTAAGGCATTTCTACAGAAAAAGAAAATGCATTGCATCAATATAATGAAATTGGGAACTTTTTCTAAGAATAATCGTATTACATAATATCCTTAAAAAACCAGAATATCGATTTCTTTCGAATTAAGATGCACATCAGATAGTTGATATTGAAGGAGGAAAAGAATTCGTGAGTATTATTTTAGCGTATGTCATTATTTTTTTGTTAGGGGCGACACCATTTTTTGAGGTAGTCGGGGTAATTCCAATCGGAGTTGCAGCAGGACTGCCGGCACTTCCTGTGGCCATTCTTGCGTTATTGGGGAATATTCTGACCCTTTGGTTACTCATCTTATTAATGGACCGAGTAAAAGAGTGGCTACAAAGACGTAAGGAAAAGAAAGGCAAAGAAGTATCAGATAAAAAGCAGAAGCGAGCAGAATCAATTTGGAAAAAGTATGGTTTGCCTGGATTAACATTTGTAGCGCCATTTTTAATCGGGAGCCATCTTGGTGTTATTTTAGCGATGAGCTTTGGCGGCACAAGAAAACAAATCTTCTTTTGGATCACAGTTAGTGTGGTTTTCTGGGCAGTTGTGATGGGGCTTCTTTCATATTTCGGTTTTGACTTATTATTTACCCAAACCGGACAGGACGGTTTCCTGAAAAATTTATTAGATACTGAGTAAGGAACGGGGGGACCTGTCCCTCTGTTCTAATTCACGATAGTTTTTTAGATTCCCATCATAAACAAATTGAAGATCGTTTCCTGTGATGAGATCTTGAGGTGTAATAAGTGAAGGTGGTTTAGAAAAATGTACACATTCACCCTCCTGGAGGACAGTTGCGACAAATTGTGAACAGAAAAAAGCATTTTTTCTAGTCATTTGCTTGTTTAATAGAATGGCAAATAAGCCCAGCAGGTTATAACGGTACAGGGCCTTATTGTCATTTACTTTTTGTATGAAGCATCTCATTTTTTCATATTGACTAGTAGAGACTGTACAGCTGTACACCCGACATTTTGCTAGATTGAAAAAATGCGATTCCATGTTTTCCTTCACAAAGCCGCCAATAAAGGGGTTTGAAGGTGTTTTTCTTCCAAAGCTGTATACTTCAGATAAAGATCGGTCAAAAGAAATGGATGCATGATTGAACGATTTTTTTGTAAATAATTTGATAAGTCTAGTAAACAATGTTCCAGTGTCAGTTAGTAAAATATAGATCTTTTTTTCATCCACCTTAAATTCCTCCCCTTCAGTAACCCAAATCCTATTATCAAGAATCTGAGCAACCGAATGAAGAATCTGTGGCTGTATTTCGCTCTAAGTCTTAAGGCTTAGAAGGGACAGAGGGACAGGTTCCTTGACCCAAAATGTTGGGACGAGGAACCTGTCCCCCCGGACCAGCCCTTACAATTTAAATCTCTGCATTAGTTCTTTTAGGTCATTGGCTAGGTGTGATAGGCTTGTTGCGCTTGTTGAGACTTGTTTCATGGAATGGTTTGATTGGTCGGCAGATGCTGCTGTTTCTTCTATTCCTGCGGCTGATTGCTCGGAAACAGATGCTATTTCTTCAATAGATTTGTTGATAATATCACTGTTTTCCGCAAGGTCTCCCAGATTTTCAGAGATGAATTTTACTCCTACCGCTACTTCTGAAAGGGAAGAATCAATTTGTTCAAACGTGTGACCAGTTGTAATGATTTGTTCCTTCCCTTTTTCAACTTCCTTATATCCGTTTTGAAGAGATTGTGTGACAGACTCTGTTTCATGTTGGATCATCGTAACGATTTGGGTGATATCTGTAACAGAAATCGATACTTGTTCAGCTAATTTTCGTACCTCATCGGCAACAACCGCAAAGCCTTTCCCTTGATCACCCGCACGTGCTGCTTCGATGGCTGCATTTAAAGCTAATAAATTTGTCTGCTCTGCAATCGCCTTGATAACGGCAACAAGCTTGGAAATTTCCTGAGATTTTTTATCTAAGCCCATTACTTTTTGGACCGCTTCTTTTACGATGCTATCAATGAGCCCCATTTGTGTAATGGAAGATGTCATCAATTTGCTGCCTTCTGTTGTTAAACCCGTGACTTGTTGTGACGATGAAAAAACAGATTCACCACGGCTATTAGCTTCCTTAATTTTAATAGAAAAACTCGTCATGGAAGCTAAAACCTCCTGACTGATGCCTGCTTGAGTTTCCGAACCTTTTGCGAGTTCCTGCATGGTAGTCGCAACTTGGTTGCTGCTTTCATTCACTTCTGTTGAAATATGAGTTAAATTTCCACTTTGTGTTGATAATGAATCAGATACTTCGCCGATTTTCTGTAGCACATCTCTCAGATGTTCATTTACATCGTTCGAAGCTTGTACAAGCATACCAATTTGATCTTGGGACGTTGTATTCAGTGGTTCATGACTTAAGTCTCCGCTTGCGATATCGTCCATGCGCATTTTTAGTTGGTTAATAGGTTTTGCGATATTTCTTGAAATAAGAATAGACACAAGAATTACGATGATTAATAAAAGAAAACCAAATCCAATTGCGGTGGTAGAAGTTAATTCTGCTTGTTTTGATGCTTCTTCACCATTATTCTTGCTTTTTTCACTTCTTGCTAACGCTATTTCCGTCATCTGTTCAACGGTTTTGACTAATACCGGTTCGATTTCATTGTTTAGTAATTGCTTAGCTTCTTCTATATTCCCTTGCTCATAGGCTGGGAAGAATTCCTCTTCGATGATCTTGTAGACAGTTTCTGTTTGTGCCGCTACATCATCGATCACCGGCGAATCAGATACTTTCACTAATTCTGCTTGAATAGAGAGGCCTGGTTCTTTTAATGCGAAATAAATTTCTTTATATTTTTCTTCCCCTGTCAACAAATAGCCTCTAAGCTCACTTTGTTGCTGGGTTAGGATACCTAATAAGCTGAAATCCGAAGAAAGTAATGGAATATCTTCCTCTGCCAGTTTTTTCGTATGATCTCCCATCGTTCCGATTGAAGAAATTAAATATACCCCAAAGCCAAATACTAATAATGTAATAAATAAAAATGATGCCATTAGCTTTGCTCTTATACTTTTAAACACAAAGACATGTTTCATCGTCTTCCTCCTTTTATTGACTTTCTATTTATATCGGCCAATAATCAAATAGATGAAGGAGGATAAAGTTTCCAATTGAATGGAACAGGGGGACAGGTCCCTCGTCCAAGTTGGAACAGGGGACCTGTCCCCGTGGGTCATATTCGACCCAACAAACGTTTGATTGAGTGGTTGGCTTCTGTTAGGATGGCTTTTTTGTTGATGGATTTCATGATGCGGTTTTCCATTACGATTTGACCATTGATGATGGTTGTTTCGACGTCGGCTCTTGTGGCAGAGTAGACGATTCTGGAGATTGGATCAACGCCATGAGAAGGGTAGGTATGAAAGTCGTGTAAGTTTAAGATGGCCAGGTCGGCTTTTTTGCCGATTTCTATACTCCCGATTTCATTTTCCATTCCAACTGCCTTCGCACCTCCAATTGTCGCCATTTTAAACACAGTATGTGCATCCATAGCGGTTGGACCGTGTACTGGTTTATGGATGAGTGCGGCTAGTCTCATTTCATTGAACATATCTAAATTATTATTACAAGACGCTCCGTCAGCTCCCAGGCTGAGTGACACTTGTTCATTTACCATATAAGGTGTATCGGCGATACCAGACGCCAATTTCAGATTTGATCCGGGACAATGACTAACATGAACCCCTTTTTCGCGGATGATACGTTTTTCCTCTTCATCCAGCCAAATACAATGAGCGAGAATTAACCTGTTATTGGCTAAACCTAAATGGTCCAAATACACTATATTTCTCATCCCGGTTTCGTTTTGGACAATATCAATCTCACCACGATTTTCCGAAGCGTGTGTATGGACCATTACATGATAGTATTCTGATAAAGATTGGACTTCACGTAGGAGTTGTTCTGTACAAGAAACAACAAATCTTGGTGAGAATGCATATTTAATCCGGCCTTCATCATAGTTATGCCATTTTTCTAGTAAGTCGACGCTTTCTCTAATCGATCTTTCTGTGTTTTCCTGCAAAGGCAGAGGTACTTCATTTCCCTTATCCATCATCACCTTGCCTGATAAAGCCCTCATTCCACTTTCAGCAATCGCTTTAAATGCATACTCAGTATGGTGGACGGTTTCCATATCAACAATGGTTGTTGTCCCGCTTTGAATGAGCTCACCAATTCCGAGCATCGCAGAGTAATATATGGATTCCTCATCATGTGCGGCTTCTAATGGCCAAATTCTCTGTTTTAGCCAGTCCATTAATTCCAAATCATCACCTTGACCACGAAAAACGGTTTGACATAGATGAATATGTGTTTGAACAAAGCCGGGTATGATGGTTTTCCCTGTTGCATCAATGATTTTATCAGGTTTTTGAACAGTTAGATCAGGTCCAATATTTTTTATGAGATCATCCACAATGTGTATATCCCCTGTGATGATTTCATTTTCCTTATTCATCGTAATGATTTGTGCATTTTTTATGAGTATATTCATCTATGATCATCTCCCAATCTTAAACTAAGACACAAAAATAACTACGAAAAAATATGCCAGTAAAAGCATCTTTTCATCGTAGTAAGAAATTTACGGTTTCTTTGTAGAGACCCTTAAACCAATTATTAAGGATATACGTGAAAATCATATGAAATATGTTAAGTTCACAATAATCATAGATGGCTGAAATCTTTGATACAACTGGTTTGTCAGGTAATCTGACGGTATTTTTCAATAGGTTGTTTATATCAGTAGCGTAAGAAAAAGTTTCGTTTCATTGCGCTCCAGACACTTGCTTTCCGCGGGGAGGAAGCTAAGCCTCCACGGCTTCGCCTGTGGGGTCTAAGCCTTTCCTCTACTTCCCGCAGGAGTCAAGTGTCTTCCGCTCCATTCCACTAACCGATTATAAATAGTATTCTTAGAAACAATTTAAGGTAAAGCTGCCCCTTTTATAATAAAGACAATGAATGAACCTTATAAATTTTTTGAACCAAATATGAATACCATGTGAACACCACTAAAACAATTACTCAAAACCGACACGTATTACTGTACGCTTTGGTTGTACATATGCTATGATTTATTCTAATAAATGAGAAGGGGGGCTGGATTTATTGGGAAGGCGTTATTGCATACTCGTCAAATGGCTGAATTAACACAAAAGATGTATCTTTACAGTACACCATGCATATCTCTTCTTAGTACATCAGTCTTCTTTAAACGGGATTATTAAACAAACTAGTATCTCCTTTTAGAAATGTCATAAAGTAATCAGATCCTCAAAGAATGATGTGTGTACATGAGGAAGAGAAAAACATGTATAACGAGAACTGAAACGGTATGAAAAACGTTACCATGTAACGTTACTATTTCTGGAGGTGAATCCCTCAGGTTGAGGGAAATAATTGGATATTATTACAATCACAAATCTTTTTTTACTTGTCATTTTACTCGTACTGACAGCTTTTTTTGTTGGTTCGGAATTTGCGGTTGTTAAAATTCGAATGTCAAGAATAGATCAATTAATAGCAGAAGGTAATAAAAAGGCAATCATCGCAAAAAAGGTAGCAAGTGATCTTGATTACTATTTGTCAGCCTGTCAGCTTGGGATTACAGTCACGGCACTAGGTCTTGGAGCATTAGGAAAACCGGCTGTTGAGCGTGTGATGTACCCGGTGTTTGACTTTCTGAATGTATCAGATTCAATCGCATCTGTTGCTTCATATGCGATTGCTTTTATCCTTGTTACCTTTCTCCACGTCGTAGTCGGAGAAATGGCACCGAAAACATTAGCCATTCAATTTTCGGAAAAAATGACATTGCTGCTTGCCCCGCCATTATATTGGTTCGGAAAAATCATGTCACCATTTATATGGGCATTAAATGGTGCAGCACGTGTTCTATTAAAAATCTTTGGTGTACAGCCTGCTGGACATGAACAGGCCTATTCAGAGGAAGAATTAAAAATTATCATGACCCAAAGCTATCAGGGTGGTGAAATTGATAAAACGGAGCTCTCTTATATGGAAAATGTCTTCTCGTTTGATGAGCGTGTTGTAAAAGACATTATGGTACCAAGAACAGAGCTTGTTACACTTGATAAGGATATGGATGATAACGACATCGTCAGCATATTGGACGAAAATAACTATACACGTTATCCGGTAACAGAAAATGGCGATAAAGACAATATCGTCGGCTTTGTCAATGTGAAAAAGATGTTAACCCATATTGCGGCAAAACGTGAACGTAAACTCGAAGAATTTGTCCGCGATCTTCCGTTTGTTCTTGAAGCAACACGTCTTCAGGATGCCTTGCTAAAAATGCAACAGGAACAAGTTCATATGTCTCTTGTAATTGATGAATACGGAGGTACATCCGGTATTATCACGATGGAAGACATACTGGAAGAGCTTGTTGGTGAAATTCGTGATGAATTTGATGATGATGAAGTAGCTGATATTAGGACTACTGGTGAAAATCAATATACAATCAATGGTCGTGTTCTTTTAGTCGAGCTTGAAGAGCAATTTGGGCTTATATTTGAGGAAAGTGAAGAAGTCGATACAATCGCTGGCTGGATTCAATACCAAAAGGTTGATCCGGTTACAATTGGTGATGAAGTCATCCATGGTGAAGATTTATGGACGGTCATTGAAATGGATAATTATCAAATCAAACAGGTTGTGTTAAAAAGAGCATGCATGGCGAATGTTGGGTAAGGATGTCATAGCAATAGCTCTTTAAAATCTTGGAGGTGAATCCCTTACTTAAGGGAAATAATTGGACGGATTAATTGGATTAAACTTGTTTTTAGTGGCTGTATTTATCGGCCTTACTGCTTTTTTCGTTGGTGCTGAATTTGCGATTTTGAAAGTGCGAATGTCACGAATTGATCAGTTAATTGCAGAAGGAAACAAAAAAGCGGTTATGGCCAAAAAAGTTGCTCATAATCTTGACTACTATTTATCAGCCTGTCAGCTTGGCATAACCATTACTGCACTCGTTCTTGGTGCACTAGGGGAACCAACAGTAGAAAAAATGCTTCATCCGCTTTTTGAAAGATTTGCCGTACCAGAGGCTCTATCAACCGCACTCTCTTATGCGATTGCCCTTGCGATTGTAACATTTTTACATGTTGTAATCGGAGAATTGGCACCAAAAACCTTGGCGATTCAATTTGCGGAAAAAATGACATTGCTTTTGGCTACACCGCTTTACTGGTTTGGAAAAGTGATGAATCCATTTATTTTTGCTCTTAATGGGGCATCACGCGGAATACTCGGTGTGTTTGGTGTAAAGCCTGCAGGCCATGAAACAGCACACTCAGAGGAAGAGTTAAAGTTAATCGTTACGCAAAGCTATGAGGGTGGGGAAATAAACCAAACTGAGCTTGCATACCTCGAAAATATTTTTGCTTTCGACGAACGTGTTGTAAAAGACATTATGATTCCCGCTACGAAAATCATTACGCTTGAAAAAAACATGAACTTGACTGATATCATCGAGGTTCATGATCAATATGACTACACCCGCTATCCGGTCAAAGAAGCCGGGCAGAACAAAATCATCGGGTTTATTAACACAAAAGAAATGCTAACAAGTATTGCTGCAGGAAGAGAGCGGAAACTGGAAGATTTCATCCATGAAATGCCACATCTCTCTGCATCAACACCAATCAAAGAAGTTCTATTGAAAATGCAGCAAAGCCGGGTCCATATGGCCATCATCAAAGACGAATCAGGGCAAACAACCGGCCTTGTGACAATGGAAGACATCCTGGAAGAAATCGTCGGTGAAATCCGAGAAGAACAAACAGGTGTAGAACCATCCGTTGCAGGGTAAGTTTCTACTAGACATTTTTTAAAAAACTTTAATAAGTTTAGTTGATATTTAAGAATTTTTAAAAGTTCTATATGAAAAATAAATTAGGTCGAGTGAAGCGGAAGGTGCGAGGCTCCTGCTTAGAAATGCGGAATCGGCTGTTTAGCCCCGACAAGCATAAGACGCACTTGAATTGAAGACGTTCTTTGTCTTCAGTTAAAGTGTGACTAGATCCTAGAGGGGCTAGGAACCGGAGCAAGACAAGGGAGCACCGTACACCCCGCAAAAAGCGAGCAACATGGAGCTTCACTCACCCCACCCAATACATGTTATCGAGCAAGGAAGTAGTTTGTGAATTTTCACACCGCAATAATATCATACAACCATCACGTGACAGTTTGGAGGTTTTAAAACTTGGGACTGAAAAATTAAAAATCGGTGAATTAGCAGAAATAACCGGCGTGACCAAACGAACAATCGATTACTACACAACTCTGGGCTTATTAAAGGCGGAACGTTCATCATCCAATTACCGCTACTATGATTCTTCTGCAATCGAGCAATTACGATTTATAGAAGAATGTAAAGCGAACGGTATGACGCTGGAAGGAATCAAAAAGAAAATTATCGCTACCGCTGAAGAAATTGATGTCTTAGAATTACGATTAAAAATAAAAGGTCTTGAAAAAGAAGTCTCAGAAGTTTTAGCCCAACTGGATAAAAACGACTTGGAAAATCAAGACTTTGTCAAAAAGCATATCTCAAATGAAAGTATGTCATTAATTCAAACATTACTTTTATTAATAAATATAAAAAATGGAGGCTAATCAAAAATGTTCTTTCATCCAATGGATATTCTCATCTTTATCACATTAGGAATTTCAATTTGGGCTCAGTATAGAGTGAAAGGGAATTTTAATAAATGGGCGGAAGTCGCAACAAAAACCGGTCTATCAGGAGCGGAAACAGCACGACGTATATTGGACAGCAATGGGTTGTACAATATACCTATAGAAGTTGTACCAGGTACTCTTTCTGACCACTATGATCCAGTCAAAAAAGTAGTCCGTCTGTCTGAAGCGGTTTATTATGGGCGTTCGATTGCCTCTGTTTCTGTTGCCGCACATGAAATTGGACATGCGATCCAGCATCAGCAGTCATATGCGGCTCTTATGCTGAGACATAAGATTTTTCCAATCGCAAATATTGCTTCTGGAATTGCTCCCTTTCTATTTATTGGCGGCTTGTTGTTACAGCAGTTATCCCTTATTGGAATTGGCATTGTCTTTTTCTCGGCGGCTGTAGCATTTCAGTTAGTAACACTACCTGTTGAGTTTGACGCAAGTAAACGCGCGAGAAACCTCATGCTGGCAGAAGGTATTCTTTATAATGAAGAAGAACATGGCGTGAAAAAAGTGTTAAATGCCGCAGCATTAACATATGTTGCCGGAGCATTAATGGCATTATTTGAGTTAATTAAGTTTATTATGATCTTTATGCAGGGTAATAGTGAAGAATAAAAACATGCACAAATGAGGAGGTGGAGGTCTTACGAATGTAAGACGACTCATTGACCACAGTTAATTTAATTTTAATTATCATATTAATTGCGTTAACCGGATTTTTCGTAGCAACAGAATTTGCCATTGTTAAGATTCGTATGTCTAAAATTGACCAGCTTGTTGCTGAGGGGAAAAAAGGGGCTATAGCTGCAAAGAGGGTTGTATCCCATTTAGATGAATATTTGTCTGCGTGTCAACTCGGGATCACCGTAACAGCTTTAGGACTTGGTTGGTTAGGTGAGCCGACTGTTGAAAAGCTACTACACCCTGTATTTGCTTATTTCAATTTTAATGAGTCTGTTACACATATTTTATCTTTTGGTATAGCCTTTGCTCTCGTTACATTTTTACATGTGGTTGTCGGAGAGCTGGCACCAAAAACAATTGCGATTCAAAAAGCAGAATTCATTACGTTAATGTTTTCACCGCCAATTATTTGGTTCTATAAAATCATGTATCCGTTCATTTGGTTTTTGAATGGTTCAGCTCGTGTATTAGTTGGCATGTTTGGATTAAAGCCGGCATCAGAGCATGAATTGGCTCACTCAGAGGAAGAGCTTCGTATTCTTTTATCTGAAAGCTATAAAAGCGGTGAAATCAATAAGAATGAGCTAAAGTATGTGAACAACATTTTTGAGTTTGATGAAAGAATTGCGAAAGAAATAATGGTGCCCCGTACAGAAATTATCACGATTTCTCTTGAAAGCACCTATGATGAAATCATTGAATTGATAAAAAATGAACGCTATACCCGATATCCTGTTGTAGATGGTGATAAAGATCATATTGTCGGCTTTTTAAATATTAAAGAGCTTTTAACTTCCGCTTTTACGGAATGTGATGATCCTAAGCCATTTGATATCAACGCCTATATAAATCCGGTCATACAGGTAATTGAAACCATTCCGATTCACGATTTATTGCTAAAAATGCAAAAAGAACGAACACATATTGCTGTTTTAATCGATGAATATGGAGGAACTTCCGGATTGGTCACAGTTGAGGACATCCTTGAGGAAATTGTCGGGGAAATCAGGGATGAGTTTGATGAAGATGAAATCCCTGAAATTCGAAAGCTAAATGAAGATCATTACATTTTAGATGGAAAATTACTCATAGAAGATGTAAATAACCTTCTTCACACGACCTTTTCTGACGAAGACATTGATACAATAGGCGGCTGGTTCTTAACTCAAAAATTCAACGCTGATGTTGGCGTTGAGGTTGCAGATCAAGATTATATCTTTAAAGTTCACGAAAGTGACGGACACCATATTCAATATTTAGAAGTGTTTAAAATGAAAAGTAATGTTGTGCCGATTTCGGATAATTAGACCAAAAAGACAAAGTTGATGGGGTATCATTGACTTTGTCTTTTTTTAGGCCGCTGCACCCGTCACATACTCCCAAAATCTCCATACCTTATAAAGATTCCTTTCCACATCTACTACTTTACCTTTCCTGGAGTGATCAAATTTGTTGAAAAATTTATTACCAATTACCGTGATTTTTTGTTTGACCTTAAGTATTTGGATGCTTCCATCACAAGCATTTCATAGCCATTTTCCTGCCATAGAGGTATTTGGTAAGTTAGGAACCTTTATTTCTTTTCTGCTCCTTGTGTTGTTTAGTGTGATTCAACTATTTTATTACACATCTAAAAAATGAAAACGGATGGAATGGTAATGAGTGCTTTATTGCCATTCCGTATTAATTATTCACATGGTATAGTTTAAGAAGATGAACAGGGGGATTTAGCCTGGAACAACATAAAATGAGGGAGATACAATGAGATTTATTGATATAGAGGACTATAACCCCTTAACGATGCAGTTGGCGATGCCGATTTATGATCGGATGCGAAGGGTGTTATTAACGGCAGGGAGAACGATTCATCCTAACTATTTAGAACGGATCAAAGCAATAGGTGTATCAACTCTTGTTGTTGAGGATGCTGAGTCAACAGGTATTACCCTTGAGGAAATGCTTGATATGCCGACATGGATGGATACAATTGCTGTTGTTCAACAGGCGTTTGAAGATGCCTCAAATAAAAAACGATTACATATAGCAGCTCTCCAAAGGGCTGTTGTAACTCTTATTAAAGAAGTATTTGCTCATAAAACGATTATCCTTGTGCCAACTACCTCCTTATCAACAGGCTTGGTACGGTATGCTCACTCAGTAAATGTAGCACTTTTAAGCTTACAAATAGCCAAACATTTAGGCTACACGCAAAGGCAATTAAGGGATTTGGCTCTTGGTGCCTTATTACACGATATCGGCAAGGCGGTTACGGAACAGGAAGAAGAACATCCATTAAAAGGATTTGACATCATAAAGGACAATCGGGAAATGAGTTTATTGTCCGCACATATTGCCTATCAACATCATGAATGGATAAACGGCCAAGGATATCCAAGAAAATTGAAAGGACAAGCTGTTTTAGAGCTTCCCCAAGTCGTGGGAATTGCCAATGTTTATGATCATTTACTATCAAATAATAAAATGCCGCCACATGAAGCATTAGAATACATTATGACGAAAAGTGATGAAGAGTTTTCCTTTAAAGTGGTCCAAGCCTTTGTCAATAGTGTTCCATCTTATATACCCGGCACAAAGGTCGAGTTATATACAGGAGAACAGGCCATTGTTAGTAGGATCAATCAGCATTTACAAAGACCTGTCATACGTTTCTTAACGAATGGAGAAGAGATGGATTTAGCGGAAAATCCGTCTGTTGTGATAAAAAGGGTGCTCAATAACAATCAAGAAGATGGTAAGTAGTGTGAAAGGGATAAAGAGAAGTATGAAGGAAAATAAAGTATCCATGAGTAAGGAACCAAATATGAAGCTTGTTTTATTACTTCTTTTCATAGGAAGTATAATCTCAATCATTCTAGCCATTGGGATCGGTCCGGTTTCTGTTCATCCTGGCACCGTAGCAAAAATCATCATGAGCAAACTGCCTTATGTAACAGATTTTATTTTTCCTACCTGGACAAGGCTTGATGAAAATATTGTGTGGAATTTACGCTTGCCACGGGTTTTACTGGGCATGCTTGTTGGTGCTTCATTAGCGGTAACAGGTGTGGCCATGCAGGCTTTGGTACGAAATCACCTGGCAGATCCTTTTATACTTGGTGTTTCTTCAGGAGCATCTGCGACAGCAACATTAGGCATGCTGTTTGGGGTCTTTTCATTCTTCGGTACATATGCCCTGTCAATCAGTGCGTTTATAGGAGCAGCAGCAACGATTATGATCGTATATACGATCTCCAGGGTCAGAGGCAGAATTAATATCACACAGTTATTATTATCAGGTGTTGCGGTTGCTATGATTATGGATGCAGTCACAAATGTGATCACCTTAAGTGCCCCGAATGCATTGGGCCTCCATAATGCGGCGTTTTGGATGTCCGGCAGTTTAGCAGGAGCAAAGTGGGGCTATTTAACACTTCCACTTGTGGTCATTCTTTTTTGTATGAGCATCCTTCTGATTCAATACCGTGCCCTAAATGCACTGCTTTTAGGAGAAGAAGCTGCAGGTACATTAGGAACTGATGTGAAGCGGGTGCAAAAAATACTTGTGTTAGTTGCCTCTCTTTTAGCAGGTACGACGATTGCAGTCAGCGGTTCGATTGGGTTTATCGGATTAATGGTTCCGCATATTACGAGGTTATTAATTGGTTCAGATCATAAAAAAGTTCTCCCTGTAAGTGCTCTATTGGGAGGGATTTTTGTTATTTGGACAGATGTTGTAGCCAGAATCGTTATCGCACCTGAAGAATTGCCAATTGGCCTTTTAACCGCAATCATCGGTGGACCGTTTTTTATTTGGTTACTAAAAAGAAATTCTCGGGCGTAAGAAGGTGGAAATGTGAAATTACAAGTAGAGAATGTAAGCTTTTCCTATGATGAGCAAAAAATCATAGAAGACATTCGCCTCCATGTGAATAAGGGGGAGTTTGTCGGGTTGTTAGGGCCAAATGGAAGTGGAAAATCAACGATCCTCAAAACGGTCTATCGCGCTCTAGAGCCTGATGCTGGTGACATTCTATTAGATGATGAAGATTTACTTTCAATGAAAGTAAAAAAGATTGCCAGAAACATCGGGGTTGTTGGGCAAGAGAACTCCATTCCGTTTGATTTTAAAGTAGAAGAAATCGTCGCAATGGGACGTAACCCATATAAAAAGCTGTTTGAAGGGGATACACAAGTAGATAAAGAGATTGTCGCAAATGCGTTAAAACAAACGGGTATTGAAGGTTTAGCTCAAAGAAACTATATCCAGCTCTCAGGTGGAGAAAAGCAAAGAGTCCTCATTGCACGCGTATTGGCCCAGCAAACAAACTTTTTACTGTTAGATGAACCAACAAATCATTTAGATATTTACTATCAATTGCAAATGTTTGATTTGGTTAAGGGGCTAGGTGTAACTGTTTTGGCTGCCATCCACGATCTGAATATTGCCGCACTATATTGTGATCGAATGTATGTGTTAAAAGAAGGGCGATTATACAAAGCCGGGACACCGGAGGAAATGATCACACCTGAAGTCATTTACGAGGTGTACGGTATTCAAGTTGATGTGATGGTTCACCCGAAAACAAATAAGGTATCGATTACATATTTACCGAAAAGTTTAGATAAAAGGGAGATCTGAATGTGAGCAAAAAACACGTTTTAGGATTTACAGCGTTAGCTTTAGTGATGACAGGTTTACTAGTTGGATGTCAGTCTACTTCAAGTGAACCAATGAAAAAAGAATCAGAAGAAAACTATGAAACACGAACATTTGATAATTACGGCAGATATGTAGAAATTACAGAAAAACCGCAAAACGTATTAACACTGGGCCCGAATAGTACAGAGCTTTTCGTTGCATTAGGCTTGACAGATTATGTCATCGGCAATAGTCTGGACAATCATAGCCGGGGTCCGCTTCCTGAATATGAGGCCGAATACAAGAAAATTCCGGAACTAACATACGGATCTGCTACCCGGGAAGCCGTTACAACAAGCGGAGCGGATTTTATCTATGGAATAGATTGGGAATTTGGGGGAGAAGGCTTAGATGTGAAGGAGCTCGAAAGCTTTGGCATCAAAACATACATGAACAGTGCGACCACATTAGAAGAGATCTATCAGGAAATCCAAGATATCGGTAAAATCTTTGAAATAGAAGAGGTTGCAACCGATTTTGTTACTGACCAAAAATCTAGAATTGCTGCAGTTCAAGAAAAGGTTTCAAGTCAGGAACCAGTAAATGTGCTCGTATACGATAGCGGTGGAGACGGCGTGTTCACAGCAGGTGGAACAAACTTCGAAACACTACTAATCGAACTTGCCGGCGGAAAAAACGTCTTTGACGATATCACGGATAAACAATGGACAACCGTAAACTATGAAGAGGTTTTAGCCAGACAACCGGATGTCATTGTAGTCCATGATTATGATGCTCCATCACTAGAACAAAAAATAAAGGACATTAAAAACGACCCTGCCATCTCCCAACTGGACAGTGTGAAAAATGAACGATTTGTCTCCATCACATTAGAAAGCGTCCTCCCAGGAGCCCGCATGGCATATGCTGTTGAAACGCTGGCAAAAGGATTTTATCCGGAGAAATTTGAATAAACTCATGTTTACTAGATATGCTAAAAAGGTGAATTCCATTAAAGGATTCACCTTTTTGTTTTTATGACTTTCTATTTAACATATAAGTTTAGGTTGATTGGAGCGAAAGGTGTGAGACTCCTGTGGGAGCAGTGTGGGTATGTAAGATCCCACAGGCGCTAAAGCCGAGGAAGCTCACCGCCCGCGCCACGGAAAGCGGGCAACCTGTAGCGGAAGTCAACTTTCACATTACTGATTACAGAGCAACAAGGTTTCTATAAACCTTCATATTTTATATAAAATTAAAGACTTTTCGACAATATTAGCCGTTGACAAAATCCTAACACTTCTTTCCAAAATTAATCTTGTCAACATTGTGTCAGACAAAATCGAGTTTAGTTTAAATTGTTTCTCCACTGAAATCGCTTTATCATTAAGATAAGAAATAACAAAGAGGTGACTTACATGGAAGCGAATCAAAAGCAAGGTGATATTCGCGTTAAAATACAAAGATTTGGTAGTCATTTAAGTGGAATGATCATGCCAAACATCGGTGCTTTTATTGCATGGGGGATTATTACAGCGCTATTCATCCCAACAGGCTGGGCACCAAATGAAACACTAGCCTCATTGGTTGATCCAATGATCAAATACCTACTTCCACTATTAATCGGGTACACAGGTGGTAAGATGGTATACGATGTCCGCGGTGGTGTCGTTGGTGCAACCGCAACAATGGGGGTTATCGTAGGAGCGGAAATCCCGATGTTCCTCGGAGCCATGATTATGGGTCCACTTGGTGGATACTTAATTAAAAAGCTTGATGGCTTATTAAAAGATAAAGTTCGTTCAGGCTTTGAAATGCTAGTGAACAACTTCTCTGCTGGTATTTTAGGAGCACTGTTAACATTAGCTGCCCTAGTTGGAATTGGTCCTGTTGTTGAAGGGTTAAACAAAGTATTAGCAGGTGCCGTTCAAGCAATTTTTGATGCAGGTTTACTGCCATTAGCAAGTATTTTCATCGAGCCGGCAAAGGTTCTGTTCTTAAACAATGCAATCAATCACGGTATTTTAAGCCCGATTGGTATTGAGCAAGCAGCAAATGCAGGTAAATCTATTTTATTCTTACTTGAGTCAAACCCTGGACCTGGTTTAGGTATTCTTTTAGCTTATATGTTCTTTGGAAGAGGGTCGGCGAGACAAACAGCTCCTGGTGCAGTGATTATTCACTTCCTGGGCGGTATTCATGAGATCTACTTCCCGTACATTTTAATGAAACCTATGTTACTTCTTGCAGCAATCGCAGGGGGAATCAGTGGTGTGTTCACATTCTCAATCTTCAATGCAGGTTTAGTAGCAAGTCCATCACCTGGTAGTATCATTGCCTTATTAGCAATGACACCAAGAGGCGGCTACGTAGGAGTAATTCTAGGTGTCATTGTAGCTGCAGCTGTATCATTCTTAGTTGCATCACTTATTTTAAAAACAAGCAAGCAAAAAGAAGAAGATATAACAGAAGCTACAGCGAAAATGGAAGCAATGAAAGGGAAGAAAAGTTCTGTAAGCAGCAATCTTACAGCACAACCGGAAGCTGAAGTGGAAGCAACAACTTCTGAAGAATTTGATTTCGGTAACGTGAAAAAAGTTATCTTCGCTTGTGACGCAGGTATGGGTTCAAGTGCAATGGGTGCATCCATTTTACGTAACAAAGTGAAAAAAGCAGAAGTTGAAGGAGTAGATGTGACAAATACATCAATTAACAACATTCCTTCTGACGCTGATATCGTTATTACACATAAAGACTTAACAGATCGTGCAGTAGCAAAGCTGCCAACTGCGTACCACGTATCTGTTGATAATTTCTTAAATAGCCCGAAATATGATGAGATTGTGGGTAAATTAAAATAAGATCGTGAAAAAAATGGTGCGGCTGCCTGGAGGGTAGTGGCACCATTTTTGGTTAGCGGACAAAGTAGGGCTCGTGCTGTTGAATGCGTGCTGAAATGTGTCGAATTTTGGGAAATAGCAAATAAAACTTGAAAATCGAAAATAAATTTCAAGAATCGCAAATAAAATCTCAAAATCGAAAATAAATCCGCAAAATCGAAAATAACCTGCTTCACCCCGGTTATTTTCAAACCCAAAGGACATTCTAATTAAATAATGTCAGCAATACAATTGAAAAAACTGCTCTTTCTATCTTTTGAAACCTATATCTATACAGGCGTATAATTAAACTATGTCAATAACTCATATAAAAGAGAGTTGATTTCCATGATTGTTTCCGCAAGAGAGCGTCTGATCGTGCAATTGCTGATGGAAGACGCAGATCAGGAAGTGACGATTAAGGAACTTGCTGAACAAATCGATGTTAGTGAGCGGACGATTCATCGTGATTTGAAAAATATTGAATCTGTCCTGCAGAAATACAATCTTCAGCTCGTGAAGCGGGCGGGGATCGGAATCAAAATGGTGGGAAGTGAAACAAGTCTTACAGAACTGAGGATTGCGATTCAAAAGCAGGATTATAAAGAATACACGCCAGATGAACGGATGATTGTTGCCCTTTGTACACTGCTTGATCATCATGATCCCATTAAGCTCCAAAGTTTGGCGAATGATCTTGGTGTGACAACAGCTACGATTAGCCATGATTTAGATAAAATGGAGCCATTTGTTGAAGAATACGGACTCACTCTTATTAGAAGAAGAGGGTATGGAATTGAACTGACAGGATCGGAAGAAGCGAAGCGTAAGGCAATTAAAAGCTTAATTTCAGACAGGTTTGATGTGCCGGACTTTTTACGAATGGTACGGGAAAATATAGAACGAAAATCAACAAATAAGATTGATTCCATATCTGAGCGTTTACTGGGACTTGTTCAAAAGGAAAAGCTCATCATCATTGAGGATTTAATCAACAAAATTAATTCACGCCTGCCATATCCATTGGCAGACAGCTCATATGTTGGGCTGGTTGTTCACCTTGCACTTGCAATTGAGCGTATACAACGTGGCGAAAACATCACAATAAAAGGTGATTATCTAAAACAACTAAAAGTCTCAAGGGAATTTACCTTTGCTGAGGAAATAGCCGAAAAACTTGAGGAAACCTTTCAAATTAAGATTCCTGAGGATGAAAAAGGCTATATTACGATGCATTTGCGGGGAGCAAAGCTGAGGTTCGAAGGAAAAGTTGATATTCAAGATGAAAATGTAGAGATTGCTTATCTTGTACAAAGGTTAATTGAACAAGTAGAACGTCTGACAAACAAAGAATTAAAGCATGATACATCTTTATTTCATGGCTTGCTTGCCCATCTTCAGCCAGCGGTGTATCGCTTGAAGCAAGGAATGAAAATCACGAATCCTTTATTAAAGGAAATAAAACGTGATCATCATGAGCTTTTCGGAGTTGTTCAACAAGCTGTAAAAGCTGCTCTTCCATTTGATGCAGTTCCTGAGGAAGAAATAGGATATTTAGTATTACACTTTGGAGCCGCCTTAAATAAAAGGAAATCGATCAGGAAATTAAAAGCACTTATTATTTGTTCAAGTGGTATTGGCACCTCAAAAATGCTGGCAACGCAAATTAACAATCAGTTTCCACATATTGCAGAGCTGCGCAATATTTCAGCGTTTGAACTGAAGGAAACAGATGTGACCAAATATGATCTCATTCTTTCGACAATACCAATCGAGGATATTTCAACAGATTACCTGCTCGTAAGTCCAATTTTAACGACTCAAGAGCTGGAAAAAATCAAAGACTATATTGAAGAAAAGGGTCTTGAAATTGAACAAAGTACGTCGTTTGAAGAATCTGATGAAAGGGTAGACATTACAATTAGCTTAGAACAATACGATCGATTTACAAGCCAGTCACAGCGGTTGATCAGACTTTTGAAGGAACTGGAAGTTTTTCAACTCAATAACACAAATCATGTTGAAAGTATTCTGCTACCTGTCAGTATGCAGCTGAAGCAAATAGGACTTGTAGAAAATGAACAAAGAATTGTAGAGGCATTGTTGGAACGGGAGCATATTGGAGGGCTTGCCATTCCGGAAACAAACCTGGCACTGTTTCACGCGAGAAATGAGGCTGTTGTGAGACCGAGCTTCCACATGATTGATCTTCAAACACCGATGAAGCTAAGGGCAATGGACAATGAATTAAATGAAGTATCGAGAATACTTTTGCTCATTGCACCTGAAAATGCTGAGGCAGAAGAGTTGGAAATCATGAGCTTTATTAGTGCAAGTATTATTGAGTCACAGGAAAGTATCCATATGTTTGAAAAAGGTACAAAGAGTGGTTTAACTCATTATATTAGCCAAAAATATTTCACAAACTATTTACAACAACTAAGGAGTGTTTAACCCATGTCAATTTTAAATGAAGAAAATATTTTATTAAACCAACAATTTGATAACAAAACAGATGCGATTAAAGCAACAGGGCAAATTTTAGTCGACAAAGGCTATGTAGAAGCTTCTTATATTGATGCGATGATGCAAAGAGAAGAACTATCTTCTACATATATGGGGAACTTTGTTGCCATACCACACGGAACTGAAGATGCAAAATCTGCTGTGCTAAATTCGGGCCTTTCTGTTATCCAAGTACCGGGTGGCGTTGACTTCGGCGGCGGAAACATCGTGAAATTTTTAATCGGAATTGCCGGAAAAGGTGATGAGCATTTAGAAATCCTTTCAAAAATCGCGATCGTGTTATCTGAAGAAGAAAATGTAGAAAAACTTGTCCAAGCACAATCAAAAGAGGAAATCATCGAACTTCTTAGCGAGGTGAACTAACTTGAAAGCTGTTCATTTCGGTGCCGGAAATATCGGAAGAGGTTTTATCGGCTTATTGTTACATCAATCAGGCTATGCAGTCGAATTTGTTGATGTGAATGAAACGTTAATCAATGAATTAAACAAAGAAAAAGCGTACCGGGTGATGCTGGCAAATGAAGAGAAGCAAGAGTTCTTTGTTGAAAATGTGTCAGGAATTAATAGTCAGCAACATCCTGATGCTGTTGTTGAAGCGATCTCACAAGCAGATATCGTGACAACAGCAGTTGGACCCAACATTTTGAAATTTGTCGCTCCGCTTATTGCTGAAGGGTTGAAAAAACGTCAGCAAAATAGCGGAGGCCCAGTGAATGTCATTGCCTGTGAAAACATGGTCGGTGGAAGCAGTGAGCTTAAAAAGCATGTTGTTGCAAAACTTGGTGCAGAAGAAATCGCTTGGGTTGAAGAAAATGTCGGCTTCCCGAACTCAGCAGTAGACCGTATTGTACCAAATCAAAATAATGAACGCTTACTAGATGTATTGGTTGAACCTTTCCATGAGTGGGTCATCGATTCAACTGGAATAAAGGGCGAGCAACCGAAAATTGAAGAAGCTCTATTTGTGGAAAATCTTCAAGCTTATATCGAACGTAAGCTATTTACTGTAAACACAGGTCATGCTGCAACAGCATATCTAGGCAACTTAGCTGGTTATAAAACAATTGCAGAAGCTATCGCTCAAGAGGAAGTGAAGCAAGATGTATTAGGTACTCTTGGTGAGACAGGAAAAGTCCTAACAACCAAATACGGTTTTGACTCAGATCAGCATCAAACGTATATCGAAAAAATCATCGGACGCTTTGCAAACCCGTATATCGTAGATGATGTGCAACGGGTAGGAAGAGCACCACTGCGTAAGCTTGGCGCAAAAGATCGCTTAGTGGCACCAGCCCTTGTGTATATTGAGGAGTTCGGAGACGTGCCGGCACATCTTGTGAAGGTCATTGTAGCTGCCCTGCAGTTTGTTTCTGAGGAAGATCAGGAATCACTTACTCTTAAGCAGATGGTCGAAGAAAAAGGCGCTGCTGCAGCATTTAGTGAGATTTCAAGTTTAGCGATGGATCACCCGTTAGTTGTAAGTGTAGCGGAGAAGTTCTAAATAGAAGAAGCCAGCACCGTATTCGGTGCTGGCTTTTTGAAATTGCCGAATGATAGGTTATCTTTTCAACTTGCAAAATTCCAGTCCAAAGCTGCAAGATTATCGGAAAACTTGCAAGATTCCTTGGAAATTTGCAAGATTATCGGCAAACTTGCAAAATTAATAGAAAATCTGCAAGATTCCACCTCATTGGCCCGAAGTTCCAACCTTCCAACCCCTTTTTAAAAGCAAAAATGCCCACTACCAATCGGCAGTGAGCAACTATCTGCCGCAAACTACTGCAAATCAGCAGCACCTTGAGCAATTAAGTCAAATAATTCTTCAATATCCTCTTCTTCTACACAGGAGAACGCAATACGTAGATCTGTTGGGTTGATGGAAATGGTTCCAACTCCATATTGATCTAACAGATGCAAGCGTAATTTCTCTGCATTGATGCTGTGCAGCTTCAAGCACATAAAGTAGCCTGAGTTGAACGGATAGTATGTCCAGTATTTTTGATATTCTTCTTTTGCAAGCACTTCTTTTGTTTTGTCTGCACGGCTTTTCATTAAAGCGAATTTCTGTTCTTTTTCAACAGTAAATTCGTCTGATTTTAATGACTGTAAAATAAGCGATTGAGAAGGGTGTGAGCTGCTTGAGATGGTACCCCTAATCAAGCCTTTTGTTTTTTGCTCTAATGCATTCAGCACGTTTGCTGATTTGCTCGCATATGTGATAAAACCAACACGGAAGCCCCATACATAGTTTTCTTTTGTAGCTCCATCAATTTTCACGGCCAAAATACGCTCGTGAGCATCTGCTAGATAACTGAAAATGGATTCAGTCATTGAGTCTTCGTAAAATAATCCGAAGTAAGCATCATCGATCAGTACAACGATGTTTAAGCCTTCTTCTGCTGCATCTGTTAAGACAGCGGCAATTTCCTTTGCTTCAGACTCAAGTGGTGTGTAACCAGTTGGATTGTTCGGGAAGTTTAGAAGAACAATCACTTTGCCGGATGATTTTTGAGCATCGATTGTTTCTTTTAATCCTGCGGTGTTAAAACCGTTTTCTTCATTAAATAATGGGAAAGTGGCTACATTTGCACCACGGCGTGTTTTAAATGTGATGTTGTAATTTCCCCAATATTTATCAGGTACAATAACCGGTGTACCTTCATCAGCGAATAAATCGGCTGCAATGCTTAAACCGTGAGTAAGGGCATTTGTGACAATTGGTGAACCAACGACATCTTTATTTAAACTTGGGTTATCGTTAAAGATTTTTTCCTGCCATACTTTACGTAATTCTTCTTTTCCTTGAGGTGGTGCATATGGGTAAAGATCCTTTGGTGCTACTTTATCGCCAAAAAGGTCCTGCAAGTGTTGAAAGTGCATAGGCTGATTGTTTTCAGTTGCAATTCCGATTGTTGCATTAAAACGATGAGCTTTTTTTCCTGCTTCTGCCGATTGACTTAAGATGCCTTTTGGATAGAACATTTCCTTTCCAAGCTGAGACAACATGTTATAAACGTGTTCGTTATCTTCTTTCATTGCTTGATTTAAAGCTTGTGCTAATTCATTCATGATCCTTTTTTTCACCTCTATAGGAAATAAAAATTTTTGAAAATTCATTAAGAGATATTTTATCACAGTGAAGAGTGTTCTCACAGTAGTTAGATGAAAAAAACTGACAAATAATTTATCTTTCAAGATATACTATGATTACTAGTAGAAAAAGATATGTGAGGAATTTATATGGAAATTGGTTCAATTTTACTCGGGTTTATCTTCCTTTTAAATACGTTCTTTGCGATTGTCATGATTTTTAGAGAACGAAGAGATGCCTCATCGTCTTGGGCATGGCTGTTGGTGTTGTTTTTTATCCCGTTATTGGGGTTTTTGCTGTATCTGCTTTTTGGTCAAAATTTAAGCAGATATCGGATGTTTCAATGGGAAGATCGGAAAAAGCTGGGAATTGATAAGCTGCTAGCTACTCAATTAGAAGAGATCAGAAATAATTCATTTGTTTTTAAAAGTGAGATAGCCAAAAAATATAAGCAAATGATCAACATGCATGTGCTCAATAATGATGCCTTGTTAACGGATGATAATGATGTAGAGATATTTACAGATGGAAATGAGAAATTTGAAACATTATTGAAGGATATTGAGCAGGCAAAACATCATATTCACCTGCAGTATTATATTTTAAAAAAGGATGAACTTGGTAAGCGATTAGTTACCGCATTAACGAAGAAAGCTGAGCAAGGTGTGAAGGTCAGGGTTTTATATGATGATCTTGGATCAAGAAGCTTAAGACCCAGGTTTTTTAAAGATCTACGGAAAGCAGAAGGAGAAGTTGAGGTGTTTTTTCCATCAAAACTTAGATGGATCAATTTGCGGCTCAATTATCGAAACCATCGAAAACTAGTGATTATTGATGGGAGCATCGGGTATGTTGGAGGCTTTAATGTTGGTGATGAATATTTGGGGCTTGATCCGTCTTTTGGCTATTGGCGTGATACACACCTGAAAATTCAGGGAACAGCTGTCCATGCGATTCAAGCCCGGTTCATACTTGATTGGAATCAAGCAACAGAAAAACGAGTGATTTCCTACAGTCCTGAATTATTTCCGGAGCAGCCGAAAACAGGTGATAGCAGCATCCAAATCGTGACAAGCGGACCTGATTCAGAATGGGAGCAAATTAAAAACGGTTATATGAAGATGATATCATCAGCAAGTGAGTCGATTTACATCCAAACACCTTACTTTATCCCTGATGCCAGTATTTTAGATGCCTTGAAGATTGCATGTCTATCAGGTGTTGAAGTGAAATTGATGATCCCGGATAAACCTGATCATCCATTTGTGTATTGGGCAACACTTTCCTACGCTAGTGAGTTATTAAAATCCGGAGCTAACATCTACATTTATGAAAATGGATTTATCCATGCAAAAACAATTGTCGTTGATCATGAAATTGCATCAGTTGGAACAGCAAACATTGATATGAGAAGCTTTAGATTGAATTTTGAAGTAAATGCCTTTTTATATGATGTTGAGATAGCGACAAAGCTGTATGAGTCATTTATCGAGGATATGGAGAAATCAAGACAATTAACCATTGAGGCTTATGTTCAGCGTTCAAGAACAATCCGGTTTAAAGAATCTGTCTCGCGGCTTCTTTCGCCGATTTTATAAGAAAAGCGCAAGGGCCTTGATCAGACCCGACAAGCATAAGAGGCAAATGAATAGAAGACGTTCTTTGTCTTCCATTCATTTGTGGCTTAACCTTTAGGCAGTCTAAGAACGCGACGTCCTGTCGCAAAGACTGCACTTGCACGTCCTGTGCTTCGGGGCTAGGCGCTGGAGCTAGACACTAAAACTTAAGTACCAAGTTTTATCCATTTATAACATGAAACAAGGACCTGAAAAACAGGTCCTTGTTTATTTAGCCTTCAGTTTCCTTCTTGCTTTTGCCCCAAATAAAATTTAACTTTCGTTTAGAGTCAATCCCCTGATAAAGGAGAATAGCTGAATAGATGGTCGTTAAAATGAGGCCAAAGATCGCAATCCAAAACAGCGTATTGATCTTTTTTCCTAGTCCAAACATTCTCATCCTCCTTTTCCTATCGATTATGAACTAATATTCCCAAAAGGTAATGGAATATGAGGAATATACATACGAACATCTGGATGGAGAAGTTAAGATTGATTCAACATTCACATATCTATTTAGCGGAGTTTAGTTAATCCGATCTTAGCCGCTCTGATGCTTGGTTGTTAGAGGCATCTGTTAAGTGGTTAAAACCAACAAATTTTTTGCCTTCTTCATCCCATAGACGGAACTTTAACGACTTAAGGCTTGTTGCCAGTGTAATGGTTGGAACGTTTTGCAATGGTTCAGTGCTGTTATGTACTTCTTCAAGCTTGTAGTTTGGAACTCTTGGGCTTAAATGATGAACATGATGGAAACCGATATTGCCTGTTAGCCATTGCATAACTTTTGGAAGCTTATAAAAAGAGCTTCCCTCAACGGCTGCTTTTACATATTCCCAGTGCTCATCTTCTTCAAAATAAGAATCCTCAAACGTATGCTGAATATAAAACATCCAAATTCCGAGGGATCCCGATATCATAAAAATTGGTACCTGAACCAGCAGGAAATTTTGCCAGCCGATTGCCCAACATAAAAGTGCTGCCAAAGCGACGATCCCCAGATTTGTTACATACGTATTCATCCGTTCTTTGCGTTTTGCTCCTTTACGATTAAAACGGTTGGTAATTCCGAAGACGTAAATCGGCCCAATAACAAACATAACAAACGGATTTCTGTACAAACGGTACATTATTTTTGTCTTAGTTGAGGCTTCCTTATATTCCTCAACGGTTAGTACCCAAATATCGCCCGTCCCGCGTTTGTCCAGATTGCTGCTTGTCGCATGATGGACAGAATGGTCGTGTGCCCAATGGTCAAAAGGATGAAGAGTCAAAATTCCTGTTATTGTTCCAAGGATTCGATTCGCCTTTCTGCTCTTAAAAAAGGAATAGTGGCAGCAATCATGAAAGATGATGAAGGTCCTCACTAGAAAACCAGCCGCAACGACAGAAATCGCTAATGTAAGGAAATAAGAAATTGACAGGCTCTTATATGCCAAACACCATAAGAGGAAAAATGGTACCAATGTGTTAA
Source organism: Bacillus sp. J37 (assembly GCF_000518865.1). GTDB lineage: Bacteria > Bacillota > Bacilli > Bacillales > Bacillaceae > Metabacillus. Next base: position 106,643 of record NZ_JAEK01000007.1, on the reverse strand, counting down.
TGATTTGCCAATTGCTTTTTTGTAAATCAGATTTTTCATAAGGGCTAACCAATTTTCTCAAAGCCCTTGGGTTCTGTTCATTCATTTTTTTAAGGTTTCCCCTTTCCTGATTTTGTTTATCTACGTATAGAAAACGATTAGTGCCTTTGAAGGTTTGTGGAAATACAGTTCTATTAAATCTTTATCAGCAGAGCCAGCCGGGATACATAGGGTGTATCAAAATTATACCCGGCTATTTATCAGACCAAACTCTCCCATTAACTGAAAAGTAGTTAATAATCTTCCGATCAGCTAGCTTTTAACATGGGATTTACGCTACAATACGTAGTAATTTACATAGAGAAGGTATGTTTGATTGATGACAGACGTACTCATAATATAGGACAAGTTTTTACCGATGGAGGATTCGTACTATGATGTTTTCAAAAGGGAAAAAAGATAAATTTTCAGAGTTATTATTAAGCATAACAAGCAATCTGCAGGAAACTACATACTTCTGTGTTGAAAAACCGGTTTCAAATCATCATGAATTACAACTATTTTTAGAACATGTTAAGGAGTATGAATCAACCGGTGACGAATTGATTCAAAAGATAACAAAAGAATTGAATCAAACATTTATTACACCGATTGACAGGGAAGATATTTTACAGCTTGCTCTGCATATTGATGATGTATTAGATGGAATTGAGCATATTGCGGGACTGCTTGAAATGTATTCAGTTACTAGCCTGACAGATCAGATGAAAAAGTTTTTTCGCATCAATCATCAATGTGCAACCGAAATCTCAGAAGCAATCACTTTATTATCATTGAAAAAACTACAGGCAATTCCGGTCCATTCATCAGCATTAAAAGAACATGAAGCCAACAGTGATAACCTGCTGCGGACCGCATTGAAAAATTTATTCGCAACAGAAAAGGACCCGATTAAAATCATTCAATATAAAGATATATATGAGTCACTTGAAGGCATTGTGGATAGCTGTCGTAAAGTTGCCAACACATTAGATAGCATCGTCATGAAGAATGCGTAAGGGGACATAGAGATATGGATGTAACATTAATGATTACGGTGTTGATTGTGATTGGTGCGTTGGCTTTTGATTTTATTAATGGCTTTCACGATACAGCAAATGCCATTGCCACAAGTGTTTCAACAAAAGCCTTAAAGCCGAGGCATGCGATCATATTAGCCTCGTTCATGAACTTGATCGGAGCACTTACGTTTACAGGTGTTGCTAAAACCATTACAAGCGGTATTGTGGATCCGTTTACGTTACATAATGGGTCTGTTGTCATTCTATCAGCTCTTATTTCAGCGATTGCCTGGAACCTTATCACATGGTACTACGGAATTCCAAGCAGTTCCTCACATGCCATCATCGGTTCTATTGTTGGGGCAGCGATTGCCGCTTCAGGGTTTGGCAGTATTAATTATGCGGGTTTTTCTAAGATTGCACAGTCTCTCTTTTTATCACCAATATTAGCATTTATCATCGGTTTCATCGTATTCAGTATCTTTAAGGTCTTATTTAGGAATCATTCTTTAACGAAATCCAATAATCGATTTCGCAGAATTCAAATTATTACAGCGGCATTTCAGGCATATACACACGGAACAAATGATGCCCAGAAAGCGATGGGCATTATTACACTTGCCCTAATTGCCAATAACTATCATAAAACAATGGATATCCCGTTTTGGGTTCAGCTGTCCTGTGCGCTTGCAATGGCACTCGGTACTTCAGTAGGTGGCTGGAAAATTATTAAAACAGTTGGAAATAAAATTATGAAGATCAGACCTGTAAGCGGAGTTGCTGCTGATGTTTCTTCAGCATCCATTATTTTAAGTGCAACTTTTCTTCATCTCCCAGTCAGCACAACACATGTGATATCTTCATCGATTCTCGGAGTAGGAGCTTCTAACCGAATAAAAGGAGTTAATTGGGGAACAGCTCAAGCCATGGTGTTTACATGGATCGTTACCTTGCCTGCATCAGCGGTTTTTGCAGGGATTGTGTATTATTTTCTTAACTTCATTCTTTAAAAAAGGAAGGCAGAATTCGACAGAGTTCTGTCTTTTTGGTTAATTTCTTCCAAGTTATACGTTAAACTAGAAGTAGTAGTTTTCTAAAAAGGAGTAACCCTAATGAAAAAGGTCATCACATTCACCCTACTCGTTCTTCTAGTTTGTGGTCTGGGCTTATATTTTGGCAAGTTGGCATCAGCTCCTGAAAATCAAATTGTGAAAGTGGAAGAAAAACAGGATCTGCAGATTGTGGAGAAAGAGAAGGAAAAAGAAGAAATTATTACGACAACGGCATCGATCTCGGCTATAGGTGATATTTTAATTCATGACCGTGTGTATGAGCCTGCTCAAATTGGTGATGAAAAATACGATTTTACCCCTCATCTGAAAAATGTTCAGTCCTTATTAAGCAATGCGGATATAACAATTGCCAACCAGGAATCTATGATTGGCGGTACAGAAATTGGGCTTTCCACCTATCCATCATTTAATAGTCCATATGAAGTTGGAGATATATTAAAAGAAAGCGGTATCGATTTAGTCACAATAGCAAATAACCATACACTGGATCGTGGTGAAAAGGCCATACAAAGTGCAATCTCCCATTGGAATAAACTAGGGATTCCTTATACCGGAGCTTTCTTATCGGAAGAAGATAAAAAGAACATTCGCACAATCGAAAAGAATGGAATCGTTTTTTCATTCCTTGCTTATACATATGGGACGAATGGCATTGAAACCCCGACAGATAAGCCTTACTTAGTGAATCGAATGGATGAGAAAAACATCAAACAAGAGATTAAACAAGCTAAGACAATCTCTGATGTCGTTGTGGTAAGTCTTCATTTTGGAAAAGAATATGAAAGATTGCCAAATGAAGAGCAAAAGCAGTTAGCTATTAAAACAGCAAATGCAGGAGCAGACATCATCATCGGACACCATCCACATGTTCTTCAACCAATGGAATGGATCGAAAGAGAAGATGGAAAACGCTCATTTGTTGCCTATTCACTCGGTAATTTCTTTACAGGTCAAACCGAAGATTACAAAGATATCGGAGGAGTTCTAAAACTAAACGTCGAAAAAAAACTCGAAACCGGTGATATCGTCCTAAAAGAACCATCCTTCGTCCCAACCTTCGTAAATGAAATGTACCATGTTCAACCGCTCGAGCAACTATCAGGTAAAGAAAAGCTATACGAAGAAATTAAAAAGCATATGAATCAGTGGGTACCTGAACTTACATTTTCATTTACATGATGAGTAAAAACCATCATGTTTTCCCATCTCAAACATATACATGTGTACAAGAATGATTGGGGGAACGCAGATGGACATTTTATTTCTAATTGTTAGTCTATTACTTCTATGCTTTATAACCGGAATGAAAATGCTCATTCAAATCTGGGGAAAAAAATACCGATACACCACCGCATGGAATCTAGTTGAAACGGACAAAAATAAAGAAAGAATAAAACATAAAAGACGATATCAGCGCTAAACAGGGGTACGATGTCCCTGTTTTTATTATGTTAAATTATGTTGCTATTAAAACTTACTCTAAAATGTTAGTGGAATGGAGTGGAAGACACTCGACTCCTGCGGGAAGTGAGGAAGGCTGAGACCCCACAGGCGAAGCCGAGGAGGCTTAGCTTCCTCCCCGCGGAAAGCGAGTGTCTGGAGCGCAATGGAACGGCCTCATATTAAAAACAGCCTTATTAAAATTGTTCTTTGAAGCGCTTTGTAGTATATTTGAAGCACGAATTTAATTAAAAGAGGTTATTGCGAATGAGCTTACAACAGGAAATAAATAAACGACGTACGTTTGCGATCATTTCCCACCCGGATGCAGGGAAAACGACGTTAACAGAAAAACTCCTTTTCTTTGGTCAAATTATCCGTTCAACAGGAACAGTTAAAGGAAAGAAATCAGGAAAATTTGCCGCATCTGACTGGATGGAAATTGAAAAAAAACGTGGGATCTCGGTAACATCAAGTGTTATGAGCTTTCCGTATCATGAATTCCACGTCAATATTTTGGATACACCGGGACATGAAGACTTCAGTGAAGACACATACCGTACATTAACCGCAGTAGATAGTGTTGTCATGATCATTGATTCAACAAAAGGTGTTGAGCCTCAAACCATTAAACTTTTCAAAGTTTGCCGGATGAGAGGAATTCCAATCTTTACATTTATAAACAAGCTTGACCGTGAAGGAAGAGATCCTTTGGAATTGCTTTCAGAAATTGAGGAAGTACTTGGGATTGAATCATATCCAATGAACTGGCCGGTTGGAAGCGGGAAACGTTTCTTAGGTATTCATGACCGCTTCAATAAACAATTTGTTCGCTTCAAAGGGGATGAAGAAGAAGAAGTGATCCCCTTAAGCGAGTTATCTGGAACAGATATTGAGGAAAATGTCATCTATCAAGATACATTAGGTGAGCTGGAACTGCTTGAAGAAGCAGGGAATGAATTTTCATCTGAGCGAGTGGAAAAAGGAGAGCTAACACCTGTCTTCTTTGGTAGTGCCCTTGCTAATTTTGGTGTGCAAACATTCTTTGATACGTTTTTACAATTTGCTGCACAACCACAGCCGCGTAAAACAGATCAAGGCTTAATTGAGCCGGAAAAAGATCAATTTTCAGGTTATATCTTTAAAATCCAAGCCAATATGAACCCGGCACACCGTGACCGTATTGCCTTTTTCCGTGTATGTTCCGGGAAATTTGAACGAGGCATGAGTGTGAACTTAAGTCGTACAAATAAAACGATTAAGCTAAATCAAACGCAGGCCTTTATGGCAAAAGACCGTGACACGGTAGATGAAGCTTATCCTGGTGATATTATTGGGATATATGACCCGAATATATATCAAATTGGTGATACATTAATCGGTGGGAAAGACTCTTATCAATATGAAGAGCTGCCACAATTCCCACCTGAGCTATTCAAGCGGGTTCAGGCGAAAAACGTCATGAAGTCGAAGCAATTCCGAAAAGGTATTGAACAGCTTGTTCAAGAAGGCGCGATTCAACTATACCGCCAAGAGTTAAATGACTCGATCATCCTTGGTGCAGTCGGTCAACTTCAGTTTGAGGTGTTTGAATACCGAATGAAGGCTGAATATAATGTCGAGATTGAATTCACTCCCCTTGGAGAACGAATTCCAAGATGGATCAAGAGCGAGAAGTTTGATAAACGTTTCTTTGATTCAAGAAGCATGCTTGTTCGTGACCGTTTTGGTGCCTATGCGGTATTGTTTGAAAATGAATTTACATTGCGATACTTTTTAGAAAATCAAAAAGACATCGAGTTAGTTGATCTTTTAGAAGAAAACGACTACCAAGGTGTTACATCACAGAAATAAACGAAGAGGGCTAATGATAAAATTAGCCCTCTTTTGCTCGATTTTCATGATAGAATTGGCTATATATCAGTAGAATTGAGGGGAAGCATGTGAATATTTTAAAAGCAACATTATCTGACTTAGACGATGTAGTTGTATTATTTAACAATTACCGAATTTTTTATGGACAATCATCTGACCTTGAAGGAGCAATATCCTTTATAAAGGAAAGAATGGAGCTAAATGAATCAACCATATTCCTGGCAAAAAGCAATGACGGACTTCCTGCCGGATTTGTTCAGCTTTATCCGATATTCACTTCCGTCGGAATGAAACGAAAATGGCTGCTGAATGATTTGTTTGTTGCTGAAGAATACCGCCGTCACGGTGTTGGCAAAGCACTGATGAATCAAGCGAAAGAATTTGCGATGCAAACGGATGCAGCAGGAATTTTACTAGAAACAGCGAAAGATAATGTAAAAGCACAAGCCCTCTACGAATCGGCAGGCTATAAAAAAGAGGATAATGGTTATTTTTACAACTTATCATTATAAGTAAGGAGCAGGTGATGTAGATGATTTTAAAGGTAATCTTGGCAATGATTATGCCTTTTCTTCTTGTCCTTCTTTTTACACGGGTAAGTTATAACCATTACGTTGGAACGGCATTAACAGCGGCGCTGCTTCTTGCTTCCTATATGAAAGGCTATACCCATGGACCAAGTATCTTTTTTATCGACATTGTGTCACTTGCTGTCGGGTTTTTCTTTGCAAGAAAAATGAAGGCAGAGCTGCTAAAGAAGAAATAGGTTTGAGGTTTCACTAAAAGAGAAATACTTAAGTAAGAAAGGGCTGTACTAGCTCTTTTTTTATATAAAAAATTGGCTTCTTTCCCAGGTTGCAAAAAAATATGTAAAAGTTGCAAAAAAACTCTGGAACTTGCAAAAATAAATGCAAACCTGCAAAAAAGCCAAGATCGTTGCAAAAATACACGAAAAGTTGCAAAATTTCCCTACATCTGGAAAGCGATCAGCATACGAATACATAACAAAAAATAAAATACGAACTATAGTTCGTATTTTTAGTGTTTTTCCACTATTATATGGTAAACTATTCATAGAGATAATAACGGAATGGAGGCTTATGAGTGAGCGATCAATTTGAATTAGTCTCAAAATATAAACCTGAGGGTGATCAACCTAGGGCCATTCAGTCATTAGTTGAAGGAATAAAGAAAGGCAAGCGATTCCAAACATTGCTGGGGGCAACTGGTACAGGTAAAACCTTTACAGTTTCAAACCTGATACAAGAAGTGAATAAACCAACCTTAATTATTGCTCATAACAAAACATTAGCTGGACAGCTTTATAGTGAATTTAAAGAATTTTTTCCGAATAATGCTGTTGAGTATTTTGTCAGCTACTATGATTATTATCAACCGGAAGCCTATGTGCCGCAAACAGATACATTTATCGAAAAAGACGCCAGTATTAATGATGAAATAGATAAGCTTCGTCACTCGGCTACATCATCGCTTTTTGAACGGAAAGATGTCATCATTATTGCCAGTGTGTCCTGTATTTATGGCCTCGGTTCACCTGAGGAATATAAAGAGTTAGTTGTTTCATTACGAACAGGAATGGAAATTGAACGAAATCAATTGCTAAGAAAACTGGTTGATGTGCAATATGAACGAAATGATATAGATTTCCGAAGAGGAACATTCAGAGTTCGCGGAGATGTGGTAGAAATTTTCCCTGCTTCCCGTGATGAGCACTGTATCCGTGTGGAATTTTTCGGCGATGAAATTGACCGGATTCGTGAAGTGGATGCATTAACAGGTGAAATCATGGGAGACCGTGAGCATGTAGCCATCTATCCGGCTTCCCACTTCGTTACAAGAGAAGAGAAAATGGAAAAAGCCATCAAGAACATTGAAGTAGAACTTGAGGAGCGATTGGAAGAATTGCGCGAAAATGGCAAGCTTCTTGAAGCACAGCGTCTTGAGCAACGAACAAGATATGATCTTGAAATGATGAGAGAAATGGGCTTTTGCTCCGGAATCGAAAACTATTCCAGACATTTAACTTTACGCCCGGCAGGCTCCACACCATATACGCTGCTGGACTTCTTCCCAGAGGACTCACTTATTGTCATTGATGAGTCACATGTTACTGTGCCGCAAATTAGGGGTATGTTTAATGGAGACCAAGCGCGTAAACAGGTCCTTGTTGATCACGGTTTCCGTTTGCCATCTGCAAAGGACAACAGACCGCTGCGTTTTGAGGAATTTGAAAAACATATCGAGAACATCGTATTTGTATCGGCCACACCTGGTCCTTATGAAATGGAACATTCACCTGAAATGATTCAACAAATTATCCGCCCAACAGGGTTGCTTGATCCGACCATTGATATTCGTCCAATCGAAGGGCAGATTGATGATTTAATTGGAGAAATTCATACAAGAGTTGAGAAAAATCAGCGTGTACTTATTACCACTTTAACGAAGAAAATGTCTGAGGATTTAACAAATTATCTGAAGGAAATTGGCATTAAGGTCAATTATCTTCATTCAGAAATAAAAACGTTAGAGCGGATTGAAATCATTCGCGAGCTTCGTCTCGGAAAATATGATGTGTTAGTCGGCATCAATCTTTTAAGGGAAGGTTTGGACATCCCGGAGGTCTCACTTGTTGCGATTTTAGATGCGGACAAAGAAGGATTCCTGCGTTCGGAACGCTCACTTATCCAAACAATTGGTCGTGCAGCCCGTAATTCAGAAGGCCATGTGATTATGTATGCAGATAAAATGACAAACTCAATGGAGATCGCGATTAATGAAACAAAGCGTCGCCGTGAGATTCAAGAGGAATATAACAAACAGCATGGTATTACTCCACAAACGATCCAAAAAGAAATTCGTGACGTGATCCGTGCAACAATGGCAGCGGAAGACCAGGAAGAGTATGAAACAACGGCTGCAAGTAAATTGACGAAGTTAACGAAGAAAGAACGAGATAAAGTCATAGCTGAAATGGAAAATGAAATGAAGGAGGCGGCAAAATCGTTGAACTTTGAGCGTGCTGCCGAGCTTCGTGACTTAATTTTAGAACTGAAAGCGGAAGGATGAAGCAATTATGGCAATGGAACATATTGTTGTGAAGGGAGCGCGTGCCCACAACTTAAAAAATATAGATGTGACCATTCCGCGTGATAAGCTTGTTGTTTTAACAGGCTTATCTGGTTCAGGTAAATCATCGTTGGCCTTTGATACCATCTATGCTGAAGGACAACGGCGTTATGTTGAATCACTATCAGCATATGCCCGTCAATTCTTAGGCCAGATGGACAAACCGGATGTTGACGCGATTGAAGGGCTGTCACCAGCCATCTCAATTGATCAAAAAACAACAAGTCGAAATCCGCGTTCAACTGTTGGGACCGTGACGGAAATCTATGATTACCTGCGCTTGCTTTATGCAAGAGTTGGCCGTCCGACCTGTCCTGTTCACGGAATTGAAATTTCCTCCCAAACCATTGAACAAATGGTTGACCGCATATTGGAATATCCGGAACGAACAAAGCTTCAAGTTCTTGCTCCTATTGTGTCTGGACGAAAAGGAACACATGTGAAAGTATTTGAAGATATCAAAAAACAGGGGTATGTACGTGTTCGTGTTGATGGGGAAATGCATGAGCTTGCAGAAGAAATTGAGCTTGAGAAGAATAAAAAGCACTCCATTGAAGTTGTGATTGACCGTATTGTCGTGAAGGAGGGGGTTGCTTCACGATTAGCTGATTCACTTGAAGCAGCTTTAGGTCTAGGAGAAGGCAGAGTGATCATCGATGTAATGGGAGAAGAAGAGCTTTTATTCAGTGAACATCATGCATGTCCGCAATGTGGGTTCTCAATCGGAGAACTTGAACCGAGAATGTTTTCATTTAATAGCCCGTTTGGTGCCTGTCCTGAATGTGACGGATTGGGTTCAAAACTGAAAGTAGACTTGGATCTTGTGCTTCCGAATAAAGATCTGTCTCTTAAGCAGCATGCGATTGCACCGTGGGAGCCGACAAGCTCACAATATTATCCTCAAATGCTTGAGGCTGTATGCAATCATTATGGAATTGATATGGATATCCCGGTTAAGGATATTCCGAAGCATTTATTAGATAAAGTACTATATGGCAGTGACGGTGAGGAAATTTATTTCCGTTATGAAAATGACTTTGGCCAAGTTCGCGAAAACTATATTCAATTTGAAGGGGTTATTCGAAACGTTGAAAGACGATATAAGGAAACAACCTCAGACTTCATTCGTGAGCAAATGGAAAAGTATATGGGCCAGCAAAATTGTCCGAGCTGTAAAGGATATCGACTTAAAAAGGAAACTCTTGCTGTGTTAATCCAGGGAAATCATGTCGGGGAAATTACAAAACTATCTGTTCAAGAGTCACTTGAATTCTTTCAAAATCTATCCCTGACAGAAAAAGAAATGCAGATTGCCAATCTTATTTTGAAGGAAATTAGTGAAAGATTAGGGTTTTTAAATAATGTTGGGCTGGATTATTTAACTCTTAATCGTGCTGCTGGGACATTATCTGGGGGAGAGGCACAGCGAATTCGTCTTGCCACCCAAATCGGATCGCGCTTAACAGGTGTTTTATACATTCTTGATGAGCCTTCCATCGGTCTTCACCAGCGGGATAATGATCGCTTAATTCAAACCCTTCAAAATATGCGTGACATCGGAAATACACTTATCGTTGTTGAGCATGATGAGGATACGATGATGGCTGCAGACTATTTAATTGATATTGGTCCGGGTGCCGGAATTCATGGTGGAGAGGTCATTTCTGCCGGTACGCCTGAAGAAGTGATGAATGATGACAATTCCTTAACAGGGCAATACTTATCTGGGAAGAAGTTTATTCCGCTTCCGTATGAACGAAAAAAGCCTGATGGCCGTTATATCGAGATAAAAGGTGCAAAGGAAAACAATCTCCGCAATGTGAGTGTGAAGTTTCCATTAGGAACTTTTATTGCGGTAACGGGCGTTTCAGGCTCGGGAAAAAGTACGTTAGTAAACGAGATTCTTCATAAAACACTAGCACAAAAGCTTCACAAGGCAAAAGCAAAGCCAGGTGAACATAAAGAGGTAAAAGGAATCGAGCACCTAGAGAAAGTCATTGATATTGACCAGTCACCAATCGGCCGGACACCTCGATCAAATCCTGCAACATATACAGGTGTTTTTGATGATATCCGTGATGTTTTCGCAACGACAAATGAAGCAAAGGTGAGAGGCTATAAAAAAGGGCGTTTCAGCTTTAATGTAAAAGGAGGACGTTGTGAAGCATGCCGCGGTGATGGAATCATTAAAATTGAAATGCATTTCCTTCCTGACGTATATGTTCCTTGTGAAGTGTGCCATGGAAAACGATACAACCGTGAAACACTAGAGGTCACATATAAAGGCAAAAACATTTCTGACGTTCTAGAGATGACGGTAGAGGATGCTGTTTCGTTCTTCGAAAATATTCCTAAAATCAAGCGTAAACTGCAAACAATTTATGATGTAGGTCTTGGCTATATAACTCTTGGACAGCCTGCAACAACTCTTTCAGGCGGAGAAGCCCAAAGGGTGAAGCTGGCATCAGAGCTGCACAGACGCTCATCAGGCCGTTCATTGTATATTTTGGATGAACCTACAACAGGTCTTCATGTGGATGATATTGCACGATTATTAAAAGTCCTGCAACGCCTGGTAGATAATGGTGATACCGTCCTCGTCATTGAACATAATTTAGATGTGATCAAAGCAACAGATTATTTGGTTGACTTAGGTCCTGAAGGTGGAGACAAAGGCGGCCAGATCGTCGGCTACGGAACTCCGGAGGATATTATGAACAATGAACAATCCTATACGGGAAAATATCTAAAACCGGTTATAGAACGCGACAGGGATCGAATGAGAAAATTAATAAAAGAGAAAGAAGAGGTAGCACAAAGCTAATCTTCTGGATGAGATGCTGATTTCTTTGGGAATCAGCTTTTTTTTCGTTTATATATTTAAAAAAACAATCTCGATCTCCTTAAGATTACTAAATTATAGCCGATATAATAGTTGTATCATGCTGGAAGGGATAGAACTTGCACAAGGAGACTTTTAAGGGTTAGATCGATTACCGATTGATGTCGAAGCCAAACCGAATTATAAAAGTGAATATTTTTATAAAATAAACCATTAACAAGTAATAGCGAACCTGTTTCTTTTTAATCGTTTATTTACATTCTGCAAAAGTTAATTTGGTACAAGGGTAGCGATCCTGCCACTTGCTAAAGGCGCGTTTGATTCCAGGCTGAAGTATATTTTCCTAGAATTAGAGGTGTTTTTTTACTGTGCAAAAAAGTTTCACCAAAATAGACCATCCAGAATAACAAGAAGAAAGGGTTTAATACATCATGAATCTATCAATCAAGAGAAAAATAATTGGGAGCTTTTTGGTTGTTTCCATTATTTTTGGGGCAGCTTCGCTGTTTTCCTATCAAAATATGAAACAATCAAATGAATCATATGAATATGTGATTGAAACGGTGGCAGAGTTAAGAGCCATTACTCAAGCAATTCAAACAGATACAGCTTTACAGTCAGGATATTATCGTGCATATATGCTTTACGATGATGAGAGCTTTAGAGACAAAATGAATGAAGAAAATACACAATTAACCGAAAACATAACGAAAGGGCTTGAACTATCAACCTTACAAGAAACAAAGGATCGCCTTCAGTCCATTCAGGAGCTGAATAATCAGTTTAAAGAAACAGCGAACCGTGTCATGGATGAAAAATCAATCGATGAAGCAAAGGCAAATGAGGATGGCTTAAACCTGATTGTCCCAATCAGTACGAGTTTAACAGAGGAAGCTCTTTCTATGAATAACTGGTTAAAGGATGATATTTTAGAAAAAAGAGTGAAAGAAACAAAGGACCAGTCTGATCGGGCCCAATTAACTCTAATCGTACTAAGCAGTGTTGCTGCTGTTTTTGCTATTTTCTGTGGAGTGGTTATCTCGATTTTTATTACAAAACCTATCGTACGGTTGGGTAACGCAGCAAAGCAAGTGGCTTCAGGAAATCTCCAAGTAGAAAAGATAACCATGAAGAATAAAGATGAAATCCATGATCTTAACGAATCATTTAATGCCATGACAGATAACTTGAGGGAAATGATCAGTTCGATAGCTAATCATTCAGATCAGGTTGCAGCATCTGCAGAACAATTGAATGCGAGTGCAGAGCAATCGAGCAAAGCAACCGAAACCGTTTCATCTGCGATTCAGGAAATTTCAAGCAGTGCAGAGGAAACAACGACAAAGCTGGAACTTAATTCAAGCTCATTACATGAAGTCTTACAAGGAATTCATCATATTTCCGAAAGCTCCTCAACTGTTTCTGAGTTATCAAGAGAAACAACAAAGGAAGCAGTACAAGGCGGAGAATATGTGAAAAACAGCCTGACTCAAATGAGGTTTATCCGTGAATCAGTTGGACGTTCAAATGAAGTTGTTCAAACACTATCACAGCGATCAACAGAAATAGGTTCTATATTGGATGTCATTAGTGACATCGCGAATCAAACAAATTTACTGGCGTTAAATGCAGCCATAGAAGCGGCGAGAGCTGGTGAACATGGAAAAGGTTTTGCTGTCGTTGCAGATGAAGTTCGTAAGTTAGCGGAGCAATCTCAAGTATCTACAAAGAGTATTGCAGATTTAATTACCTTCATTCAAAAAGATACCGAAGAATCGGTAAATATTATGAATGAAGTTGTTCATAATGCGGAGGAAGGGGTAAAAGTATCAGAAATAACTTCTGAAAAGTTTGCTCAGATCCTGGCAAGTACAAAGAGTATTACCCCGCAGATTGAACAAGTAACAGCAACGGTACAGCAAATTTCGGCTAGTATTGATGAAATTGCGAACTCGGCGATGGAGGTTTCCCGTTTGGCTCAGGAGAATGCGGCTAGTTCTGAAGAAGTGGCTGCATCAACGGAGGAACAATTGGCGTCAATGCAGGAAATCGATGCATCAGCACAGGCTCTTGCCCATATGGCTGAAGAGTTAAAAACGGTTGTTGGTAGCTTTAAGATTTAATTAGATAAAAAACGAAAAAACCCGTCTATACTTGCGGGTTTTTCTATTTTGAACTTTATAAATTCCGTCCCTTCTCACTGCTTTTCCTCATAATACCTTCTCATCTAGTACAATAGGTTCATTTCTTCCAAAAAGAAGGAAGGGACATTTCATTTAGTAACCGTTCACAAACTCTATTAGAATAGGAAATTGCGCATTTTTGTGTGAGGATTTTACACATTTATCCAAGTTGACGAAAGCTTAAAAATAGAATTAGATATGGTAAGAAGAGATTTGGCTTTTATGGAAAGGAGCATATGAATGAAGAGCATCAGAAGTCGGTTATTCCTTATGCTTCTTATTTTTATTATCATCCCGTATTTTTTATCTGTTTTTGTCATTTATGGATACACAAAAAATAGAGTGGAACAGCAAGCTCTTAAGGCTAGTCATAGCCAGATGGATAAACTTTCGGAGGAACTGGAGCAATATTTTGATGAAATGGTTAATCTGCCTTACCTGATTTATCGAAATCCTGATTTTTTTACTATTTTCACAGACGAGTCAAAAGACCTTTCTCAACAATCAAAAGAAAACAGTGTTGAAACATTTTACTTAATGAGAAATGAAATCCGTCAGGTGCGTTTTTATCTTGATAAAAAGAAAGAGTCAATTACAGCTTATCATGCAAAAGTGAGTGCTCCGAAGCAAAAACCGGACGTATTGAATGAAGAATCTATTAAAGAACTATACAATTCGAACAGTTCTGATCTGATTGAACCGCCGCATCAGATTGAAAATTATAATGATGCTGCGATTGTTCCGGAGTCTGATAAAACGGTTGTATTGACGATTCACCATAAAATAGTTGATATTTTAACAAATGAAGTTCTTGGCTTCATTTCCATTGATCTTGATCTTGATGTCTATGCCAGGTTGTGTAACAGTCTGATTGAGGAGAATGAAGAATCAGTGTTGCTTATTGATGCCAATGATCGTGTCATGTACGCCACTGATGCGTCATTAATTGGAAAATCCGCCCCTAAAGGGTTAGTGGAGCATATGAATGCAAAGAACATGAATTCAAATGGAGAGATTATCTTATCAAAATCATTATCCGGACCGCTAGATCAATGGGAATTGGTGAAAATTACACCTAGTCACTATTTATTTCAAGAGGCGAGGCAAACAGCCATTATCAATATCTTAGTTGGGATCGGAGTCGGATTGATGGGACTTTTGATGATTGGATATGTTTCCTACAGAATTACTCGTCCGATCAAAACTCTTAGCCAAAAAGTTCGGTCCATTGAGGGCGGAAATAGGCAGGTGCCGTTTGGTAGTGATAGAAAAGATGAAATCGGCCATTTAGACAATCACATGAAGGAAATGATGGATCGAATAAACCTTCATATTGACCGTGAATATAAACTGGAAATTGAAAATAGAACAAATCAATTTAGAGCACTGAAGGCCCAGGTAAATCCGCATTTCTTATTTAATGCCCTTCAATCAATCGGGGCTGTGGCATTAAGATCTGATGCTCCAAATGTCTATAAATTAGTAACCACTTTATCCAACATGATGAGGTACTCGATTCGTGCTGATCAATGGGTATTCCTACGTGATGAGGTCGAGTATATTGAACGTTATCTTTCTCTCCAAAGAGAGCGTTTCGGACATGAACTGAATGTTTCCATACAGTTAAGCAAAGAACTGCTAAATATGAAGATTCCGAGTATGATCGTACAGCCGCTAGTTGAGAACTTCTTTAAGCATTGTTATGAAGAAGGTTTCTATGATGCCAATTTAAGCATTTATGGAAAAAGAACAGGTGAGAACGTCATCCTTACCGTGGAAAATGACACATCAAGTGTTTCTTCTTCAAAATTGAACTCATTAAGAGAACATATCTATTCCTCTTCTTATGAGGGAACAAATTCACACGAGCATATCGGTCTGAAAAACATTCATGATCGTTTAGTTTTAAACTATGGGGAGAATGCAGGCCTAAAGCTCGATACGAGGGATGGGGAAGGCTTTTGTGTGGAACTTATTATTCCGCTTGAGGGTGTCATGCAAAAGGATGAGCAGACGATCTTTTTAGATAAATCGAACATCTATTGATTTTTTTCTACATCAAAGGAGGACGGGATAAAATGAAGGCTCTCATGATCGATGATGAAATCAATGTCCGTTTTGTAATGAAGCAATTAGGTGAATGGGCGAAATATGGAATTACGACTCTTTTTGAAGCGGCTAATGGACAAGAAGCCAAAAGAATCATAGAAAAGGAAAGTCCGGAAATCATTTTCACTGATATAAAAATGCCAGGAATGAGCGGGATGGAGCTGATTGAATGGCTGCATGCAAACTCATATACAGGAAAAGTGATCTTCATCACAGGCTATGATGACTATTCCTTCATGCGAAAAGCGATACAGTTTAGCAGCTTTGATTATTTATTAAAGCCCATTGAAGCCGAGCCGTTTAATCACACATTGGCTGCAGCAGTTGAAGCCTGGAAAAAGGAAGAAAAGGAACGAAAGAACAAAGTAAATGGAGATATGGAAAGTGTTAAAAGGTTTCGCATGAACCAGGTCGTGACACAAGCCTGTATAGGAGAACAATTTGACGAGTTGGAAATAGCTTCATTTCTTCCTCATGCAGATCAATACGAATTAACACTTATATCTTTTTATCAAATGCATCATGCTGAACCTTATGTACAGCAACTAGCTGATGAACTTATGAAAAAAGGATGGGGGAATGCCTTTGCACTTCAGCATGACTCCACACTTTGTCTCGTGATGTCAAATGAATCAAACTGGTTTTTGATTGAAGAATGGATTAGTCAGCAGTTTGATATTCCGATCAGACTTGTAAGCGGCAAGCCGATCAGCTTTTTAAATGAAATCCCAAGTTCGTTTCGGGATTTACAAAGGGAAATGGAAGGTCAAAACTATCGATCTATTCATCGTGTAAATGACTTGGATGATGCCCGCCGGATGCAGGATATCGTAGCATATGTAGAGATGTATTATATGGAAGAACTAAGTTTGGAAAAACTGGCAAACCGCTTTTTCTTAAGTCGTGAACATATTTCAAGAAAGTTTAAACAACAAACAGGATTGCCACTGTCCAAATATGTCATGAACCTAAGAATTAATCAAGCGAAGACGTGGCTTATGGAAACAGAGGAGAGTATTCTCTCTATTTCATTAATGCTCGGCTATCAGGATGAAAAATACTTTTCAAAACTGTTCAAAAAAGTGGTTGGTATGACACCTTTTGAGTATCGAAACGCAAAAGAAAAACAAGCATTGACCAGTAAGGAATGTGAAACATACTGAGGTGAAAGAATGAAAAAAAGGATCGCAGGTTTATTATTAGTTGGAGGCTTAAGTCTAACCCTTTCAGCATGTCATGAAGCGACGAAACTAAAGGAATCGCAAGCAGCAGCTGAGCCCAAATTGACACTACAAGTTAGAAATCCAAAAGTGGAAATATCAAAACAGTTTGAGCAAATGGCGAAGGCTTATGAAAAGGAAAACCCAAACATAGACATTCAAGTTGAAACGGTTGGAGGAGCAACAGATGATCTTGCTGATCTAAAAGCACAAATTGCAGCAGGAGAAGGTCCTGATATTTTTACGAATAATGGATATGAACAAGGTAAGCTATGGAAGAACCTATTAGAAGATCTATCAGATCAGCCATGGGTAACACATGCCTACAATGAAACATTAACCCCTATGACGTTTGATGAAAAGTTATATGGAATGCCTGTCAATATGGAAGGATACGGCTTTATCTACAATAAAGATTTATTTGAAAAAGCAGGAATTCAAACCCCTCCAACAACACGAACAGAATTGGAAAAAGCAGCAAAGCAATTACAAGAGGCGGGCATTACTCCTTTTGCAAATGGATATTATGAAGAATGGAAACTCGGGGTTTTTCTATTAAACATTGCCTTTGCTCAGCAAGATGATCCTGATGAATTTATAAAAAATCTTCATTTAGGAAGTGAAAAAATTACAACAAATCAGGCATTCAAAGAGATGGTTGACTTGCTTGACCTAACTGTAAAATACGGAAATGAACAACCATTAACGACTGACTATTCAATGGAATTAAACATGTTTACAAAAGGTGAAGCAGCCATTCTCCTTCAAGGCAACTGGGTTCAACCGATGATAGACCAAGCATCGCCAAATATGAATATTGGTTTTATGCCGATTCCAATCAATGATGAACCGAAAAACGATGCTCTTGTCGTGAGTGTTCCAAATTATTGGGTCATCAATAAACAATCATCATCCGAAAAGAAAAAAGAAGCAAAGAAATTCTTACAATGGATGGTCTCATCAACTCAAGGTCAATCATATATGACCGAACAATTTAAATTCATCCCGGCGTTTAAGAACATTGAAACAAACCACCTAGGCCCACTTGCACACGACACCTTAACTTACTACAAACAAGGAAAAACCCTATCCTCCAACTGGTTCCACTTCCCCGTCGGCATCAGAGAAGAATTCGGCTCCTCCATGCAGCTATACATCGACAACCAACTAAACCGCGACCAACTGCTGCAAGAACTTCAAGAAACCTGGGACTAGGGGACAGGTCCCTTGTCCCATTCCGGGACAGTGTACCTGTCCCTTTGTCCCTATGATATATCAATTTACGACGAAATTCCGATCAATTTGTGACATATCCTCGGATAGCGCTATTACCCTATAATTTTAGTTGTAAACAAAAACTTGCTAGGAGGATAAGCGATGAACTTTAAGAGTTTTGCCAAACAAGCAACAGTCGTAACACTTAGTACAGCTATTTTATTAGGGGGCGGTGGGTCTTTTGCGTCTGCGAAAGAAAAAGATTCCCGTGATCACAAAGAGGACTATGGAATTTCCCATATCACACGTTCTGATATGCATAAACTTATTGAACAGCAGGGTGATGCTAGATACACCGTTCCTGAGTTTGATGAGTCAAAAATTAAAAATATCTCATCTGCAAAAGGATATGATGAGCTAGGGAACTTAATCAATTTAGACGTATGGGATACATGGCCATTACAAAATGCAGACGGAACTGTCGCAACCTATAACGGCTACCAAATTGTTTTTGGTTTAGCAGGAGACCCTGACAGAGGCTGGGACACATTCATTTACATGTTCTATAAAAAAGTTGGCGACAATTCAATTGATAGCTGGAAAAATGCAGGAAGAGTCTTTAAAGACTCCGACAAATTCAAATCAGATGAGAAAAATTTAAGAGACCAAGCAGAAGAATGGTCTGGTTCTGCAACATTAACGTCTGACGGAGAAGTTCGCTTATTTTATACAAACCGTCATGGATGGGATCCTGCAAATGGATTCTTTGGTAAGCAAACATTAACAACGGCACAAATCAATGTGTCTGAGCCAAGTGAAAACACATTGAAAGTAGATGGAATTGAAGATCACAAATCAATCTTTGATGGAGACGGAAAAAACTATCAAACAGTTCAACAAGCATTTGGCGGTGGAGATTATTCAGATAATCATACATTAAGAGATCCTCATTATATTGAAGAAAATGGCCGCAAATACCTTGTTTTCGAAGCGAACACAGGAACAGAAACAGGTTACCAAGGTGAGAACTCATTATTTAATAAAGCTTATTACGGGAAAAGTGAAGCATTCTTCCAAAGTGAAAAAAGCAATCTTTTAAATAGTCCTAAAAAGGATTTAGCGGAAATATCAAACGGTGCACTTGGAATTATTGAAATTAATGATGATTACTCATTAAAGAAAGTCATGAAACCACTGATTGCATCAAACACGGTAACAGATGAAATTGAGCGTCCTAACATCTTTAAAAAGGATGGGAAATGGTATCTATTTACAAGCTCAAGAGGATCTAAAATGACGATTGATGGTATTGATGATGAAGATATTTATCTATTAGGTTATGTGTCAAACTCATTAACAGGTCCATACAAGCCGTTAAATAAAACAGGACTTGTGTTACATCAAGATCTTGATCCATATGATGTAACATGGACGTACGCACATTTCGCGATTCCGCAAGAAGGAAGCGATAATACAGTCGTAACAAGTTATATGACAAACAGAGGATATTTTGAAGACCATCAATCTACCTTTGCACCAAGCTTCCTATTAAACATTAAAGGAAATAAAACATCTGTTGTGAAGAATGGAATTCTTGAGCAAGGTCAAATAACGATTAAATAATTCAGTTGAAAAGAAAATGCCAAAGACATAGGCATTTTCTTTTTCTATATACTGAAACAAACTGTGGTGATAAAAATGAAAAAATATAAAAAAGTCAGCTTTCTCCTTCTTATTATTTTGATTGTAAGTGTAATTGTGTTTGTCATGAATTCAAAAAAAGAAACACCATCTCAAAACAATAAAAAAGAAGCAGAAACGTCCTCCATTCGTGCTCACTATCATTTTACCGTACCTGATAAATGGAAAAATGATCCTCAAAGACCCCTTTATGTAAATGGGAAATATCATTATTACTACCTTTATAACCGTGATTACCCAGAAGGAAATGGTACAGAATGGCGGCATGCCACATCAGAAGATCTTGTGCATTGGCAGGATGAAGGTGTAGCCATTCCAAAATATACGAATGAAAATGGAGATCCATGGTCAGGCACAGTTGTCATAGATTGGGAGAATACAGCAGGATTTGGAGAAGGGGCTTTCGTTGCTATTGTGACACAGCCTTCAGCTGATGGTGGGAAGCAGGAACAATTTTTATGGTACAGCACCGACAAAGGACAAACATTCACTTCTTATGGAGATAAACCAATCATGGAAAATCCGGGAACACATGACTTCCGGGATCCAAAGGTGATGTGGGATGAGCGGGATGAAAAGTGGAAAATGGTCATGGCAGAAGGAGCTAAAATAGGGTTCTACGAATCAAATAACCTGATAAAATGGGAATATACAAGTGGTTTTACAACCGAGGGAATGGGTATTGTAGAATGTCCAGATCTCTATCTTATGCAAGCGGATGATGGGGCTTTAAAATGGGTGCTTGGAGTGAGTGCAAACGGACTTTCTACAAACAAGCCAAATACGTATGCTTACTGGATCGGTGATTTCAATGGAAAAGAATTCATTGCTGAACAGAATGATCCCCAATGGCTTGATTACGGGTTTGATTGGTATGGTGGAGTTACTTTTGAAGATGGAACAGAAAAAGATAACCCAACAAGACGCTATGCCTTCGCCTGGATGAATAATTGGGCATACGCCAATAACACTCCAACATTACAGGAAGATTTTAATGGGATGGATTCAATTGTCCGTCAAATAGAATTAAAACATGAAGGTGACAATCACTATTACTTGGCCTCACAACCAATTGATGCCCTGAACAAGTTGGAAACAACATCAGAATCATTCAAGAATATAAACGTAAATGGAACTAAAACTCTCCCATTAAAAGGAGATGTTTATCAACTAGAAGCTGATATCTCATGGGAAAAACTCAAAAATGTCGGCCTAAGGCTACGTGAATCGGCTGATAAGAAGAAACATGTTGATGTCGGGATTTTCTATAACCCGGAGCAGCCTTACTTTTATGTAAATCGCTCCAATACAGGCCATCCGGATGAAAATCTGCAATTAGTAGAAAGCACATCACCATTTAACACAAACAAAAAACAGGTTCATCTGAAAATCCTCGTTGACACAACCAGCATTGAGGTTTTCATTGATGATGGAAAAAAAGTGCACTCACAAGTTATTTTTCCGGAAGAAAAAGATCAAGGAATCTCACTCTTTTCAGAAGGCGGAGAAGCTATTTTTTCCAATCTTAAATTTACGAATATGAAGTCAGTCAACAACTAACAGACCAAATCGCTTGAAGATTTGGTCCAACTCCCTTACTATTAAATAAAAAAATTCATGAAACAATACTGAAACCTCTTCCTTTTTCATACGTACTAAAGATAAGGAGAGTGAAGGAAATGGATAATACAAATAAATTCCTTGCTTCATTAAATTATTTTAGTGTGTGTATTGCCCCATTTTTATTACCTATCATCATTTATTTTGTTGTCGACCATCTCGAAGTAAAACAGCATGCCAAAAAAGCCCTTGTTTCACACATTATTCCGTTCTTATCTATTATAGGTCTATTCATCACGATTTTCTTTGCAGCAGCCTCTAGTTCTTCAGAAGATACCGCCTTTTTTCTTATTATTATTGGTTTTGTATTAGTCGGGTTAATCAATCTTATTGTATTTATTTGGAACATTGTTAAAGGAATTAAAATTTTTACAAAAGAATCTTAAGGAGGAGTTTGGATGAAAGAGCAAAGAAAACGAATTTTAAGATTAGTAGAAGAAGGTAAACTTTCCGCGGAAGAAGCGTTATCACTTATTGAAGCCTTAGAAAAAGAGGCAGCGGTGAAAGAAGAAAAAATAACCGCTTTGTCTACCGAGGTTCTGGGAGATAAGCAGTCTTCTAATGATGATCACGATTCTGCAGAACAAAAGCAATCAATAGGAAATAAATTAATGGATTGGGTCGATTCAGCCGTCAAAAAGGTAAAGGATATGGATTTAGATCTTAATTTTGGTAAATCAATCGGTCTTCAGCATATTTTTCAATTTCAAGGTGATTCGTTCCAAGATATTGATATTCAGCTTACAAATGGTAGTGTTAGCTTTGAACCTTGGCCTGAAAAAGATATTCGGGTTGAATGTGATGTAAAAGTATTCCGTGTGGAAAACACTGAACAAGCAAGAGAAACCTTTTTAGCCGGTGTTGATTGCCAAGTGGAAGGAAACCGTTTTGTGTTCTTTACAGAAAAAAAGACGATGAAAATAAACATGATTGTCAGACTGCCAGAACAGACATATGAACAAGTTAAAGTGAAATTGTTTAACGGACCGATTAGAGGGGAAGATTTAAGAGTAGAAGCCATAAGGGTAAAAACAGCAAACGGTGTTGTTTCTTTTTCTTCACTCAATGGTGCTAAAGGAGAATTCGAAACAGCAAACGGGCAAATTAAACTTACAGATGCTCAGTTTGATAAGCTTGAGCTGGAAACGATCAGCGGTCATATTCAATTTAATGGATCTGCAGAAAAGGTGGATGCTCAAAGTTTTAATGGCAATGTACAAGTAAAGCTTAACGATGATCGTTGTGAAACCTTCTATGCAAAAACAGCGACAGGAAATATTGATATTACAGTTCCGGAGGAAAGTACAATCGTAGGAGAGCTTAAATCAAATTTAGGCTCCTTATCTGCACTGCTCAATGATGTAGAGATTTCCTATGAGAAAAATGAAACAATTCAAAAAGAGCTTAAGTTCCGTACAGCACAGCAGGCAAAAATGACCCTTTTTGCTGACTCGAAAACAGGTTCTATTGAGATTAAATAATTTAAGGATGATGAAACATGAAGAAACTAACAAGATCTCGCCAGAATAAGAAACTGACCGGAGTATTAGGAGGCTTATCAGAATATCTCGGAATGGACGCAGCTTTAGTACGTATCCTATTCGTGATTGTTTTACTTTTCACAGGCTTATTCCCAATGGGTATCATCTATTTGATCTCCATTTTCTTAATCCCGGAAGAAACGGACGTAATGTAAGATGAAAAGGTGGATTGTGAGCATTCTTGTGAATGCTCTCATTTTAATTGTCGTAGCCGGGTTTTTTGATTCCTTTCACTTAAGCGGGATTTGGGCAGCGATAGGAGCGAGCTTTATCTTGTCCATCCTGAATGTGCTTGTGAAGCCATTTCTCATTTTGTTAACATTACCTGTTACGGTTTTGACTTTAGGGTTATTTCTATTTGTTATTAATGCTGTGACACTAATGATTGCAGAAGGGTTGATGGGTGATGCGTTTAATATAGATGGTTTTGGAACTGCATTACTTGCAGCTGTTTTTATTGCAATTTTGAATT
This sequence comes from Bacillus sp. J37, assembly GCF_000518865.1. Lineage (GTDB taxonomy): Bacteria > Bacillota > Bacilli > Bacillales > Bacillaceae > Metabacillus. The sequence continues at coordinate 83,162 of NZ_JAEK01000007.1, read as the reverse complement.
TAATGATCCAAAAAGGAATTGTTGAGCCGATACAGAAGGATAAATAAACGTTTGTTTAAAAAGAGCAGAAGGGAATCGTGCTCTTTTTTTCTAGTACTATCAGAAAGTATAAGATTTAATTGATGACAGTATAAGAAAAACTAAGGCTTTCGCCATTAGGACTTGGCGATAAGCCAAGTTTTTCTTATAAAAACATTAAAACCTGCACATGCTAAGTGCGGGTGAGTTGCATGGATAAACGACGGCTTCAGAAGTTGTTAATGATTACGTGTTTTATTTTTCTTTTACCTGCCATTGTCCCGACTAGTGGTAATGACAGTTCTTCTTTGAGTGTCGAAGCAAGTGCTCCACAAAATTATTTTCATGCTCATCAATACACCTCGACAGATAGGGGTGACATGATGGTCAGTGAAAATACTGCGAAAACAGAACCTCCTCGCTCTTATTCTCCACCAGGAGAGCGTGAATTTTCCAACGAAAAATATCAGTCATTAAAAAGTATGTACACGTCTGAAAACGAAACACAGTCACAAGTTGGATTTCCTTATCATCGTTTTGATGTAAAAGTGCACCGGGACATAAAGCCATCTGATAAAATCACCCTTTTTTGGAAGGGAAAATCATTACCAGGAAGACAAGTCACAATGTATGGCTGGAATGTAGTAAAAGGAAAATGGGTGGAAATTGAAGGTGTGGTGGCAGGAGATACATCCTTTGAATTAAATGGGATTGTAAATGCCGAGGAATTTGTTCAAAATCGAAAAGTAAGTGTAATTGTCCAGGACCAATTGCCGCAGAAATCAAAAAGCTATGACTACTCATTTGTATGGATGTCAGATACCCAGTATTATGCACAGGACTACCCCGCAATTTTTAAATCAATAACCGAATGGATTGCTGAGAATAAAGATGTGATGAATATTAAATATGTGTTTCACACAGGAGATATTGTGAATAAAGGAAATGATGAAGGACAATGGAAACGGGCAAGTGCTTATATGAATACGTTGGATGTAGCACGTATTCCTTATGGAGTTCTGCCGGGAAATCATGATGAAGGACATGACTTTAATCGTTATAAAGCCTATTTTGGTGAAAAGCGGTTTATGAAAAAGTCCTATTATGGAGGATCTTTTGACCAAAATCGGGGACATTATGATTTGATTTCAGCTAATGGAAAAGATTATATCTTCGTATATATGGGCTGGGGAATTGGAAAAAAAGAAATTGAGTGGCTCAATAATGTACTGGAACGATATGCTGACCGAACAGCGATCCTCTCCTTTCACGAGTACTTAAAAAAGAATGGTGAAAGAAGTCATAAAGGCAATGAAATCTTTGAAAAAGTCGTCAAGCCAAATCAACATGTTGTGGCAGTGCTTTGTGGACATTATCATAGCAGTCACCTTGCGATAGATGAGCTTGATGATGATGGTGATGGTACAGTTGATCGCAAAGTCTATCAAATTTTAGCCGATTACCAAAAAGGTCCTGAAGGAGGAAATGGTTTTCTTCGTTTACTTCATGTGGATGAAGAAACAAACACAATTGATGTGCGGACCTATTCTCCTTATAAAAATAAGTATCATTATTACAACCCTGAGAAACATCCGAAAAAAGAACAATTTACAATGGATATTGATGTAAAAAAAACAACGAAAAGTGTTTCAACAACCTATTTTGAGTTGAACATTTACAAACAACTATCAAATGAAAAGGTTGCTGTAGGAAGCAGACCGTAAGAAAAGCGCAAGCGCCTTGTTCAGCCTAGGGCAAATAAGACGATTTTGAATAGAAGCGTTCTTTGCCTTCAATTCAAAATTGGCTAGCCCTTAGAGCTGGACACTAAAAAATGAGGGACAGTCATAGTCGTGACTGCCCCTCATTCCTTACTTCACAATAAGTGTATCAAATCCTTTCGATTTCAGTTCTTTCGCAAGTGTTTCCGCATTTTGTTTGGTTGAAAAGGCACCAACTTGAACTTTGTAAAGGGAAGATGATTGTGTGCTTTTTGTTTTTGTTAGTTGATAATACTTCACTATTGCATCTACAATGGCTTTTGCGCAAGTAAGACGGAAGCTTGAGGTTTGAAGCAATGCTGCCTCTTCTTTGTTTGTCATAAATCCACATTCACATAAAATAGCTGTCATGGATGTTGCTTTTAACACATGGAAATTAGCTGTTTTCACGCCACGGTTTTTCCGTTTTGTGCTTGTAATGAGCCCATTCTGAACCATTTGGGCTAACCTGGTAGCCGCTTTTGGCTTAGTTGTATAAACATAGGTTTCAATTCCTTCTGCACTTGTCCATTGTTTTCCATTACCGTGGGCATTTGCGTGAATGGAGATAAAGACATCCACTTTCTTCTGATTTGCCTTTGTGGTTCTCTCATTCAGAGCAACATCCCGTTGGTCAGAGTGGGTAAATAAAACGGTCACTCCTTCATACTTCATCAATAGCTTCTTCATTTCATTTGCAACAGCACGATTAAACTCATATTCCTTCATACCATCAACCGTGCGTTTTCCCGGTGTATCAAACCCATGTCCCGCATCAATCGCAATTTTCATGAACATTCCTCCTCGTCATCATATTCAACCTTTATATAAGGCTTTTTACGAAAAAAGTAGCGCATAAGTTTTATAAGAAGAATAAATTAATTTTTATTTTGGAAAGTATGGTACAAGTGCTAGAATAGAATCAGAAGTTATAGGCTCTTTATAAAGGTTGTTTTATTTCAACAAAGTTTACGGTAATACATCACTTGCTTTTCATGTCCATAAAGGAGGATACATCATGCCAAAAGTTCGCACAAAAGATCTAGTTGATAAATTTAATTTTGAAATCGTCAGTGGAGAAGAAGGAATCAATCGTCCGATAACAACAAGTGACCTGTCACGTCCGGGAATTGAAATGGCCGGCTTTTTTACATACTACCCAAAAGAACGTGTTCAACTGCTCGGGAAAACTGAGTTATCGTTTTTCCATCAGCTTTCTCCACAGGAAAAGAAACATCGCATGGACGAGCTTTGCACAGATATTACTCCTGCGATCATTGTGACAAGAGAAATGGAAACGCCTCAAGAGCTTATTGAAGCATCAGAACGAGAAGGGGTTCCTGTATTACGATCTCCAATGAAAACCACGCGCTTATCAAGTCATTTAACTAATTTCCTTGAAGGAAAATTAGCGCCGACAACTGCGGTCCATGGTGTATTAGTTGATATTTACGGAGTCGGAGTGTTAATTATAGGAAAAAGCGGTGTCGGGAAAAGTGAAACAGCTCTGGAACTTGTCAAGCGTGGACACCGTCTTGTTGCCGATGATTGTGTTGAGATTCGCCAGGAAGACACCGATACACTAATCGGTAGTGCCCCTGAGCTAATTGAACATTTATTGGAAATTAGAGGACTGGGCATTATCAATGTTATGACATTATTTGGTGCAGGTGCGGTCCGAAGCTTCAAGCGTATCACCCTTGTGATTAATCTTGAAATATGGGATAAAAATAAACAATATGACCGTTTGGGACTAGAAGAAGATAAAATGAGAATCATCGATACAGATATAACAAAGCTAACAGTTCCAGTACGTCCTGGACGAAACTTATCCGTTATTATTGAAGTAGCGGCGATGAACCATCGATTAAAGAGAATGGGTGTAAATGCGGCTGAGCAGTTTACAAGCAAGCTTGCAGGTGTGATTGAAGAAGGAGATCATGAAGAGGAATAATGATCCTAAAAACATAATGGAATCGGAAAACGACCGATTCCACTCCTCATCAATTGGAAACATTAGGTAGATATCGATACATAAAAAAAGTAAAATAAATATGATTGTGCTTATACCAACTTCTGGACGAAGGGAAATAGAAAAAGCAACAATCATACATAGAGGGAGATGAAGACATGGAAGAAAGTATTAAGCCTCTTGATCCGATTGCCCTTGAATTAGGACCACTGCAAATTCACTGGTATGGTGTGATTATTGGTCTTGGTGCATTACTCGCATTGTTCATTGCAGTAAAGGAAAGTGAAAGACGCGGATTACATAAAGACACATTTGTGGACCTTGTGTTGTTTGCGATTCCAATTGCCATCATCGGAGCAAGAATCTACTATGTTATCTTTCAGTGGGATTACTATTCTCAAAATCCAGGTGACATTATTAAGATCTGGAATGGTGGGTTAGCAATTCACGGTGGATTAATCGCTGCCGTGATAACTGGGGCAGTATTCGCCAAAGTGAAAAACATTTCCTTCTGGAAATTGGCTGATATTGCGGCACCAAGTATTATTCTAGGTCAAGCGATTGGCCGTTGGGGAAACTTTATGAACCAGGAAGCACATGGCGGACCTGTAACAAGAGAGTTTTTGGAAGGTTTACTTTTACCTGATTTTATCGTCAATCAAATGTATATAAATGGTCAATATTATCATCCGACTTTTTTATATGAATCATTATGGAGCCTTGTTGGGTTTATCGGTCTCATGTTGCTCCGCAAAGCAAACTTCAGACGCGGGGAGCTTTTCTTAACATATGTGATCTGGTATTCCATCGGACGGTTCTTTGTAGAAGGACTTAGAACAGATAGCTTAATGCTGACAGATACATTGCGAATTGCACAAGTGATTTCTATTGTTCTGATCCTTGTTGCTGTAGGAATTATCATATTCCGACGGATGAAGGGCTATTCAAAAGAGCGCTATTTAGATGCGAGTCAATAAAACCCTGGCCGATTAGCCATTTTACATCAAGGGAGAGGGTTGAAGTGTTTAATAGTTTGAAAACAGGCTTGAAGGCAGGATTGCAGACAACCTGGACATTAGGAAAAATCATTTTTCCAATTACATTGATCGTAAGTCTGCTGCAATATACACCCGTATTAGGTTGGATAGTAAAGCTGATTTCACCATTGATGGGGATTTTCGGGTTATCAGGTGAAGCAGCTATCCCGCTTGTCATAGGGAACTTTCTTAATCTTTATGCTGGAATTGGAGCCATATTATCTTTGGAATTAACTGTGAAGGAAGTATTTATCTTAGCATTGATGCTTTCCTTTTCACATAATTTACTCGTGGAATCCTCTGTGGCAGCAAAGGTTGGGTTGAAGCTATGGATCATTTTGATTGTAAGACTTGGTCTTGCCATAAGTTCAGCGATCGTCGTAAACCTTGCCTGGCAAGGCGGAGGTGAAACGGCACAATACGGATTTGTTAGTCAAACAAGTGTGGTCCCAAACGGTTGGTTTGAAATCATCGTCCTTGCGTTACAAAAGGCAACACTTGGTATTGTTCAATTAGCGTTAATTGTTATCCCGTTAATGGTGGTTATTCAATACTTAAAGGATTATGGAATTTTAAATGTATTTACCCGTTGGATGGCACCTGTTACAAGAATGCTTGGTATGAAGGAAAACACATCGATGACATTGGTGGCAGGGTTGACAATTGGGCTGGCATACGGAGCAGGTGTCATGATCCAAGCAGTCAAAGAAGATGGTGTAAGCTATAAGGATTTAACACTCGCTTTTATCTTTTTAGTATCCTGTCATGCCGTTGTAGAAGATACATTAATTTTTATCCCATTAGGAATTCCGGTATGGCCGTTGCTTGTTATTCGTTTGTCGGTAGCGATTATTCTTACGATGACAGTAGCAGCTTTTTGGAGAAAATTCGAAACAGCACCTAGAAGAAAGGAAGCGACATATGAAAATTAATACACTATTATTTGACTTGGACGGAACTTTGATCAATACAAATGAATTAATTATTGAATCTTTTCTCCACACCCTGCATTCATATTATCCGGACCAATATAAAAGAGAAGATGTTTTGCCGTTTATCGGCCCGACTCTTTATAATACATTCACAAGTATCAACCCGGAGAAAACAGAAGAAATGGTGAAGGTGTATCGCCAGTTTAATCATGAACAACATGACACTCTTGTTACGGAATACGAAACAGTGTTTGAAACAATTAAGACACTTAAGGAGCATGGCTTCAAACTAGGTATCGTGACAACAAAAATCCGCGATACCGTGAACATGGGCTTAAAGCTTACAAAGCTTGATCAGTTTTTTGATGTTGTTGTCACTCTTGATGATGTTGAAAACGCAAAGCCGCATCCGGAGCCTGTTTTAAACGCATTAGCACAGCTTGATTCCAAACCGGAGGAAGCGATTATGGTCGGTGATAATCACCATGATGTGGAAGCTGGAAAAAATGCCGGTACAAAAACAGCCGGTGTTTCCTGGAGTATAAAAGGAAGAGAGTATATCAGCAGCTACAATCCGGATTATTTATTAGAAAGAATGAGTGATCTACTTCCAATTGTTGGAGTGAAATAAGGTGAGAAGAACAACAAGATACCCTGTGTCAGGAGCCAACTCGCTTTGGCATGTGTATAAAACCGTCCCGTTTTGGAAGGTTGTTCGGAACTTTGTTGTTATTCAACTTGCACGGTATACACCGTTTTTATCCGTGAAAAATTGGCTTTACCGCCATTTTTTACACATGAAAATCGGTGATCAAACCTCATTTGCGCTTATGGTGATGCTTGATGTCATGTTTCCGGAAAAAATATCGGTTGGAAGAAACACGGTTATCGGCTATAACACAACCATTCTTGCTCACGAATATTTGATTAAAGAATACCGGCTTGGTGATGTTCAAATTGGTGATGAAGTGATGATAGGGGCAAACACAACAATCCTGCCAGGTATCAACATCGGCGACGGAGCAGTTGTCTCTGCCGGAACCCTTGTTCACAAAGACGTACCCGCAGGAGCCTTCGTCGGAGGAAACCCCATGCAAATCATCTATACAAAAGAAGAGCTGGCAAAAAGAGAAGAAGCTGCTAGTACAAACTAGTGGCTTTTTGTTTTAGAATGAGGTCTTTTTAATTAGCTAATTTTTAAATAGTTGTTGGTTTGTAACAAGTGCAGGGAGTGGTTGATTGGAGCTCCAGGATGCTCGCTTTCCGTGGGGTGGGCGGTGAGCCTCCTCGCCGCTTTGCGTCTGCGGGATCTCACCTGTCCCACAGCTCCCACAGGAGTCTCGCATATCCGTTCCAATCAACCTAAATAGTTTTTAAAAAATAACTAGGTTGTTTCGTAAAGGTAATTGATTTAGAATCTTATTTTTAAATCTTTAGTGGAATGTAGCGGAAGACACTTGACTCCTGCGGGAAGTAGAGGAAAGGCCGAGACCCCGCAAGCGAAGCTGAGGAGGCTTGGCTTCCTCCCCGGCGAATCTTGCGACTGGAGCGCAATGGAACGGTCTAAGTCACCTGTCGTATCAGTGTATAGTCAATTAATCAAACGTTTGTTTAAACACTTAAAAGTCAGAATAATATGTAAACGAAACAAATTTCACCTAATATATAGTAATTCCTTGAAATATCTTCTTCACTCTGGTAGTATATTAGCATATTAGCGAAGTAAAGGATTCTGAAAATTAACGTAGTATTCAATGACGACGGGGGTACTGACACATATGTTTATGTTTGAAAAACCACTTGGAATGGTTGATACATTACCAAATCTATATGAAGTAAAAAAGAAAACACGCAATGAAATGACAAACGAAATTGAAGGCTGGGGATTTGAATTTATCGAAACACCAACACTGGAATATTACGAAACAGTTGGCGTTCAATCCGCTATCCTGGATCAACAGCTTTTTAAATTACTAGATCAACAAGGTCACACATTAGTGCTTCGTCCAGATATGACAGCACCAATTGCACGTGTAGCAGCTTCAAAACTATTTAACAACCTCTATCCGCAACGACTTGCGTACTCAGCAAATGTATTTCGTGCCCAACAGCATGAGGGTGGACGTCCTGCTGAATTTGAACAAGTAGGGGTAGAGCTAATCGGTGATGGCACGTCAAGCGCAGATGCTGAAGTGATTGCCTTAATGGTTTCAGTACTAAAGAAAGCAGGGCTGAATAATTTCAAAATTGCGATCGGGCATATTGGTTACGCAAATGCCTTATTTAAAGAAGTACTGGGAAACCAGGAACGAGTAGACGTGCTAAGAAGATTTCTGTATGAGAAAAACTATGTTGGCTACCGCGAGCATGTGAAAAACTTACCTTTATCCTCTATTGATAAAGAGCGTTTGTTTACATTATTAACACTTCGTGGAGGTATTGAAAAAGTCAATGAAGCGAAAGAGCTTGTTACCTCACAGGAAGCTCTGAGCTCTCTAGAAGAAATTTCACAGATTTGGAGTGCTCTTGAGGCTTATCAAGTAACAGACTATCTAAAACTTGATTTAAATATTGTCAGCCATATGAGCTATTACACAGGTGTTTTATTTGAAGTGTACGCAGATCATGTTGGATTCCCGATTGGAAATGGCGGACGCTATGACCACTTATTTGAAAAATTCAACCGTGCGGCACCTGCAACAGGGTTTGGTCTGCACCTGGATCGTTTAATCGAAGCTCTTAACGTTACAGAAGAAGCAACACTTCAATGTGTGATTTACAGTCAAGAGCGACGCGCAGAAGCGATTTCCTATGCAACAGAGCTAAGACAATCAAATAAACGAGTTGTCATGCAGGATATTACCGGAATTAAAGATGTTGATGCATATACGAAGAAGTTTGAAGAAGTAAGTTATTTTATTGGTTCTCGAAAGGAGGAGCTGTAAGATGAGTCAACAGTTAACAATTGCGATGCCAAAAGGAAGAATTTTTGAAGAAGCGGCAGATATGCTTCGCAAAGCAGGCTATCAGCTTCCTCCTGAGTTCGATGAATCCAGAAAATTAATTTTGGACGTTCCAAACGAAAACATCCGCTTCATTTTAGCGAAGCCTATGGATGTTGTGACATATGTTGAGCATGGGGTAGCAGATGTTGGAATTGCCGGAAAAGACGTCATGCTTGAAGAAGATCGTGATGTGTATGAGGTACTTGATCTGAAAATCAGTGAGTGCTATTTAGCAGTTGCAGGTCTTCCTGATGCAAAAATTTCCAATGTTGCGCCTAAGGTAGCAACAAAATATCCAAAAGTTGCATCAAGCTACTTTCGCGAGCAAGGTGAACAGGTGGAAATTATTAAATTAAACGGATCAATCGAGCTTGCACCTTTAATCGGATTAGCAGAGCGGATCGTTGATATTGTGTCAACAGGAAGAACATTAAAAGAAAACGGGTTAGTCGAGCTTGAGCATATTTGCCACATTACATCCCGTCTAATCGTAAATCCGGTAAGCTATCGTATGAAGGATGAACCGATTGATGAATTAGTGGAGCGTCTATCAAAGGTCATTGGGGGCTAATCAATGAAAATTACAACCATTACAGATAAAAAGGTTAGTTTAAGACGAACGATTGATACGGGGACAGAGGAACAACGGAAAATCGTTCAATCCATCATCACAGATGTGCGCGGACAAGGAGATACCGCTCTATCTACCTATACAGAAAAGTTTGATCGTGTTTTACTAGATTCCTTGAAGGTAACTGAAGCTGAATATGCAGCAGCCTATGAAACTTTAGATCAAGAATTAGTAGACATCATCCGCGAAGCTGCAGCTAATATTCGTTCTTTTCATGAAAAACAAAAGCATGAATCTTGGTTTAGCTATAATGAAGAAGGAACAATGCTTGGGCAAAAAATTACAGCACTTGATGCAGTTGGTGTCTATGTACCAGGAGGAACAGCGGCATATCCCTCGTCCGTTTTAATGAATGTCATTCCAGCACAAGTTGCAGGAGTAAAGCGAATTGTCCTTGTTTCACCGCCAAATCAAGAAGGAACACTACCGGCAGGGGTCCTTGTTGCTGCTAAAGAACTTGGCATTGAAGAGATGTATAAAGTCGGGGGAGCCCAGGCGATTGCAGCGTTAGCATATGGAACGGAAACAATTGCATCTGTTGATAAAATCATGGGTCCAGGAAATATTTTCGTAGCCTTGGCAAAGCGGGAAGTATTTGGGAACGTTGATATTGATATGATTGCAGGACCTAGTGAAATTGTTGTATTAAGTGATGAATCAGCCAAAGCAAATGAAATTGCGGCAGATCTTTTATCACAAGCAGAACATGATAAACAGGCATCAAGCATCCTTGTGACAACTTCAATGAAGCAGGCTGAAGAAGTAAAAGCTGAAGTTGAGCGACAAGTCGAATTATTACCGAGAAAAGAAATTGCGAAGGCTTCAATTGAAGCCTACGGACATATTTATGTTGCTGAAGATCTTGAAACAGCGCTTGCGATTGTCAACGAGCTTGCACCGGAACATCTTGAAGTACTAACCGAAAATCCAATGGCAAGCTTGAATGAAATTCGTCATGCGGGAGCTATTTTCCTAGGCCGTTATAGCTCAGAGCCTGTTGGTGATTATTTTGCAGGACCGAACCATGTGTTACCAACAAACGGAACAGCTCGTTTTTCAAGTCCGTTGAATGTGGATGATTTTATGAAAAAATCGAGCATTATCCAATATAGCGAGAAAGCGTTCCACAACAACTACGAAAAAGTTGCGAAGTTAGCAAGATTAGAAGGTTTGGAAGCACATGCGCGTGCGATGGAAGAAAGGCTCAAATAGGAGGAAACAAAATGACAAGAACAGCTTCAATAAAACGTGATACAAAGGAAACACAAATTTCCTTGTCTTTTTCAATTGATGGAACAGGTCAATCTTCATTAAAAACGGATGTACCATTTATGGACCATATGCTTGACCTTTTTACAAAGCACGGGCAATTTGATTTATCAGTTGATGCAAATGGTGATGTGGAAATTGATGATCACCATACAACAGAGGATATCGGCATTTGCTTAGGGCAGGCTATCCGTGAAGCATTGGGTGATAAAAGAGGGATTAAGCGCTACGGAAGTGCATTCGTTCCGATGGATGAGGCCTTGGCACAGGTTGTCGTTGATTTGAGCAACCGTCCGCATCTTGAATTCAGAGGAGAACTTCCAAGTACGAAAGTCGGTACATTTGATACTGAAAACGTTCATGAGTTTCTTTGGAAGTTTGCATTAGAGGCTCGTATGAATTTACATGTGATTGTTCATTATGGCCGCAACACACACCATATTATTGAAGCGATTTTCAAAGCATTAGCAAGAGCGCTTGATGAAGCAACAATGGTTGATCCACGTATGGAAGGAAAGCTGCCTTCAACGAAAGGGATGTTATAAGCATGATCGCAATCATTGATTATGGAATGGGAAATCTGTACAGTGTCAGCAAAGCGCTGGAACGGATGAATGCTGATTATATATTGACAAGTGATCAAGAAGAACTTGCCAAAGCTGACGGCTATATTTTACCAGGGGTTGGCTCATTCAAAGATGCGATGGATATTCTTAATGAAACAGGCTTAACCCAGTTTATTCAAACAGTTGTTTCAGAAGGAAAGCCGTTATTAGGCATTTGCCTTGGGATGCAGCTATTATTTGATGAAAGTATTGAAAATGGTGAAGCAAAGGGACTTTCTCTTTTACCTGGACGGGTCATTCGCATTCCTGAGTCTGTAAATGGTGAATCATTCAAGGTGCCACATATGGGCTGGAACGATTTGACGATTCGAAATGAGAGCCCTCTGTTAGCGGGAATATCCAGTGGTTATGCTTATTTTGTTCACTCGTATTTTGTAGATGCTGCTGATGAGGATACATTGTTGGCGACGGCAAGCTATAGTGTTGAGGTGCCTGCTGTTGTGGGACGCGGAAAGGTGTACGGAACACAATTTCACCCGGAAAAAAGCAGTGAGTTAGGTCTGGCAATATTAGAAAACTATATTAACCTGGTGGAGGGAGAAAAACGATGAGTCAGTTTATTATTTATCCTGCAATCGATATGCGCGGCGGGAAATGTGTTCGATTGCTTCAAGGAGATTATAACAAGGAAACGGTTTATGGCGATTCTCCTTTCGATATGGCAAAACAATTTGATGACCAGGGAGCAAACTGGATTCACATGGTTGATTTAGATGGTGCGAAGGAAGGCAAGCTTGTCAATCATCAGCATGTGATCAATGCAGCTACGAAACTATCAGCGAACATCCAAATTGGCGGCGGAATTCGTACGGAGGAAGATGTTGAGTATTATCTTTCAAATGGCGTAGACCGCGTGATTTTAGGAAGTGCAGCCATTTCAAATCCTGAGTTTGTGAAAAAAATGCTTGCTGCATATGGTGAGAAAATCGCGATCGGAATTGATGCAAAAGACGGCTATGTCTCAACAGAAGGCTGGTTAAACACGTCCAATGTAAAAGCAACAGATCTTGGAAAAGAACTTGCAAATGCTGGTGCTGAAGTGTTTATTTTCACAGACATCGCAACAGATGGCATGCTGTCTGGTCCAAATGTGGAGGCAGTTGTGGAGATGGCAAAAGCAACTGGTAAACAAGTCATTGCTTCAGGTGGCGTCAGCTCTCTAAAAGACTTGGAAACTCTTTCTGAATACAAACAAACAGGTGTGGCAGGAGCGATCGTTGGCAAAGCCTTATATACAAATCAATTCAGTTTACCAGATGCATTAAAGGTAGGCGCATCATCATGATTACAAAGCGCATTATTCCGTGTCTTGATGTAAAAGAAGGCCGTGTGGTCAAAGGAATTCAATTTTTAGGGTTACGAGATGCCGGAGATCCTGTAGAGTTAGCAAAGTTTTATGATAAAGAAGGGGCCGATGAGCTCGTTTTCTTGGATATTTCTGCCTCACATGAAGGACGGAAAACAATGGTTGATGTTGTGGAACAGGTGGCAGCACAGCTTGCAATCCCATTTACAGTTGGCGGCGGAATCAACTCATTGGAAGATATGAAACGTATCCTGCGTGCCGGAGCTGATAAAGTTTCTCTTAACACGGCTGCATTATTGAATCCGGATTTAATTACAGAAGGTGCCGGCTTTTTCGGTTCACAATGTATCGTTGTAGCTATTGATGCCAAATACGACGATCAGTTAGGCAGCTGGAGAGTCTTCACACATGGTGGCAGAAATGCAACAGAATGGGAAGTTGTCGAGTGGGCCAGGGAAGCTGTAAAGCGTGGAGCTGGTGAAATTCTGTTAACAAGCATGGACAGTGATGGAGAAAAAAGCGGCTTCAATCTTGCTTTAAATAAGGCTGTCAGTGAAGCAGTAACTGTTCCTGTCATTGCCTCTGGCGGTGCGGGAAATGCCGAACACTTTTTACATGCCTTTCAAGAGGGAAAAGCTGATGCAGCTTTGGCCGCATCCATTTTCCACTATAAAGAAACATCTGTAAAAGAAGTAAAAGCATATTTAGATCAACAGGGGGTGAATGTACGATGATAGAATCGATTACATTTGATCAAAACGGCTTAGTGCCTGCCATCGTGCAAGATGCAGCTAGCAAGGAAGTTTTAACATTAGCTTATATGAATGAAGAATCGTTGAAAAAAACGATCGAAACAAAGGAAACATGGTTCTACAGCCGTTCACGTCAAGAGTTGTGGCATAAAGGTGCTACAAGCGGAAACACGCAAACAGTTGTAGAAATAAGATATGATTGTGATCAGGATGCGATTTTAGTACTTGTTCAACCTAAAGGACCGGCATGTCATACAGGTGCCTACACTTGTTTTAGTGAAACAATTGATAAGCAGGAAGTACAAGCACCACAAGATCGTTACCAGATTTTAAATACATTGGAAACATTGATTGCAAAGCGTGAAAGTGAGCTTCCGGAAGGATCTTATACGACATATCTCTTTACTGAAGGTGTTGATAAGATTTTAAAGAAAGTCGGTGAGGAAGCAGGAGAAGTAATTATTGCGGCGAAAAACCGTGACCATGGTGAGTTAAAATGGGAAGTTGCAGATCTGCTGTTTCACTTAATGGTGTTACTGCGTGAGCAGAAGCTTCCGTTGGATGATGTATTAAAGGTGCTTGAAGAACGGCATATTGGGAAATAACAAAGAGGTCTGTCTCATTCTTTATGGTGAGGACAGGCCTCTTTTCATTTAATGCTTTTTAGATAAGTAATCTCGATTCATCGCTTGAGGCGGGCGCTCAAACCAACTGTTTTTAATCATAATGTTTGCGGAATCTTCTGCATATGTTCCGATGTCTTTCATCATTTTTAAGTATTTAGCTGATAAATCACGGCGCATAGATAATGCTAATGAACCTCCAATATTCCCCAACCCAATAGCGTTTAATGAGTTAATATGAAAGAGCATTAACTTATCTGAGAATGGAGCAACCGTAGAATCAGTGACCTCTGTATCCCATGTTCTCGGGGATGGTAACGAACATTCCTCTAAAAGACGTCTAAGAGTCTCCATAATTGAGGCAGCAATGTCAATTCCACGAATAAAGTGATTTCTTAATTCTTCTGTTTTGGTTGTTTGTACAAACCCCATTAGTAAGGTTTTCCCTAAAGCATTATTCGTATGATTCATGGAAATATGGGCAATTTCAGTCGCTGATAAGGTACGCCTTTCACCAAACCAGCCGCGAAGAAATCCTTGGTGGTCCACCATAGTAGCTTCATTAGGTATTGCCAGGTTTGGTGTGCGAATATACAAACCTTTGGAAAGCTCAATTTCCTTTGCCATTTCCTGGACCTTGGCAGCTTCAGTTAAATAATGAGTATAGAGCTCTCGCAGATCTTTTCTTGCAGACATTGTAAGGGCCATACCATCAGCTGCAATGGCAGCTTTTCCTAAATTTCGAATAAAATAGAGAATATAGGGATCAGAAAATAATCTTGGAGCATTCACCTTTACATCCCCTTCTGAAAAACCAATAGGAAGTGGATAATTTTCTTTATGAAAAATTTCAGATAATGTAGCAATATGCTCTTCACATTTTGCTAAGGCGAAGTCAAGAAGTCCTTTTATTTCCGAATCCTCAACGATCTGATTAAAGTATAGTAAGACTGGCTTGCTTGCACTTTCCGACATATATGATGCCCACAATGCACCAATTTCCGAAGAGGTAAGCTCAATATGGTGAGGTGATAATTCTTTTTGGTCCATTCATACATCCTCCTAATCTTGATCTTTTTCTATTCTTCACTCTTTTAAAATGAATATTTGCCATTTTAGAATTTGGAAGTATTTTTCCAAAAGAGGAATATGTATCGTCTTTACATTTACCTACTATTTTGAAAGCATATCTTGTGGTATACTTACGTACGGTGAAATGAATGAAATGGAGGATTTCAGTGGGAAAACAATTGAGCAAACAACAAAAAAACGCACAGGTTGTCCCGTTTCTCCAAGATGGACAATATTATTATAATAAAGGTCTTAAGGCATACCGAGAGCAAAACTATCAAAAAGCAAGTAAATATCTACAAAAGGCTGTTGAGTTGGATCCAATGGATTCAGTTAAGCTCTCCCAACTCGCAACAATCTACACAGATATGGGAAAATACAGTCAATCAAATGAATTGCTTTCATATATACTTGATGAACTTGATATAGAAATGGCGGAATGTCACTACTTTATGGCAAACAATTACGCACATCTTGGATTATTTCAGGAAGCATATAAATGTGCAACAGAGTATTCAAGAATCGATCCGTATGGTGAATTTATTGAGGAAAATGAAGATTTGATCGATCTCTTAACAATGGAAGATGATGATGAGGAACCATTTTTAAGAGATCCTGATGATTTGATTTTAAAACAAGATGCAGCCAAATCTCTTCTGGAAACAAGCCAGTTCGAAGAGGCTATCACATTACTTGAAGAAATTGTTGAAGAATATCCTGAATTTTGGTCGGCACACAATAATTTATCCCTGGCTTATTTTTATGTAGGGGA
The DNA here is from genome assembly GCF_000518865.1 of Bacillus sp. J37. GTDB lineage: Bacteria > Bacillota > Bacilli > Bacillales > Bacillaceae > Metabacillus. The sequence goes on along the minus strand of NZ_JAEK01000007.1, from coordinate 67,388 downwards.
AGTGGATAAAGCCAAACAATACCTGCAAACCGTTCTAGAACAGAACCCTGGCAACCTTCATGCATACTGTAATCTTTTAGTTTTTTATTATTATGAACGCCAGGACGAAAAGGTTGAAGAAATCGCAAAGGTATTATCAACGGTACATCCGCTATTAGTAGAACACCGCTATAAGCTTGGAGCAACTTTTGCATTGGTCGGGCATTATCCGCTTGCCTACAAGTGGCTTCGTTCTCTCTATAAACAAGGCTTTGAAGGTGATGAAGTCTTTTATTACTGGTTATCGTATTCCGCATATTTTACAGGAAATGTGACATTTGCTGAACAAATGTGGGAGCGGGTCATAAAAGAAAACAAAGAGAAAGAAGGCTCAGAGCCGTGGAATGTGTCAGGTGATGCTAATCATCGTGTAGGTAGCATGACACTTGAAGAACGTCTTTACGCAATCTTTCTTGCCGTTCAAACGAACAATCTTAATGAGATCAAGAATTACCAATCATCAACTGTACCACAATCACAGCTTGAAAAAGAATTTATAGCATTTTCTTTAACAAACGATGATCACATACACGAAAAAGTAGCAGCACTCTATCACATCGCTGAGTCCTTATTTACGCACTCAAAACAGGATGAATTGTTTTTATTTTCTTTCCGTATCCTTACAAAAGTCTACAAAGAGAATATCTCATTACAAAATCATCAAGGCTGGGCAGCTGCACTGGAATATGTATGGAGAACCAAAGCAAATCAACCCATAACTCAAGCAACCATCGCAACCCAATACACAACATCCGTTGCAACCATTGGGAAATATGCAAAACTCATCAAAAACATACTCTCATAAAAACCCGCCTTGTGGCGGGTTTTTTGGAGTGGTCCGGAGGGACAGGTTCCTCGTCCCAGTTGTGCTGTAAAAATTAATGAGTAATCAAGTTATTTGCGGTTTTGAAATTTTGTTTGCGATTAAAGAAATATATTTGCGATTTTCGGATTTTATTTGCGATTTTCAACAATTTATTTGCGATTAGACAATATTCGCCCGAGAACGACAAAATTCTGAAAATCTGTGATCCCCTTTTGAGCAAAAAATTGGCATCATTCTCGTTAATTTAATACGATGTTTATAGCAGAAAATGATGAAGATAAAATGAAGGGTATTTGTCTTCTCGAAAAAGCAGATAATCAAAGTAAAGGTTTTACTTAAGGAGTGAAAAATCGTGTCAGAAGAAAAAATTTATGACGTTATTATAGCAGGAGCAGGTCCTGCGGGGATGACAGCAGCTGTCTATACTTCACGCGCTAACCTGTCAACACTTATGATTGAACGTGGAATTCCGGGCGGTCAAATGGCTAACACGGAAGAAGTTGAAAACTATCCTGGATTTGACCACATTTTAGGGCCTGAACTATCAACAAAAATGTTCGACCATGCGAAAAAATTCGGTGCTGAATATGCATATGGCGATATTCAGGAAATTGTTGATGGAGAAGAATACAAAATCGTCAAAGCAGGTAAAAAAGAATACAAAACAAGAGCCGTAATCATTACAACTGGTGCAGAATATAAAAAAATCGGTGTACCTGGCGAAAAAGAACTGGGTGGACGCGGAGTTTCTTATTGTGCGGTTTGTGACGGAGCTTTCTTTAAAGGGAAAGAACTGGTTGTTGTAGGTGGAGGAGACTCTGCGGTAGAAGAGGGAGTATATTTAACTCGCTTTGCTACAAAAGTAACGATTGTTCACCGACGTGACGAACTAAGAGCTCAAAAAATCCTTCAACAACGTGCGTTCGATAACGAAAAAGTTGATTTCATCTGGAATCACACTATAAAAGAAATTCATGAACAAGATGGTAAAGTTGGAAAATTAACATTAGTGAATACTGAAAATGGTGAGGAACAAGAATTTAAAGCTGACGGTGTATTCATCTACATCGGAATGGTTCCATTATCAAAACCATTTGCTAACCTTGGAATTACAAATGGAAATGGGTATATTGAAACAAATGAACGAATGGAAACAAGAGTTCCTGGGATCTTTGCAGCCGGAGATATTCGTGAAAAAATGCTTCGTCAAATTGTCACAGCAACTGGTGATGGAAGTATTGCTGCCCAAAGTGCACAACACTATGTAGAAGAATTAGCCGAAAAATTAAAGGCTGTTAACTAATTTAACCCGAATTGTAAAAGGGTGTCAAAGTCTGATTAACAAATTCGTAATTGTGTTTTAACCCTCTTGTAACATGAGTGAAACAATTATGAGGTAATATATAAGTAGTAATTGACCCCCTTTTATAAATAGACTTATTTTAGAGCATGGGCGCCCTTTCCCATGCTCCCTTTTTTTGCCTGTCTGCTGTTTTTATTTTTTCTGCAAAAAAATGAAACAGTTTTACAATATAAACGTATATACATAGTAGTAATCCTCTTCTTAGTCTCTTTCTCGTAAATAAAAAAGAATAACCCCTATCACATCGTTTTTATTTTTGTATACCAGTCCTGTTCGTTGTGAAGATAATTTGAATTATAGTATAATAGAAGCAAAAGTACGTTGCTAGCAAGAGTAATGTTCTGTGGAAAATCGAGGTGAAGAATTTGCAAAGAGTAACCAACTGCGTCTTAATGGAAGGAAATAAAGTTCTTCTCCTGCAAAAACCCAGAAGAGGCTGGTGGGTAGCTCCAGGCGGCAAAATGGAGTTAGGAGAATCGGTGAAGGATACAGTCACTCGTGAATTCCGTGAAGAAACGGGCATATATATAAAAAACCCACAGCTAAAAGGAATCTTTACCTTCATCATACAAGATGGAACAGATATTGTATCAGAATGGATGATGTTTACGTTCTTAGCAACAGATTACCAGGGAACAAATGTCCTGGAATCTGAAGAGGGAACGATAAAATGGCATAATAAAGATGTGATTCAGGAGCTGCCAATGGCGCCTGGAGATCATCACATACTGGAATATGTTATCAAAGGAACAGGAATGCTTTATGGTACCTTTACATACACACCTGATTATAAATTACTTTCCTACCGTCTAGATCCGCAATAAAATCAGATGTGTGGCACATTTTCTTACAAACGTACATGATCGATAGTAAAAACATGGTAACGTAAAATAAATGACGAGTGAAAAAAGAGGGGAGGATATGAAATGACCATTGAACAAACTGAACAACAAACACCGCAGGAAGTACAAATGGTGATTATTACAGGTATGTCTGGGGCTGGAAAAACAGTTGCCATTCAAAGCTTTGAGGACTTAGGTTATTTCTGTGTGGACAACTTGCCTCCAACTTTGTTGCCAAAATTTTTAGAGCTAATGAAAGAGTCAGGCTCGAAAATGAACAAAGTGGCACTTGTTATGGACCTTCGAGGAAGAGAATTTTTTGATAGCTTGTTTGAAGCGCTTGATGATTTAGCAGAGAATGCATGGTTAACACCGCATATCTTATTTTTAGATGCAAAGGATTCAACACTTGTGACGCGCTACAAGGAAACAAGACGTTCCCACCCATTGGCATCAAAGGGTCTTCCTTTAGAAGGTATCGGGCTTGAACGGGAGCTTCTTGAAGAGTTAAAAGGCAGAGCACAGCTTATCTATGATACCTCAGAGCTGAAGCCCAGAGAGCTGAGAGAAAAGATTCTACAACAGTTCTCCACAAGTGTGGAGCATACATTTACTGTAAATGTGACATCATTTGGATTTAAATACGGAATCCCTATTGATGCAGATCTTGTCTTTGATGTACGCTTTTTACCTAACCCGCATTACATTGATCATATGAGACCGAAAACAGGCTTGCAGGAAGAGGTTTCTTCCTATGTTCTAAAGTGGAATGAGACACAGAAGTTTTTAGAAAAGCTTCAGGACTTGCTTACGTTTATGCTGCCTTATTATAAACGTGAGGGGAAAAGTCAACTCGTTGTAGCGATTGGATGTACAGGAGGACAACATCGCTCAGTAACATTAGCTGAATACATTGCCAATTACTATAAAAATGATTATCACACTCAAGTTTCACATCGGGACATTGAGAAAAGAAAGCATCACTGAGTAATGGCTGAAACATTACCTAAAGTAGTCATCATTGGCGGCGGTACAGGATTATCGGTATTATTAAGAGGTTTAAAGAAATTTCCTGTTGATATTACTGCCATTGTAACGGTTGCCGATGATGGCGGGAGCTCGGGTAGGCTCCGAAATGAGTTAAATATCCCACCTCCTGGAGATATTCGCAATGTATTAGCGGCATTATCAGATGTTGAGCCCCTCGTTGAAGAGCTGTTTCAGCATCGTTTTAATAAAGGAAACAATTTGATTGGTCATTCCTTAGGAAACTTAATCCTGGCAGCAATGACGAACATTACCGGTGATTTTGTTCATGCAATCAGGGAAATGAGCACCGTGTTAAATGTGCGGGGAAAAGTCTTACCAGCCGCAAACACAAGTGTGATTTTAAATGCGGAAATGGAAGACGGAACCGTTGTCTCCGGAGAATCGAAAATTCCATTTTCAGGGAAGAAGATTAAGCGGGTTTTCCTAAGCCCGAGTAGTATTGAGCCGCTTCCGGAAACAGTTGAGGTCATTCGGGAAGCTGATTTAATCATCATCGGACCCGGCAGCCTGTACACAAGTATTTTACCGAATCTGCTTGTTCCTAAAATTGGAGAAGAGGTTCGCAAAGCCAAAGCAAAAAAAGTATACATCTGCAATGTCATGACACAAGCTGGTGAAACATTGGATTTTTCCGCAAGCGATCATGTGAAAGCTTTATATGATCATATGCAGGCAGCATTTATTGATACGATATTAGTCAATGAAGAAGAAATTCCTGCAAACATTAAATCTCTTTATGAGGAAGAACTTGCAAAGCCGGTCCATTATGATATTGAAAAACTGAAAACAATGGGACTTGAAGTGTTAACAGACAAAATTGTAAGTTATGAAAACAATGTGATTAGACATGATACAAATAAGGTAGCAAAGCTATTATATGGAATTCTGCAACAAGAGATGACATGAGTTCCTTTTAAAGAATGGGGGTGCAGAATTGTCATTTGCATCTGAGACGAAAAAAGAATTAACCAACTTAGAATTAAAGCCATGCTGTTTGAAAGCAGAGCTATCAGCACTTATTCGAATGAATGGATCCCTTTCATTTTCTAATCGTATGCTAATTTTAGATATCCAAACTGAAAATGCAGCGATTGCGAGAAGAATTTATACTCTTCTAAAAAAGCAATATGAAATCACAGTAGAACTGCTTGTTCGTAAAAAAATGCGCTTAAAGAAAAACAATGTCTATATTGTGCGCCTTGTTCAACGGGCTAAGGAGATTTTAGAAGACCTCAATATACTTGATGAAGGGTTTACATTTTATAGAAGTATTTCTGAAAACCTGGTGAAGAAGAAATGTTGCAAACGCTCTTATATAAGAGGAGCTTTTCTTGCCGGAGGGTCTGTTAATAATCCGGAAACCTCATCCTATCATCTTGAAATTTTCTCACAATATAAGGAACATAATGATTCTCTTTGTGAGTTAATGAATACATTTGAATTAAACAGCAAAACACTTGAACGTAAAAAAGGGTTTATTACGTACTTAAAGGAAGCCGAGAAGATCACAGAGTTTTTAAATATTATCGGCGCCCATCAGGCTTTACTTCGATTTGAGGATGTACGAATTGTCCGGGATATGAGGAATTCTGTTAACCGTTTAGTTAACTGTGAAACAGCCAATCTAAACAAAACAATAGGAGCTGCCCTTAGACAAGTCGAAAATATCCGCTATATCGATGATAAAATCGGGTTAGATGCATTACCAGATAAATTGCGGGAAATCGCGAAACTTCGAGTTGAGTACCAAGATGTTACTCTAAAAGAGCTTGGAGAAATGGTATCAAGCGGTACAATTAGCAAATCAGGCATTAATCATCGTTTAAGAAAGCTAGACGAAATAGCTGAACAACTTAGATCAGGCCAGCCGTTATCTATAAAATAATAAAAAGAGAAGAGGAGATTTCAATGGTTGAAAAGCAAGTTGAAGTAAATCTAAAAACAGGTTTACAGGCGCGTCCAGCAGCGTTATTCGTTCAAGAGGCAAATCGTTTTGCATCAGATATTTTTTTAGAGAAAGACGGAAAAAAGGTAAATGCAAAGAGCATCATGGGGTTAATGAGTTTAGCTGTTAGCTCTGGAACAGAAATCAATCTAATTGCAGAAGGCAGCGATGAGCAGGAAGCTGTAGAAGCGTTAGAAAAATTTGTAAAACAAGAAGCGTAAAAAGAAGACACACCGAAAAGTTATAGGCGGTGTGTCTTTTTTGTTTGCAACGAGTTTAAAAGCTTTCCGATCTGTGTTGAAGTAGATGTTAATTAGTGGGAAATCAAGAAGTTTTCTAATAACCTTCAGTACTAGAAAAAAGGACAGATGGCTCTTTCAATTTAAGGATGAGTGTTTAACTATCAATTGGACCATATAATTCTTCATTCCAGTTTTGTCTTGTATCAATTTTTAAGGTATCTTTATGTTGCTGCATGGCTGAAATCAATCCAGTCAAGTCACGATTTTTTAAGGAATCAAACATATTATGATGGTCTTTGTGTCTTTTTAAACTTTTCTCAAACACCTCACTGTATCCTACTCGAGCAAGGGAAATTAAAGGGTTGATAGATTGGTAAATATTTTGTACTTTTTGGTTTCCTGTCCACTGTACTAAAAGCTGGTGAAATTCCATATCAAGCTGACTATACACTTCATACGAAAAAGTATCTTCCTTTAAAAGAGAATCCATTCTTTGAATAATTTGTTTCCAAATGTTTATTTGTTCATCCGTTACAATATCGATTATTTGAGTTGCAGCCCATATTTCTACCATAAATCTTGCATCAAGAGCTTCCATACAATCTTTGAAACGAAGCTGACTTATATATGTTCCTCTTCTTGGCAAGATTTCAATTAATCCTTCATGCACTAATTGATTGACTGCTTCTTTAACAGGTGAGCGGCTTACTCCAAATTTAGTTGCTAATTCATTAATATCTAATTTATCCCCAGGTGCAAAAATTCCACTAATGATCTCTGAGCGAAGAATTTTATAAACTTGTGTACCTAGAGCAGAGGTTTCGATTAGGCTCATTCAACTATACTCCTTCTTCAAAAGTAATTAACATGTTACATGTTACATGAAAAATTTATCTATAGATAGTTTAAATTATAGAGGAATCCCTAAGGTCTAGTCAATTTCATAAATGAAGAGCAAAAAAGAGAATTAGTAATAGAAAATTAAATATTGACTGAGAAAATAAAAAGAGATACTATTGAAATGTGAAATGTTACATTTCACGAACTCATCCTTTTTAGATAATCGATAATCATAAACTTTTGAAAAATCATTAAACGAATAAAAGTAAGCGTTTAATAATAGGGATTTCTATTTATTAATCAGTAGAATCATGAAAAAATATGGGAGGTATAAAGATGACTAACACAATTATTAATCATGAGAAATTAAAAGATTTAGTTGTAAACAAACTTGTAAAAGCTGGATTATTAAAAAAACATGCTAAAACGGTAGCAGATGTATTGGTACACGCGGATTTAAGAGGAGTAAGTTCCCATGGCGTTTTGAGAACAGAACATTATGTAAAACGCCTGTCAGAAGGTGGATTAAATCCTAATCCTGAATTCAAGGTAAAAGACACCGGCCCTTCTTCAGCTATCTTTGATGGTGATGACGGAATTGGTCATGTTATTGCGAAAGAAGCGATGGAATATACCATTGAAATGGCTAAAACAAATGGAATTGGTACAGTAGCTGTTATAAACAGCAGTCACTGTGGAGCATTATCTTATTTTGTTAAGCAAGCTGCAGAGGAAGGGCTAATCGGAATGGCAGTTACTCATACCGATAAAGTCGTTGTCCCATTTGGCGGAGCGGAACCATTTTTCGGAACAAACCCAATTGCGTTCGGATTTCCAGCAAACAAGCACAAACCGATTATACTTGATATGGCTACTAGTAATGTGGCTTTTGGAAAGGTACTTCATGCAAGAGAAGCAGGTACATCTATTCCGAGTGATTGGGGTGTTGATCAAGAAGGAACACCGACATCTAATCCTCATGAAGTAAACGCTTTATTACCGTTCGCGGGTCCAAAAGGTTATGGTATGGCGATGGTTGTTGATGTATTATCCGGTCTATTAACAGGCTCTGCTTTTGGACCACATATCGTCACAATGTATGGTGACTATAATAAAAAGCGTAAGCTAGGACATTTCTTGTTTGCGATAAACCCAGCAGTATTTACAGATCATCAACAATTCTTAGAAAATATGGATAGAATGATAGATGAAATACACCAATCCAAGCCGTCACAGGGCTTCGACCATGTCATGGTACCAGGCGAACCGGAACAACTACGAGAGGATGAGAGACTTGTAAATGGTGTTCCTATTACTCAAACAGTATATGAATATTTAAGTGAAAACTAGAATGGAATGAAAAGAATGGATGTTGTCACAATAGGGGAAACAATGGTCCTCTTTACTCCTAATTCAGCAGGATATATGCGTCATGCTAATCAATTTTCAATGAAATTTGGTGGAGCTGAAACGAACGTCGCAATCGGTTTGTCTAGATTAGGGCATAAAGCTGGCTGGGTAAGTAAGGTAGGAAATGATGAGTTTGGAAAGGCGGTTGTAGCTTTTATTAAAGGAGAGGGCGTAGACGTTAGTCAGGTTAAAGTTGATTTGAAACGTCCGACAGGAGTTTATTTCAAGGAACTAAGAAGAACTAGTGATGTAAGGGTCTACTATTATCGGAAAGACTCTGCAGCAAGTGGATTAACTCCTGAAGATTTAAATGAAGAGTATATTGCAGGATCGAAATTTCTTCATATAACAGGAATTACCCCAGCATTAAGTGATTCCTGTGCTAGTACTGTCTTAGAGGCAATAAAACTAGCAAAAAAGAATGGTGTACAAGTCGTATTCGATCCTAACCTACGAAGAAAGCTTTGGAGTGAAGAAAAAGCAAGACAAGTCTTATTAGAATTAGCTTCGTTAGCAGACATTGTCCTACCAGGAATTGATGAAGGGAAATTTATGTTCAATGAAACAGATCCTCAAAAAATAGCGAATTGCTTTATTAATAATGGATCTGCTAAAGTAGTGGTCAAACTGGGAGCTGAAGGAGCTGCATTTTTTACAAACGAGACATCTGGAGTGATACCAGGTTATCCTGTTGATCAAGTTGTTGATCCTGTTGGTGCAGGTGACGGCTTTGCTGCCGGACTGCTATCAGGTCTACTAAATGGGTTAAACTTACCTGATGCTGTCAAGCGAGGAAATGCTGTAGGTGCATTGGTGACAATGGTTGAAGGTGATGTAGAAGGTCTACCAGAACCAGATGAGATTGAGGCACTTATGAATAGTAAGGGTGAGGACGTAGAACGTTAAAATAAAGGATGGTGAATGTAGATGAGTTTAAAAGAACGTATTAAGGAAAATGGTATTGCTGCAGTCATTAGAGGAGCGAAGCCTGAAAATATCGTTCCCATTGCAAAGGCTTTAAAAGCCGGGGGTGTGAAGACACTAGAAATTACGGTTGAAACTCCTAGAGTACTAGAATTAATTGAAAGAGTTTCATATGAGATGGGGGATGAGGTAATAGTTGGTGCCGGTACTGTTCTGGACCCCGAGACAGCACGTGCAGCTATTATAGCTGGGGCTAAGTTTATCTTCTCTCCTACAGTAAATGTTGAAACAATTAAAATAACAAAGCGCTATGGTGTGATCAGTATTCCAGGAGCTTTAACACCAACGGAAATTTTAACAGCCTATGAAAATGGTGCTGATATCATTAAGGTTTTTCCTGCAAATGTATTTGGGCCAAGTTATTTGAAGGATATACATGGGCCGATGCCACAAATTCCATTAATGCCAACAGGGGGGCTTGATATTCATAATGTTGGAGAATATATAAAAGCGGGAGCGGTAGCAGCAGGGATAGGAAGCTCTCTAGTAAATACAAAGAAGACAATGGATAATCAGTATTTTATTGAATTAGAAGAAAAAGCTGCACAATTCGTGGAAGCAGTCCGTAAAGCAAGAGATTGATAGTAGGTGTGCAGGATACAAGAATGTGACCTGCCACCTTTACGGAATAGGAGGGCTTTTAATGAAAATGAAAGCGTTTATAATCGGGATAATCACAGCAACACTCCTTTTTATTACTACTGGTTGTAACCTCTTGGAAACAGCTGGTAAGGCGAACTCAGAAGGGATTACAACAATAAAAATAGCACATTATTTTTCCGAAACACACCCGCAGAATATTGCGTTATTAGAGAAATTTAAACCTTTAATTGAAGAAAAGACTAACGGTAAATATAAAGTAGAAATCTATCCAGCTAATGAACTTGGAGATGAAGCTCAGTTTACTAGCGGAGCACGAATTGGCTCTATTCAAATGGCGATAACTGGAATGGGATTGCAAACTGCCAACCCTAAAATAGGTGCAGTGGAATGGCCATATTTATTTGATAGCTATGAACAAGCAAACCAGATCTTGAATGGGAAAGTAGGAGATGAAATCGCTAAATCCTTTCGTGAACTAGGGGTTGAGCCGATTGCTTGGACGGCAAACGGATTCCGTGTCGTTTCATCAAATCGAGCAATTGAAAATTACGACGAGTTTAAAGGATTGCGTCTTAGAATGCCTAATATTCCGATATTTATCAATACAGGTAAGGCTATGGGTGTAAACGTTCAACCACTTGCACTATCGGAGGTATTCACTGCACTTGAACAGGGTGTTATTGATGGACAGGAAAATCCATATGCAACCTTGAAAGAGTCAGGCTTATATGAAGTTCAAAGTCATGTTGTGGAAACAAACCATATGTTTAGTCCCAATGTATACCTAATGAATAAAGAGTTCTTTGATGGATTAGACGACGAAACAAAGAATATTGTTCTTGAGGCAGCACAGGAATCTGCACAATATGAGTGGGAATTACTTCAGGAAACAGAAGAAAAAGTAAAAGAAGAATTAAAGGGTGAAGGAATTGAAATTATTGTTCCTGATGAGAAATTCATGAAGGATTTAAGAGAATCAATGGAGCCTGTTTATCAAGAGTTATATGAAAAATATGATTGGGCAGAAGAATTTATTCAATTAATTGAAAATGAAAAAGAGAAAATAAGTTGAGTTTTATAGATTCATAATGATTTTTGAGAGGTGAAATCAGATGGTCAAATTGTTGAAAACTCTCAACAGCCTATTAAACGGTATTATTGTATTGGTTCTTGTATCAATGGTATCACTTGTGTTTTTAAATGTTGTTTTACGCTATGCCTTTAGCTCAGGGATTACATGGTCTGAGGAACTAGCACGTTATTTGTTTGTGTGGATCGTGTTTTTAGGGGCGATTGTTGCTTCAAAAGAGAAAGGACATCTTGGGGTAGATCTTGTAATTAGTAAGGTTCCTAAAAGGTTTCAAAAGATCCTTTATCTATTAGCAAATTCTTTAACTGTCTTTGTTTTAATTCTCTTTTTAGACGGTCTCTTCAAAATGATGGAGCTTAATAAGTTGGTAACAGGTCCTGCAACTGGGATTCCGGAAGCTGTTTTTTATTTAGCAGGTGTTGTTGCTTCTATTCTAATGATCATCATTACAGCTATTCAAACGATTCGATTTACCTTTTTCAATCAAGATGCTCCTGAATGGGCAAAAACAGAAGGGAAAGGAGGAAGAACAGAATGATGATTTTGGTGTTTATTATTTCTTTATTTCTTTTCCTGCTTATAGGGGCGCCTGTAGCCATTTCCATGCTTAGCAGTGCGATTGTCATGTTAGCAGTGTTAGGTTTGTTTGATACAGGAATTCTTGGTGACTATTTAGTAAAAGGAGCAAATAATTTTTCACTGATGGCAATTCCCTTCTTTATCCTTACTGGAGAAATAATGAATGCAGGTGGTGTATCAAGAAGAATTGTTGAATTTGCAAGTGCATTTGTTGGACATATAAGAGGTGGGCTAGGTTACGTTGTTATTATGTCCGGTGTGATTTTTGCTGGGTTATCAGGATCAGCGGTTGCAGACACGGCTGCTTTAGGAGCGATTCTCATTCCAATGATGATCGCAAAGGGATATAACAAAAACTCATCTACCGGGCTAGTTGCTGCAACTGGCATTATTGGAACAATCATTCCTCCAAGTATACCGATGATTTTATTTGGAGTTGTTGGTGGTGTTTCAATCACTCAGTTATTTATGGCAGGAATTGTTCCTGGAGTTTTAATTGCCATGGGTCTTGTAATAGTATGGTTTTTTGTTTCCAAGAAGGACAACAGTGAAACAATGCCAAAGGCCAATGCAAAACAAAAGTGGAAAGCCTTTAAAGGTGCATTTTGGGCTCTTTTACTACCGGTTATTATTATTGTCGGGCTTCGGGGGGGAATTTTCACTCCAACAGAGGCCGGGGTAGTTGCAGCAGTTTATGCATTAATTATAAGCTTCTTCTATAAAGAAATAAAATGGAGACAGTTAACAGAAGTATTTGTTGGGACAGCAAAAACTACAGGTATTGTTATGTTTGTTGCATCTACGGCAGTAGTATCAGGTTATGCAATTACTGTTGCACAAATTCCGCGTGAACTGGTTGAATTTTTAAGTGGATTAACATCTAATCCGACTGTTTTATTATTATTTATTATGCTCTTCTTACTGGTAGTAGGTTGTGTAATGGATTTAACACCTGCCATTCTGATTTTTACACCAGTTCTGCTTCCTGTAGTGACAGCAGTAGGAATCGATCCTGTATACTTTGGACTACTAATGGTTATTAATCTATCAATTGGACTTATTACCCCACCAATCGGAACGGTACTTTATATTGGTTGTGGAATTAGTAAAATTAGTATTATTGATATTACTAAGGGAATTTTGCCATTTTTATTAGTTCAAATGGGAATTTTATTACTATTAGTATTATTCCCCGAAATTGTGACCGTTCCTTTAGGTTGGTTTACAGAATAATATTCAAATTAAATGTATCCTAAATAAAAAACAGGCTAAACCAATGAGGTTTTTAGCCTGTTATTACTTTTATTTCCCTAACGTATTACGATCCAATACTTTATCAATTAAACCATACTCAAGCGCACGTTCAGCTGTCATAAAATTATCACGCTCTGTATCACGCTCGATCACATCTAATGATTGACCAGTACGATCAGATAGGATTTTGTTCAATTTATCACGCAGGAACAAGATACGTTTTGCAGCAATCTCGATTTCAGTTGCCTGACCTTGAGCACCACCAAGCGGTTGGTGAATCATAACTTCAGAGTTAGGAAGAGCATAACGTTTTCCTTTGTCTCCAGCTGCAAGTAAGAATGCACCCATTGAAGCAGCCATACCGATACAAATTGTTGATACACTTGGCTTAATAAACTGCATTGTATCATAGATAGCCATACCAGCTGTAATGGATCCACCCGGGCTGTTAATGTAGATTGAGATATCCTTCTCTGGATCTTCTGCTTCCAGGAAAAGCAGCTGAGAAACGATGGAGTTCGCCACATTATCGTCAATACCACTACCCAGCATAATGATACGGTCTTTTAAAAGACGGGAGTAGATGTCATAAGCACGCTCACCACGGTTTGTTTGTTCAATAACTGTAGGGATTAAATTCATTTTTGTATTCCTCCTTTAATATAAGAAAGATTTTTCGTCTTAAAGGAAAATGTAGATACTATGTAATCCTTTAAGACTTAACACATAGACATAAAACAAAAGGTAAAACTTTATGTATCTCCATCATACAACTAAGGTCAATAAAGGTCAAACGAAAAGACCAAAGCAGCACAATGAATTTTAAGTAGGGATATCCATGTGTTCCTCTTACTATCCTATGTATGGTAATAGCATAACATGTAATCATGTTTCCCACATTTTTCTGATTTCAAACGCATGAAAGAATGCAGCACCTTTTGATGCTGCATCATATACAAATTAAAAAGGCTTTATTGTCATCAATATGATTAAAACAATAGCTGCGATATGTAAAACATTATTTAATGGAACAGATTCCTTAGCAAGAGTATTGTATTCATCAGGAAGTTCCTCTCCTTGATAGTTTTCAAGGGTTTTCATTTGTAGCTTTGCTTTTTTCGGTAATAAACCTGCTGCTATTGGCTGAACAGCGACATAAATGACAAGGGAGGCAATATACCAAATTTCTTTAAATAAATAAGGCTGAATAATGGCCATGATGATCCCAGTAATCAATAATGTAATACTCCCAACCTTTGCAAACTTTTCAATCCCTTTTGAAACAGCAAACGCAAACTTTGCTTGTGGAACAGTTTTAACACTGCTCATTAAAACAGGCATTCCAAAACTGGCACCAAGTCCAACTACAGCCGCAACAATATGGATCACTAATAACAATGAGTAAAATGTCATACTCCAACCCCTTTCTTTTTACCTATAAAGTAAAATATGCTTATGATAGAGTTAGTTAGAACTCTGTATTTGAAATGATCTGGAGCCTTTTCCAGCTAAATACTTGAAAAGACAGTTGAAATTAAGTGGAAGTTGCCGTATAATTTTTCGTACTGACATATTATTGTGCGCTCGTAGCTCAGTTGGATAGAGCGGTGGTTTCCGGTACCACGTCTGTCGGGGGTTCGAATCCCTTCGAGCGCGTCAAAATAGCAAGGGTTTGAGTTGATCTCAGGCCCTTGCTATTTTTTTTGCTTGTAAAAGAATCCACTTCCTTACAGCTCTATTGTAAATTTCTAAACAAATTCATTAACCTTTCTTCGTTTGAAACCGATATATATACTATCTAATGAAAAGGGAGTATATATCAGATGAAAAGTTTGAAGTTTAAGCTTGGGACTAAAATTAATATGATGGTTCTAGGTATAATTATATTGTTATCAACTGTTATTGGGTTCGTTGTAGTAAAAGAAATTACTTCAGGTATTGAAGCATTTGCTACTGAAAAGGCGAAAGGTGACTTGGAACTTGCCTACAGGTATTTAGATAATAACTATCCCGGTGACTGGGAAGTTAAAAATAAGAAGCTTTACAAAGGCGATACATTAATGAACGACAACTATGAATTTATCGATAATATCGGAGAAGATACGGGTGATACAGTCACTTTGTTTCAGTATGATACAAGAATTGCGACAAATGTTATGCAGAACGGTGAACGTGCAATAGGTACCCAAGTTTCAAAAGAGGTTGCTGATGTTGTTTTAAAAAAAGGTGAAAACTACTATGGTGAGGCAAATGTAGCAGGGAGTATATACCAAACTGCGTATATGCCGATTAATGATGCCGGCGGAGAGGTAATCGGGATTTTTTATGTAGGAGCATCTCAAGAAATTATTAAAGGAATACTCGATGGTTTTATGAAAATATTTTCACTAGTGCTAGTAGTCAGTATTTTGTTAGCTAGTATAGTGGTGTACTTGTTTACAAATAGAATAAAAAAGCGTTTAGCCAAAGTAACCTCTGCGATGCTACTTGCGGGTGAAGGAAACTTTACGACTAGGATTGAAGATCAGACTGGTGATGAGTTGAGTACCCTTACAAACAGTTATAACCTAATGGCAGATGATTTAAAAAAACTATTAAATGAAGTAATCGTTACATCTGAACAAGTTGCATCTTCTGCTGAAGAGTTGACTGCGAGTTCAGAAGAAACAAGTAAGGCAACTGAAACAATTACTGATTCAATTCAGAAAGTAGCAAGTGGAGCAGAAAGTTCAACTATAAGTGTTCAGGAAAGTTCTACAGCTTTAGATGAAGTCGCAAGAGGAGTTCAATCAATTGCAGACAGCGCTCTTTCTATATCAGAGTCCAGTTCAGAGGCGACTACTAAAGCCAAAGAAGGAGGAACTTTTGTAGAAAAAACGGTCATGCAAATTCAGTCCATCAGCAAATCTGTCTCCGTAAGTGGCGATGTCATTAAGTCTTTGGAGAACCGATCAAGAGAGATTGGTGAAATAACAAAAGCTATTTCTTCAATCGCAGGGCAGACCAACCTGCTTGCTTTAAATGCTGCAATCGAAGCAGCAAGAGCAGGTGAACATGGAAAGGGGTTTGCAGTAGTTGCGGATGAAGTTAGAAAATTAGCAGAACAGTCAGAACAGTCATCTTCACAAATTTCAGGTCTAATAGTAGAAATTCAGCAGGATATGACTCGATCTAACCAGTCAATGGAACAAGTTTCTTCAGAGGTAGCAGAAGGACTTAATATCGTGCAGCAAACACAAGACAATTTTCATGAAATTCTTATATTCATGAATAAGCTTTCAGGTGAAATTCAAAATATGGCTGCAACAGCACAAGAAATTTCAGCTAGCACAGAGCAAGTGTCAGCTACTGCAAATGGAATTGCTAGCATATCAGCTGATACTGCAGAGCACTCCCAGAATGTAGCGGCATCTGCTGAGGAACAATTGGCTTCTATGGAAGAGATAACAGCGTCAGCAAACAGTCTATCTGCGTTGGCGGAGGATTTACAAAGGTTAATAAGTAAATTCAAAGTATAACGATTAGATAGGTTTTGGGTCTTTAAGTATGTCATAAGAATCAATAGCTTACTACGTAAGGAAGGTATATCTCCCCCCACCTCTGTTACATACTGGTGCTGAAGGAGGTGTACCTAATGCACGAGAGCCTATACAACCAAAATGCAAAAGCAGTTATTTTATCTTCCTTAATAAATGGACAAATACCATCCGCAGAAGAGTGTCATCTCACAATAGAAGAGTTTGGGAGAATTTGCGAAGAACTATATAGTGAAGGGCACTTAATGAGGACAAACTTAGGGAATGTCCTTAATGCTGAAGTATCGAATAAGGGATTTAGCTATCTTCATACTATTACAGACGCCTAAAAACCATAAACTAAGGTTTTTAGGCTTTCTATTTTCTTTTTAAAAAATAAAGTGACAACATGTCACTATTTCTATTGACTTATGACACCGTGTCATTATATAATTTCTCTTGCGGTCGATTGTGACACAGTGTCACTTTGTTGGAGAGGAAGTGTAATATGCCTAAACAAACATTTTTTCAAATATCAAAAGAAAAACAAGATACATTAATTCAAGCTGCAAAAGAGGAGTTTTCCAGAGTTCCCCTACATGAAGCATCTATTGCTAATATTATTAAAAGTGCCGGAATACCCAGAGGCAGCTTTTATCAATATTTTGAGGATAAAGAGGATTTATTTTATTATCTAACAAACCAGTTGATACAAAGAAATAATGAACGATTTATCACGATATTAAAGGACAAAAACGGAGATATATTTGAGGCGTTCATTGAATTGTTTCAATTAGTGATTAAGAATCAAAGAAAGCAGGAGTATAAAAACTTCTTTAAAAATGTGTTTCTCAATATGAATTACAAGTTGGAAAACAAACTGGCAGATCATATGTACGAAAACAAGAAAAAGCAGTATGAAAGCATCCTAGCTTTAATCAATCGGGACCAGTTGAATATTAAAGATGAAGAAGAACTGCAGCAGGTTGTTAAAATTCTAAGATCAATCACCTCTCAAAATTTTGTTCATGTGTTTGGTCAGGATTTAACAAATGAAGAAGCGCTAAGAACTTATATGGCACAAATTGAGTTACTTAAAAGAGGACTTTATAAGAAAGAATACTAAAAGTATTACGATAGGAAAGAAGGTTTTATAATGGAAGAAACATTACAACAAAAGAAACCCCCATATTTAATGATTGGGATTTTATTTATAGGAGCATTCGTCTCATTTTTAAATAACTCACTATTAAATGTGGCATTGCCGTCTATGATGGTGGATTTGGGAATTAAGGATTATTCAACAATCCAATGGCTTGCTACTGGTTATATGCTTGTCAGTGGTGTATTAATTCCGGCGTCGGCCTTTTTACTCACAAGATTTTCTAATCGCAGTTTGTTTATCACATCGATGATAATCTTTACGTTAGGTACTGCATTAGCAGCATTTTCACCTAACTTCAGTTTATTACTTACAGGACGTATGATTCAAGCAGCAGGTTCTTCTGTAATGGGACCTTTATTAATGAATGTTATGCTTGTCAGCTTCCCGCGTGAAAAACGTGGTGCAGCAATGGGTGTTTTTGGATTAGTTATGATTACTGCTCCGGCAATTGGACCAACTTTATCAGGTTATATTGTTGAGCACTATGACTGGCGTTTACTATTTGAAATGATTTTACCATTAGCTGTTATTACACTATTATTAGCGTTCTTTAAATTCCAAAATGTGATGGAACAAAACAAGGAAGCTAAGCTTGATTATTTCTCAGTTGTTTTATCTTCAATTGGTTTTGGTGGTCTTTTATATGGTGTCAGTTCTGCAAGTTCAGATGGCTGGTCAGATCCAATCGTTTTAACGACTCTGATCGCTGGTGTGATTGCTTTAGTGGTTTTCGTTGTTCGTCAATTGAAAATGGAGAAACCATTATTGGATTTACGAGTTTATAAATACCCAATGTTTGCACTGGGTTCAGTTATTATGATTGTGAATGCAGTAGCCATGTTTTCCGGAATGATTTTAACACCAGCTTATGTGCAGAATGTTAGAGGTATTTCACCTCTTGATTCAGGGTTAATGATGTTACCTGGTGCGATAATTATGGGGTTAATGTCACCAATTACAGGTAAGTTATTTGATAAATTCGGGCCACGTGTCCTTGCTGTTTTAGGACTAACGGTTACAGCTGTTTCCACCTACATGTTAGCTCATGTCCAATTAGATACTAGTTATGGTCATATCATTTTCATTTACTCCCTACGTATGTTTGGGATGTCAATGGTTATGATGCCAATTATGACAAACGGGTTAAATCAATTACCAACCGTATTAAACCCGCATGGTACAGCTGTTAATAATACAGTTCAACAAGTTTCCGGTTCTATTGGTACGGCTATCCTTGTAACGATCATGAACTCTGTAACAACATCAGAAGCAGAAAACTTAATGTCTGGTGTAGATCCAACCACATTAACTGCTTCTAGTCAGGCTTTAATGATGCAGAAGTCATTATTAGCAGGTATTCAGTATTCGTTTTACGTTACTTTAATCATAAATGTTGTAGCAATTGTATTATCTATCTTTGTGAAACGTGTAGATACGAGCAAAGAAGCTATTCAGAAATTAAATAATGAGGCTAAACCACAAATGAAGCCTAAGACGATATAATTTCCAGAGCCGATTCCTTTAGAGGATCGGCTCTTTTCTATTTGAGGTATGCGGAGATCGCGGAAAGTGTCGGATTTTGTCTAATGGTAAATAAAATGTAAAAATCGAAAATATATCTCCAAAATCGAAAATAAAATATGAAATTCGTAAATAAATTCCCAGAATCGTAAATAAAATAAGATCTGCCAGGAACAATGCGTATGTATTCCAGCACAATACATAAACTTGGTAAAGAAAATACTTGTGTAATAGAATCATTGATTAGTAAAATAGTATCTGTAAGCGCTTTCTATAACAATCAGAACATTTTTCAACCTTATTGTGTAGACTATTATTGGGAGGAAATTAAAATGAAAATGGATTTAGTGCAACAACAGGGGTTAAAACTTAATATGACTCAAGAACTGCAACAAGCCATCTCACTTTTGCAATATTCCTCGGCAGATTTGCTTTCATATGTGCGAGAGCTTACGCTGGAAAATCCCCTTATTGAAGTAAAGGAGAGCAGGCAGTCACCTTTTCAACAGTCAAGATCTTCCTCCAACAAACAATCCTTCATTGAAAATACCGTAAAAGAAAAAACAAATCTTCGTGACCATCTGCGCCATCAGTTGATTGATTTTTCATTATCAAAGCAAGACCGTGCTTGCCTTGAACTGCTTATCAATGCATTGGATTCAAATGGGTATATAAAAGACTCACTTGAAGACCTGGCTATAATCATGAATGTAGACGAAGAGGTACTTGAAAGTAAATTGTATTTTCTTCAAAGCTTAGAGCCGGCAGGAATCGGTGCCCGTACTCTACAGGAATGCATTTTATTGCAACTAAGACGACTAAAAATCAGAAATCAGCTGGCGGAAACGATTATATCAGACCATTTTCGTTTATTTGCTGAAAAGTCATGGAAGGAACTTTCCAAGATTTTAAAAATAAACATGACTCAAATACAAGAAATTCATGAAATCATTAAACAGCTGGAACCTAGGCCCGGGTTAAAGTATGGAGTAGATGAAAGCACATATGTAACACCTGATATGATGATAAAAGAAGTAAATGGTACCTGGCATATCTTGTACAATGATAAAATCATACCACAGCTGATGGTTCATGATCCTTCTGTGGCGAGCGGCTCGTTTCCAATTGATAAAGAAACAAAAAGCTACTACGCCAAAAATGTCACTCAAGGTAAATGGCTGGTGAGGGCAATTGAACAAAGAAAAGAAACAATGATGAATGTGATGAATGAGATCTTAAAGAAACAGAGCGAATTCCTCACTAAAGGGAAAAGTGCATTAAAGCCCCTAACATTAAAGGATATTGCCGATACATTAGATATCCATGAATCAACTGTCAGTCGTACGGTGAAAGACAAGTTTGTGCAAACTCCGCACGGACTAATGAATATGAAGTCTTTTTTCTCAACAAAGTTATCAGAAGATCAAGGAGATGTTTCTGCTTCTTCAGTTAAATTGAGGCTAAAGGAAGTCGTAGATTCAGAGAATAAGAATAAGCCGTTGTCAGATCAAAAAATAGCCAATACCCTTAAAACGTTGTATGATATTGATATTTCCAGAAGAACGGTAACAAAGTATCGTGAGCAATTAAATATTCCAACGTCTTCAATAAGGAAAGAATATTAATAACGAAACGGAAGTGCTAAGCAGCTGTGAAAGAAGTAATCTTTTATTCGAAAGAGAATTGTTCGTTATGTGATAAAGGGTTGGCCATTATTCTTGAACTACAAAAAGAGTTTGATTTTGAGTATAAAGTAGTCGATATTTATCAAGATGATAAGCTTCTGGAGAAGTTTCAAATTATGATTCCAGTTGTTGAAATAGCAGAAGAAGTGGTCACATACGGAATTTTGGATAAAGATTCCATAAGAAAGCGATTACTTTAAAAAGTCAGTAAACATTTCTTGAATATGCCATTTTCCCCTGTTAAAATAAAAATATGGCAAGGGAGATTTTTTTTTGAGATGGTGGGACATAATACGTCACAGAGGGACCATTTTAGTCCATATCGACTCAGAGAGGGATAGCAAAAATGAAATCACTTATCGCAGTACAAAAAAAATTATTGCCTGACCTGTTGCAGGTTATGCAAAAACGCTATCAAATCCTACAGTACATACGATTAATGCAGCCGATTGGACGCAGAAGTCTCTCAATTAGCCTAGGCATTAGTGAAAGAATTTTAAGAAATGAAGTTCAGTTTCTGAAGGATCAAAATCTGATTGACATTCAAACTTCAGGTATGACCTTAACAGATGAGGGAACATCTTTACTTATTCACCTCGAAGAAATGATGAAAGATGTTTTAGGATTGTCTTCTTTGGAAAATACATTAAAGGAGAGATTCAATTTAAACAGAGTCATCGTTGTTTCCGGTGATAGTGATCAATCTCCATGGGTGAAAAAAGAAATGGGAAGAGCATGTGTAACATGTATAAAGGAGCGATTAACGGGCAATAATATCGTCGCTGTTACCGGTGGAACAACACTTGCAGCAGTTGCCGAAATGATGACACCCGATAGCAAAATCCGCGATACTTTATTCGTCCCTGCACGTGGAGGATTAGGAGAAACAGTTGAAAACCAGGCGAACACAATTTGTGCCAAAATGGCCGAGCGTGCGAGCGGGAATTACAGACTTCTGTATGCACCTGATCAACAACTTAGTAAAGATGCTTACCGGGCCATTATTGAAGAACCGTCGATTAAGGAAACTTTAACAATCTTGAAATCAGCCAGTATGGTCGTTCATGGAATAGGGGACGCTAAAACAATGGCGGAACGTCGAAAAACTCCGGAGGAACATCTTCGGAAGATTATCGAAGGAAAGGCTGTTGCGGAAGCATTTGGCTACTATTTTGATCAGCAAGGTGAGATTGTACATAAAGTTCAGACGGTCGGTATTCAATTAGATGACATCGAGGAAATTCCATCTGTTATCGCTGTAGCAGGCGGAGCCTCAAAAGCAAAGGCGATTAAAGCCTATATGAAACAAACGTTGGATTCTGTTCTTATAACAGATGAAGCAGCAGCAAATGAGTTAATAAGGGATTAACACTCCCTGATTATAAAAAGTTCTTCTCATTTTAGAGTAGAACCATTTCTTATGAAAGTGTCCAAGTATAACATTGGACTTAATTAAAGGAGGAAATTAATCATGGCAGTAAAAATCGGTATTAATGGTTTTGGTCGTATTGGACGTAATGTATTCCGTGCAGCTTTAAAAAATCCTAACGTTGACGTAGTAGCAGTTAACGACTTAACAGACGCTAACATGTTAGCTCATCTTTTAAAATATGATACAGTTCACGGAAAATTAGATGCAGAAGTTTCTGTTGACGGTAACAACCTAGTTGTTGACGGAAAAACAATCGAAGTTTCAGCTGAGCGTGACCCAGCAAAATTATCTTGGGGAGCTCAAGGTGTTGAAATCGTTGTTGAATCTACTGGTTTCTTTACTAAACGTGCTGACGCTGCGAAACACTTAGAAGCAGGCGCTAAAAAAGTTATCATTTCTGCTCCAGCAAGCGACGAAGATATCACAATCGTTATGGGTGTTAACGAAGACAAATACGATGCTGCTAGCCACGATGTAATCTCTAACGCATCTTGTACGACTAACTGCTTAGCTCCATTTGCTAAAGTATTAAACGATAAATTCGGTATCAAACGTGGAATGATGACAACTGTTCACTCATACACAAATGACCAACAAATCTTAGATTTACCACACAAAGACTATCGTCGTGCTCGTGCGGCAGCTGAAAACATCATCCCAACTTCAACGGGTGCTGCAAAAGCTGTTTCTCTAGTATTACCTGAGTTAAAAGGTAAATTAAACGGTGGAGCTATGCGTGTTCCAACTCCAAACGTTTCTTTAGTTGACTTAGTTGCAGAGTTAGATAAAGAAGTAACTGTTGACGAAGTAAATGCTGCATTAAAAGA
Organism: Bacillus sp. J37; assembly: GCF_000518865.1. Taxonomy (GTDB): domain Bacteria; phylum Bacillota; class Bacilli; order Bacillales; family Bacillaceae; genus Metabacillus. Next base: position 44,176 of record NZ_JAEK01000007.1, on the reverse strand, counting down.
AGCTGCTGAAGGTAACCTAAAAGGTATCCTAGGATACAGCGAAGAGCCATTAGTATCTAGCGATTACAATGGTAACATCAACTCTTCTACAATTGACGCATTATCAACAATGGTAATGGAAGGCCAAATGGTAAAAGTAATCTCTTGGTATGACAACGAAAGTGGTTACTCTAACCGCGTAGTTGACCTTGCTGACTACCTAGCTTCTAAAGGTCTTTAATTCTTAAGAGTTATCGAACTATATAGCTACAAACCAATGGGGAAAGGGGATCATCCCCTTTCCCTGTTTTTGGTTTGACATAAAGGCTTGAAACGAGTTTTTGTGTCCAGCTTCAGCGCCTAGGCCCTCGAGTCATAAGCCAAGCATGAATTAAGGCAAAGAACGCCTTCTTTTCATGCTCGTCTTATGCTTGTCGGGCCTGAACGAGGCGCTTACGCATTTCAATTTAGGGAGGGCTTTTCATGAACAAAAAGTCAGTTAAAGACATTGATGTAAAAGGAAAAGTCGTCTTTTGTCGCGTTGATTTTAACGTACCGATGAAGGATGGACAAGTTACAGATGAAACACGTATTCGTGCAGCTTTACCAACAATTCAATACTTAAGTGAGCAAGGTGCAAAAGTTGTACTGGCTAGTCACTTGGGGCGTCCAAAAGGTGAAGTAGTTGAAGAGTTACGCTTAAATGCTGTAGCAGAAAAACTACAAGAGCTTTCTGGTAAAAATGTTGTAAAAACAGATGAAGCTTATGGCGATGCTGTTAAAGCTGAAATTGCAAAATTAGAAGAAGGCGGACTTCTTTTACTAGAAAACGTGCGTTTCTATGCTGGTGAAGAGAAAAATGATCCAGAATTAGCAAAAGCATTTGCAGACCTTGCTGATGTTTATGTGAACGATGCATTTGGAGCAGCTCACCGTGCACATGCTTCTACTGAAGGGATTGCAAAACATATCCCAGCAGTTGCAGGTTTCTTAATGGAAAAAGAGCTTGAAGTATTAGGTAAAGCACTTTCTAATCCAGATCGTCCATTCACAGCAATCATTGGTGGAGCAAAAGTTAAAGATAAAATCGGTGTAATCGATAACTTGCTTGATAAAGTGGACAACTTAATCATCGGTGGCGGATTAGCTTACACATTCATCAAAGCTTTAGGCCATGATGTTGGGAAGTCACTATTAGAAGAAGATAAAATTGATTTAGCGAAATCATACCTTGAAACAGCAAAAGAAAAAGGTGTTAATTTCTACATGCCTGTAGATGTCGTTGTTGCTGATGACTTCTCGAACGATGCAAACACACAAGTTGTATCAATCGACAGTATTCCAAGCGATTGGGAAGGTCTTGATGCAGGTCCTAAAACACGTGAAATCTATGCTGACGTTATCAAAAACTCTAAGCTTGTGATCTGGAACGGGCCAATGGGTGTATTCGAATTAGATACATTCGCGGGTGGTACAAAAGCAGTTGCAGAAGCATTAGCTGAGGCAAATGATACATATTCCGTTATCGGAGGAGGAGATTCAGCTGCCGCTGTCGAAAAGTTCAATTTGGCTGATAAAATGAGCCACATTTCAACTGGCGGTGGAGCTTCTCTTGAATTTATGGAAGGCAAAGAGCTTCCAGGTGTAGTTGCATTAAACGATAAATAAGAAAAGCGGAATCGACCGCTTAGCGACGTATGAACTGGAGGCCTCCGTATGAGATAAAGGAAACACGAAGAGCGTTAGCGATTCGATGTTGACTTATCGTAAGGAGGAGGGTGAAGTTCACTAGTCGCTGGTCGATGTAGCTAGACACGAGAACTAAGTACAGAGACGTGTCGTGAAAAGTAACAACTGCGAGTTAGTTGTGAAATCTTGATTTGAGGATGGTGTAGGAAATGAGAAAACCAATTATCGCAGGTAACTGGAAAATGAACAAAGTCTCTTCTGAAGCTAGAAGCTTTGTTGAAGAAGTAAAAAGCCTGGTACCTAACGCAGAAAATGTGGACTCAGTCGTTTGTGCCCCAGCTCTATTTTTAGAAAGCCTTGTAGGTTTAACGGAAGGCAGTGACCTAAAAGTAGGTGCACAAAACATGCACTTTGAAGAAAACGGAGCGTTCACTGGCGAAGTAAGCCCTGTTGCACTTAAAGATTTAGGTGTAAGCTACGTAATCTTAGGACACTCTGAGCGCAGAGAAATGTTCGCAGAAACTGATGAAACAGTTAACAAAAAGACTTTAGCTGCGTTCAAACACGGTTTAACTCCAATCGTTTGCTGTGGTGAAACATTAGAAGAGCGTGAAGCAGGTAAAACAAATGATCTTGTTGGCGATCAAGTAAAGAAAGCTTTACAAGGTTTATCAGAAGATCAATTAAAACAAACAGTTATTGCATATGAGCCAATTTGGGCAATTGGAACTGGAAAATCTTCATCTGCTGAAGATGCAAATGAAGTGTGTGCACACATCCGTCAAGTAATTGCAGAGCAATTTTCTTCTGACGTAGCACAAGCAGTTCGCATTCAATACGGCGGCAGCGTAAAACCGGCTAACATCAAAGAGTATATGGCACAGCCTGATATCGATGGTGCATTAGTTGGTGGAGCTAGCTTAGAAGCACAATCTTTCCTTCAACTTTTGGAGGGTAGCAGTAATGAGTAAAGCACCAGTTGCATTAATTATTCTTGACGGATTTGCATGCCGCCAGGAAACAAAAGGTAATGCTGTTGCACATGCGAAAAAACCTAACTTTGATCGCTATTGGAACCAGTACCCACATGCTCAACTAATTGCTTCCGGTGAAGCGGTTGGTCTACCTGAAGGGCAAATGGGGAACTCTGAGGTTGGTCACTTAAACATTGGTGCTGGACGCGTTGTGTACCAAAGCTTAACACGTGTAAATGTTGCGATCCGTGAAGGTGAATTTGAAAAAAATGAAACATTCACAGAAGCAATTAACCATGTAAAGAAAAATGGCACAAGCCTTCACCTATTCGGTCTTTTATCTGATGGTGGAGTTCATAGCCATATTCAACATTTATATGCACTTCTTCAGCTTGCAGCAAAAGAAGGCGTTGAAAAAGTGTACATCCATGGTTTCCTTGATGGTCGTGATGTTGGTCCGAAAACGGCAAAAGTTTACTTGGATGAACTTCAAGCAAAAATCAAAGAATACGGTGTCGGGGAAATTGCCACTCTGTCTGGACGCTACTATTCAATGGACCGCGACAAGCGTTGGGATCGTGTAGAAAAGTCTTACCGTGCTATGGTGTACGGTGAAGGTCCTACTTACAGCACACCTGATGAGCTTGTTGAAGATTCTTATAACAATGGGATTTTTGATGAATTCGTAATTCCATCTGTGATGACAAAAGAAGACGGTTCACCTGTAGCTACAATTCAAGACAATGATGCGGTAATTTTCTATAATTTCCGCCCTGACCGTGCGATTCAAATATCAAACACGTTTACAAATGAAGATTTCCGTTCATTTGATCGTGGAGAAAACCATCCTCAACACCTTCACTTTGTGTGCTTAACACACTTCAGTGAAACAGTTGACGGATATGTGGCATTTAAGCCAACAAACCTTGATAATACGCTCGGTGAAGTATTATCACAAAACAATTTAACTCAACTTCGAATTGCCGAAACGGAAAAATATCCTCACGTTACCTTCTTTATGAGTGGTGGACGTGAAGCGGAATTCCCTGGTGAAGAAAGAATCTTAATTGATTCTCCAAAAGTAGCAACTTATGACTTGAAGCCTGAAATGAGTGCCTACGAAGTAACGGACGCGTTACTAGGCGAAATTGCAGCTGACAAATTTGATGCGATTCTTTTAAACTTTGCTAATCCTGATATGGTTGGGCACTCCGGAATGCTCGAACCAACAATCAAAGCAATCGAAACGGTTGACGAGTGCCTTGGCAAGATTGTTGATGCGATTATCGCTAAAGGTGGTAAAGCGATTATCACAGCTGACCATGGTAACTCAGACGAAGTTGTTACATTGCAAGGTGAGCCTATGACAGCTCACACGACAAACCCAGTACCAGTCATTGTGACTGAAAATGGAGTAACTCTTCGTGACGGTGGTATTTTAGGAGATCTGGCTCCAACAATGCTTGATCTACTAAACGTTGAAAAACCAGCTGAAATGACTGGAACAACTTTAATTAACAAGTAAAACCTTTTGCAAAGAAGGGAACCCCAAAGTCGGCCGCAGAGGGGAACCCGGAATAAAGTAATAGAACAAACTATAAATTTTTTATAAAAAGGAGATTAAACAATATGCCATACATTGTAGACGTATATGCTCGTGAAGTATTAGACTCTCGTGGTAACCCAACAGTAGAAGTAGAAGTACACACAGAATCAGGCGCTATGGGACGCGCATTAGTACCAAGTGGTGCTTCGACTGGTGAATATGAAGCAGTTGAGCTTCGTGACGGTGACAAAGAACGCTACCTTGGAAAAGGTGTTCTACAAGCTGTTAAAAACGTAAACGAATTAATCGCTCCAGAATTACTTGGTTTCGAAGTAACTGAGCAAATCGCAATCGACCAAGCGTTAATCGAGCTTGACGGTACTGATAACAAAGGTAAATTAGGTGCGAACGCAATCCTTGGTGTATCTATGGCTGCTGCTCGTGCTGCTGCAGATTTCCTACAAGTTCCTTTATACCAATACCTTGGCGGTTTCAGCGCGAAAACTCTTCCAGTTCCAATGATGAACATCGTTAACGGTGGAGAGCATGCTGATAACAACGTGGACATTCAAGAATTCATGGTTATGCCTGTAGGCGCTGAAAACTTCCGTGAAGCACTACGTATGGGTGCTGAAATTTTCCATAGCCTAAAATCAGTTCTTTCTGGTAAAGGTCTTAACACTGCTGTAGGTGACGAAGGTGGATTCGCTCCAAACTTAGGTTCTAACGAAGAAGCTCTTCAAACAATCATCGAAGCAATCGAAAAAGCTGGTTACAAACCAGGTGAGCAAGTAATGCTTGCTATGGATGCTGCATCTTCTGAGTTCTACAACAAAGAAGACGGTAAATACCATCTTTCAGGAGAAGGTGTTGTAAAAACTTCTGCTGAAATGGTTGACTGGTACGAAGAAATGGCTTCTAAATACCCAATCATCTCTATCGAAGACGGTTTAGATGAAAATGACTGGGAAGGTCACAAACTATTAACTGAGCGCCTTGGCGGAAAAGTTCAGCTTGTTGGTGATGACCTATTCGTTACAAACACGAAAAAACTTGCTGAAGGTATCGAAAAAGGAATCGGTAACTCAATCCTTATCAAAGTTAACCAAATCGGTACACTTACTGAAACATTCGAAGCAATCGAAATGGCTAAACGCGCTGGCTACACAGCAGTTATCTCTCACCGTTCTGGTGAAACGGAAGATACAACAATTGCTGACATCGCAGTTGCAACTAACGCTGGCCAAATCAAAACAGGTGCTCCATCACGTACAGACCGTGTTGCGAAGTACAACCAACTTCTACGTATCGAAGATCAATTACAAGACGCTTCAAGATACGATGGAATCAAAACTTTCTACAACTTAAAGAAATAAGTTGAGTGTGGGAACTGCCGCTGTATGCGGCAGTTCTTCTTTTTTGGTTGTGGAGGAGGGAGGGGCGAATTTTGGCGGAAATTGTCTAATAGTAAATAAGTTGCTGAAAATCGTAAATATATTTATATAATCGAAAATAAGTTACCAGAATCGAAAATATCATTTTAAAAATAGTAAATAAATTTCACTTTCAGGCAGGACTACAAAGAAAAACAGAGAACATATCAAGTAAAACCAAATATGGAGTGAGAATATGATCGTAAAAACCCACGAAGTTCCCCCTATTATTCTTCAGTTAGAGGCCCTAATCAAAAGACTGCCTCAAAACCATCCGAAAATCCCGCAAATTATTGAAGATTTAAACATCAGAAATGCAGGTTTCAGAGGTGAGCTAGCAATAGATTATCCACTTAGTTTCCTCAACGAAAAAGACTACTCTATTTTTCACGATTTACGATTAAAAACGAAAAAACATTATTTTCAATTAGATACCCTGATTTTAAACCCGAAAGTGGCAATCATACTGGAGGTGAAAAATTATTCAGGCAAGATCCACTTTGAAACCGGGTTTAAACAGCTTATCCAAACAAAAGATGGAATTGAAAAAGGGTATCCCTATCCTCTAACACAACTAGAACGACAAGAGTTACAGCTGAAAGAGTGGCTTCAGAAACAAAAATTAAGGGAAATCAACATTACTTCACTTGTTGTCATTAGCAACTCTTATACGATCATCAGCACTTCTCCAGAAGAGAAATCCCTCCATCAAAAAATAATCCATAAAGAAGAGTTACCTACCAAAATCCCTAAGTTAGTCAATTCCCAACAGAACCAACCACTTGAAGAAAAAGAGCTTAAAAAGATATCTCGTCTTTTACTTAAACAACATACTGAAAGAGATTCTTCCATATTGGAACAATATCAAGTCGATCAAAAGGAGCTAGTAAAAGGAGCAATCTGCAAGAATTGCGGCTCACTCCCGCTTATAAGAATTAAGGCCAATTGGTTATGTACCACATGTAATAGCAAAGATAAGCTAGCCTATTTACGTGCTCTTGATGATTATAAATTGCTTATTTAACCAACAATAACGAATAGTGAATTAAGAAATTTTCTAGGGGTAAATTCTATCGCAACAGCTAATAGGATACTTCAGTCAATGAACCTAAAGTATGATGGAGAAAAGAAGGGAAGGATGTATTACTTGTAGAAGAAAGCAAAGGGTGGATCTTGTCGAAAAAGCTCTAATAGTAAATAAATTCCCATAATCGAAAATATAATCGTAAAATCGAAAAAAAATCCTCAAAAATAGTAATTAAAATCACAAAATCGAAAATAAGCAGCAGTTTCAGGATCTAAGCCCCAACTAATTTCATAATCCCAACTTAATATTGTATCCCACCACCACTTATGGTACATTTAAAATATCTATTTGTGCGCATTCTCAGGAGGTGTCAATTCATGCATACAGCATTAATTATTCTACTTGTTCTTGTATCGATTGCTTTGATTACAGTTGTGTTATTACAATCTGGTAAAAGCGCAGGGTTATCAGGTGCGATCTCTGGTGGTGCCGAGCAGCTTTTTGGTAAGCAAAAGGCTCGTGGTTTGGATTTAGTTTTACATCGCGCAACGATTGTATTATCCGTATTATTCTTTGTTTTGACAGTTTTAGTGGCGTATATCGTACAATAATGATAAAGAGTAAGGGTCTGTAGAAGCAGGCTCTTTTTTTTATTAGTCACATCAAGGCAGTTTGTTTAAAATAGTATACATACAGGAAGTAATACTCACAGCCCCATTGGGTTAAACTAAATAAAAGTAGTAAAAGGAGTTACAAAGAAATGAAAAGAGTTTTACCGAAACCATTTACTTTTGAAGGTGGAGACAAAGCCGTATTGTTATTACACGGATTCACAGGGAATACAGCAGATGTAAGGATGCTTGCGCGATTCCTAAGTGAGCGTGGGTACACTTGTCATGCTCCGCAATATAAAGGCCACGGAGTACCGCCGGAGGAGCTTGTCCACACGGGTCCTGAGGATTGGTGGAAGGATGTTGAAGCAGGGTATGAGCATTTGAAACAAATGGGATTTGAAGACATTGCGGTTGGCGGCTTGTCTCTTGGCGGTGTGTTCTCTCTTAAATTAGGTTATACGATGCCGGTAAAGGGTATTATCCCAATGTGTGCCCCAATGTATATTAAAAGTGAAGAAGTCATGTATCAAGGTATACTTGAGTATGCTAGAAATTATAAGAAGTTTGAAGGGAAATCTCCCGAGGAAATTGAAGAAGAGATGAAGGATTTCGCAAAAACACCAATGAATACACTAAAAGCGTTGCAGGAGTTAATCTCAGATGTGCGAAATAATGTAGATATGATTTACTCGCCGACCTTTGTTGTACAGGCTAGACATGATCATATGATCAACACAGATAGTGCAAACATTATTTATAATGAAGTGGAAAATGATCATAAACAATTAAAATGGTACGAGGAATCCGGACATGTGATTACTCTTGATAAAGAGCGGGATCAGGTACATGAGGATGTATATCAATTTTTAGAAAGCCTTGATTGGTAAACTATAATAAGGAGGATGATCAAATGGAACAAGACATCCAAATACATATTGAAAAATTGCTTTCTTTTATGAAAGAAGAAGCATATAAGCCATTAACGGTTCAGGAGCTTGAAGAAGCGTTTGGTATTGAAGATTCAACTGTGTTTAAAGACTTTGTCAAAGCATTGGTAGTTATGGAAGACGAAGGACTTGTTGTTCGTACGAGAAGCAATCGCTACGGCTTACCGGAAAAAATGAATCTCATAAAAGGGAAATTAATCGGTCATGCAAAAGGATTTGCTTTTGTCGATCCGGAAGATACAAGTTTAGATGATATCTTTATCCCGCCTACTGAGCTAAAAACGGCGATGCATGGTGATATCGTTCTTGTAAGAGTTAGCCCAAAAACAGGTGGAACAAGACAAGAAGGAACGATTATCCGCATAATCGAGCGTGGTGTAAAAGAGGTTGTCGGAACGTATACAGAAAGCAAAAACTTCGGGTTTGTTATTCCGGATGATAAAAAAATCGCCAATGATATTTTCATTCCGAAACAAGCATCAAATGGAGCGGTTGAGGGGCACAAAGTTGTTGTCAAACTCACAACATATCCTGAAGGACGCATGAGTGCTGAAGGAGAAATCATTGAGATCTTAGGTCATAAAAATGATCCTGGTGTTGATATTTTATCCATCATCCACAAGCACGGACTTCCAGGCCCATTCCCGGTTGAAGCATTGGAACAAGCAAATGACGTACCGGAAACGATAAAAGAAGAAGATCTAAAGGATCGTCGTGATCTTCGGAATGAAACAATCGTCACCATTGATGGAGCAGATGCGAAGGATTTGGATGATGCGGTAACCGTTAAAAAGCTCGAAAACGGTAACTATAAGCTGGGAGTTCATATTGCCGATGTAAGTCATTATGTGACAGAACAATCACCAATTGATCGCGAGGCTTCTGACCGCGGAACAAGTGTATACTTGGTTGACCGGGTGATTCCGATGATTCCTCACCGCCTTTCAAATGGAATTTGTTCCTTAAATCCGAAGGTGGATCGTCTCACATTATCATGTGAAATGGAAGTTGATGAAAATGGTGCTGTTGTCAATCATGAAATTTTCCAAAGTGTCATTAAAACAACAGAACGAATGACATACACAGATGTAAATAAGATCCTTGAAGATCGTGATGAACAGCTTCTCCAAAAATACGAGTCATTGGTACCGATGTTTGAACTGATGGGTGAGCTTGCACAAGTGTTACGAACAAAACGAATGACGCGCGGTGCCATTGACTTTGATTTTAAAGAAGCAAAAGTACTTGTTGATAAAGAGGGTACTCCAACAGAAGTTGTATTGCGTGAGCGTTCTGTAGCCGAGCGTTTAATTGAGGAGTTCATGCTTTTAGCAAATGAAACGGTAGCCGAGCACTTCCATTGGATGAATGTACCGTTCGTTTACCGTATTCACGAAGATCCTAATGCTGAAAAATTACAGCGTTTCTTAGAGTTTATTACAAACTTCGGCTATACTGTGAGAGGTTCCGGTAACGATATCCACCCAAGAGCGTTGCAAAATATTTTAGAGGAAGTAGCAGGTACACCTGAAGAAACGGTGATTTCAACGGTGATGCTGCGTTCCATGAAGCAGGCAAAATATGACCCGGAAAGCCTTGGGCACTTTGGACTGGCAACAGAGTATTATACACACTTTACATCACCAATTCGCCGTTATCCTGACTTAATTGTTCATCGTTTGATCCGGACATATTTAATAGAAGGAAAAGTCGATGAAGAAACACGTTCAAGCTGGGGAGAAAGTCTACCTGTCATCGCTGAACATTCTTCCAATATGGAAAGAAGAGCGGTTGAAGCAGAGCGTGAAACAGATGAACTGAAAAAAGCGGAATACATGCTTGATAAAATTGGTGAAGAATACGACGGTATCATCAGCTCTGTCACAAACTTTGGGATGTTTGTGGAGCTTCCGAACACAATTGAAGGTTTAGTTCATGTTAGTTATTTAACAGATGATTATTACCGTTATGATGAGCGCCATTATGCCATGATTGGTGAACGCACGGGAACTGTTTATCGCATCGGTGATGAAATCACTGTACGTGTTGTAAATGTGAACAAAGACGAACGCTCCATTGATTTTGAAATTGTAGGAATGAAGGGTACAAGAAGACGACCTGCTAAAGAAACACCAAAAGTGATTGTAGCAGGTAAAAGAAAAGACTCTGGTTCACGCGGAGGCAATGGAAATAAACGTGAAAGTGACAAAGATGGTGAATGGTCAACCCGTCCGCCACGCAAAAAGAAGAAAAAGCATTTTGAAAATGCACCTAAAGCTAAGCGGAAAAAGAAAAAACGCTAAAAAGGAAAGGGGCTTGCTGACATAGAGCTTGCCCCTTTGTCATCTTTTTAATTATTTGTTTCAAAGGTTACTAAGAGGGGTAGGTAAAGATAACTGTCCGTAAAGGTCCTATATGTTTAACTAATCATCAGTTAAATTGAAAATATACTGTTGGAAGTTTCACTTTATTGAGTTACTGTCCATTATTTGCTAAAATAGTACGTATCGCAAGAGAGGGGAGGGAATACAATGCCTAAAGGAATGGGAAAAGCATTAGCACAAAATAAGAAAGCTAATCATGATTACGCCATTGAAGAAACATTTGAAGCCGGCATTGTCCTTCAAGGTACGGAAATTAAATCAATTCGTAATGGTCGTGTTAACTTAAAGGATTCTTACGCACGTATTGAACGCGGTGAAGTCTTTCTGCTGAATATGCATGTTAGTCCGTATGAACAAGGAAACAGATACAACCATGATCCATTAAGAACAAGAAAACTATTATTAAAGAAACGTGAAATCGCCAAATTAATCGGAGCTACAAAAGAAGAAGGCTATGCACTTGTACCATTAAAGATGTATATCAAAAATGGCTATGCAAAAGTGTTGATTGGTCTCGGTAAAGGTAAAAAGAAATACGATAAACGTGAAGATCTGAAGAAGAAGGAAGCAAAACGTGATATTGAACGTGCCTTTAGAGAGCGCCAGAAAATGTAGTGGCAAAACCTTACAATTGCATTTTCAAGCCAGTCTGATATAATAGGTTTTGTAAGGCAGTCAACTTACTTTAACAACTTCATAAGCAAATAAGCTTGATCTTTCTATACTTCCCGTATTCCCTAGCTGGTATATACGGCTTATCATGGGGACGTTACGGATTCGACAGGGATAGTTCGAGCTTAGGTTGCGGGCCGAAGGGATCGTCTTCGTTAAAACGTCAACGCCAATAATAACTGGCAAATCTAACAATAACTTAGCTTTAGCAGCTTAATAACTGCTTAGCTGTTCCTCCCTCCATCGTCCATGTGGTAGGGTAAGGGACTCACTCTTAGTGGACTACGCCTGATTCCTCCGTCTGGGGATGATGGAAGAGACCAATCAGACTAGCTGCTCTGACGCCTGTCGATAGGCATAGGAGTTAGCGAAACCGCAAATATATCGACTACGCTCGTAGACGCTTAAGTGCCGTTATGTCTGGACGTGGGTTCGATTAATTATTAGTCGCCTTATGTGGTAACACATAAGTGAAAATTCGGCTTTATCGGTGAAACCTAAGTCACACAAAGTGGTGATAAGGCAATGCCGAGCGGTATGTGGAGCAATCCAACAGCCGTGTATCGACTTATAGGCTGCCAACTTGGTAGTACTAGGATACGAAAACCTGCCTTGAACTTTAAGGCAAAAACTACTTTTCGTATAAGACGCCGAAGGACCTATTAAAGGTTCAAGATATAGTCAGTGCCATGACGAAAGCATGGAATAGCACGTCCCACCGTCTCCACCAAATACATATTTGGTGGTTTTTATTTTTGTCTTTAATAAATTTAAATTTCAAAAAAGGCTTTTTCAAAAGCTAACTTTTGCTCTAAACGGTCCTTACTATACTTACCGTTTCTGATTGTAACTTTGTCGTAGTGTTCAATAACCCATAATGCACGTTTCCTTTTTGTGGGCACTCTTAAATACGGTAAAACTTGTACAAGTATGTCTATAACCTTTTCCTTTTTCTTTATATTTAAAGTAAAAGAATCCTTATGCTTTTCTGGATTATAATTCTTTTTATTACTAATAATCCCACCAGTCAAAGATTTGATGTAATTTAAGAGTTCTATATCCGTTGATGCAATTGTAATACAAGGCCTCCGATGTTCGTTTTTATGTATTCTAGTTAATGTAATTGATCCCTCTCCATCAATAATACCAGCTAAATATGCTACCTCCCAAGCTTCCATATGTTTCACCGCCATATTAAATGGTGTTAAGAACATTTGTTCTGTTTTTATTATAGTATATTCAGCCACTCCATACAACTATCTTCATTATATTTTGGAGTAATTTGATTTAATTCTACTATTAAATAACAAATTTTTAGAATGATGATATGTTGAAACGTAAAAAATAGCTGGATGTTCTGGTCAACTTCCTCCCCATGCAATTTCTATTTTACTAATTCCCTTTACTAAAAACAGAAATAGATAAATAGAGTACTTGAAAAATGAAAAGGAGTTAAGGAGAGTGTCGAAAAAGAAAAATAGAAGAGCTAAAAGGATATTAAAAAGAGCAGTATCTTTCAATTGATAGTTATTCTTATTTTTTTTCCCTAATACTCAAATTGCTCTACTCTTAAGCAGCGGAGACTTTAGTCATTTAATGATGGTATTTTTTAGAATTAAATGATTATAAACTGGTAATCCTAAGCAAAAACATGGGAAAAGGAGATTAGGTATGACCAGGGATAAAGATTTAAATCCAATGAAAGTGATGAAACCATTAAAAATAAACCCGAAAATAACAGGTGGGACCCAACCATTAACAACTTTTGAAATGGGGAAACTTTGGGCTACTTATATGGGAAACAGTATGTCCACTCAAATTTTACGTTATTTTCTTCAACACTGTGATGATGGAGATATAAGGTTGCTCTTGGAAAATGGTATAGCCTTATCAAAGGATTTCAAGCAGAGGATAGAAGAATTTTTTAAGAAAGATAACTTCCCCATACCTATAGGATTTACTGAAGATGATGTTAATCTTGGTGCAGCTCGTTTATATGCTGATGAATTTTACCCTCATTATTTAAAATATGCTTCTAAAGCAGGTATGAGTCTTTACTCAGTAGCCGTTCCATTGGTCATGAGGGAGGATATAAGGGAGTTTTTTATTTATTGTAATCAATGTGCGACCGTCTTTTTAGGTCAAATTAATACTGTTTTAATGGAAAAGAAATTTATTGCAAACCCTCCTATCATTCCATCACCAGATGGAATTGATAGAATCGGTAAACAGAGCTACTTAAATGGATTTTTGGGAGATGTCAGACCATTACAGGCACTAGAAATCATTCATCTTTGGGATAACATTGAGAATAACACAACAAGTAAGGCATTATTATTGGGATTCTGTCAGGTCGTGAAAGATGAAAAAATAAAGGCGTTGTTTAACAGAGGTTTAGATATGACTGAAAAATCTGTAAAGCAATATAAGGAAAAACTGCACATTGGACATATTCAATCACCGGCGTATCTAGACCATTTGGTAACGACATCTACATACCCTCCTTTTTCCGATAAAATCATGCTGTTTCATAAAGTGGACATGTTCGCAATGAAGATAAGATCATTCGGAAACTCACTGGCAGTAACGGCAAGAAGAGATCTAAATTTGTTGTATGCTAGAACTCTTGTAAACATTGGCTTATTTGTTGACGATGGTATGAATATCTTAATTGATAAAGGCTGGCTGGAATCACCTCCACAAGCGAAAGATAGAGGGTAGTTACACTTGGAACAGCTTTAAAGAAGCCTATACTAAAAGATAGTTAGTAAAGATTGTTTTATCTACGGCATCATCCTATAATTGTGAGAAAAAGGATGCATATCATGCCTATTAATTCGTTTGAAAACTACCCGATGAGCTGGAAGCCGTCGATTGATAAAATGGAGAAGCCTATTTATAAAGTACTCGCACGGCAATTGGAACAAGATATAGTAAACGAAGTTTTATTGCCTGGAACAAAGCTTCCTCCGCAGAGAGAACTGGCTGATTATTTGGATTTAAATGTAAGTACGATTTCCAAAGCTTTTAAAGTTTGTGAGTTAAAGGGGTTGTTAAGTGCTTCTGTAGGAAGTGGCACATTTGTATCATATGATGCGTTATCAAATGCGTATTTACTTGAAGATACAAAACCAAAGCATTTAATTGAAATGGGAGCAACACTGCCGGATAATGCTTCATATGAGCCGTTGGTACTCCAGCTAAAAAGTATGCTGCAGGAGACAGATTATGAAAGATGGTTTGGGTATGGCCGCGCAGGAGAAAGTCTTTGGCAAAAAGATGCAGCGATAAAGCTAATCCGAAGAGGCGGATTTGTAACAACCGTTGATCACATTTTATTTGCAAATGGGGGTCAAAATGCGATTGCTGCTACATTGGCAAGTCTTTGCAAGCCAGGAGATCGCATTGGTGTTGACCAGCATACATACCCCGGTTTAAAAACGGTTGCCTCCATGCTTAGTGTACAATTAGTACCGATAAAATCAGAGAATGATGAAATGAGTCCAACGTCATTTGAAGATGCATGTAAAAATGAAAATATTAAAGGCATATACTTGATCCCGGATTATCATAATCCAACAGCTTCCTTTATGTCTGTAAAAAATCGCAAAATGATTGCGGAAATTGCTATAAAGTATAAACAGTTCGTTATTGAAGATGCTTCATACCATCTTTTGGGCAAAAAACCTCTGCCGGCAATCGCATCATTTGCCCCGGAACAGGTAATCTATATTGCGAGTTTATCTAAGGCATTAGCACCAGGATTAAGGCTTGCCTATGTAGCAGTGCCAAGTCAATTTAAGGAGCCAATTTCCAAGGCACTTTATAATTTAAATATAACCGTATCCCCGTTATTAGCAGAACTTACAGCACGTACAATTGTTTCGAACCAATTTGAACTTTTAATTGCGGGGCATCAGGAACAAACGATTCGCAGGAACGAAATCGTTAATAAATATTTTACAGACTATACATGTTTAGGTGTTGAAACAGGAATCTTTCGTTGGTTGTTACTACCAGGCAAGAGCAAGATAACAGGTGCTGAATTTGAGAAGTTAGCCGCACAGCAGGGAGTACAAGTGTATGCAGCTGAACGTTTTGTTGTTGGAAATAGTTGTCCTGATAGGGCTGTAAGGATTTCTGTATGTGCCCCTAAAACAATTGAAGAGCTTGAACAGGGATTAATGGTTCTTAAACGTTTGCTAGATGAGCTTACATAAAATTGTTTGCCATACAATTATTATATTGTATGGTCTTTTTTATGCATGTTATGATAAGTCAAATCTAGTTGGAGGTTTAATATGGTTTCTAGAAAGGGAGGTTAGAAGATGTTGCAGAAAGAAAGTGTAAAAGTGTTAGATGTTCGACCTGCTTTGTCACAAAGTTACATGGATTCTTCTGAAAAACAAAAAGCGTTATACAAACGTACACTTTTCGTTGTCAGTATTTCACAAATATTTGGTGGTGCAGGATTAGCAGCTGGAGTCACTGTGGGGGCCCTTCTTGCACAGCAAATGCTTGGTACTAATGCGTTTGCTGGACTTCCTTCAGCATTATTTACTTTAGGGTCAGCAGGAGCAGCTTTATTTGTGGGAAGACTTTCTCAACGTTTTGGTCGTCGCACAGGTTTAACAGCTGGTTTTATGATCGGTGGACTTGGAGCGATTGGAGTCATAATTGCAGCAATTATAAATAGTATTTTCCTGTTATTTGCTTCTCTGCTGGTTTATGGTGCGGGAACAGCAACAAATTTACAAGCTCGCTATGCGGGTACAGACCTGGCAAATCCTAAACAACGAGCAACGGCTATTAGTATGACAATGGTTTTTACTACATTTGGTGCAGTTGCAGGACCAAACTTAGTGAATGTGATGGGGAATTTTGCTCTTTCTATCGGTGTTCCATCACTAGCAGGCCCTTTCATTTTAGCAGCGGCAGCTTATATCTTAGCAGGTGTTGTTCTTTTCACCATGCTTCGTCCAGATCCACTCGTGATCGCAAGAATGATAGAATCGACCAACATCAAATCAAGGGATCATTTGGCAACAACTGAACAAACTGAAAGCAAACGAGGTATAGTCGTTGGTGCTACAATTATGGTTCTGACTCAAATTGTCATGGTAGCGATTATGACAATGACACCCGTTCATATGAGACATCATGGACATGACTTGGGGTCTGTCGGTCTAGTGATTGGTTTTCATATAGGTGCCATGTATCTCCCATCCCTTGTTACAGGTGTCCTTGTTGATAAGTTGGGTCGTACTGTGATGGCGATTGCTTCCGGAGTTACGTTGCTTTTTGCAGGATTACTATCAGCTTTTGCACCAGGGGATTCTATGGTTCTTCTAGTCATTGCTCTTTCTTTACTAGGATTAGGATGGAATTTTGGTTTAATAAGTGGGACAGCGCTTATTGTTGATTCAACGAAAACTTCCACAAGGGCTAAGACTCAAGGTAAAGTGGATGTTTTGATTGCATTATCAGGAGCGGCTGGCGGAGCAATGTCCGGCATGATCGTGGCAGGTTCAAGTTATCTCACATTATCATTTATTGGAGGGATTTTCTCTTTATTACTTATTCCAGTGGTGATATGGTCTCGTAGAGAAAAATAAAACCCGGAAGTTGTGCGGGGCTTCTGAGTTATTTTCGAGTGCTTGAAACTGTGTCGAATTTTGTCTAATAGAAAATAAATTTCAATAATCGAAAATAAAATCTGAGAATCGAAAATAAACTAGCCGAAATAGAAAATAAAGGATCATAATCGAAAATAAGTCTCGAAATCTTCGACCCTAAGTATGGAATAATACACAAATAAGCTGGCATAAACCTTAGTATGGTCTTATACCAGCCTTTTTCCCCTATTTTAGCTTCTGATGACCCTCATTTACTTTTTGATAATCAAGATCATGATGAACTTCGGTTGCAGGGATTTTCGGATTTGGAATTTGCCCTTTTGCAACTGGGTTAGCTACATATTCAAAATGACCTGTTCCATCCGGAGCTTCTCCTGTTGCCCAAAGTCCTTCACTTGATGCTTCACCTTCTGATAAATCCCAGAATTTATATGCTTCTTCCTGGGCTTCTTCTTCTGCTTCTGGTGGGAATGAAGCTGGTACAACCACACCGTTTTTACCTTCAAGCTCTTCAATTGCAGCCATCCACTGATATTGGTGGTAACGATCTCGAGCAAGCATTTTTCGGAATGTTTTACGTACACCTTCATCATTGGTCATATGGTATAGCCTTGCCACTTGAAGGCGTCCTTGGGATTCAGCGTGGAGGTTTGAACGCATATCTGCTAATAAATTTCCACTTGCAACGATATAAGAACCGTTCCATGGAACACCATTTGAGTTGGTTGGTAATCCGCCTAAACCACTGACAAGCAGGTGCTGGGGATTGATTCCTCCCATAATAGACGCTGTTACAGGGTCCTTTGCTGCTTCTGCTTGATCCTCGGGAGATGCACCATCCAGCAATTGTGAGATGAGAGAACAAAGCATTTCCACATGGCCAATTTCTTCTGTTCCAATATCCATAAGCATGTCCTTATATTTTTCTTCCCCGCGGCAATTAAATCCTTGGAAGAGATACTGCATCATCACAGTCATTTCTCCAAACTGTCCACCTAGTACTTCTTGTACCTGTCGGGCAAGCATGGGATCAGGTCGATCAACTTTTACTTCGAATTGCAATTCTTTTTGATGTCGAAACAAACGAATCTCCTCCTATGATTTTAAATGGATAGATATAGTAAGCCTTGCATAACTATACCCGGAAAGGTTGCTATAAAACATATTTGAAAAATATTAGGAGAAAGAACCTAGTAGAAATCATTTTTGAAAACAGAATTCGTTAAGAAGGAAATATTATTCTCTTTATAGAATAGATTGTAGTAAGCATGAGTTTAGTTGAGGATAGAAAGGTGAGATGAGGATGGGACAAATTAAAATTTATGGGGTCAAAGACAATTTAAATCCAATAAAGGAGAAACTGTCCGAGGTCATTCATTCGTGTATGGTGGACGCACTACAATTTCCTACAGAAAAGAAATTCCATCGTTTTTTTCCAATGGATAAAGAAGATTTTTATTATGCAAGTGGAAGGACCGAAGCATATACAGTCATTGAAGTTAGTATGTTTGAAGGTCGAACGATTGAGGCTAAAAAGCAGTTAATCAATTTATTATTTGACCGAATTAATAGAGACTTGAATATATCTCCGCAAGATATTGAAATAACAATATTCGAAACACCGAAGCATCATTGGGGAATAAGAGGATTGCCTGCCGATGAGTTAACATTGAATTATAAAGTGGATATTTAGCTTCAAGGCAAAAAAGAGAGACCGCTAACGAGGCGGTCTCTTCCATCATTATTGAACCAACTTAACAAGCATATGAGCAAGCTTGTGCTGTTCTTCCTCATTTCCAACCTTCCATAATTCCTGAAGCAACTTTTCTTCACGGTTACGTGCTGATTCATGGTCAGCAAGGTAATCGGCAACTTTTTGGGCTGTTTTAGCCAGTTGCTCTTCGTTCATTCCAAGTTTTTCCCCTTTTGACACTTTGTCACCTAAGTAACTTTTAAATGTTTCAAAACTCGTAAGAACCTCGTCCTTTTTTTCTTCTCCCATAGACTGCAATTTCTCTTCCACTTTGTCTTCTTCATTATGATGTGATTCAAAAGCCATTAAAAATCTCTCCTTTCAATAGTCTTTGATTTCCCTATTCAATGCCCCGGTTTAACCTGCTTTAAACATTGATTTGTGTTATGAAAAGAAGTAACTGATAATTGATCAGCTTTTATACTGAATAAAGTATAAGAATTTCAATTGAGTAAAATACTATATAGAAATTTCACTGAAAGGATCTCCTATGAAAATTAAACCGATTAAAGTGGGTACAAATAAAACAAGCACAAATGATAGATTAACATCAGCTGAAATAGGGAAGCTTTGGGCTACATACATGGGGAACAGCATGTCAAAGTGCATTTTAACTTATTATCTTCATCATGTTGAAGATAAGGAAATTAAAATGTTATTAGAAAATGCATTGGCATTATGTGAAGAATTCATGAAAACAACAAAAGAGATAATGGAAAAAGAGAATTTTCCGATTCCGGTAGGTTTTACTGAAGAGGACGTCAATTTAGGTGCACCACGATTATTTCAAGATGAATACTATGTTCATTATTTGAAATATGCATCAAAAGCAGGGATGAGTATTTATAATGTAGGAATTCCTCTCGTATTTAGGAAGGATGTAAAAGAATTTTTCAGATATTGCATAGATTCTACCATGGATTTAATCGACCAAATTAAAAATGTTTTAATGGATAAATCATTAATTATGAAACCACCTGTCATACCAATTCCGGAAAAACCATTGTTTGGTGACAATCATTTTCTGACAGGTTTTTTTGGACAAAGACGACCATTACATGCCCTGGAAATTGCTCATTTCTACGATAATATTGAAAATAATGTAACAAGTAAAGCGTTAATTATGGCTTTTGCTCAAGTTGCCAAGGAT
Organism: Bacillus sp. J37; assembly: GCF_000518865.1. Taxonomy (GTDB): domain Bacteria; phylum Bacillota; class Bacilli; order Bacillales; family Bacillaceae; genus Metabacillus. Next base: position 24,372 of record NZ_JAEK01000007.1, on the reverse strand, counting down.
GAAAAGATTCGGAAATTGTTTGAATGGGGCAGAGATATGACCGCAGCTAATGTAGAAAATTATATGAAAAAGCTTTATCAAGAAAATTTGCCAGCTCCGTCTTTTCTTGATGATTTGGTCACTACCTCTACTTATGCTCCTTTCTCAGACAAGCTCATGCTATTTCATAAAATGGATATGTTTTCTATGAAGATAAGATCTTTTGGAAATTCTGTGGCTGTAAACGGAAGGCATGATGTAGGTCTGATATATACGAGGTCATTTGTGAAAATCGGAAAATTTGTTGAATCCGCAGCAGATATTATGATTGAAAAGGGCTGGATGGAAATCCCGCCAACAGCAGCGGATAGAGGATAATTAGCTTCCGGCTTCTGCTAATTATCCTTTAACCCTGCTTTTGAAGTAGAAGACGTATTTAAAGCCAAAACGACGATCATAGTTAAAATAAAAACTGTACCAACCCATTGGAATAGACCAAAGGGTTCTTTCAGCCAAAAAACTGTAGTAAAAACGGCTGCAAGTGGTTCTATACTTCCGAGCAGACTTGATTCTTTAGGAACTAAACTTTGCAGACTTTCTATATAAAACCAAAAGGCAATCATTGTACCAAAGATAATCACAAAGACCAAATAGAGATACGCCTCAACCGGTAATAGTTTTAGTTCTATTTGCCAGGGCGGGTGGATAAAACTTAAGGCAAGACCGCCAATGATCATAGCCCACCCAACAATGACAAGTGAATCGTATTGTTTCAACAGTGGAACAGCATAAAGCGTGTAAAAGGCTAAAGCTACTCCAGACAAAACACCCCACACAATAGCTGGTGTTGGTACAGAGAGTTGTGAGATGGAGCCGTTTGTTAATAAGAAAAAGCATCCTACAAGGGCTAGTGATACGGTCAATAAATCATTTCGTGTCAGGACCATATGTTTGCGGAAAATCGAGTAGATGATGATCATGACCGGTGCTAAATACTGCAATAATGTTGCTACTGCAGCATTTCCATGTTGAATGGATGCCATGTATGTGTATTGAACCGCAAGCATACCGAGTATCCCGAAAATCAATAATTGAACAGCAATCCTTTTTGTTTTCCAAACCCTCAATACTTGTGATCGATCTTTTGTGAAAAATTGAATGCTTAATAGTAAAAAACCAGCAAGAAGTAATCGTGTTGTTACAAGCCAATCTACGTCAATTTCATACGAATCGAAAAGCTTCTTAGAGACTGTGCCGCCAATTCCCCAAAATACTGCACCTGTTAATACAAGGACAATCCCCTTTTTTCTATTCATAAACATCTTTCTCCCTAATATATAAAAATTGTGTGATAATGTTTATATAATAAAGGGGAAATTCCAATAAGAATACATAGATTGAATGGAAAAATATAAGGATATTGAGGTGTTAATATGCAAATAAAAGATTTCAGAATTGATCATCGTTTAAAAGAATTAACTGAACATCGCACAGTTTTGTTACCTATTGCATGTTATGAAACAACAATATCCAAAAATATAAACGGATTTATCCCTCTTCATTGGCACGACGAATTCCAGTTTGTTGTCGTGATAAAAGGTGAAGCAACTTTCCAAATAAATGATGAACGTGTTGTTATTCGAGAAAGGGAAGGGCTATTTATAAACAGCGGATGCGTTCATATGGCAAAAGATTTGACGCAATCAGGTTGTGTCTATATCTGTTTAAATGTTTCCCCACGTTTTGTTTTATCGCAGGAACTTTATCCAACCCTTGTAGCCCCATTTATCCAGGCAACGAATATCCCTTATTTACACTTGGTCACAACTGAAGGTTGGGCGGAAAATATAGTAAACTCGATTATTGAGATCAATCAAATAATAAAACAACAATCAACTTACTATGAAATAGATATCAGCATCCATTTAACGTTAATTTGGAAAAACCTCATTATAAATGGAGTTACATTAGAATATGAACAAACGGAAATGAGAAAGAATCAACGAATGAAGCAAATGTTAAACTGGATCCATCACCATTATGCTGAAAAAATTTTTTTGAATGATATAGCACGTGCCGGTCAATTAAGTCGTTCTGAATGCTGTCGATATTTCAAACGGTTGGTAAAGAAAACGCCCTTAGAATATGTCACGGATTATCGAATTCAAAAAAGTTTACTATTACTGCAACAATCAGATCTCACTGTCACAGAAGTTGCCTATCAAGTAGGATTTAATAGCACAAGTTATTTCATTGATAAATTCAGGAAGGTGATGAATATGACACCTTTGGCCTACAAAAAGATGATTGTTAAATAAAGATAAAATGATAGATTCGGAGGAGATAAAATGTTTACATATAAAATGAATGATGAGTTATCTTTGAAATTAGTCGAAGTAAGAGATGCAGAGGATGTCTTTGAATTAACAAATAATTCAAGAACCTACCTAAGAGAATGGCTCCCTTGGTTGGATACAACGACAAAACTCGAAGATACAATTTCGTTTATTAAAAGCAGTTTAACAGGTTTTGCTGAAAATAGAAGCCTAAACACGGCCATTTTATTTAAAGGTAAAATGGTTGGGGTCGCTGGTTATAATCAGATCAATTGGTCCAATAGAACAGCGTATATCGGCTATTGGCTAGGAGAAGAGTTTCAAGGTAATGGAATAATGACAGAGGTGGCTAAGGCATTGACTGATTATGCTTTTAACGAATTAAACCTTAATAAAGTTGAAATTAGGGCAGCAGTAGGAAATAAGAAAAGCAGAAGCATTCCTGAAAGATTAAATTTTGTTAATGAAGGATGTATCAGACAGGCGGAATGGTTATATGATCACTATGTTGACCATGTTGTATATGGCATATTAGCAGAAGAGTGGGAGAAGAATAAGTGAATGTTGTCCTGCTTATAACGTACAAAGTGTATTCGAATAAGAATGCGCTTTTTTGTACTTTAAGAAAGTGTACTATACTAAAGGAGTAAAGTATAAGAAAAAGACATCGACTTCCGCCATTCTTTTCGGCAAGTCGTGTTTTTCTAAATAATCCTACCTTTAGGCTTGAATAACCAGGAGTATTTACCTAAAATAAACTAATAGATAGTACACAGGTAGGAGCATGATAGAACATGATCTCAAATGAAGAAATGATTATTTTTATGAAACAAATCAAACTGCTAATTAGTGAATATAATAAATGTCATGATCTAAAGATCAAAGAGCAAATTTATGAAGAAATAATCGTTCTTAGTGATTTAATTGATACGTAATCTTCAACTACCAGCCTTAAGCCTCTCCTTATCGGCCCATCCTGTCCCAATGTTTCCTTTCTATTGAGGAAGCGGAGGATTAAAGATATTCCACAATGAAAACATAAAAATAATAGCTAAAATCCATGCAACCCAAGGTTTCCAGGTATGGATGGCTAATAAAGAATAGGTTATGATATTAGAGATAAGAGACCCACAACAAATGATGTTTGCATAAACTCTCCTTATAACTTATTGTGTATTTTAGTAGTACCTTTTTTAAAAATACCTTACACTTAATAAATGAATTGATAAATCACATGAGCAAGTAGAAGGTTGTCCTTTTGCGGAAATAAAAAAGTACATAGGAGAAAAACAAATGATCATTCAACCAAATACATTTATATTCAATATTGGAATGGCAGCCATTTTATCGATCATTATTGGGTTAGAACGCCAATTAAAGAAAAAACCATTGGGTTTAAAAACGTGTTTAGTTATAGGGATCGTTAGCTGTCTGCTCACAACAGTTTCCATTGAGTCATCGGAAAAATTCGCTGAGGCCTATATAAGACCGATGGATCCTTTACGTTTAGCTGCCCAGATTGTCTCAGGGATCGGTTTCTTAGGTGCCGGGGTGATCTTAAGACGAAACAATGATATGATATCAGGTTTAACAACAGCCGCAATGGTATGGGGAGCCGGAGGAATCGGGATCTCATGTGGTGCGGGGTTTTGGTTCGAAGCTACCATAGCTACAGTTCTCATATTAGTCAGTGTAGAAATCATTCCATTTATCTTTAAATTTATAGGCCCAAAAACATTAAGAGAGCGGGAGTTAAAGGTAAAAATTACGGTTGATGATGAAGAGAAAATGACCGATATTTTGAAGGAACTGAAGCAAAAAGATATGAAGGCAAAGAAAGTAAGAGTAAAAGACATCAAACAAGGAGATCTTCAACAGCTAGATTTGGTGCTTGTTGTGAATGAAAAATTGTATATAACAGAAGTGTATTATACGTTAAAGCAGATTAAGCATATCATTCATGTTGAAATGGAGTCACTATGATTGTAGAATAATGTGTGTACAACTAATAGAATAGAGTTCATTTGAACTGGAAAATTGTAGCTAGGGTTCCGCTATGTATATAGGTCTGTGACCGAGGGCTACATCTTTTACATATGTAAAAGGCACCTATTGACATAAAAGGTCCGAGGGGAAAGGTTCAGCGTTTTTGTGATGCGCTGTAATCTTTCCTGCTCGGACTTTTTTTATACGATCAGAAGGAAAATTTCTCTAATTTTAAGGAGGTTTATATGGTATGAAAAAGATTGATGAAGTAAAAGCAGGTGTAGCGGTCATTATTTTCAATGAGAAAAAGCAGGTTTTATTACAGAAAAGAGCAGATGTGAAGTTATGGGGAATTCCTTCAGGTCATATAGAGATAGGGGAAACTGTTACTGAAGCAGCTATTAGAGAAATAAAAGAAGAAACAAATTTAACGATAAAAGTTAAAAAGCTGATCGGTGTTTATTCTGACCCGCATTCACAGGTCTTTTCTTATCCAAATGGTCAAGTTGTCCATTTTATCACAACTTGTTTTCTGGCTGAAGTGATAGGGGGAGAACTTAGGTGTAACGAGGAGGAATCGTTGGAATTCAAGTTTTTTGACTATCAAAACCTGCCTCATGACTTGTTAAACATGCATCCAATGTGGTTAGAGGATGCTCTAGAAAATTCAGAGAAGGCATTTATTCGGTAAATCTTTTGGCTCATCATGCTGAAATGATACATATCTTTAAATCATCAACATTTCTTTTTTGATAAAACCTTGATTGGCATGTCGCCTTTCGAGGTTTCTTTACCAATATAATGAATTTTGAATAAAGCTAATTTTCACATGAAAATATAACTAATTTCCCCATTACTTTCACTCACCTTCTTTTGTTAATATGTCGTTTGTAAACGTTTACAAATTATTTTGAGGGAATGGTGAAAAGGTAGAAACTGTTCGTCTATGAATAGATCATGAGTGGAGGAGAATTTACATTGTGGAAAACAAGGAAATGGATGGTGTTGTCGCTTATTTTACTTGTAGGATTCGTAATGCCTACCATAGGATTTGCCGAAGATAATAAATCAACGCCAGACTATGATATTATGCAATATGCTAATGAGATGCAGCCGGGATGGAACTTAGGGAATACGTTTGACGGATTTGATACAGGCAAAGTTGTCCTCGATGAAACGGCTTGGGGTAATCCGCGTGTAACAAAAGAGCTGATAACAGAAATTAAGGATCAAGGCTTTAACAGCATCAGGATCCCGATTACATTTGATACCAGATTAGGACAAGCTCCGGAATATACAATCAATTCGGAATTTTTAAGCAGAGTAGATCAGGTTATCAAGTGGTCGCTGGATGCTAATTTAAAAGTGATGATTAATATTCACCATGATTCCTGGAGTTGGGTGGCAGAGGGTATGCCATCAGATCATGAAAATACAGGAGCAAAATTTAATGCGATATGGACACAGCTTGCGGAACATTATAAAGATTATTCAACAAATTTAATGTTTGAAAGTCTTAATGAACCACAATTTTGGGGTTCTGGTGGTGATGTTGAAAGCCAAAAATTTTTAAATGAACTTAATGATTCATTTTATCAAATCGTACGAGGGTCTGAAGGGTTAAATGACATTCGTCCACTTGTTATTCCAACTTTGCACACTAATTTTGAAGAACAAAGACATGTAGATAACCTGTATGAATGGATCACTCAAAAAACAAATGATCCTTATATAATTTCTACAGTTCATTATTATAGCTTTTGGCCGTTTAGTGTAAATTTAGACGGATATACGACGTTTGAAGAAACATCGATGAACCATATTTCTGAAAATTTTGATCGCGTATATAATAAGTTTGTTAAGAATGACATCCCTGTTGTCATTGGTGAGTACGGGCTATTGGGCTTTGACGAAAATACCGATACAATTCAACAGGGGGAGAAACTAAAATTTTTCGAGTATATGATTAACTATGCAGAAGAAAAGGGCCTTATTCATATGCTATGGGATAATGGACAACACTTCAATAGGTCAACGTTGGAATGGAATGATCCACAGCTATATAACATGATGGCAGCTAGTTGGGAAGGACGCTCTTCAACAGCAGATACTGATTTTGTATTTTTGAAAAAGGGTGAAGAAATTACTGATGTCACAAGGATTTTGAACTTAAACGGAAATGAATTCGTTTCTCTAAAACTAGGAGAAAAAAATCTGGTTGAGGGAGAAGACTATGTTTTAGTAGGTAATCATTTAACACTAAAAGCAAGTTTGCTATCTCAATTGATTTCAACAGAACTAGGAGAAATGTCTGTATTAACAGCAACATTTACTACTGGGGCGGATTGGACCTTTACTGTCTATCATTACGATTCACCAGTACTTTCAGACTCTCAAGGAACACTCAGTGATTTTAAGATACCTTTACAATATAATGGAAATCTCCTTAAAACAATGGAAGCTACATATGTGGATGACGGAAGCCCTGCTGGTCCGCAAAACTGGACGGCGTTCAAACAATTCGGTTATGTGTTTGCGCCTAATTATGAGGATAACCTTTTAACATTTCCATATGGAAACGACCGCTTTTTCAAAGAAATAAATGATCAACGCGAGGTGGAGTTAACCTTCCATTTCTGGGGTGGTGAAACGGTAAAATATACAGTAACAAAAGATGGAGAACAGGTAGTTGGTAAATCAATAAAATCAACATTACCAGAAGAAGATCATGAGCCAGAAACGCCAGAGGACAATAACGATAATGAGTCCGGTACTCCTGACGAAAATGAAAATAATGATGATAAGTCAGAAACCCCTGAAGGAAATGAAAAGGACAAGCCTGGTAAAGGAGAGGGTATAACGGATACTGAAGATGGAAACAAAGAAACAAATGAAGAAGAATATTACGTAACAACCGTAAATAATAACAATAAAACTAAACCGGAAAACATCCAAGGAAAAGTCGGCGAAAAACTACCTGAAACCGCAACAGGAAATTACAACTTAATCATAACAGGAATCATCATACTGTTAGTTGGAGGTTTTATAGCATTTTTTGTTAGGAAACAAAAGGTTCAAATATAGAAAACAAAGGTTACCAATTTTGGTAACCTTTGTTACCATGTTTTGAAAGTTCACAAGCCATTAATCAACAATCACCAACCCTAACATGGCAGAAAATTGAATAGCTTGAAAAGAGGACACTTTGCATCCCTTCAGGTCTGATATAGAAACAGTTAAGGTTCCGAAAGTAGATGTACTAATGTCTATCCCTTTAAGTGGAGTTCTTTCAAAGTTAGCAAGATTGATGTTGCATGAAGTAAATTCAACTTTTTTAAATTTACACTCATAAAAATCAGAATTTTCCAGGGCTGTATCGTGAAATTGAACTTTTTCTAATTTTGAATTACCAAAGGCAGATAGATTAAGTAAAGAATTTTTGAAAGAGACATTTCCAAGACTTGACTCTGTTAAATCTGTTCCAAGTAATTTGCAATTTGCAAATTCCACTCTATGTATCGAAGAACGATTTAATTTGGCATTCGAGAAATCACAGTTATCAAAAACCACATCTGTAAAATCCGCACCTGAAAAGTCAGTGTTTTGGAACTTGCAATTTTTCAAAATCATCTTATAGAAACGAACTCTAGGCAATACTTCATTATCAAATACAGCATCTTGTATCTGGCATAATTCTAATTCAGGATCTTCTTCATAAAAAATATCATTGAAATTTTTTAAGGGTAAATCATGTTGTATGGTAGGCGAATCAATTTTCATAGCATTCCCTCTCGATCTTTGTGAATCTTCTTACGTTACTATAGGAAAATTTGCAGGTAAATATAAGTCTTTATTTTTGGTTGATTGTATGTACAAAGTATTATGCATAAAACCCTCATAAGCATATGAAGGTTTATCAGTTATTCACTCACTATCTTTATTTACCATCTTTCTAGGAGGAAATAAGGTAGTATCATTATCTAGTTTTAAATCAATGAACTCCAAGATGCGTTGAAGGTCATGTATTTGAGTAATAATATTTTGTTTATATTCAAGAAGAAATTTTTTTAATTCCGGAACAGAGCTAATATTTTCTTTAAGGGGATGCTGTATTACATGTTTCATTTCGCTTAAAGACATCCCGGTTTTCTTTAAACAGATAATGATTTCCATTCGCTCAGTATCTTCGTCGTTATAGAATCGGTGTCCATTTTCTTTCCTCTTTGCGTATGGGAGCAAGCCGATTTTTTCATAATAACGGATAGCATCTTCAGTCAATCCGGATTTTTCGGATATTTGTTTTATGGAATAGGTTTGAATCATATAATCACCTACTAACATTGATATTCATTTTTTATTTAAAAAGGAACTTTCGGCTCAGAGTCTATTCTAATTTAACAAAAATAATCTAAACAATATATTCATCTTGGTAAATATCGTTTATTTGAGTTAATATCATTTCTTCATGGCCTGAAAACTTTATTTCCGATTCTTTACCTTTATTGATGAAAATGCCTGTTACTTCATCACTGAAATTAAACACAGCTTCGTATAAGCGGGAGGCACCTTTACTTGGATGAGAAAAAATAAGATTCCTTATAGGAATCATATAGCTTGGCATTCCTTTTCCCTTCGTTAATTTTGTTTTACTTGGACCAGGGCAAACACTGCGGATTTTGATTCCTTCAGTAAAGTACTCAGGAGCAATTCTCTTTGTCCAAAGGGAGAGGGCTAACTTACTGTTTGCATAAGGACCCATAAGTTTTTTAAATCGGGTTGCCTTAGGTTGAATTAATTTGTCTATATTAAATTGCTTTAAAAATAATAATGAATTCGAAGATGTATTAATGATCGTTTTCATCCTACCCTTGAGTAACAATTCTTTCAGTTCCATAGAGATGATATAGGGAACCAATGTATTAACCTCGAAATGGATCTCACGACCTTGTTTGGAATATTTATGTTCTTCAAAAGAAACCCCTGCATTGTTGAATAGTAAATCGAGTTTGCCTTCCCTGCTTTTAATCAGGTCAAGTTCTTTTCTTAGGTTTGGAAAATCTGCTAAATCAGCTTTGTAAACTCTTAAATGGTTCATTTTAATAGCTTCCAGGATCATTGAATCATGGGCTGAAAAGTCTGAACGGATCAACGCCACTACTTCCCAGCCCTTTGACAAAAGTTTTTTTGTTAATTCAAAACCTACCCCTGAGTTTGCACCAGTTATAAGTGCTACCTTACTGTATTCATTCATTGTAATCTTCCTTTCCAGGTTTCAAATAATAAGTTCATGATAAAAATTGGTGCGAACACCAAGTCAAGAGGAATTTAATGCTGATTTTACATGGATTGTTAGTTTTTTATTTAAAATGTGTGCTTTCGACATCTAAAAAAATTGATTAACAGTAAGCACACATATACTGAAAAGAACGATTAAATTAGTTTGTAATAAGCTCTTGTCTTTTTGTTCATGTCATTGTTATAATACTGGTTGAATTAAATAGCTAAAATTTTCACGCTGTGGATTTTTAAAGAATATTTCTTTTTTCGCCACACAATTATCAGAAGATAATTGTGTGGCTTTTTATTTGTGTAAAAAAACAAATTAAAATGAGGGGGATCTAAGATGAAAACATGGTTTTATGTCATGTGCGTATTTATTGGAGGTTGCAGCTTTGGAGTTCTTTCCACGTTTGTAAAACTGGCATATGAAGCCGGGTTTACTATGTTTGAAGTAACGGGAAGCCAGGCAATAATTGGGACCATTATGATTTGGATTCTTGCTCTGTTTGTTAAGAAACAGAAGTTAACAAAAAAACAAATCATAAAGTTGGCAATAAGCGGTTTTCCAATGGGGTTAACAGGTATCTTTTATTATTATTCTTTAGAGACTTTAGATGCATCACTAGCCATCATCTTTTTATTTCAATTTATATGGATCGGTGCTATTGCTGATTGGATTATTTTAAAAAGGAAACCTTCTTTCCAAAAGATCTTGTCCATTGCAATAGTGTTAATCGGTTCTGTTATGGCTGCAGGTATCTTGACTTCCGGAGAAAAAACAATTGATTTGTCAGGCGCAATGTGGGGTGTGCTTGCAGCTATATCTTATTCACTCTTTCTCTTAACGAGCGGTTTGGTTGAAAAAGAAGTACCGGCTATTCAACGAAGTGCTATTCTTTCGACCGGATCTATGATCATTGTATTACTTATTGCCAACCCATTATCATGGATGAATACTGATACGATGATAAATATTGCCCCGTATGGAGTTTTATTAGGTTTATTCGGAGTTGTTATTCCTCCAATATTATTTGCCGTAGGGATGCCAAAAGTAGGTCCTGGAACAGGCTCGATTTTAACAGCTTCTGAATTGCCGGTTGTTGTACTACTCTCAATGTTTGTCTTATCAGAACAAGTTCAATGGATACAATGGATAGGTGTACTTGTCATTTTAGTGGGGATCTTACTAGGGAATCGTTCATTTTTATCGAACCCTTTCCGGGAAAAGATTGGGTTATTAAAAGAAAATAAAAAGAATTTCACTTCGTGAAAAATGGGCACAAACCGTCTCAAATGGTTTGGCCCTATTTTAAATTTAATAAAATTCTGAAAAGAGAGAATAAGTATATGATAAAATGTGGTGAATTGGAAATATCTACTGTTTTATGGGGGGACATGTATGAAATCAGTAAATGTTTATCATTATGATGCGTTTAGCAAGGAACCTAATAAAGGTAATCCGGCAGGTGTTGTTCTCAATGGAGAGGATTTAACCGATGAACAGATGCAGGAAATTGCATTCAAAGTTGGGTTTAATGAGACTGCCTTTCCAGTTACATCTGCAATTGCGGATATTAGAATCCGATATTTTACACCCGGACATGAAATGAATCTATGCGGACATGCTACAATCGCAACTGTATATGCGTTAAGTGCAACAGGGGTGTTAGGGGATAAAAAAAATATAACAATTGAAACCAAAGCCGGTGTATTACCCATAAAGATTGAAACAACAGCAGATGATGATCTATACATAACAATGAAACAGGCCTCACCACAGTTTAAGGAATTCAATGGTTCAACAGAGGAATTAGCCCATTCAATGGGAATATTAAGGGAAGATATTGCTCCCGAATTACCCATTGTATATGGTAGTACAGGAACATGGACCCTACTAATTCCCATCTCGAACCTGTCTGCTTTTGGAAAAATGAAACCTAATAATAAGCTATTTCCGAATATATTAAAGGAAATGCCAAAAGCATCTATCCATCCTTTTTGTTTGGAAACGATTGACCTAAAAGCTGATATGCATGCGCGCCATTTCTCTTCTCCATTTTCCGGGACAATTGAGGATGCTGTAACAGGAACTGCGTCTGGGGTGATGGGAGCTTATTATGCCGACTATATAAACGCCAAACAAGAAAATCCTTTACATCTAGTCGTTGAACAAGGTCACGAAATGGGAAAAGACGGCAGAGTTCATGTACAGGTAACAAAGACAGAAGATGATGTAGACATAGAAATCTCCGGAAGTGCAGTTTATGTAATGGAAATTGAAGTGACTGTAAAAGAATAGCAAACATCATTATTATTGATGTTAATCTTAAAGTTACATGACATCATGCGTGAACTATATGTGTTCACGCATGTCAGCATTAGAACAAAATTGTATAATTTATCCCCCTTTTTGTGGATAAATATGCTAAAATTATTGAGTCAAACAGGAGGCAAAATTAATAAGAATAAATATTAGTGCCAAATGTTTTTTTCCTACTGAAAAAGGGAATTAGTGGACAAAGTACTATATTGATTATTTATTTAAAGATATTTATTACTGATTGTTTTTAATAAGTTCTTTTTACAAAACTATGTAGGTTGATTGGAGCGGAAGGTGCGAGACTCCTGAGGGAGATGCGGGAAAGGTGAAACCCCCGCAGCCCCGCTTGCGGCGAGGAGGCTCAGCGCCCGCCCCACTTAAGATGAGCATCCTGGAGCTCCAATCAACCCTCTCTATACTTATTACAAAACAGTAAGGTTGCGAAAAACAACTTTTAAACAAGAAAACCGAATAGTAACTGAATAGCAATTATTAGCATTCCTATCTTCGAGTACCAGTCACTTAATCGGGAAGCCTATAGGTATAGAAAAATTTTATATATAATTCTTTATGATAGTAAGGAGAGAGGTAGATGGAGTCAATTTGGTTAGAATATGCTTGGGCTCTGTTAATACTGATCGGGTTGGAAGGATTATTATCCGCTGACAACGCTCTGGTATTAGCAGTAATCGCCAAGCATTTACCTGAGGATCAGAAAAAAAAGGCAATAAATTACGGAATTTTAATGGCATTTGTATTTAGATTTGGTGCACTATTTGCCATTTCATTTATTGCAAACGTCTGGCAAATACAGGCGATTGGAGCAGCATATCTTCTCTACCTGGGATTAAAGCATGTTATTCAAGCTAAATTCGGGAAAGAAAATGAAAATATTCGTGAGGAAAAAGAAAAGGAATCACGTGGAAAAGGTTTCTGGCCAACAGTAGGGAAGATTGGATTAGCTGACCTTGCTTTTGCTATCGATTCAATTCTGGCTGCTGTTGCTCTTGCACTAGGTCTTCCAGATTCACCACTTGGCAATTTCGGTGGAATGGATGGAGGACAATTCATTGTTGTTCTTCTTGGTGGTATTGCAGGTCTTGTCTTGATTAAATTTGCTGCAACATGGTTTGTGGCACTTCTTGCAAAACGTCCGGCATTGGAAACGACAGCCTATGCAATTGTTGCATGGGTAGGTGTTAAACTGGCTGTTATTACCCTTGCTCATGAGGATATCGGGATCTTAGATCATCATTTTCCTCACAGCACAGGATGGACTCTGGTCTTCTACGGAGTTTTAGTTGCAATTGCTCTAATTGGTTGGTTTGCACCTTCCAAGAAACCATTGGAAGAAAAGGGTTCCTAATAAGATAAATAAATTTAAAGGGTGAGTTAATTCAATGGAATTAACCCGCCCTTTTTGTTTATAAAAAACAACAAGCTCGTTTCAATAGAAAATGGTAAAATAATACCTGGATACTAGATAGACAAAAAGGGTGGGTGAAAGTAATTAAAAATATCAAACGTATCTTGTTTATGCTTCTAGGCTTTATTTCTTTAGCAATCGGAATAGCTGGAACGGTCTTACCTATTCTACCAGGAGGTCCTTTTTATCTATTTGCGCTCTTTTGCTTCACCAAAAGTTCTAAATCAGTTGAAAATTGGTTTAAGAGCACTCCTATATATGAAAAATATGTTTTGGCCTTTTTACAGAAAAAAGGGATGACTCGCAAAGAAAAAATTCGCATCAATATTATTGCTGATTTCTTTATCCTTATTTCTGTTATTTATATTGATATTCTTATTCTGAAAATCACATTCATTGTCCTTGCTCTTTATAAACATTATTATTTCATCTTTAAAATTAAGACCATTAGTGCTGCTGATACGAAACAAGATAAGGCGCGAACTCTTTAGTTCGTGCTTATTTGCATTTTGTGAAGATTTCATCTTATATAGGGATATCTCTCTATTTTTTTAATTTATATTGAAAATGATTATCATTACCATTTATACTTGTTGGAAAGAACGAAAAAGGAGGAAAATGGAATGTTTATACAAATGAAGACGATAATCGTTACTGAGGGAAATGCGGAGAAGATGGTGGAGAGTTTTTCAGGAGAGGGAATCATTGAACAGCAAAAGGGATTTATTGATTTAAGTGTTTTGAAAAAGAAAAGAAGAAAAGGTGACGAAGAAGTTGTCATCATGATCCGCTGGAAATCTGAAAGTGATTGGAAAGCCTGGGAGACGAGTGACATACATCTTGCCGGACACAGAGAAAAACGCGGAAAGCCATCACCATCATATATTATTGAAAGCTCCCAAGATGTGTATCATGTCTTGAGCACGAAAGAATATAGAGAGCCATTCAATATTAATTAGTACCTTTGCTGATTACATAAAGATTTGTTGCTCTAAAATTCAATTTTTAAAACGAGGGTGGAATGGAACGGAAGACACTTGACTCCTTCGGGAAGTAGAGGAAAGCGAGTGTCAGGAGCAATGGAACGAACTAATTTTCACCTTTAACAATATTAAAAATTAACAAAGTATCCATAGCAGTCTATCTTTAAACATTGTAAAAGGTAAATACGAACCGTTAGTAGTCAAATAGTCTTCTGGAAAGGAAGACTATTTTCCTCCTTGTCATTGAGAATAGTTATCAATTAGTAGGGCTAAAGACTCTAAAAAGAGGTGTAATAATGGATTTAACCGCCAAACAAATTGCAGTAGAAGCAACATTACAAGCATTTCTTAATTGTTATTTGCGTGAAGTTGATAGTGGATGCTGGATAGAAGCAGAGAAATGGAAGAAAGAAAATCGTTCCTCCTGTATGTTTAATGGTCGCGAGATAATTGAACTGCATTTACACATGCAAGGTGCTAAATATGCATTTGAGGTACTTTATCAATCTCAAGTTGGAAAACACCAAATTGGCAGAACACTTAAATATTGTCCAAAGAAAAACAACTGGCAAACAGAAGATAGATTAAACATCATGATGAATCTTATTCAAGAACTTCACCTAATGGCAAGGACGAATGGCTGCTATGAACTTGCATCCCATTATGATGAACTTATTCTTCGGGTCATAGAAAGCTATCAAACGATGGCTCACTATATTGAAGGAATAAAAGATGATCTGCCTCTATTATCTGAAGAAGATTCAACATTTATTGAAAATGAACAGTCGCTTATATTTGGACATTGGCTTCATCCTACTCCTAAAAGCAGGCAAGGAATGTCAAACTGGCAGCAACAAAGCTTTGCACCTGAATTAAAAGGCAAGTTCCAGCTGCAATACTTTCAAGTTGATCGGAATCTTATCATAGAATCATCAAGCTTGTCAGAATGTGCAAGTAACATCATCCTTCAATCCTTGTTGAAGGATCTGCCATCTTTCACAATTGAAAAGAATACCTGTTTGATTCCCATGCATCCACTTCAAGCTCAATGGCTGCTGCAGCAGGATGAAGTGAAAAAGGCAATGGAATTAGGAACGATCAAGGATCTTGGCGTGTTGGGAGCTCACTTTACAGCAACATCTTCAATAAGAACGGTTTACTGTGAGAAGGAAGACTGGATGTTTAAATTCTCGATTCCTGTAAAGGTAACAAATTCGTTAAGAGTCAATCAAAAGCACGAGCTGAAAGCAGGAGTTGTCATGTCGAGTCTTCTTAAAAAGCTTCCATTTTTGGACAAGTATCCATCATTTTCAATTATCGAAGATCCTGCCTATATGACCGTGGATTTTCCTCATAAAAGAGAGTCAGGATTTGAGGTCATTATAAGGTCTAACTGTTTTACAGAAGGCAAAAACAAAGGAATCAGTTCAATTGCTTCCATTGTACAGGATCCTTTTCCAAACCAAAAATCGCAACTGAATAACATGGTTATGATGAATGCACATAGAGAAGGCAGGTCAGTGGAAGAAGTGAGTTTCAACTGGTTTGAGAAGTATTGGACTTGTTCAATTGAACCGTTGATCCGACTTTATGATGAACATGGAATTGCGTTGGAAGCACACCAGCAAAATAGTGTACTCGATGTATCAACAGGTTATCCGGAACATTACTATTATCGTGATAATCAAGGCTACTATCTCTCATCAACACATCAAAAAGAACTTCTTTCCATGGAACCGGGACTTATCGAAACATCAGAGTTATTTTATGACGATAACCTGATTCAAGAAAGGTTTACTTATTACTTAGTGGTTAATCAGCTCTTTTCTGTGATTTATCGCTTTGGAGCAGATCAACTCCTAACCGAAACAGCCCTGATAAACATGACAGTCCAAAAATTACATGCGCTAAAAAAAGATCTAACAGGGCAAGGAAAAAGGTTTGTCCATAAATTACTTTACGAAGAAAAGTTGTCACATAAAGCAAATTTATTAACGAGATTTCATAATGTAGACGAACTAACAGCTGAGCTAGAGCAAGCCATTTACACCCAAATCGCCAATCCCCTTTTCGCTCATCACAAGGAGGAAAAAGATGCAAAAATCCTATCATATACCTTCTAACAAGATATCTAATCGAGTGAAGAAGCAGTTGGTTGAAGCAATGATGTATGAAGGGTTAATCGAATATGAAGAGGTACGCAACGGAGTTTTTCATCTTTATGGTAAGAAGCGGACATATTGTTGCAATGGAAGAAGGAGTGCATTTGATCGGATTCGCCTAAACGAAGCAAGCATCTTTCAGCTATTACCTGACGAACAGTTAAAAGAAGTGACAATGGATGAGCTGCTAAGAGAATGCATCAATGACGAAAGCATTTATAAGCGTGTTTTTCATGAACTCTCTCAAACAATCAAACTATGTGAATGGAATGAAAGACACCTAACGTCACCTTCATCTAGAAGACATTCAATTTATGAGGAACTGGAGTCTGAGATTGTTGAGGGACATCCTTATCATCCCTGTTTTAAATCTCGAACAGGCTTTACATTAGATGATCATGAAGCATATGGACCGGAGGCAAAACAGGCATTTACGCTTAAGTGGACAGCTGCGAAAAGAAACAGTGTACATGTCTCTATATTGGAGGATGAACAGAAGTTTTGGAAGAGAGAGCTCGGTGAAGAAATGTGGCAAGAGTTGAATGTGCAACTGAAACGATCAGGTGCAACATTTGAAGAGTACACATTTCTACCAATCCATCCATGGCAATGGCAATCTCTATATCCGCAATTATCACAATTACTAGCAACAGGTGAGCTGATTCTATTGTCTGATAAAGGTGATCACTACAGAGCAACACAATCGGTACGCACACTATGGAATCAATCCAATCCGAACAAGGCGTATCTTAAACTGCCGATGAATATGGTCAACACTTCATCGTTAAGAACGATATCATCTCCTTCTATTTGTGCGGCACCTTTTATTTCAGAATGGCTGGAAGAGATTCTACAATCTGATCCTTATTTATCTCGGAATGCTGCACTTGTCATGTTAAAGGAATATGCGGGAATTAGTGTTGAATGTGAGGAAGGCTTTAAGTTACATGGTCAGCTTGGCGTAATTTGGAGGGAAAGTATTAGAACATATATGAAGGAAGACGAAGAGGCTGTCCCATTTACAGCGCTTATGATGATTGAACAGGATGGACAATTGTTTATTGATCATTGGCTGGCTCAATATGGAGTCGAAAACTGGGTGGAGCGTTTAGTTGAAGTGAGTGTAGTACCAGTGTGGCATTTGTTAGTCGCACACGGAATTGCCATTGAAGCACATGCTCAGAATATGATTTTGCTTCATAGAAACGGGTGGCCAACGCGAATTGTGTTACGTGATTTTCATGAAAGTATTGAATATACGAAGGAATTTGTTTCGATTTCTCAACTTGTTCCAGATTTTGAAAAGATCCATAAAAAATACCGAAATGCCCCTGCAGACCACTATTATTGGATGTCATCTGTAGAAGCATTGAGAGAATTAGTGATGGACACACTGTTTGTTTTTCATTTAAGTGAACTGGCCTATCTTCTTGAAGAAAAAAGGGGTCTTAATGAAGAACTATTTTGGAAGAAGATAAAAATGGCGATCTCAAACCATTTGAAAAAACATCCTGGATTACAAGGACGTCATCAAAAAATCCAGTTCGAAATAATAGACATTTATGTTGAATCTCTAGTAACAAAGAAGCTTCAGAAGGAACAAAAAGAATATCGCCATTTAGTAAAAAATGTGTTTAGTCAAATTGATTAGCAGGAGGAATAATTCATGTTCTATGTGAATGACCAACATTACACGATAAAAGATGTACAAAATCAGTTTCGTTTATTTGATCAAATACCATATATAAGAGGTTGTAAGAATCACCGTTTAGCGGTTTGTCTGTCAGATGCTTTTCAATGGCTGTCTCTTCTCTTGTATATTCGGGAAAAAGGGGCATCTGTGTTTCCGATTCATCCATCCACCCCAAAGGACGGGGCCATTCGTCTAGCAGAGAAGGCAGGTAGAGATCTATTATTCTTCCAAACTCTTGATTCGGTTATTGATTTATCAAGTGTTAGGTATGAAGCAGCTGGGGGGCTTATTCAAATGAGCTCAGGAACAACAGGATCTCCGAAAATAATCGAACGTACGTGGCGTTCAATTGAGGAAGAGCTAAATAGCTATGTTGCCTCATTGCCTGTTGAACAAGGAACATCTTCGGTTGTAGCGTGTCCGATTACCCATTCCTATGGATTAATTAGCGGTGTGTTGGCTTGTTTGAAAAGAGGGGTAGAGCCTATCGTGATTACAAATTTGAATCCAAAATATGTGATCAGAAAACTGCAGCAACATAAAAAACATATCCTTTATGCTGCACCCCCTTTGCTTCATACATTAAGTCGTTTAATGAAGAATGGTGAACAAATGGATTGTGTGATGACTTCCGGTACGGTTATGCCGTCCAATTGGCTGAATTCCATAAAAGCTGTATCACAGAAGGTTTTTCAGCAGTATGGATGTTCGGAAGCGGGATGTGTTGCTATTCATTCGGAACTAATACATCCGGCTGAAATGGGGACCCCGCTGCCACATGTGAAAATAGAAGCCGGTGAAGAAGACAACCCTGGAGAAGTTGTCATTCATTCGTATGATAAGTCGATTTATACACGCGATTTGGGCTATCTAAAAGAAGGAATTCTCGTTTTTCTATCCAGAATTGATGACACCATTAATGTCGCTGGCTTAAATGTGTATCCACATGAAGTGGAAAATATACTATTGGAGGAACCAAGAATCAACGAGGCTGTTGTTTATAAAATGAATAACAAACTCTCAGGTGAGCGGGTATGTGCTCAATATGTTGCAAATGAAAGAATTGAAGAGTCTGAGCTGAGAGATTGGTGCAGCCGATTTCTTGCTCCACATCAAATACCAATGGAATTTAAACAAGTAGGCAAGATTGAGAAGCTGCAAAACGGAAAAATTAGCAGAAACCAATTAGCGGAGTTACATATATGAAGAGAGAAGAAATGATTGAGATGATTTATCACATTTTAAAAGATAAACTGGAGCTTCCTACAATGGCGTCATTTCATGAGGAAGCACGTTTAAATGAAGATCTATACATGGATTCGGTTATGATACTTGAGCTCATTTTGTATATCGAATTGGATTTCGGAATTAATGTTCCAGATGAAATGCTTGTTCCAAAGGATTTTCAAACCGTTCATACAGTAATTGAGTTTATTAAACGTCAACAATGTGAAGCACATGGAGGAATAAAATGATAAAGGTTCATTGCTTTGTTAGTTGTGTTTGTGAAGTGATCAAGAAAACGAAAGGAGTCGATCATAGACCCTATTATTTTGGTGTGTGGGATGCGGATTTTGATGTAGTAAACGGAAAGTTAACCTATCATTCCGGTCAAATTGACCATGAGTTCTTTCGGACATGGTATGAACTGCTTTATGGGGTGAAGCTGTTTAAATGGTATGACGAGAAAAAGTCTAAATCTGCGAATATTGAGGAGCTCCAAAGGCTCATCGAACAAAAAGACAACCACACATATGTCATGGTGATGCTTGATTTATCCATGCTGCCGGAACGGGAGAATAAATTTCATCAAAGACCGTTTCCTCATTATGTCATGCTTGAAAAAACAGAGAGAGAAGATGAGTGGTTCATGTATGACCCAGACTTTCGATGGGAAGGCATCCTCCCTAAAGAAAGAATTCTTCAAGCTATTAATGAACCGAGTGTTGAAGGTGGTTATTATTTTCACGCGCCTGTTATTCAACCGCCAACGAAAGAAACAATCCAAGCCTACTTCCATACATGCATTAAACATGATGTCAATCCGATAACAGAGACAATTGGTGAGATCATCCATGATGTTGCCGCAGGAAACCCTCATCAAATCAAGCTTTCGCAAGCCTTAAAACAGCTGCCTGTTTTAGCAATTCGAAAATATGCCTATGAACATGCTTTCGCTTATTTCTGGGAAGCCCTCGATCTAGAGGAAGAAGGATTTGAACAGTGGTGTACAGAAATCGAACATCTTGTTAAAGGATTTACCACGATCCAATACCGTGCAATGAAGTATGAAGTAACGAAAGAGCCTCTTATTCTTGATTTGATAGATGAAAAACTGCAAGAACAAAATGAACTTGAATTTAAAATAAAGAAAGGTTTGCAGATTTGTTTCAACAAATGGTTACAAAAACAAAACCTTTCTCAAAAAGTAGGTGAACCTGTACGATGAAGCTCTCAATTTGTACGATCTCTTTTCGACACCATCTGTTTTCAATTGATCAGATTGCTCATTGGGCGAAGTCACATCAGTTCGACGGAATAGAGCTTTGGGGAGTACATGCCAAAAATTTACGGGATGATTTCCATTATGGTGAAGAATGGCTCAACGCCTATGGGTTAGAAACAAGTATGATAAGTGATTACCTTCCTTTAGATGCCGATATTGACACGCTGATCAAAGGGACAAACGATCTTTCCAACATCGCGAAACATTGGGGCACAAAAAAAATTCGAACATTTGTCGGACGAAAGGGATGTGAACAAACAAGCGATCAAGAGCGAAAAGAGCTTGTACAAAAGGTTCGCCTTATTTGTGAAGAATTACACGTGAAAGGACAATATCTTCTAGTGGAAACTCATCCAAATACACTGGCAGATCAACTTGATTCTACAGTAAATCTACTACAAGAGGTTCATCATCCGGCACTTCGGATTAACTTTGATGTCCTGCATGTATGGGAGTCAGGAATACAACCGATTCATGCATTGAGGGAGCTTAAGCCTTTTATCTCCCATTTTCATCTGAAAAACATCTCATCACGTGAAAAGCTATCAGTATTTGCACCAGACAATGTCTACGCTGCTGCAGGATCAAGAGATGGAATGGTGCCGCTATTTCAAGGTCAGGTAGATTATCGTGAGTTCTTAAACGAAGCTATTGAAACAATGGATATCAATGCTTCTTTAGAATGGTTTGGAGAGGATGTGAAGGATGTGTTGAAGAGGGATGGGAAAGAGGTGCGGAAATTACTTGAGGGTTTACTTGTGAAACAAAAATAGGAAATAAATTTCCATTGGGAAAATGGATTACCGTCATTAACATCATTACCGGAGCAGATAAAAACGTCTTAATTCCCAGTTAGAACTGGGAATTAAGACGTTTTTTCTTATTATATATATTCGTAAGAAGAATGAAAGGTATCATTAATACGTCTTGGGGGGAGAACTGGATACTTGCAAATACATAATTTAAGTTGAATTTTACGAACTGGATTCTTTGTATCTTTCACTCACTATATGAGTAATTTGTATCCTCTAACCAGCAAACGGGCCAGATAGTGGAACAACAACTCAAAGATTGTGAAGAAATGTACTTAAACTAACGGGGCAGGTTAGCTTAAGAAAATACTTATGGGAACCACACTGTTACGATTAGCCTTTTAATTTTCATATTTATCCTATTCTAGGGCGATACTATTCTCAGTGACTTTAGTAGGAGGTTATTCGATGAGGATTGCAAGGTATTCAAAGTCATTGTTAGTGCTGATGATGATCCTCTCTTGGTTTTCAATCCCACTAATAGGGAAGAGGGAAATTAAAAGGTTTTTACCAGCAGTGTTATTTATAACTATGATTGTATCAATAGAAGATAAAATTGCAAAGAAAAGAAAATGGTGGTGGTGGTATGAAAAGCTGCACCCCAAATTATCAGGGATCGTTCCCTTTTTGTGGGGACCATTTTTTATTGGGTCTATGTGGATATTAAAGTGGACTTACGGCAAATTTATAAGATTTATCCTTTTAAATCTTATTGTAGATTCAGTGTTTACTTACTTGTTGGTTGATTTGTTTAAAAAAATAGGGATAGGATCATTAGTCCGTTTAAAAAAATACCAATTATCCATGTTATTCTTTCTTAAATCTTTGTTATTATATGGATTTCAATTTGTTAAAGAGAAAAGGCGAAAATGGGTTAAATTTACTGCAAAATTCATAATATAAATTAGTAATAATGGTACGTTTCTGGAGAGAGGGAACTAATACATACAATAGGTAATTTGTGGGGAAGTTATTTTTAAGTATAAGTTTTTTGGAGGTTACTTATGTATGAAAAAGAAAAACATATTAGGTTAACAGCGGGTGAAATTGGTCAACTTTGGATTCAATATTTAAATGATAGCGCTAGCATATGTGTTCTTACATTTTTTCTCGAAAAGGCTGAGGATAATGAAATTAAACCTATTATTGAATTTGCTTTGGAATTATCAAAGTCACATATTCAAAAGATCACAGCAATACTAAAAGAGGAAAAAAATGAAATTCCATATGGTTTTAGTATTAAAGAGGATGTTGATATAAATGCTCCTAGACTTTATTCCGACAGTTTTGTACTAAATTTTATACACCAAATGTCTAAGGTTGGACTTACAACTTATTCTGCTAGTGTTGGAACGTCAGTAAGAAGTGATATTAAATCCTATTACATGGATTGCCTTACAGAAACAATGCAATTATATGATAAATCAACTGAATTATTATTGTCTAAAGGATTGTTTATCAGGTCTCCTAGCCTGCCTAATTTAGACGAGGTTGCATTTGTAAAAAAGCAATGGTTTATGTTAGATGTGTTTGGAGAAAAAAGACCATTAGTCGCTTCCGAAGTCGATAATTTATTTGCAAATCTACAAAGAAATGCCTTGGGAGTAGCTACACTTACTGGCTTTAGTCAGGTTGCAAAGAATAAGGATGTAAAACAATTCTTTTTAAAAGGTTTAGAAATTGGGAATAAACATATTAGGTTATTTAGAGATAAGCTAGAGGAAAGTAAGCTTCCAGCACCTATGGGTTGGGATTCAGAAATAACAAATAGTACATCTCATACTTTTTCTGATAAACTGATGATGTTCTACACAAGTGGTTTGATTTCTTTGAGCGTTGGCTATTATGGTACAGCTGTTAGTCAAAGTCCTAGAGGAGATATTGGTGCAATGTATAACAGGCTATCCTTAGAAGTTCAGATGTATTCTGAAGATGGGGCAAATATCATGATTAAGAATGGATGGTTAGAACAACCTCCAATGGCATCCGATAGAGATGAATTAATAAGAAAAAAG
The DNA here is from genome assembly GCF_000518865.1 of Bacillus sp. J37. GTDB lineage: Bacteria > Bacillota > Bacilli > Bacillales > Bacillaceae > Metabacillus. Next base: position 874 of record NZ_JAEK01000007.1, on the reverse strand, counting down.
GATCATTTGTAAATCACAATTTAAGTTCTTTTGTATATAACTGTATGGACTTTTTATTTTCATTATGATTCTGTAAAGAGTTGTATTTAAACTCAACCTACTAATAGTAATTATGTATTCATCAGCAATAGAAGCGCTTTTCTCGAACAATAAAAAGCTTTTTTTCTGATTTAAATAATATAGATTTGACATAAAAAGCGACATAAAAAATGGGTTACATCTCAATAACCCATCTATAAAAATGATTATTTTCTTTTCGATTTTTTCTCAAGATACACCCAACTATAGTAAACAACCCAAAAAAACATTATCACCATAAATGCGTAAAATTTCTTGTCTGTAGGGAGATAAAACAGGAATACAAACGTAGCTATAGCAAACGGTGGCATAAGAATCCAATACTTTTTTTTATCTAGTTTCATAAGTTTATCACCCTTAATTATTATTACTATAATTTACGGTTTAACTAATTAATAGTTTCAAAAATGGTAAATAATATGTCGGAATTCAAAGAAACAGTGAAGGAGTGATCTTCAGCAAACTAAGCGTGATTGTGGAACAATAAGTAAAAGGAGTGAAACATATTATACATAACAAATATGTTTCACTCCTTATTTTTTATGACTTTTTATCATTTACAAATGCTAAATTAAAAATGTACAAAAGTGATCGTTAAATATGTACAGTTTGGATCACTAAACTGCATAATATTCTGGGGTGAATATTATGCATATGCCAATAAATATAACTACAGATATTGAAGTTAAAAGTCTTTCAGACTTATCGAAATTAAAATATTAATGGAAAATGAAAATTAATAAGAGTAAATTGGCTCGTGATATGGGAGTTGATCGGAGGACGATTGATAAATACC
>NZ_JAEK01000006.1 GCF_000518865.1 Bacillus sp. J37 | reverse complement strand
CATTCCTTTTCTAGCTTTGAGGGTTTCTTTAGGAATCTGGTCATCATCAGCGTATTTCTTTGCAGTACGCCAGTTAACTCCCACTATTTTCTGTATTTGGGAGATTGATAGTCCTTTGTTGTTTCTTAAATTTTTGATACAATTAATATCAGACATTGCTAGCATCCTTCCGTAACCTCCATGTATTGATTCGACACCATTACATTAGAGGGACTTGGGGTGACTGGCAAGTCTTTTTTTATGCCCTTATTAAAATAAGTGCAGGACTCTGCATTTTTCTGTTGCAAAGGTCTGCACTTCTATTTTGCAATAAACAGTGGGATGTAAGGAGGAATTTATTTATGAAGATTGCCATTATCCTCGTCATTTTAATTGGTGTTCTCGCTTTACTAGGTACTATTTTAATTGGTGGCAAGGGAGATAAACATTATGATACAAAAACAAAAGCAAACCTCTCTCGCTTATCATGGATTTATATTATTTTAGGAATTGGCATTATAATCGCTTTTGCACTTTATTTGTGATAAATGCCGAATTAACCATTCTTCTTAATATGTTCAATTGTGAACAAATTAAGAAGAATTTTTTTATTGTAAAAAATAAAATAGGTTACTCCTTGACATAGGTCTTTTGATGCAATAAAATGAAAGCGTATACAAATTTACTTAAAATTTTATTGAAACCGTTTTCCACTAACGAACATAAAATATATGAACTATAATCAAAGGAGTGCCACAATCATGAAACAATTTGTCTTTTTAATTGATACCGGAAATGAGAAAACAGAATACAAAATCACAGCATCCGGAATGACAGAAGCTGTAGCAAAAATTAAAGAAGTAAAAAACGAAATAAAGAAAAGTAATCCCCCAACTTTTAAAATTCAGTTTAAAGGCGTCATTTATGAAAACGCTTCCTAATAAAAACAGAGACCTTTCCTCCTGAAAAGGTCTTTTCTAATTTTGATGATTCCATAGCATTTATCCTGTTCAACAAAAAAGTACGTTCTTATAAAAAGAACGTACTTTTTTGAACTTTATTTTGTTTTGTCAACCGACTTATTATTTATTTTCTCCATTTTTTGATAATAAGCAGCAAAACCTACGTACGTGATAAGCGTACCCATGAAGAATGGAACAAGGAAAGTAAATACACCTAAGCTTATATACAAAATAACTCCACTAATTACTAATACTACCATATTAATTAATGGATAGACCATTGTAAGAAAGAAGGCATTCTTCACACTTGTCAAAAGCTTTAATTCAGCATGTACAGTGTTTGAGAAAAAGAAAAGTGTCATTAAGAAAAGAAATAAAAATCCGATCAAAAAGAATGAACTAACCAAGACATTTACCTTTGAGAAAAAGAAAAAGTCAACAGTCCAGATCACCCAAAAAAGAGTGAGCAATAAACCACCTGTTAAACTTCTTATATAGTTCTCTTTGTAAAAACGCCAGTATGATTTAACTAGTGGGACGTCATCCTCTCCCATCACCCATTTTCTCACAACGCCAAACATTGCTGATGTCGCCGGAAAAAATATAAAAGGAGCTAAAACAGCAATCGTTCCCAGTAATAAAAAGACCGATCCTTCATCTTCTGCAAACAAAAGTGACATAGCTAGATAACAAATAGGCAGATTAAATACAATCCACATTATATTAATAACAGATAAACGCATAATCCATTCAAATAAACGGTTTAAACCACCCATTACATTTGTCATAAATACATCCTACTTTCTTTTTTTGTAAGCTCTTTCTTTCTATTATATCACTAATTTTTCTTTTTTTCGTCAATAAAAATAAATCTCCTAATTTATCTTTATCTTAATTAGCTAGAGCTTTATGAAATAAAAAAACTACTTACTTTAATATAGAAGACTTAATTTTCTTTTACTATGATCCATAATAAATTTATACTTTTTAAAAGAATAAAAAAATGCGAGTTTTTCATTCATTCATTCGATATAGATAGTGAAAAAGCTTTTTTAATAAAATAAGGAGAATCAATAATGACATGTAATGCTGTGAATTTTATTAAACTACTACAAAAACAAAATGAAGAGGCACTCGAATATATCATTGATGAATACTCAGCTCTTGTAAATGCCATAAGCTACAAAATCTTACACAATGTTAGCAGTGATGCGGTAGATGAATGTGTGAATGATGTATTCTTAACAGTTTGGCAGAATGCAAATAAGTTTAAAGGAACAAGTATGGAATTCAAGAAATGGATTGCGATGGTGACAAAATACAAAGCAATTGACCGTTTTCGTCATATAAAGAAAATTCAAAATCGAGAGCAAAGTGAAGAGGAACTTCAGATACATCCCCATATAGATGATGTCCAAATGCAAATAATTAAAAAGGAAGAAACAAACACGCTTCTCCTTATCCTCAGTACATTACCGGAGATGGATCGTGATATTTTTATGATGAAATATTTTCTTTATTTAACAAGTGCTGAAATTGCAGCGTCTCTAAAAATTTCGGTGTCAGCGGTAGAAAATCGATTATATCGCGGCAAGAAAAAACTAGCACAAAACAAACATCTGAAGGAGCGGTTTTTATGAGGAATGATTTACAAGAATTTCTTGATATTGATATTAATGATATTGAGCCAAGAGCATTAACAATAAAAAGGAAAGCAGAAATAAAACAACATGTATTGAGGAAGAAAAAAAAGGCAAAGAAAGGGACTTTTCTACATACTTTAACTGCGGCAGCATTGATTGGAGTTACGGTTATTACCGGCAGCATCATAAGCGTTCCTGTATTAGCAAATCATATCCCTTTTATCCAAAATATTATGGAGCATTTTAAAAAAGATACTCTTCCCAATGAATACGTTGATTTAGCTACAGTTGTCAATCAGGTGCAGTCAAGTAATGGGATTGATATTATGATTGAAAATGCAGTTTATGATGGAACAAATGTGATAATTACTTATGCAATCCAGACTACATTTGACCTTGGAAGTCAACCTAGATCAGAAGGTTTTATAGATATAGAGGATGTTAAGGCAATAGGTGGAACAGGATACATTGATAAAATGAATGAAACAACATATGTAGGTGTTGAAAAAATCACTCCACATTTTGATGGAAAAAGTCCTGAAGATATTAACATCAAGTGGGAGCCGAAAGTCTTTGAAAACAGTAGTGATACTAAACGATACGAAGGTGATTGGTCATTTGAATTTTCCTTAACCCAACTGCAAACAAGTACTCAGTTACTTAATAAAAAAGAGGAGTATCCCGGGATTACTCTAAACCTAAAATCTTTTGAGCATTCAAAAATGGCATCAGTCTTACAATATGAATTTGTTGTTGATCGGAACATTTTAAAGGAATCCCCTTTTATTTCAATTGAAATGAGTAATGTAACGGACAACTTAGGAAACAAATATGACGTAAATAGTAATGGAGGAGTAAGTCTTGATGATGGGGCATTTCATAAAAGTGAAGTCTCTATTTACTCCATACATCCGGATGCCCGTACTTTAACATTTACACCACAGATCTATTATTCAAAAGGATCAGGAATGGTTCTCAATGTTGAAGAAATGCAACCAATTTCGATTTACTTGAAATAAACTATTCCCAAATGAGAGAATCCAGTAGGACTTATCGTATTTCATGGGAGTGAGACCGTCTCATGCCCCTCACTCCCTATTGATGCTTATTAGTAGATATAATTGTAATGACTGATAAAAACTTAAAAAAGGCAAGCCCAAATGCTCACCCTTTTATATTAAGAATTAAAATCATATATACGTCCTTTTATTAAATAAGCTGCACTTTCAGCAATATTAGTTATGTGATCTGCTGTTCGTTCCAGGTATCGATTGATGAAAAGTAATTGCACTAATTGATCTGTTTCCTCTGGATGATCTTTTAAATAATTAGTAATTGCCTTGTATGTTTCACCACTATATTTATCAACCTTATCATCCAAATCGCCAACTTCTTTAGCCAGAACCATATTTTCTTCAATAAATGATTGTAATGCCTTTTCAAGCATAGTAATGGATAGATCTTTCATTTGATCAAGATTTGTGATTTTTACTAAAGAGTGGGTTTGACCAATTTTTATTGTGGACTTTGCGATATTTACAGCAAAATCTGCAATTCGCTCAATCTCGGATGTAATCTTTAAAGCACCTATAATTCTTCTTAAATCTCTGGCAACTGGTTGCTCTTTCACCATTAGCCATATGACAAATTGATTGATTTCCGTGTCCAGGTTATCGATTACTGTATCTTCATCAATTACTTTTAATGCAATCTCCACATCTTGTTTTTTCAAGGCTTCAAATGCTTTCTCCATTGCAGTAATTGAAAGCTTAGCCATCATTGACATTTTGCCTTGTAATTCCTGCAAATTATTATCAAAGCTCTCACGAACGACCATTTTCTACTCCCCCAAAATCTTACCCAAATCTTCCAGTTATATAATCTTCTGTTCTCTTATCTGTTGGCATTGAGAAAATATTGTTTGTTGAATCAAATTCAATGATTTCCCCATTTAGGAAAAAGGCTGTTTTGTCTGATACTCGTGCAGCCTGCTGCATATTATGGGTCACAATAACAATTGTGTAATCTTTTTTCAAGCGTTCAATTAATTCTTCTACTTTTAATGTTGAAATTGGGTCTAATGCTGATGTAGGCTCATCCATTAAGATGATTTCCGGCTTCATCGCAATTGCACGTGCAATACAAATCCTTTGCTGTTGACCACCAGATAGTCCGAGTGCTGATGTTTTCAGGCGATCTTTTACTTCGTCCCAAATTGCAGCACCACGTAAGCTTTCTTCAACAATGTTATTTAAGACTTTTTTATTTTTTATCCCCTGCATTCTTGGACCATATGCGACATTATCATAAATACTCATTGGAAACAGGTTTGCCTTTTGGAAAACCATTCCAACTTTTGTTCTTAATTTTATCACGTCATTTGATTGATAGATGTTTTCTTTATCTATAACAATGTCACCATTAATCTTCACACTGTCTATAAGGTCATTCATGCGATTTAATGTTCGTAGAAAAGTCGATTTCCCACATCCTGAAGGTCCAATTAAAGCGGTAACTTCCTTTTCTTGAATATCCAATGAAACTGAATAAAGTGCCTGTTTATCCCCATAAAATAAATTTAAGTCTCTTACACTGATTTTGACATTGCCGTTTGTTTGCTGGTTGAATTGTGATTGGTCTTTCCTGTTACTTTGTTCAATCTCTGTTGTATCCATGTCAACACACCTCTTTTAATAGTCAGCTTTATTTAATTTCTTGGAGATAAACGTCGCCGAAAGGTTCAGTACCAATATGATGACGATTAAGACAATCCCAACCGCAGCAGCAAGCTCAATGTCACCTGATTCCTGTGTAACCAAAAAAGAATGGACCGTTAATGTCCTTGCTGAGGAGAAAATACTGTCCGGCATGGCAGCCACCGTCCCAGCAGTTAAAAAGATTGCTGCAGATTCTCCAACAATTCTCCCGATGGAGAGAATGATTCCTGATAATATTCCAGGCATCGCACTCGGTAAAATAACCTTATATAAAGTTTGCAGCTTTGTTGTTCCTAAAGCTAGAGAGCCTTCACGATACGTTTTTGGTACGGTCTTTAATGACTCTTCTGTTGTTCTGATAATAACTGGTAATACGATAATTGTCAGCGTTAAAGAAGCAGCTATAATCGACATTCCCAGTTTTAACGTTGTAACAAAAAACACTGCACCGAATAATCCATAAATGATTGATGGGATCCCTGTTAAGCTTTCCGTCGCGAAACGGATTATCCTAACTAAACGACCTTGTTTTGCATATTCCTGTAAATACACCGCAGCTAGAATTCCTACCGGGGTAGCAATTAATAATGAGATCACTATTGTATATATTGTTGTAATAATCATCGGCCAAATTCCGCCATGACCTGTTGGAGAATAATCCCCAAAGATAAAATCTATGCTAATTAAGCGATACCCTTTATAAAATATATATCCAACAATCGTTACAAGGATGGCAATAGTTAAGAACGCTGAAAACCAGAGAAGTCCACGCAATACGTTATCTTTTACCTGTCTCAACTCAATGACCACCCTTCGTACTGATTTTTGATAGAACGAAATTTAATAATAGGATAAAAGAGAATAAAACGATACCAGTTGCAAATAACATTTCCTGGTGTGTCCCATATGCATAGCCCATTTCTAAAGCGATATTGGTCGTTAATGGACGTACACTGTCAGTTAAGCTTGTCGGGATAATTAAACTGTTTCCTGCTACCAGGATAACTGCCATTGTTTCTCCGATCGCTCTCCCTAAACCTAAAACAATTGCTGCCATAATACCGGATTTCGCTGCAGGAACAACAACTTTAAAAATGGTTCCTATATGAGACGCACCTAATGCCAATGAACCCTCACGATACGTTTTAGGTACTGCGCGAATCGCCGTTTCTGCAACTGTTACAATTGTAGGTAACATCATAATTGCTAATACCAAAATAACTGCAAATAAGCTTTGACCCTTCGGTAAGTGTAAATTATTCTGCAAAAATGGGACGATGATAGCGAGTCCGAATACTCCATATAAAACTGATGGTATACCGGCCAATAATTGAACAGCTGGTGAGATTAGCTTCGCTATACTTTTGGGTGCAATTTCTGATAAGAAGATGGCTGTAAATAAACCAACCGGAACTCCAATGATTAAAGATCCAATTGTTGCAAATATAGATGCTACAATCATTGGTAATATTCCAAATTTATCTTCACTTGGAACCCAATCCACCCCAAAGATAAAATCAAAAAAACTATATCCATCAGCAATAAATGGTAGTGAACCTTTATAAAATACAAATCCTATAATGACCAATAAGCTGATAACTGAAAGTAATGCACAAAAAAGAAATAACTTTGATGATAATTTCTCAAGGAAGTACTTCCTCTTATTTGATTTTCCAATATCTATTGTTTGATCCTCAACAGGTATTCGCGGCATACTTCATTCCTCCATGTTTGCTCTAACACATGATGTTTTATGTCTGACATGTCGATTTGACATCTGTGATTGTTACGTTATTTTATCGGTATGGCACCTGACTCTGCTGCAATCGCTTGTCCTTCAGGCCCAAGAATATAGTCAATAAACTGTTGTCCTCCACTAGATAGTTGATTATCCTTATGAACAAACAAAAACGGACGTGATAAACTATATTTTTGCTTAAGGACATTTTCGGCTGTAGCTTCTACTCCATTAATCTTTACTGTTGAAATCGTTGAATCAATATATTCAAATGAAATAAATCCAACTGCATGCTTATTTGTTGCCACGGTTGTTTTTATATTACCGTTTCCGGAAGCAATAATAGAACTTCTAATTAATTCCCCTGACGAATACCCTACTATTTCTTGAAATGCATCACGGGAACCTGATCCGTCCTCCCTGGAAACAACGACAATCTCCATGTCATCTCCCCCAAGGTCCTTCCAATTGGTAATCTCACCTGTAAAGATTTCCTTTACCTGTTCCAATGTAAGGTCTTTAACTTTATTGCTTGGATGTGTTACAACCACTATCCCATCATAAGCAATAATTGTTTCAGTTAGCCCTTGTGCTTTTTCTTCCTCTTTCAAATCACGTGAAGACATGCCAATTTCAGATACTCCGCTAATAGCATTTGTTATGCCTGCTGAAGAACCTATCTGATTAATCTCTATATTTACATTCGAATTCTCTTTGTATTTTTCCGCCATTTTTTCCGCTAATGGTCCTACGGATGTTGAACCCGAAATAGCAATTGTATCTGAACCTTCATTGGTTGACTTTATACCATTATCACTGTTATTACATGCTACTAATGCAGCAGCAAAGAATAACATCAATAAGCCAAATGTTGTCTTTCTCATAAATGTCATTTCTAAACCTCCAAGGTGATCTACTGACAACTTCTCTTCATATAATACCCATTGTTAAGAATAAACATAGATTGTAAATTCTCTATTAAGCAATTGTAAAGGTTTTGTAAATTTCATTAACTAGATGTTAATCCTATGTAAATATGTGATATATATCCAAATTAAAAAAATAGTCCCTTTGAAAGATTAAATCGTTATCAATGAAGTGATAAATCCAATCATTTTTTCTTACTTTTCCCTCTATTATATTTCTCTCCTTTTTATTTTGTTACATCTACCACATAGTCATATTACTTATTTACAAAACATTTCCCATTTTCATTTCCAAAAGTTATATGATTCAAATAGTATTTAACAATTGCTTTTGTATATACCTTTTCTTATCTTCTTTAGTTAGATATATAAATAATGAAAAAAAGCCCAGCTATTTTAGGTAAAATGATAAAATGTAAGTATGTAAACTTAACGACATTTTAAGTTTACATACTTACAACTATTAGAGGAGGAAACCATGTTTAAACTACGAGGTCATCATCTTTTTTGCCTATTAGGCTATCGGGGTATGGGGTATTCTATTGAATATATAGAAAATATGACGCGTTTGCATCAAACTTTGAGAGAGAAGCCTAAAACAAGTGTACAACTCATCTCGGGTCCTGATCATTTATGTGACAAATATCCAAACAGTGGGAAATACCATTGTCAGGAGGATCATATTTATGAAAGAGATGCGGCTATACTAGAGAAATTAGGGCTCGAAATTGGACACATTTTGAATTGGGAGGAAATTGAAGCTATCATAAACAAGCGTATCATCCCTTCAGATATTCAAACGGTTTGTAAATCTTGTTATTGGAGAACTTATGGTGTATGTGAAGAAGGTGTGCAAGATATTCTTAATGGAAAAGGCTTAAGGAAAGTGAAGTAAATCTCCGTGATATCTTTTAGTATATATTCTTCAATCTATAAAAATAAATTCGACTATTTCTATCCCGCTTGAATATTCTCACCATTTCAAAGCAATCTAATATGTGTTGAGGAGGTGAAATTTTTGACAAATCCAACTAGAGACAATAAAAAGCAAAAAAACAACCTGCAAAATTCTGAAATTGGTTCAGGGTCAGCATATATTAAAGAGCACGCCGGTCATGTTGAAGGTTATGGAGAAAATTATCCAATTGAACATAACTCAACTAATACGACTCGTCCTGAATAATCATAATTCTAATGAGTGAATGAGTACATCGTTCACTCTCAACTTATTAGCAAGATTAATATAGCTTTTTCAGTTTTTGAATATATAATAGCGTCTTCTAATGTATCATCCACTCTGTAAGTTTTATGCAACAACTTTCTTATTTAAAACATAAATAATGATTCGTTGGACAACCTATAGCTGCATAGACCACATAGGAGGTACATAAAATGTATTTTTATAGAGAAGACTTAATTAATATGATTGTTCCAGACAAGCCAGATCCTAACGCTGCTAAAGTTCTTCAAGAAGCTCTTGGAGGGCAATTTGGTGAAATGCGTACATTGATGCAATTTTCTTTTCAAAGTGCAAATTTTCGCGGAAAAGAAAAAAAATATAGAGATCTAATTAGAGGGATCTTCTTAGAAGAGCTTAGTCATGTAGAACTTGTTCAAACAACAATAAATCAACTGTTAAATGATTCTGGTGGCGAAATGCCTGGTAATCAAGCAGCAGATACTGCCCCTTTAGACGATGTTATACAAGAAGGCGCTAATCCGCATCATTATATTATGGGTGCCAAAGCATCGCTTCCTGTTGACGCTGGTGGTAACCCGTGGAATGGATCATGGGTTTACGACCATGGTAATTTAATCGCTAACCTTCTTAATAACGTTATGCTGGAATCAACTGGTGTTCTTCAAAAATCAAGAATATACGAAATGAGTAACAACAAAACTCTTCGAGAAACCATTGCATTCCTAATGGTAAGAGACAATGCTCATCAAAATGCATTTGCAAAAGCACTTGAGACTCTTGGAGTTGATTGGGGAAAAGTCTTCCCCGTTCCTAACTATGACTTAAATAAATACCCTGAATGCCGTAAGTATGTTGAAATGGGCTTCCATAATGCTCAATTTAATTTCAGACTCGATGGTACGTTAATAGGGCAAGTCTTTAGTGGTAACACTCCAAGTAGAAATGGCGGAGATTTATTCGTTACAGAGCCACCGAAAGGATATCCAGTACCAGAAATGCCTGATATGCCAAATGAACATGCATCTGGTTTAAATGATTTAAACAATTAAATCTTACCGTGAACTGAACCAATATTGTTGGACATAAGACTAACAATATTGGTTCAGTTTTTTTTAGAAAAAATTGATACAAACTTACACAAAAAAGGGTATTTCCCAAATGTTAGAGGAACTTTTTTCCTTTTTCACATAATTGTAAAGATTTATTAAACAAATTATTAGCACAAATAAGGTATAATCCTAATTTGATACATTATTAAAGAAAGAGATAAATGAGGAGGATAAAATGGGTGAATTAGACTTTCTATATACATTGAAAATGATTATTATTGGGCTAGTGCAAGGATTTACAGAGCCTATCCCTGTTTCATCGAGTGGTCACGTAATGATTGCAAGTGAAATATTAGGAATTGGTGAACAAGGATTTACTTTTGCTATATTAACCAATACTGCTTCATTACTTGCGATTCTTTATATTTACAGAAAGGATATCTTTAGGCTTTTGAATAATTCCATTGCCTATCTAAAAACGAAAAATTCTCGTTATAAAAGCGATTTTTACTTTATTTGCTTTATCGTCATAGGTACTATACCTGCGGGAGTACTGGGTATTTTGTTAAATGACTTTATAGGGGAAAATGTCAGCATGACTACAATTGCCCTCATGTTATTTGTAACAGGAATTGCATTATGGTTAATTCGTAATATGAAAGGTACTAAAGGAGAGAGTGACCTTTCCATTAAAGATGCATTCATGGTTGGTTTAGGGCAGGCAGTAGCCTTAACTCCTGGTATAAGCCGTTCAGGAGCAACGATTATTTCAGCCATTGCTGTTGGAATGAAACAAGATACGGCACTACGTTTTTCATTTATGCTATATATCCCAGTTAGTCTTGGTGGAGTAGTTCTTGGATTTACTGACTTTCTACATGAACCAAACAAAGCTGATTTGGCCGTTCCATATTTAGCGGCATTTATTTCAACTCTATTGATGACTTATTTTGCAATGAAGTGGTTTATGGGAATTATGAAGAACGGCAAACTTGTTTATTTTACATATTATTGTTTCATCGTCGGAACATTACTTTTAATCTTCTTTTAATATTCTTTGAAACAACTATTTTCATAGGTCTTCTCAAAGAATATTTCATCCCTATTTATAACAGGGATGATAATTAGCCCATTTTTTTAGTTCTTGTTATACTTTTTATAAAGGTTTAGCAAAATTATGATAAATGGGGGCATAAAGATGAGCAAACAAGAAATACAGCAAAAAATCGATGAATTAAAAATGGAATATGTGAGGATTCAAGGAGATATTGAAAAACTGGAATCTACAGGACATTCTGTTGATAAGCTTGAGGAAAGGCTGAGTTTGATTGAAGAAACGCTTTCAAGACACCGGAAAGAACTGACCAATCTTTAATTTCCAAGAAGAACATTCTCTATCATAGAACATGTAGTTGTCCAAAAAAAGTAAATTTCAGAAACTAGTAAAGCAAGTAAGAAGCAATGAACGACTTAATAATGTAAATAAATATTGAAAAGGGTAGATCTTCTCTACCCTTTTGCTACCTTATTAAATTCGGAGGTGTTTTTCCCGCGAGAGCAATAGCCATATTTTCTGCAGCTAGTTTTGCCATCTTTGCTCTCGTTTCAGCTGTAGCTGAACCGATATGCGGGAGCGTGACAACATGAGGCATTGATAATAAGGGATTTTCCTTCTCAACAGGTTCAATCTCAAAGACATCTAACCCTGCGCTGAGTATTTCTTTTTTCTGCAGTGCATTAATTAAAGCTTCTTCATCAACGTTTTTCCCTCTCGATCCATTAATGAAAATCGCTGAATCCTTCATCAAGGTAAATTCTCTCTCTCCAATCATTTTTTCTGTTTGAGGTGTGTGTGGAACCATTAAACAAACAAAATCTGACTTCTTCAAGAGCTCATCTAATGAGCAATAAGTTGCATCAAATTTACTTTCGGCTTCCTTATTTCTCGAACGATTATGGTATAAGATTTCCATATCAAAGCCGAAGTGTGCTCGTTTAGCGACCGCTCTGCCGATACTTCCCATCCCGATAATACCTAATGTTTTATGATGTACATCCACACCAAAAAGGTCTTCACCCTTTGTTCCTCCCCATTTTTTAGCCTTTACATAATGATCAAGCTCGGGCATTCTTCTTGCCGTTGCCAGTAAAAGTCCAAAGACTGTATCTGCTGTTGTATCATCAAGCACCCCGGGTGTATTTGTTGCTATTATGTTTCTTTTCTTAAGCTCTTCTATATTCAGATTATCATAACCAACCGAAATATTTGAAATGACCTTTAAATTTGGAGCTTGATTTAATAGCTCTTGCCCTATGTTCATACTAGCACCTAACAATCCATGTGCAGTTTGTAATTCAACTAGAAAATCCCGGTAATTTTCATCATTAAGAGTCGGAAAATAACTTACATCAAATTTATTATTCAAGAAATATAAAACTTGATCTGGTAATTCACGATAAACCACGACTTTTTGTTGCATACTGCTCCCCCTTGTGTAAAAAACATGATTTTAATAACTTCAAGGAAAGTTGGAAAAGTCCTGCATATAATACTGCTACATAATAAAAAAAGGATAAAAGCCAATGAGATTAAAGTTATCTCAGACTTTTATCCATCCATGGAGATAGCTATCATGAGGTATAGCCATTCACTTATCTCGATCCAAATTTCTTGTTTTGAGTGAGGGGAGATTCACAACAAGTATTGAACCTTAGAATTTTACATATATACATATTACCTTGTTTAGTTGTAGTATAAAGAAAAAAAAGAAACCTCACCATTATCTTGTAATAAGCTCTCACATAGTTTCATCAAACATTTGCAACATCTATGTCAGATTCATGTGAAATTATGATCAATGCCCATTTGTTCTATTGGTCAATTCCTTATATAACATTAAAAAGTCTTCGCCAGATCCTTTGCACGTGCAATCCCATTTGCTTTTATCTCTTCAGCTTTATCAGGCATTGCGTTGTGGCCTTCAATAAATAACCCTTCAAACGACGGTACACCGAAGAAATTCATAATCACATTTAAATAGCGATGTCCCATTTCAACTTCTGCTGCTGGTCCTTCAGAGTAAATACCGCCTCTTGCTTGGATATGAAGTGCTTTTTTATCCGTCAACAAGCCGATAGGTCCTTCTGCCGTATATTTAAATGCTTTTCCTGCTACAGCAACTGAATCAATATAAGCTTTCATAACGGGTGGAAAGGAGAAATTCCAGAACGGAGTAACAAATACATATTTGTCACCGGATATGAACTGTTCACTTAGTTCATTAAGTCTGCTTACCTTTGTTTTTTCTTCTTCTGATAACTCGTCAAACCCTTTTCCTGTTTGTAATTTCCCCCAACCACTAAATACGTCCACATCAATATGTGGAATATGCTCTTTATATAAATCGATATGGACGATTTCATGATTAGGGTTAGCTTCTTTGTATGAATCAATAAAAGCTTTTCCTGCTGCCATACTAAAAGAAACCTTGTCATCATGAGGATGTGCTGTAATATACAAAACTTTTGTCATTTTCATCTTACCTTTCTTTTATTAAGTCATTATAGTTTGATACAAAACGGCGAAAATAAACAACAAGTAAAAAGTTTTAAAAATTTATGCTGTTTTCACAAAGAAAGATAGTAGTAACAAGTATGCGGTTTAAGACATAGCTAGAAAGTTTTCCTTTGATTAAACCAGTAACCAAGTAAATATAAACTAGTTAAAATAAAGAAAGAATATGTAAGTGGCCAATCATATGTTTTATAAAGATCAATACTTTCTAGCAATGGCAATCCAATAAATGCACCGAAACCACCATATAAAACTGCCTTAATAAAAGGATTTACATGAGACTTAAATTGTAAGAGCAGCATAAATAATACCGGTAAAAGAGAGAGTCTATAAGAAAAGCTTATAGTAGCTATTGGGATTACTTTTACTGGATAGGCCCATTTCCCAAGACCTACACCTATAACATCCAGAATTTCAGATATAACCATAACCAGTAACCCTGCAGAAAATAAATGTGCAGATCTTTCCCGATCACGGAATAATATCCAAATTATCCATGGAACAATGATCATAGCGAGTGCTATCCACCATTGCCATGTGAATAAAAAAGCATTCATTACAGCTTCTATTGTTAACTGGGATGCGTCACTGATCTTTTCTGTAGCTTTATCTATTTGGTCTAGCCCATCTTGATATGTCACATTGCTCCTCCTTCTTATGCTACTATTTGTTTTTATTTTACACCTGCTTTTTTGAACTATTCTCTTTGAAACAAAAAAGGATTCGCTATACTAAAGCAAATCCCTTTTAAAAAAATTAATCATTTATATCTATTGCGTATGGGTTAGCTGCAATATTTTTTCTCATTTCATCTGTGATCTCAAACACTTGATTTTCTGTTATATCATTTATTGAAATAAATTCTGTTGAACTGCTTCCATCATAATGAAGTAGTTTTTGATTCATAGTCATGCCTCCAACTAGTTATATTCTTCCTATTGATAGCCTTTACATTTATCTTACATATTATCCAAGAATATTCTTTCTGTGGTTTATGAAAATAAAGGGTGAACCTGCACATAGTATGGTAGATTTTATTACAAACTCATATTTTTTCTTGGTCGAAGAACTTATACTAAACAAAAGCGCAAGCTCCGTGATCATCCTATGGAAAATAAGGAGATTTGGAATAGAAGGTGCTGGAGCTAGACACCTGCACTTAAATACAAAACTTTATATATTCTTAACCTAAAAACAAAAATAGACTGCCGAGTAATCGGCAGTCCATTCTTATCGTTGTAATATCAGCCTGTGTTACGTAATCCTGCTGCAATACCGCTAATTGTTAAAAGTACTTCTGTTAATAACTCTTCATTAGGCTCTTCCTGTTGACGAAGCTGCTTAATGAGTTCTACTTGTAAGAAATTTAACGGATCGACATAAGGATTTCTACGATGTACAGATTCTTTAATATTTGGTGTATGATCTAACAGCTCTTCATCATCTGTAATTTGCAGAAGAATTGTTTTTGTTTTTTCATATTCTTCCAGGATGTTCCCAAAGATACGATCTGCAATTTCTTGATCATTTACTAAAGATGTATATTCTTTAGCTGTTGTAATATCTGCCTTCATAAGAGCCATCTGCAAATTGTCAATTGTGGAACGGAAGAATGTCCACTCATTGTACATACGTTTTAATAGTTGTAAGT
Source organism: Bacillus sp. J37 (assembly GCF_000518865.1). GTDB lineage: Bacteria > Bacillota > Bacilli > Bacillales > Bacillaceae > Metabacillus. The sequence continues at coordinate 177,917 of NZ_JAEK01000006.1, read as the reverse complement.
TTTCTTCACTTTTTGAAGCAAAACTTTCCAAACCAGTTCCTGCAGCATACCAAGCTGGTAACAACTGACGGCTTTGTGTCCATGCAAATACCCAAGGAATCGCACGTAAATCTTCAAAACGATTACGATTTTTACGTTTCATAGGACGGGAGCCGATATTTAGTTCAGCCAATTCATTTAATGGTGTTGCTTCTGTAAAATATGTTAAGAAATCAGGATCTTGGAAAACTAGTGATTGGTACTTTTTCAAGGAAACATTTGAAATTTCCTCCATTGCATTTTCCCATGCTAGTTCACGTAAATGCTGCTGTTCAGATTCTTTTGAAAGGTTAACAGATGCTTCAATCAAGGTAGAAGTTGCTTGCTCTAAACTACGATAAGCAATATCCTCCACTAAATAACGAGATGATAACACTTCTCCTTGCTCGGTAATTTTAACTCCATCACCCAATGTTTCAGCAGGCTGTGATAAAATACTGCGGTTTAGTGGACCGCCACCACGACCTAATGAACCACCGCGACCATGGAAAAATTTTAAGCCTATTTGGTACCTTTTCGCCATATCATGAATTTCAAGTTGAGCTTTGTATAATTTCCAGTTCGCTGTAAGTGTTCCACCATCTTTACTACCGTCTGAATACCCAAGCATGATTTCTTGAGAGTCACCGTGGATTTTCAAATGATTGCGGTATACATCCATTTCAAATAATGTTTCCATAATCTTAGGACCCGCAATTAAATCATCAACGGTTTCAAGAAGCGGAGCAACATTTAGATGACTTTCCACTGATCCGTCTGCATGTAAACGATAGATACCGGCTTCCTTTGCAAGAACCAGCACTTCTAAAAGGTCACTTGCTGCTTGTGTCATACTTACGAGATACACAAGAATCGATTTCTTGCCAAATGTTTCATGTGCTTTCTTGATCATTGTAAAGACTTTAAGCATTTCCTGTGTTTCTTTAGAATAGTCCTCATTTAAAAGTAAGACAGGACGTGGATCTTTCAAAACACTTTCTAATACATTTAATTTCTCCTCTTCACTAAGTGCAGCATAATCTTCAGTTACTTTTACTTTACGCAGGATTTCTGTTATCGCTGCTTCATGTTCACCGCTGTGATTACGAATATCAAGTGTTGCTAAATGGAAACCAAATAGCTGGACTTGCCGAATAAATTTCTTGAGCATTTTCAATTCTCGTCTTGCAGGTTGATGTGCATCAACACTTTCCTGAATTAAATATAGATCCTCTAACAGTTCCTCTGAAGCTTTATATCCAATGTCAGATTTCCCAACTGCTTCAATTCTCGCTATTATGATTGCAATTTTACGGCGATAAACTTCTTGTTCTACTGGCCATCTTTTTTCAGCCGTTAAGTAAAGTTGCTCTTCTTTTTCAACATTAGAAAGAAGCTCCTCGCTGATCTCAACACGTGTAGAAGAATGGCTGAAGCGTTTCATTGCTTCAATTAATGAATCTCTATATTTCTTAAGTACAAGTTCCCGATGACTTTCCAAAGTTTCCCATGTAACCTCTGCTGTTACATTTGGGTTTCCATCTCTATCTCCACCAATCCATGAGCCAAAACGCAGAAAATTCGGTACATTCCAAGTATGACCAGGGAATTGCTCAGTAAGTCCTTCTTCTAGATCTTGATGGATATCTGGCAACACATCAAAAAATGTTTGGTCAAAATAATATAGACCATTACGTACTTCATCCATAACCGTTGGCTTGCGGTGACGCAGTTCATCTGTTTGCCATAGAATTGTTACTTCATTTAACAAACTGTCTTCTAATTTTTTACGTTCTTTCTTTGTTAACATTGTATTGTCAAGGTCTTTTAATATTTTGCCGATTCGTTTTTGAATCTCAATAACTGAGCGTTTAGTTGCTTCAGTTGGATGCGCAGTTATGATAAGCTCAAGTGATAACGTGTTCAAGACATTTTGAATTGTTTCCTCATCAATTTCATTTTCTTTTAATGAAAGAAGTGCACTTTCAATTGATACAGGTTGAACAACATGATCATCTTGGAGCTGATATTCGCGACGACGACGAATGCGGTGATTTGACTCTGCGGCATTAATTAGATGAAAATAAATTGAAAAGGCACGAATGATTTGCTTACGCATTGGTGGGTCTAAATTAACGATTTCTTCTTTCAGTTCATTATATATTTGCCTATCAAAGTTATTTCGTAGAGACTTCGCCATCATTCTAAATTTTTCAACTTTATCTAGTAGCTCCGTTCCTCCATGATGAACGATAATTTCACCTAGAATATGTCCTAGTGATTTTACATCACGACGTAACGGAAGACTGCTGTCATTCGCTTCTATTCTTGTTGTCATTTTTGTCACCTTCCCTAAGATTTTATTATTCTATTAAATATTAAGATAATTCTATCATATCATTATTCGGAGAAAATTTCATCTAAATTTCATGAAATTGATATCTATATACGATGAATTGAGTCTCTTTCATCTAATTCATATATATTTATCTCAAATTTTATGTAAAATTATCCTTTTATTACTATTTGTTGAAGTTTTATGATGGAGTTTTTAGTTTGAAGATTTGTGAAAATACACGAAAGACAGTTCTTAAAGAAGAACTGCCTTTCATATATTATGAATCCATCGCATCTAAAATGATCGTTACTTTAAATAAATCACCATCAACATCAATATCAAGTTGTCCCTCATGCAAGTCAATGATTGATTTTGCTATAGCTAAACCTAGACCGGATCCTTCTGTATGTCGAGATTCATCTCCTCGTTTAAATCGTTCAAATAATTCATTGACATCTTCACTAAGTTCATACTTTGATACATTTTTAAAAGTTATGATAATTTGTTGATTTTCATGCTTAATTGCTAGATATGCTCTTGTATTTTCCAACGAATATTTCAGAATATTTCCTATTAAATTTTCAAAAACTCTCCACAGCTTTTGTCCATCTATATAAGCGAATAAAGGGTTATCAGGATTTGTTACACGAAATTGCACAGTCGATGCTTGAATAGTCTCATTGTATTCCGCTAATGCCTGTTGCAGCAGTTGAACAACATCTACCTTTGCTTTTGATAATTCAATATTTCCACTGGCCATTTTCGAAGCTTCAAACAAATCATCGATAAGTACTTTTAATCTTTTTGATTTACGATCAATAATCTCAATATATGTTGAACGTTCATCATTTGTAAGCTCAGCATTCTTTAATAACTCGGAATACGTAATGATGGATGTTAAGGGGGTCCTTAGATCATGGCTTACATTTGTTATTAATTCTGTTTTTAACCGTTCACTCTTCACCTGTGCTTTTTGTGAGGTTTTCACACCATGTTTTAATTGATTAATATCTGACGCCAGAGTAGCTAGTGACGTTTTTCCAACAACCTTCAAATCTGATTCAAATTTCCCTTTTGTTAAGGCAGATGCATGACGGGTTATCTCATTATAATATCCGAGCCTTCTTATCAAAACAATGGATACCGGCAATGCAACTACAAAAAATGCAGGAAGGTATATCATTAAAAAGCTTGGCTCTACAACCACTACTGCAGCTCCAAGACCAAACATAAACACAATAGCCAGAACCAAAAACACTTGTGTTCCAACTCTGCGATTTGCAAAAGCATCTCGGATCATTTTTAATAATTGATAAGATATTGATCTCTTTATTAATCCTTTATTTGAAGGTAATTCTTTTATCAGAGGGAATAAATAAATCCATTGGACAATGGTTACTCCTAGAAAAAAGACCATCATAAAAAACCTGTAAAGAAGATCTCTAAATGAAAAATAGTTATAATAATGAGGAAACTCATCAATTAATAATAATGAAATGGCGGCTGAGATTCCAAAAAGCCCCAACGCAACATCAATTGGTAGACGATCGTAATAATTCTTTACACGATGAGATTTTATTTTCTGGAAAATAGACATTTTCCGGGCCATAATCACACTTATTAGGAGTGATATGATTGCCCCAATCGTATAAATCCAGAATACAATTCTATGGTCATTAAAATTGTGGTAAGATGCCATAATGGCATTTGCATTTGAAACACCTTTACGAAGTCCAATTTTCCCTTCATATAAAACATTTGTATGATCATCTGGCAGGACATCTTCATATCCATAAATAAGTGATTCTTCCCGGACACCTAGATAGTTGACATTGTCCGTTGGATAAGTATTTACATATAACATTTTATCTTTCGTGAAGGCCGATTCTATTTTTTCAGATGGTAGATTTGTGTAGACCTCTCCGGTAGATGTGTTTTTTAAGTAATAGGCAAAAGCTTCATTATAAACTTTGTAGTCTTGTCTATATCCTTCTAATTCTTTGTAATATTCATCTACTCTTTTTTCTTTTTCTTTTATAATTTTTTCTTCAACATAGTCGTCACTCTCAAAGTTTTTGGTTATATCCTCAATCTTCGTGTCACGTTCTTTTATATATACATTCGCTATATCCTCATTACCATTTGCTCTTGCCTCTTCAACTTTATAATGATACTGATCCTTTATAGTTTGGATTTGATCTGTTAGTTCACCATAACGATATCGGTATTCTTCAATTTCTTCAGTAGAGACAGTCAGTTTCTTCTTCACATCTTCCTTCGGGTGATAGGAAAACTCATATGCTTGAAGGTAACTAACTAATGCTCCAACTGACTCTTCATACTGAGAGGTTTTAAAATAACTTGGCTTTAAATAATCATTATTATTTACTAATGCGGTTAACACTCCACTAAGCCCGTATGTAAACAAAACAAGCCATAAGAGCATTACTCCTCTATTTTTCCATTTTGTATCCAATGCCCCATACCACCTTTAAATATCTTGGATTTTTAGGGTCGATTTCAATTTTTTCGCGAATTTTTCGAATGTGTACAGCAACAGTATTTTCAGCATTATAGCAAGGCTCCTGCCACACACGTTCGTAAATTTCCGAAATGGAGAACACACGACCAGCGTTCAACATTAATAATTCTACAATTTTATATTCTATCGGAGTTAGTTTTACTGCCTCTCCGTTCACCGCCACTTCCTTCGCTTCTTGATCGATCGTTAAACCATTTAAATCAATTGTTCGGTTTCTTCCTTCAAAATGACCCAGTTTTACATATCTTCTAAGTTGTGACTTAACTCGTGCTATTAGCTCTAACGGATTAAAGGGCTTGGTCACATAATCATCCGCCCCAACCTGTAAACCGAGAATTTTATCTGTATCTTCACTTTTCGCACTTAAAATAATGATCGGAATGTTTTTTTGTTCACGAATTTTAAACGTTGCAGAAATTCCATCCATCCTTGGCATCATTACATCCAGAATAATTAAATGAACTTCATTTTCTCGCAATCGTTCGATTGCTTCTACGCCATCACTAGCTAATAACACTGTCAATCCTTCATTTTTCAAATATATTTCAATTGCTTCTCTAATTTCTTTATCATCATCTACGACCAGCACAGTATAATTGTTCATGTATCTAACCTCCTTTCGAAAGTATACCATGTGTTAATTTACTTCGGATGTTCTAAGTATAATCAGAAGTTCTTAATTTAAAGGTAGGGGAAATATGAAGAATTTCTTAAGAAAAAAGCTCACTTAAATGTGGTTGTTATGTTTAACAAAAGAAAATTAGTTTCCATACCGATTATTGATGCGAAATATTCATTAACTAGATTCAAACAAAAAAGTGAGCCATAATAGACTCACTTCTCTCGTTTATCATCTTATCCTTTTACTGCTCCACCCGCTAAACCTTTTACAACTTTCTCTTGAGAGAAAAGATAAACAACCAGAATAGGCAAGCTTGCTAGTGTTAAGGCAGCCATAAGACCAGGTATATTCACTGAGAATTCACCTTTAAAGTCCTGCAAGCCTAATGGTAAGGTCATGTTTTCTGGACTTGAAATTAATACTAGTGCAAAAATAAACTCATTCCACAGGTGGATAAAGTTATAAATCAGCACTGTCATTAATGCAGGTGTTAACATCGGCAGAATCACTCTCCAGAAAATTCCAAAATGATTACAGCCATCCATTTTTGCTGCTTCTTCCAATGATTTTGGAATCTCCTGCATAAACTGAGTCAAAATAAAAATGGAGATTGGCAGACTAAAAGCGATATATGGTCCCAGTAAAGCCCAAACCGTATCAAAAACCCCCATGCTTTGTGTAAGTTTAAAAATCGGAATAAGAGTAGCATGTATAGGCAACATCATTCCTGATATAAAAAGTAAGAATAATACTTTGTTCAACTTAAATTTCATTCTGCTTAAAGGATAACTTGCTAACGCTGCTACAAACATTACAACAAAAACAGCTACAATAGAAACCAATAAACTGTTTAAGAAGTATCGGGTTAACCCCATTTCAAACACAGATTGAAAATTTTCCAGATTAAAAGATGAAAATAGAGCAAAGGGTTCTTCAAAGAATTGACTACGTGATTTGAGTGAAGTTGAAATCATATAAATGAAAGGAAAGCCAGTGAAAACTAACAACATAATGGCAATTATATATAGAGGTACTTTTTTAAATCCCATCGTCATATTCCGTAGGCTCCTTTCTTTTTACGCAAATGATCCATCACCTGAATAATGATCGTAACGAATAAGGCTAAAAAGAACATAACAAAGGCAATCGCACTTGCATAACCCATATTGAAATTGATAAACGCCTGTTTAAACATATATGTCCCTAATAATTCAGTCCCATGGTTAGGACCTCCACCTGTCATGATATAGAAAATATCAAACGCTTTTAATGATCCTACAATTGCCAAAATAGAAGAACTTACAATCGTTGGCATGAGCAGTGGTAAAGTAATTTGAAAAAACTTTTGGAATGGATTTGCCCCATCAATTTCAGCTGCTTCATATAATTCGTCAGGAATTCCTACAATGGATGCTTTAAAAAGAATCATATAGAACGGAGAGAATTGCCAAACGATAACTAATAACACTGCAAATAATGCGGTATTTGTTTCACTGAGCCATGAAACATTTTCAAAGCCAAAAAGATTAATAATACTGTTAATAATCCCATTGATTGGATCGAACATTAAGACCCATAACAAACCGATTGCTACAGTTGACATAAGAAATGGAAAAAAATAAACACTACCAAAGAATTTAATTCCTTTAATTGGTGCAAATAGCATCAGTGCCATGATTAAACCTAAAGGAATTTGAGCAAATACCGAAGTTAATACGACCCATGTATTGTTTGTGAGAGCTCTCCAAAAGATTGCGTCTTTAAAAAGGTCAACATAATTCTGTAATCCAACAAATACTCCTACACCCATGCCGTCCCATTTATAAAAGCTGTACATTAAGGTTGATAGTATCGGGAACAAAACATAAACAGTATAAATAATAATCGCAGGTGCAACAAAAGCGCCAATTGTTAGAGCACTCCTTAATTTTTTATACTTGACAGCTGATTTCTGTCTAACCATCACTTGACGATCAGCAACTTTTACATGTGTATCCATTTCAGTCACTCCTTTTGTTACAACAAGAGGGGGAAATACCCCCTCCTACTGTATTACTCTAAAACCTCTTTCGCTTTCTCTTCCATTTTCTTTGCAGCCTCTTCAGGCGTCATATCTAGACCAAAGATCGCTTGAGTCGTATCTTTGTGTAATTCAGCTAACTCAGGTGGAAGTGTTTGGTCATAAGGCATTTGTAAGTGAGTTGCTTGTTGTATAACATCATAAAAACGTTTTGTAAATTCATCATTAGGAATAATGTCTTTAACACCTGTTAGTGCACCAGTTCGATCTGTATAATTTTGAGCCGTTTCAGTACTCGCAAGTTCATTAGCAAGTTCAGCAGCTAACTCAGGGTTTTTACTATTTTGTGCTACTGACCATACTGGTCCAGTATTTGCACCTACATGTGTTTGATCTCCTTTACCTCCAGGAACTGTTGGATATAGGAAGAAATCTAACTTTTCTTCAAATTCAGGTGCTTCTTGTCTTACGTTATTTAAGAATGAGATCGTCATATCCATCATTGCTGCTTGACCAGTATACAGCAACTGACGACCTTGACCTTCATCATAAGGAACACCATTAAAACCTGGATTGAATGCATCTCTTTTTACTAGCTCTTGAATATACTTCCCTGCCTCAACATATGCTGGGTCATCGAATCCTTTCCCTTCCCTATTGAAGGCACTTTCAAATAATTCAGGCCCTGCAATTCTGCTTGCAAAATTCATAAAATGATAAGCACCTGGCCACTTTGTTTGATTAGCTAGAGCAATAGGAATAACGTCATTTTCTTTGAGCGTATCAATGACATTTAACCATTCTTCATATGTTTCTGGTGCCTTTAATCCATATTTTTCGAAGATCTCTTTGTTGTAGAAAACAACATCCAATGATAAACCTAACGGCAAGCCATAAATCTTTCCATCAAATGTCGCATTGTTAAGAGCAAGTTCATTGAAATGAGATTTATCAGTCGTTTCTGTAATATCATATACTTTTCCTTGATCAACAAAGTTCTTTAACCATCCGCCGCCCCAACTATGGAATACATCTGGTGCTTTATTTCCAGACATAGCAACAGATAACTTTTGCTTATAAGCATCATTTGGAATTTGAAGCATTTTCACTTCAACGTCAGGATGCTTTTCCTCAAATCGTTTAACAGCCTCTTCATAAACAACTTCTCTTTCGCCTGGATCAATATGCCAGAATTCTAGTGTCGTTTTGCCGCCATTTGACTCACTCTTTTCAGTATCAGAGGTTGTTTGCTCTGTTGAACCACCCCCGTTAAGTCCACATGCAGCTAACAGTAAAAGCGCTAAAATTGTGAAAACAGATAATAATTTCTTCATTCTTCCATCCCCTTTGTTTTCGTTATTAGCTTTAATTTGTTATCAATTGCTTATTTTTCAAATACTTCATGCTGATCTCAATGCTCTCTAGCGGCGATCTTCTTGACCTGTCCTGTTCAACTACAAACCATTCTACATTTGATTGTTCCCCTTGATTTAGCACCCCGTCTAGATTAACCCCACCAGTTCCTAATTCCGCAAAAAACATCTCCCCATCTGTTGTCATATCCTTTAGATGAACAAGTGGTGTTCTTCCTTCATAACGTTTTAACCACTGAACAGGATCTTCACCAGCTTTTGTTAACCAATACACATCAAATTCTGCCTTCACCCATTCAGGATTGGTTTCATCTAATAAAAGTTCTAAAGGTTTTTTTCCGTTATCTAAATCAACTAATTCAAAATCATGATTGTGGTAAGAAAGAGTAATCCCAGCTTTATGACATTTTTGACCAATATCATTCAAGGTAGGTATAAGTTCATAATAATCTTCTTTCGATCTTCTATCAGCTGGAAGAACTGGGCATGCTATATGTCGGCTGCCAATTATTTGCTGATATTCAATAACCTTGTCTAATTCATTTTCAAGCATAGCAATTGGCACATGGCTAGAACTTGCTTTTAATCCTAAATGATCAAGTTCCTTTTTCAATCGACTCGCAGTTAGTCCACCATATCCTGCAAATTCTACTCCTTGATATCCAAGTATGGATACTTTTTCTAATGTTTTTAGAAAGTCTTTTTCAGCCTCTTCACGTAATGTGAATAACTGTAAGCTAAATTGAAAGTTCGCCAAAAACAAATCATCCTCTCCATAGCTAAAATTATGTAATCGGTTACATATTTCTTACCATTTTCATAGAATATTTAGATATTCACCCCCTTTATCTGTAACCGGTTACATTTTGCATGTTCAGTTTTTCATTTAGCACCTTTTCCTTCTTTTTCCCACCACACGAATCTCTAACAATTAATTCACATTCTAATACATATTGTGACTTCACCATCGGTTTTCCCTGCATTTGCAAGAGTAATAAATTCATTGACTTTTGTCCCATTTTAAAAAGTGGTTGAGCTACTGTTGTTAACGCTGGATCAAATTTAGAAGAAAAACCGATATTATCAAATCCAACTACAGCTATATCTGTTGGGACATTATGTCCTAGCTCTTTTGCTGCCTTTATTGCCCCCATAGCCATATCATCGTTTGCTGCAAAAATAGCTGTTGGTGTTTTTTCAATTGCCATTATTTTCAACATTTGATTATATCCAGATTCAAACGTGTAGTCTCCCTCTTGAACAAGCATATTACGAACCTCGATATTATTTTGCATTAATGCTTGTTTATAACCTTTATATCTTCCTCTGGACATCGCAAACTGTAATGGGCCGGTAATATGGGCTATTTTATGATGCCCTAAACCAATAAGGTGTTCAACTGCTTCACGACTACTACTAACATTGTCGATTGAAACCGAGGGTACCTTTAAACCTTCGATATAAGCTGTAGCTAAAACAAGCGGATATTCTTCACTTAATGCCTTTATATAGTCAGCATCCATTCGCTCTGATAGCAGTATCATCCCGTCTGTTTGTTTTTGCTTTAATAATTCAACGAGACCATACTCGTTTTCTACATTTCTATTCGTATTCCCTAATAAAACCCGGTATCCATGCTTGGATGCTTCGTACTCAATTCCTTCAATAATACCCGAGAAAACTGTATTCATAATACTTGGGACTACTACGAGAATGATTTTAGTTTCATTTCTACGGAACTGGCGTGCTAGCATATTAGGTTGATAATTTAATTGTTCAATAACACTTAGTACTTTCTTTCTTGTTGGTTCTCTTACAGTTTCAGGATTATGCAGCACCCTTGAAACGGTAGCAACTGAGACGTTTGCTACTTTAGCCACATCACGCATTTTCACCATGTAACCATTCTCCCTGCGGATAACTTTTCTTTTGCATTGTTTTTTGTAACCGATTACATTTTTCAGTATAAGCACTTAATTTTTATCTTTCAACACCTAATTTCCAAATCAGGTAAAATGGCCCATTTTTTTATCAAATACAAAAAGTAAACCTCTATACAAAGTACAGAGGCTCCTCAAGTTTTTCATATAGAAAGTATCAGGGGGGATACTGTATTTTTTACATACCCTAATTAACTAGAGATAAACCTAAAAAACATTTATTTTTTTCTACATTCAAGTAATTTCCTTTTTTCATAGATTTCATATTGACATTTCCTTCAAAACAAGAGAAAATGAACGCGTGTACATAATATGTTTTGGGGGTGAATACATTAGCTAATAGAAAAGATGTTGCCAGATTAGCAGGCGTTTCCGAAGCGACTGTTTCCCGGGTGTTCAACAATGTTTCGCCTCTGCGCGAAGAGACAAAACGCAAAGTACTTCAGGCTGCTAAAGAGCTTAATTATCACCCTAATGTCATTGCACAAAACTTTGCAAAGGGAAAAAGCCATAACATCGGTGTGATCGTTCCCTATTTACCAAAGGTGAATGTCATGTCCACTCATTATTTTTCAGAGATAGTCAGTGGTATTGGTGCAAAGCTTGGAGAATCTGGCTATGGCTTACTTTTGCTTTTTCAAACTCCAGATGAGCGAAAAAATTATGTACAGCTTTTTCAATCACAACGTGTTGATGGATGCATTATTTTAGGCTCCAGCGATAATGCTGCAGAAATAGAAGCTATAGAAGAACTTCATCAATTACAATTACCTTATTGCCTTATTAACCAAACTTATTCCGGCTATTCCTTTCACACGATTGATGCAGATCATGTAGGTGGTAGTTTCCAAGCAACATCCTTTTTACTTGATAAAGGATTCCGACATGTTATTTTCATTAATGGACCTAAGGAATATTCAAATAGTCTTGACCGTTTCAAAGGGTATAAACAAGCTTTCGATAAAAGGAATGAGCGATTTTCTAAGGAATTTGTTTTCGAAGGTAATTATAGTAGAAAAAGCGGTTATCAAGCTGCTAAAGAAATTTCAAAGTTACTACCTACATCTAAAGCGATCTTTTCTGCGAATGACCGAATGGCAATTGGACTTATGCAAGGCTTGGGTGAACTAGGTCTTCAAGCAGGCACAGATTATGCAATCATTGGCTATGATGATTCTGAAATCGCAAGAATGACATCACCTCCACTTACAACTGTAAGGGTTCCACTATATGAAATGGGAAAACTGGCAGCTGAAAAAATATTGAATTTTATCTCAGATAATGAATCTGAACAACAAATTCGACTACCGGTAACATTAATTGAACGCAAATCAACCTCACTTGACATGTACTAGTACCAGATGATCTCCGGTACTAGTACTGATCATAGATTTTAAAACCAATTCTATAAAACTTTTAAAGGGGGATATGTTATGAACAATATTAAAGTTGGTATGATTGGCTATAAATTCATGGGGAAAGCTCATAGCCACGCATATCGTGACCTTCCACTTTTCTTCCCAAATACCGTTCATCCTGAAATGAAAGTAATTTGCGGACGTAATCCAGAGGGTGTGAAAGAAGCTGCCAAACAATTCGGCTGGGAGGAATACACAACTGAATGGAAGGAACTTATTCAACGTGATGATATCGATTTAATCGATATAAATGCACCGAGTGATGTACATAAGGAAATTACAATTGCCGCTGCAAAAGCAGGCAAGCATGTTTTTTGCGAAAAACCGTTAGCGCTTACACTTGAAGATTCCAGAGAAATGCTTGAGGTTGTTGAGGCTGCTGGTGTGAAGCATATGGTAGGCTTCAACTACCGTTTCGCTCCTGCCGTTATGCTAGCAAAAAAATTAATTGAAGAAGGCAGATTAGGTGATATCTATCATTTCCGTGCCTGGTTCTTACAAGATTGGTTAGTTGATCCGAACTTCCCTCTTGCTTGGAGACTTCAAAAAGAAATTGCCGGGTCTGGTTCCCATGGAGACCTAGGAGCTCATTTAATTGACCTGGCACATTATTTGATAGGCGATATGACAGAAGTAATTGGTATGAGTGAAACGTTTATTAAGCAAAGACCAATTACAACAGGTACTTCCGGTTTATCCGCAGGGGGTAGTGATGAAAATGCTGAAAAAGGTGAGGTAACAGTTGATGATGCTACCTTATTCTTAACACGCTTCGCTAATGGAGCTTTAGGAAGCTTTGAAGCAACACGATATGCCTCAGGACATCGTTGTACGAATTCATTTGAAATCAATGGCAGTAAAGGAAGTGTTGTCTTTGATTTCGAACGAATGAATGAGCTTCAAGTATACTTCACAGATGATCGTGATGATGTTCAAGGATTCCGTCGAGTTCTAGCAACAGACCCGGCTCACGCATTTGCAGAAAACTGGTGGCCACCAGGACACACAATCGGATATGAACACACATTTATTCATGAAGTAGTCGAATTAATGGAAGCGTTTAAAGAAGACCGTCAGCCTGTTCCAAACTTCCGTGATGGTGTGAAATGTCAACAAGTTTTAGAAGCTGTTGACCGCTCAATTGAAAAGCGCCAATGGATTAAAGTGTCTGACGTTTAATATTTTTTACTTAACCTATTAAGGAGTGTTTAACTATGAAAAAAAATGCATTAATCGTTTGGGGCGGCTGGGACGGCCATGAACCGGAACAAATAAGTCAAATTTTCAAAGGAATTCTTGAAGAAGAAAATTTCAATGTAGAAGTATCTGATTCCTTAAATTCTTACGCAGATACGGAAAAATTAAAATCTTTAGACCTTATTGTTCCGCACTGGACAATGGGAGAAATCGAAAAAAAATATGTACTGAATATTTCAGAAGCTGTCATGAACGGTGTTGGCTTAGCAGGATGTCACGGCGGAATGTGTGACTCATTCCGAAATAATGTAGACTGGCAATTTATGACCGGCGGAAACTGGGTTGCACACCCTGGAAATGACGGTGTGGAATACATGGTGAACATCAAGCATTCAACAAGTCCGCTTTTAGAAGGACTTTCTGATTTTAAGGTCGTAAGTGAACAATACTATCTCCATTTCGATCCAGCTGTTGAAGTGTTAGCCACAACACGTTTCCCTGTTGTTGACGGACCTCATGCAGCAAATAAAGCAGTTGATATGCCTGTAGTTTGGACAAAACGCTGGGGACTTGGAAATGTTTTTTATAATTCATTAGGTCATAAAGCAAACATCGTCTCAATGCCTGAAGTTTCACTTATGATGCGTCGCGGTTTCTTATGGGCAGCAGAAGGTAAACAACGTGCCGAAGGTTTAGCAGTTGCAGCAAATGGGCGTTCTTATACAGGTATGGGTGATAGTCAATAATCTATTAAAATATGGAGGTTTGAATATGAAAAAGTTAAAAATCGGAATTATAGGGTGTGGAAATATTAGCTCTATCTACATGGAAAATTGTCAAAATTTTGAGCATCTTGAACTTGTAGCTTGTGCTGATCTAGATGTGGAACGTGCCCAATCACAAGCAACAAAGTTTGGGATCCCAAAAGCATATTCAGTTCAAGAGCTTCTTGATGATTCTGATATTCAACTAGTGATCAACTTAACGATTCCAAAAGCACATGCTGCTGTATGTATTCAAGCTCTAGAAGCTGGCAAACATGTTTATACAGAAAAACCGCTTGCAGTCACACGTGAGGAAGGAAAGCAAATTTTAGAGACAGCTATAAAACACAATCTCCTAGTTGGAAGCGCTCCAGACACGTTTTTAGGTGCAGGTATTCAAACTTCCATCAAGCTTATTGAACAAGGTGAAATCGGTGTTCCAATCGGTGCTTCAGCCTTCATGATCAGCCGCGGCCATGAACACTGGCATCCAGATCCAGCCTTTTTCTATGATATCGGTGGCGGTCCGATGTTCGATATGGGGCCATATTATTTAACTGCCCTTGTTTCGTTATTAGGACCTATTCAACGAATCTCAGGTTCTACCAGAATTAGTTATCCAGAACGAATCGTTTCAAGTGAGCCAAAAGCTGGTGAAAAAATCAACGTACAAACACCTACCCATATTTCAGGTGTGATTGATTTTGCATCAGGAGCAGTTGGAACCATTACCACTAGTTTTGATGCAATGGGCGGCTCTTCACTTCCTCCTATTGAGATCTATGGAAGTGAAGGTACATTACTTGTACCAGACCCAAATACATTCGGTGGACCTGTTAAAATTCGAAAAAAGGGTGAAAAAGAATTTGTAGAAGTCCCATTATCCTATGGCTATGCTCAAAATAGCAGAGGTCTAGGTGTAGCAGATATGGCAAACGCTATTCTAAACGGTGGGACATATCGTGCAAGCAGCGAACTTGCCTACCATGTATTAGAGGCTATGCACGGCTTCCATGATTCTTCTGATCAAGGAAGACATTATCAAATGGAAAGCACGTGTAAAAGACCTGATTCTTTAGATGTGGAACAGGAAGTTTCCCAATAAGATCACTGTGTTGATACAATTTAATTTCTTTAAACAAAGTCCTTCATCCTTTAATGAAGGACTTTGTTCTATTGTCTCTCACCAATTTTGTCCTTCATTCCCTTTATGAAGGTCGTTTCGCTTGGTACCCTGTCCTTCATTGCAAACCGCCATATATGAAAAAAGCAGTCAGATGATTCATGTTCATCAGACTGCGTACTAGAAATGTATGTCCTACTTCTTCTCTTCTAACCTTTTCAGATACTCTACCGCTTCTGACAGAGTACTTACCGGGACAATTTTAACGTTATATCCCTTATCCTCAGCTTGGGCAATAGCATCCTTTTCATTTTGGTCAAGCTCAGTTAAGTCTTTCGGAGCAAAAAAGATATCCGCACCTTCTTCTTCAGCAGCGATAACTTTATGGGTGATGCCCCCAATTTGGCCAACATTTCCGTTATGATCGATCGTTCCTGTACCTGCAATTTTGTATCCCTTTGTAAGGTCATCAGCTGTTAACTGGTTAAGGATTTCTAAAGAGAACATAAGTCCTGCTGATGGCCCCCCAATATCTTCACTTGTGATGCTGACTGTTTTTGGGATGGTTGCGGTAAATTCCTCTTCAGGCGCAATCCCGATACCTACTTTACCAGTAGACTCATCTAACATAATAATGTCCACTGTTTTTTCAAGTTCTTTTTTACCTCGTAAAATAGTTAGTGCTGCACGATCACCTATATTTTTATTCTGTTGGATATAATCAATAAATTCAGGTGCTTCAACGATTTTGTTACCATCTACACTTGTAATAATGTCGCCTACTTTCAGGATATTCTTTGCAGGTGAATCAGCTACAATACCTCTGACAAATATACCTTGATAATTTATAGTAACTTCTTCATCAGCGGCTCTAAAAGCTGCAACCAGTGCATTCTGCTGTGAATCCTTCATCATAAAATCTAACAATCTATTATATTCGGCATCTGATAGATCTCCTTTTACACTCTCTTCCTCCATTACATCTATATTTGGTGCTACTAGACCATATGCTAATAAATAAGGATTAGCCTTTATTTGTAGGACAGTTGTTAAGTGAAAGCTTCCCTCTTCATTCTCATATCCATTCTCTACCTTAATAATCGGTGCCAGTTCTTCCAATGGTCCTGGTTGATATAGATAATAGGGTGTTGGGATAAACGCTATGATGACTAGTACTAGCAAGATGAGAATATATCTTTTTACTTTTGGTTTAAATGATTTTTTTGACATGTGTTATTGTGCTCCTAAAAATTTTTTCGTTATTTTTATTATAGTCCTTTCTACCTCTGTTTTGACGAAAAAAAAGAGACGTTATTAAAAATCGCCTCTTTTCCATTTATATTGAACGACTATATGCCTTCTTCGCTTGAAGAGTAAAGTCCTGCTGCAGAAGATTTACTTCAAAGAGTTTTAATGGATCATAGAAGACTTCAGGATTATCCCTCATATTCGCTAACTCTTCATTGCCATTTTGAATGGTTTCTTTTGTTTGTATTATCGTGTTTTCAACCTCTTTAATCGGACCTTGAAAAAACGACGAAACATCTTGATTTAGCCCTTTTTCAAATAGTTCAAATGGCAGGAATAATTTATTAGCAATTGAATTTGTTACTTCTTCATACGATTCATTTTCAACATATTTTTTATATTGATTAAATAGCATGTGATTGCTTTGATTCATCGTACCGAATAGTTTTCCGGCACCTTTTAATATAAGCTGTGTTGGTTTATTTTTCAAAAGAATGTTTTCCTTTTCATAGCGAACACGGCCAGTCATTCTAGTAATATCACGGTTCCAATCATCTAATAACGAGAAATCACACTGCAGGGAAAGCTTCTTTTCCTCATAAATATCATTGAATGTGTCACTCATTTCGTTCAAGTATGATTGACTTTCAAGAAGCTCATCATGTGAAGCAGAAATCCATGTTTCAAGTTGATTAAATACTGTTGGCAGTAGTTTATCTTCGACATAGTCCTGTATTTTTGCATTCATCTTTTCATTCAGAGTAATGTGAATTTGCTTGAAATCACTATCCTCTTTAATAAGAGAAGAGCTTTCTTTTAATAACTTAGGGATTGTCTCTGTTAATTCTGCTTTCGATACTTTTAATAATGTTTTATACGCAGAAATAACTGTGTCTACTTTTTCATACTGTAAATCAGATAACTTGTTTGTGAGACCCTTTAATCTAACTAATATATCTTCATTCCATTCTATCGAGTAGATGAGACCTTTTTCCATATCCACACGTTTTTGAAGGAGATCAGCTAGAACCTTTCTTATTAATGTTAAAATATTTGCTGTCCGTTTTTCCTTCTTTTCCTTTATTTCATATGGGAAATGAGTAGAAAGGAAGGCATTTAATTGACTTAATTGCTGTCCAAATGGATGTAATGAAGAATAAGGAAGAATCTCTGCCTCCGGATATATATCTGCAATTTTCGATTTGATCTCGTTCATAACAGCTTGAGTATGAGCATCACTCGCAATTAAATCTACCTTATTTAAAACAAAATGAACCTTCACATCAGGTGCAAATTTTTTCAATTGATATAAAATATCACTTTCGTTTTCTGATAGTGGTGATGACCCATCAAGAATGTAGAGTACTCCGTCTGCCAATAAAGAAGTATTAAAGAGCTCATTGCGTGTTTCTTGATCTTTATGAATGGATGGTGAATCAATTAAGGCACATTGATGCTCATTCAAAAAGATACATGGTCTCTTTACTTGGAACAATGAGGATGGGTTCACTTCCATCTCTTTCACTAATTCCCTTTGATCTTCAAGATAGCGATGACCACTGCTTGTAATTTGACTCATTGTAAGTTCATCGTCATCATGCAGAACAACAAAGGCTGAACTTGAGCCTTTAAAGAATTTATCACCCAGTAATGAATTAACAAAAGTTGTTTTCCCACTGCCTTCCTCACCCATAAGCAGAAAATGCTGTTTAATGTTAGAATTGATTAATTCTTCTAGCCACCAACTCACTCTCTTATCTACTTCAAGTGCATGAGTTTCTGCCCAATTTTTTATCGTTTTGAACAACTGAAGTGCCTGTTCTGATCCATTTTGGTTATGTTCTACTTCAAAAATAACTTCCTCTGCTGTATACACAGCATCTTGAATAATCTGCCCCGGGAAAATTTCATTCCATGCGAGCACAGTAGCTGCAGGTGATAATGATGTCGCTCTTGTTGAAAGCTTTAACCAGCAAGCTAACAAATGTGGAATCACTACTTGTAATTCTTTCAGGTAATATCGACCATCTGTCAGTTCCTTAAATGTTTGTTCGTAGAGCTCTACAATTTGATTCCAATCA
This sequence comes from Bacillus sp. J37, assembly GCF_000518865.1. Taxonomy (GTDB): domain Bacteria; phylum Bacillota; class Bacilli; order Bacillales; family Bacillaceae; genus Metabacillus. Next base: position 159,233 of record NZ_JAEK01000006.1, on the reverse strand, counting down.
GCATCCTCTTTATATTCGACTGTTGAAAGAACCAATTCATTAATTGTTTGGATCCAATAAAGATATGAATCTTCTTTTTTATAGCTATCCCATAACGCTCCGATAAATGAAATAAGGGACGGCCTGCTAGCCTCATACATTGCAAGTAGTGCTTCCGCAAAATAATCCGGGCTAAAGATTTTGGTTTTACCTTCTTTTACATAAGAAGTCAATACTGAAAACCATTCTTCTTTTTGTGTACGTATCGCTTCATTTACAGCTAACTTGACTGCATGTTCATCGTCATTTTGTTCCTCATAAAAATCCCGTGCCGTCCTTGTTACTTCAGGATAGTCCGGGTTAATTATTACAGCCTTTTGAATCGTGTCATAGGCATGTTCAAGCTTTTCTCGTTCTGTATATAAGAAAAACAACTTAAGAGTTACTTCACTTTTCAGCGTCAGTTCTTCTGTTTCAATAGACGTGTACATATCCTCAGCGGCAGAGAGTAAGCCCAACTGATAATAGGCATCTCCAATGTTCATTTTTGCCCAAGGTTCTAGTTCATTTTTTATATTTTCCCATTTAAAAATAGCTGTTTCGTAATCCTGTGCATGGAAATAGTATTCCCCTTGTGCATATCGTATGTATGACAAATCAAAGCTCTCATCCCTGCTTTGTTCATCATAATACACCTGTCCCAATTCATGTACAGTATGTTTTTCATCACTTTCTTGCAAATAGGTCCGATAAAATGTCTTTTCAATTAGCTGTTCTTCTCTCGTCATCGTCTTCCTCCTACAACCCCTCATATAATGACTATTTATATATAGTTTATCTTATTATTAACTCCTCTGCACTTTATAACATGAAACATTAGAAAAACTTGGCTTGTCGCCAAGTCCTAATGGCGAAAGCCTTAGTTTTTCTTATACTATCATCCATAAAATTTTTATCCTTTCTGATAGTATTAGAAAAACTCGCCATCTGGCGAGCCTGAAAGGCAAAATAGTAGCATCGTTGCACTAATTACCTAACTAATCATTAAAGAAAAACCAATCTCTTCATATAATAATACGCATAGAGGATTGGTTTTATTAGGGTTTTTATAAAAAATTCACTTCTCTTTTTTTCTGCTGTCAAGCTTCCTTAAAAAATACATAATCAGTGCTCCAATCCCTAAGCCGGGAATTAAAGAGAGTATTGGAAAAAAAATAGGTCCAATAGATATTCCGTTGAATTTTACAATAGGTGCGTACATAGTACCAACTGTAACAGTGTAAGCACTGCATACATAGGGTAAAAAAGAGTAACGGGGCATTTTTCCTTGTTCCGAGTCCTTCACAGCATCCCACATGGCAAACATGTAAACACAAGGATAAAACATAAGCCATTGATAATTAAGTACCTCAAAGGCTTTATCCATTTCTCCTAGGTAGCTGGCCATAATTGCTGAATTAAAATTGCTATTAACATTTATTAAAAATTCAAGAAAGATAAACACAAAACCTTTTAATAATTTTTTATTAAGTATTTGAGCAAACCCAGGTAAGGCAATACTCCAAAGAATCGCTTCTGTTTTTGAAGTCATATGTATGCTTCCCATCATCATTTTTAAAGTAATTAATTACATCCCTCGTTTTATTACTATTTACAATCACTTCCAAATCTATTCCAAAAGTGATCGTTTTTGATAAGTGGAATTTTGACAATTTTCGCTTACATATTAAAAAGCAGTGTCAAAAAACACCCTACTTCTTTAATAGGTCAAAGACGCAGCAATGATTAATCCTAGCGAAACAGATAAAAATAGTGAAAATAATCATAACTTTGGAGGATTATTATGAAAAAGTTAAAAATTGAATTATCGATTAAATGATGAACGTAATCATTGTCCAGCTTTTTATCATTATTCGTTTTCAGAATCTTATGATATGCTTTTGAACAAGCTGAGAGTTATACACATGTAACACTTAAGGTAAGTGAATAGAATGAGTATAGTGTGTCACCACTAATCTTTACATATGATTTATATTCATATGAAGAAGCTTTATCCTTAATAGGTAATGATTATAAAAGGATTTAAGAAAAAGAATATAAATAAATTTCTGCAGAATTTGTTGAAGACCGCTCAACATATGTGCTTTTCATGGTAAGGACTAAAGCGCGGCTCCTTGATCAGCTCTGGGCAAAATAAACGCAATGAATAGAAAAGTTCTTTGTTCTTTGTCTTCAATTCATTTGCGTCTTATGAACTTGAGGGCTAGGCGCAACGCTAAAGCAGCACTGTATGCTGCTTTTTAACCATATATGACTTGTGACACGTATAAAACGATCGGTAATGTAATGACACTCAAAACTGTACTAAACAATGTTGCTGATGAAACAAACTGTGGTTCTGTGTCATATTTTAACGCATACATTGTTGTATTTGCAGCTGTAGGCATTGCCGATAAAACAATCATGATTTGCTTTAATAAATCATCAATGGGCAAAATAAGTGTAAATGCAAATGCAATGACAGGTGATAAAAACAATCGAATTCCTAAAGATAATGATAATGGGGCTAAATCCAGTTTTTTAACTGATATTTTCGCTAACTGCATACCCAGGATAATCATAATCGTCGGTACTGCTGCATTCCCCACCATCGAAATCGCTTCCATAAATGTTCCCTCAATAGGTATTGGAGAAAAATGAAAAACAATACCAAGCAGTGCTCCGTAAACAATTGGGACTTTCACAACTTCTTTAAGCGCAATTTTTACTCCCCCACCATTTGGTGAACCTTTTGCTGCATAATATATCCCAACGGTACACATTAATAATTGTTGAATAACCATTAAGATAACCGCATATCGCAAACCCGTTTCTCCGAAAGCAAAGAAAATCAGTGGCGTTCCATAGTTTCCATTGTTCATAAATGCACTGGCAAGAATCATTCCACATGTCTTTTTCAGCGAATAGTGCTTCAAAAAGGCAATTCCATAGATGACTAAAATCAAACAAAATGCTAGCCCAATTGTATAAATTGCCATCATAAGATAATCAAATGAAAAGTCTGTAGAATAAAAGGTCTCAAAAGCAAGAAAGGGTAGCATCAAGTAAATGGCCATCATAGATAATGGCTTAGTATCAAACTTAAGTAACTTTTCTCCTACGAAACCTATGCCAAAGATAAAAAATATCGGGATTAGAACCACTATAAATTCCATTTTCTCACCTTTTCTACTAAAATATGTATAAAGCAATATAGCACATGTAACTAAGGATAGTCGGGTGAATAAAAGATAATGAGCGTTATACTCCCTTTATCTGAACACCGTTTTCCTGAAGAGTATTGTATATCAATCGGGCAAATGAAGCAGCATATTCACCATCTCCATGAATACAAATCGTATCTGCCTTTATCGATACTTTTTCTCCATTTGCAGCAATTACTTTTTGCTCAAGAACCATGGTTAAAACCTGTTTCATAGCCAATTCATCTTTTTTAATTAATGCATTTTTTTCTACACGGGGTGTCAGCAGTCCGTTTTTTTGATATGTTCGATCTGCAAATACCTCACTCGCTGTTCGTAATCCTAGTTTTTCACCTGCTCTAATTAATTCACTTCCAGAAAGTCCGTATAAAATCAGCTCTGGATTTACTTTATATACTGCCTCTGCTATCGCCTCGGCAAGCTTTCTATCTAGAGCCGCCATATTGTAAAGAGCACCATGTGGTTTCACATGATGTAACATCCCACCCTCTACCGTAACAAAACCTGATAGTGCACCAATCTGATACACGACTAAGTCAAATGCCTCCTCGGGTGAAATCGAAATATTTCGTCTTCCGAATCCTTTTACATCTTCAAAGCCGGGATGTGCTCCTATTTTAACAGAATGTTTTTGTGCCAGTTTCACTGTTTTTCTCATTGTTGCTGGATCACCTGCATGAAAACCACAGGCAATATTTGCTGAACTTATAAAATGAATAATTTCTTCATCCACGCCTATTTTATAGGCTCCAAAGCTTTCACCCATATCACAATTTATATCTATTTTCATTTATTAGACCTCCTTATAGCTAAGGCTATTCCTATTTTTAACTGCTTAATCTCTTTTTCTCTTTGTAAAATTAAATGCTGAGCCTCTAATACTGAGACTTCCTTAAACCTAACGAGACCACCCGGCATCACCTGTGACATCAAAGGTAAATCCACACTTATGACATACCCGATTTTAGGATAACCGCCAATTGTCTGGTGATCAGACATTAGAACAATCGGTTGCCCATCATTCGGCACCTGAATTGTTCCCATTGGCACAGCCTCAGAGAGAAGGTTATGTTGTGATGAAACATTAAGTTTTGCTCCTGATAATCGATAACCCATTCGATCTGATTGTGGTGTAACTTTGTAAGTCTCCGTTAGAAACTCTTCTTGAGATATTGATGTAAACATTGAAAATTGTGGACCTTTTATGATTCTCACAGTTGGATTTTTGTGATTGGTAGATCTCATATGAGTAGGAATCGTCCAATTGACAGATTGAAAAGGAGTTGAATGCTCTTCTCTTCTAAGTGATCCAATTAAGGCCTGTGCGAATAAACTTTCTTGCTTTCTATGGTTAAGACGATCTCCTTCTATCAATGCCCTGCCATGTATCCCACCTAATTTGCCTCTAATATATGTACTCCTGCTATTCATAACCATCGGAACATCAAATCCACCTGCAACTGCAACATAACTGCGGCATCCCTTTTGGGGACGACCAAATGTTAAACAGCTTCCTTTTTTCACAAGCAGGGGTCTCCATATTGGTACTCGTATATTATCAATTTTTGCTGATAAATCTGCACCACAAATTGAAATGAGATAATCTTGTTCGAATATAAGACTTGGTCCAATGACCGTTAACTCTAATACAGCCTCATCTTCCGAGTTTCCGACCATGATATTGGCCAACCTGGCTGCTGTATCATCCATTACTCCTCCAACGACCACACCATATTGCTGAAATCCTTTTCTCCCCAAATCTTGAATCGTTGTTAAAAGCCCCGGCTCAGTTACCTTTATCGACATGTATGTCTCCTCTCTCCCAGTGTTCAAACTTCTCGGGTGTGATTTGCACAAACCGAACGATATCTCCTGCTTTTAATAAACTTGGCTGTGCCTGATGCTGGTCAAAAAGTTTAATGGGGGTTTGCCCGATTAATTGCCATCCTCCAGGGCTATCAAGAGGATATATTCCTGTTTGTTCGCCTCCGATCCCAATACTACCTGCAGGAATATTCACTTTTGGTGTATCTTTACGTGGAGTTGCGATTTTTTGCGACATTCCGCCAAGATAAGGAAATCCCGGAGCAAAACCTATCATATAAACTAAATATTCTGTATGAGTATGTATTTCTATCACTTTTTGTTCTGAAAGATTATGATATGCAGCAACATATGATAAATCCGGACCATATTTCCCTCCATAGCAAACAGGTATTGTTACAATATTTGACGGAAATTCATTTCGTTCATTTTGTTTTGAAAGTTGTTTTTTTAGTATGGTCACAACTTCTTCATATGGTGATACTGATTTCATTTTAATTGGATCATAATAAACCGTTACGCTTGTATAGCCCGGAACCACTTCAACCAATCCATCAAAAGAATTTCTTATTAAATAGGAAGAGAAATGGCGGATTTGACTATGTGTCTCTCTGTTTATTTTATCGTTAAATACGATTGCCACAGCATGATCTCCTTGTGGAAAAAATGTTACTTCCTCCATTTTTATTCACACCCTCCCATATCTTCTCGTTATTTATAGTTTACCATTTCTTACGCGTAAGACTATTTAAAGTATTCTGAAATTCAATATGTGCTATAAAATGTTATTTTAATTGTTTCCTTTTAGGGAAATCTATCCATGAAAAGTGAAGCCCTTTCAAAAAAATATGTAAAAAGCTTTGACATCTGATTAAAAATAATGTAAATTACCAAAGGGACGAACAATTTAAAACGAATTTAGATCAATATTCGTGTTTAGGGGTGTATAACATGGAAAATGTATTTGATTATGAAGATATACAATTAATTCCGGCTAAGTGTGTGGTAAACAGCCGTTCTGAATGTGATACGACAGTAACGTTAGGTGGACATAAATTTAAGTTACCAGTCGTACCTGCTAATATGCAGACAATTATTGATGAAAAAATTGCTGGATATTTAGCGGAAAATGGCTATTTTTATATTATGCATCGATTCCAACCGGAAACACGCATCTCATTTATTAATGATATGAACTCACGTGGATTAATCACTTCTATTAGTGTTGGTGTGAAGGACGAAGAATACGATTTTATAACACAATTGGCTGAAGAACAACTTTCGCCTGATTTTATTACAATTGATATTGCTCACGGTCATTCAAATGCAGTCATTAATATGATCAAGCATATAAAAGCTCATTTACCAAAAAGCTTCGTCATTGCAGGAAACGTCGGGACTCCTGAAGCTGTTCGTGAACTTGAAAATGCCGGTGCCGATGCTACCAAAGTTGGAATTGGACCTGGTAAAGTATGTATTACGAAAATAAAGACTGGTTTCGGTACAGGTGGCTGGCAACTTGCAGCACTTCGCTGGTGTGCAAAAGCGGCCACAAAACCTATTATTGCTGATGGAGGTATTCGTACTCATGGTGATATCGCCAAATCAGTTCGTTTTGGAGCATCAATGGTGATGATCGGGTCATTATTTGCAGGTCATGAGGAGTCACCGGGCCAAACGATTGAAAAAGACGGTAAACTTGTGAAAGAGTACTTTGGATCAGCTTCAGAATTCCAAAAAGGTGAAAAGAAAAATGTAGAAGGAAAAAAAATGTACGTGGAGCACAAGGGATCTCTGCAAGATACACTAACAGAAATGGAACAGGATCTTCAATCTTCTATTTCATATGCTGGCGGAACGAGCATAGAGGCAATTCGACACGTCGATTATGTTGTTGTGAAAAATTCGATCTTTAATGGTGATAAGGTATTCTGATCTTTTTTAGAGGGACTGGTTTAACAGGTCCCTCTTTCACTTGAATCAAGTCTTTCTCAATTCCTTCTCATCATTCACTTATTTCTTTAACCCTTCCTACAATACCCGTTTCTAGCATTACCTTTATACCATGAGGATGTACTGCTGAATTTGTTAATATTTTTGAAACTATGCCCTCTGTTAATTTTCCTGATCTTTGGTCCTGCTTTTGTACGACTTTTACACTTGCACCAATTTTTATATCAGCACGTTTCGTTCCCTGCATACCTTTCCACTTCCTTTTGTTTATACTAGTATAAGAAAACTACCTCTTTTTTTTAGGTATGACTCAATTCACTAAATTCGTATTGTGGCAATCTTACCCGAAATGTCGTTCCATTCTGACTGCTTTCTAGAACGAAAATTTCGCCGCGATGTTCAAAAATCACTTTCCTGACAAACGGGAGACCGATTCCCATTCCTAATTCTTTTGTAGAGATAAATGGATCAAAAATACTTTCCCATCGATCTTTCACAATCCCAATTCCACTATCAGAAATATCAATAATAATCTTATCGGCAACAATATCTGTTTTTATTGCAATATTACGCTTTGGATTAACGTCATCTATTGCTTCACAGCTATTTTTTATAAGATTAATAAAAACCTGCTTTAAATAAGTAGAGCTTGCAAATGCCTTAAGCGGTTTATATTTTTGTTCAAAGCAAATATCAATTTGCTTCTCTTTTCTTAACTCTGCCGTAAAATCAATCGCTTCTTGAATAATTTGATTTAAGTCTGCATCATTAAACTCAACAGCTTTCTTTTTTATATATTCTGAGTAGTGGTGTGTTAATTCTTCAAGTTGACTTGTGCCTAATTGAATCATACCCACGTGATGTTCACTTTGCTTTGGTAAACCTGCCGTTTCAGCAACCATCTTGGAATAACCTTTTATTATTTGAATATTATTTTTCACTTCGTGAATGAGACTTGTCGAGAGATTTCCCATATAATCAAGCTTCTTCTGACGCTCTTGCAATAAATTATAATTAATTGAAACAATATTATTCATTTTCACAAAAGAAAAAATAATACTCGATGAAAAAATAATAACCCCAATACTGCTAATGACTGCACCTGTGCCAGGTATAAAGTTCAAAAATCCAGTTAGTAATAAAAACATGGAACAATATGAAAAGGTTCTTAAAAATGCTTTTAAGGACGCATTTTGAATCCCTCTACAAATAATTACGACAATGATGAGTAATAAAAGTACTGTACCAGTGTGTAAAAGGTACAGAAAATGATAATCTCCGTAATCAGGAAAATAAAGACTAGTATTTGGGTCAGCAATTTGAACAACCCTTAGCCCTTCAATTCCCCATTTTGTCCAGTTAATTGCATAAATCCCCACACTCCAAACAACTAAACCCCAAAATATTTTCAGTTTAAAAAAAGATTGAAAAAAATTATATCCTGTTTTATTTTTTATATTCGGTGTGTGCTTGTTAAGCAAAAGATAAATTAGATAGAATATAACAGGTACCACACCAGTTGTGCCGATTCGAAAAAAACGGAATAAATTCAAAATCCATTCCTCCGGGATAATCCCTTTTAAATAAAGAACACCGATATCCATTTGCCACAATGTAACAGAACACATAAATAACAATAAGGCTATTCCCAGTTGTGATCCTTTATATATCCTTGTTACATTCACTGCTAGAACTAATGGCAGCAATCCAATTGTAAATATTAATAATGACGTTATCACGTTGTCTCTTCCTTTATATACCTTTTAATGTATGCCGAAGCATTGTTACCGCCATATCCATGATTTGTGATGGCTACTTCGTTTATTGGTTTAAAAATTGGTTCCATAACAATGTTCATCTCTTCATACCCACTTTTATCTGTTCGAATAGTTGGCGGTATAAAACTATTATTAATACTTAATAGAGATGAAATAACCTGAATGATCCCAATAGCCCCAAAGGGATTGCCAAACATACTTTTTATTGATGTAAAAGGCACAGTATGATTAAACAATTCTTGTGAGACTTTTTTTTCAATTCTGTCATTTATTTGAATGCCTAGAGCTTGGCTATTGACATAATCAGGTACCCTATTAGTAACAGCTTCTCTTAAAGCCTTTATCATTTTATCACCTGATGCATCTAAAGAATAGATATGTACACCATCATTATTTGACACGATGTTGTCTATTTCCCCGAAAATATACGCGCCTCTTTGCAATGCATCAGAATCCCGTTCCAATACAATGACTCCAGCTCCTTCAGCCATCGCAAAACCTTTACTACTAGATTGAAAAGGAACAGCACCCTCTTCTAAACTCTGATTGATCGGCAGAACCTTTGTTTTGGAAAATGAATAAAACGCTGCTTTGCTTATTGGGCTATCAACTCCACCAACAATCGCTATATCAATTAACCCGCTTTTCAAATAAACAATTGCGTCCTGAATAGCTTCCAGGCTTGATGTACATCCAGTTGAAATTGTCTTGGTGACATCATTTCCACCTAAAAAATAAGATATCGACGAGGTAATACTATGATAGTTTCCTATGTGCCCAAAAGTTATCGGTATTTCTCTTTCATTATGTTGATTGGCATTCCACAAAGCCTCTTGGAAATCGTAATCACCTATATTCCCAACAGAAGTACCAAAAAATACACCGACTTTCTTTTTTTTAGTATTACCTAATTTTGCATAAGTTAGTGCTTCCTTTCCTGCAGCTACCCCTAACAGAGCTGTACGGGGTAATCTTTTATAAAGCTTATCTTTAGATGGTTGCAACGTTCGATTGTCTATTAAACCAACAATGGTGGATTTATGATTACCACTTAAATTTGTTACTACCTCCAGACAGCAAGTTCCATTCTTTAAATGATGAAGAAATTGATCGATATTTGCAGTATTTGGTGCTTTTATTCCATATCCTGTCACAACCATCTTACTCATACTCTACCAACCTTTTGATCGTACTATTTTCCTATTATTATATAAGAAAAAGGAACGAAATCATAATAGAAGGATAGGTTTGTGGAAATCTTAATTTTTTTATGAGGAAGAGTGAAAAGAAAAATAATCAGGTACCTTCAACTTGAAAACTGGGTAAGATTGGTATATGATAGGGGAAAGAACATATACTAATAGACGATTGGTGCTCTAACACCAACCGCCCTTATAAGCTTTAGTTACTCCGCATTGTAAAGATGCGGTGGCTGAGGCAAGTAGAACACAGACTAGCTCCACTACCCTCATCGCCAAATGTCAGGGTGGGCTAGTCGTTTTTATTATTCCCGCTGTTTTTTGTTGCGACAATAATCGAAACGACCAAAGCAGCAAAAGCAATCATTGTATCCAATTCATCTCTTGTGATATACACGGCACCACCACCGATCTGCCTCGGAGTACCACCGCTGCCCTAACCCAGCATTGTAACTTTCTAAATTATACCATATTAAACTCAATAACCTCTTATCAACCTATTTATTACTCAAAATCACATCTTTTGTCTTAGTAATTTCAGGATCGAATAAAATGCAAATGCCACCTTATAAAGAAAAACGCTGCTAGATAATATAATGCGGAATACCATATGCTCCATTCAAAGTAATGGATAAAATCTGTATAAGCCAATAAACTTTCAAAGAAAAGAGAAAAAATTAACCAGTACACACAATATACAATAAAGCGTTTTATTGTCTTTGGCATAAAATTCAAAAAAATAATGCCATATGATGCACCTAATGTGAGTTCAATAATATGGACACTAAGCTGGACACCATTACCATTTAATTCATACAACCGAAAGTATAAACTGAGGACAATATCTGAACTTAAGTTAATGAGTGCCACAACAAACCATGAAATATAAATTTCTTTTTTCGTTAAATGTTTTGGCATAAAACGGATAATAACAAGATTAATAAATAGAGAAAGATACGGTAGAAGCCACCACATTATCATCACCAACTTTAATCATACTTTTACAATTATGATCATCCCTTTAATAAAATATAGGTATCTTCAAAAAAAAATCTTCTAAGGGTTATCCTTAGAAGATTTTTTTGTTATCGTATTTGTCCTGAACCATAAATATAGAATTTACTTGATGTTAATGCTTGTAATCCCATTGGACCTCTAGCATGTAATTTTTGCGTGCTGATCCCAATCTCAGCACCATAACCAAACTCAGAACCATCTGTAAAACGAGTTGAAGCATTATGATATACTGCTGCAGCATCTACCTTATTCAAAAACAATGTAGCATTCTGTTCATTTTCAGTTACAATGGCTTCAGAGTGATTTGTACCATATGTGTTGATATGCTGAATAGCTTCATGAACATCCTTTATTACTTTCACACTTACCGATAAAGCAAGATATTCAGTATACCAATCTTCCTCAGTAGCTAGCTTAGCCTTTTGGAACACATTCGCCACTTTGTCATCTCCGAAGATCTCAACATGATGTTCATCTAATTTTTCAAGTAAACTTTTCCCGTATTGTGAAAACCAATTTTCTTCTACTAAAATAGTCTCAATCGCATTACATACAGAGGGACGCTGTGTTTTACCGTTTATGACAATGTTTTCAGCCATTTGATCATCAGCAGTTTCATCAATAAATATATGGCAGTTTCCAGCACCAGTTTCTAGGACCGGAACTGACGCTTCCCTTACAACAGTATCAATTAAATTCTTTCCACCGCGTGGAATTAGTACATCTAAATACTCCTTAAGATGAAAAAGCTCCTTCGCTGTTTCTCTGCTTGTATCTTCAATTAATTGAACAGCATTGACCGGCACAGAACTGTTCTCAAGCGCTTTTTGAATCGATAGAATAAGAGCTTGATTTGAATAGCTCGCAGAAGAGCTTCCTCTTAAAATGACCGCGTTTCCTGTTTTCAAAGCAAGTGTTGCTGCATCAACTGTTACATTTGGTCGTGCTTCGTAAATCATTCCGATTACACCGATCGGTACTCTTTTTTTCTTGATAAGCAGTCCATTTTCTTTTTCAATTGTTTCAAGTGTTTCTCCAATAGGATCTTTGAGATGAATTAATAAACGAATTGCCTCAGCTATATCGTGTATTCTCTTTTCGTTTAGCATAATTCGATCTAGGACACTGTCAGTTAGACCATTTTTCTTTCCAGCTTCTAAATCTTTTTTGTTCTCTTCAATGATCATATCTTGGTCAACCAAAAGCTGATCTGCTATATTAGCTAATGCCTCATTTTTTTCTTCGGTTGAAATATCAACCAATGAAAAACTTGCTTCCTTTGCTGCTTTTCCTTTTGCAAGTACCTCACTCATCTTTTTTCCTCCTCTACGCTTTTACCCATTTATTTCGATGTATCACAACAATTGATGATAAAACATCATCTTTGTTTAACTCTTCACTTCTTTTTCCCATTGCATCCTTTAATTCTTCCGATGAAAAAAGCACTTCCCCTTTACCAAGTAAACCTTGTGGCCCGACAACTTCTACAACATCATTTTTTTCAAATGTTCCTTTCATATCATGGACTCCGGCTGGAAGGAGGCTTTTTCCTTTATACACAAGGGCATCTTCTGCGCCTTGATCAACATATATAGTACCTGATATTTCCGAATGAAGCGCAATCCATTGACGACTGTTGTTTACAGCTTGAAGTCCTTCATTCCCTATATAGGTGCCATCTCCATTGCCAAGTATAATATCCACTAGCTTATTCCTGCCTTTGCCAAGACCAATAAACACTTGAACGCCTAATGAAAGTGCAGTTTTAGCTGCCATTAACTTGGACTTCATCCCGCCTGTACCAACCTTTGAACCAGATCCTCCTGCAACCTCCAGCATGTCTTCTGTCACATCTGGAAGAAAATCAATTCTTTTTGCTAATGGATTTTTATTTGGATTTGAATCATAAAGTCCGTTAATATCAGTTAAAATAATGAGCTGATCAGCATGAACAAGTCCACTAACGAGTGCTGAGAGCATATCATTATCACCAAAAGTAAGCTCCTCAACAGAAACAGTATCGTTTTCATTAATAATCGGTAATATTCCACGCTCTAATAATTCTGTTACAGTTGCATAGGCATTTTTATAACGATCTTGTTTTGAAAAGTCATTTCGAGTAAGCAGTATTTGAGCAGGAACAATTTGATGATAACTGAATTGTTCAATATAAGATTGAACCAATAAGCTTTGCCCCACTGCTGCTGCTGCTTGCTTTCCTTTTAAGGTGATCGGTCGGGAAGGATAACCTAAACGGGCAAATCCAGCAGCTACCGCACCTGATGATACAAGTAATACTTCATGTCCCGCCTCTTTAAGTGCCGCAACAGCTTCAACATGATCTGTGAATTTTTCCTGATCAATTTGTCCTTTTGCATTTGTTAAGGAGCTGCTCCCAATTTTGACAACAATTCGCTTCTTATCCATATCTTCTTCCTCCATTTGAAGTTGCAAGCAATAACAAAAGCGCAAGCGCCTTGAGCAGCCTCGGGCAAATAAGACGCAAATGAATAGAAGGCGTTCTTTGTCTTCAATTCATTTGTGGTTAGACCCTAGAGGCAGTCTAAAATCGCGACGTTCTGTCGCACCGACTGCACTTGCACATCCTGTACGATCTAAGGCTAGGCGCTGGAGCTTGATGTCTCGCACTATACTTATCCACAGTTCAAAGAATTTTATAGTTTCCCAAGCAATAAAAAAGCTCCCATCATCCTTAATAAAATAAGGACGAAAGGAGCTTAGCTTCCGTGGTACCACCTTGATTGGATATGAAGTACTATACATTCACATCCCACTTTACCCTTTTTAACGCCAGGGATGCGCCTATGTTTTCATAGGACTCTAGAGGTAGGTTCAACGGCTTTTAGTATGAAGTCTTTCAGCTTATAAACTTCACTCTCTGTGAAAAAAGGTACCGTATACTAGTCCTCTATAAATACGTTCATTGTGATTTTTATTTATTATGCCGAGTATTTCACCGACTGTCAAGACTGATATATAATTATTTTTCATTTGTCTCCAACTTAATTTTGTTCCATTTTCCATACTTATAATAGCCAAATGCAATCACACTGCTTACGACAAAACTAAGGCCCATTCCAACTGCAATTCCTCGTTCTCCGAGCCAAATTGAACATAAATACGACAATGGATATCTTAGAATCCAAAAAGAAATAACATTTAGAATTAATACCTGAAACATAGCACCAGCTGCGCGAACTATTCCATTTAAAATAAAATTAATTCCTAGAAATGGATAGAAAAAAGCTATGATGATTAAATAATCAGTGCCGAATTGTACGGCTTCTTTTTCACCTATGAAAAGTCTTATTCCCCATTCAGCAAAGAGAACCACAACCGTGCTTATCAGAATCATAATCATTAAATTAAATATCACACCATACTTTGCAATATCATGGACACGCTTCCACTGGTTTGCCCCAATATTTTGTCCTGCCATACTATTAACTGCTGTCCCAAGAGCCATAGCAGGTAGCATAATCAGACTATCAAGCCTCTGGGCTGCACCAAATCCGGCTACAACATCATTGCCAAAGGAGTTGACTACACTCATAATGGCCATTACACCTGCCGAGATGACAGTCATTTGTAATCCTGAAGGCAATCCGAGCTTCATAATTGTTGCCACTTCATCCCCGGAAGGCAACTTTGGTTTTATAAAAGGAACTAATTTTCTTCTTAAAGTATCCCAAACTCCATAGAGAAAGGAAATTCCCTGAGAAAGAATCGTTGCATAGGCAGCGCCGGCAATACCGAGCTCGAACACGTAAATGAATAACGGGTCTAAAAGTGCATTTAAGACTACTGCAATCATGACATAGCGGATCGGTGTCTTGCTATCACCAAGTGCTCTAAGCACAGTGCTAATAAAGTTATAGCCAAATAAAAAAAGAATTCCTATAAAATTAATTTGTAAATAATCCGCAGCATCCGGGATCATTGTTGCAGGAGTTGCCATCCATATTAATATCTGCTCTGATAAAAAATACCCTGCTATCCCTAAAAACACAGATAAGACAGTTAACACGACAACAAAGGCATTAAGGTAGTTTTTTAGCCCTGTTTCATTTTGTTTACCCTTTTGCTGAGATAAGATTGTAAGAGTCGCATTATTAATTCCGATGATGAACGATAAAATTGTAAAAATGACCGTACTTGAAACAGCGATTGCTCCTAAAGCATTAGCACCTAACAAGTTTCCTACCCATAAGCTATCAATAAATTGATAAGAGATCTGAAGCAGATTTGTTAGCATAATGGGAAGGGAAAACGTCCACACCTGCTTCATGATGCTTCCACTTGTAAAATCTTGTTTCATCTTGTAACTTCCTCTCATGTTGAACCAATGGTTCAACATTTTGTTGCTATTATGTTAACACAGCCTGTAATGATCATGCACAAGGTATGCATCCTCATAAAAAAAAGGATCGTTTCGATCCTTTTTTAGTCTGCTTGGAATGTATTTACGATTCTACTGCTTTATCTTCGGTTCCTGGAACTTATCAACGATTTTCCAACATATATCTTCGAGTAGACTTTTCTCGACAAACTCCGGCTATTTCTCTTTCATTTTATGAATACCGGCTAAATAACTATCGAGTAATAAATGTAAACTTTTATCGAGCTCTAAAGGAAGTCCAAATCCTCCCTTTTGTTCCAAGGATGAAAAGCCATGCAGAATACTGCGGAGTCCTCGTACAGCATGAATAACTTCATCGTTTTCCAATCCATATCCTCTTAAGATTTGTACAGTTAAATCTACAATTTTGCCGCCTGCTATTTGAATTTCATGGTCTTCAGGTTCAGCAGCTTGTAAGGTTAACTCATAGATCCCTCGGTGTTCCCGAGCAAAAGCAACATAGGCATCTGCCACTGAATGTACAGCTTCATCTTTTGCTTTTCCAATTGAAGCCTGTGCTAGCCTATCATATAAAATGTCCAAACCATGTACAGCTAACTTTTTCCGAAGTCCTCCTAGCCCTTCAATATGATTGTATAATGAAGGTGGACGTATATTTAATTTTTTAGCTAGTGATGCTAATGTGACAGAAGCTAATCCTTGCTGGTCGGCTAATTCAGTTGCTGCTTGTAAAATTGTATGCAAATCCAACCCCATCCTCGGCATTTCCCTCTCACCTCCTACTCTCTTACTCTTATCTTTTGTTCCGCTTCTTTAATCGCTCGAAGGATTGCTTCTTTTGGCTCCACGATCATCTCTCCATGACCTACAGCCAGCAATTTCGGCTCAAGCGCCACTATTTTCTTTACACTCTCAAGAGCCTTTTCTTTACTCCATGTAGCTATTGCCGGAAATGGAAAAAAGGGACGAAGCTGTCCGCTTACCGCAATTCCTCCTCTTGTTTGGATAGCATCTCCGACTATAATGGAATGATCTCTTGTATCGAAAAAAGATATTGAACCAGGCGTATGGCCCGGTGTTGCAATGACTTCAAGAGATCCTATTTGATCACCTTCCTGTAAGAGCTGATTCGGTTGCAGGTGGATATTTTTAGGAATTCCACCTTTAATAGGTGTTTGCTGCTCATGAGGCTCAAGCTCCACATCCCCTTTTAATAATCTGCTGTCTCTCCTCGAAATGGAAATTGGTATATCCGGGAAAGCTGTATTCAACTCAACAAGCGAGCCAACATGATCACCGTGGGCATGAGTAATCAGGATATGTTTTAATGGTTTACCAATTTCATTTATGACCTTTACGATTCCTTTAAAACTACTTGGGATTCCGGTATCAATAAGTGTAATGCTAGCTTGTTCTTCAACAATATAGCAATTCACCGGAAAAAAACCCGGCAAAAAGATTAATTGGTATATATTCCTATCCCTTACAATTTTCATTTTACCCCCCTGAATTATCATTAGTTTTAAAACTAATGTTGTTAGTTTTAATATAAACTAATCACATTAGTTTTCACAAGCCCCTTTTTTTTAAAAAAAGGTGTATCACAACAAAGTGATACACCTCCACATGATCATTTGAGCATTGTTACCCTTTCTCAACTCAACATATATCTATTTCTTTATTTCACATGACTTTCTTTCAATAAATTTTGTAGGGATCGTTATCCTCTTTGGTAACGTGTTTGGCATTTTTATCTTCTCAATTAAGCAATTTGTTGCTTCAAAACCTAGTTGATAGATACATATATCAACAGAAGTGATCGGAGGTTTGGAGTGTTCCGATAACATAAGGTTATTAAAGCTGACAATTGAGATATCTTCCGGCACACGAATGCTTATTTCCTCAAGGTAACTAATCATTTCATAAGCAATTAAATCATCCTGTGTTACAAGGGCAGTTGGTGGTGATGGTAACGACATAAGAGAGTGAAGGGCTTCTCTTCCATTTTCCTTAATGTATTCCTCATGAACCATATACTTTTCATTAAATGGAATATTTGCCTCTTCTAATGCAAGCTTGTATCCATTAAGTCGATCAATTGTCACAACAAAATTAAGACTTCCGCCAACAAACGCAATGTTGTGGTGACCAAGATTGATAAGATAATTTGTCACTTGTTTGGTACTGTAAATATTATCATTATCAACAAAAGAAATGCGTTCTTCATTTTCATATGGTCTTCCAACTACGACGAATGGAAAATTCGATTGCTGTAAGAAGTTCATCGTCTTGTCATTCACCCGAGAATATAAGAGTACCACACCATCTACCCTTCTTCCCTGTACCATTGAAGTTACTTCATTATATATTTCATCCTCTGTTGAACCTGTCGAAAGATATATACCATACTTATTAGCATGTGCACTCGTACTAATCCCTCTTAATACCTCCGGGAAGAAGGGGTTTTGAAATGCATGAAAGGCAGAGTTCGGCATGATGACACCAATTGCTTGTGTACTTTTCGCTGCTAAGCTGCGAGCTTGAAAGTTTGGGTGATATCCCAATTCTTCCATTACTTCACGAACTCTTTTCTTTGTTTTTTCACTAATACGCGGGCTATTTGCAATAACTCTTGACACTGTTGAAGGTGCTACATTTGCTTTTTTTGCAACATCTTTTATTGTAACGATCATTGTTGCCTCCTTACCAATTGCAGGCGTTTTTTATTTAACGGATTATCCGTATATTCACACCATATCTCGCTTCTATCATAATACGTAAAGAAGGATTATGGGAACGCCTTCGGTAAATAAGTTGTATAAAAAGGTGTATTTTTTAAGAATTGTTACCTTCTTTTTAAGTTATTTTACCGAACCTTCAGAAATTCCTCCTATGGAAAAGGAAGATTGATAGATTTTAATACTTGCAAAACTTTAAAGAAAATAAACTGCCAAATGAAATCTAAGATTAATTCACTAATGAGGTTAGGCATATTTTTATTACCCAACAAAAAAGTGCAGACTTAAAAAATAAAAGGGACCCTCATTGGCCCCTTAAAAATGATCCAGATTATATATCCATTTTAGGAGGTTCCTCTAACCAGCCATTTGAAATCATAATCGAAACTCCTTCTCTCATGTACTCATATGTATCTTTACCAAAAATTCCAAATTTCAAGTTTAGATCTCTACGCATACTAAATCCCGTACCGAATCCTTCTCCACCAATACTGAAGTTGCTTAAAAGATATGCACAATACATCATAAGCTTATCTGAAAAAGGGGCAACAGATGAATTGGTTGTTGTTCCCCCAGTTGGAATGTTAGGCTGGATATCATTTTGTAGAAGTATTTTTTCTGTTTCTGATATCATTTCTTTCGAAAGTTCCTTCCCTTTTAAGAAGTATTTCTTCACTTCTTCATCCTTTGCACATTGAGAAAATCGGATCCATCAGTTTCATTCCGATCACATTTGTTTCGATGCCGTGATATAAGAAACCAAACTCCACAACAGTCAATTGCCTTTTCTCTCCAAATAAATGTGATCCTTTAAGATAACTCTTATCTGTTACAAAACTAGTTGTTTTAGGTAAATTCACTATAATCGGTTTTTGAAGAATTCCTTCCTCCAAAAGAAATTCTGTAAAGTGCGCAAAATAGATTTGGGAAAGATCACTAAGCTCCTTATAAAGCTTTATAAGGTCCTTTCGATATGACAATATAATGTGGAGCGTGTACATCCCTAAACTAATCTCCTTTAAAATGCGGCTAAACATAATATCAAAGCCCTCACGAAACAATGCAGGTGCATCTAAATTGATATCCTCACTTGAAAATGCTACGGGTACAACTGTCCCTTCCTTTTGAATGAGTTCTTTTATTTCTTCTACTTTTGAATTAAGTTTTCCATGTAAGCCTGTTAATAGTTGTTTTGCTTTTTTATTATCTGATGTATGTATAAAATGTTCCAAGAATCTTAAGATCATTGTTTTTTTATGATATGTCACCCATAACGCACCAAATTCAGATGCACCAATTTTTGATTTATTGTTCATAACAAACCTCCTATATGCAGACATTAAGAATAGTTTGCAATTGCATTTACATAAATATGCAGATTATTTCCAGCCTTCAAAAATCAAGCTACTAACAAGAAAGATTCAATCGCCTAATGATAGGGAATAATAAGAAAAACAGATATAGGAGGAGTAATTCATGTCACAGCGTCCAGATTACATAAAATGTACATGCTTAAATGAATACGATCCACTTAAAAAGGTAGTGCTTTGTCCACCAGATTATATGACCATCAAAGAACCTATTAATGAAACTCAAAAACAATTTTTGAAAGAAAATATTGATACAGAGTTAGCTAAAAAACAGCACCAGGAATTGGTCCAAACTTTACGAGATCTCGGAATCGAGGTTCATTTACTAACCCCTCATCAAAAATTCCCTGAGCAGGTGTTTACCCGTGACATTGGATTTACATTAGGACAACAAGTTTTTGTTGCCGATATGGCACATGATTTACGTGTTGGGGAAGAAAAAGAATTTATTACTTATCTTGAGAAAGAAGAAATTACGTATACAAATCTTATTGGAGATATGATTGAAGGTGGAGATGTTTTTATTGATGGAAACACTATTTTTGTTGGAGTTAGTAACCGAACAAATGTAGACGCAATTCAGCATTTGCAGACCCTTTTGCCAACGTATGAAATAATTGCTATTCCTTTTACAGATAAATACTTACATCTTGATTGTGTATTCAACATTATTTCACCAAATGAGGCGTTGATTTTTCCTGGTGAAATGAGCGAAGAAAAGCATCAATTACTTGCTTCACGATATGATCTTATTGAAGTTTCAGAGGAAGAGCAAGCGACATTAGGGACCAATATTTTATCGATTGGTAACAAGCGGATATTAAGCTTGCCAATTAATCATGGGGTAAACAAAAAGCTTAGAGAGCGGGGATATGAAATCATTGAAGTGGATATAACCGAAATTATTAAATCAGGTGGAGCATTTAGATGCTGTACATTACCCCTGTTAAGAGGGTAAAAGTTTAGGGCAGTCATTTTATTGACTGCCCCTTTTTCAACCTATTTCTTAGAAATCAAAATGATCCGGATCCGGTCCAACACGCTTATTCTCATTTAAGGAATCTATTTTCTCCATATCCTCTTTTGTTAATTCAAAATCAAAAATGGATGCATTTTCAATGATTCTGTGTTCTTTTGTAGATTTTGGAATGGTGACCACACCGTTTTGCAGATCCCAACGTAATATAATTTGTGCAATTGTTTTTTGATATTTAACAGAAATACTCTGTAAAGTATCGTTGTCCAACAACTCACCTTGCATTAATGGTGACCAAGCTTCAAGCTGAATTTCATGTTTTTGACAAAATTCTTGAAGCTCCTTTTGAGTTAAACGCGGGTGGTACTCTACTTGATTAATCATCGGTTTAATTTCAGCGCTCATCATCAAATCTTCAAGATGATGAATTTGGAAATTGCTAACACCGATTGCTTTTACTTTTCCTTGTTTATAAAGAGTTTCTAACGCTCTCCATGCATCTTTGTACTTACCTTCAACGGGCCAGTGAATAAGATATAAATCCAAATAATCCAAGCCTAGTTTTTGTAAGCTACTTTCAAATGCTTTTAATGTTAAGTCATACCCAAGGTCAGCATTCCAAACCTTAGAGGTTATAAATAAATCCTGTCTAGCAATTTTTGCTTCTTTCACCCCTTCTCTAATACCTTCTCCAACACCCTCTTCATTCCCGTAAATAGCTGCTGTATCAATGCTTCGATACCCATGCTTAATACCAGCTTTTAATGCATTCACCAATTCCGGACCTTCTTCTACTTTAAACACACCGATTCCAAACCAAGGCATTTTTACTCCATTATGCAAAGCTGTTGTTTCTTGTAAACCATTTATCATGAAAAACATCCTCCACTTTAATTATTTATACCCACACCCACTCCACCCGTAAAAATGTGTCAATCCTGTTTTTCCAACAAACGACTCCATCCTGTTAAAACAACAGCACCCATAACCATGAGCCCGCCAATCCATGCCGTATGAATTAACCCAATGGAATCCGTGATGATTCCTCCTATATAAGATCCAATCGCAATACCGGCATTAAATGCTGCAATATTAATCGCTGATGCCACATCTACTGCACTTGGAACAAATTTCTCCGCAAGTGTGACAACATGCACTTGTAAACCTGGTACATTCATAAAAGCAAGAAGTCCCATAAAAATAATCGTGATTAATCCGGCTATTTTGAATGGGGCAGTAAATGTAAGAACAATAAGAATAATGGCCTGAATAATAAACATATAAAACAATGCCTTAAGGGGATTTTGATTTGCGAGTTTCCCTCCTATGACATTCCCGATTGCAATGGCAATTCCATAAACAAGCAAGATGATCGCCACAACACCCTCTTTAAACCCTGTCACATGTTGAAGCAATGGTGAAAGATAAGTAAAAACAACAAATGTCCCTCCATAACCTAAGGCCGTTATAATGAATAAAAGTAAAAGACGGCCATTTGAAAGAAGCTTGAATTGGTCTATGAAAGTTGTTCTTGCTCCCTTCGGTAAATCAGACGGAACAAGGATACTATTAGCAATAAGAGCAATTATTCCAACAACAATGATGGCAAGAAAGGCAGCTCTCCAGCCAAATTGCTGACCAATAAATGTTCCAAGCGGTACTCCTGTCACAGTTGCTACAGTAAGACCTGTAAACATGATTGAAATGGCACTAGCCCGTTTATTTTCGGGTACCAAATTAGCTGCAATCGTTGAACCAATTGACATAAAAACGCCATGAGAAAAAGCAGAAAGAACTCGGGCAAAAAGTAAAATTCCTACACTAGTCGAACTTGCAGCCAGGGAATTACCAACAATAAAAACAATCATAATTAAAAGCAGTAACGTTTTTCGTGACATACTAGAAGTTAAAGATGTAAGGATTGGAGCCCCAAACGTAACTCCTAATGCGTATAAAGATACAGTTAAACCAGCTGTTGTGACAGGTATATGCAAATCCTCTGAAATAAGCGGCAATAATCCTACACTTATAAATTCAGTTGTTCCTATCGCAAAAGCACTAACCGCTAAAGCAAGCAGCGCGAATATGCTTCTTTTTTTATCTAAAGACATTTTTGTCTCCTCCTAAAATAGATACTATTGTATGATTCACCTTCTGCATGCAGACGATAAAATAAATGGTGAAAATCGATCGGCAAATGTTATTATGATATATACAATTCAAATTGAGAAGAACGCACTTTTAAGTACGATAGGTACCAAGAAGTGATATAGGAACTTTTTTGTACCTATCATATGTGGAGGAAACTATGCAAAAGAAAAAATACAATATTGCGGTTGAAGCTACTTTAGAAGTAATCGGTGGGAAATGGAAATGTGTTATCTTGTGTCACCTTACTCACGGAAAAAAACGAACAAGTGAATTAAAACGATTAATGCCTAATATCACTCAAAAAATGTTAACTCAACAATTACGTGAATTAGAGGAAGACGGTGTTATTAATCGTATTGTTTATCATGAAATTCCACCTAAAGTAGAATATGAATTAAGTGAATACGGTAAAAGTCTTGAGCATATTTTGGATGCCTTATGTGCTTGGGGAGAAAGTCATTTAACACAAGTATATGGAGATAAAAATGAGGTATTAGAAGAGAGTATACTTAATACTAAATAAAAAATCCCAAGCTTAAAAAAGCTTGGGACTTCATATAAAGACCGCTCCATATCCCATCGCAGCCACAATAACTAAAGCTGGATGGACCTTTAATTTTTCTAATAAGAAAAAACTAGCCACAACAAGGAACAAGGTTTGCCAAATTCCTGTATCCTGATAAGAAGTGAAGAAAAAGCCGTATGCCATTACCCCAAGTAAAACTGCGATTGTTGGACGAATAAAAGTTGTCATTCGTTTTACCTTAGGAGAATCTTTGTATTTATATAAAAACCCCAATAATACAATCATTAAAATAAGAGAAGGCGCTACTGTAGCAAAAATACCCACTAAGCTACCTAGTATCCCTCCCTGTTCGTAGCCAATATAGCCGGCCATCTTTGTTGCAATTGGACCCGGCAAGGCATTTCCTAATGCAAGTACTTCACTAAATTCATTCACATTCATCCATCCATAGCGATCAACAACTTCATTTTCGATCAGAGGAATCGAAGCTGGACCACCACCATACCCTAATATTCCCGGAATAAAAAAGGCAAGAAATATCTCCCAATAGATCACGAAGCATTTCCCCTCTCTACGTTGCTTTCTTCATCAGGTTTTTTATCTTTTATCATGACAGCAGCAATCAATAATACTACGATTAAAACAGCTGGGTGTAGACCTAAAATCTCCATAAAAAGAAAACTACCACCTATAAATGCTATTGCTTTTATCCAGCCCATTGAAGTTTGTGATTTCTTAAAAAAATCCCATGTCAATGTTGCCAGCATAACTCCAACTACAGGTACTACTGCTGCTGTCATTCCTTGGACCCAAGGATAATCCTTTATAGAAGAAATCGTTGTTAATAAGACAATCATTAGAACGATCGTTGGAAGAATAGTGGAAAGTGTGGCATTAACAAGCCCTAAAATCCCCCCTACACGATACCCAATATAACCGGCCATTTTCGTTGCAATTGGTCCAGGCAATGTATTTCCAAGCGCTAATACATCAGCAAACTCATCATCATTCATCCACTTATATTTATCGACTACTTCTTTATGAACAAGTGGAATCGATGAAGGTCCCCCACCGTACCCCAACATACCCACACGAAAAAATGCTAAAAATAATTGAAGGTGTTTCATTTCATCTCACCCTTTACATATGATGTCATTTCTCTTTGGCACATACCTGCTAGGTACTTATTATCCCCCCGCTTTCTTTATATTGTGCCCCTACAATAGGTATGGATCGAATTACTAATTCATACGGATGTTTTTTCGTTTGTTAATCAACCAAATGATATTAACTTACAAACGAAACTTTCATTTGATTATTTTGATTATATAGGATATCTTTCTTCATTTCTATACATTTTCTGAATATTACTCAAAATAAAAAGAGAATGCCATTGGAATCAATTTACCCGCATTCTCCACTACACACTTTTCTATAATTTCATGCCACTTCTGCTTTTAAAACGTCTAAGTAAAATATGACTTTCCACCCTAGTGATTCCTTCTAGTGCATATAACTCATTATTGATAAACTTCTCTAAAGCCTCGAAGTCATCAACCAATACATGCATATGTAATGTACTTGGTCCTGTCATTTGATAACAACTGGACACACATGGATTGTCCGCAAGCTTTTGGGCAACATTAACCAAATAAGCTGGTTCACAATCCACTTCAAAAAACGCCGAAACATTTTTTCCCATTTTTTCCGAATTGATCACAACACTGAATTTTTCAATCACATCATGTTTTATCAGTTGATTTACACGTTCACGAACAGAAACTCTTGATAACTCAAGTTCCTTTCCTATATCTGAATAAGACATCCTGCCATTTATTGTGAGAAGCTCTAGTATTTTTCTATCAATGTGATCTATTTTCACTAAAAACCCATCCTTTTAACATCATATAGTTTAAGTATAATGATTAAAAGGGAGAGATAAAAGCGAAACATAAAGAAACTAGGGAACGAAAAGAGTACTCCAACTAAGAGAACATCTTCTATTTAGCTTGCTTGAAATTTATTTATCGATTTTGGAAATTTATCTTCGATTTTAAGATTTTATCAACGATTCTGGAGATATATCTTCGATTTTCAGGATTTATTTTCGATTAGTCATTTTTCGACAAAAATTTACATAACCACTACCTCCCAACCGCGGCTCCATCACTTCTTGGATCCACACCGCCGTGTACAAACCCTTGATCATCTATTAAAATTGCATTTGCGTGACCCATTATCCCATCGAAATCTTCCACTTTATTGACAATATGACCAGCTTTTGATAATTGTTCCAGAACATTCAGGCTTACTCGACCTTCTATTTTTAATTCTTGAGTTTGCTTTCCCCATGTTCTTCCCCATACAAACCTTGGGGCACTAATAGCTGATTGAGGATCCATTCCATAATCAATCATTCTTGTGAGAATCGCCGTTTGGGTTTGAGGTTGACCCTCCCCGCCTTGTGTCCCATAAAGGATTCTTGGCCTCCTATCTTTTAACGCCATTGCGGGCATTAACGTATGAAATGACCTTTTTTCCGGTTCAAGACAGTTCACATGAGAAGGATCTAAAGAGAAAAAGGAACCTCTGTTCTGCATGATAATACCAGAATCTCCTGCTACAATACCAGATCCAAATTCAAAATAAAGACTTTGAATAAATGATACCGCATTTCCTTCCTCATCAAATACTGCGGCATGGGCTGTATCTCTTCCAACTGATTCGGTTTCAATTTCACCTACTTGGTCGAATTCAATTCCTTCTGCCAATTCTTTTCCGTAAGATTTGCTTATTAACCTATCTAATGGGATATCATAAAACAGAGGATCTGTAAGATGCTTATTACGATCTTGAAAGCTTCTTTTTAATGCTTCAACTAAAACATGATAATAACGATAAGAACCTTCTTCAATTAAAGAGAAATCGAAATTTTCTAAAATATTCAGCGCCATTAACCCTACAAATCCTTGTGAATTTGGGGGTGCTTGATAAACGTCATAGCCCCTATAAGAGGTAGTGATTGGATCTATCCACTCTCCATAATGGTTCGAAAAATCATCTAGGGTTAAACGGCTGCCCTTGTCTTTTAAGCTCGAGACAATTCGTTCTGCCAGCTTTCCTTTGTAAAAATCATCTCTACCGTTTTTAGCTAACTTTTTTAATGTACATGATAAGTCTGTTTGGATAAATCGTTGATATCGTTTAGGAATTTGCTGAGCTGGTAAGAATATTCGGGCCATATCCCCATCTTCCTTCAACATATCCGCTCTCTTTACAGTGTTTTCATGTTGATCCGGCGAAAGCGGAAACCCATATTCGGCATAATCAATTGCCGGTTGTAATACTTCTTCTAATGATAATTTGCCATATTCTTTTAAGACCGCATCCCAACTATCCACCATTCCTGGCACCGTAATAGCACTCTCGATTCCCCTGGTTGGTATTGCTTCTTGCCCTTCATACACTTCTCGAGTCAGGTTTATTCCAGCTCGACCACTTCCATTATAAACTTTAACTTTCTCTTCACTCTTACTGTATGTAACCCAAAATGAATCTCCTCCGAGACCGGTCATGTGCGGATACACAACAGCAAGACAAGCACTCACTGCTACTGCTGCATCAAATGCATTCCCTCCTCTTTCTAAAATTGTGTTTCCTGCTTGTGATGCCAAATAATGCGGACTTACGACCATTGATCTAGATCCAACAATTGTTTTGTTCACATTAAGTTCCCCCAATCTACTTCCCATATGTTTATCATACAACTACTAATTGCTTACTATTTCTGTCACAACCGGTTTCACCCAACATCCATGCGGAGTACCACCCACTACCCTACCATTCTCATAGACAACATTCCCTCTATTAATTGTTCCGGTTATTTCACATGGAAATGTATGACCTAAATAAAGACTCTCCTTATGTTTTGCATAAAAATTATCTTCTGTAACAGTATACGATTTATCAAAAGTGACAATAGCAAAATCTGCGTCTTTCCCTTCTTTTATTTGACCTTTTCGATCTGATATCCCAAATCGCTTAGCTGGATTTTGCGCTGTCCATTTTGCAACTGATTCAAAAGGAATTTCGTATTTTACAGCTAACTCAATTATCGATAGTAGAGTAAACTGACCGCCACTAATCCCTCCCCACG
Source organism: Bacillus sp. J37 (assembly GCF_000518865.1). Lineage (GTDB taxonomy): Bacteria > Bacillota > Bacilli > Bacillales > Bacillaceae > Metabacillus. Next base: position 131,922 of record NZ_JAEK01000006.1, on the reverse strand, counting down.
CTTGGAATAAATTATGAACCTTAGGATCTTTTAATTCATAAGGACATGGTGAATGATCAGACGAGATCATATCGAATTTTTGATTGATTAAGAGGTTAACTAATTTTTCCTGTTCATCTTTTTCACGAAGAGGAGGTGCACATTTAGCGACCGTTCCTCTTTTTCTTAAATCTTGATGGTTAAAAAGCAGATAATGCGGACAAGTTTCAACTGTTATATTTAACCCTCTTGCTTTAGCTTGCTGAATGATCTTTATAGCTTCTGCTGAGCTTATGTGAACAAAATGAAGCGGACAGCCTGTGATCTCAGAATAGTAAATAGCCCGCTGTACAGCCTCCACCTCAGCCATAATTGGACGTGTTTCCAAATAATCATCCGCCGTACACTTTCCTTCTTTTTCTTTTTGTTCCTTGAGCCAATCGGTCATTGCAGCACTTTCAGAGTGAAGAGCCAAGACTTTACCAAGCTTTGCAATCTGTTTCATTCCATTTAATAAGGTGATATCATCCACCGCTTCAAATTCCTTGTTACCTGTTGTTGAAAGAAACGCTTTAAACCCGATTACTCCTGATTTCGCTAAAACTTCCAGATCACCTTCATTCCCAGGAACAAGTCCTCCCCATAGACTAAAATCCACAAGAGATTTTTCAATGCCAAGGTTCGCTTTTTTAGATAGTGCCTCCTCAGTTACGGTAGAAGGAATACCATTTAACGGCATATCGAAATACGTTGTACAACCACCGGCAGCCATCATCTGTGAGCCAGTGCGAAATCCTTCCCAATGCTCTCTTCCTGGCTCACTAAAGTGCACATGTACATCAATCATACCTGGAAAAACGTATTGATTTGCAGCATCCCATATTTCTTCAGATTCATTCAATAGATTCTTGCCAAGAATATGTATCAATCCATCTTTAATTCCTATATCAAGTTGTTCTAAACCAGCGGGTAATACCACATTTCCGTTTTTAATGATAAGGTCCATTTTTTCCATAAGAACAACTCCCGTTACAATTTTTATATTTACTTATCCATTCCACTGAATTACTTGAGCGAATATTAAAAAAATTATTGCAACAAAAAACCACATTGAAAATAACGGCAGATAGAAACGCACCCATTTTTGCCATGATACTCCTGCTAAAGCAAGTGTTGCCATGAAATATCCAGAAGTCGGATACAAAATATTTCCGATACCATCCCCAAACTGGTAGGCTAACACTGCCGTTTGTCTTGTAACCCCGATTAAATCTGACAAAGGAGCCATAATTGGCATCGTCACTAATGCTTGACCACTTCCGGAAGGTACTAGGAAATTGAATAACATTTGTACGATAAACATACCGATTGCACTAAAAACTGCCGGGAATTCACCTACAACGTTACCTAGACCATTAACAATTGTATCCATTACTAAACCATCTTCCATTACTACAGCTACAGCTCGGGCAATACCGACAATGAATGCCCCAACTAACACTTCACGAAACCCTTCATTAAAACCTTCACAAATGTCTGAAAATGGTAACCCGGATATACGCCCAACAACAATTCCCATGACAATGAATATACCTGCCATTTCTACCATGAACCAACCTTGAGTAAGGACTCCATATACTAATAAGCCAAAAAATATAAGGAGGAGAACAGATGCAAATCTTTGCCTTGAAGTAGCCTTGTACTTTGTAGAAGCTGATTTTGTATGGTACTGTGCTCTCTTTTTAGAATCTTCTTCGTAAACAAGACTTGCCATTGGATTTTTCTTTACTTTTTGCGCATACCGAATAATGTAAAAGACACCTATCAGAACAAATACAATAAATGCTATTATTCTTAGTTCTAAACCAGAGAATACCGGTAAACCAGATAATTTTTGTCCAAGTCCTGTATTAATCGGATTCAGAAAACCAGTTGTAAAACCCGCAGTAGTTGCTATCAACGCAATGGCAACAGCAACCATTGAATCGTAACCTAATGCGATCATTAACGGTAGAATAACAGGTACATATACTAAACTTAGTTCCTGCGTTCCTATTAAACTACATACTGTCGCAAATAAGATGACTAACACAGGTATAACCATGACGCTTTTGGTTGAAAATCTCCTTGTAAGTTTATCTACCCCGATTTCAATTAGTCCTGTTCTTTTAATGACTGCAAACAAACCTCCAATGATAAAGGTAAAAAAGACAACCTCTCCAGCAGCTACTAAACCTCTAGGAATGGCTGTCATAAAATCAACTACCCCAATGGGTGATTGTTCAACAGCGTGATACGAATTCGGATCAATTGTTGTCCTACCTTCAGGACCAGGAATCCTCTCATAAACACCAGCTGGAATTAAATAAGTGGCAATTGTAGCCAATGCAATAAAAATAAATAATATGACATAAATATGGGGCATATTCATCTTATTTTTCACTCTAGGATGATGATTTAAATTAATTTTAGAACTTCTCTCTACAGACATTTTCTCCTCCTCCAACTTCTAATGTTATGTTTTTTAACACACCGAGTTACATATTGTTACAAATAAGTTTAGTTCAATTTCTTTACAAATTCATTAGAAGATTTATAGATTTCTCCCTTTTTCCTTGTACATTTTGCACAAAAAAATTTTATTTGATTTTGATTTTCCAAGCACAAAAACGCCAATAACCGTTTGGTTATTGGCGTTTCACATAGTTATATAACTACATTACTTAATGTTCCACAGTAGGTTACTCTTCCTCCGACATTATCCCCCTTAGTTATACCAACAGATCCCGGGGTCCCGGTCATAATCACATCACCCGGGTGCAGGGTCATTATTTTAGACAAAAACGAAACAATCCACCAAGGAGAATACATCATGTTTTTTACGTAATTATTATGATGAACATGACCATTTAATACTGTTTCAACAATAACATTATCTATATCTGAAACCTCATCTACTGTTACTAAATAAGGACCAAAACTAAAAAACGTATCAAAACTTTTCGCTCCTTGCATATAACGGGGATTTTTCGCATGAATATCTTTCGCTGTCATATCTAAGGAAGTAGTAAAACCCGCCACCACTCCAGGAACATCAGCTTCTTCCACGTTTTTGCAGGTTTTCCCTATAATAATGGCAAGCTCAGCTTCTGCTGTTACCTGAGTTGATTGATAGGGCAGTAAAATATCATCTTCAGGACCAATTAAACTACTATTCGGCTTCATAAAAATAACTGGTTCCTCTTCAGGGGGGTTCCCTGATAATTCAATTGCCTTATCTATGTAATTCATACCAACCCCCCAGATTTTTTCCGGATGACGGTATAAAGGAGCAAACGTTACACTTTCTAACACTAATCGATTCATCTCAGTTATTTCTTTATTTCCAACACGCTTATACCAGCTATTAATTTGGGATAATTGACCATTCTGAAGAATAGATAAAATATTTTCACTCCAATTTTCTCCTGCTATCTCATTTATATCTCTTATTAATATCACTTTTTGACCTAATAAAATGGCTGCTAATTCCTCATTATCAACTTTTACAGTCGTTAGTTTCATACACCCTCCCCTCCAAAAACCTTATTTATCCACTTTAATAATTTAAGATCTTGATGATGATTTGCAATAAATGATAACCCTGTCGGTAAACCATCTACTTCCACAAGAGGAACCGTTACTTGTGGTAACCCCGCTAAACCAGCTATACAGGAAAGCTGCATTGTTTTGGCCCGATATCGCTCTGCTTTTTCACCTTGCACATGCAATAAAGGCGCCGGTCCAGGTGCTGTCGGGATAACAATAACACCATCTTCACCCAGAAGTGATGAAATAGATTTTCGAATTTGTACCCGAAGTTTTTCTTGTTCTAAACTTTCTTCAGGTTTTAATGTACTCGCCCACTGAAACCTCTCATGTATACCAGGACCAAATGCAGGTTTTTCATTTTGTATCCAATTTCCATGCTCCTCCCAAATCTCCAAGCCTTGCAAAATCCTAAACACACTTGACCATTCATCAAGTCCACTCTCTGATAACATTATCCATTCACGGTGAGAAAGTTCTTTTATCATAGATGCTGCACTTAATAACCCTTCTTTGCATCGCTCATCCAATAGATCCCACGCATCTTGACAAAAAAACACCCGGGTAAACTGACCTTTTTCTTCCTGATCTGCAATCAGTACCTTCCCTATTCGATATAACAACTCAGGGGCTTTCGACATCCATCCGACTGTATCAAAGCTTTTAGCTAGCGGTATTACCCCCTCTGGAGTGACTACACCGTGCGTAGGTCGGAAACCATATATCCCACAATAGGATGATGGTATTCTTACAGATCCACCTGTATCTGTACCTAAAGCAAAGTCACTAATTCCTGCTGAAACAGCAACTGCTGATCCACTTGAAGAGCCTCCAGGAATTCGGTTTGGAGCTTTAGGATTAATCGGTGTTCCATAATGAGCATTTTCTCCATTTAAGCTATACATTAATTCATCTGTTTGTGTTGTCCCTTTTAGTTTCGCCCCATGTCTAAGCAGTCTTTCAATAACAGGGGCATGACAGGTTGATACACCATGAGATTTAAGCCAATCGGGATTTCCAGCTCCATTTTTATATCCTTCAATTGAAAATACATCCTTAACCGCAAACACCAATCCATCTAACAAACCAGCTCCTGTCGGTTCAAATATAACTTCTTTATCCACAAAAGCATTTAAATTTTTTTGCATTATCCATCCTCCTCCATCACAAATAAGTAAACAAAAACCCCGAACTCGGGGGAGGGTTATTTTATCATTATAGAACTGACTCATAGACATCCAGAGCAGCTTGCAGTCCTTCCCCAAGGTTCAACTGCGCTCCATGACGAATTAAAACACCTTCTAGGGCTGATAACACAAATAATACATTTTCTTTTCGACAGCTGTATCCCATTGTTCCGATTCTCCAAATTTTCCCATGAAGAGGTCCAAATGAACTTGCAATTTCAATACCAAATTGATCAAGGAGCATTTTTCTAACAGACTCACCATCTACTCCTTCTGGAATTTGAACACATGTTACCATTGGAAGTTTCCATTCTGTATCATTGAACAATTCTAGCCCCATCGCTTTAATCCCTTCCATAAGGGCTTTTTCATGAAGCCTATGGCGTTGAAAACGGACTGTCAACCCTTCCTGCAGGACAATTCTCACTCCTTCTCGCAATGCATATAACATAGAGGTTGCTTCTGTATGATGATTTAATCTTCTAGGTCCCCAGTAATCCTGCAGCTGGCTTAAATCAAAATAATTACTTCTAATAGGTTGTCTTATACTTTCATGATCTTCAGCTGTCGCGATACCTTTTTCCACTTTTTTTCTCAAGAATAGGATCTTTTCAATTCGATCATTATATGTGATTGGGGCCATTCCAGAAGGAACAGATAAGCATTTTTGTGTTCCTCCTATCACCGCATCAAGCTTCCATTCGTCAACCTTCACTTCCGTTCCTCCAATTGTCGCAACAGCATCAACGATACACAGCACATCCAACCCACGACAAGCAGGCCCAATTTGATCAAGAGGCTGCATACACCCTGTAGATGTTTCTCCGTGGACAATTGCTAAAACCTTAGGCTTCAGTCTTTTCATTTCTTGTATGATCTCTTGCTGATTAAAGACCTTCCCCCATTCGCAACGCATTGTATGGATTTCAGCTCCATTACGCTCAGCAATTTCAGTTAGTAAATGTCCAAACCTACCAAAGATCGGAATAAGCACTTTATCTCCAGGCTCAATCACACTACTTAACACCGCTTCAATTCCAGATCGTGACGTTCCATCAATCGGAAATGCCCAATTGTTTTTCGTCTGAAAAATCTCTCGGAGCATTTCCATTGTTTCATTCATTATCTCTGTAAAAGCCGGATCAAATTGTCCAAGTATTGATGTACTCATTACGCGAAGGACCCTCGGGTCAACCTCAACCGGTCCTGGTGTCATAATTGTTCTTAACGGTGTATTTATTTCTTGGTAAACCATCCTCTTTCTCCCTCCTAATACGCTAGTTCATATAAAACTTTTATTAACGTTTTTATACCTTCCTCTAAATCTTCCGTTCTTGTAAATTCTAAAGGCGAGTGACTGATTCCATTTTGACTAGGTACAAACAAAAGCAATGTTGGGATGGACTGACCAAAAATTTGAGAATCATGCCCAGCACCACTTGTCATTTTTTTATATGGAATATGATCTTTCACTAAGATCGTTTCCGATAATTCATTTAATTTTTCACACATTTTTACAGGTGTTTCATCCATCCAATTATTGATGGATATACATGTTTGATGTTTCAAAGATATTAATTCAAGCTCTTGGAAGGTTTCATGACAAAACAAGTTCAACACTTCCTCTTCACTATGCCTTATATCAAGACTAAAAATCGCCTTTCTTGGGATAACATTAGACACATTTGGCTCTACGATTATTTGCCCAACAGTCACAACAAGTTCAGGTGAGGTATTTTTACCCTTTTCAATGAGGATTTGAATCATTTCCGCTGCCGCATACATAGCATCCTTCCGCAATCCCATAGGTGTCGTCCCGGCATGATTACTTTCTCCTTCAACCGTAATCGTATATCTTCGTTGACCAACAATGTGACTAACAATACCAATTGTTTTCGCTTCCTTTTCTAATACGATTCCCTGTTCAATATGCATTTCAATAAAACATTCAAGATCATTCCGTTTAGGAGGACAGTGGTGACCATGACCAAATCCCGCCTCATTCATGGCTTTTACAAAACTTATTCCTTCCGAGTCTTTGATATCATGGATATCAGCCAGCTTTCTCACCCCAGTGATATTACTCGATCCCCAGTATGTCACCGGAAAGCGGCTGCCCTCTTCCTCACATAAAGACACAACTTCAATCGTTTTCTTCGGTGATCCATATTGTTTAAAAAGAAACTGAATAGCAATAATACCAGCAATAATTCCATACGCACCATCATACTTACCGCCATCTCTCACTGTATCTATATGTGAACCTGTAAGAATTACATTTGAGTTCTGATTTGTTCCTGAAAGCCTGCCGTATAAATTCCCTACATCATCATAGTATGTGCAGAGACCTATACCTTTCATATACCCCTCAACACCTTGTTGAGCCTGTTGCCAATCTTTTGAATATAGCAACCTTGTTACACCATTACGTTCACTTCTACCAAAACAAGCTAACCACTCGACCATTTGTTCAATTTGCTTGAATAAGGCAGATGATTTTTCAACATTTTCAACCAATTCATTCCCCCCTATTCTATTTCCTTACATTTAATGTTATATTTATTTACATAATAGTAATACATTTTTATTTTAAAACAATCATACCTTAAAATCATGTACATAAATGTAGAACAGACTCTAAATCCTTTGGTTATTTTAACTAAATTTTTATACTGTTCTCTATTAAAATTGTAAATTATCTAACAAAGGATGAATTTCATGAAATTAAGTGAATTAATGAACTTACCTATTTTTTCCGGTACTAGATTAGTTGCAGGAGCACAAGGATTAAATCGAGAAGTGAATACCGTGAACATGATGGATGCTCCTGATATTATTCACTTTCTAAAACAAAACGAATTACTCGTTACCACTGCTTTTCATTTTAAAGAAGACCTTAAGTCTTTACTTGCATTAATAGAAGCGATGGTAAAACAAAATTGCTCGGGCTTAGGCATTAAAACGAAACGTTTTTTACAAGAAATACCCATAGAAGCTATCAACCTGGCAAACAAACTGAATTTACCTTTATTAGAACTCCCTGTTGAGACATCTTTAGGAGATATTGTGAATAAATCCCTTAGCTTTATACTTGATATTCGAACAAACGAACTCCACCAAGCGATGGAAATTCATCAGCAATTTACAGATCAAATAATGAATGGGAAGGGAATCCAAGAAATTATTGATAATGTTTCTTCCCTTACCCAATTGCCCGTTTACTTATTAAATGATCATTTAATGCCCACGAGCACCATTGATCATTCTAGCTTATTTTCACAATTGGAATCCCTTCAATATAAAGGATTTTCCTTTCATTTATCAACAAAATCATTGTCAACATTTACCCTGATAGGTGAAAAACAGCTGACTGTAACATTGTTCCCTGTCTATACACATAAACAATATCACTATCTTTGTATTTTAGGATTTATCCCTTTAACAGATCGGACGACCATTTTAACGATAAAACAAGCATCAAATGTCATTGCATTTGAATTAATGAAGGAAAATGCCTTAAAACAAAATAAAAAACGAATTCAGAATGAATTTTTCACAAACTTTGTCAACGGTACATTTTCAACTTCAGATGAGATTATTAGCCGTGGAAAAGAATTTGGCCTAAAAAGCGGTCAACGTTATTTATGTGCAGTTGGAGAGATTAGCGAAGAGGATAATAAACAATCCTATCTACAATATCAAACAGTAACCGATTTTATTTATGACACAATTGAATTCGAAGTCCAAAATAACGAAGCAATAGTCCACCTTTTTACAATGGATCAAACATTTATCTTATTATTGGAACTTCGGTCAGGGTGGAAGGATATTGAACAACCTTTTATAAGTCTATTAAAAAGAATACAAATGAAAGTTTCCGCCCACTACCAAAAAGATCTTTCATTCGGAATTAGCGTGTATGCTGAAGAGCTTACAAATGTAACAGTGTCATATAAAGAAGCAAAAGATGCTCTGTATCACGGAAACATGTCAGGTAAAAAACAGTTTATCGAACTATATCAGCCGAAAAAAGTCCCCGAAATTCTCAGGATGATTCCATACGAGCAATTAAAAAAATTCTATGATGATACATTTCAGTCATTTACAGATGATACAAAAAAAGATCACCAAGTTTTATTGCACACATTATCCGTTTTTCTTGAAACTCATTGCCAGTTATCAGAAACTGCCAAACGTTTGTACGTCCACCGCAACACAGTCATTTACCGGCTCGAAAAATGCGAGGAGATTATAGGCAGAAGTTTAAAAGAACCCGATGAAACACTCAGATTACGACTGGCATTTCGCATAAAGGCATTAATACAGGGATAGTAATTCAAATATTAAATATAAAATAACCTAGATTTCTAGATAAAACGAAAGCCTCCACCAATAAATACACAGTGGAGGCTTTCGATTCTAAATAATTTTGCAGTTTTATAGATATTCTTGCAGATTCTGGTGTAATCTTGTAAATAATCTATTATTTTTGCAGAAACTAAGTTATTTTTGCAGGGATTATCAATTTTTTTGCAAATCTCCCAGAATTCAAATTAGCTCCCTCTATAAACTTGGTACCCCCACGGTGATACCAATAACGGCACATGGTAGTGAGCATTTTCATCCGCAACACCAAAACGAATAGATACTTTATCTAAAAAAGCCGGCTCCGGAAGAGGTAATTCTTTCCCACGGAAATAATCACCAATATAAAACAACAACTCATATTCACCTATCCGCATCTCTTCTGCAGAGAGAAGCGGCAAATCTATCCTTCCATCACCATTTGTTCTAACTGATTTGAATAGAGAAGCTCTCTTACCTTCTAATCTCAACAACTGCACAAGAACATCAGCAGCAGGTATACCATGCGTTAAATCCAATATATGTGTTGTCAAACCTGTCATAACCATCAACCCTTATTTTGAAATATTTATTTCTCCTGACAGCTCTTTACTATTTTCAAGATCTTCTTTTGTAACAGTAAAATACTGAAAACCGTAAGGAGGACGGGGTTCAGTGTACACCTTGCCTTCCGAGTTTGGAATTTCCTCCACGACCGGATCCCACGTATGATTTTGAGATTGAAAACTAACTTCGCGGAGCTGTGGAAATCTTTCCAGAACCCGACAGCCAATAAGATAGATTAAATATTGAATGGAGGGCGTTTCAAGCTCATGGAAGATGGATGTTGCAATATCTCGAACTTGCTCTGCACACACATAGCTATATGGAGCGGATCCCGTTGAATCCCCCGTATCTTCGTATTCCCAACCGATATTTAGATAGATAAACAGAGGGCGGTTGCTGTCTTCCGGAAGAGTTGTATATTCATCCCGAATAAAACCAACAAATGAATTCCCTCTGACTTTAATTAACTGTAAATCCAGCACCCCGCTACTTTGTTGAACAATATCGATCGTCCTCTCATTACGAACCATTTCAATTGTTGCTACCGATTTTTCATTTCGCGAATGTTTAAATACTAAATCACTATGTGTCACCCCATTAGCCGAAGCTTTTGTCGTCTCTTCAAACGGAACCTCTTCACCAATTATTTTAATCGTATCAATATGGTCATATTTCTTTAAAAACTCTTCTGCAACATATTGGACAAACCCTTCAATGGTAGCCCCTTCATAGGTACCTAAATGTCTTTGTACAAAGTTTTTCATTGAATCTGTTGCAACAACAAGACTGTTATCTCCTTCAGTAAACGAAGGAAGCAGTTTTTGACCTCCTACTTCAATTTTCACATTCACTCCAAATACCGTATTGCTTCTTCCGGTAAAGTCAGATTCAGGAATTTGTTTCACTCCTGTTAATGGAGACAAAAAAGTTCGATAAGCAAAAACATCACCTTTACCATATGAGACAGTACGTTTCTTCGACATGAGAACACTCCTTTTATTGATTAGTTCTTCCAAACGAAAGTAGGCAATCTTTTCAATCTCTTTTATAGCTGTTTCAAATTCTTCTGCCTCATGATGATTACTTCTTCGATGCATAGATTCATAGATAACAGTCTTTGTCTGACCTTTCACTGCCATAATAAACGGAAAACCAAATTTCTCCATATACAGTTTATTCAAAGACGAAAATTGATCAAACTCCTCTGATGTTAATTGATCTAAACCAACTCCAGCCTGCTCTTTTACGGAGGCATTACTCATTTCAAGGCGGGCTCCCAAGTTAGGATGCGCTTGAATTAACGCTAATTTTTCTTCATAAGTTGCATCCTTCACGATAAACACCATTTTTTCATGAAGATCTGTTAACGAGGCAAACGGACGATATGTCCATACTTTTTCAGCAACCCATGGCGCGTGCTCAAATATATCTTTCAGTACTTCAATAAACTTGCTTTGATTTATGCCATTCAATTCACTTATCGAAATCAGCACATTCACCTTCTCTCATTTTTTAAGCAACAGATTGATCTCCCTTTACCGAAACCGGTTTTGATTTTTTACGAATCATAAAAAATAAATTTAATAAAATTGCTGTTAAGCTACCTGTGATAATTCCGTCACTGACAATGATTTTAAAAGATTGTGGCAAACCCGCAAAAAGATCCGGAACAACGGTTGCACCTAAGCCCAATGATATCGAACAAGCAATCACCAACAAATTTTGTTGATCACCAAAATCAACAGATCCCAACATTTTGATTCCTGAAGATATCACCATTCCAAACATAACAACTGTCGCACCACCTAATACTGCCGGCGGAATGATCGTGGCAAAAGCTGCAATTTTTGGAACAAGTCCTAAAACAACTAATATAAAACCTGCAGCCACAACGACATTTTTCGTTTTCACTTTTGAAAGCTGAACAAGACCAACATTTTGCGCAAATGTATTATAAGGAAATGCATTAAACAAGCCCCCCAACACAATCGCTAATCCTTCTGCCCGATATCCCCTAACAAAATCTTTTTCCTCTAACTTTTGATCACAAATTTTACTCAAAGCTAAAAACACACCTGTTGATTCAATCATGATGACAAGGCAAACAATAATCATCGTCAGAATCGGTCCAATTTCAAAGGTTGGAACTCCAAAATAAAATAACTCGGGTAAATGAAACCACGAAGCTTCAGAAACATCAGAAACATTAACCTTCCCCATAATGGTCGCAACAATTGTGCCCGCTATAATACCAATTAACACTGATAAAGCCTGAGCAAACCCTTTAAAAAACCGATTCATCACGATAATTGCGACTAACACTCCAAATGAAAGAAGTAAATTTTCCACGCTTCCAAAATCATCACTACCAGCCCCTCCTGCCATATTACGTATCCCCGTAGGTACTAAAGATAAACCGATAATGGTTACAACCGATCCAGTTACAACCGGAGGAAAAAGCTTTATGATTTTTCCGAAGAATGAAGCAAAGACCAGAACAAATAGACCTCCAACGATAATCGCTCCATAAATGGCCGAGACTCCATATTGACTTCCAATCGCAATCATAGGAGTGACCGCCACAAACGAACTCCCTAACACAACAGGCAATCCAATTCCAAAGTAATTTGTTTTCCACGCTTGTAAAAGGGTCGCGATTCCACATGTAAGAAGATCTATCGCAACTAGATAAGCCAATTGCTCAGACGTTAAATTTAACGCTCTTCCAACAATGAGCGGAACCAATATCGCTCCCGCATACATAGCCAGAACATGCTGCAGTCCTAAGGAGAAAATCTTCATTCCGCTTTTTTCACTTTCCATACTATCCCTCCTAAAGTTTATGGAATATTTTATAACGTTATATGTTATATTTATTAACAATATATAGGTTTTCAATGTATTTGTCATTGTAGGATGTAGAAAAATTCACTGTTTCCTTTGTATTAGTTATCTAAATTTTAAAAATATTAACTTCAACTAAATCTTTTCATCAATAATAATCTGATTTTTGCATTTACTTTATTTAGAACATACTCGTATAATTTAGATAACTCACTAGAAAATACATACTCATTATTTCATTAGAAATGGAGTGAAAAATATGATTAACAAAGTAGGCCAAATCATGCTTTATGTTAACAACCAAGATGAAGCAGTGAATTTTTGGACGGAAAAAGTAGGGTTTCATGTAGTTGCAGAAGAGGATAACGGTGAAGCAATGAGGTGGATTGAACTATCTCCTACAAAAGAGTCTGAAACTAGCATAATCCTTCATAATAAGGAGCTTATTGCAAAAATGGAACCCGAGCTTAATCTTGGAACACCTTCCTTGTTATTTTTCTCAGACAATCTCGATGAATTGTACAACGTACTTCAGAATAAGGATGTTACAGTAGGTGATATAGTCGATATGCCAAATGGTCGGGTATTTAACTTTTCAGACAATGAAGGTAATTATTTTGCAGTCCTTCAAAAATAACATCAAAAAACCGCATGAATTTTAATTCATGCGGTTGTAAAATATGATCATTATCTACTTTTCACAAGTAAATTAACAGCTTCTTTAACTAAATCTTCCGTATTTTCGCCTTTTTCTTCCGCCATACGAACACATTCAATTAAATTTGAACTTACAATCACACCAATTGTTCGATCAATTGCTGTTCTACTAGCAGACAACTGGGTAATAATATCTTTGCAATCCTGCTTTTCCTCCATCATTCGGAGTATTCCTCTTAATTGTCCTTCGATACGTTTAACTCGGTTTTTTATTTTAGTATCGTATTCCATTGTTCGTCCTCCTTAGTATCTTTTTATTTATTTTACATTATACCCTATTAGGTACTTTCAGAAAAATTCTTTCTCCTTTTATATCGAAAAGTAGATTTTAACTAAAAATCACTTTCTCAAACTTTGAGAAAGTGATTTTTAGTGTTTATATATTTGCATTTTTCACATTTAGATCCCATTTTAAAACAGTAAAGCTAGCATCCTTTGATGCTCCAAATGTGATCGTGTCGTTCTTAGGAGATGGATAAATTCTAGAAGTAAATGTTTCTTGCCCATCATTAATGAATATTTCGACAGAAGACGTATCAATAAATATACGCAAGTTTTTTAAATCATAAAGTAGACATTGGCGTTTCTCTGTCGTACCATCCACATAGCTTTTCCTTTCAAACGACATCACTTTATCATCCGCAGAGTAGATTACTCTTCCTCCATCACTTATTGAAATCTCTAACCAACCCTCGTTTATCTCAATATCACGAATGTTCAATTCCACAGATTTGCCGTGTATGCCATTTAGTCCCCTCGATTCATTTGTAAACTTAACGGAATGTGACACAGCCTCACTGCATCTTAGTTGGTCCAGCTCGTCCACAGGAACTTGATATACTTTACCATTCACCAATTTCAATTCTCGCGGCAATGTCATATTGTGAATCCATTTATATTCGATTGTAGGGTGATCTTGTTCATTTTGGTCAGGTACACTCATCCAGCCAAATAGGAGTCTTCTCCCCTTATTATCTATCGTTGTTTGTGGAGCATAAAAATCAAAGCCACGATCAAGCTCCTCAAACTCCTTATGCATATATTCACCAGTTTTCGGATCAAAATCTCCAATAACATAGCCTGCCTGATACACATTTTGATAATTCATACCTTGTGCTTCTAAGCCTTGCGGTGAAAAAACCAGAATATCTTTTCCATCAAGATGAAATAAATCCGGACATTCAAACATATAGCCAAATTCATGAAGTTCCCCTTTTCCACCACCAACTAAAATCCCACGATACGTCCAATTTAATAAATCTTTTGACTGATATAGAACAACTGCACCTTTTAAATCTACAGTCTGAGCTCCGATTACCAAAAAATAGGTTTCTTCTTGCTTCCAAACCTTAGGATCACGAAAATGAGCTGTGAAGCCTTCCGGCAGATAAATAAGTGGACCCTTCTTATTAAAATATATACCATCCTCTGAAATAGCTAAACATTGGTATGTTTCACGATTGCCTTGTTCGTCTTTAACATTGCCTGTGTAAAAGACATATATTTTTCCTTCGTACTCAATCGCACTTCCTGAATAACAACCATTTTTTTCATACCACTCTGAAGGTGTTAACGCAATGCTCTCATGCCTCCAGTTCACTAAATCTTCTGATGAATAATGCCCCCAAAACTTTGCTCCATGATCTGTCTTGAATGGCATCCACTGATAATAGAGATGATAGACTCCATTTACTTGAATAAATCCATTTGGATCATTTAATAACCCCACTGGCGGCATTAAATGATAGGTTAATCTATATGGATCCAGTTCTACAAGATTCCTATGTTTTTCAATCTCTTCAAACGCCTCTTGTCGTAATTGTTCATCTTTTGTCACGATTCTTTCACCTGCTTACCTATACTTTTAAAACTAAAGGGTTGACTCTGACACCAAAGCCAACCCATTTTTATTTATTTAGACTCTTCTTTCCACCCTAATAATAAAGTAGAAATGAAGGCACCCGCCACTGCAATCACAAATCCAATTCCATAGTTAATAGGATCTTGAACGATTGCAAACTGGGGAATTCCTGTTAATCCAATTCCATTGGCCATGACTTGAGTGAAAACAACATATGCCCCACCCAAAGCTCCACCGATTGCTGCTCCAATAAATGGACGGCGATATTTTAAGTTTACTCCGAAAATAGCCGGCTCCGTAATTCCAAGAAACGTAGAAACGGCCGCCGGAAGAGCAATCTCCTTCGTTTTGCTATTTTTTGTTTTAAAGAAAACAGCAAGAGTAGCCCCACCTTGAGCCACGTTTGCCATCGCCCAGATCGGAAGTAAGTAGTTTCCGCCAACATTTAATAATTCAGCCTCTATCGCATGGAAGCTATGATGAACACCTGTTAATACAATAGTTGAATATAAGCCTCCAAACAAAAGCCCTGCAATAGGTCCTGCTGAATTATACACAACATCTAATACCGTTGTAATTCCGTTGCCTAGCACTCTTCCTAATGGACCGATTACTAGCAATGCAAAGAACCCTGTAAAAATCACTGTTAAAAATGGTGTTACAAGTAAGTCAATAACATTTGGAATGACTTTTCGTAAGCCTTTTTCAATCTGCGCCATAATATAAACTGTTAAAAGAACGGGAATGACTGTCCCTTGATACCCTAACATTTCAACTCCAAAGCCAAAGAAATCAAGTGTAGTAGGCTCTGCATTAGATAAACCCCATGGATTTAATAAGTTAGGGTGTATCATAATTCCCCCTATTACGGCACCAAGAAAACCATTTGCACCAAATTCCTTAGCTGCACTAAATCCGATTAATATAGGTAAAATAATAAAGGCTGCAGATGAAAACATATCAAGCATGACGAATAATCCGCTTTCAGGGTCGACCCAGTTATATGTTTTCACTAATCCTAAAAGCCCCATTAACATACCTGCTGCCACAATGGCAGGAATAATCGGCACAAAAATATTTGACAGTGTTCGAGCAAATCGGGCAAACGGATTCATCTTACGTTTTGCAGCATCTCCATGTGATTCACTTTTATTTGAAGAGTTTTCTTCCATTGAAACACCAACTATTGGAGCGAAATGTTGATATACCTTATTCACTGTTCCCGTACCAAAAATGATTTGAAACTGTCCTGAGCTTGAGAAAGCCCCTTTTACGCCATCTAAATCTTCTATAGCATTTTTGTCTATTTGACTTTCATCTTCAATTACAAGACGAAGACGAGTTGCACAATGAGCTGCACTAATGACATTGTTTTTACCTCCGAGCTTTGTAACAAGCTCTTCTGCAACTTCACGATGATTCATGTTCATTTCCTCCTTATATAGCATATAGGATTTTTCCGATAAACAACAAAAAGACCCAAAATATATAAGGTAAGATAGGTAGCAAAGAGAGAAATGATCTACCCATGTCATCTTATATATTCTAGGTCTTGCCTGCATTATCAGTCACAATCCTACATATGAAATTGTTTGATTGAGTAAATTTTATACCAGACATATGGAAACGTCAACAATAAAATTCAAATTTCGACACTTACTATTTTATTAGCCTTTGAATATGGATCGCAATATAGGCGATTTCAGATGATGGAAAAGAAATCTCATATTCTTCACATAAATAATCTAATATTTTCTGTGAATATTCATAAGCCTTTTTATACTTGTCTTGTATAAGCCCCAGCATATCTTGATCAATAGGTTCAAACTGCTCTCCCTGTTGGATACGATTTAAGGCAAAGCGAAGATGTGTGATTAACCTTTGATAATTGATTGAAGATTCTTCTATCTTTTCACCAATACATGTTTCAACTTGTTGGACAAATTCACTTAAAATGGAGGCATGTTTTAAAGATTCACTCATAGAAGGAGCATCCATTTTCGCTGTGTGAATATGAAGAGCTATGTGAGCTACTTCATCTTCTGGTATGTCGATCCCTAGCTTTTTCTTAATCTCCTTCTTTGCCCACATTCCTATTTCATATTCTTTTTTGTAGAGCATTTTTATTTCGTTCACTAGCTTGTTTTTAATAGGAATTCCTTGTTCAATCCTCTCCAAAGCAAAAGATAGATGGTCTGTTAAGGCCACATGGATATGATCACTTAAAGGAGCCAATAAATGACCTTCAGCATAACTTATGATACTTTCTGCTAATTCAATATGTGACTCTGGTAATGTAGATAGTAATTGTTGGAACTTTTCT
This sequence comes from Bacillus sp. J37, assembly GCF_000518865.1. Taxonomy (GTDB): domain Bacteria; phylum Bacillota; class Bacilli; order Bacillales; family Bacillaceae; genus Metabacillus. The sequence continues at coordinate 114,512 of NZ_JAEK01000006.1, read as the reverse complement.
GATGAAGCATCACGTAAAACAAAGATTTTTTCTATTTTACCTTTTGGCACAATATCATTTCTTTGCTTCTGAAACGCAATTCCAGGTCCCATTACAATTTTCTCTTGTGGCCCATCAATTACAACCACTGCATTGTTGTTTAATATTCTAAATATACGCATATATGTCCTCCGAGCGATTAATAAACATATAGTAGCATTAAATAAGCAAGTATTGTATGAACTTGTAACTAAAAAACATGGGTACCCTCACATCCATCTATTTTGACATTACGTGTACCCGATATTCATTAGGAGTTAATCCAACTAGTTTTTTAAACACTTTACTGAAATATTTTTCATTGGGATATCCAACCTTATATGAAATTTCATATACTTTAAGATGCGGATTTTCTAAAAGCTCTTTTGCTTTTTCAATTCTAATTTTCGTTAAATAGTTTGTTAATGTTTCATGATATTCTTGCTTGAACTTTCGGGAAATATATTCACGACTTAAAAAAAATCGTTCCGCAATTTCCTGTAATGTAATATCCTTCTCATAGTTCTTTCGTAAGAAAGCTTCAATCTCTTGAATACTGTTCGTTTCTCTTTTATATCTCACATCATTTAATAGATGAATTAATTCATAAAATTCCTTCCGTTTTTCTTCTTTGAATTTATTAAATGAGAAAATTCCTTTATCATCCCAATAATTCATCCCCTTATAAAAATCCAAGTCTTCATTCGTATTATATTCTTTTAACCAATTTTTTCTCAAAATCTTAAACTGCTCTTCCCAAATACTTACTTGCTCGTACGAGAGGACATGCTTAGATTCAAGGGCATAAAAGATTTTTTGCATAATCTCATCCATTTGCTCTATACTACTGCTTTGAATAGCCCATTTAATATCTTCGGCGAAATCAAATAAATGCAGGTTAGGGACTGTAGTAATGTTTTCGTACCTTACGATATTATTTCTCTTAGCACATTCCATCATATTATGCTTCAGTAAAGTTTTTCGTGCAGTATGGTAGGCCTCCTTAATTAAAGACGATGACTTTCCAACAAAAAACAGGACATTCATGCCACTAAACTTATAAATTTCCGTTTGTATTTTTTTTAGGATCTCTTTTTCATTTTTACTATTCCACAAAAGAACGACAATCTCATATTCTTTGTTTATATTCCGAAAGCAAAGACCACTTTGTTTCGAGCGAACAATTTCATTACTTATATTTAATAAGGTAAAAAAGGCTAAATCTTTATCATTATTAAACTTTTCGATCATCTTAGGACTAATAAATACTAGAGAGATTGTACACTCAATTTCATTAACGTGAACCCCAAATTCCTTCTTGATTTTTTGAACGGTTTCATCCGATATAACTTGATTCGATATAACATTAGAAAAAAGATAATCCCAATAAAGAGGTTTTACCTCATTAATGACTCTATTCGTTTCGTTTGTCGACTCCCTTTGAAGGGCTTCCTTTTTCCAATCTGATACCGCTCTTTCTAAAGTTTCATTAAGCAATCCGGGGTCTATTGGTTTTAATAGGTAATCATAGCTTCCATACGTAATGGCGTTTCTCATATAATGAAAATCATCATAACCGCTGATCACAATGATTTTACTTTTTATTTCATTTTTACTTAGCCATTTTAAAAGTTCAATTCCATCAAATTTGGGCATATTCATATCTGTGAAGATGATCTCCGGCTGATTCTGAATAATCAGGTTTTGCGCCTCTTCTCCATCCTTTGCCTCGAATACTTTTTGAATACCAAATCTCTTCCATTCTGCTAATAAAAGCAGCCCTTCTCTCACATGTGTTTCATCGTCAATTATGATTGCTTTCATTTCCTGAACCTCCCGTTTCTACCGGAAGCTTTATCGTAACAAAAGTACCTCCGTCTTCATCATTCTCTATTAATAATGATGCTTTTTCACCAAAATAGAGCTTCAAACGTAAGTAAACATTTCTCAAACCTATATTTGCACCCCCCAGCTTACTTTGTTGATCTTCGTTTAGTGTTTGATATATCTCGTTAAGCCTTGTTTCTGTTATTCCGTTTCCATTATCTTGAACTGTCATCACCAATTGACCTTGATCTCTTCTTACAATAATCTTTAAATGACCGATTTTATCATTACTTCGATCAAAACCATGCTTAAAATAGTTTTCAATGATTGGCTGAAGAATCATCTTCGGAACTGTAATAAAAGAATCTTCTTTATCAAAAGTTAATGAATACTCAAATTGGTCGCCAAATCTTTCTTTTTGAAGTAATAAAAAGGCCTTTGTGTAATCAATTTCCTTTGTTAAAGGAACTAGATCTTCATCAATATTCATCCCATACCTCATGATCTTCGACAGGTGAGTAACCAAAGTATAGACTTGTGGTACATTGTTTTTTAATGCCAAAGTACCGATGGACTGCAGAGCATTGTATAAAAAATGCGGATTTAACTGAGATTGCAATGCCTTTAATTGATTTGTTTTATTTTCAATCTCCAGTTTATATTCTCGATTAATAAGATGGTTTATCTTTGCAATCATCTCTTTAAAACGCTCACCAAGTGTACCGATTTCATCATTACCTAGAGAATCAAACTGAACGTTCATATTCCCGTTTTCAACCTGTTTTATATTTTGTAATAGTATCCGTATGGGCGAGGTGATTTTAAATGAAACAAATAAAGTTGCCATAATGACAAGGATTAACCCGATCACACCAAATAGGATATTGATTTTAGCTACACTTAATGCACTTTCAAAAACGGATGTATAAGGAATTCTTTTTACCATGATCCAACCGCCGGATGATTCATCAAGGGTTTCATAAATCATTAAACCGTGAAAGGAATCCTTTTTCCATTCCATCATTCCATTTGTTTTGCTACTCTTTATAAGGCTCGTAATCCATTGTTGGTTCTCATCCACATCATTGTTGGAACGAAAAATCAACTCTCCTTCAGGACTTAATAGATAAAATTCCTCTTTATCTTTCACATATAGCTTTTCGGCGATTCCAAGGAGATGCTCTGAGTTTATTTCCAGCGAAATATATCCTAATAGATCATCTGACGGCACATCGATTAACGCACGATGCAAAGTAAACATGTCATTTCTCCTTTTAGAATTATCGCTTATATTCTCTTCCTGTAAAACCTCCATCGGCTCAATATAAATACGATAAGGATTGTTTAATGCTTTATCATACATACCTTGATTCAGATCTTGATTTAATCGTGAAAAGACGACAGCCGACTTTTTGGATACAGAAATAGTATGGTGATCATCCATCAATGCAATATTCACTCGATTGATGTTTTCCTCAGCATAAAGGATCGTTAATATCACATTTTTAAAGCTTTCCTTTGCGAGATAATCCTTATCAAAATCAGGATTATTCTTCATATATCTCATAAAATCAATATTATTATAAAATGATAACGTTAGATTTTTCAGTTCCCCGATATACCCCTCAATGTTTAACTTTCCTTGGTAAAGGAGATTGACGTTTTCCGCTACGAATTCATCCTTTAATGACTCTTTCGTATAAAAGTAAGTGATAACAATTGAAGTTCCAAATGGAACAATGGTAATTAATAATAACAGTACGATCAGCTTATTGCGTATGCTTGTTTTTTTCACTGGGGAACCTCCAATCTTAAAGGATGTACCAACTATTATAGGTGAAAAAGCATGCCTATGATAGACATGCTTTTGTTGAACCTTTTTATTTCATATTATCCCATGTTGCTTGGAATTTTTCTAATGCTTCATCGAACGTAATCTTACCTGCTGAATATTCTTGAATTGTAGCAGCAAATTCTTTGTTTGCTCCATCCGGCCATCTGAACCAATTCCAAGAAATTGTTTTTTCTGCTTTTGAGTACTCCAGAATCGATTGACCTAAGTCACCTAAACCAGAAGCTTCGATATTATCGAATGCTGGAATAAACGCGAATTCTTCCGTGATATAACGTTTACCAGTTTCAGAAGAAACCATCCAGTTTAAGAATGTTTTCGCTTCTTCCAAGTGCTCAGAGTTTTTGTTTAATACCCAGTTATTAGGTACTCCTACTGGTAATCTATCAGCATTCTCTTCATCATTTAATGGGATTGGTAAGAAGCCCATATTGATTTCAGGATTGATTTCAGTAATCATATTTTCAGTCCAGTTACCTTGTTGCAGCATTGCTGCTTCACCTGATGCAAATAAAGTTACTTGAGTATTGTAATCAGTTGTAATTGGGTTACCTACTGCATTTTTCACTTCTAAATCAACAATATCCTTGAATTGTTTGAATTTCTCGTTACCAGCAAATTTTGCAGAACCATCGTTTAAGCCCGCAATAAAGCTTTCAGGATCATCTTGTTGTGCAAATGGAATATTCATTAAGTGTTGACCAATTACCCACCACTCGCCATAACCGGCAGAAAATGCTTTGATTCCAGCTGCATCAAGTTTCTTTACAGCATCTTGTAATTCAGAAAGAGTTTTTGGAGGTTCTGTAATACCTGCTTTTTCAAATAAATCCTTGTTATAAATGAATCCATATCCTTCAAGGTTTACTGGCATACCGTAAAGCTTTCCGTCTGCGTCTGTCGTTGGAACTTTACCGATAGGAAGTACATGCTCTGCCCATGGCTCGTTAGAAAGATCGGCTAAATGCTCTTTCCAAAGTTCTAATTCTTTAAATCCACCGTTATTGAAGATATCCGGCTCTTCACCTGATGCAAATTTTGCTTTTAGGGCAGCACCGTAGTCAGCACCACCACCAACAGTTTCAAGTTTCACTTTAATATTTGGGTGCTCTGCTTCGAATTCTTTAATCATTTCCTGAAGCTGATCAGCAATCTCAACTTTAAATTGGAATAAGTTCAATGTAACTACTTCACCATCACCAGATCCTGAATCATTGTTTCCTTCAGATGAGCTTTCCTTGTTACTTGAATTACACCCCGCTAAAATACCTAATACTAATAAGAAAGACATACCTAATAGCAAAAGCTTTTTCATGATAAAATGACCTCCCCAATCTTATCTTTTTTTATTTTATATGAATCTGCATGGCTAGGCATCTAGCCATAAGATTATATACTACTTAATAGATCCTGCAGCAATTCCTTTTATAATGTGCTTCTGCAGGAATAAGAAGAACACGATAACTGGAGCTATACCTAAAACTAAAGCCGCTAATCCCATATCCCATTGTTTTGTATATTGAGCAAAGAAAGAACTTGTCGCTAACGGGATTGTTCTTAATTCAGCATCCTGCAACACAAGTAATGGCAGCAGATAATCATTCCAAATCCATAATGTGTTTAAGATGATAACGGTTACAGTTATCGGCTTTAATAATGGGAAAACAATTCTCCAAAACACACCAAATTGTGTACATCCATCTACTCTAGCAGACTCCTCGATTTCCATAGGAATTGTTTTAACAAAACCATGGTATAAGAACAGTGATAGAGAAACCCCAAACCCAAAATACATAATGACAATACCAGGTATACTATTCATAATTCCAAGTGTTCCACCTAATTTCATTAGTGGTATCATAACTGTCTGAAAGGGGATCACCATTGCTGACACAAAGAAGATAAACAATATTTTACTTAGCTTTCCAGGTGTTCTCACCATTTTCCAAGCCGCCATCGAACTAATGACAACAATGCCGGCAATACTAAATACAGTAATAATGAGAGAGTTTAGAAATGCATCCTGGAAGCTTAGAATATCCCAAACTTTTGTATAGTTACTAAATAGAATTTCTTTCGGTAGTGCAGCTGCATCAATTAATATTTCCGAAAATCCTTTTACAGAATTAATTAATACAAAGTAAAATGGTACTAAAAAGATTAAGGCAAGCATAATGGCAATGATTTCTAGTAAAAATGTTCGCTTTGTATAGCCTTTATTCATTATGCTTCAACCTCCTTTTTCTTCGTGAATGTTACTTGAAGTGTTGTAAACACGGCTACTACAATAAAGAATAGAATCGATTTTGCTGTCCCAAGTCCATATCTATTATTCATGAAGGCTTCCTGATATATATTAATAGCAACTGATTCTGTTGAATTAAATGGTCCCCCACCTGTTAAAGAAAGATTCAAATCAAAGATTTTAAATGCCATCGAAATTGTCAGGAAGAAACAAATCGTAAAAGCAGGTAAGATTAATGGGATAATGATCTTCGTTAATAATGACCAATTTGTTGCACCATCCATTTTTGCTGCTTCTAATAAGGAAGTATCCACCCCTTGTAGTGCTGCAATATAAATGACCATCATATAGCCGCTAATTTGCCATGCAAACACAATTACAATTCCCCAGAAAGCTGTAGCTTCATCACCAAGCCAAGGTAACTTAAAGAATCCGATGTCAGTCATGTTTCCAATTGACGCAAACCCTTTAACAAAGATAAACTGCCATATAAATCCTAGTAATAAACCACCAATTACATTTGGAATGAAAAATACAGTTCGTAATATATTCTTTGTTTTTAATGCTGCATTCAGTAATAAAGCAAAGCTAAAACCTATAATGTTACTTATTAAAACGGCAGCAAACATAAATTTTGTTGTAAAGATAAATGAATTAAAGAACTTTTGATCATCTGTGAAGATTTTTATATAGTTTTCTAATCCAACCCATTCAACTGCTGAACTAACTCCGTTCCATGACGTGAACGAATAATAGACCCCCATAAAAAATGGAATAATTTGAATAAGAACAAAAAATAAAATCGCCGGTCCCACAAACGCTGCGTACCCTAGAGCCTTTTTCAACTTTGGGCTTTTGTTTGTTTTTATTTCTTCTTTCACATGTGTTTCTTTTGTCGCCAGGGTATTAGTATTTATTTTGGCACTCATGTTTATCAACACCACCTAGTACTTTTGTAATCGCTTGCTTTTGATTATAAAGCGTTTTCACCAAAGGTTCGATCAACTGTATTGACTAAAAAGGTGCATTATATTGATCTTTGTTCATTGTGTATACGAAGAAACAATAGTAGAACAGTACTAGGAAAGTGCTGAAAGACACACTGTGAGTGGCTTTTCGGGCTAGAAGTCCTTCATAAGGGGAATAAAGAACTTTTGATGAGGGTTCCAAACGTCATTTGTCCTTCATCAAGTTTATGAAGAACTTTTATTATGGATTTTATAGGTCAATTGTCTTTCATCCAAGTTATAAAGAACTTTTAGTACGAATTTCATAAGTGGAATGTCCTCTAATTCATGAAAGTACCTAATAAAAAATGCTTCCCTCATAAAAGGAAGCATTCTTTACACAGTTCTTCACTTATACCTTCAACATTTCAGTTATTCTTTGATAACGGTCTAATTCAATTGTATCATTTTCATTTGTTATAACTTTTACCTGATCCAACTCTGCAAACTTTGAAAATGATACTTCACCAAACTTTGTGTGATCAGCTAAAATATAACTCTCTCTCGCTAAAGAAATAGCTCTTTCTTTAATTTGGGCTTCATCAGGATCTGGAGTGGTTAATCCAAGTTCATAATGAATAGCATTTGTTCCAATAAAGCACTTATCAAAGCGGTAGTTTTTAATGCTTTCATATGCAGCACGACCAATAGTCGCCTTGGTTACTTTTTTTACAAACCCGCCAATTAAATAGGTCGTTATATCTTTTTCAAGTAATGCATTTAGATGGTCAGTCCCGTTTGTGACAACCACTAAATCTTTCTGTGTTAAAAATTGGATCATTTGGAAGGTTGTTGTACCAGCATCAAGATAGATGCATTCTCCGTCCAGGACTAATTGTGCTGCATACTTTGCTATACTTTCTTTTTCAGCCAGATTTTTCGTTGTCTTCTCTGAGACACTTAGTTCAGATCGTTTTCGTTGCAGTAAGGACGCACCGCCATGTACACGTTTTAAATAGTTTTGCTTTTCTAACTGATCAAGATCACGTCTTAGCGTTGATTCAGAAGTTGATGTTAAATCAACAAGTTCTTGAAGTTTGACATTTTCCTTTTCTTTTAATAAATCTAATATGAGTTTATGTCGTTCTGAAATAAGCAAGTGGATTCCTCCTGGAATAACAATTTGTTCTTCAATGTAAATGATGATATTAGTATATAAAATTAATTGAAAAAATACATATCAGAAGTCTTTTACATTGACAAAAACCAAGAAACTCAAGACTTCATTATAGAAGTTATACCTCTTAATACGCCAGAGTCATAATAAAAGGATTGAGGGCAGCCCCTCAATCCTTTTATTTCCTACTTCATTTTACTTTCAACCGTCTCTTGTGCCTTTTTTAATGCCTCGTCAGCTGTCTCTGATTGTTGCCTTAAAACATTATTAAATACATTTGTATTTATTTCAGTTCCAACATCTGGTGTATATTCTGTAATATTAACAGCATTGATTTCATCCTTGATGTCATTTAGTGTCTCAAATAAATCATGACCAAAGTATTCATAATATTTGTTATCTGCTAAGACTTCTTCACTTTCCCAGACATCATGGCGCGGAGGATCAAATCCCAGAACAGTCCAAAGTTTAATATTTGCTTCTTTAGAAAGTTTTGCAAACGCTAAGAATTCTTGAGCTAATTCAGGATTTTCTGATTGATTTGTTACAACAGTACCTGTACCACCCATACCCGCTGAGCGTTTACCCCCTTCTTCCCAAGCTGGCATTGGACGAACGACTATCTTACCTTTTAGATCAGGCATGTAATCAAGAAATCTTCCCATGTACCACATTGGCATACCAATAGCAGCTTGACCACCATCATTCATAAATTGATAAAATTCTTCTGCATGAGGAGCTGCTCCAGGCATTACTTCAGCAATCTTATCTTCGTATACGATGTCATGTAAGTATTGAAGGGTATCCACATTTTCTTTATTATAAATCGTAAGTTCTCCATCCTTGTTAAAGAAATCAGAATCACGTTGGGATATCATGGACCAATAAGGAATATAATCCTCTGTTGAAACAGATGTCATAATTGCATCAGTTTTAGCAACAACTTGTTTACCAGCTTCCCTAAAGTCCTCCCATGTTTTGATAGAATCGATATCTACTCCTGCTGCATCCATAATTTCTTTATTGTAATACATAACAGATGCACCAACATGTGTTGGTAAACCGTAATAATTTCCATCTTTTGAATAAATCTCAAAACGTGATGTTACAAAATTATCAAATTCCGGCTCTATATAATCATTCATTGGTAATATCTGTGGTTCACCTTTTAAAAAGTTTGGAAACTTACCAATTTCAATATCAGCTATATCAGGTGCGCCCTTACCAGATTGTAACGCCATTAATAGATTTGTATGCATATTATCAAACGGATACACTTCTGCTTTTAATTTAATAGGCTTATCTGGGTTTGCCTCATTCCAACGAGGTACAGCATCCTCAAAAAAAGCCAAATGCAACTCGTTAAATGACCAAAATGTAAGTTCTGTTGCATTTTCTACATCATCACCAATAACCTTCGTTTCTTCCGCTCCACCTGAGCTTGATTGACCGCCACTACATGCAACCAATAACAGTGCCATTACCCCACAAAGAAATGATAGTAGTGATTTCTTCTTCATCCAGCATCCCCCTTAATTTAAGTTTAAATATGCATATCACGGGTTTTCCTCTATTTTTTTGAGAATCACCTCCCAAAAAATATTATTGACTGTTATTCAAGCTATAAAAATATACGCTTACAATCCTCCATGACAGCTTTCATCACCCACTAATTATGTAGCATCTTGGTCTATCTTTGTAAAAATCTGCAATGAAAACCACATCCCCCCCATTGCAATCATACTTATCGAGAAAAACGGAACTAATCCAGGATATTCAAAAGAGAAATACATAACTGTAAATGCCATTAATCCAATCGCAATTGTATAATGAACTTTTGTAAAACCAATAATGAATGCATTCTTCAGATGTTGAATCCAAGTTGATTTGTAGTGTGCTAACAATGGAAAAGACCATAGCACAATAATGCTATAAAAGAATATAACTAGATAAAAAGCAAATAGAGTGATAATAGCAATTTCACCTGCAGAGTTTGCTATGATTTGATAATTTATATAAAGCAAGCCTCCAATGCCGGATAAAAACCAACCAAGAATATTTGACTGAAGATACTCCTCTCGATACACTCGTTTAAACGTATTCCATATATTAACGTCTGTCCCTTTCAAAATCATTTTCCTAGATACACCTAACACAGCGGTAGTAGCAGGAAATACCCCTCCTATTATCAACCCACGTAGTGTAAATAAGAACCACAGCACATTGATTAACGCTAAACTAGTTACCCAATGAAGGATCAAATCTATTATTGAGACAAATTGTTTTGGATTCAACTACAAATCACCTCTTCTTATCATCTCCAAGATTACCCTTTCACTCCACCCACAGTAAGTCCGGCCACAAAGTAGCGTTGGAAGAAAATAAACAATATGATAATCGGTACAATTGTCATAACAGATCCAGCTATTAAGACATCATAGTTATTTCCATACGGCGTTAATAATGTCGAAAGCCCTAATGGTAATGTAAATAAGGTATTTGATCGTAAGACAATTAATGGCCACAAGAAATTATTCCATGCACCTAATCCTTGTAAGATTGCCATCGCTGCTAAAGAAGGTGTCATAAGCGGCAACATAATTTTAAAAAAGATTCCATATTCCGTAGATCCATCCATTCTCGCAGCGTCCATTAATTCTTTTGGTAAGCCAAGAGCATATTGTCTAAAGAAAAATACAGCTATTGGAGCAACAACCGATGGAAGGATAACAGCCATATAAGTATCCACTAAAGCAGTATCTATCATTAGTTGAAAAAGTGGAAGCATCAAAATTTCAAACGGAATCATTAAAATAAACAATACACAGGTGAAAAATAGATTTTTCCCTTTAAAATCATATACTGCTAAAGCATAACCGACTAATGATGAAAAAAATAATGATAGAACAATTGTAATGACTGTTATGGTTAAGCTATTACCATACCAAGTCCAATATTGTCCTGCTTGAGAGAAAATATAAGTATAGTTATTTAAATTCAGTTCACTTAAATCGAAAGTAAGACTAATTCCATTTCGCATTAACTGAGTTGAAGGTCTGAATGAAGCTAGTAGTAGACTAATAAGCGGAAATAAAGCAACTAAAGATATAACCAATAAACAAAGATTAATAATCAATTTCAGTAATACTTTCTTCTTAAGATTCATTTATTCATCACCCCTTTTAAATGCACCCGTTAGTAACAATTGAACAATACTAACAGCAAAGATAATGATCATTAAAATAACACCGATAGCCGCACCAAATCCTAAATTATTCTGAGAGATTCCCTGTTGATAAATATATCCTGCAACACTTAAACCAATATCTCCCGGTGATCCAGCTGGCCAAAATACATAGCTCTCTTCAAACATTCTAAATCCGGCAATGATTGAAATCGTGACAACAAAAATGGTAACGGGTTTTAAGAAAGGAAGTGTAACATATCTGAATTTTTCCAGCATATTTGCACCATCTATCTCAGCAGATTCATATAATTCTTTTGGAACATTTTGCAGACCTGCGAGGAAATATAGGATGTTTACTCCCATCCAACGCCATGAACACAGTAAGACCATTAGGAACATACCTGACCAAGCATTATATTGCCACTCAACTGATTCAAATCCTATCCAATTAAGGATCTGATTGGCAGCAGCGTTATCAGTTTCTCCAAACATTAACCTGAATACCATACCTGCAACAATAGTAGAGGTTAAGGCAGGAACAAATAACGAAGCCCTAAAAAAAGTCTTAAACTTTACAAGTTTTGAGTCTAATAATACAGCTAAAATAATTGGAATTATCGTTAGAATCGTAACAGTTAGGATAACATAAATGGTTGTATTACTTAGCGCTTTAAAAAATACTGGATTAAAGACTCTCGAGTAATTTTCTAGGCCTATATATGTTACCTGCCCCGGTAGTACGCTTTGAAAACTCATAATAATAGCCTTTATAGTTGGATAAATGGTGAATATTAATAGTGAAAGGACAAAAGGTGAGATAAAAATATAAGGTACAACTTTTTGTGAGTTTAGTATTTTCGCAAGACGATTTGGACTTTTGACAGGTGCAAGCTCTTGGTTTGTTCTCTTTGCCGTTGGAAACATAAAACAATCCTCCTTAGCAATCACACTGTTACGTGTACAATTGATTACATATCAGTTTTTGTACGTTTCAAGTATTACTCATTTGAAATAAGCAAAGTTACACAGATAAACCGGATCAGCAATATCTGCTTGATTCTACATTTTCATCACTCCTTTCGACCCTCTCTAAAAATTAAATTTTCTGAAATGTATACGCATACATTTTGTTCTTTTATAAGATATGATTGACTTCTTATTATAAAAACGATTAAATACCAATAACCAAGCCTTCACTTATCATTATAACTTTTTAACACATACATTATCATATACGTATAAGTATATATAGATTCTATTATTATATCAATTTAATATTATCAACAGTCCGATAAACTTCAAGAAAAACTCTCTAAGTTTATTAGAGTGTAGATTTTATATTTGTACGTATAAGTTTGATGGTTTTTATTATATATAGGTTGTTACAACTTTTCAATTCCTTTTTCTAAATTTTTATCGACCATTTATGATATTTTTCGCGGTTTACATAAAAAAACATACAGCGAAAATAGTAGGTTTACACTGCATGTTTTTTCATGTAAATTGATTTAGGTGCATGTTTGAGTCTCTTTTTTCTACCTAAAGAGCTTTTGTCGAATTCCTTAAAATTAATTTTGGCTCAAACACAATAGACTCTTTCGTCTCACTAGCTCCTTTTAAATGATAATTTGCTTCATGTACCATGTTTAATATAATACTTGCTGCCCTTTCTCCCATTTTACTTTTTGGATGTTGAATTGTGGTTAATTTTACTTCTGAAACTTTAGCCATAAACGAGTCATCAAAACCTACAATGGATAGATCATTTGGTACAGTTAAGTTTTTTCCTCGAATAACATCCAATAAGAGAACTGCTAACTCATCATTGTAACAAACAATTCCAGTTGGCCTATCCATATTATCTATTGATAAGAGCTGACTTAAAGCTTCAATTGGCTTCGAAGTTTTCTCAATTGTTTTATAATTTATAATATAATTTGGATTTATTAAAACCCCATGATTTCTATGAGCCTTAATGTACCCTTTCATCCTTTTTATCCCTTGAATATCATCATTTTTAAAAAAACCTACTATATTCCTGTGTCCTAATTTAATAAGATGTTCAGTTTGCAGATAGCCGCCTTTTTCATCATCTATCGTAAGGCTTAGAGGCTCTAGTTCATCGTAAAAAGCATTCAACATTATGTAGGGTATTTTCTTCCTTTCTAAATTTAGATAATAGTTTATATTGGGATTTGCAATAGCACTTTTAGTTGGCTCTATAATGACTCCATCAAGAGGTTGAGTTAAGATATTTTCTAGAATTCGCTTTTCATTTCCATGATCATTATTAGTACTAAATAATGTTACATTATACCCCTGTTTACTTAGATACGATTCTGCCCCTCTTATAATTGAAGGAAATATATAATCGGATATATAAGTAGTGATAATCCCAATATTTTTTGTTTTAGTTGCAGAAGATCTTTCAGTCTTAGTCCTGTCTGCACAAAACGTTCCTGCCCCTTGCTCTCTATATAACAGCCCATCATTTACTAAATCACCTAAAGCAAGACGAACAGTATGACGACTAACTCCAAATTGTTTCATCAATTCACTTTCAGAACTTATTTTTTGATGTGGTTGAAATGAACCATCTAATATTTTCGATTTTATTGCTTGCTTTACAATATTATATTTTGTTTCCAAGTCATTACCTCACCTTAAGAAATTATCTTAGTACTCGACTCTCTTGTTTTATTTAACAATGTCGCCTCATAGCAACAACATAATTTTACTGACAAAAATTCTTTTACTACCTACAATAGAACGACTAGAAAATTGCTCAAAAAAAATATTGTCCCAACCTTATGAACAGGGAATTTATGGAAACCCCCTATTGATAAAGAAAAGAGCAATTCTTTATGCTATTTTAACATAAGGTGGATTGGTGCAATTATTTCGTATTTCATTTGTCGCATCTTTTCTCTTTCTTTTTTAGAAAACAAAAAACTTCAATCCTGTCCGGAATGAAGCTTTTTAGTTAATTTTCAGTTATAGGACTATCGTATTAAATGATTCAGCCTCTAATGTAATGCATTGGTTTTCACCGTTTAGCTCCAGCACTAATTCTCGATCTGTTTTAAACGAATTCAATATGACAACAACCTTGCTTCCATCCGGATTTTGAAATGCTGTTGTGTTTCCTGTCCAAGGTCCTGACGTTTCAAGTCTGACTGCACCCGGCTTTACATAATGCGAGAAATGCTTCATTACATAATATTCTGGATTATTGATTACGCTCTTTGAATCCGGGTCAACTGTCATCATTGAGTTCTGTTCCCATCCCCATGTACTTCTCCCGTTTGATTGCAGGACCATATTCCAATAAATATAAGCATTCGCACCATTTACAAAATAATGACGGTATAAATTATGAACATACAGTGCGTATTCCCATGTGTTTTTACCATTTCCACACTCGTTTTCTGTTTGCATATATTTTAGCTCTGGATAGCTTTGAACTGTTCGTTGAATTGCGTATTTACCTGCCCATTGATATCCTACACCTTTAACATATTGGTAGGCATTGGGATCACTGAGAACGGTTTGCGCATACACATCATAATCTGTTGTTGTCCCATGCATGAGCTCTTCCCAAGGTTCTGGTGCATTGATCGTTCCAAGCCAAATTTCCGCTTTTATTCCGTGTTCTTCAAAAGTCGGCCCTAAATAAGAACCGATGAATTCTTGTAATTGCTCACCTGTCCATTTGCAGGAAGGAAATTTTTGATCGGCTACCACTTCATTTTGAACATGAATTTGGTGAATTGTAATCCCTTCTTTTTCATAGGCCTGGACAAACCTTACGAAATATAGTGCATATGCCTTTAACACTTCAGGCTCCCAGCGAAGCGTGCCATAGTTATACGCTTTCGGAAACTTCATCCAAGTTGGAGGACTCCATGGTGAAGCAAATAGTTTTATGTTTGGGTTTCGTTTTAATGCTTCTTTTATATAAGGAATTAAATATTTTTTATCGCGCTCAATCGAGAAATACTTCATTTCATAGTCACCCGGTGTTTCATTATGACTGTACCATTCAAGTGCATAGTCACTTGCACCAATTGGTAGACGGCAAATACTGAATTGACATTCACCTTCCGGTAAAAATAAAGAATCAAGCACACTGTTGCGATCTTCCTCTGATAAAAGAGTAAGAGCTTCATAACCTAGTTCATTAAAACAGCCGCCAAAGCCATCAATGACTCGTTTCTTTTCAGCAGTAATTACTAGGTTTGGTTTCTTATCTTCATATAATATAGTACTTGCATCATTTTCCTGCCAGTACTCACTTCTTGTTGTGGATATCCAAGTAAAGCTCATCATGTCCTCCCTATTTCATTTCTAATATTTTAAAATCCCATGGTTTAATTGTAAGAGTTTCACCTGTTTGATATGTTGAGTCTGATAATAAATCGGTACTTTCTGAAAATGGAGACTCTATTTCTTGTTGCTCAAAAGAGTAGTTAAAAACATATTTAATCGTTTTACCTTCATCATTGATACCACTTTTAATAACAAGAGGGAATTTCACATCTTGCTCCACTCCCCATATTGCTGCACGTTTTAATGCCTGGGTAAGAATTCCCGACATTATCTCACTTGAAACAATACATCCAATATAGGTTGCATAGCCTTTTCCATACTCATTTCCTGTAACAGCTGCATATTCTCCCCACGCAGGGTGATCATATGTTGCTAGAGTTTCCGCTGTTGTTGGAGTTAATAGCTCCATCCATGTATGGACACGATTTTTATCCTCTTCTACTTCATAAGGGTTCCCTGCCAGCTTCATATTCTTCGGTTCAACAAACATTTGATAGTTTACACCACATGCTTTTTCAATGATCCCAGGTTGGCTGGTTGTTCTCACCTTAATGTGATCATTTGTAAACCCCGATTTAAACGTATAAATTGCGTGTCCACCATTTTCAACGTACTGATTTAATCTATCTAATAGTTCGTCTGGTGCAACATACAAGCACGGAACCACAATGAGGGAATAATCATCAAAATTTTCAGATCCCGGGTGAAGGATATCTACTTCCACATTTAATTTATATAATTCGTCATAGATAAGCCGGACAATATCGTTATAGTTCAACTCACTATCGTATTTAAACTTAAACCAATTTAAACCTGTCAGCGATTCATTGCTTACAAGAATGGCTGTTTTATTCTTCTTCTTTAAGTTCATAATTTTTGAAGAGAGACGGCTAAAATCTGCTCCAATTGTTTTGGCTTCATTGTATACAGGATTTGGTTGAAGATCGTGACTTAAAAGTCCCTTCCAATATGTCTCAAAGGAATTATGAATAGAATGCCAATGCCAATATGCGACCATATTTGCACCAGATGCTACATGACTAAATGCTTGTAACCTTAATTGCCCAGGAAAAGGTGTCCAATGGGAAAAGGCTTGTGCTTCTGTTTCAAGAACATAATAGTTCTGCTGCTTTGTTGATCTTGCAACATCTCCTCCGAAGGATATTTCAATTCCTGTTAAATCCTCTTGAGTCGGGTGGTAGATATCAACACCTGTGATATCGAATGGTTCGGATGCAGTGAAATGGTTTACATTTGGCTGTACTCCAAATGAATAGCCTCTCCATTCAAAGTCAAAATTCTGTGTAATAAACTGACCCTCTTTTCGATATTCCTTTACGATGTCAACTTGCCATGCAAGAAATTCATCGACCAGCTCTCGTTGAAACTTTGAAAATTCGGCACCAAAACTGCCATTTATTGTTCCAACTGATGATGGCATATCCTCCCAAGCATGTACATCATTACTCCAATAAGCTAAACCAAATTCTTTATTCAGAGCATCTGTTGTTTCAAACTTATCTTTTAAATATTTTATAAATCTCTGCTGTACATTCGGCCCGCTTGTATCATAGTGCTTCGTTTCATTATCAATCTGGTACCCTATGATCGCCGGATGATCTTTTACATTTTCCATTAGCTTTCGAATAATACGTTCAGCGTAAAACAAATAAGTTGGATTTGTAATATCCATGATTTGTCTTGCACCATATTTACCTTGTCCATTTTTCGTAACAGCCAATACATCCGGATGTTCTTTCACCATCCAAGTTGGAACCGCATAAGTCGGGGTTCCAACGATAACATGAATACCTGCTTTATGCATTGCATCCAACACCCGGTTAACAGAGGTAAAATCAAACACACCATTCTGGGGCTCATGTGTACTCCATGTTGATTCTGCAATTCTGACAACATTTATTCCTGCTTCTTTCATCATTTGAATATCGGTTTCTAGCCGTTCATACGGCATATATTCATCGTAATAAGCAACTCCGTATAATAATTTATTCATCTCTTACGTAACATCCTTCCCACTTTACTTAATAGCTCCATCAGCAATACCCTCGAGGATATATTTTTGGAAAAATGCATAGAACACGACGACCGGTAAAGCAGTTAAAACTAATGCTGCTAAAATTTTTGGCCAATCTGCCACATATTGACCAAATAACATATTGATCGAAAGCATAAGTGTATAGTTGTTTACATCTGTTAACATGATTAGTGGTAATAAGAAGTCATTCCACAGCCATAAAACATTTAATACTAAGATGGTAGCTGTAATTGGTTTTAACAATGGGAAAATGATCCGAACAAAGATTTGAATATCATTACAACCATCTATTTTAGCAGCCTCTTCCAACTCTCTTGGTATCGATTTCACAAACCCATGATAAAGGAAGACCGCCATATTCACCCCAAGGCCTATATAAATTAATCCAAGACCTGATAAGGATCCTTGTAATCCTAAACCTTTCGCCATTTGACTTAGTGTAATCATAATGGAATGGAACGGAACCAGCATTGATGCAATAAAAAGAGTGAAAATAAGCGCACTTAATTTTCCAGATGTTCTGGCTAACTTATAACCGGCAAGTGAACCACAAATTACAATTCCAGCTAAACCAATAACTGTAACAATAAGTGTGTTAAAAGAACTACCTAATAGATCCAACTCTGTAAATACCCCAATATAATTTTCTAACGAAAATGATGTTGGGAATGATAAGACTGAATTAAAGATCTCTCCCTGCGTTTTAAAAGAATTTATGAACGCCATGTAAATGGGGAAAAATGAGATAATCGCAAAGACCGTTAAGATTAAATTGACCATAATGGATGAAGTAAGATTTTTCCTCATGCTTCAACCTCCTTGCGCTTTAAGATACTCACTTGAATTAGTGTAATGAGCAAGATTACTAGAAATAGAATCATTGCTTTTGCATTGGCATATCCAAATCGGAAATTATTCGAGAATGCTTCCTCATAGATATTTAGCGCCATTACCTGTGTAGATGTACCTGGTCCGCCTTGTGTTAGTGCATATACAACATCAAATACTTTAAATGCTCCATTTAGTGTTAAGAAACAACAAATTGTAATCGCATGCATAATCATTGGTATCACAACATGTCTGAGACGTTGGAATACATTTGCACCATCAATCATTGAGGCTTCTTTCAATTGTTTAGGTACTCCCTGAAGTGCTGCCATGTAAATGACCATCATATAGCCAATTCCTTGCCATAAGGAAACGATTAAGATAGAGTAAAATGAAACATTTGGATCACCAATCCACGATTGGTCTAAAATAGAAAAAATAGCTTTCTTTGATAATTCCGGGAATACATTCGTAAAGATGAACGAAAACATTAATGAACTGATAATTAGACTGATCATGTTTGGCATAAAGAAGATTGTTCTAAAAAACCCTTTTGATTTCATTCTTGTTTCGATTAATAACGCTAATCCTAATGCGACAACATTTTGAATGACAAACACAAAAACCGTATACTTTAATGTGAACCAAAAGGAATGTCTGAATGCAGAATCATCTCTAAATGCTTCAATATAGTTACTAAAACCCACAAAATTATAAGCCTTATTTAATCCATTCCAATCTGTGAAACTATAAATACCGGCACCTACTGTAGGAATCAAAAGAAATAAGATATAAAAGATAAATGCAGGTAAAACAAACAAGATTAATCGTAAGTGACTGTTTTCTTTTTTGGCTTTTTTCTTAGTAGATGTTACTTCCGTTACCGGACTTTTCAGCTCAGTTACTGCCACATTACTCATTCCTTTCACTCTAGGATTCTGTTGGAAGATAATGATTAGGGGACATTTTCGTGAAGACTTCCCTCTTACTACCAATCATTTTTATAAAGTGAAAGACAGTTTTATTAAACTGTCTTTCACTTATTTAGCACTATTCTTTATTCACCTTGTTATACTCTTCCCAAGCACGATCAAGTCCTGAGATGACATCCTCTTGTGAGGCATCATCAGCATAATAGCTCTGGAATAATTTTTCTGAAGCTGATTTTACAGCAGATGGGATTGTTGGATCTTGATATACTTTCCCTTCCTCAACATACTTAGATGAATCTTCCAACCATGGATATGTTTCAAATGTATGAACTGTTGAAAGTGGATTAAATCCTAAGCTCTCATAGAAAGCACTGGAATCTTGATCATCAAGGATATAGTTAATGAATTCTTTTGCTACATCCTTCACTTTACTTTCTTTAGAAACCGCTAATGATGTAGAAGCACCTAAGTTGATTAGTGTTGCACTTTCGTCATCATTAATTGGTAAAGGAGCAACACCAAAGTTAAAGTTTTCATTCGTTGCTAACATTGACTCAGCCATCCAAGGTCCTTGAACCCACATTGCAGCTTGGCCGCTAGCAAATGCAGCTGCTCCTTGATCTTGTCCTACCTCAAATGGACGATCTGTTCCATGTGCATGTACCAGGTCCATAATGTCAAACATACCCTTTAATTCTGCAAATGATCCTTCTCCAGCATTCATTGAATCTAAAAATCCTTCATTACTTGTACTTTCAAGTGCACCTACTGTTAAAGGTAGGAATAATTGCGGAATATATGAATCTTTGTAAGCTCTAATAAATGGTGTGATTTCTTTATCCTCAAGGGTTTTTATAACCGCTTTCATTTCTGTTAACGTTGTTGGAACTTCTAAACCATTTTCCTCAAAGATATCCTTATTGTAAATAAATCCCCATTGTAGTGTCTCTAAAGGTACTGCCAATACTCGATCTTCTCTAGATACCATTGGTTTAACAGTATCATATAATTTCTCAACAAAAGGTTCTCCTGAAAGATCTTCTAAATAACCTGCTTTATCATAGACTGGGAGATCATTAATTGCATGAATTCCGAAAACGTCTGGACTATCTCCAGAAGCAAGTCTAGTTTTTAATAATTGAGGTGCTTCATTTACACTTGGAAGCTCTAATTTAACTGTTACCTCTCGCCCTTTTTCTTCTTTCTGTTTCGCAATAAATTGATCGATATAAGTTTCATATTGTTCTTTAAATCTCGGCTGTCCAATAAATACTTTTAGTTCTACTTTTTCTGAGCTTCCTCCTTCACCGGAAGAACTGCTTTCACCGGCATTACAGCCAGCTAGAATTCCTAAAAATAAGACTGTTGCGATTATTGTTGTAAGCGTTTTTTTCATTTTCAACTCCCCTTTCCTGCTTCTATCATAATCTGTTTTGTAAACGATAAAAATCGAAAATATTAACGCTTACATTTGGACTATTTTAACTTTTCCGAATTTTCCCGGGAGAACATCCATAATATTTTTTGAACACTCGGTAGAAATATGAAACATCTTCATATCCGACCATTTCTGCAATTGTTTTGTACTGTAATGTAGTCGTCATGACTAGTTCTCTGGCCTTTTCCATACGAGAAGCAATAATATATTCTGTTACATTGCATCCATATTTCTTTTTAAAAGCAGTGGTTAAATATTCCTTGCTTACATAAAATCTCTTGGCAATCACTTCAAGTGATATGTTTTGTGATATAGAATTTCCGTCCACATATAGCTTAATTTCTTCTAAGTTAATTTTGGTCTTTTGTTTTTTTATTTCTTCTACTTTACAAATAAGCAGTTCACCAATTTTCAATTGGGTCATAAGTTCATTCTCTAATAATTGATTTTCCCTATACTCAATATCATTCCACTTTAACCCTATTTCTTCCAATTTTATTTTGTGGGCTTTTAATGTTTCTTCAAGTAATACAAGAAACACCTGATGAAGGTACATAATAAACGATGGGTCATGTATTAATTCACCCTGAATATTACCAAGAAACTCTTGAAAACAAGTTGATAATTGTTTTGCATTTAACTCTTTTAATGAAAATGATACTGTTTGTCGGAAGGATTCAATCATTTCTAGTAACTCAGGTTGTTTTGCTGTAAAAAATTGATACCGTGTTTGCTCTTTTCTCTGTTTTTCCAATACAGCTTTTTTCAGCGCTTCGTTCAATTCTTTTTCATCTACCGGCTTAGGCAAATATTCAATTACTCCTGACTTAATCGCCTGTCTTGTATAAACAAAATCCTGATAACCGCTTAAAACAATGGTAGGGATGTCAGCATACTCTTTTTCAATGACTTCTAACAATCTAATACCATCTATACCAGGCATTCTCATATCAGTCATAATAAAGTCAGGGTTCTCCGAGACCATTTGTTTAATAGCTTCTTCTCCATTTGTTGCTTCGATTAATTTTGTTATTCCCAATGAGGTCATATCAATTAAAGCTTTGACTGTTTCCCTTGTCCAAGTTTCGTCATCAACTATTAATAATGTCGTCATTTTTTAAATTCACTTCCTTCTTGAAATGGCAATCTTATCAATACCTTTGTAAATTTAGATTTTTGGCTCAAAATTTCAACTCCATATTCATGTCCGAAATACAGCTTTATTCTAGTATCAACATTTTTCAATCCAATGCTGCGATTATATATATAACTATCGGTTGATAATTTATTTCTGACTTGTAGTAGTACTTCTTCCGACATTCCCATGCCGTTGTCCTCAATCATTATTTCAATTTCATCAAACACTTTTTGTATTTCAATCTTTAAAATCCCTTTTTCAATTTGAGACTCAAAACCATGTTTAAAAGAATTTTCAATAATTGGCTGTAGAGATAATAGAGGAATAATTGCGTCCTTTACTTGCTCATCAACAAATAAGTCGATTGTTATATTTTCACCAAAACGAACTTTTTGGATATACAAATAGTTTTGTAAATGTTGAACTTCTTCCCATACAAAAACAAGATCTCCTCGTTTATTCGTTATATATCGGAACATACCACCTAATCTTTGAATCATTTCATATATTTCTCTAGCACCCTTTTTTAAAGCCATTCCTGAAATTACTTGAAGAGTATTATATAGAAAGTGGGGATTTATTTGTGACTGTAATGCAAGAAATTGAGCGTCTCGATTTTCCATCTCACGTTTATAATCTTTTTCAATTAAATCCCTGATTCGATCAATCATCTCCTTAAATTTTCGTTGAAGAATCCCTATTTCATCTGTACGTTTTGAATCAATTTTAACGTTAAAATTAGTTTCTTCCACAAGCTCCATTTTCTTAGAAAGCAACACAATTGGCTTTGCAACTTGATTCGAAATGATAATAGATAAAATAACTGTTACACAAATTGAAATGATGAGAATCAATAATCCTGTTTGTCTAATATGTTTAGAACCAATCAGCATCACCTCTTCTGGAACAACCTTTACTAACGCAATTTGTTCGTTCATCATTTTCTGAAAAAAATAGTAATCTTGATTAAGAGAAAAATAATTTGTTTCATGCTGTTGCTTAAAATTAGCAGAAAGATCTTTTGGGGCAGCTTCATTATTTTCATCTAGGGCAAAAAGCAGGTTTCCATTTGAATCGACCAACATAATCGATTCTTCCTCATTACTTCGAAGGTTTTCTGCAATATGTGCGATAAAATCAAACGAAACGTTTAAATCTATTCTTCCTACTAGTTTTTGATCTTCAAAACGGTAAATATTCCGACTAAAGGTAAAAGTACCTGTAGATGAATCTACGGAAAACATGGAATCCTTTCCAGTTTGTTGCAGAGCTGTTCCAATCATATTCGTTATAAAAAACTCCCTTTGTTCAACCCTGTATAAGCGTTTATCCTCATATGAAGTTAATGCAACAGACAGAATGTTTTCATTCGCATTATACAGAGCAAATAATTTATCCTGTAAATATGATTGTAAATTAAATGATTTTGTTGTTGTAATATCATCAACAGTTGTTATACTAGGTACCAATTTTTCATCCACTAGCGCCGAAAACAAAAAATCATCAAACCAGATAAGCTGCTCTTCAATATAGCTTTTTGATAGATCCATTCGGGATAGGTTTGAGGTGATTTCAGAAGTTTCAACAGCACCTCTGGAAATATGGGTGGAGACCAACATAAAAATCAATAGAGGAACCATCATAATAAGAAGCAGAGTAGCCATTAGCTTTCTTTGCATGCTTTCAAGGATGTATTTATTTACGAAATGTTTTATTTTACTAGACAATATCATGTTTATTCCTCCAGAGGTAAAAAAAGCGGTTCCACATATTGATTTTATTTTAAAGATAAATAAGAAGATGTACAATAACGTGTTTCTTTGAAAACTATTTTTCTCTAGTTATTTTCAACAAAAAAATGGCTTAAATCCTATATACAAAAGGATTTAAGCCAAAGGAATATAAAATTTTATATTTCTAGCAACATACTACTATTGTTTATACATTCTCTAACCAATTTAGTTCCTCTTCAGTAAGTTCAATTAATGACCCTTCATAACAAGATTGTAACTCCTGTTCATTTTGCGCTCCAATCAACGCGCAAGCAGGAAATGGTTGATTCAGAACATATGCAAGTGCGATTTGAATGGTCGTAACACCTTTATCATTAGCTAATTGTTCTGCACGACGCAGGCGTTCCCAATTGGCATCACTATAGAAAACGCGCACAATGTCACTGTCACTTTTGTCTTCTGGTGAGAAACGTCCTGTAAAGAAGCCTCTTGCTTGAGATGACCATGACATAAGTGGAAATTGGTGCTCCTTATGCCATGCAAGGTCAGACGAGTCAGCTGACACACACCCTGCCCAGAATGGCTCATTAGCTTTTGCCAAACTTAGGTTTGGACTGCTAAAGGTAAAACCAACAAGTCCATTATTAGCAGCGTATTCATTAGCTTCCTGCAATCTCTGTACAGACCAGTTTGAACCTCCAATAGCCTTAATTCGGCCGGCTTTAATGTGCTCATTTAATATTTCTATTATTTCACTTACTGGCACAGTTGGATCATCACGATGTAGAGCATACAAGTCAACATAATCCGTTTGTAATCGATCTAAGCTTTCAAATAAATCCTTGGAGATTGCTTCAGCATTAACGCGAGGACCTGTCTGATCGTGATGAGCGCCTTTTGTAAGAATCACCATATCCTCTCGATTGTTTCGTTCCTTCAACCACATACCAATCGCTACTTCACTCTCTCCGCCACAATAGATATGAGCTGTATCAATCGTATTTCCACCGATCGCTACATAACGGTCTAGAACATTACACACTTTCTCATAAACACTAGGTTTAAAATAATCGGAACCTTGAATTAAGTTAGTAACTTGCTTTTCTAAGCCTGGAATCGTAATTGTTTTCACCGTAAACCCTCCTAGATTTTATAATTCAACGCGACGACGCTCTTTTGCTGATGTTAAACAAGCATCAAGAACTTTCATATTTAAAATAGCATCTGTTGCCGGATATGGTAACTCCTCACCATTTCGAATGCTTCTTCCTAAAGCATCTGCCTGTAAAGCGTATTGATTAAGGTATGGAACCTCTACCTCTCTTTTTCCAGCATTCGTATGAACAACAAAATGATCCTGCTCATTTTGCTTTGTAACAAACGCAGATGGAACTTCAATACGGCCCTCTGTTCCAACAATTTCCAGTTCATTTCGAAAGGCTGCCCACATGCCGCAATCAAATGTTAATGCAACACCATTTTCAAATTCAAGAAGTCCGGAAGCCATCATATCAACGTCATCATGCTGCTCAGAGAAGAGACCGTGAACTGTTGCAGCCTGTGGCTCTTGATTTAATATCATTCTTGCCGCACTAATTGGGTAAACACCGACATCGTATAAGGATCCTCCTCCCCATTCTTTTTTGTAACGGACATTTTCAGAATCCTTCGCATTATTAAATGTAAATGTAGCGTGGATACCGCGTACTTCACCGATTTCACCTGATTGGATGATATCACGGATCAGATCATAACGAGGATGATAACGATACATAAATGCTTCAGCAAATACGACACCGGCTTTTTGACACGCTTCTGCCATTTCTTCTGCTTCGTTTGCATTTATCGCCACTGGTTTTTCACATAACACATGCTTGCCTGCTTCTGCTGCACGTATTGTCCATTCTTTATGTAAGTGATTAGGAAGAGGTATGTAAACGGCTTCAATTTCCGGATCTGCCAATAACTCTTCATAGCTTCCATACGCTTTCGGTATATGTAGTTGTTTAGCTGTTTCCTCTGCCTTTTCTATCCCTCTACTCGCAATGGCTGCAACCTCACCAGTCTCTGATGCTTTGATCCCCGGGATAACCGAACCCTTCGCAATATTTGCACTACCAATAATTCCCCAACGTATTTTTTCCACGTTCTTCACTCCTTCATGAAAGCTTAATACTATATTGTCATTATATGAAACTACACATAAAATAAAAATAGAAACTTTTTGCCCTTAATATAAAACAATATTGCGATGAAAGAGTGATACAATGTCAAGACAATATCTGCTTCCAACCTTACAAAACCATGAATTTATGATTCTGCCAGAATCAATTGGCTGGTACTGGGAGGAACCTGATCATGAGGTAGACCGAAAAGTAGGTACATTAAATAACTTCAGTATTCATTTTATTTTATCAGGAACCGGGTTTGTGGAGATTGATGGAAAACAATTTACACTTAAGCGTGGTGATGCATTTTTATATTTTCCTATGCAGGAGCAAAAATATTATAGTAGCAAGGAGGATCCGTGGAATATTCGATGGGCCCATTTTTATGGCAGTATCTTAAATACCTTTTTGTCTGAACAAGGATTTGATCAGCATTCAATATGGACAATCAAACAACTAGCACCTCTTGAAAAAGCGCATGAACAGTTATTACGTGAAGCTGAACAGAACAGCTTTTTGCATCTATTACAGCTCTCCACTCTTACGTACACATTTTTAATGGAATTCATTACAAATGCATCGCCAAAATCGTCCGACCGTCGACCAGAATTAGATGATCGGATTCAAACTTTACTACCTAGTATGCAAAGAAAAGCATGCGAACCCTTTGAACTTGATTACTGGGCCGAGCAAACAGGTGTCAGTACCTATTATTTTTGCAGATTATTTAAACGTGCAACCCAAATGACACCCATGCAATTTATCACACTTTGCCGCCTGCAATTAAGCAAACAATGGCTGATGGACAAAAAAGAAATGACGATAAAAGAAATTGCCCTAAAAGCGGGGTATCCAAGCATTAGCTATTTTAATAAGCGGTTTTTAGAACAGGAAGGAATGACTCCTACGGAATATAGGATGCTGTATGACAGTAGGCAGGATCGGTAGGAGTATAGGAGAGTCTTGCTTTGACAAAAAAATCGGAGACATTATGTCCCCGATTCTGCTTGTAAATCTAATGCTTTGTCTCTATGTTTTGTTAATGTAAAAAACGCAATTGCTCCAATCAATGAGGTAAGAAATAAAGTCGTTCCCATCGGTACTGCGGTTGTTTCATTTATTCCTACCAGAGGTGATACTAATGATCCCAGTAAAAGTGGCAGCAAGCCTAACAAGGCACTGGCACTCCCCGCTCGGTGTCCCTGCTTTTCCATTGCAAGTGTAAAGGAGCTTGTCAAAATCATGCCCATTGACGTCATATAAATGAAAATCGGGATTACAAGAGTTGCAAGAGGTCCTTTAATGATTGTCATGATCAACAGTATAGTTGTTGCACTAACAGCGGTGATGACTGCGACACGAAGCAACCGTCTTTCATCAAAAATCCCGCTTAATCGTCCAATCATGAAGCTGCCGGAAATAATGGCTAACCCGTTTATCCCAAATAAGATACTAAATGCCTGTGGAGATACACCATATATCCCCTGATACACAAAAGGTGTACCTGACACATAAGCAAAGCTGCCACCATGAATTAAACCCACTGTTAAGGCGTATCCAATAAATGAACGATCTCTAATTAAATCCTTCATCGTACGTATTGAATGACCCACAGTACTGGGGATTCGTTTCTCTGCTGGTAATGTTTCTGGTAATCTTAAAGAAATGATTGTCACGATGATCATACCAAGTAAACTTAAAAAATAGAAAATCGTATGCCAGCTTGCAAACGGTAATAACAAAATAGCACCACCTGCGATTGGTGCCATCATTGGGGCCGTTGCATTAATCACCATTAATAAAGCAAAAAATTTTGTTAACTCTTTTCCACTAAATACATCTCTTACAACAGCACGTGAAAGAACAACACCTGCAGAAGCTGTAAGGCCCTGCAAGAAACGAGCAATTACCAACACAATAATATTTGGTGCCAATGCGCAAAAAAGTGATGCTAGAGCAAATAACGAAAGGGAAATAACTAAAGGCTTCCGTCTCCCTGTTGCATCACTAATTGGACCAACGATTACTTGACCGACGGCAAGACCAATTAAACAAGTTGTTAAACTAAGTTGTACAAGCGAAGCACGAGCTCCCAGATCATTTGCAATATCCGGAAAACTAGGCAAATACATATCGATATTAAGCGGGCCTAATATTCCTAATGAACTTAATAGAAAAGCTAATGCCAACCGCTCTTTTCCTGTTGGATTATGTAGCATAAAGCTTATTACACCTCTCATCATTCCATTTCTTCTATCCATCCTACACCTTTTGTAAAAAGATTGGAAGCAAAAGAAAAACTTTCATTCTTATAGTAAGAGATTGAAGCTCTATTTCAAGTAATTAAAGTTGTTATAGCAACCATCAACAAAATGGTTCTTTAATAATGTTAAGAATACATTCAGGCTTTGTATAAACATTAAAGAAGTTCACCTTGTATTTATTGAGCAAATAGCTCATATCTAAAAAATCTTTTGAATGACTATATAAAATGATTGGAATATGCTTAGAAAATCTTCTTAGGCAATCCTCCAAATCATCTATTTCTGTATCAACAAGCAAAACTACTTTCTTATCAAGAACGATTTCTTGAGTTTTTATTATGTTAAGTTCAGGATCTGTTTTTACCAGCAAGCTCAGACTTTTTTGAATATGTTGATTACCGGATATAATGGCAACATTAATCATGATATGATCCCTCCTTATCTTTAACTATACTTGAAAAGAGAAAATTTCCATTCATGTAAAAGGATGATTTTTTCCATTTATTTCTCAGACAAAGGTCGTAGATCGTTTATAGGTTGGTTACTATGATAAACCACTGTTAAGGTAATGTTGAAAAAGAATTGTATGAAACGATTCCCTATTAATATTCCTCCCTACTTTTTTCATGTAAGTAGTGCAAAAACCTTCAATTTAAGATATCTTTATAGTAACGACCATTTCTACCATTTTCCTTCAACATAGTAGAGAGCATGAAAAGAGGGGTGTATGTTTTGGATATAAAAGAAGCTTATAAACTATTGGAAATTCCAGAAGGCTCGACAATGGATGAGGTTGAGAAGCAATATATGACCTGGATTAAAAGAGACCGATCATATCATAGCGTACCGAATACTGAAAAACCTTTCGATATGACCCAAATAACTGATGCCTACAATACTATTAAACACGTTAATGTATACGGTTCCAATCCTAAGGAAGAAAACAAGTCTTTTAAGAATAAGCTGCAGCACTTTCTTTATTATCATAAATTACACATTGCCGGATCTATCATTTTACTGATTTTACTTGGATCCATTATCCAAACGCTTGTCAGCAATCATCAAGAGAAAAAAGAGTTAGCCAGCCTTCCGCCTGAGGACCTGGGCATTATGCTTTACGGAGATTATTTTTTACTTGGAAGTGATGTGAACCCTGTCTCAGAAAATGTTCTCTCTCTTTTTCCTTCATGGGAGAGAGTCATAACAAACTCTAATTATGCACCAACAGAAATAAACGACACGATGGATGCAGGAAACCAACAAAAGAGTGTGATCACCCTCATGTCAGACCAATCAGATGTGTATATTGTCGGCGAGGAAAACTTCGAACAGCTTATGCAATTGGAAATATTCCAGCCACTTGAACCTTCTATTAAAGATCAGGTAGTAGAAGATCAACTTGTGTATGGAAAATCCCCAGCAGATGAAACAGAACAAATTTATGGGGTCGTGATCAATGATACATCTCTATTTGATGGGTTAGAGGTAAACGAAAGTAAAAGGATTGCCGCTATTCGAGTAGATTCTAAAAATAAGGATAACGCTTTGAAGTTTATCACAAAGTTACAAGAATAATATAAACATAAAACTGGAGAGCCTATTCATTCTGGGCTTTCCCTTTTTAAATTAGTGCAACGTTCTGATTGTTCATTACTTACACTTAGACATGAGATTTCAAGCACAATAAATCGTTCAAAAATATATTACACTTTAAAAATATAAAAAAAGAGACCTATAAAAGATCTCAAATTCCCTTGGGTATTTTATTTATTATGATGGTACTTGTACTGTATCTTGATTAAATTCCACTGTTTTCCCAGTTCTTGCAGATGTATAGATGGCTTCAAGAATTTGCGTAACAACTAATGCCTGTTCTGGTTTTACTAAAGGCTCTGTATCGTTAATAATACACTCTAACCACTGTCTTGCTTCTATCACACCAGGGTCTTCTGCGCTTGAATCAAAATACGCGATGCCACCACCTGTTGCAGGTTTTGTTTCGACTAACTTCCCATACTTGGTACCATTAAAGACAAGCTCTCCTCCACCTGTTGAAGGGTTTCCTTTCATTTCAGCGCCACCCTCTGTACCGCATAGGGAGGTCATCGCTTCTCTTACATCTGTTGTATTTAAAGCCCAGGAACATTCAAGTATAATCGTTGATCCATCTTGCATTTTAATAAAACCAAATGCTGAATCCTCCACACCAAATGTATCAGGATTCCATGGACCAAATGCATTTCCCTCATGTTTATCAGCTAATTTATGAAAGACCGATCCCGTAACAGATTGTGGTTGATAGTTGTCCATGCACCAAAGTGTCAAATCTAAAGCATGTGTCCCAATATCGATTAATGGCCCTCCGCCCTGTTGTTCCACATCCAAAAAGACTCCCCAAGTTGGAACAGCTCTCCTGCGAATCGCATGCGCTTTTGCAAAGTAAATTTCCCCGAACTCACCTGCCCGTGAAGCTTTATGAAGAACTTGTGAATCATCGCGGAAACGGTTTTGGTACCCAATCGTCAGCTTTTTCCCTGTTCGTTTAGCTGCTTCAACCATCTCTAAAGCTTCCTTGGAGTTAATCGCCATCGGCTTTTCACACATTACATGCTTGCCAGCTTCAAGAGCAGCCACAGTGATAAAGGAGTGCTGCAGATTTGGTGTTAGTACATGAATGACATCAATCGATTCATCCTTTAACAACTCTTTATAATCGTTGTAAACCTTCGCATCAGCAGTTCCAAATTCTTTTGCCGCTTTCATCGCTCTTTCTTCGACTACATCACAGAAAGCTGTCATTTCACCTAGGTGTCCTAGTTTTGCTAATGCAGGCATATGCTTCTGATTGGCTATCCCACCACAACCAATAATACCGATTTTTAATGTATCGTTTGACATGTAAATCACTCCTTATTAATCAGCTTTTGTAAGCTCTTGAACATACTTCTCCATTACCTTTAAATCACTTGCTATACTTTCAAACTTATTACCAACTGTACCTTCATTTTCAACAATCGCATATCGAATTGTTCCCAAATCATGAATCTTTTGATATGTATTCTCAAAATCGACAATACCTGTTCCAAGATTAACGAAATCAGTCGGCTGTACAACTTCACGATAAATTTTCATTGTTTCATTTAGTTCATCCTGATTAACTGCAGAGAATACATTCACAGCGTTAACATGAGTTCCTAAATCTTTTTGATGAATCATATCACAGCGATTCCCTAATCTTTCAAGAACACTCATAGGGTCTTGTCCGCCTCTCGTTACCCAAACAAGATCCAGCTCAAATTTAACAGCATTAGGATCTGTGTTTTCTACTAAAATATCAAATAGTGTTTTTTCTCCAATTTGCCTAAACTCATGTGCATGGTTATGGTAGTAAAAATCTAATCCGGCTGTTTTACATTTTTCAGCGATGATATTCAGTTCCTCCGCTGTTTTAAGTGCTTCATCGCGAGTACTAATGAATGTCATCGGCATAACAATTGACTCACAGCCTAGTTCAGCATTTTCTTCAATTATCTTATCCCAGTTTCCATCTACCAAAGCCATACCTGGTGCCACACCTTCATGTGCAGCAAACGCACGTAATCCAAGCTCATCAAATTTCTTTTTTATTGCTTGTAAAGTAAATGTATCTGCAAATCTTTCACCAGTTGAAAAATTAGCAGAAATAAGTTCCAAATTTTTATACCCCATTCCTGCGACCTTTTCCAACGTTCCAAAATAATCTTCATTTAATTCTCTAAATACCGAGTATAAGTTAAGTCCAATCGATGTAGTCATCTTAATCCTTCCCCTTTCAATCTTTTGTATATACTTCCTTACAATTTTGATTATAAAGCGTTTTCAAATTTGTTACTACTGCAAAACTGACTGATTTCTAGCATTATTCTGACTTCTCCCTATCACTTACATGACTTATATCCAATATCATTTATTTTATAAACTTCTAATGTTTATCTTTTCTTTCGATAAGGATTAGGATATGATCAAAGCAAAAAAAACGTAACGTATTAGGAGGATTTCTAAAATGGACTACAAATATGAGTTGGTAAAAACCGATGATGATTTGCCTATTAAAGTCATCCTTCATACCTCTGATGAAGAAATATATATTCCAAGACATTGGCATGAAGATATTGAAATTTCCTATGTTCTTGCAGGAAAGATCGATCAAATTTACGCAGATGGCAAAGAATATGAATCAAGTGAAGGAGATATTGTGGTAATAAATTCAAACTCTATTCATTCTTTTTCAGTGACAACAGGGAAAAATCGAAAGGCCGTCACAATATTTATTAAGTACGAATTCCTGAAAGCGATCTATGAAAATTATGATCAAATTGTGCTTACTTGTAATTCTATTCATGAACAAGGTCCTGGTAGAATAAAAAAATTTGAAAAGCTTCGAACCCTATTAAATGAAATTCTTGTACATTACTTGAACAAAGAACATGATCCCCTTGCCCGCATTAACTTAACCGGATTAGCATACCAATTAATCTATCAATTACTAAACGACTTCAAAGAAGAGAAAAAAAATAGTCCTACCATTAAAACAAACAAGTATTTAGAACGTTTAACATCGATAACGAATTACATAAAGAAACATTATAATCAAAATCTAGCTATTGATCATCTAGCCGCACAGTTTAATTTATCTTCAGAGTACTTTTCACGGTTTTTTTTCAAGCATATCGGTATGACTGTACTCAATTATATCCATACAATACGCCTTGAGAAATCCTATCCGGATTTAATGAATACTGATTTACCAGTCATTCATATTGCCCTGAAGCATGGTTTTCCAAGTGAAAAGTCCTATACAAGAGTGTTTAAGTCTGTTTATCATATGACACCAAGTCAATATCGAAAAATGAATACAGGGTAAAACAACTAAAACACAACGCATCGAATCAAGAATCGACCTTGTTTAAGCTAGAAAAAGACAGGTCTTCAAAAAGAAAATATATTAAACTATTAATGTAAGCGTTTCAACACTTAACCAAAGGAGGTTTTTCAGTTGTTCAACGTTATGAAAAAGCATGCAAAAACCGCAATGTTAAGTACATTAGTAGCTAGTTCCACACTATTTTTTATGTCGGAAGGAGAAGCAAAAGAATTGAAAACCCAACCAACATCCTACAAAACCATAACAGAAGTTGAAGATTGGGGTGCTGCTATTACGAAGGTTATGATTGATATTGGAAAGCCAATCCCGAAGGATTCAGTAACAACAGACACTTTCGATGTCCATGTATCTAGAAGTGACAGCCGTTTAGCAACACCTTTCTTAGAAGAGGGGTATCGTCATGTTACGAAAGCCTATGTAGCCGATAAAAACGGAAACCCGGTTGTTAAGACTGGAAAATATGTCGTATTGGAAATGCAAATTGGTCCGGAGATTTCTTTAGGTTCAGCGATTAACTACGATTGGGCTGGCTCAGGATACAATGACTGGAATAAGAACACCTACACAATTACTCAAAAAGAAGCAATTGAAACACCGGCAGGAACCATATCAGGTTTAGTTGTGGATACATTTAATGGTGGCGTTAGAGAATTAGTCGATGATTTTTCAATCGGTGAGGCTACATATAAAGATACTAAACTAACTTATGCTGACTACTCACCAGCAAAAGATAAAGGAAAAAATCCATTAATTATATGGTTACATGGAGCAGGTGAAGGTGGAACAGACCCGACAATTGCCATTTCCGGAAACAAAGCCGTTAACTTTGCCTCAGATGAAATTCAATCCTATTTTGATGGAGCCTATGTTTTAGCTCCTCAAACACCATCTTTCTGGATGGATGGATTCACAGGATTTGGCGATGGTACGTCAAAATATCAAGATGCGTTAATGTCATTAATCAAAGAGTATGTAGAGAAAAACAAAGACATAGATCCTGACAGAATTTACATCGGCGGAGATTCAAACGGTGGATATATGACCATGTTGATGATCCGAGACTATACTGATTATTTTGCCGCTGCTTTTCCAACCTGTGAGGCACTAAATGACTCGCTCATTAAAGACGAGGATATTGATACGATGAAAGACCTGCCTATCTGGTTTATTCATGCAAAAACAGATGATGTAGTCCCTGCAAATCAATTTGTTGTTCCAACCTATAACCGGTTAATCGAAGCGGGAGCAGAAGATGTTCATCTCTCCTTATTTGATAACGTCATTGATACTTCCGGATTATACAAAAAAGAGGATGGCACACCATACGAGTATCATGGACACTGGTCATGGATTTATGTTTATAACAATGATGTAGAAAAAACGATTGATGGTAAGACAATTACTCTTATGGAATGGTTATCTTCAAAAAGTAAATAGAAATACAAATAAAAGCTTCAATCCTAGCCAGGATTGAAGCTTTTATGCTATAAGGTTACACCTGTTTTAAAAATACCAATTTCTCTAAAATGATTTTTCTCATTATTAACCTTTTCCCCACTCGCGATCTTGATAACATATGAAATAAAATCTTCTAGGAGTTCTTCCTGTGATTGACCATCGATTAATGTTCCTGCATTAAAGTCAATCCAGTGCGGCTTAGTTTCATATATTTGTGTGTTTGTTGAGATCTTAATCGTTGGGACAAATGTTCCTAAAGGTGTTCCTCTTCCGGTGGTGAACAGGACTAATTGACAACCGGCTGCAGCTAGGGTTGATGAAGCTACCAAGTCATTTCCTGGAGCACTTAGCAGGTTTAGTCCCTTCGTTTTTAGTGTTTCTCCATATTTTAATACATCCACAACTTGAGATGTTCCTGCTTTTTGTGTGCAACCTAGTGATTTATCTTCAAGTGTTGTGATACCACCCGCTTTGTTTCCTGGTGATGGATTTTCATAAACCGGCTGATCATGACGTTCAAAGTATCGTTTAAAATCATTAATCAGGTCAACAATTTGTTGAAAAACTTCCTCATCTTTCGCTCTCTCCATTAATATTTCTTCTGCCCCAAACATTTCCGGTACTTCAGTTAAGACTGTTGTCCCACCTTGTGCAACTAAATAATCGGAAAACTGCCCTAATAATGGGTTGGCTGTAATACCTGAAAAACCATCTGAGCCGCCACATTTTAGTCCAATTTTTAATTCTGATAATGGAAGGTCTTCCCGGCGATCATCTTTTGCATTTTCAAAAATTTCTAGCAAAAGCTTAACTCCTTCTTCTACCTCATCCATGACATCCTGTGAACTTAGAAACTTTACCCGATTAGTATCAAAATCTCCTAGAGATTCTTTAAATTCATTAATCTCGTTGTTTTCACAGCCTAACCCTAAAACTAGCACGCCGCCTGCATTTGGATGGTTAACAGCATTACCTAAAATGGTTCTTGTATTTACATGATCATCTCCAAGCTGAGAACAACCGTAATTATGTTTAAGAACTTGAATATGTTCAAATGGAGCTATATCCCCGACTTTTTCTTGAAATACCCGAATCATTTGATCAGCGATTCCATTCACACATCCTACAGTCGGAACAATCCAAAGCTCATTACGAATTCCAACCCTCCCATCCTTTCTTTTAAAACCTTTAAATGTTGTTGTGTTTTTTAGTTTGTGTCCTGATTGAAACTTTGGCTTGTATTCATATTCCTCGACACCTGACAAGTTTGTTTTTGTGTTATGCGTATGAACCCATTCTCCTGGTTCAATCTGTTGTGTAGCATGCCCAATTGGAAAACCGTACTTCACAATATTTTCACCTTGAGGGATTTCCTTTAGTGCAAATTTATGGCCTTTATTAACTGTTTCTTTTAATTTGATCGTCGCACCTTCCATCTCAAGAACTTGATCTTGATCAATTTTCCGAATCGCGACTGCCACATTATCTGATTCTTTGATCTTAATAAACGCTTTCATTTTTCTCACCTATCTTTTGCAAGAATTGTGTTAACGCCTCATTCATTCCATATTGATTTATCTTCTTTAACTGGTTGACAACTGATTCAGTTAACTGGGGAATTTTTGATAAATCAGTACCCCATAATTTTTCATTTGAAAGAGTGGTAGATACAAGCTCTTCCATATTGTCAGTATATAAAGACCAACAATCATTAAATAAGTGTAGTGTAGATTCATCATCAACAAGAGTGATCGACTCATCTCCCCGCTTTCCTTTATAAAAATAAAGCAGTGCACTTAACGAGAAAACAGTCGCTTCAGGCAACTGGCTAAACCTTTCAACATATTCAGAAAGTGTTGGTAAAATTCTTGCTTTAAACTTTGAAACTGAGTTTAACGAAATACTAGATAAATAGTGGTGAATAAATGGATTTTTAAATCGATTTAATACATCAGCCGCAAATTGAGAAAGATCTTCTTTCGGAAAAGGTAAGGTTGGAATAATCTCATCATATATTACTTTTTCAACAAATTGCTTAGTTAAATCGCTTGTCACTGCTTCACTTACTGTATTTACTCCACATAAATAAGCAACAGGTGTCATCGCAGTATGGGCACCGTTTAAGATGCGAACTTTCTTAAGCCTGTAAGAGCTTAAATCATCTACAACATGTACATTCAAACCTGCCTGAGCTGCTGGAAATTCTTCCTTGATGAAAGACGGTCCCTCAATAACAAAAAGATGAAACTGTTCTCCAACTACCATCAATTTATCAATATAGCCTAGCTCATCCGTTTTATCTTGTACCGAATCCTTTGGGTAACCGGGGACGATGCGGTCAACTAATGTATTACAGAATGTGTTTGCTTCCTCAACCCAATCAGAGAAACCGGATTCCAGCTTCCAAGCATTCGCATATGCTAACACAATTTTTTTTAGTTCTTTTCCGTTATCTTCGATTAGCTCACATGGTAAGATAATAAATCCTTTATCTTTTTCACCACGAAAGACCTGATACCGTTCATATAGTAGAGCTGTTAATTTGCCTGGAAAGCTGCTTTGTGGACGATCTGTCAAAAGATCTCCTTCATGAAACTGAATACCTGCCTCTGTCGTATTTGAAATAATAAATCGTAAATCCGGATTACCTGCTATCTTCAAATACTCATCATATTCGTTGGTAATATTTATACCTCTGCTTATGCTGCGAATGATTTCATGTTCACTGACAGGCTGATTTTCTTTGATGCCTTGTAAGTATAATGTATATAGACCTTCTTGTTTGTTTATTGTATCAACTGCACCTTTTGGGGTTGACTGGACAACAACAATCTGGCCATTAAACATCCCCTTCTTATTCATGACATCTATTTGCCAATCAGTAAATGCACGTAAAAAATTCCCTGTCCCGAACTGCAATACTTTTTCAGGATATGGTGTATACTCACTATCCATTTTTTTCGATAACTGCTCCATTGCCATACCTCCCAATTTATGCACACGTTAACATTGTGTTTAGGAAAAATAGCTGAGCTACTTTCGTGAGCTCAACTATTACACTTTACATCTGCAACCGAATGTCTTCTGACCACATTAGTTGTTAGAAAGATTGGTCCATTCTCCTTGTTACCAGCATCCATTACTTGTAACAGTTTTTCAGCCCCCGTTATACTAATTTCTTCAATCGGCCTTTTAACAGTTGTAAGCGGCGGTGAAGTATACTCGGAGAATCCAATATCATCAAATCCTATAATGGATATATCTTCTGGAATCATTAAACCGTCTTCATTAATGGCTTTCATGGCACCAATGGCCATATCATCATTTGAGCAAAAAACAGCAGTAGGGCAATTGTCGAGGGATAATAATTTTTTCATTCCCTCATAACCGCTTTCCATATTATAATTCCCCTTAACCATGTATTCAGGCAGAATTGGTAACTGCTCTTCCATTAAAGCCTTTAAATAGCCTTCTTTTCGTTCTTGTGCAGACTTAAAATGTGGAGTTCCTTCAATAATCGCAATATCACGATGTCCATGCTTGATGAATAACTGAATTGCCTCATACACACCTTCTTGGTCATTTGATAGCACATTCACAACAGAGCGCTCTTCGATTTGTCTGTTTAACACAACCAGCGGTATTTCCTTTTCTATCACATGATAAATAAACGCATTGTCAATATCACTTTGACTCATTAATATAATGCCGTCAAACCGTTTACGGGTGATCATTGTATAATCCTTAATATCCTGAATTCCCTTTATAAATAAGTTATAGTTTTCATCAATGACCGTATTCACACCTTTAATTGTTTCAGACAAAAAACTGGATGATGTTCCATTTGAAATGCTCGTAAAAAACAGTCCAATGGTATATGATTTTTGTAAAACCAAACTTCTTGCATGAACATCAGGCGAATAATTTAATTGATTAGCGATTTGAATGATTTTCTGCTTTGTTTTTTCCTTGATTAGCGGACTATTATTAAGTGCTCTTGACACGGTTGTGTGTGAGACATTTGCCATTTTTGCAATATCCTTGATTGTAACTCCCACTTTTATACCTACTTTCAGGTTCCTTTTCCATTAGGGTATCACAGACATTACCCTCGTACCATCAGTTCCTCAAACTGAAAGTATTCTTTTGCATTATGATAGGAAATTCCTTGAACAATTTGACGAAGTAACTCCTGATCATGTGGTACTTCTCCACTTTCGACCCATTCTCCGATCAACATACAAACAAGTCTTCTAAAATATTCATGTCTTGTATAAGATAAAAAGCTTCTTGAATCTGTTAACATCCCAATAAACTGACTGAAAAGACCTACATTGGCAAGCGCCTTCATTTGATCGAGCATTCCTTCCTTATGATCATTAAACCACCATGCTGTACCAAATTGGATTTTCCCTTTAATTCCTCCGCCTTGGAAGCTTCCGATAATACTAGCAAGCACCTGATTATCTCTAGGATTCAAAGAATATAGAATCGTTTTAGGTAGTGCATCTTCCTTATCCAGTGCATTAAGCAGCTGAACTAACGGCTTAGCAATAAGATCGTCATTCATACAGTCAAAGCCTGTATCAGGTCCTAATTTCTCAAGCATGCGGGTATTATTATTTCGCAGGGCATTAATATGTAATTGCATAGCCCAACCTAAGCTTGCATATTTTTTCCCTATGAAAACAAGTGTGTATGATTTATATTTCATTTCTTCTTCAATTGTTACTTTTTCTCCTGATAAAGCCTTTGTAAAAATAACTTCAACTTCTTCCTTATCAGCATTCATAAACATTGCTGTATCAATCGCGTGATCTGAAACTCTGCCGCCAAGTGAATGGAAGAACTCTATTCTCTCTTCCAATGCCGTTAAAAACTCATCATAACTTGTAATCTTTTTACCTGATACTTCCGACAACTTACTTACCCATCCACAATAGCTATCACGATTTATTTCCAATCCTTTGTCAGGACGGAAGCTCGGTAAAACCTGTACGTTAAAGTTCTCATCGTCTCTTAGCTTTTGATGATATTCCAGGGTATCAGTCGGATCATCTGTTGTACAGATAACTTCAACATCTGATTTTTTTATTAATTCTCTAACAGAAAACTCTTTCTTATTTAATTGTTCATTTACTTTTTCCCATATCATTGGAGCTGTTTTTTCATTTAATATTTCATAAACACCAAAGAAACGTTGAAGTTCTAAATGTGTCCAATTGTATAGCGGGTTTCCAATTGTCATAGGGACTGTTTTTGCCCAAGCCAGGAATTTATCATAGTCACTTGCTTGACCAGTTACATATTCCTCTTCAATTCCATTTGCTCTCATTGCTCTCCATTTATAGTGGTCACCATATAGCCATGCTTCTGTTATGTTCGCAAACTTTTTATCTTCGTAAATTTCCTGTGGACTAAGATGACAGTGATAGTCAATAATTGGCAAGTCTTTTGCATTTTGATGATACAGTTCAATTGCTACATCATTTGATAATAAAAAATTTTCTCCCATAAACGTACTCAATTGCTTCAGCCCCTTTGAATCATTTTTGAAAACGTAAACATTTTTTTCTATACTAAATAATGAACCTATTAAAATGTATAGGGCTTATAAAATGCACACGTTAACATTTTACTTCATTATAAATCATGCAGGAAAATACTTCAATATTTTCCTGCATGACTATTTGCCTCTTTTTTATTAATCCGCTCTTGGGAATCTAACAACTTTTGGTCGTAATCTATAAACTTTCGTTTAAAAATCTATCAACTATCGCCAATAATCTATCATTTGACAAATATGGACATTGCCAAAAGGGTCAAAGCACTAAACTTAATACTTTGACCCACCTTTTTATTTTAGATTTTCGATTAATGTTTCTGCTTGATTGTTTAAAATAGACTTAGCTTTATCAGAGACATTCTTCTTTGAGTTTTTGGCATTTAATTCTTTGATAAACTTTTCTAAGAATGAAATGCCTTTCTTATTTGAACCTTTGTCAATATGATGCTGAGCCTGCATTAACGAATTTTCCAGCTTTCGTACAAGTGATCCTCTGACCTCACCTTTTTCAACATACATATCCAGTGTATTTCTTAGTGCAGTTACTTCACCAGGCATATGTAATTCAGGAGTTTGCACTTTACTCCAATCTGTATCTGAAGCAAAATAGTAACTTGTATATGCTGGCTGATTATAGCCTACATTTTGCCATGCAATCCCTGTTCGATATTGTGCATCATGCATTAATGTGTAGAGTTTCCGATCTGTAACCTCAGAGCTTAAGTAGATACGTATAGCCTCACTGTCCTCCGTTCGGACAAGCAATTCTTCTCTCCAATCACCGAAGATATCAGCAACTAAGGACGGATTCCCTTTTGTATGGTTATTTGTTCTAGTATTTTCAGCTGTTAATACAGTTCCTTTTTTCCAATCTTCTATAGTAGGTGTTGCATCAATTGCTCCGTCTACAATTTGAGTTGTCATATCAGTCGACCATTTAATATTCATATTTGTTCCTGGACCGGATGTATTGATTTTCGTTCCATTTGCTGTCCAAAGACCAACTGCCCAAGTTTCCAGTCCCTTGTGGTCAGGGTCAACATCACCTATCATGCCTCGACCGGTATCTTTTCCTGTATACCCGCCATAAATTACTTCACCTGTCGCAGCATCACGAAGTGCATACCCATAAGGAGCATATGCGCCTCCTTCATGAACCATAAAGATTTCCAGGCCTTCCCGATCCGGATCAATGTCCGCAACATGTAAGGCATCGCCATGTCCTAAACCTGCTGTTACACCCGGGGTTGCACTTTCCGGTGGCATCACATCACTTGAGCTGTATAATAATGAACCATCATGGTCGATTGTTGCAGATCCGTATATAATTTCCTGCTTGCCATCACTATCTACATCTGCTGTACTTAGTGAATGTGCACCCTGAGTTGTAAGGGTCCCATACTCCTCACTTGTACCTAATCTACCATGTGGTCCGTCATTGAACGGATTTGTCATAGGAGTCCATCCACTGTCAACATCCCACTGTTCTCTTAAATGCTTTCCATCCCATGTATAAGCAACCATTGTAGCTCTTGTATAATAGCCTCTTGAAAAAATAGCTGAAGGTTTTTGACCATCCAAATATGCAACACCAGCTAAAAAGCGGTCAACTCGATTGCCGGGTTCGATTCTTGACATTGCGTAATCTCCCCACATCAAGCCATCATCATGGCGCTCATACTTATAACGTATTGTTTCAAGTTCTTTTCCTGTTTTACCTTCAAATACTGATAAGTACTCAGGACCTTTTACAATAAATCCTTCAAAATCTCTTAAATCGTTGCGGGAACTTCTGCTTGGTGCATATTCATCAATGAAATAATCTGCCAATGCTTCTGCATCCTCTGTTGATAGGGGATAATCATACTGTTTCTCTATTCCAAAGGATTCTTCAAGTGTTGCCGGCCAATTTCCATTTACAACTTCTTCATGTTTATGCCAGTTTTTAAACATATCTACTACATGGTTATAATAATCTTCACTGCTCATTCGATAGTCATCTTGATTACTATAACCTGCTTTTTTGTCCTCTTTTAGCATGGTAATATATTTTTCGGAAGTTACTTGTCCATTTTTATCATAGTTGATAACCTTTGTACCTGGAGCTGTTTTAAACATTAATTCACTTTTTCCGTCACCATCAAAGTCATACACTAAAAATTGTGTATAATGGGCACCGGAGCGTATATTTACTCCCAGATCAATTCTGTAAAGCAGTGTGCCATCAAAAGTGTAACAGTCGATATACGTATTTCCTGTGTATCCTTTTTGAGAGACATCCTTTGAGTTGGATGGATCCCATTTGACAAAAAATTCGTATTGTCCGTCACCATCGACATCACCGACACTCATATCATTGGCTCTATAAGAATATGTTTCACCACTTGGAGTGACCCCGTCAGCCGGCTTTTTTAGTTTCAAATCATAATATGTATCTTTCCAAGGTGATGCTTCACTGCTTTGGTCCACTTCTTTTCCGTCTTTAACAGCGGAAACATAGTACTTTGATGTTTCTGTCCCATTTTGATCTAAGAAGTTTGTGCTATCTTTAACTGTTCCAATCTTTTTACCGTCACGGTAAACATGGAAATTCAAACCGGTTAATCCTGAATCAGAATATCCCGATACTTCGTTTGCGAGCAGCCTCCAGCTTAAAAAGACTCCTTCCGATGTGCTTGCCGCTACTAGACCTCTGTCAAGATATTCTAGTTGAACTGCATTCCCGTGATTTGCTTTTGGCGGAGATGCTATGGCACTACTCTGGTAACCTGTCATTAATAGTGGAGCTGCGATTGATAAGGATAATAATTTTTTTGTTAAAGAATGTTTTTTCAAGCTTCTTTCATCACCTTTCGCATTTTTATTCGGCAAAGAAAAAGTGTACTAAGGCTTGAGGGGAACAATTAGTACATGAATAACTAGATTTGATAGAATGATAGTAGGTCGCCTATTGCTTTAGGTAACTTTTTCTCCTTATTACTCTATTAAAAAAGACTTATTAGAAAGTTCAGTACCTCCCTTTTTTAGATTTAGTAGCACACTTATTTGTAAGCCTTTTCAAAAATAGAAACTAATGCCCATTATAAGGAGTGAGTGAGTTAATGAACATATAAAAAACCGTTAATTTCCTCAGGATAACAGTGTTGTTATGTATATTTAATAGACTGTTTTCGCATACTTTGTTGTTTTTGAAGAAGTGAACGTTACATTTCATTCATTTCATTGTGCTCCAAACACATTAAAGTTGAAAATAGTATTCATAAGCAACAATCTTTGCGAAAACAGCCTTATAAAATTAGTTATTTTTGAACAGTTTCAGCTAATTGTTTTTTTACTAATTCCTTTTCATCTTTGTTCATTGGGAACAAAATCACTTTATGCTGAAAAGACCCTATTTCGTATTGTCCTTCTTCGAGTTGTTCTCCTGTTAAACAATCAACTCCACCATCTGGTATGGAAACAGTTCCACCATTTCCATCCATATTCACAATTACCCAGACTATTTCACCCTCACGGATACGTGGAGCCACAATTGTTCCTCTAGATACATCTGTTTTTAGTTGTACATCCGCTTCTTTTGCATAATGATCGATACATTTCCTTAGTAAAAGATCGCCTGAATCACCTGATGGAAGTGAACCAAGCATGACAATTTTCCCTTTGCCAACTTTATGCTCAGTCATAAATGCTTCCCCATCTGAGTTTCCACCTTGGATCGTGCCTACTGCTCTTCCAGCTGTTGGTTGGAAAACCGAGCTCCATAAGCTTAATGGTGCATTAACTCCCATAAACTCGCCATATGATTCT
Source organism: Bacillus sp. J37 (assembly GCF_000518865.1). GTDB lineage: Bacteria > Bacillota > Bacilli > Bacillales > Bacillaceae > Metabacillus. Next base: position 70,618 of record NZ_JAEK01000006.1, on the reverse strand, counting down.
GTCCCATCCATTGGATACGTAAAAAGAGTTTCAACTCCAGCAAGTTGCTCTAACTTTCCTAATGCTGCATCTGTATGAATTGTATGGTTTTCTGTTCTTCCTCCGGTAAGCGGGCCAACAATCCATATTCCTCCTTCTTCAACAAATTTTGTTGCTTGTTGAAGATAATCATTAGATAGATAATGGACGAAAGGTGTGAATAATAATTTGTATCCTTCTAATTTCGCGCCCTCAGGTATCAAATCACGGTGAAATCCAGCTGACAGAACTCTTTCGTAAAACGGGATGATGAGAGAACGATAATCTAAATCTCTATGCGGCTCTGTTTTAAGAAATGCTCTTGCTCGATCTGAATAGGTTATCGCTACCTCAGCTTGTACGGGCCTGGTCGTTGTCATAACTGGTTCAATCTCTTTCCTGGCGGCCTCCACTTCTTTTACATTTTCAAAACCGACAGTCGGTTTTCCCCATGCACTAATGACAGATCCATGAGGCTGTTCACAGCCTGTACGTTGCTGTCTCCACAACCAATAGCAAAATGCTTCTCCGCCTAATGCATATGACGCGATAGCCTCTGCTTTTAAATAGCCGTTTGCATGAGGGGCTGCATAACTTTCAAGTGATGCGCTGTGTGAGGGACTTGTTTCCATAACCCAATAATCCTTGCCCGATTTAAAATTCCTCCATAAATCACAATTAAATAAATAGGAAGCAAAATTACTTCGCTCAGCATACGTATCAAATGAAGCAAAATCAAGATTTTTGTATAACCATTCATTATCAACATGGAAAAAGGTTGTGCTATTATGTGTTATTGGAGCTTGGGAATATTGACGGACAATTGCTGCCTGTTCATCTGAAAATTCGGCTATTTTTTCATATGAGAAAAGCTGATACATTGTTTTTAAGGATGAATTATGGAGAAATGGCGTTGAGACTGGTTGTGGAACCTGATCAAAGGAGTGATAATATTGACTCCAAATATGAGTACCCCAGGCTTCATTTAATGCATCAATTGTTCCATACCGCTCTTTTAGCCATTCATGCCACAATGTTTTACATGTTTCACACATACATTCACTAACATGGCATTTAAACTCATTATCAAGTTGCCAGCCAATAACCCCTGGTAAATGGCCGACAGCTTTTACTATTTCCTCGGTAATGATGACGGCTCTTTTTCTAAAATAAGGATTATTTGTACATATATGCTGCCTCGATCCATGACTCATTACCTGTCCATTTTCATCAACATGTAATCTTTCAGGATGATGATGTGTTAACCAAATTGGCGGAGTGGGTGTTGGCGTACACATGACCGTCTCAATTCCATGATCGTGTAGTTTTTCAATCATATTCACAAAATAACTTAGATCAATTTCCCCTTCTTCTTTTTCCATAATAGACCAGGCAAATTCCCCCATTCGCACAACATTTATACCTGCTTCTACCATTAACTTTATATCTTCTTCAATTGTGTCATCATCCCATAATTCAGGGTAATACGCGGCTCCATGATATAGTTTTTTCACCATTGTTTTTCTCCTTTTCATAGTGAATGTGAAAAACCACGAAAAAACGTGGTTCTATCCCCTATTTTTATATTCACTAACATATTCTGCAATCGGTAATTGTAGCTCTCTTATCCCATCAATAACCAACTTCCCTACCTCTTTTGCTCCATGTTCACTAAAATGAGTATTGTCAATAATTCCATCAGGATAATTTGGCTGTTCATTTGGAGCAAAAATTGTAAAGAGCTTTTTCGATCCTTCCACACCGAGTTCTTCATATAGCTTCCTTGTTTTGGACCATAAGTCTATGAGTGGGACATCAAGCTTTTCTGCAAGTTCCATCATTGCCTCCGGGTATTCACCTAAAGTATTTTCCAGAATACCATCTTCATTAAATTTCCTTCGATGAACAGGAGTAATTAATAGTGGATATGCGCCTTTAGCACGGGCACCTGTAATATATTCCGTTAAATTTGATTGAAAAGTTGTATACGGTTCAGTCCCATATGACTTCTGATCATTATGACCAAATTGGATAAATAGGAAATCATCCGGTTGAATTTCTTTCATAATGGATTCAAGTCTACCTTCTTCTATAAAGCTGTTTGAGCTTCTTCCTCCCATAGCTTTATTAATAATCAGTATATTTTCTTGGAAAAATTCATGAAAGGTTTGGCCCCATCCTGCCATAGGTGCCTCATGGCTAGGGCAATTTGCTACCGTTGAATCTCCTGCCAAATAGATCGTAAAAGATTTCTCCATATTCACACCTCCAATCAATCTTGGAAACTAATTAAATACATGTCTGTTACTTTTTAATAATTCAGCTAAGAACACGAGGGTTAAACCTTGTCCCCATCCTTGAATACGTTTATAAGGAACCTCTTTATAACCATCAGCATCGTTCATGACAGCTGTTCCCGCTGAAACCTTAGATACTTTTCCATCTTCTTCGATTTCATTGATAATACCTTGAATTGATTTTTGGATGTATTTATTATATAAAGATCCTCTTTTAAGGAGCGCAGCTGCAATAGCAGATGAGCCGGAAATCTCATCATATGAGGTTGGATCATCAACAATCGTATGCCAAAGTCCATTATCTCCTTGAAGTCGTACTAAAGCACTTAGCTGATCACGCAAAGAACAATCAATGATCATGTAAGAAGGGTCCTGTACTTCAATTAATTCAAGAGCTTTCGCCATCGTTAACGCAGCCCACCCATTTCCGCGTGCCCAATAAATTGAAGACATATGGTTTTGGGCGATATTATCCCAGCCGTGATAATATAGATTTGTCACAGGATCCTGTAAAAACTCCTCATGACCATGATATTGCTTTAACCCATCCCTGAAATAGTCCTCACGATCTAAAAGTTTTCCGACTCTTAACAAGAATAGTCCTGCCATCATCATTGTATCTACCCATGCCTGCTCAGGAAATACATCCTTCACAGAGTTAACTGTATGCTGAAAGATGCCGTCTGCAAATCGCGGGGCATCATTTTGAAGATAATCAGCCATTTCTTTAATAACAGTTAAATATTTTTCATCTTCTGTTACGTTATAAAGAGTAATCAGCGCGTGGCCAATTGAAACCCCATTAATGGAGAGCTTTGGTAAACCATCCTCCAGCCATTCATCCACCCACGCTTTGAGTAGATCAATATACTCTTGTTTTTCTGTTGCTTCATAAGCAGCAGCTACCCCATAAAAGGCCACTCCGCCCGGCCAATCCCAGTTAAAATCCATCTCGAAAGTTCGCTTTACTACTTTATCTATCAATTCTCTAATTTCATTTTCATCAAACTGTAATTTTGGCATATAATCCATCCTCCAATTCATCCCTTTTGTAGAATTTCATTCGCGTGTTCTCTGAATTTTTTTGCTCCTTCTTCAGGAGTTATTTTTTTATACATAATTTCATCTGATATATTTTTTAAGACTTCTATCACCTGTGAGCTGCCTGTCGGATCTGGCGGGTACATTTCGTTTGTTAGACTTATGGCTTTCTCAACATATTCGACGATTTTTAATTCTTCTCCAGAAAGCATGGGCTTTACTTCTTCCGATATCTTAGATGAAACAGGGACACCTCTTTCACCCTTCATTAATTTATTTGCTTCCACATTATTCACAAAAAAATCAATGAATTTAGCCGCTTCTTCTTTATATTTAGAACTTTTCGGAATGGATAAAAGCATGCTCGGTTTTAAAAAAAGCGCCTGATTTTCGTAATGCTCCGGTGGTAAATTTAATGTCAATGGAGCTTCTGTTAATTGATCAAAGCTTGCATATTGATTAGAATAGTTCCAAGTAATTGCTGACTTTCCATTTACAATTAAATCATCTTCCATCCCTCTAACAGCTGCTGCTACTTCATTTGGTGTAGGAAATGCTCCGCCTTCTACAAGCCTTAACTGCATGTTAAAATAATCAACAAATAATTGATCATTTTTATATGCAAGTCCTGTCCCCTCTTCGTTGTAAAACTGCTCACCTTTTGTTCTAAGATAGTAGGGAAAGAAGATATCTGGTGGATGCATTCCATTTGAGCCATAGACATTTGCATATTTCTTAATATCCAAAGCCATTTGCTCCATATCGTCCCAAGCCCAAGTATCATCATATATTTTCACACCGGCTTTATCTAACAACTGTTCGTTGGAAATAACAGAAAGAACATTAATTCCTACTGTAAAGCCATATAGTTCCTCTCCAATTTTCCCGCTGTTCACAACACTTTCCCGAATAGAGGAAGTATCAATGGTATTGTTTTTAACAAAAGGTGTTAAATCTTCAAGTAATCCTTTTTCACCGTATTGCGATAAAAAAGCAATATCCATCTGAATAACATCAGGAAGTTGATTCCCTGCCGCCATAGGAGCTAAATTTTTCCAATAATCATCCCAATTTGCAAAAACAGGTTCTACGTTTATTTTTGGGTTTTCTTTCTCAAAAAGCTCAATGATTTCGGTCGTATACTCATGTCTGGGGTGTCCTCCCCACCAAGCTACCTTTATCGTAATCTGTTCTTTATCAATGACACTTTCATCTTGGTCTTGAATTGACTGACACGAGGTTAGAGACAATAATACAAATAGGGCAATACATAAAAGAAAAAGCTTGTTCATAGTAAATCATCCTTTGTAAATGCTTACATATATAGTTATAGTTTAGTAGGTATTCTCGTGATTTTTAATGAAAAATACAGACTGAAATGATGAAAAAACAGTGATATCTTCATCATTTCAATTGTAAGCATTTACACCTGATCTATCTACTTAATTCTTTTTCTTTATTGATGAACAGTCACTGATTCATGTTTTTTGTTTACTTTGTTGAACGCATTCATTGCCGGTTTAGACATAACCAAAGCTAAAACATTTCCACTGCAAACGATCATAAGTGGTGGAGCAAACGATAGTAAAATAACTAACCCTAAACTACTAATCAACATTATAAGTGTTTTAAGTGGATTCATAACCATCACAAAAAATGAGTTTTTTAGTATATCCAGTATTTTCATGTTGAAGTGAACATACATTGGAAACACATAAAGCAATGTACAAATAAAAATGAGGGAAATGATTAAAAAAGGAATGTTCAACAAGTTTTGAACCATTGTAGAAGCTTGTTTTAAAAATAGGAAATCAATAAATAAAATGATCCCAATCAGCGATATAACAGCTCCGAACATATTACTTTTCACAAACTCGCTTTTATATGAGCTCCAAAACACAGAAAACACCGGTGCCTCAAGATCTCCCCTTGCCCAACTTCTCACGACAGCAAACATGGCAACTGTTGCAGGATAAAACCCCAGGACAATAAAACCAAGTAAGGAAAAACCGATCCACAATATATTTAATAACGCTAATCGTGAAATCCATTCCAGTATGTTGTTTACACCACTCATAAATCCATGTGCTTCCATAGCTCTGCTCCATTCCTTTTTTAATAATTTCTGAACAAAAGCGCAAGCGCCTTGGTTAGCCTCGGGCAAATAAGACGCAAAGGAATAGAAGACGTTCTTTGTCTTCAATTCCTTTGTGGCTAGACCCTAGAGGCAGTCAATAACGCGACGTCCTGTCGCAATGACTGCACTTGCACGTCCTGTGCTTCTGGGCTAGGCGCTGGATCTGGATGTCGCGCACTTATCCACAGTTTAAGAATTTTATAATTTCCTGGACGATTAAAGAGTCAGATGAAGGGTTAGCTATTAAAGCTTAACCCTTTAATCCACTTGTACTAATTCCTTCAACAACATGGCGTTGGAATAAGAAGAAGATAACAAATACAGGGATTAGTGTAACAATTGACATTGCAAACATTGCTCCCCAGTTTGAAACCGTTTCATTACTTAAGAACATATTTAACGCCATTGATACTGTATATTTATCAGGACTATTTAAATAAAGAACAGGTCCCAGCAAGTTATCCCATGTCCAATAGAATGAGAAGATCGACACTGTTGCTAATGCAGGTCTAATTAATGGCAAAATAATCTTATAAAAAATCTTGAATGTTCCACATCCATCAATTGTTGCTGCTTCATCTAATTCTCTTGGTATTGTTCGAATAAATTGAACAAGAAGGAAGATGAAAAACGGGTGACCAAAGTAAGCTGGAACTGCAATTGGTTTTATCGAGTCAAGCCAACCTAATTTTGAAAAGATAATGTACTGAGGTATCATAACAACCTCATACGGTAACATAAGTGTAACCATCATAAGAGCAAACCAAAAACTTTTTCCAAAGAAGCTTAATCTTGCAAATCCGAACGCTATCACAGCTGAAGAAATGACTTGACCTATCATCGTAATGATAACAAGAACGACCGTATTTTTAATAAACACACCAAACGAATTGCCGCCGATCCCTTCCCAGCCTTGAGCAAAATTTGAAAGAATAAATGGATCCGGAATAAGTGATTGCGCTGTTACAAAGATCGTGTCACTTGGCTTAAAGGAGCTCATTAACAGCCATATAACAGGGTACAGCATAAGAATCGCAAACCCGCCTACAAGAATGTGATAAATCCACCACTTCGGCTTTTTTGCTTTCGTCATTTCAAAGCGCTTAGAAGCCGTATTGATTTCTGTATTTGTTTGCATCCTTATTTCCCTCCTTCCGATTCATAGTGAACCCAAAACTTCGATGTAGCAAAGATAATCGCTGTAAGAATTCCTACAATAATAAGCATGATCCATGCCATCGCTGACGCATAGCCCATATTAAAGAATTCAAATCCTTGAATGAATAGATAGAGTGAGTAAAGAAGGGTTCCATCTAAAGGACCACCCGTTCCCTTCGAAATAATGAAAGCTGGAACAAATGTCATAAATGCTGCAATGGTTTGCATAATTGTATTAAATAAAATAACCGGGCTTAACATCGGAAGTGTAATTTTCGTGAATTTTTGCCAAAAGTTCGCTCCGTCAACACTTGCCGCTTCATAATAAGTCATTGGTATACCTTTTAATCCAGCTAAGAAAATTAACATCGATGAACCAAATTGCCATACAGATAAACAGATAAGCATCCAAAGTGCTGCTGTTGGGTCACCAAACCAGCGAACATCCGGAATACTGAAGAATGCCAGCAACAGGTTGATAATTCCTTCATCACCGAAAATATTACGCCACATAATAGCAACGGCAACACTACCTCCTATTAAAGAAGGCAGATAAAATAGCGTCCGGTATAACCCTACAGCTCTTGATGCTGTGTTAAGTACCATGGCGATTAATAAAGCAAATCCTAAACGTAATGGAACTCCGGCAAAAACATAGATAAGGGTAACTTTGAGAGATTGCCAGTACCTTGGATCTTCAGTAAACATTTTTTTATAGTTTTCAAGACCAATCCATGTTGGAGAAGCGAATAGGTTATATTGTGTGAATGAAAAGTATAATGAGGCAACAATTGGGATAAACGTAAACGCTAGAAACCCAATGATAAAGGGACTAATAAATGCGTAGCCTTTCATATTTTGTTTAAGGGCGCGAGCACTCATACGATCATTTCCTTTCTCCCAAATAGTGATGATATTTTAAAGTCTAGTAGCTGATCTATAATGACCAGCTACTAGTGTTTTAATCACTATTTATTTTGAGATAATATGCTTTCTGCTTGTTGTCTAAATTGTTTAGCAGCATCTTCAACCTTCATTTGACCATAATTCATTTGTTCTGATAGGCTATCTAAAAGCTCAATAACTTGGCCTGCACCGATCGGATCCGGACCATCAAATTCAGAACTGTTTTGTTCAGCCCATTCGACACTATCAAATACTTGGACTTGTTCTGGTGTTAACACAGGCTTCAGTTCTTCCTTAATAACAGAAGAGCCAGGGATTCCGCGATCTCCTAAATTTAATTTGTTTGCTTCGACATTATTTACGAAGAAGTCAATGAACTTCGCTGCTTCCTCTTTATGTTTTGAATTCTCGGCAACAGACCAGAACATACTAGGTTTTAAATACAAACCATCACTTGTGTTAGGTCCCGGCATGTTGTGAATTTTCAACGGACGATTAGCTACCTGCTGAATACCAACGAATTGGTTAGACCATTGCCAAATTCCAACTGCTTTTTCTTTTACAACCGGATCGTCCTCCAGACCCTTCAATTGAGCCAGATAATCAGGTGTTGGGACAGCACCATCTTTTACTAATTGTGATGTCATACTGAAGAAATCAATAAACATTTGGTCATCCTCATATCCTAAAGCAGTACCATCCTTGCTATATAAAGACTTTCCTTGTGTTCTTAAGTAGTAGTTAAAGAAAACATCTGCTTTCATACCTGTGTCCATAAAGAGACCGGCATCTTTCGCTTTTGCCGCGATTTCCATATAATCATCCCATGTCCAATCTTCAGGTAACGAATCAACACCGATTTTCTTTAAAAGTGCTTCATCATAGTGAAGACCAACAACGTTTACTCCTAAGTTAAAGCCATATAATTTATCACCAATTTTTCCACCGTTAATATAATTTTCAGTGTAATTTGTTGTATCAATTTGATTTCCAACATATGGAGTTAAATCAGCTAATTGACCATTTTCTGCATACTGTGAAAAATAGGAAAGGTCCATTTGAATAATATCAGGAAGTTGTTGTGCAGAAGCCTGTGGTGCTAACTTCTTCCAGTAATCATCCCAGCTAGCATATTCAGCTTGAATCTTTACACCTGGATTTTCTTTTTCATACATTTCGATTATTTCTAATGTGTAATCATGACGTGGTTCAGATCCCCACCATGCAATACGAAGTTTAATTTCTTCATCTCCGCTTCCACCGCCTGAATCTGAAGTAGATTCACCTGAAGAAGTATTACTTCCTCCACTACAGGCTGCCAAAGAAAATACCATAACAACTGCTAATAACCAAAACAACCATTTCTTCATTTCTCTTCCCCCTCTTATTTACTGTTACCGCTTACAACCCTTATTTTATTAGGTTTATAGGTCTTTTGAAATGCAAAAATCAGATAACTCTGTTCAAAAAACAGTGAATTCTGACAACTATTTTTAAACTACTTGGACTTACTATCTATTACAGGTACTATCTCCTACAAATAAAGCCCACAATCTAGTTCAATAGATTGTGAGCTTTTATCATCAATTGACTTTCTTATATTCAGATGGAGAATAACCTGTAAATTTCTTGAATACCTGACTAAAATATTGGGGGTTATCTCCAAACCCTATACTTTCAGCTATAGCAAATACTTTAATATCATCCATTAATTCAATCTGTTCCATGGCTTTATTTATCCGTTGCTGTGTTACAAAACTGGAAAACTTTTCACCTGTTTCCTGTTTAAAAAGTTTACCTAAATAGTCAGCATTCATATACACCTTATTAGCAACCCATTTTAGAGATAAATCTGTATTTGCCAGGTTTTTCTCCACAAGGTCCATCATCTTCTGAATAACTTCGGAATGATTGGACTTATGTTTCTCATAATAATGTTGGGTAATGTCAATTGCTGTCATAAGAAAGGATTCTTTCATTTGTTGAATTGTGTCCATTTCCAGCAATGAAGACATTTTCCCTGTATAAGATTGGATCCTTTTAGAGTCAGTATGTTGGATCATGACTAAAAACAACTGCATAACATATGATCTTGCTAACCCAATAGATAGTCTTTTACTTGCCAACTCTTGAAAAAATTGTACGATTTCATTTTCAACCTTTTCGATATTCCCGGATTTTATAAATAGACACAAGCTTTGTCCATCATATTCATAGTCTGTTAATTTCGTATCCTGCTGGATATCATTTTTCGTTATAATGCTTCCTTCTCCTAAATAGAACCGGTGATGTAAACATTCTAATGCCTCTAAATATAGTTTTCTAACATTAGTAATACAATCCATCTCACTTATCGCAACAGTCATATCCATTTCGTATATGTTAAAGAAATGATTGCGTAATCGTTCAATTCGATCTTGAAGAATTGAAAAATCCTGTTCATCGACAAGAAATAATGCATATTCGCCGATATTTGTTGATAAGACGGATTCAGAAAATAGATCTTCTCCAAGATTTTCAATGACAAACATATGCTCGTAATGGTATTCTCCTTCAATACGGAAAATAATAAGCCTTATAAACTCATCATGAAAATTGACTCTTAAAAGCTTTTCATAAAATTGAATACCTTGATTATTATCAAGCTTGGTTGTAATGAATTCCTTGAGTAACTGCTTTTTCATATATGGTTGGATCTGATCCAGGCGGCTCTTCATATCAAAGAGAGACTGCTCTTTCTTTGCATCTGTTGATAGATCATTTATGATACTTGTTAGTGCTTCAACAATACTCTTTTCATTACAAGGCTTTAGTAAATAATGCTTTACCCCATGCTCCATTGCTCGCTTCGCATACTCAAACTCGTTAAATCCGGACAAAATGATAAATTTCACTTCAGGAAATTCTTTGGACACTCTTGCTACTAATTCCAATCCGGTCATACCAGGCATTTTAATGTCACAAATAACAATATCCGGCTTTTCTCTCACAATAAAATCGTAGGCCTCAAGGCCGTTACGCGCGGTACCAATTAATTCAGTACCAATTTCTTCCCAGTCTATGATACTTGAAATACCTTCTAAAATAATTCTTTCGTCATCAACTAGTAAAACTTTATACATAACTCCACCTCGTTTGATATGGAATGATAATGAGCACCTTTGTTCCAATGTTTAACTCGCTATCAATTTGTAATCCATATTTTGACCCGAAGACAAATTTTATTCTAGAATCTATGTTACTAAGGCCAATCCCATTTCCTCTTGTCTTAAATTCTCCCCTTCGCACTTGTTCAAGTTGTGCCATATCCATCCCCTGTCCATTATCCTCAACAGCAAGGTATAGATCTTTCCCTTCTTTATATGCAGAAACTTTTATTTGGCATGGCTCCAACATCATTTCAAGTGCATAATTAATTGCATTTTCTACTAGCGGTTGGATAATCAGTTTTGGTATAAGACAGCCTTTGACATTTTCATTGATCGCAAGTGAAAAATCCAGACGCTCTTCAAATCTGAATTTTTGAATAGTAATATAATGCTGAACCATTTCGATTTCTTCTTGAACGGTTATCACATCATCCTTTAAGCTAATTGCATTTCTTAGCAGAAAGCCCAGTGATTCAACCATTTTTGATATTTGGGTTTGTTTATTGATCTTCGCTAACCAATTAATTGATTCGAGTGTATTATAGAGAAAATGTGGATTGATTTGGGATTGCAATGCTTTAAATTCCGTATCCTTTATAAGAAGTTGTTTTTCATAGTTTTCATTGATTAAATCATTGATTCTTTCAATCATGACAAAGAAATTTCTGTGAAGAATCCCTATTTCATCTTTTTCTTCAGTAAGCCTAAATGTATCAACAGCTTTAAAATCACCATTTTGTACGACTTTCATAGCTGAAACCAAGTTCTCAATTGGATCTGTAATCCTTTTCGAAAAACGAATGAAAAAGTAGATGGAAGATAGTAAAATAACGAAAAATAAAAAAATGACCAAAAACTTAATTGTCGTAACTTTTGCAAACATTGTTTCGAAAGGCAGCACATTCCAATATGTCCAATTGGCATACGTAGAATTTGAGTATGTGACAAAGTAATTTCTTTCAGCTAGTTTTTGAATTTGATACCCCTGTCTATCACTTACAGATAAATTTAATTTATCAATCTGTATGGATGTTTCTTCAGCAAAAAAGATGTCTTCTCCATTTGAAATCGCTATACGTCCTTCCTGTCCTCCCCACTCCCTTGGAAGCTCCTTTACGATGTCATTTAAGGACACCTCAATAATCAATGTTCCCAAATTATCAAGGCTTAGGTTTTGATAAGATCTTAACTGTCTTGCAGAAAAGATTGTATTTTGCGAATCTTTTAGTGAAACCCATACATTTCTTCCGTCCCCTTCTCTTGCTCTTTGTTCAAGATGATCAGCATTTTCGTAAAGAATAGATGCCGTGATTTTACCAGCCTGATATTCCTTTCCATTTGTGTCAAACAGATGAATGGATTGAATATACTCCTCAGATCCTATATAACTTGTCAGGGTATCCCTAATTTCCTTTTCAATTTGATATTGATCGTAGTTAGTAAGCTCTTTCTTAGCTTCAATTAATGCCTGTTGAATTTTATTATCAGCCAGTACTCTATAGGAAACTTCTTCAATGTTTTTTAGTTCGTCTTCAATCCTGTTAGAAGACATGATTAGAACTTGTGAGGACTTGCGATAAATTTGTTCATCATAGCTATTAAAAGCATATTGAAAGCCTAAGATAATAAACGATAAACAAACCACCATTATGGTCGAAATAATGATAATTAGTTTATACTTAATTTTTAAGTTCTTGTATCTGTTGAAAATACAAAGCTTTAAGTTTTTCATTATCTACAGACCCCAATGTGATTATTTTTCAAAGTTTGTAAGTAACCGCTTTCAACTACTATTAGTAAGAAGGAACCTTTCTGCAGCAGCACGGTTCCCTGTCATTTTATGCTCTTAGCGGGTATCCCATTGTTGACATTAAGGCAAGACCAGGCTGTGTCGAGTCTAAGCGACTATATTGAACAATAATAGGAAGATCACTTTCTATTTCAATAGAGTATGGAACACCTGCCGGAATTTTCTCACCATTTAATTCTAAAGATGATGTTCGGAGATGATTACTTCTTTTTCCTTGAACAACAATTGGAATCCTTTCCAAAGGATCACGATCTTCAAAATAGATCGTAATAAAAGCTTGAGCGTCCTTATTATGACAGTTTAGAATACAGATGGATTCGTGACTAAGTAATTCCCCTGAACTAAGTGGTGGAATATACCCGTCTGGTATTATCCAATGTGTTTCTCCTTTACCAGTGTACATATAAATGCCTCCTTATTAATGAATCATTTATCCCAATAATATTTATCTATTATAATATCAAGAATCTATATTGAATACCCTTACATTTTTATCTAACTAGAGATTAAGTAGTCCAGTCATTTACTCTTCATTATATAAAATACAATCTGAAATACATATATACTTATCAGACAATTTGGTTTAAAAAACAGTGAATGTTAACAGATTAATAAAGAACAAATTCAAAAGCCTCATTGCGGTCACAATTTAACGTACCATTTTCCACCTGTAACTTAGCAACTTGGATAGATGAACGTTTTGCTTCATACTGATCTGCCCGAACACCCTCTTTTCTTCCCGGATGGGTGAAATAGAATACAAATGCCTGATCTCCTTGAACATGTACATCTGCGTGATACCCAAATGACCAATCATCGGGTCTTTCACCAGGTTCGTCTAAGATCATTGTATTGTACTCCCAGTCCTCACAATCATTTGACTTATAAACCGCTTGACCAGACCACTTATCAACAATCATCCAATAATACTCTTGAAAATAAAATACATTCGGTCCTTCATGTGGGTATTCAGCAATAACAGGACCAACAACCTCCCACTGATACAAGTCTTCACTGTCTGCTGCATAGGTATAAGAATTATCTGCCTCATCTTTATACCACATTCTGAAACGACCATCCGGCAAAACATGTACACATGCATCAATAACAAAAACAGAGCTTAATTCTAATATAGACTCTAATTTCCAATCCCATAAATTTCGACTGGTATAGTGAATAATTTCTCGTTTATGCCCCTCCCACTGATTCGGTACTCCTTGAATATAGCTAACATACATATGATACGTTCCATTATGATAGATAATTTCAGGTGCCCAAAACGTGTTTCTGCCTCTTTCAAAATCAAGACCTTCTATAATCCCTCTATAGTTCCATGATTTTCCTCCATCTGATGAGGTCGCAATACCTAAATCAGTTCCGTGAACCCATGATACACCCTCACACTGAACAATTGCCCTTCTATTTGTATAGATCATCCACCACTCTTTTTGGTCATGATTCCATATAATAGTCGGATCAGCAGCTCCATCGAAGATTGGATCACGAAACAATGGTGCTTTTGGTGATGTAAACTTATTCAATCCATTCACTCCCCCCTATGATTTACTAATAAATATATACTTTCTGTTGTACAAAAAAGAGTGCACTATCCTGTTCAGGATAACGCACTATTCTTACCCGAAAATTATTTTAATTCTTCCATCGCTACAGCATCCATATCTGTAAACGTATAATTTTCACCAGCCATTGCCCAGATAAACGTGTAGTTACTAGTTCCTACACCTGAGTGAATTGACCATGGCGGTGATAAAACAGCCTGTTCATTCTTTACAACTAAATGTCTTGTTTCTTTTGGCTCACCCATGAAATGGAATACTCTCGAGTTCTCATCCATATCGAAATACAAATATACTTCCATGCGGCGGTCATGAAGATGTGCAGGCATTGTGTTCCACATATTGTTCGGCTCTAATAGAGTCATCCCCATCATTAACTGACAGCTTTGTATACCATCTGCATGAATATACTTATAAATCGTACGCTTATTTGATTCACTATCAGATCCCAAATGATTTGGTTCCGCATCTTCAATTGGAGCTTTTTTCGTTGGATATTGTTTATGTGCAGGAGTTGACACAATATAAAACTTCGCTGGATCTGAAGAGTTTGTGCTTTCGAATAAAACCTCTTTGTTACCTAGGCCAACATATAAACAGTCTCTTTTATTTAACGTATACGCTTGCCCATCAACTAGTACAGTACCTTCAGCACCGATGTTAATAATCCCTACTTCACGTCTCTCCAAGAAATATTCTGTTTTGAGAGTTTCCTGATCTTCTAGTTTAAGAGCTTGTGTTGTAGGAATTGCTCCCCCTGTTACAACTCGATCATAATGAGAGTACGTCATATTGATTTCACCTTGAACAAAAAGTGAATCCATTAGTAAATCACTTCTCAATCTTTCTGTTGTATATCCTTTAAAATCTGTTGGATTTGTAGCATGTCTAATTTCCATTTTTCTTTCCCCTTTCGATTTTTGATTTTCATGTAAGAAATGCGGAAGCGCCTTGGTTAGCCTAGGGCAAATAAGGCGATTTGGAATAGAAGGCGTTCTTTGCCTTCAATTCCAAATGACTAGACCCTAGAGGGGCTAGGCGCTGGAGCTGAACACCAAAAATAAGTACAAGATTTATACTAACTTACCTGTAGAAATCTATAACTTAAGAGCTCATCCAACCACCATCAACACATAAAATATGTCCATTTACATAGCTGGAGGCATCCGAAGCTAAATAGATAACAGCTCCTTTTAGATCTTCAGGAGTTCCCCAACGACCCTGTGGAATTCTGGAAGTAATGTACTCATTTCGCTCTTTATTTGCTCTAAGTTGAGATGTGTTATCTGTCTCCATATAACCAGGAGCGATAGCGTTTACATTAACACCTCTGCTCGACCACTCATTTGCAAGTGATTTTGTTAACCCTGCAACAGCATGTTTGCTGGCCGTATAAGCAGGCACTCTTAACCCACCTTGGAATGAAAGCATTGAGGCCACATTAATAATTCTGCCTGAACCATGTTCAAGCATATGCCCTCCAACCTCTCTGCATAGTTGAAACACAGAATGCTGGTTGACTTTAATCACTTCAAACCAATCATCATCAGAAAAGTTCTCTGCATTTTCTCTTCTAATAATTCCAGCGTTATTAACTAAAATATCAATTCTATCTGTAATCGCTAACGCCTCAGACACTAGTTTCCCGGCAGCTAGATCTTCAGACAAGTCAATTTTCAAATCATGAAAGGTACCGCCAATAGATTCAATTTTATTCCGTGTTTCCGACATATCACTCATTCCGGCACCTATAACAGTTGCTCCTGCCTCTGCCAATCCAACTGCCATGCCTTGCCCTAATCCACGGCTTGCTCCGGTTAATAAAGCAACTTTTCCCTTTAGAGAAAAAAGTGATTCCATTTCTACCCCTCCTCTGTTTATTATCGTACTTAAATGTTCGATATTGTTCAGTATAGTTTGATTATAGCACAAATAAAAAAGATGACAACGGTTAATTCTTCGTTTGTCATCTTTTTTGGTTTATTTTTTAGTCGATTTTGCATAACTTGTTGTTTACTAATGCTCTTAAGTTGAAGATTAGTTCGTTCCATTACGATCCAGACACAAGATTCAACGGGGAGGAAGCTTGCGCGCCTCCTTCGGCTTCGCCTGTGGGGCTCAGCCTTTCCTCTACCTCCCACAGGAATCAAGTGTCTTCCGCTTCATAAACTGTCAATTTACATTAATATTTAAAGCAATAATTAATAAACTATCATTGACCGTTCGTTTAAGTTCGTTTGAGTATATTCAGTTATAAAACAAACGCAAAATAAGCGATGAAAATGAGCGCTAGTACATAGACAATCGGGTTTATTTCTTTATGTTTTTTTAATGCAAGCATCGTAATTGGATACATAATAAATCCAAGACCGATTCCTGTTGCTACGCTATATGTTAGAGGCATCATAATGATTGTCACAAATGCTGGTATGGCGATCTCGAGCTTTTCCCATCTTATATGACGAACCTCACTTGCCATTAAAGCTCCAACAATAATTAAAGCTGGTGCAGTTACCTCTGAAGTAACAACCGAAAGCAGTGGTGAGAAAAATAAAGCAATCGCAAAGAATCCTGAAATAACAATTGATGAAAACCCTGTTCTTCCTCCAGCAGCGATACCTGCTGATGATTCAATAAATGAAGCTGTTGTAGATGTTCCTAACACAGAACCTGCAACAGAAGCTGAAGCATCTGCCAAAAGTGCACGGCCTGCATTTGGTATTTTATTTTCTTTTACTATGCCTGCTTGATTTGCAACAGCAATCAATGTACCCGCAGTATCAAAAAATGCAACGAAAAGAAAGGTAAACACCACAGCTAATAATTCCATTGAAAAAATTTGATCTAATTGTAATAACGCTACTCCAAAAGTAGGTTCTAAGCTTGGAATAGCTCCAACAATCGCGCTTGGCTTTTCAATAATTCCGAACAACATTCCAATAATTGACGTCATAACCATTCCATAAAAAATACCGCCACGGATGTTTTTCACCATGAAAATAACGGTCACGATAAAACCAAATATGGCCAATAATGTTGGACCAGATTGAATATTACCGAGTGACACAAATGTTGCTTCATTTGCTTGAATAATGCCTGAATTTTTCATGCCAATAAACGCAATATAGAAGCCTATGCCACTACCGATCGCATATTTTAAATCTTGTGGAATAACTTCAATAATTTTTTCGCGAATCTTAAAAATACTAAGTAGGACGAATAATACACCTGAAATAAATACACCCGTTAATGCTGTTTGCCAGGGAATTCCCATCCCAATTACAACTGAATAGGTGAAAAATGAATTAAGACCCATACTTGGTGCAATCCCGATTGGATAATTTGCTAAGAGGCCAATTAATAAGGTCCCAATTATAGCTGAGACAGCAGTGGCCGTATATACAGCCCCTTTGTCTATACCAGCTTCTGATAGCACAATAGGATTTACAACTAAAATATATGCCATCGATAAGAAAGTTGTCATACCAGCCAATATCTCTTGTCGATACGTTGTTCCTCTATCTGAGAAATGAAAGAACTGTTTCATCTTTACCTCCTGAATTTTACAAAATTAGAAATACTAAGCTTACTGCCGGTTCATAATGGTGAAAGCACTAGTTTTTCTTATACTAGAATCAATAAAATCTAATGCTTTTGATCGTATAAAAAAAGCTTTAGAGTCTTCTCCCCCAAAGCTTTTACATACAAAGATTACACACAAAGGCCATACCGCCTGTGATTTATGTAATCCTTGTAGTCATGCTATTTAAGGTAGCTAGGTAGAAACGTTTAGGCCATATCCCTAAACTTATACAAGGAAAATATATTATATTAATATAAGAAAACATTTTAAAGAAAATTAGTTCTTTCGTCAATGTTAATAATTCTCAAATTTGATTTTTTATATAAAAATAACTTTAGAAAAACTTAGCTTATCGCCAAGTCCAAATGGCGAAAGCCTTAGTTTTTCTTATACGACCATCCATAAAATTACTATTACTTTCTGACAAAAGCACAAGCGCCTTGATCAGCCTCAGGCAAATAAGCCACAAATGAATAGAAAACGTTCTTTGTCGTCAATTCATTTGTGGCTAGACCCTAAAGGCAGTCAATAACGCGACGTCCTGTCGCAATGACTGCACTTGCACGTCCTGTGCTTCTGGGCTAGGCGCTGGAGCTGGATGTCAAAGCGCTTATCCACAGTTCAAGAATTTTATCATTTCCTGGTAAACAATAAAAAAGCCTCAGTCCCTCCTTTTTAATGGGACTGAAGCTTTTTTGATATAGATTGTTTAATTTCTATTAAACAACTTTTCTAAAATCAATATGTCTATCAAGCTTTCTTTTGATTCGTTGTAAAGCATTATCAATCGATTTTACATGTGTGTTTAGTTCTTCAGAAATTTCTGCATATGAATGACCTTCCATATAGAGTAAGAGGACACTTCGTTCCAAATCACTCAATAATTCATTAATCTTTGTTTGAATTTCATTTAACTTTTCTTTATTCATAAGAAATACTTCCGGATTTGTGACATTCTCTCCGGAAAGGACATCCATAAGAGTATAAGAAGATTCTTCATTCATAAGTGGCTTGTCCAAAGAAATAGATGAATTTAGCGGGCTATGTTTCTGACGAGAAGCTGTTTTAATAGCAGTAATGATCTGCCTTGTGATACATAATTCAGCAAAAGCATAGAAAGAAGCCATTTTTTCTTGTTTAAAATCACGGATTGCTTTATATAAACCGATCATTCCTTCTTGAAAAAGATCTTCCTTATCAGCACCTATTAAAAAATATGATTTCACTTTTGAACGTACCAAATGTTGATATTTACTTATTAAAAATGAAAGTGATTCACTATCTCCTTCATGAGACATTTCGATTAAGATGCTGTCTTCTAAAGAAGAATAACGCTCAACAGGCTCTACTACGGTGTTCACACTCACTC
The DNA here is from genome assembly GCF_000518865.1 of Bacillus sp. J37. Lineage (GTDB taxonomy): Bacteria > Bacillota > Bacilli > Bacillales > Bacillaceae > Metabacillus. Next base: position 51,573 of record NZ_JAEK01000006.1, on the reverse strand, counting down.
ATATCCCTCCTTAGTAACTTCCCGAGTTTTTGATGATCAATTGACTAGTAGATTTCACTACATCTTCTTATCATTTGTAGTGTCCTACATTTTTTCTTGATTTCTTCTCCTTAATTCCTTATCAGTAAGTATAAGTTTACAGGCTGAAAACTAAAAACGTTGTCGAAATATATAAGGAATTACAAATTATTTTATTTTTCGATGGGAAGTTATGTTGATACCTGTATACTCTCTTTATTTCCTATAAAGGGAAGGCGAAAATTCAGAAATACTTGGCTTATCGTGAAGTCTCAATGGCGAAAGCCTTAGTTTTTCTTATACGATGATCCATAAAATTTATATACTTTCTGATCGTACAAAAATAAAAAGTCCCTTATTTCTTTGAGTGAAATAAAGAACTTTTCCTTTATAATTATTTAAACCAAGTATTATAGACCCAATTACCTGCAAAGAGTAATAAACCAAGAACTATATTCCCTCGTCCAAAAAATTTCGTTACTTTTTCTTCTTTTTTCATTTTTTTATTTTTATAAAACGGGTAGTCATATCGCATAATTAAGCAACCTGTAATAATGAAAATTGCAATAAGGTAATTCATGTATCCGATGTACAATTTTCCTCTCTCCTCATTTAATGGAAGATATTATTTTGCTTTCATCCCGATGCGTCGGATTTTTGTTGTGCAGTTTACCGTTACATTTAATTCCCTATAAAACGAATGCCATTTTTCAGGTGTTTTCACTTTTGTATCCCAAAACCGGGGATGTTTTGCTCTAATATGTTCACCAAACCCAAAAATGTCAGATTCCTGCTCTTGTGTGTTTTTTATGAATGTTTGAATTGATTCAACAGTGTTTCTTGATGTAACTTCTTCAATTTCCTTCATTATTTTTGAATTGTCTATTTCTACATACTCAGGTGCATCTTTTTCGTCAATCTCTGCTTCATAATTTATATTGACTGTAATTTCAGGTTGATCATCTTTTAATTTGGTTTCTATTTTAACAACTCTGCTGGAAATCCTCACCATCACATAGTCTTCTGTGTCAGGGATCTGGACAAAAACTCCATACCCACCTTTTCCATTTCCTAATACTGCCATAAAGAAACCAATTTCAAGCGGATCACTGATTCCTACCATTTTATCACCGCTAAAATATGCAAGTCCTTTGATTTGAACATTTTCTTCTTTTTTTATACTAATATAGGGCAAAAATGAGTCCTGTCCTTTACTTGAGAGGATCGTCCAAAACTCACCAATAAAATCAGATGGAAATTTGCCTAGATCTACTGCATTTTCAAACATTGAAGATAAATATAAACCAGGGACCCTTTCAAAGGTTGGGGTTATCTTCATAAATTGACTAGCTTCTCCTTTTGATATAGCAAGCCATGCAGTTCTTCTAATTTCTGAATTCCGCCGAAAAAAATCATTAATTCGTTCTACTCCATCTCGTGCCAATTCCTCACTAATGATGATAATTCTTATATGCCCAAGAAAAATGTCATCTGATATTTCCTGTTCCAAATTTGCCAATGCATCATCCATCGTATGTCCGACAACTTCGAGGATCCAAACGGGATCTGAATCTCCCCCTCCACTTTCAGGTCCAAGAGGAATTTTACCAGGAACAGCAATTTGCGCAGTTATTTTTATCATTTCATTATCTGGACGAGGAAATGAATTTGAAAGATGTGAGACATTTTCTTCCTCTTTACCGTGCTCCTCAGTTGTCTTATCAATAGCAATCCCTAGTATAACGGCACGTTTCTCAATATCCAAACTGTCCCAACAGCCGGAAAGAACCACAACGGATATAAAAAGACCTATAACTTTGATTATTGTAAATCTAAACTTTAGAAATGTGTTCATTGTTTGCTCTCCGTTTTCTTTTTACAGAATCTATGAGTAACAATAAAACCGGTATCCCGATAGTTAAAATCAATCCAATTTGTCCTACCACTCTAATAATTTCATACATCTGCAAAACATTTTGAGGAATCATTGCAAGTAAAAAGAAAAACGGTAAGATAAAGAAAGACATCATCTTATGATCACTTAATCCTAATAATTGACTTAGCATATGAATTGTTAATTTATAGCTCGTTAATAACGTAGTAAAGACGGAGACAACCCAAATGGCTAAAAATATAATATCAAGTCTTTGCAGAATATTACCCGGTAATGACGTTGTTCTTGAAAGTTCAAGTGTAGGCCATATTAACTTCCTCGTCTCCTCTGTACCAAATACACTTACTGTGGCAATCACAATCAAGGTATATAAACCACCTGAAATAATGATTGCCCAAATACTTGCCTTCATTGCTTTTCTGGCTTTTTTCATTGAAGGAATGATGATTGTCATAACAAATGAGCCTTGAAATAATGCTGAAATAATAAAAACCCCTGAAATTATCAAATGAATATCCGGCTCATTTCCCCAAACTGGCTGTAAATAAAGGATATTTCCATTCTTTAGCGATAAAACCACAATTATCAGTGCAGGTGCAAGGATAAAGGGTAAGTAAAATAATTGAATATAGGCAAAAGTGGTCATATCATGTCTAGTTGTAAAAGCAGCTAATACTAACATAACAAACACTGTAACTTCTAAAGGGGTTTCTTTTAAAACGGCCGAAATAACAACAGATCCGAATTCACGAGATGCCAGACCTGTTAATATGGAAAAAAACAAGACGAATAAAATTCCTAAAAACAGACCAAGCCACTTTCCAATGATTTTTTGACTGTATCCAATAATGGAATGGTTTGGGTATCTCATACCGAGAATGGTAATAACACTTAATCCAATAAAGGCCAAAATGATGGCAATAACAGTAACTAAAGGAGCACCTGTATTGTTAGCTTGTACTGCAAATAATGGAAGCGGCAATACTCCAACTCCGATTATCGTACTTATCAATACACCTGAAGCGGTAGCAGTTGTAATTTCTCTAGGATGTTCCATCTTCATCCCCCTTCCGGCGATGATTGCCGGCCTTTTCAGAATCAGTAGTACTATTTTGCTTATAATTTTTCCTTACTCGTATATCATTTTTAGTGTGTAAAAATCCCGGACGCTTTGGCATCCACCATAAAGGCCCTCGAATCACGACATCTTTCATGCCTTCTATATTAAAAGGTGAAACAGGGCTCATATACGGAACACCAAATGATTTAAGTGAAAGCATATGATTAAAAATCAGGATAACTCCAACAACAACTCCATATAAGCCAAATACCCCAGCCAAAATAACGATTGGAAAGCGGAGCATTCTTAATGCAAAGGCCGCACTATATGCCGGAGTAGCAAATGATCCAATTGTCGTCATAGCAATCACAACAACCGTAATCGGGCTGGCAATCCCGGCCTCAACCGCTGCCTGTCCAATAACCAGTACTCCTACAATTGATAAAGCTCCTCCAACCTGTTTTGGAAGCCGGACGGTTGCTTCACGTAAAACTTCCATCGCCACTTCTATTAACAACACCTCTATTACAGCCGGAAAAGGTACACCAGCACGTCCCCCTGCAACTGCTACTGCGAATTCTGTTGGAAGTAACTCTGGATTGAATGAAATGAACGAAACATATATAGATGGAAAGATTAGTGAAAACACTAATGCCAGAATTCTGGCGATACGAACAAAACTTCCCATTAAATAACGGGAAGAGTAATCTTCAGCTGTTTGATAAAACTGGTTAAATACAACTGGTACAAGCAGGGCAAACGGGGATCCATCTACCATGATTGCGACACGACCTTCTAAAATCCCTCCAACTGTTTTATCAGGTCTTTCTGTGGATTGAACCTGTGGAAATGGTGACATATGATTATCCTCGATAAACTGCTCAATATAACCAACATCCAAAATTCCATCAATGTCAATTTTCGACAAACGATATTCTACTTCCTTTATCAATTCTTCACCCGCAAGACCTCTTACGAAGCATATAGCAACCTTGGACTTTGTCATCTCACCTACATTAAGTGTTTTTACAATAAAGTCCGGTGTTTGTAGGCGATACCTGAGTAAAGAGATATTGGTGCTCAGTGTCTCAATAAATCCTTCCCGCGGACCCAATATAACTTGTTCCGTTTCCGGTTGATTAATCGCACGTTTTTCTACTTTTCTTGTCCCAATTTGAAAAGCTTTTTGTACCCCATCAATTATGATGATTGTTTCGCCTTGAAGAATACTTTGTACAAGCTCCACTTTTTTATTATTTATAACAACTTTGCTATGATATAACACTTCGTTCATCAATATGTCTTGGAGTGTATCTCTATCAATATTTTTCCCTATTAGGTGTGTTGGTGCAGACATTAATGGCTTTAATATATCTTGATTCAGTGATTGCTGATCTGCAAAATCCGATAGATAAAATAATGCAGCAGGAAATGAACCAAAAATCATAAACTTTCGGGTGACAAAGTCATCATTATCTCCAAGAATTTGTTTAAACCAATTACTATTCACTTGTAAGCTTTTATCAATCACTTCATCTTTCTGGGCTTCAAGCTGGTCATGGGGCAATTGTTGAGTGTATTTAATGTTTTCCCATTTTTTTCTTGATAATTGAAACCGTGACTTCATCTGGTTCGCCCCTATATACAAAGATTCATGATGATAATTTCTCCATTTTATGTGAAAATATTCCTTGTATGAATGAAGACGAAAGGTATTCAATTTAAAAAGCACAGTCACCTTGTTCATCCCTGAGGAACGAGGCGCTTGTGCTTAGACACCAAAACTATGTACAAAAAAAGCATCCGCCTCATAATAGACGAATACTATTTTATATTAACTATATATACAATCATTTTATATTCTTACTCCGCCACCTCAGCATACACACCAACAACCTCAAAGGTATCAGCATACTCACTTATCGTATAACTATCTATATTCCACGACTTTCCTGGTTTTAAATCGTAAATCGATTGAATTTGACTATCTACAATCGAACCCTTTTTATCATAAAACTGTATATCTATGCTAATATATCGATATTCCTTATCTGATAAATTTTTAATGATACCACGTACTGTTGTTTCATACTCATCCTTGTTAATCTCCATCTCTGTGAATTCCAACTGATATGATTCTTCTGCTTCCTCTATAGGCAATGCATCTGTCAGTACTTCATCATACACCTCTACAACATGAAATTGTGGGCCGACAAAATAACCTGTAAGCACGGCAATCCCAATAAATAAGAGAAAATGTAGAAGCCCGAACTTCTTTTTTTGAGGGACCCCATTTTTCTTCAATTTGTCATAAAAATCAACCTGAAATGTTAAATCTTGTTTAAAGGAGTCTGCATCATCCGGTGGTAAATCAGAAATTTCAATTTTCGTCCCAGCAAAAAACAATTCCATCGAAACGAAATAATTTACTTGTTTCATATGAATATATTCTAATTTCTCATAAGGTACTTCTAACACTTTTGGTTGATTAATTTCATTATGATAAATAAATAATGCACGATCATCTGTTAACAAAAATAATCCTTTGTAGCGGTCAATGCCACCTGTTGTAATATTTAGTATTGTTTCGTCTTCATATAAAACATTTTGTAATTCATCTACTTCACGATATGAAAGAAATTCATTTGATTTGGAAAATTCTCTAATTTCTTCTCTTATGTAGTCTATATTTTTCAAATAAGTGATCCTCCCTTTCACTACACTAGCACTCTAGAATTATTTTAGCTAAAGGTTTACCTGCTGTGCATAAGTCAAATATCATGAATTATGTTGTTAAAGCTCTTTCAGCGCATTTTTATTTAACAAAATATGTGTATTCAGACCTATACAAAAGAATGATTCTTGCTGTTTTAATTTTTTTAAAGGAAAGACTGTTTTTTGTATATGTTGTTATTTTTTAATATAGGAAAACATGAGAATTAGTTCGTTCCATTGCACTTCAGACACTCCATGCACCGGGGAGGAAGCCAAGCCTCCTCGGCTTCTCCTGTGGGGTCTCGGCCTTTCCTCACTTCCCGCAGGATTCGAGTGTCTACCGCTCCATTTATGGTTTAAAACGGTTTCACTACTACTAACATATTTGCGAATATAACCTTTAATAAAATAGCCAAATAAAAAAGAAGTCTAATTCTAAGATTAAACTTCTTTTTATGAATATATTGCAGCTCCTACAACTCCTGACATAATAATAACTAAGGCAGGGTGAATACGAAGTTTTATTAATGAGAAAAGTGATAGGGCAAAAATAAGCAATAAACTAACTGAGTGCCAAGAGAGTGATCCAACTAAGTTATTGCTTATAGCAAATTTAATGGCTGCATAGCCAATTAATCCTGTAATAATTGGACGTAAGCCATAAAAAGCGGATTCAACATGCTTATTTTTACTAATTTTATAGAAGAATGTTGCAATGATAATAACAAGTAGTAGTGACGGAATAACCATGCCTAACCCTGCTGCAATAGCACCTGTGATTCCTTGAACCTGGTACCCTACAAAAATAGCACTGTTTGTTGCGATTGGTCCTGGTGACATCCCTGCAATTGCAATAACATCCGTAAACTGTTGAGTCGTCATCCAGCCCTTATTTATTACCTCCAGCTCGATGACAGGGATCATGGCATATCCTCCACCAAACGAAACAAATCCAATTAATAGAAATGTCCAGAATAGTTCTAACAGTATCATCTTAAATTCCATCCCCCATAAACCATTCTAGTTGCTGTGTTTTCGGTGAGCTTTTTTCTTTTTTCCCATCAACTGAATAACCTAACTTCCGTTTTATTTTAACAAGAACAATGCCGAGAATAATACCTGAGAAAATAATTAAAACCGGATGTAAATGAAAGAAAAACAGAACAGCCATGGAACCAAATGATATAACAAAAGTAGTTTTATCTATGATTGCTGTTTTGCCGATCATATAACCTGCATATACGATTAAAGCAACAATAGAAGCGCGAATCGCCTGAAATGCCGCTTCAATTTTCGGGTTATTCTGAACTTGTAAAAATACAATACTTAGGATGACGACGATTAGAAAGGTTGGTAAAAAAACGCCAAGTAATGCGGCAATCGCTCCTTTTATCCCGCCTATTCGATACCCGATAAATGTTGAGGAATTTATCGCGATTGCACCCGGAATCGATTCCGCAATGGCAAAGACATCTGCAACATCTTCATGACTGACCCATTTCTTCTTATCTACAACTTCTCTTTCGATAAGTGGGATCATGGCATAACCACCGCCAAAGGTGACTGGACCAATTTTTAAGAACGTCCAAAAGAGCTGAAATAATTTTTTTGTTTCATCCTTCATACTTTTCTCCTTCCAAGTTTCTATTACTATTTTTTCAAGAATTATTATTGGAATATTCATCAATATATTTATATGTTTTGTTCTTATCTCTACGATATCATGCTTTTACGAGCAGGCATATTGCAACAAATGCATAGCATATAACGGATTGTTATAGTTAAGTTAATTTTCTTAATTCACCACCTGAGGTATGATAGAATTAACAATTATTTTCTAATTGGGACTAGGAGGGAGTTTTCTTGAACATAGAAAACCTTAAGATGTTTTGTTTAGTCGTTGATGAAGGTAGTATTAGTCAAGCAGCCAGACTAAGCTATGTTTCACAACCTGCTGTTACAAGACAAATTCGCCAATTGGAGAACTTCTATGGCACCTTACTATTTGATCGGACTGAAGGCAAATTAACTGTTACCACAACCGGAAAAATGCTTTATCCCTTTGCCAAAGCGATAGTAGACGATTTTAATCGTTCGAAGGAAGTGATTCTACAGGCAACAGGAGAATATAATTCAAGCCTTAGAGTTGGGGCATCGTTAACAATTGGTGAGTATTTATTGCCAAGCTTGCTTGGTCGTTTTAAAAAACAAACACCTGATATAAAAGTATCGTTAACAATAAGAAATACGCCAAGTGTATTAGAAGACTTATCGAATGATGTTATTGATATTGCATTAGTAGAAGGAATTGTAGAGGATAAAAGCTTTATAGTAGAGAAATTTGCTGATGATGAATTAATTCTCGTTTTCCCAACAGATCATCCTTGGAAGGAACGATCAGAAATTAGTATAGAGGAATTAGCCCACGAACGAATGATTTGGCGTGAGTCACTTTCAGGCACTCGACTTATTGTTGAAAACGCACTAAACGAACACGGGATTTTAAATAAAATCGAAAGTTACATGGAAATCGGAAGTACACAGGCAATTAAGAGTGCTGTTGAGGCAGGTTTAGGAATAAGTATTTTACCAAGATTAACCGTTTCACGGGAATTGGAGCAAGGTGTTTTGCAAGAAATGAAGATTGAAGGTGTACATATTAATCGCAGATTATGGCTAGTTAAAAAGCCGCAAAGATTCAATAGAGATGGGGTTACAAAGTTTGTTCAGTTTATTCAGGACAAGCACCACTAGAAAGATCATGTTTAATTTTAACGAAACAATTAAGCTTAATTCCTCAGAAAAAGGGAATTGAGCTTTCTTTATTTAAGAATCTAATGATCCCTTTTAAACTTAATGAATAAGCGTACCAATAACACCAGCACATAAAATCACGATCACCGGGTGAACTCGGAAATATAATAGAGAAATTAAAGAGATACCGAAAATGGATAAGAGACTTATCATATCCCATGAAATTGAGGTAGAGATCACACCATTTGAAAGAGCTAATTTAATCGCAGCATACATGATTAGACTCGTCACTATTGGGCGCAAACCATAAAAAGCAGATTTCACAAGTTTATTCGAATGTAATTTATAGAAAAATAAAGCAATGACTAACATGAGAATTAAAGATGGCAAACTCATGGCAATAGATGAGATAATGGCGCCTGGTATTCCGGCAACTTTATACCCTACGATCGTTGCACTATTAGAAGCAATTGATCCCGGGGTCATACCTGCCAAGGCAACTGCTTCTGTAAAATCAGTTGTCGTGATCCATCCCTTACCCGTAACCTCTCTTTCTATCACGGGAAGCATTGCATATCCGCCACCAAATGATACAGTCCCAATCATAAAAAACAGAATAAATAATTGTAACAGCATACTACTACCTCCTACATTCCTACCTGTTGCTTTAACGATTCTTTGTTATTCCCACTCTCTTCCTCTTCATTTTTTTCAAACTTTACTAGTATACCTAATTTTTCTTTAATCCTGACAATGAGAATCCCTAAAAATGCTCCTAAAAAGATAACGAAAATTGGATGCCAGTGAAACATCAACATTGCCACTATCATAGTAACTGCCAAAGTAAATGTGGCCTTATCCAAAAGTGATGTCCTCGCTATTTTTATCCCGGCATATACAATTAAAGCGACAGTCGCAGCTCGAATACCAAAAAATGCTGATTCGACATATGGATTATTCTGAAAGGTTGAAAGTACTCCACAAAGCACAAGCACGATCATAAAGGTTGGAAGAAGAGTTCCTATTGTTGCAGCAACTGCTCCCCTTATGCCGGCAATTCGGTGCCCGATAAAGGTAGCAGCGTTTACTGCTATTGCTCCCGGTATTGTCCCTGCAATAGCAAAAACATCTGTTAAGTCCTCACTTTTGACCCAATGTTTTTTTTGAACAACTTCTTTTTCTATTAAAGGAATCATTGCATAACCGCCACCAAATGTTACAGGTCCTATTTTGAAAAAAGACCAAAAAAGTTGAAAAACTTTTTCCCATTCTCCCTTCACTACTATCCCTCCTTCCTCATTATTTAACAAAATGAATTATTCACTTTCTTCATTTCAATTAATCTATTATTAAGATATCACGAAGGATGACGATGGTAAATTGCAACAAATGCATAGGTTATAACAGAAGGGTATACGTAATTAAACACACCCGAGAAGTTGGAGATGGATAATTAGAAAACACAACTTACCGCCAAGAATGGCAGAAGTCGATGTCTTTTCTTATGATTTAATTCTTTAATATTGATAACTTTCTTAAAGGACAAAAAAGCTCCACCTTTTTTATAAAAGATGAAGCTTTTGCATTGGTAATAAGCCAATTGTTCAACTTCCCGGAAATCAAATAATGGATTGACTCATATGACTTGAGCCAATCCACCTTAAATTAATTCACAACTGTATTTTTTTGTACATCATTTAATTGTTGAATCATATCTTGCAGTTTTTCTTCCGTTAAGTTTCCATCGCTAAAATTAGATAAAGCTCGTAATGGCATATACTTCATCATTGCTTCCATCATCTCTGAGAATTCACCTTCCTCCTCAGATGCTGCAGCGAATGGGCTTCCTTCCTGTGCTTTTCCTAATAGTTCTTTAGCTAGTGGAGCTACTTTAGGATTAGCAAGTAAGTCACCAACTGTTGTATTACGATGAACCAGCAACGGAATGTCTGTCATCGATTCAACTGTCACTTTTTCTGTTAGAACAACTTCTTTTGAGCTTTTCCCTACTAATAATTCGAATTCTCCACTTTCTACATGCCAATCTTTTATTTCTGTATTATAGTATGCGAATGAACGTTTATCTAAAGTAAAGGTAATTTCTTTAACTTCACCTGGTTGAAGTTCAACTTTTTCAAAACCTTTTAATTCCTTCTGAGGTCTGCTTACACTGCTTTCCACGTCTTTCACATAAAGCTGAACAACTTCTTTTCCTGTAACAGCTCCTGTATTTTTTACATCAACAGTCACACTTAGTGTTTCTGAATCATTGATTTTATTGGCACTTACACGCAGATTGCTGTATTCAAACGATGTATAGCTTAAACCATAGCCAAATGGGAATAAAGGTTCCACATGTTTTGTATCGTAATAGCGATAGCCGACGAAAATTCCTTCGCGGTACTCTACTTTGTCTCCTTCACCCGGGAAGAACAAGTAAGAAGGATTGTCACTTAATTGTTTAGGGAATGTCTCTGCAAGTTTTCCGCTCGGATTTGCATCACCGAATAAAATGTCTGCAATCGCTCCGCCAAGAGCTTGACCTCCAAGATACCCCTCAAGCAATCCTTTTACTTTGTCTAACCAAGGCATTTCAATTGGTGCACCATTACTTAGAACAACAACGATATTTGGGTTCACTTCAGCAACCGCTTCTATTAGAAGCTTTTGGTTTTCAGGGATGTGCAGGTGTACACGATCATACCCCTCAGATTCATATCGATCCGGTAAACCTGCAAACAAAATAACCGTATCTGCTTGTGAAGCTACTTCTTTTGCTTCTTCAATTAATGCTTCATCAATTGTATCTTGGTCACGATAGTATCCTTGAGCATACGTTACGTTTGCTTCTGAGCCAGCAGACTTTTCGATTTCCTCCACAATATTTTCAAGCTTTGTCGGTATAATATGAGAGCTTCCGCCACCTTGGTATCTTGGAGCTTTGGCAAATTCACCAATTACAGCAAAACTGCCTTCTTTTTTAAGTGGGAGGATATTGTTTTCATTCTTTAACAGCACCATACTTTCTCTCGCTGTTTCTCTTGCAAGTTGATGGTGTGCTTCTTGATCATATGTTGCATTTTCTTTCTTTTCTTCAATAGCTTTAAAAATAATGCGCAAAATACGTTCTACAGCTGCATCCAGTTTTTCTACCGATAATGTACCATTTTGAACCGCTTCGATCACTTTATTCTCTCCGATTCCTTTTGAAGCCGGCATTTCAAGTTCAAGACCATTTGCTAGAGCTACGTCACGTTCATTAACTGCTCCCCAATCAGAAACAACAAAGCCTTCAAAACCCCACTCTTCTTTTAAGATATCGTTTAATAGATAGTTGTTTTCAGACGCAAATTCTCCATTTACTTTATTGTAAGAACACATAACGGTCCATGGCTGCGATTGCTTCACCGCCCCTTCAAAGCTAGCTAGATAAATTTCACGGAATGTTCTTTCATCCACAATTGCATCTGTTGACATTCTGCGGTGCTCCTGGTTATTCGCTGCAAAGTGTTTTAAGGACGTTCCAACACCTTGGCTTTGCACACCTTTAATATGATTAGCTGCCATTTCAGATGAAAGATACGGATCTTCTGAAAAGTACTCAAAGTTACGTCCACATAAAGGAGAACGTTTAATATTGGCACCTGGTCCAAGAAGAACTGCAACATCCTCTGCCTGACATTCTTCCCCTAAAGCTATTCCAACTTTATGAATCAAATGGCGATCCCATGAGCTCGCCATTCCTGCTGCAGATGGAAAACAAGTAGCAGGTACACTATCAAATAACCCTAAGTGGTCAGCACCCATTTTTTGTTTACGTAAACCGTGTGGACCGTCTGTGACCATGATAGATGGGATGCCTAGTCTTTCAATCCCCTTTAAATTCCAGAAGTCTTTTCCAGAACATAGACCAGCTTTTTCTTCTAATGTCATTTGTGAAATAAGTGCTTTAATATCTTTTGTCAATATAATCCCTCCATAAGTATCAAGGTAGAAAACGCTTTCTAATAAACTATATGACTATTATATACAATCACTCATATCAATTTTGGTAATATATTAGTTTTTTTAGCTTTTTTTTAACATCTATTCATCTTTATGATATGATTTTAGATATTAATTAAATGAGGGGTCAGCTTATGAAGCTTCAGGATGTAAATTACATTTGCAAATTGATATATGAATCTTTTCATATTCCGGTTATTTTTCTAAATGAACATAATCATTTAGAGTTTGAGTTTGCTTCTCAAACTATTAAAAATCCTTTTTACACATCAACACAAGATCTTCTGAAACAATTCCAATTAAATCACGAGCACTATCCATTCCCACTATTGGTCAAATCGGAATATTATGAACATTATTTTATCATTCAAGTGCGTAATCTTAATCAATATAAAGGCATGATCATTGTCGGTCCCGCTCTTCCTTCTGAGCTTTCAAATGAAAGACTGGCAGCTTTGGTAAATGACATGCCTGTTCAAAAAGGACTTGTTGAAAAACTCGTCCATTATTATGAATTACTGCCCCGAACATCCAATTTAAAGTTTATCAACATCAGTATGCAGATGTATTATATGCTCTATCAAAAAACACTGGATCCCGCCAATATCATGTTAAAAAATATTGAAGCGGGTGAGCACATCGTACAAATCGAGGATCCTTTGACAACCATTTCACAAAAACGCGAAAATGTGTCATTTCATCATGATTTCATCTATGAAAAAAGGCTATTTCAATACATTAAAGAGGGTAGAAAGGATGAATTTCTAAAAGTATTCAAACTAAGCCCTGACAAAGGAGAGTTGGGCGTATTATCGAAGAAAAGTCAGTTACGCAGCAGTAAAAACTTAGCAATTTCCGCTATTACACTGGCAACACGAGCTGCTATGGAGGGCGGTCTTCAGCATGAAATTGCCTATACACTCAGCGACTTATATATTCAAAACCTTGAGGATTTAACAAATATGAAATCAGTAGATCTGTTTATGGAACAAGCCTTAAGTGATTTTGCTGATCGAGTAAGAAAACATAAACATCAAAGATACTCAAAACCCATTAATATTTGCATAAATTATATTTACACACACCTATACGAAGATTTAACCCTAACAACCTTGGCTAACCTTATAGAGATGCATCCTAATTATTTATCAGCTCTTTTTAAAAAAGAAGTAGGTATTTCTATCGCTGAATATATCCATCGAACTAAAGTTGATGAGGCCAAATCATTGATAACATTTACTGACTATTCGTTATTGAAAATTTCGACTATATTAAACTTTCATGATCAAAGTTATTTTACTAAGGTGTTTAAGAAATATGTTGGTGTGACACCGAAGAAGTATAAACAGAATAATACTGAGTCTGTTTGATTGTCTACAAAAAAGTGGGAAACCCAAAATTAAACTTGGGAGAGAATGCTTTCCGAACGCCCGGTGAATGCCGATGTTTAAAGCATCAATGAACAGGAGTATATAAGTATATACTACTGGGTCAAAACAAAGGTTTTATAACAAACAATAGGCGACCTTATTCATCCAAAACGAATAACAAGGTCGCCTTACTATTTTCTTAATCATAACTATTTATCCCTTCAATTTACTTTATTGATTTAGTGTTTTACCTTTTTATCTTTAGACTGATCCGCATTATTTTTAACTTGATGGAATAAATATGAAAGATAAGAGTTTAATTCAAACCGATCTTTAATAACAAAGTCGGAGAATGTTAATTTGTTTTCTCTACACATTATGTATCCCTCCTTATTTAACTCTATTATTCTTTTATAGATAAAGATAAACTAAATTTCAAAAAATGTACGGAACATAGAAAAATTTATAACCTTCTCGAAAACCGTTCTTCGTACCAGCCCCACCTACGCTAGATACTTTGACAGCCACGCATGCCGTCCAACCTATTATCATTATAATTGTAAGCGTTTACAAATTCAAGTGTTATTATAAAACAAATTTCGACAAAAACCAACTTGGACTTTTAAAAATCTCCTATTGGACATTTATGCTTTATTCTTTTTCTATTTTATTAACCAATATCCCTTTATATCTTTATGACGAAAACAATACTAGTATCAAAATAATACTAGTATTGTAAAAGCAGGCGCAATTTTAAAATATAGCTTTTTCAAAATAACTAGCTTAATGCTTCATTTCTAAGGTTTATTGCTCTAGTACTCTTCTTTCGGTATTCTTTGATAAATCAATTCTAAAATGGAGCTCTCAGAAAGAGCAACATTTTTATCTTAATCGTAAATGGACGTGTGAAATATTCCATTAAATTAAGCAGGAAAACATTTAAGGAGACTTTGAACCATTCATTCCCCAAATACAAACCGAAAATCCACACGAGTAACTTCCCTTAGTTCTTTAACAGCAAAATCTAATTGATAAAACTCTTCCTTTTCACCAAAGTGATTTAAAAAATGATTTTTTTGTATACTCAAATCCAATTTCTCTCTGTCAAAAAGTATCTTTATCTTTTCAGTACCCACCAACCCAACACCAGTAGACTCTTCTGTAATCTTTAAAACTGGTGTAATAAATCGTTCGACGATTGAAGTTGGTTTTTCTGTACAATAATATGTATCAGACAAAATCATTTCAGGTATATGCTTCTTTTTCCATATGAATTTTCTTTCTAACTTTTCTAGGTTTCCAACTTCATAAGCTCCTGCAAGATCCATCTCGAACACATCTTCTTCTTCACTAGTGATAAAAGCAATAATAGAAGCATGCCTAGCTGCTCCTGCTGACTGATATTGATGATTGATGATTGGAACGGAGTGGCCTTGTGAGCCATTACATAAAAATGAATACCGTTCTTGATTAAAGTATCCCTCACAATACATTCCGCTTCCTAAGTCCTTTAAAAACGTTTCTCCTTTAGCTTGTAAAATAAAATGACCAATATCATTATGATTATGCGGCTCATCATTATGACCGCCTTTGCACGCAAAAACGTAATCAGTATGTCTTGAAATGAGCCACTGTGAATCTTTCAAGTAGTATGTTGCATTCCCCCAAGGTTTTCCCGCTTTATTCTCATCAAACCAAATGAAATTTCTAAATGCCGGTGCCCATCGGCTGCAATGATCATCAGTATATGCTGCACGAAGCTCTGTTTCAGGGACTTCAAGCTTCGGAAAAACATCGTTTACATAATGACTTAAGCCTAAAAAGACAGATCCTGTTTCTGTTGAATCAGAGAAATTCACGACCTTATTTTTATAGATAAAACATTTTTGCTGAAAAGCAGCAATTTGCTCGACTTTATCTACCTGAAATAAATCAATTGCTCCAGAGGTTTTTTTCTTAAGTAAGTCGGCAAAATAAACATAGTAACCAAAGCCATATTGCCAGTATCCATATCCCTCCATACAGGCTCCATCTTCATTAAAACCCTTTAAATAATAGGTCATTGCCTGAACAACTCTCTCTACTATAGAGGTGAGCATATGTTCATCATCCACAACATACAAAGCAGCTGCACCAATTGAGCCTGCACAAACCGCTGCCCAGTTATGTGTGGATGTCTCCCAATGGAATGAGTGATGTTGAAACGGTAGTAGGGCTCTCCGGTATACTTCCTGTTTCATTCTCTTTTGAATAAGCGGATCCAGAACATGGTTCATTAAATTGTTTATTTCACTAAGTGTAAAGGCTGTCTCAGCTGCAAAAAGATCAATGGTATAATGGGGATCCTGTATTGTTTGTAGAAAATCCTTTTCATCTTCTGTTTTCATCTCAGGACTATTCTTCAAGTGTGCTGGTAAACACCAGCTGTATTCATTACATATCGACCAAATTGTCTCGTGTAATTCCCGCAAATAAGCAGAAACAGTTGGTTCTAATAAAGTCATGATCGCAAACGTATTAAGGCGTCTTCTCTTGGCAAAATAGCTTTTTTCATATTCAAGTCTTGAGCCCGTTTCTCTAAAGATCGTAAATTCTTCAAATGTTAGGTCTTTCATGGAATTTTGCAGTAGCCTATCTGCCTCTTCTCTTATTTCGGTAATTAGTGGCATATAGGATGATTTTCCCTTTATGCTCTCAAACCAGTTTGCCTGCTCTCTTTTTGATGAGAAAAAAGGAATCAGGGAATTCGGCTTCAACGTCTTTTCAAATTCAATAAACAATGTCATTCACCCCTCACATTAGGTCTATAAGAAACTTTGAAAAAAATCGAAAAAATGAAGGAGCTTCATCCAGAAACTTTTTCTCTCATTCTTTCGATTCTTCAACTGTTTTATATTGTTATTGTAATTGGGTCATGATTACTAAGACGAATCTTCATTTGATCTTCTGTAACCTCTACCTCTGGAGCATTTTCCCAACACTGTTCCTTATTGCCGGGGTCACCATAGACTGCACTAACTAAAAAGCTGATTCCCGGGGTAATTCTCTTTTGAATTGTCGGGATAACCGTACGGGAATGTAGTATGTTTGTATTGGAGTTCGGATAAATGAATGTTGCTTTACCTTCCCCATATAGGCTCTTCACTCCACTTGTTCCCCATAATGTATTGACCATACATTCTTGATCTTTCTTTAGAATTTCCATCCGTGGTTCCAGTTTCTTATCTTCAATCCCTAATGCAAAGCCCCCATCAGCTGTATCAAGCAATCTACCAGTCTCAATGCGGTGAATTCTAATATGCCAAGGTGTACCCGGAACTAGCCATGTCTTGACTTCTACATCATTCCAAGGCTTCCATTTGGAATAGATATAATCATTCTCTATCGTAAATTCTTCACTATTTCTTTTTACTCGATAAAGATTATCTCCTTCACTTAAGGCTAACATTGAATCAAATGCCCCCTGTGAAAGACCCCACTCTGCTCGGGGAACACTAAATCCAAAAGCTGTTGAATAGACAAATTTCTCATATTTTGCTGATGTATGTGTATGTTCATTTGTTGATACATGACCTGAGTTAAAAGCTAGAGCATGATCACCGGCTTCATTGCGGCATATAATGAGATGAGGTTCTTTCTGAACGAGTTTCTCACCAATGGTAGGGAGTGGTTCCTCTTCCGCCTTCCAGAACGGGTGCTCCTTATCTAGCGCCAACGGTAAAAATGCTTTTAATGACCAATAAGGAGAACCTGGTGAATTATAGTTTTCTCCCATAACTAAGTTTGGATAAGAGTATCCGATCGTCAAAATACCCGAATCATTGAAAATAGGTTGTTTACACCACCATCTTAAATTTCTCAGAATAATCCCTTTCATGACACCTATCGAAAATGGCTCTATGCCTGCATATACAGCCGCACCCCAAAATGAGATGCTAGCAAATCTATATGTCAAGCTTCGACCGTAAGGAATCGCGGAGCCATCTGATGAAAACCATGCGATAAAGTCTTTTGCAAATTCCTCTGCTCGAGCCTTATACTTCTGTGACCTAATCGGATCTTCTTTTTCCATACCCTTGGCATAGATTAATCCATAATAATGAAATGCAAATGGTACATAATAATCTGAATGTCCATTTATACCATCTGCATACCATCCATTAGATAAATAAAATTGATCAATTCTCTCTAAGTTCACTGCTATTTTTTCTCGATCATACGGCTCTCCAACATTTTTTAATCCTAAGTTAACCAGAACAGCGAAAAAAAGCCAATTGCAATCATGTGCATGACATTGATTAACCTGAGATAACCAAGCACTTACATTCTCTCTTTCTTGTAGAGTAAGAGGTTCCCATATCTTGTCTGGAATAAGTAATAAAGCAAGACCAAATGAAGCCATCTCAACAATTCGTTGATCAAAATGCTTAATCTCTCCCCAGTATTCCTCATGATTAGGATCTGTTCCATTTTTTAATCCTTGTAGATGCACCTCCCACAGGTCATACTCGACATCTGTACCTGCAAAAAAGGGTGCCAAGCCCCATAAAAGTCTGGAGAATCCCTCCATCTCTGAAGTAGAATCAGAGTAAGCAGCACCTGTGTTACCTAATTTTATACGCGCACAGCCTTTACTATAGAAGGGCTTTAATGGATTACAAATTTGTCTTAATGCCTCTTCAACATCTTCTCTGGTTTTGAGTGGATTGGTTTTAATAGAATCCAAATAGGTTAGCATTTGAAAATGGCTCCTTTCTTCATTGCATAAGAATAGAAATAGATATATTTTTATCTTAAACGCTTACAAAAGCACTGTTGTTATTTCCTCTCACCCCTATACTCAATCGGTGTAACACCAGCATAGTTTTTAAACACTTTAATAAAGTAACTTTGATTATCATATCCGAGTCTTTCACAAATTTTCCCTACCGAATCAACCGTTTGTTCAAGTAATTCTTTTGCTCTGTTCATCTTAGCTTTTGTGACATATTCTACAAAGGTTTCTCCAACTTCCTTCTTAAAAA
Organism: Bacillus sp. J37; assembly: GCF_000518865.1. Taxonomy (GTDB): domain Bacteria; phylum Bacillota; class Bacilli; order Bacillales; family Bacillaceae; genus Metabacillus. The sequence goes on along the minus strand of NZ_JAEK01000006.1, from coordinate 32,733 downwards.
GTCTGCTAAAATAACTCGAATTTAAATAAAGAACATTTGCTACTTCATCAAGGGTGATTTTCTTTTCCAAATTTATTTCAACATACTTACAAGCATCGATCACTTCTTTACGTCTCGATTTTGTCGTTGACTCGTTTACCGCCTTTAAAAGCATTTCAAAATATTGAATGAGCCATTTTCTTAGTTCTATTAAGGAATCAATCGCTATTATTTCTTCATGTAAAACTTCATTTGACGTATTTGTACCGAAAAATTGTAAAGCCTTTAGTTTAACTTTTAGATCTAACAGCAGCTTTAATACCCAGTCTTTCACCATTTCGGATGAATACTGTTTTTCCTTGAAAATGTCCATCCATTTTGTGATAAGCGGCGTTACTTCTGCGGTATCCTTTTTTATAATAAGCTGTCTAATTTCGTTCGATGCCTTATCATACCATTCAAATAAGCTATCCGATGTTTTCGTCTCTGCTCTCTTTTTTTCAATCGTACAATTTTCTATATAAAAGCGTTGATTTGTACTATCAATCAAAGTTTGTAGTGAATGTTTAAAAGACATATAGCTATCTAATGGGTCTCCCACTAAAAAGGAAAGAGATATTTTCAACGTATGAAAGACATTCCTCTGAATTTTTTCAAGACATCTGGTTGCTTTTCCATAACTGTCTGATTTTAATGTTGAGCTATAGGGAAAAAATAAAAAAGATTCCTTTTTTTCTAATGAAAAATGGGCTGAACCTTCTTCATCCTGTAAAACTTCACTTATGACATTTTGAATCGAAAATGTTAAGGTATCTTCGGAAAGATAACATTCTTTTGCTGATCGATAATCCTGGATAAAACATAAAACTGGAATATATGATCTTCCTTTTACATCCAAGCCAAAAGAGAAAGCTTCATCATACCATCCCACATTTTCGTAGGTATGTTGATAGAGGGTTTTCCGTAAAAACTCCCGTTTCATTGACTCTCTGTTTCTTTCAACAATACTCTCTAACTTGAATTCTTTTATTTTTTGTTGATTTTCTTTTTCTACATTTTTCTTTAATTTTAGCAGTACTTCGTCTAAGTCTTTCGGATCTAACGTATCTTTTAATAAATAATCCTGTACATTCAGCTTTAAAGATTGATGAGCATATTCAAACTCATTGTGGCATGTCAGCATACAAACTTGTAGATTGGGATTTATTCCCTTTAATTGTTTTGTTAATTCTATTCCGTTCATTTTAGGCATTCCAATGTCTGTTAGTAAAATATCCGGCATTTCATTTAACGCATAGGTAAGTGCACTAGCCCCATTCTCATGAATGCTTTGAAGATTTAAGCCTAGTTGATCCCAATTTATGATCTCTGATAATAATTCCAAAACAGGATAATCATCATCTACCAGCATTACCTTATACATTAGCTCTTCAGCCTCCCTTTAAAAACAGACATTGTTATTTTTGTCCCCTTACCCTCTTCACTTCTAACTTCCATTTGAAAAGTATCTCCAAATGTCATACACATCCTCTCGAACACATTGGCAATCCCAATACTTGAAAAACCGCTTTTATTCTGAACATGAACTAACTCTGAGTTATTCATGAATCTGTTTCGAAAATTCGTTAATGTGGCTTCATCCATTCCTACCCCATTGTCTTCAATCATAATATAAAAATCATTTCTTCCTACAAAAGCTTCAAGCTTAATTTTACCGGCACTTTGGTTTAATCCATGAATGATGGAATTTTCAATAATAGGTTGTAAGATAAAGCGTGGAATTGATTCTAAATAAGCAGCATCAGTAACGTTGACTTCAAACTCCACCTTTTCCCTTTGACGCATGTTCATTAATTGAACGTAATCTGTTACGATGTCTATTTCTTCTTTAAAAGTAATCATCCCTTTGTCTTTATCAATCGTCATTCGTAATAATTTCGATAAAGAACTAATCATTTCAGCACTCTCATAATCACCTTTTCTCATAACCTTCATTCGAATAGAGTTTAGAACGTTGAATAAAAAGTGTGGGTTAATCTGTGCCTGCAGCATAGACAGTTCTGCTTTACGCTTTCTATCTTGAGTTTCTGTTATTTCCCTAATCATCTCGTTGATTCGATCCAGCATTTGATCAAATGAGTTAGACAGTTGACCAATTTCATCTTTACTTTGAATATTTGAGCGAACGTTTAAATCTCCCTTTTGAACGGTTGTGGCCACTTTCCCCAATTGGACGAGCGGCTTTGTCATCGTTTGTAATACATACGTTAATAATAGAAAAAAGATCACAAAAGAGATAAATTGCCCAATAAAGACTTTATGAAAGATTGAATTTATTTTAAAGATTGCTTGTTTGTATGGATTTACAGATACCAGTGTCCAACCTGTATAAGAAATAGGATGACTGGCATAAAGGTAATTCTCATCAGAAGTTTCTATAATATTAGTAAAATCTGGATTTTGGACTTCATCTTTATAAGCAAATGTTGTTCCAATCTTTTCATTATTAATATGAGATAAAATGTTATAGGAAGAATCAACCAACATCATTTCTTCTTTCCCAGGCAAACTTTCAAATGCCTGTTTCACTTTCTCTTCCATAATTGTCACAACCACATACCCGTAAATTTTCAAACTAGCATCTCTTAACGGTCTGGCAACTGAGATTTGATAGGGATTTGTCGCTTGTTCTGATTTAAACACAGTCGGTTGACTTCCTATCCAGATCGATTCATAACCAAAAACACGATCTAAATCTTTGAACCAAGGCTCTTCAAAAAGTTTCTTCGGGTCATAGTCACTAACAGGATAATTTGTGTAGTGCTCACCATTTTTCAGAAGAATCGTCACATATGACTTCTCACCAAGTAAGGTAATATTTTCGATTAACATCGAGACTTTTCGATTTTCTAAGTAACTTTCATATTCTTCTTCCTGATCTATTAGCTGTTTATCATTTTTAGCATTTTTCTTTAATATTGAACTTATCTCGGAATCCAACTGTACATAATTTACGGCGTATAACATATCTTCAAAAAACTTATTGACATATTCTCCTGCTAATTTCAATTCCCTATTAGCATTTGACATTGCCTGTTCTTTCATTGCATCCTTAGTTAAATAGCTGGTAATAAAAAGGGTAATAATGGCAGGAATAACAAGACAGATCACAGATGTGATAATAACTTTATTACGAAAAGAATTGGTTGTCAGCTTTTGAAGTATCGTATTCCACACAAAATTCCTCCTCCAATAAAAGGATAAGACAGTAGAAAACGCCCTCAACCTTTGCATATATCTTATCAACTAGTTATTGAATATTGTCATTATTTGAATGTCTGTAATTAGTAGTAAAAACACTGTCTTGTTTTTTAATAACTTACCAGAATAGTTGTCTATTTCCTTTTAATACCGCAAGACCTTCAACAAAGAAATAATCCCCGTAAATGAGGGGTACATCTATGTTCTTACCTTCCGGATAATGACTCGTACCCTCAAGAATTAGCCCATCCTCTTCTAAAGTGCCCCAAGCTCCGTAATTCTCATATAAAGACTTAATCATTTTTATGCCGGATTCTTTGTATATTTTAGATTCTGTCTCACTTACCTGTTGAGATAATAACAATAGTCCGCATGCTGCGATTGCGCCTGCAGATGAATCCCGATGCTTTGTTATGTTCTCCGGAAGTCTAAAATCCCAATGTGGTACATAATCTTCAGGCAGGTTTGCAAGAAAGAAGTGTGAAACATTTTTGGCTGCCTGTAGATATTTATCCTCTTTTGTATATTTATAAAGAAGAGAAAGCCCGTAAACAGCCCATGATGCTCCGCGGGACCACGCTGATTCAGGAGCAAACCCTTGACCGCCGATCGCCTCAACTCTTTCACCTGTCTCTGGGTCAAATCGAATAATATGATACACTGATCCATCTTTTCGTATGAAATGTTCTAATACGGTTTCCCCATGTTTTTTCGCAACAATACTATATCTTGGATCTCCTGTTATTTCTGTCGCCCAAAACAATAATGGCAGATTCATTAAACAATCGATAATGGCCCACCCTGCATTATCCTCACCTTCGTGCCATGGATTCCAAGCTCTAATATAGTTTCCTGATGCATTAAATCTTCCCATTAATAAGTTTGCCACTAACAATGCACGTCTTTTGGAGTCTTGATCATTTAATAGTTTATATCTTGCAACACTTGTTAGTGTCCACATGAATCCCATATCATGATCTAATTTATAGTAATCTGTGATAACATGATCGAGCTTTTCTTCACATTTTTCAGCTATTTCCTTAAATGAATTATTTTTTGTGTCACGATACAATAGCCATAAAAGCCCCGGCCAAAATCCTGCCGTCCACCATGATGGAGATTCTAAATGATAATTTCCTTTTACACTTGCATGCGGAAAGTTTGCCCCAATTCTTACACTCGTTCTTTCCACTTTAGAATTGACTTTTTGCCAAGCTTCCTCAACCCAAGCTATATTAGTAGACATATGATCACCTTTCTTTATTTTTTGTTAGTAATTAAAAGAAGGGGCGCCAGCTTTTGCTGCATCCAATTTTCTCCACTCTATGGTGAGAAAATGACATTTACGCCCGAACCTAAAATATTTTAAATGATTATTTATTATTATCGATAATTTCTTGTGCTCTTTCTTGAGTTGCTTTTATCGTTGCATCAATATCTTGATCACCTAATATCAACTTTTCGTACTCTTCATTCACAACTTTGTACAGCTCTGCTTGATATGGTACAGGTGGAATAATCTTAGATGATTTTGCCCCTTTTAATACATTCACTAACGATTCTTTATCTACTTTTTCTGGTGTTGCCGTACCTGCCAGAATGCCGTCAATAATAGAATCTAAGTCTTCTTCACTTACACCATTCCAGGAAGGAACATTTTTCCCTTGAACCACTTGCCCCTCAGTTGTATACCAACGAATAAATGTATATGCTTCTTCCTTATGTTCAGAATTAGCAGCTACAGACATAAAGTCCGTTGTAACCGGGGAAAATCCACCAGTATCTCCCTCTTCATTTTTTGGATAAGGAGCTACTGCTACATTAAAGTCTAATGGGAACTGATCCGTACCGCCAAGCTCAGTGTTCATCCAGCTGCCAATTAACACCATACTTGCATCTTGACCAAAGAATTGATTACGGTAATGAAGCTTCTGTGAAATGATATCTGTATATGGTGTTGCCGACTTATCTACCTTCTCCATTTGTTCTCTCATTTCCAAAGTCTTTTTAAATAGCGGGCTGTCGAAATTAGATGTGCCATCAGCTTTTACAAATTCTGTATTATCTTCTTCACTAGCAAGAGCTAATTTCATAAACTCCATCCAGCCTCCACCTTGAGGACCATGAAAATAGGTTCCATAATGATCGTCTTTTGTAAGCTTTTTCGCATATTCCATATACTCATCCCATGTCCAATCAGCCGGTACTTCAAGTCCTGCTTCATCTAAATGATTTTTGTTTAATAATACATACCACGGATTAAACTTACCTGGAAGTGCGTAATAGCTATCATTAATCTTTGTATCTACTTTATATTCTTCATTTAACTCGTATCCTTCTTTTTCGATATATTCATCAATTGGCGCAACCATTCCTAACGCTACCCTTTGGGCATAACTAGCTGGATCACTAAACATTAAGACATCTAATTGCTCGCCAGATGCAGCAGCTAAATCTAACTTCTGCGTTGCTTCCTGTGTATCACCCTTTTCACTCAGGATAACGAGATCTACATTAATTTTAGGAAATTCTTCTTCAAATGCTGCGATGGTTTTTTCCCAGTTATAGCTTGTTTCATTTCCATGTGTATGGAATTTAATCGTTACCGCTTCGTCAGATCCCTTACTATCAGTTTCTGTCCCGGAGGTACTTTCTCCACCACCTGCTGAACAACCTGCCAGCACTCCAATTAACATAGTAGAAGCTGCTAATGTTGACCAAAACTTCCTTTTCATACTATATTTCCCCCTTTAATTAGCTTACTTTATTGTAAACCCTTACACAACACATTTTAGCAAAGGCGATTATCATAGTTATAAAAATAATTTTACCCTTCTCGGAAATTATTTGACTTTCATAGTAGTAATCTACTATTACCCTTTTACTCCACCTAGTGCAATTCCTTCAATTACTTGTTTTTGACCAATAATAAACACAATTAACAATGGTAGAATGGCGGATACAGCAGCAGCCATTATTAATGAATAAAATTCTCCGTTAATCGTTGTAAACTTTTGCATAGCTAATTGAATGGTATAAAGTGCGTCTGTACGTAAGAAAATTAATGGATTTTGATAATCGTTCCAAGTCCAAATAAATCTTAAGATGGCATATGTTGCAACAGCCGGACGTACAATCGGCAATGCGATAGACCAAAAGATTCTCCAATGTCCTGCACCATCAATTTTTGCAGCATCAATGTATTCATTATGAATGCCCATAAAAAACTGCCTGAGCATAAATGTTCCTAAAACACTAAAGCTTCCCAATAGAATCAACCCTAAATGACTATCAAATAATCCAATATTCCGATATAAAATAAACTGTGGAACTAAACTTGCTTGTGGCGGTACCATGTATGTTGCCAGAACGATGATAAATAACCATTTCCCTGCAGGAAAATTAACTTTTGAAAAACCATAAGCAGCTAAAGCAGAAACTGTGCATGAAACCAATGTTGTCAACACCGCAACCTTGATTGAGTTCCAATAATAGATATAAAATGGAAAGTCTCCAAACCAAACTTGTTGATAGTTTTTAAACCCGTTCCATCTTTCAGGTATCCACTCAATAGGAAATTTAAATACATCTGCTTCTATTTTAAATGAAGTTGATAGCATCCATACAAAAGGCAATAAAAACAAAATACTGATCAGGAAAACAACAATTGTCATAATGAGTTTTTGAGTATTTAATTGCTTAGTCACAGAGTTCCCCCCCTTAATAATTAACCCATTTCTTTTGTCCAACCCATTGGAATATCGTGATTAAAAAAACAATAAAGAATAAAATAACGGCCATTGCAGATGAATAACCAATATCCAAATTAACAAATGCTGTATCATACAAATGCCAAACTAGCATACTAGTTGAGTGCAAAGGACCACCTTTTGTTAAAACAGCGATCAAATCAAACACTTTAAATGTTGAAATGATTCCCGTGATTAGTAAGAAAAACGATGTTGGGGAGACCATCGGGAATGTTATATGACGAAATTTCACCCAGGAACTCGCCCCGTCCATCTCTGCTGCTTCATATAATTCCAGTGGAATTGATTGTAGACCGGCAATATAGATAATTAAGTTAAAACCTACGGAAATCCATATTTGAATAATCATGACAGATAGTAACGCAAATTTTGGATCCGCTATCCACAGAGGAGGATTTTCAATCCCTAATGACATAAGCGTCTGATTAATCGGTCCTGAGGAAGGGTGAAATAAAACTTGCCAAACAACCGCAATTGCCACGACACTTGAAATGTAAGGCATAAAAAACGCAACTTTGAAGTAACTTTTCATGTAAACGCTTTTATCAATAACAACAGCTAAGAGTAAAGAAATAGCCATACAAATCGGCACTGTAAATAAGAAGATCCCGTTATTTAATAATGATTTCAGGAACACCTTATCTCCCATCAATTCTTTGAAGTTTTCAAAACCTACCCACTTCATCTGATCCATACTTTGGATAAACTTCCAATCTGAGAAACTTAGTATAAATGTAGCGAAGATTGGTAGTAATACTAATATAGAAACACCAATCAGCATTGGAGATACAAATAAAAAACCTGCTAGACTTTCGGTCTTTTCAGTTGATCCTTTTTTTCTCCTTGTTAGTACTTTTGAGGATGTGTTAATTTCTGCTTTCGAGTCCATTAGGTATCACCTCTCTTTTAATATGTATTTATTATAGAAAAAACATCATGGCAAACCTTAACGGTATTTTGATGAAAGTTACAACATTTTTTACTTCTTTGGGTTTGCCTTAAAATTTAGAAAACAACAAAAAACACCCAAGACCATTAGGTTAATAGGGTGTCTTTAATAAAAATTCAACTATTCTTTTTAAACATCCACACCAGGACTCATTTTTGGAAAGATCGAGTAAGAAAAGTACGTGAGTGCAAAAGCTATTCCACTACCTAAAAAAAGAAAAGCAACACCAGGAAAGAGTAAACTAATGAACAGACCAGTTCCGACGGCGAGAACCATCATGAAAGTACGTAATGGAAAAGAGGTTCCTAATAAAATAGAAGACTTATAATAATGAAGGATTGAGCCCTCAAAATGTACATATACAGGAAATATATATAGGAAGATAATCGTTAAAATAATAGACATTATTACAAAACATGTTAAGAAAATATAATGCAGTAATCCTTGCATTGCCTGAATCAATACTAAATCAATATACATAAAAGCTATGACAACTAATAATGACCCCAAAAGAATATTTGCCTTTTTGAACTCTCGTTTATAGACATCCCAAAACGAAGAAAAGATTGAAATGTTATGCTCTCCCATCATCCATTTACGTATTATTGTAAATAAAGCTACCGTTGAAGGTGCTATTCCAAATAATATAAGACCGGCTAATGTAAAGAACATCCATAATAGATTTACATAAGCAAGTTTACTAATCCAATCACAAATTCTGTAAATGCCCCCTGTCCAACCGGATGTTTCCATTCTTTTCCCCTCCTCATTGGTGCAATAATACCTTTATATTAAATTGTGTCCGCTTTTTTGAGTATCAATTTTTTTACTCATTTTAGTATTATTTTTACTTTTACGAATCGAACTTACAGGTACAACAGCTTTCTTCACTTAGACATCCCATACTAACAAAACCCGGGTTAAACATAACCCAGGTCTCAAAAGTGATATCGTCAGCACCTTTATAAATAATTGGGCCATAAAACTATGAAGCAGTATGAACTTCTCAGCTTTACTCGTTTATTTTTTCAATTAATCCTTCAACTGCTTCTATGAGCATAAACCTTGATTCTGCTACTTGATCTGTCGTTACCTGCGGATTATTCAGAACTTTTTTTGCGTTCATGAATGCTTTATGGAAAATTTTCCAGCTTTCCTTTGTATAGTTTTTCTGTTCTTTATCTACATGTTCTTCATATATCAACTGCAGTTTATCTTTATTAACCTCAACTTTGTTTTTTCCATTTATTATATCTATACCATCCAAAACAAATGTACCACCTTTTACAACGACTTTAGCCGTGTGCTTCTTATCTTTAAACCCTCGTATTTGATAGGATGTTTGTCTATCTCCCCTGGAGAAAATTCTCACATTCTCATCAATTAATTGATCATCTACATACACATCAATGACTGCATCAGGTGTTGCTCCGAATAAATTGAAGCCTGAACCTTTAAAATCAAAGATCATACTGCTAGTTGGGCTCTCCACTTTTGGTGTACTGTAAATATTTACTCCTCGATAATCCATGTACGTTTCTTTCGGTTCATTATCTTTTAATGAAACCTTTAACGTATGGGCTTTTTCTTCAAGACCTCTTACGGAGTATCTTACACCAGTGCTCGAATCTACTGCAAAATTCCCCATATCCACACCATCAAGTTCAAAATTATAAAGGCTCTTATCACCTGTTCCGGATAGGTAATCAATTCCTGATCCATAAAAGTTAATGAGAAGATATGGATCATCATTAAAATTCGCCCAAGCATTTGTATTATTTGATCCCCAAGAATTATTTTTTCTAAACGCATAAACGGTATTCTCTTCAGTACCTATAAGTGATTCATCAGAAATTTTCACGATATCATTTGGCACTAATTTTTGGACTGACAAGACTGGATCGTTTGTTTCAATTTCGACCTTACTAAAGCTAAGATACTTTTCTTTTGCTACTACTTTAAGAGTATGTTCTGTATCTTCAAGTATTTCTGAGGACCACACTTCCTGATGAATTTCACTATTATTTACATAATTCGCTTCACCGACTAATTTTCCATCCAAATAAATATCAGCTGTTCCATTTGAAGGATTTGTTATACCATATAACCTTATTTCTGTTCCTTTAAATGTAATTTCCAAGGAACCATCAGAGGTCCAAGCATTAGAACTGTTGGAAGACCAATTGCCGGTATAGTAAACTTTATTCAACGTACCTTTCGTTGTTGTTGAATCACCATGCCCTATCGTCACGCCGTTCCAAACAGGAATATCTGTTGCTGCTGTCATCTGCGTACGGTTAAAGTGCGCATAACCCGCTTGTGTATAATTCCATTTTCCAACATACCCGATTGGATTTAATTCATCGTTATGGTTTAGAGCTTCTTCTTCCGTTTCAAATTTCTTCCCTTGCGCACTGTCAAACTTTTCAGACTCATAAGTGTATCCTTTAATAGGATCTACTCGCAAATTATCAATAAGAGTTTCATAGTATCCAGAACCTAAAACGACTCTGCCTGCCATTACAGTCGAATCTTCATCTGTATATGCAGCAATTTTCTTTCCATCCAGGTAAAGAGTAAATACATTTTCTTTTGCTTCAAACCCTAAATTATGCCAAACTTTGTTATTGAATTTTTCAATCTGTCCACTCTCAACAACCTTGCCTAGTTTAAGGATCTCATATTTTCCATCACTATATATACGTGCATTGTACGGTGCATAAGAATCTGACCCACCTGCTTTCACTTGACGTACGCCAATTAAAGCATAGTTACTTCTTCCTTCTACTTCCGGTGTATGTGTATCTAATAAAAAGTCGTAAGAAGCTTTGTAATTGACCCAGCGGTGATCACCTATTGTTGTATGCGGGTTACTGCTAGCAGCTGATCCATCAGTTCCACCCCAAACTGCCCAATCTGCTCCGATAATGTCAGGAGTCATTTTCTGCTGCAGCATATTTCCATGTGCTTTTGCATCTGGTATTTTTAGATCTGTCCGTTTTGCACTTCCACTTGTGACAGGTTTCGTTGCTTTTTTAACAACTTCAAATGCCCCGATTTGATCTGTTGTATAACGTGGAGTACCTCCTCTTCTTTCAACATAGTCTCTTCCTTTTTTATCATCCGGATATTGTTTATATTCAAAATCATCCTTATATGGGAGTGACATTATCTTGTCTTTTGATAAATCAGCAGGACTTGATTCATATTCAAAATCATCTACTTTAGATTCCTTATCCAATGTGGAAATTGTCACGATTGAATATGGTTTCACTTCAATCACGTATTCACCTTTTTGAGGTTTAATAACATTGATGTTCTTAAACCAATTCGCATCATATGCTTGGCCTTTATCAGGTCCCCGAGTTTCCCAAACATAAATTGGTGCATGTTCTTTGCCACTTAAATTTTTCGCCTTGATTTTATATTTACGGGTTTCCTTTGTATTGTTTGCAAAAACAGTCGTATAATCATCTGATTGCGGGTCTTTTAACGTAAGGTAGTTATGAGTACTTGTGTCAACATCAACCCCTCCATCAAAGAAGTTCCCATCACTAAATGTTGCATCCTTCACATACATCCAGCGCTCATTTTCAGGTGTTAAGTGATCATCATATCCGACAAAGTTCATGACATGGCGAACTCCTTGTACCCCACCATCTACTTCATAAAAGCCTGACCATGGATCATAAGCACTAATTAAGTGTTTTGGGTTGTATGCAGACCCTTCATAAAACGCTGCAACTGATGGCTGAAAATCAAAAGAAACAGCATTCAGCGGATTATTTTGTGCTCCTGTCCATGAATATACTGAAATGATTCGTGATGTTACATCAATAATTCCTGCTTTTCCACCAAGCCCATTGTAATTCGGCTCCATATTTTCACGATAACGTGCATTAATCATCGGAGCGATTCCTTCTGAAACCCAAACCTCTTTTGGCTTCTTCCCTTCATCAATTAACTTGTTTTGTAATTCAGTAAGCTCATTAGAACCAGTTAACCCATAGTGAGAACTAATAACATCAATCTCATCTATTAAATCTGCATGATCAAGAAGAGTTCGACTAATCGTTTTTGTATCACGATACCCGTCAGCTGCAACAAGTTTAATAGCTTTATAGTCTGTTTCATAGTTTGGTTCTTCTTTTATTTTTGTCGTAAAATATTTAAGCCAGTCAACTTCATTTCTACCATTATTTTGTGCTCTTTCATTTTGTGAGATTCCTATATAATCCAAGTGGAATCCATATTCATGAAACACTGCATCAATTGTCTTTTTGTACCATTGGTACCGGTCTTCATATTCTTTTTCTGCTGCACCATTCCATGTAAATCTAGGCTCACCCCAACGCAATATTTCCGTGGTAATATCAGGGTTGATAGATTTTGCATCAGCTGCAAATTGAAATCCCGCTCCTCTTAATACGTTTGCCGGCTCATCTGCATACCTCATCGTTGCAGGCTCAGTTCCTGAAGATGAATTCACATCCGCACCTAACTCCACTTTGACATGTGATAAACCCGCTCCTGTATCCTTATTAAACAGGAGATTCATCATTTCCCAGTATTTTTTGGGATGCTCTTCTTTATAATCCAGCATCAAACGTGATGTATTATTGGCTGTTACTGTACCAAAACCCTTAAATCTGTTATATTCATCGACATCTTTTCCATCGATTGTAATTGTTTTTGTGGTTACTTCAGCGCTGGATACTTTTGGGTTACTAGAAATGATGGAACCTATTAGCAGTGAAGCTATCGTTAAAGTACCGACTATTTTTTTAAGTTTAGTTCTTTTCCTGACCATTTTTTAACATCTTTCCTTTCTGTATGTTAAAAAGTAAAAACAATAAGTTTCACTTTTTGCATATTTACTATTCTTGTAAATCAAAATCAACATTTTAATAAATGAACTATATATGCCTGCTCTCTTTTGTGAAACCACCTCCATTCTTTTCCTTCTTAATACAAATTTCCTCACCCCCTTTAAGGGCATACTTTAGGATTGGTCAACGAATATTTGAAAGTTACATATCAAGCTATCTATTATGAAGTTAATGCTTATTTAAAACGTATATTGTTTGAGGAAGTTTTTTAAGTAGTAAATATAAGTAGATATAAAGAATGTTATGCTAATAAGTCATTTTGATCCTTTTATTTTGGTAGCGTTTACATTATTCCATATTCACTTTCATTTTCGATACAATTATATTGACTGTTATTGATGTTTTTTTTACTTTCTTGATGTCTAATCTACTTAATCGATGAGATATAGTAGTTCGACAGAAAATGAAAAAACCACTGTATTCTCACTTACAGTGGTTTTTCCTTCTAAACATACTTTACTTTTATCAAACTTAATTTCAATCTGACTCATTACCCAGGAATGATTTGGCCCTCATCTGTAGCGGGTTTTCCACCGAATTGGCTTATGTTTTCTTTATATCATCCAGAGAACAAAGGTAGTGATAATGGAGTTGCTCTTCCTTTATTAGAACACTTCCTATACATGTGATAAAGGTATTATAAATGATGATGCTTTAAACTTTCAAACACTTAAAATGTCATAAACATATTCCTTTTTTCGCTGGTGTTTTTACAACAAATCTATTACTAAAAAACACTGATCATCACTTTCATGGTAAGCAAATTCTGTACTTTCTAGAGACTGAATAATTTTCTTTTTTAAACTCACCAGGGGAATACTTTTATTGTCCATAAGCAAAGGTTTTAAATGATTAAACCCAAAGGGATCTGTTACACCATCTGTATAGAGTAGCAATCTGCTTCCTTTTTCATAGGGAAGTGTTGTTGTTTTAAATTCTATTCCCTCGAATGTCCCAATAGGAGGAAAAGATGACTGGAGTTCTTTTATTCCTGTTGTATCCTGTAAAAATGCGGGTGGGTGACCGCCATTGATAAAGTCAATCTTCTGTGCTGCTGTATCAATCATTAGATAAATAACTGTACAATAATACATGGATTGTTCACTATTTTGAAAGAGATTGTGTAGATATTGATCCAATTCTTTCACAACCGTTTGAGGATTCCCATCTTTAGGGATCAATCTCTGAAACAATGACTGGAGTGACATGGTAATTAATGCTGATGAAATACCGTGTCCCATAACATCCAGAATAATCACTCCATACCGGTATTTATCAATTTGATAAATACCATAAATGTCTCCAGATAATTCATGTGATGCTTTATAATGAGATTCTATATGTATACATTCATTGAAAATTCGATCTGTTAATGCTGTTTTTTGTATTTTTCTAGCAAGCTCTAATTCTCTTTTTGTTTCGATTTTAAATGTTTGATTTTGCTCATGTAATTCAAGTAATTCTTGTTGTTTTTCTTCCACTGTCTTTAATGCAGTTTTTAATTCAGAAACTGCTTTCTGTTTATCCAGGAGAGCTTTTTCTAATTCCTTTTTGTATTAAGTAAGACATTTTCATATTCATCTCTTATTTTAATAGGAACTACTATACAATCTATTACATTTTGGTTATTGTGTACCCTTTTATTAGCATTTATAAGTACAGGAATTTCTTTCCCATTTTTCGCTTCTAAAGAGATATACAATTCCTCTACTCTTTTTCCAATTTGAACAAGTGGCACGAAATAAAGTTCATAAAAAACACGACCTGATTTAGGTAAAATTGAATGTATATGCTGTCCTATTATCACATCGGAAGAAAGATCGAGTAACTCACATAGAGTTTGATTAACTGATCGAATTACGCTATCTTCGGATAATGATAAAAATCCACACGGTGCGCAGTTCAACTGTTCATCCATTCTTTTCTCCTTAACATTAGTAGTATCAGTTACAGAAAACTCCTAAGATATTGTCGAATGACTTGTATCGTTTCTTCAGGATGACTCATATGTGGACAATGTCCGGTTGCAATTAACCGCTTTAATTCACTATTTGGTAGTTGATTTAAAAGGTATTCTCCGACCTCATCTGGTGCAATGATATCATTTGAACATTGCATAATTAAGGAAGGAACAGTTACTTTAGACAAGTCTCCCCGATTATCAGCAAAAAAGGTTGCTTCAGCAAATTGACGGGCAATGACCGGATCTGTAGAGCAAAAACGGTCTTCAAGATCCTTTGACAATGAATGCCGATTCGGATCATTTACAAGAGTTGAAGCAAACATACTTGCCCATCCTATATAGTTTTTTTCCATCATGTCCAGCAACCCCAACAAATCGTCTTTTTCAAAACCTCTGTAATAAGATGGAGGATCGTTCAGGTAGCATGGAGACGGTCCGATCATAATAAGGGTAGAAAAATAGGCTGGTTTTTTAATTGATGCCAACATTCCAATCATACTACTAACAGAATGACCAACAAAAATAGCTTTTTCCAAATCTAAAGCCGAACAAATATCCAGTAAATCCTGAACGTATCCTGATAATGTATGATATTTTCCCGGGTCATATGACTCTATATCAGATTTTCCTATTCCTACATAATCAAATAAAATCACTTTATAATCGTCCAAAAAAGCATCCTTAACATCTTGCCAGACTGTCTGATCACACCCAAAGCCAGGCGCAAAAATGATTGTTTTTTCACCTGAACCTTCGATTTTCACATTATTACGTTTTATGACATGGTGACACATAAAATCCCCCCTTAAATGAAACCTTTTATTATCTTAACATTCTTTTTCTTGGTAGGGTTTTAATATTATTAGAAAAATGAATAAAATGATAGAGTATTAAGTTATAGTTAAATACAAAAAAACTGATGATACATATTAAGTATCATCAGTATATAGATGTTAAGCACTATAACGTTCTTGTTCAATTTGTTTTAGAGGCTTTGTTTCAGGAGCCATTACAAAACCAATTATAGCAGCAATTATGAAGAATCAACTCATAATGAAGCCTGATATTTTAAACCCTAGAACCGTTAACATTGTTGGCATGATAAGAGTAATAAGTCCTATAGCTACGCGAGCGGTACAGACATTATATGCGAATATCCACCATCAAATTTAAGAACGTTTATCTCTTAGAAAGTACTTCATTCTCATACTTCTTAACATCTTCTAACCAAGTTTCCTTTACAGGAACACCATTTTGCTCACAATAGTAATCCCAAATCGCACCGAATGGATATGTTTTGAATTCTTCCATTAATGCTAGTCTTTCTGTGAAGTTTCCTTCTTCTTGAAGTTGTTTTAAGTGGTCGTTTGGTACAAGCATTGCATGAAGTAATGATTTAATCATATTACGTGTGCCAATTGTCCATGCTGCAACACGGTTGATACTTGCATCAAAGAAATCAAGACCGATCATCACTTTATCTAATGCATCGTTACGAACGATTTCAAGAGCAATTTCTTTTAACTCGTCATCAAGTGTGACAACGTGATCACTGTCCCATCGTACTGGACGTGATACGTGTAATGCCAGTTTGTCGCTGTATAGAAGCATAGAAGAAATTTTGTTGGATACCATTTCTGTTGGGTGATAATGTCCGGTATCCAATAAGCAAAGCTTGTTATTTTTTAACGCATAGCCCATGTAAAATTCATGGGAGCCAACAACATATGCTTCTGAACCAATTCCAAATAATTTACTTTCTACTGCATCGATATTATATTGTTCATCAATTTCTATTTCAAAGATTTGATCTAATGACTCTTTTAGACGTACTCTTGGGGTTAAACGGTCACTTGGTACATCTTTGTAACCATCAGGGATCCAAACATTTGTTAATGCAGGTGTGCCTAACTCTTTTCCGAAGTATTCAGCGATTTTACGGCTGGCAATGCAATGGTTGATCCAAAATTCACGAATTTCTTTGTCTGGATGTGATAGTGTTAAGCCATCAGCAGATTTTTCATGTGAAAATAATGTTGGGTTAAAATCAAGTCCAAGCCCTTGTTCTTTTGCCCAGTTAACCCAGTTCTCAAAGTGTTTCGGTTCTAGTTGGTCACGCTCTACTACTTCTCCATTTGTTTCAGCGTAAATCGCATGAAGATTTACACGGTGCTTTCCCGGAATTAATGATAGCGCTTTTTCCAGGTCACTTCTTAACTCTTCAGGTGTTCTTGCTTTACCCGGGTAATTTCCTGTTACATCAATACCTCCGGATAATTCACCTTTATTTACTTCAAATCCGCCAACATCATCACCTTGCCAGCAGTGGATTGAGATAGGTACTTGTTTTAATTGCTCAAGCACTTCATCTACATTAATACCCCATTTTGCATATTCCTTCTTGGCTAATTCATAGCTTTCTCTTACTGACATCTTAATCATCCTCTCACGAAATGTTGTTTGTATGTTTTCACTTCAAATGAATCTTTAATTGTCGTTCTTGCTTCTTGAATTGTATGAATCTCACCTAATGCCATAAATTGTGTCACAATATTTCCAATAGCTGTTGCTTCAATTGGTCCTGCACAAACCTCTTTGTTCGTAACATTTGCAATCATTTGGTTAAGCATTTCATTTTGGCATCCGCCACCGATTACATTTATTCTCGGAAACTTTTTCTCAAAAATCTCTTCTATTTCATTTATGGCCAGTTTATAGCTCTCTGCTAAACTATCATACACACATTTTGCCATTTGACCTGGTGTTTGCGGAATTGGCTGATTTGTTTCCTGACAGTATTTTTGGATTTCGTCAATCATATTGTCAGGCTTTAGGAAACGGTCATCATCCACATTAACAATCGACTTGAACTGTTTTTCATTTTCAGCCAGCTTTACTAATTCTGCAAAAGAGTATTGGTCATGATAGTTGCGCTTTACTTCTTGAATCATCCAAAGGCCCATAATGTTTTTAAGAAAACGGTATCGATAATCGATCCCGCCTTCATTTGTGAAATTATATTTAAGCGCTTGCGGAACACAAATTGGAAAGCGGTTTTCAACACCAATTAGCGACCATGTACCGGAGCTGATATAAACTGAGTCCTCTACTTCCGGTACAGAGATTACAGCTGATCCCGTATCATGTGTTGCCGGTAATACGACTTTCATATCAAAACCAAACTCTTCAACAAGCTCTTTTGAAAGTGTCCCTAACACTGTTTTAGGTGGTAATATCTCGTGAAACATCTGTTTGTTAATTCCAAGCTTTTCTAGAAGCTCATGATCCCAATTTTTTGTAAATGCATTCACAAGCTGGGTAGAGGTTGCATTTGTATACTCATTCGCCTTTTTTCCTGTTAATAAAAAACTAAAATACTCAGGAATCATTAGGAATGACTTTGCTTTTTGTAAAACTTCAGGTGATGTTTGCTTTAACGCAAACAATTGATAAATCGTATTAAATTTTTGAAATTGGATCCCGGTTTCAAAGTATAATTTTTCCTTTGGAATGATTTTAAAGACCTCTTCCATCATTCCGTCTGTTCTTGGATCCCTGTATGCAACTGCATCTGTTAAGAGGTTGTCATGCTCGTCAAGTAAGACATAATCAACTGCCCATGTATCAATTCCAATGCTATCCGGCTTGATCCCTAGTTCATTGCATTTTTTTATACCTGTTTTGATTTCTTGGAATAGGGCCTCAATATCCCAGCAAAAATGTTCATTTTTCTTCACTATCTTATTTTCAAAACGATGAATCTCATTTAAGTTTAATTTTCCATTAGCTAAATGCCCAAGTATTAACCTTCCACTTGAAGCACCAATATCTACAGCTAAGCTATATCTACTCATTTTGACACCTCTTCCCTGAAAACGCTTGCTTCTATATTTATTTTAGTTGATATCCCTGGAAGTTCCTATATCTTAATTCATTATTTTATTGTCCTTATTTGCCAAGTAAAAAATGGTGTAAAAAAAGTCATATCACCTACTATTTCTAGTAATGACATGACTAATTGTTAGAAAGTTGATCTCGAAATTTCTTTGGTGTATATCCATATTTGCTTTTAAAAACACGATAAAAATAACTTATATTTTCATATCCTACCTCTTCAACAATAGCAGAAATAGATAGTGAAGTATTCTCCAACAGATCTCTTGCAATGGTCAATCTTTTTGCTTGGACAAGCTCTTTAAATGTATAGGTTGTTGCCTTTTTAATTTCTTTACTTAAGGTGTAATGAGGTTGATTTAGTTTTTCTGCCAATTCGTATAAAGAAGCATGTCGAAAATGTTCTTCAATATATTTTAGGGACTCCACAATAATATAGTGCTTATTCAGATCCTGATTGTATCGGACCTTATCCGAATTCTTTATAAGCTCTACCATCAGCAAACCCATATATAATTTTATCGTTGATTCTGATAGCATTGACGGATTCATAATTTCCACGATGATTTTTCCAATAAGCTCTTGAACACTGTCAATTTCTGATACAGCAAAATATAAAAATTGACCTTGTTTTGTTTGGTCGAATAGGCTGCTAATTAAAAAGTTTGAGATCAAATTTTCCGTCGTTAAGTAAGAAAAAATAAATGTAAAGAATTCGGGCTTAATAATAAAGTTAATAATAATATCTTCTTCATTGCACGCTTCAAGTTCATGCTCTATATGTTGATTAAGAAATAAAAGATCTCCCTTTTTTAATTCCATTCGTTCATTTCCAACGGTTTGGGTAAGAGAACCACTAAAAACATAATTCACTTCTATATAATTGTGCCTATGCTTCGGAAAGTGAACAAATCTGGTGTGTTTTCGCACCATGATCATTTTATTTTGATTTAAAAATCTCTCACCTTCAACAATGAAGGGTTCCTGGCTAGTATAAAGCTCCTTTTGAACTTCCTTTTTTTGCTGAAGCATTAATTTTTCCTCATCATTTAGTTGCAATAGTTCATGTAAAAGATTCGCACTCATTTTGATCCCTCTTTTTTCTAGCAAAAAACGGAATAGCTTCCACTACCCCGTTTTATCCAGTTTTCCTATTTTCAAATAGGAGTAATCTTTTGACCGAAGACTCACTTTATCTCGACGGTTTTTACTCGTACACCTTTTTCTTCCAGTGCTCTGCAAAATGATTCATCAATGTGATCATCTGTAATGACATAACCAATTCGCTGAATGTCCGTAATTTGAGCAAATGTTCTTACACCAAATTTTGTAGAATCAGCCATCAGAATTGTTTTGTCTGCAATCGAAATCATTTGTCTTTTTAATAATGCCTGCCATTCATTTGAATCGCTTAAACCAGCGTCCACATGTACCCCTTTACATGATAAGAAGGCTTTGTTCACATGGTACATATTAAGTGACCTTTCGGCTAATGGACCGACATAGGATAGAGACTTCGGTTGGAGCATGCCACCAGTTGAGATCACTTTTACCTGTTCTTTTTTACTAAGCTCTATCGCTACCTTGATTGAATTTGTCAAAACAGTTAAGGGCAGATCAGGCATTTCTTTTGCCATATACCATGCTGTTGTACTCGCATCAAGTACGATTTGATCACCTGGCTGAATAAGTTTCACTGCTTCAATTGCAATGGATCTTTTTTCTGAAGCATTTGTGATTTCCCGTTCAGCATACGATACTTCAGTTTGCTCGTCTTTTATACTAACAGCTCCACCATGACTACGGCGTAACAAGTTTTCTTTTTCCAGTTTTTCTAAATCACGACGAATTGTTTCTTCCGTTACCTGGAAAATCTTACTCAACTCAGTTACACGAACACTTAACTTCTCATTTACAACTTCTACGATTTTTTTATGTCTTTCTGCTACAAGCATTGATCAATACCTCCTGTTACTTCTTTTTATAATGAGGTCTGAGCTTACGTGCTAAAAGAGACAGCTCTTATGCTTGTAGGCTCTAGATATTTTATTATACAAGAGTGTAAGTGTAAACGCACCGTGTTTTATACTAATGCGCTTTCAAAATAATCGGGACAAAAACTTGGTTTATTTCCAGGTCCTAATACGGGAAGTCTTGGCTTTTCTTATTCTATGATCAATTATTTCTTATGCTTTCTATTAGTATAATAAACAAGGTGTAATAGAAACTTTATTCTGTTACACCTTGTTTATTCTTTATTATCTGGTAAACGCTGCTGGAACTCCACCATCTACAGTTAACATACACCCTGTAGTACGATCTGATTTAGATGATGCAAAGAATAGAATAGATTGTGCAATATCTTTTGGATAGATATTTACTAGTAATGTAGTACGTTTACGATAGTGATCTTCTAATTGGTCTGGGTGAATTCCGTATGCTGCTGCACGCTCTTCTCTCCAGCTTGATCCCCAAATTGCTGAACCTTGAAGCACTGCATCTGGAAGAACTGAGTTTACACGGATTCCGAATTCTCCACCTTCTGCTGCAATACATCTTGCAAGGTGTGTTTCCATTGCTTTAACTGAGCTGTATGCTGCTGCATTTTTACCAGCATAAACAGAGTTTTTCGAACCGATGAATACCATGTTTCCACCAGTACCTTGTGATTTCATTTGTTTAAACGCTTCACGGGCAACTAGGAAATAACCTGTGCCAAGAACGTTCATGTTTAGGTTCCACTCTTTTAAAGATGTTTCATCAAATGGGCTGGAAGTTGCCAAACCTGCATTGTTTATGATAATATCAACGCCACCGTAAGTTAGAGCAGTTTGTTTAAATGCTTTTTGAACAGCTTCTTCACTTGTTACATCCATTTTTACTGCGAATGCACGGCCCTCTCCATATTTCTCGTTGATTTCTGCTGCTACCTTTTCAGCACCTTCTAAGTTTAGGTCAGCAATTACTACATGTGCTCCTTCTGCTACGAATTGACGGCATGTTTCGCTGCCGATTCCACCAGCTCCACCTGTTACAAAGGCTACTTGTCTTGAGAACTCAGCTTCTGCAGGAGCTAGAGATAATTTATAAAGCTCTAATGGCCAATATTCTACATTGAATGATTCATTTTCATTTAAAGAAACAAATTTTCCTAGAGTTGTAGAACGTTTCATAACCGCGATTGCACGGTGGTATAAAGCACCACTAACGTTAGCCATTGCTATGTTTTTACCAGTGTTCACCATTCCGATACCAGGAATTAAAATAACACGCGGAGCAGTTTCAGAAATTTGGTCACCTTCGTTTTTGTTTCGTTCGAAGTAAGCTTTGTACTCTTCTTTAAAGCTTTCGATTCCAGCTTTTACTTTTTCTACTAAACTAGCTACATCTTCTGATTGTGGGTTCCAGTCAATGAATAAAGGTGTCATTTTTGTATGAACTAAGTGATCAGGACAAGCTGCACCTACTTGTGATAATTCTGGAGCATTTTGGCTGTTTACAAATTGCAGCACATCTTCCGCATCATCATATGTTAATAGCATTTTCTTTTCTTCGCTAACTGCACCGCGAATCACTGGCATAACTTGTGCTAAAGCGTTTTTGCGATCTTCTTCAGCAAGTGGTTCGTATTTTTGTCCGCCAAATACATTTTCTTCAACTAATTTTGACTGAACATATTGTTCTGCTTCATTAATAACAGAAATTGTTTTTTCATAGCTTTCTTCAGCTGTTTCCCCCCAAACAACAAGACCGTGTTTTTCCATTAATACTAATTCTGCGTTTGGATTGTTTTTAACACCTTCTGCGATCATTTTTGAAAGTGTGAATCCCGGGCGTACATATGGTACCCAGACAAAACGATCTCCGTAGATTTCTTCAGCAATTTGGCGACCATTGTCTGCACAGCAAAGACCAATGATTGCATCCGGATGTGTATGGTCAACATGCTTGAATGGTAAGAATGCATGTAATAGAGTTTCGATTGATGCACGTGGGTGTTTGCTATCAATCATGCAGTGTGCAAGGTAAGCAACCATTTCTTCATCAGACATTTCGTCACGTTCGATTAATGGACGAATATCCTCCATTCGTAAGCCTGTGAAATTGTGCGCCTTCATCGTTGCTAAATCAGAACCGCTACCCTTAACGTACATCACCTCTATGTCACGGCCACGGAAGTCTTTCTCAATTGTTTTCATTGACGTGTTTCCACCGCCCCAGTTACAAACAGCACGATCTGACCCGATTAGGTTAGAACGATATACCAGCTCTTCCACACCTTTAGATAATGAAGCACCTTTTTCTTTATTCCATAAACTTTGTACCATTTCGTTTCCTCCTCTATTTTATTTATGTCTGTTTTCATTTGATTATCTGTTTTTTATTATATATCATGTTTGTTTACTTTTGAATATGTTTTTTGTTTATTTTTGAATTTATTTATCTTCCACAAGAATATACGTTGCTTTTATTGGACCGTGAACCCCTACAATGAGGTTCAATTCAATATCAGCGCTATTACTTGGTCCTGTAATAAAATCAATACAGGAAGCAATCTTTTCGCCTTCTTGGACTTGTTTGTTAATGAAAGCAGTAGCTTGTGTCATTCTAGGCACAAGTGTACTTTTAGGAACAATCGCAATATAGGTTTTTGGTAATAAGCTAACGGATCTCCCTTTGTTTTCACTGCTGAATAACACAACTGTTCCAGATTCTGCTAGAGTCATATCACTAAAAGTAATCCCCACATCTGCTTTTTCTGCCGCTTCTAAGTTTTTCTCTTTAAGAGCCGGATTCCAAATATGGACTTCAATATTCTCTTCAGGGAGCTTATCCAATAGATCTTTATCTAATCCAAACTGTTGGTGACGTTCATCCTTCCATGTCACAACACTTCTGACTTCGTATTGCGAGAACACTTCCCATATTTTTTGGGAAAGTTGCTCAGAATTCGTCTCAATAAATTGGGTATGAATAACCTCACAATGTTTTTTCAGAACCTCGGCCAATTCATCCGGTGTTGCATCTTTTAATACATCATATTGAGGGGTTGTCGTCCATTGTGGTTTTGTGACGGTTTTCACTCTATCTCTTCCTAATTTTTCAGCTACTGTATTGAGAAAAGAGTCGCGATTTATGATTTGTCCTGCTGCCATCTTTTTATTCCCCTCCTTTTTCTCTCTTTTTATACCAGTCTCTAAATCTCTCTTTACTTGGTGCCGGGAAATCACGTACATCTGTCCATGGTTTCATAGGACCTGGTCCTTTTTGAATGCTGCTTTCTTTTGTAAATGGTGCCATGACAGTTGAAGCTGATTTTGTCCCTGTTTTATATAGGCTTGGTGAACTTGCTGCAAGTTGAAACCCCTTCATCGCAAGCTTTTCACCGAATGGCGATTTCTTTTCATCTTCAACAATTTTTCTTCGATGCTCAATTAAAAGTTCATGAAGAGGTATTTTTACTGGGCAGACATCTGTACATGCTGCACATAATGATGATGCATAAGGTAGTTCCTTATAATCTTCATAACCTCCAAGCAACGGTGATAACACCGCACCAATTGGTCCTGCATAAATTGAGCCATAAGAATGTCCACCAACATGTCGGTAAACTGGACATACATTAACACAAGCTGCACATCGAATACAATGAAGGGCACTTTGAAATTCAGTTCCCAGTATATTTGAACGTCCGTTGTCAACAATAACCAGATGGAATTCTTCAGGTCCATCAACGTCACCCTTGTCTTTTGGTCCAGTTAATCCTGTAATATAGCTGGTTAATTTTTGTCCAACAGAGCTTCTGCACAGTAGACTCACCATTATATCCAGCTCTTCCCATGTTGGAACGATCCTCTCCATACCCATGACTGTAATTTGCGTTTTCGGTAAAGCGGTTACAAGTCCGGCATTTCCTTCATTTGTGACTAGACTAATAGAACCAGATTCCGCAACAGCAAAATTACATCCTGTAATTCCAAGATCTGCCCTTAAGAATTCTTGCCTTAATTGTTCTCTTGCAAAAAGAGCAAGCTCCTCAGGAATTTCCGACTTATCATAGCCCCGTTTTTCTTTGAACGTATCACGAATTTGTTCTTTGTTTTTATGAAGAGCCGGAACAACGATATGTGATGGCGGATCATGATCATCGAGCTGAAGAATATATTCACCCAGATCCGTTTCTATTACTTCACAGCCCGCTTTTTCGAGTGCGCTATTTAAGTGAATTTCTTCTGTAACCATTGATTTTGATTTTACGACTTTCTTTGCTTGTTTTTCTTTTGCTACTTTTGTGATGTACTCATTTGCCTCTTCCTTTGTTGAAGCAAAAAATACATGCCCCCCGCTCTTTTGCACATTTTCACTTAACTGTTCCAAATAGTAGTCAAGATTTTGAAGAGTGTGTGATCTAATCTCTTCTCCAAGCTTGCGCCATTCTTCCCAATTGCCCAGCTCTTCTGTTGCCAACTGGCGTCTTCCCTGCATTCTCTCTTGGGCGGATGCAACAGCATTGCGCATAAAGGAATTGTTTACACCTTTATCAACACGATCAAAAAACTTTTCATCACTTATTTTCATCGCCATTTCACTTCACCTCGCTGTTCAATACTTCTGCTATATGCATGACTTTAATTGGCTTTCCTTTTCGGTTAATTCTTCCACCAATATTCATTAAGCAGCCGCAATCAGCGCCAATTAATACGTCTGCACCTGTTTCTTCTATATGTCTTACCTTTTCATCTACCATTTGCTCTGAGATCGGAACCATTTTGACTGAAAAAGTTCCACCAAATCCACAGCAATCATGACTATTCGGAAGCGGTTTCACCTCTAAACCATCAACATTGCCTAATAGCTTCCCGGGTGCGTCCTTTACACCTAGTAAGCGTGTCATGTGACAGGATTTATGATAAGTTGCACAAGCCGGTAAACTAGCATTCACGTTTTCTACTTTTAGTACTTCGACAATAAACTGAGTTAATTCAAATGATTTTTTTGCTAATCCTTTAGCTTTTTCTTTCCATACCGGCTCATTTTCGAATAATTGACCGTATTCACGTAGCATCGCTACACATGAACCGGAAGGACCTACAACATAATCTGAATTCTCAAACGTACGAATCATGTGTTTTGCCACTTCTTTTGTTTCTTTATGATAGCCGCTATTAAAAGCAGGTTGTCCACAGCAGGTTTGCTGTTCTGGAAAATCAACTTCACAACCAAGCTTTTCTAAAAGCTCCACAGTGTGTTTTCCAACATTGGAATAAAACACATCTGCTAAACATGTAATAAATAAGGATACTTTCATTTCCTAATTCCCTCCATTCATTTTTGGAGCCATCTTTTTTATTGATTATACTACTAAACCCACAAAATATCACCCGTTTTTATTTGTTTTTTTTGTTTTGTTTTTATTTTAGTTAGATCCCTGAGTTTTATTGGAGGATTTCAAAAATGATTTATTAGAATTATTGACGCTTTTTGCTGACCTAGGGAGTGCTTTTGTCTTTCATTGCCCCTTATGAACAACTTTACCCTCAAAAAAATCCCTCCCTTTTGTACTTCACTCTCCTTAACCCATCTACAAAAACAAAAAAAGCTGCTGAGTTCATAAACTCAGCAGCTTTCATTTAACTATTCAGTTACAGTTGCATTTTCTTTTTCAATTTGAGCTTCTGCATTTTCAGCTTTTGTCTCAGTATTATTCTTTTCAATAATTGATTTCATTTCACTGTAATCATACTTTGAACGATCTACAGGAGTGAAATCTTGTGGTGTGTAGAAACGTAAAAGATCTCCTTCAACAAGCTTGTCAGAGTAACTTAATTTCATTTCAGCAATTTCCTTTTGTTTAAGCACTTCTTCAGTTGCTTCTATTTCAGCTCCAGTCGCTGAATCAAAGTATTTACCACCAGTGGACACTACTTCCGGACTGACAAAGTCTCCGTTTCTAAATGGGACCAGTTCATCATGTTCTTCAGATAATAAATCTGTTCCAAATTGCACATACTGTTTTGTATCAACACCTAGTAAATGCAATAAAGTTGGTAGAAGATCAATTTGACCGCCATATTGGTGCATTGTTCCGCCTTCAAGACCAGGTGCATGAATGAATAATGGAACTCTTTGAAGGCCTGTACTTTCAAATTGTCCTACTTCTTTACCTAGAACTTTAGACATTGCTTTATTATGATTTTCTGAAATACCGTAATGGTCACCATACATAACAACAATTGTATTTTTATCTAAACCGGATTCTTTTAGATAATCAAAGAATTCTTTTAATGCCTCATCAGCATAACGTGCTGTCTGGAAGTAATTATCAACAGACATATCTCCGGTTGTATGAGGTTCAATTGTTGCTAATTCCTGATTCATTTTATACGGGTAATGGTTTGTTACTGTAATAAATTTTGTATAAAACGGCTGTGGTAATGTTTCAAGTAATGGTTCTGACTGCTGGAAGAACGGCTTATCCATTAACCCGTATTCAGCAAGATCTTCCGGATTTAAATCATAATAACTAGAATCAAAGAAATAATCATATCCAAATGATTTATATATTTCGTCACGATTCCAGAAGGAACCTTTATTACCATGGAATACTGCTGACGTGTATCCTTCTTGACCTAAAATAGCCGGTGCTGATTGATACGTATTTAAGCCTTTTGTTGAGAAAGCAGATCCTTGCGGAAGCCCAAACAACGAGTTTTCTAACATAAATTCAGCATCAGCTGTTTTTCCTTGTGCTGTTTGATGGAAAAAGTTATCGAAATACAATGTGTTAGAATCCTTTGTTAAAGAATTCAAAAACGGTGTTACTTCCTCTCCATTTAACTTATAATCGATAATAAAATTCTGAATCGATTCTAAGTGAAGATAAACAACATTCATTCCTTTTGCAGCACCAAAATATTCAGGATTTGGGCTTGCATAATTAGAACGAGTATAGTTTAGCACTTCTGTAATATCATTACTATCTGCCATTGCACGTTTAGCAGATGCTCTTGTGCTTTGAACAGCATCATAAATCGTATAATTGTACATACCCAAATATTTTACGATATAGTTTCGGTCAAATGTTCTTGTTAAAAGCTGTGGACGATCTTTTTCAGCAAGTCCAAGGTTAATGCTCATAATAAGAATTGCTGCTAATAGAACAGCCCCTACTTTTCTTAGCTTCATAACTGGTACTTGTTTGTATTGACGTCGGAATAAAATTCCTAACACAAGTATAATAATCGGATCTAAGAAAATTAAGAAATCTGTTGAATGCAATAGTGAAGTCACACTAGTACTAACATCCCCAAAGTTTTGCGTTTGAGTCAATGTTGGCAGTGTAATAAAATCACTAAAGAATCTGTAGTACACAACATTCGCAAACAATAAAAAGCTCATTAAAAAGTCAAACACAATTAGCCATAACAATTTTCTTTTTCTTGATAATAAAGATAACCCAAGGAACAATAGTGCTGATCCTAATGGATTGAAAAATAATAGAAACTCTTGTAAGCCATTTTCTAAGCCTAAATTAAATTCATTATGTTGAACGAAATATGTTTTTATCCATAATAATAAAACAGCTAAAAAGAAAAGGCTCATATAATTATTTTGGATGTTATTAAAAAACTTCCTCATTATTTCACCTCTTGTTCAATTTCAAATCAAAGTCATTCAATTATTCTATTAGATTTTCATCATAAAGTAAAGGTCTTGCTGTTAGTCTAATTTTCCCAAATATTTTTTATCAACTGTATTCGGGCATGTAAACAATATCATTAATTAGTCAACAACATGGTATAATGACTTATAGTCCGCCTTTTCCTTTTGGTAGAATAATATAATTTATTTTATTCATATTAACATATAGGAGAAATTGGCTCCACAGTATATAATAAAGATATAATATGTTTGATTTTTCACAATTTTGAGGTGCCCAATGTCATATAAAAAAATAATTTTTCTTACCGTAACGATAGGTATCATCATATTTTTGATTCCATACTGTATTCCCATTATTTTAGCATTGTTAACAGCTATATTATTAGAACCTGCTGTACAGGTTGGAATGCGTTCATTAAAAATAAAACGGCAGCTAAGTGTAACAATTGTTTTTATCCTGTTTCTTTTAATTTTTGGATTAAGCGGCTACTGGATCATAACAACACTAGTCGTGCAATTGTTGGATGTGACGAAAAACTTTCCGGATTACTATTATCTTTTCGCAGATGAAGCACAAGAGTTATTCAAGCACTTCCAGGGATATTATATCCAAATCCCTAATGAATATCTTTCAACCATTCAGCAAGGGATAGAATCACTTAAAGACTTTGTTTTAGGTTTAGCTACTTCCATTACGAAGAACCTGTTTGATTTTATTGCCTCTATTCCATTAATTTTAGTACACACGATTATTTATTTAGTAGCCATGTTTCTATTTTGCCTTGACCTACCAAAAATTAAGATCAGAGTGCTAAGTATTTTTTCTGATTCGACTAGAGAAAAAATCGATTTGGTTGTTAGTCAATTGTTAAAAGCATTTATCGGCTTTTTTAAGGCACAAATCATCTTCTGTTTCATTACATTTATTTTGTCTTTTGTAGGGCTACTTATCTTAAAAGTAGAGTATGCACTTGTTTTATCACTTTGCGTTGTTTTAGTTGATATTCTTCCTATATTAGGGGCAGGTTCCTTCCTGGTTCCTTGGGCAATCTACAACTTTGTGTTTGGCAGCACACATCTCGGAATCGGATTAATTATCCTTTTCGTCGTTATTACGATTGTCCGGAGAGTGATAGAGCCTAAAATCCTTGGAGCAAGCATAGGAATCAGTGCACTTTCAGCTTTGATAAGTATGTATATCGGCTTTGAATTAATAGGATTTATAGGGTTGATCATTGGTCCTGCGCTCATTATTATCTTGCAAGCTTTATATCAAGCAGGATTTATTAAAATAGGTAAGCTGAACAAAATATAATAGGACTGCGTCCCTTCTGTTTACAAAACACCTACGTGTTAGAAGGGATTTTTTCACATAATTTATGAAAGAACGATTTCATCATACCGCTGGGGCATTGTATCATTTGTATAATAATAGCTTGTGTTTAATGATTTTATCGCTGAGTAAACAAAAAGTGTAGAAGGTCCGTATTCAAAATATGGACCTTCTACACTTTTAATTAGCGGGTTTTATTTACTAAAGTTTTTCTGTTAGTTAGTATGCAGTCCAGCCAGCATCCGCTGTTATCACTGTACCATTAACAAAACTTGAATCTTCCGTTGCCAAGAATAAAGCAACCTTTGCGATTTCCTCAGGTTTTCCTACTCTGGGATTTATCCCTAATCCTGGTTGAATACGTCCCATCCCAAATTGATTAACTGCAGTCATTGATGCTGAAATATTTGTTTCAACTCCACCAGGAGCAATTGCATTACAACGAATACCTTGTCCTGCATACATATATCCAGTGTTTTTGGTAAATCCAACAACAGCATGTTTAGATGCAGTATAGGCAGCTCCAGCGCGTGCCCCGTTTAATCCCCCTGCTGAGGCAATATTAATAATAACTCCCTTTTGCTTCTCTAAAAAGATTGGCAAAACTTTACGCGTACTTCTCATAACACTATTCGTATTAATAGCAAAAACTCTTTCCCATTTTTCATCATCAATATCACCAGCAGGCTCAAAGTTATCCATGATGCCTGCATTGTTGACAAGAACATATACAGTACCATATGTTTGTACAGTTGTATCAATCAGGTTTTGAATATCCTCTTCTTTTGCCACATTTGCCGATACAGCAATTGCTTCTCCTCCTGCTGATTTTATCTCATCAACAGTTGCGTTTGCTGCTTGATCATTAATATCTGAAACGATTACTTTAGCTCCCTCTTTTGCGTATAATACAGCGATTTCCTTCCCCATACCAGAGGCTGCTCCAGTGACTACCGTTACTTTGTTTTGAAGTTTCATATTATTTCCTCCTCATTGTCATCGTTTTCATATCAAATAAACAACATTTGTTTATTATCTCTCCTCTTTTATAGTAAGATGAATGCATTAAGCATTCAATCAGCAAATAACCCCCGGATTGTTTGTTATCCAACACATCCCTTTTCATTTGTCTACTATTGATGTTAAATTGAACAATTGGAGGCAATATGTATGTATAACAAAAACAGCTCTGTAGATCGGAGGATCCTAAAATCTCAACAAGCTTTAAAAAAATCATTACTATTACTTATGCAACAAAAGGCATTAAAGGAAATTACAATTAAAGACATTGTAGAGGGTGCAGATTTAAATAGAGGGACTTTTTATAAACATTACCAATATAAAGAGGATTTACTTGATGATATTATGGAAGATGTGATAGAGGATTTAACATACTCATTTCGCGAGCCATATAAAGACAGAGAAACCTTCGAAATAGAAAACTTAACGGTTGCTTCTATAAAAATTTTTGAACACGTAGAAAAGAATAAAGACTTTTATAGCTTAATGTTAAAATCAAATGTTCTTTCCGGATTTCAAACTCAAGTTTGTGACGTGTTAAAAGATTTGGCTCTTCAAGATTTACAAGCTCTGCTACCGGATTCTAAAGTGAACCGCGAACTGCAGGTTACTTATCACTCCTATGCCATATTAGGTATGATCACCGAATGGATTAAAGATGGGTTTAAATATAGCTCCACCTATCTTGCGGAACAATTACTGGAGATTCTAAGGTATAATAAAGTAGATACCGTTTTTAAATTAAGTGTGAATGAAGAGAATAAATAATATCACCTACTACATCGAGAGAGGTAAAATAATGAGTACAGAACAATTTAATCTGCAAGACCTAAAAAAAGTGAAAATAGAATTAACACGATTTATGATGGCCTATCAATTTGCTTTAGATGAAATAAATACGAAAATTAATATTCTGAAGGATGAATTCACATATATACATGACTATAATCCAATTGAGCATGTAAAATCCCGCTTAAAATCACCCGAAAGTATCTTTAAAAAAGTAATAAAAAAAGAATGTCCTTTGTCTTTAGATTCTATTAAGGAAAATATTAGAGACATTGCAGGAATTAGAATTAACGTTTCATTTATTTCAGACATTTATGAAGTGAGCAAGCTGCTTGCAAACCAAAAAGATATTCGTGTTGTTGAATATAAAGATTACATCAAAAATCCAAAGCCTAATGGATATCAAAGTCTCCACATGATTTTGGAAATCCCTATTTTCATGTCAGATCGTGAGGAATTAGTAAGTGTAGAGGTACAAATTCGTACCATTGCGATGGACTTTTGGGCAAGTTTAGAACATAAAATCTATTATAAATATAATAAAGAAATTCCTAAAAGGTTACGCCAAGAACTTAAGGATGCCGCGACCGTTGCGACACAGCTTGATCAAAAAATGGAACGTCTAAACCGGGAGATTAATGCTTATAAAGAAACGGCAGCTGAGCAGGAAGAACTAGACTCTGTTATTACAATTGATAAAAATCAATTTCAGCTACCTTTAGCATTGATTGAGTCTTTCATTTCGGAAAAATAGTAATAAAAAACCGTCACCCTTCCTAAAATGTACCCTGTAGAGTAGACACGTAAAAAAAGCCTACTCTACAGGGTTTTTGTGTACAATGAATGAAACGGGGATAGGAGAACAAGTTATGAGTAAAAAGTTATTTACTGAAAAAGAAATTAAAATACTTTCTAAGAATCAGTATGTAAAAACAATTAGTAGTAAAGGAATTACATATACTGAGGAATTCAAACAAATTCTAATCAATCAATGTGAACANGGGAAATTTCCGAGAGAAGTCTTTGTGGACTGTGGATTTGACATAGATATTTTAGGNATGGAACGAGTTCATAGTTCAGCGAAAAGATGGCGTAAAGCCTTCAAAAATGATGGAGTATTGGGGCTTCGTGATACTAGGGCTGGGAACTCAGGAAGACTTCGTCATAGAGAACTTTCAGTTGAAGAAAAACTTGCAAAACTAGAGGCAGAAAACAATTTATTA
>NZ_JAEK01000005.1 GCF_000518865.1 Bacillus sp. J37 | reverse complement strand
GAATCAAATCGCTTATCCAATTAGGAATCCCTGAGGGAGAGGCGAAGGGATTAACCTTCTGTCGAAGAGGTTATCGATACATCGGTTTATCGAAAGTTGTTCAAAGAGCAATCTCAAACAAAAGACTAAAGCAGAGGGGTCTTCCCTCTGCTTTAGATCATTATCTAAAAGTACACACTGTAATATAAATTGAACCGCCGTATACGGAACCGTACGTACGGTGGTGTGAGAGGGGCGAAAATAATTAGATTATTTTCCCTCTACTCGATTTTTTACCTTCTATTGTTTAAGACAATTCTTTCTTAAACTTCCCCTTTTTCTATGATTTTAACCTCTCGACAAAAATTCTGATAATCTATCAAAAATACTTACTGTTTCTCGGCAGTAAATGACAGACTTCCTATTGGATTGGATTTATACTAGTTCCAACAGGTGCTCATCTATTGATCTACTATAAACTGGGATAGGTAATAGGAGGGATTCGTATGACACGAGGGGAAGGAGTAGCAGATGTCTGTTTATTTAGACGTAATTTGGCTTTTAAACTTTTCCTTTGATTTACTTCTACTTGTTCTAACAGCGATCGTGTTAAAAAGGAAAACAAATAAATTACGAATGGTTTTGGCAGCTCTTATTGGATCAAGTATTGTAATCATGATGTTTACTCCCTTAGCTTTTCTTGCGAATCATCCATTAGGGAAGATGTTTATTTCCGTTTTAATGGTTTTGACAGCTTTTGGTTTTAAAAGATTCCGTTTCTTCTTCCAAGGACTGCTTACCTTTTATTTTGTAACCTTTTTGGTTGGCGGTGGAATGATTGGAATACATTATTTTTTACAGCAGGAAATGACATATTTAGAAGGGGTTTTAATGACAAATTCGACTGGTTTTGGTCACCCAATTAGCTGGTTATTTGTTCTAATTGGTTTTCCTGTATTATGGTTGTTTGCTAGAAATAGCATAGAAGGAATTGAAACTAAGAAAATCCATTATGACCAGTTAGTAAAGGTACAGATTACTGTGGATAATATACAGTTTTCATTGAAAGGACTTATTGATAGTGGAAACCAACTCTTTGATCCTATTACAAGAAGTCCTGTCATGATTATCGATACGCTAAAAGTACAGGAATTTCTTCCAAAGCTTCTAGTTCATCAAGCTATCCAGGAGGATGTAATGAAAGCAATGAGTGAACAAAAAGAAGCTCATGCTTGGGAACATAGGGTTCGTATTATCCCTTATCGCGTAGTTGGAAGTGAGCATCAATTTCTCTTAGGCTTTAAACCTGATGAAGTTTGTATCGAAACCCAAAATGAAACCTTAAAGGTTCAAAAAACAATTATTGGTCTAAACCGAACAACATTATCCTCTGAAGATGCTTATGAATGCATTGTTCATCCGAAAATGCTTCAGGGACCATCGATTCAGCAAGTATCTTAGTGATGTTACTTCTATCATACTCTGTAAAGAACCATTTAGTACGGCAGAGTATATTTCTTTTGAAAATTATTTAGTAAATGTTATGTAATAATGGTGTATTAATTATGATTTGAGGGGGAGGAAAATGAAGAAATTAAAATTACATCTTACTTACTTATGGTATAAGCTATTAATAAAACTCGGTATTAAATCTGATGAGGTATACTACATAGGAGGTAGTGAAGCATTACCGCCACCTCTCTCGAAAGAAGAGGAAGAAGTACTATTGCAAAAGCTGCCATCTGGTGACCAGGCGGCAAGATCAATTTTAATTGAGAGAAATCTTAGACTTGTAGTGTATATCGCTAGGAAATTTGAGAATACAGGAATTAATATTGAGGATTTAATTAGTATAGGTACAATTGGATTAATTAAAGCTGTTAATACATTTAATCCAGAGAAGAAAATTAAACTTGCTACATATGCATCCCGCTGTATCGAAAATGAAATTTTAATGTATTTACGGAGGAACAACAAACTACGTTCTGAGGTGTCTTTTGATGAACCGCTGAACATTGACTGGGATGGAAATGAATTATTATTGTCTGATATATTAGGAACAGAAGATGATATTATTACAAAGGATTTGGAAGCAAATGTAGATAGAAAATTGCTTTTAAAAGCTCTTCAGCAATTAAATGATCGAGAAAAGCAAATTATGGAGCTTCGATTTGGGTTACAGGGTGGAGAAGAAAAAACCCAAAAGGATGTTGCAGATATGCTTGGAATTTCCCAATCCTATATTTCAAGACTTGAAAAAAGAATTATTAAAAGATTGCAAAAAGAATTTAATAAAATGGTGTAAAATTTTTTTTTACCTTATCAAAGCCTAATATATCAATAAAGATGAGGATATCTGCTTCAAGTGACCTATATAGCTTGTGCATATTTTTTCCTGTCGAGGAGATACTTAACTCTGTACAGCAACTCCTGTTAGGAGGGAAAAATGTGACAAGAAATAAAGTCGAAATTTGTGGAGTAGATACCTCAAAACTTCCAGTTCTTAAGAATGAGAAAATGAGAGAACTATTTAAGCAAATGCAAAACGGAGACTTATCAGCAAGAGAAGAGCTGGTAAATGGCAACTTAAGATTGGTACTTAGTGTAATCCAGCGATTTAACAACAGAGGAGAGTTTGTTGACGATTTGTTTCAAGTTGGCTGTATAGGATTAATGAAATCCATCGATAATTTTGACTTAGGCCAGAATGTCAAATTTTCAACATATGCTGTACCAATGATTATCGGAGAAATCCGTAGATACTTAAGAGACAATAACCCAATCCGGGTATCCCGCTCACTTCGAGACATTGCTTATAAGGCACTTCAGGTAAGAGAACGTCTCATGAGTGAAACATCTAGGGAACCTACTGCAGAGGAAATATCAAAAGAGCTTGATGTGCCTCATGAGGAGATTGTGTTCGCACTTGATGCTATCCAGGACCCGGTATCACTGTTTGAACCAATCTATAATGATGGCGGAGATCCGATCTTTGTTATGGATCAGTTAAGTGATGAAAAGAATCGCGATATTCAATGGATTGAGGAATTAGCTTTAAAAGAAGGCATGAGACGACTAAATAGTCGGGAAAAGCTAATTTTAAGAAAACGCTTCTTCCAAGGTAAAACTCAAATGGAAGTTGCCGAAGAAATCGGAATATCCCAAGCACAAGTGTCAAGGCTTGAAAAAGCTGCAATCAAACAAATGAATAAAAATATTCAAAACTAAGGCTGCTCATTATGAGGAGCCTTTTTCCTTTTATCCCACTTTAACAGGCAGTAAAACTCCACTTTAGATAAAAAATATATTATAAAATACAAGAAATAATTTACTTGGTTTTGAATAGTTCGTACCCTAACTGACATAGATATGTATGAGGGGAGTTAGTGAATTGTGACGACCGATGAAGGACATTGGAGGGAAGCTTATGTATATTTCTGAGTTCCAAACAAAAGATGTTGTCAACGTTTCGGATGGAAAAAAATTGGGGAATATTGGAGATTTCGATATTAATGTTACAACAGGTAAGATACAAGCTATTATAATAAATGGGAATGGGAGAATGCTGGGTTTTTTTGGGAAAGAAGAAGAATTTATCATTCCCTGGAGAAATATAGTTAAAATTGGAGAAGACGTCATTTTAGTTAGAATGAATCGACAAAATGAGATACAAGATGAATAATTTCTCACTCAATACTAAACGTTGTGGGGAAAATGTGGTAAAATAAAGAGTAATAGTATACATTAAATGTCGAAAATAAGGGTTGAACATTTATGAAAACGAATGTTTTTGAGCAAATAGACGATACCCATCTAACTTTAACAGATTGGAATAGGCTAATAAAGGGTCTGACTGTTGGCTTTTCTACAAAATCTGGTGGTGTAAGTACTGGGGAATTTACATCTCTAAATCTTGGCCTCCATGTACAAGATCAGCCGGAAGATGTTAGTGAAAATCGAGAAGTTCTCGCGAAGTCACTTTCGTTTCCAATAAGTAGATGGGTCTTTGCTGAACAAGTTCATTCAAACAGGATAGTGAAGGTGAACAAATCCAGTTGTGGGAAGGGAAGACTCAGTTACGAAGATGGATTAGCAGCTTGTGATGGCGTCTATACTACTGAAAAAGGAGTTATGCTCTCCCTATGTTTTGCAGATTGTGTTCCTTTGTACTTTATTGCTCCAAAACACTCTCTTATAGGGTTAGCACATGCAGGCTGGAAAGGGACGGTAAAAGATATAGCTGGAGAAATGGTGAGAAAGTGGCGGTTAAATGAAGGTATAGATACAGATGATATTTATGTTGCCATAGGCCCTTCAATAGGAGATTGCTGCTATGTCGTTGATGATCATGTTATATCATCAATTGATAAAAGGGTATTAGATTATAAACCATTACCATATAAACCATTGGCTAATGGAAAATATCAACTAGATTTAAAGCTTCTTAATGAATATTACTTAAGAAATGCAGGCATTCTCAAAAAAAACGTATTAGTTTCAGACCTTTGTACAAGCTGTGAGAAAGAATTGTTTTTTTCACATCGTAGAGATAATGGGAAAACAGGTAGAATGCTTAGTTTTATTGGAATAAATGAGGAGGTTACCCTCTAACAAATGAACATTCAGGATAATTACAAAGCTATTCAGCATACAATACAAACTACCTGTCAACGAGTTGGCAGAAATCCAGATCAAATAAATGTCATAGCCGTAACAAAATATGTAAGTGTTCATCGTGCGAAGGCAGCTCTTGAAGCTGGTGTCCGTCATCTAGGTGAAAACCGGGATGATGGACTGAATGAAAAGGTAAAAGAACTGGGAAACGATCCAATCTGGCATTTTATTGGTTCACTACAAACACGAAAAGTGAAAAACATCATTGATAAAGTTGATTTCATTCATTCTCTTGACAGATTGTCATTAGCGAAGGAGATTGATAAAAGATCTTCCAAGCCAATGAAATGTTTTGTACAAGTTAATGCTTCTGGAGAAGAGTCAAAACATGGCTGTTCACCTGAGGAACTTGTTGCTTTTATTCAGCAGTTAACTCATTATCAACATATTCAAGTAGTTGGCCTAATGACTATGGCACCAAACACAGAAGATAAAGAAGTGATAAGAAATTGCTTTAAAAAAGTAAGAAAACTTCAACATGATGTACAGGCTCTACAATTACCATCAGCACCTTGTAACGAGTTATCAATGGGAATGTCAAATGATTATGAGATAGCGATTGAGGAAGGTGCGACATATATAAGAATTGGTACGTCACTTGTTGGAAACGAAACTGGAGGTGTATAATATGTCAATAAAAAATAGATTTAAAAGCTTTTTTGCCTTAGATGACGAAGAATATGAATATGAGGAACCTGAAACGAAAGAATCGCAATATGAGGCTCCACAGCCACAGGCTTTTCAAAATAAAACGCCACAATCACCTAAACAAAATGTTGTAAGTTTGCAAAGTGTTCAGAAATCGTCTAAAGTTGTTTTAAGTGAGCCTAGGGTGTATGCAGAAGCACAGGAAATTGCAGATCAATTAAAAAATCGTCGTGCTGTGGTTGTTAATCTTCAAAGTATACAAAGAGATCAAGCAAAACGGATAGTGGATTTTCTGAGTGGTACTGTTTATGCAATAGGCGGGGATATTCAACGAATTGGCACCGATATCTTTTTATGCACCCCTGATAATGTGGATGTATCGGGAGCAATATCTGAATTAGTATCAGAAGATGATCATCAAAGGTGGTAGGCAAACATGAGTATATTGTTAAGTTTAATTAACACTCTAATCACGTTTTACTCGTATGCGCTTATCGTATACATATTATTATCGTGGTTTCCTGGAGCTAGAGAATCAGGTTTTGGCCAATTCTTGTCTAAAATCTGTGAACCGTATTTAGAGCCATTCCGAAAAATTATTCCTCCATTAGGAATGATTGATATTTCACCAATTGTCGCAATCTTAGCTTTACGTTTTGCTCAATATGGGGTTTCTTCAATATTTAGAATGATTGGCTAGGGACTATTAGTATAGTCCCTCTTTTTTATCGTATGGAATAATGATAAAATTCCTGAACTGCGGTTAGACCAAGGGATCAAACTAATTTTCATATTTATGTGAAACTTTTTATATACGGAGTTGAATTATGAATCAAATTTATCAACATTTTCGACATGAAGAACGACAATTTATTGATCAAGTTGTAGAGTGGAAGGAAAACGTTCTAAATCAATACAGTCCAAAATTAACAGATTTTTTAGATCCTCGTGAGCAGGAAATCGTCTCATCTGTTATAGGAGAACATTTAGATGTGAAGGTATCCTTTTCAGGTGGTGTTGAGGATACAGAAAGAAAGCGTGCTCTACTCTATCCTGATTATTATCAAGTAGCAAAGGAAGATT
This sequence comes from Bacillus sp. J37, assembly GCF_000518865.1. Taxonomy (GTDB): domain Bacteria; phylum Bacillota; class Bacilli; order Bacillales; family Bacillaceae; genus Metabacillus. Next base: position 246,590 of record NZ_JAEK01000005.1, on the reverse strand, counting down.
TTAAACTAGCTTTGTTTGAAGTTCAATATGCCTCTAAATTTATCACCTTGCAGCATAGGCAAGTATTAGGATCTTTAATGAGCCTTGGATTAAAACGCAGTAAGTTTGGCGACATTCGTTTTCATAATGATAAAGTTCAATTTATTTGTGCAACCGAAATCTCTGAGTATCTTAGTGCGAATTTTAAAGAGATTGGCCGTGCAAAAATATCATTGAAAGAAATTGATTCTTATCAATTCATTCCTAATAAAGAAGAGGTACAAGAAATGGTCTCGACTGTTTCTTCGTTACGACTAGATGTGGTAGGAGCAGCTATTTATAATTTATCAAGACAAAAAATTCAACCTTTGATCACCAATGGCTATGTAAAAGTAAATTGGAAAGTCGTAGATTCAGCTTCGTTTGAATGTCAAGAAGGAGATACTTTATCAGTACGAGGATATGGAAGAAGTAAATTGACTTCCATTGAAGGAAGAACGAAAAAGGATCGAGTCAGGATTATCGTTAGTAAACAAAAATAAAGTGTTTGTGCTATCATATAATAAAATAATTTAAAGAAATAGCAGGATTTTCAACAAACATGTCGAAATATGATTTATAATGTTGTCAAGGATTAACTATTTCACTACATATTGGAGGTGGCATCCATGCCTTTAACACCTTTAGACATCCATAATAAGGAATTTAATAAAGGGTTTCGTGGATATGATGAGGATGAAGTAAATGAGTTTTTAGATCAAGTCATAAAAGATTATGAGATGATTATCCGCGAAAAGAAAGAACTAGAGTCTCGTGTAACGGAATTAAATGAAAAATTAGGTCACTTTACCAATATTGAAGAGACATTGAATAAATCAATTGTGATCGCTCAAGAAGCAGCAGAAGAAGTGAAGCGAAACGCTCAAAAAGAATCAAAGCTTATCATTAAAGAAGCTGAGAAAAATGCTGACCGTATTATTAATGAATCATTATCAAAATCAAGAAAAATCGCGATGGAGATTGAAGAACTTAAAAAGCAATCTAAAGTATTTAGAACTCGTTTCCAAATGTTGATTGAAGCTCAACTTGATCTTCTTAAAAATGACGATTGGGATCATTTATTAGAGTATGAAGTTGAACCTGTATTTGGTGAAGTCGAGGAAACAAAAAGCTAAACTTGACTTTTTGTTTTTTTATCGCATATAATACGGAAACGTAGATATTTTTTGAAAACTCATAACACAAAAGTTAAACGGTGAAAGGGACAGTAGTCTTTTAACAACCTTATTTAAGCGAATCGGGGATGGTGGAAGCTCGACATAAGGGTAAAAGATGAAAATCACCCTGGAGTTCCATGCTGAACATATATAATAAGTAAGCTATGGCGATACATTCACGTTACGAATGATGGAGTGGATTAAATATTATATTTAATCTAATAGGGTGGTACCGCGAGATAACCTTCTCGTCCCTTGTAGGGATGAGAAGGTTTTTTGTGTTTTCATGAGGTTGGAATCAATCTTATGAGATAGAAAGCAGAAAATAGCTAAATAAAGATGAATGAATTTGGAGGAATACTAATGGATTACAAAGATACCCTTTTGATGCCAAAGACAGATTTTCCAATGAGAGGAAATTTGCCTAAAAGAGAGCCATTAATCCAAGAAAAATGGGAAGAAATGAAGATTTATGAAAAGGTACAGGAACGAACAAAAGATCGTCCTCTTTTCGTTTTACATGATGGCCCTCCATATGCCAATGGTGACATTCATATGGGTCATGCTTTAAACAAAATCTTAAAAGACTTTATTGTACGTTTTAAATCTATGAGTGGATATTGTGCTCCTTATGTACCTGGTTGGGATACACATGGTTTACCAATTGAAACAGCATTAACAAAAAACAAAAAAGTTAAAAGAAAAGAAATGTCTGTAGCTGAGTTCCGCAAACTTTGTGAAGAGTATGCATGGGAGCAAATCAATGGTCAACGTGAGCAATTTAAACGACTTGGTGTTCGTGGTGATTGGGAAAATCCTTATGTGACACTTAAGCCGGAATATGAAGCACAACAAATTAAAGTGTTTGGTGAAATGGCGAAAAAAGGGTATATCTATAAAGGGTTAAAACCTGTATATTGGTCTCCATCAAGTGAATCAGCTCTTGCTGAAGCAGAGATTGAATATGCTGACAAACGCTCGCCATCCATTTATGTAGCATTTCCTGTAAAAGATGGTAAAGATGTTCTTTCAAATGATGTGAAAATTGTCATTTGGACAACAACACCATGGACAATGCCAGCTAATTTAGGTATTTCAGTTCACCCTGAACTAGAATATAGTGTCATTACAGTAGATGGTGAAAAATATCTAGTTGCATCAGACTTAGTAGAATCTGTTGCTTCAACGATTGGTTGGGAAGATTATGAAGTTGCTCAAACAGTAAAAGGATCCCAACTTGATCGTGTTGTAGCCAAACACCCAATTTACGATCGTGATTCATTAGTAATGCTTGGAGAGCATGTAACAAGTGAAGGTGGAACTGGTTGTGTTCATACAGCACCTGGTCATGGGGAAGATGACTTTGTTGTGGGGCAACAATATAACTTAGATGTATTATGTCCTGTGGATGAAAAAGGATATATGACAAAGGATGCACCAGGCTTTGAGGGACTATTCTATGATGAAGCAAATAAACCAATCACAGAAAAGCTTCAAGAAGTTGGAGCATTATTAAAGCTTCAATTTATTACACACTCTTATCCACATGATTGGAGAACGAAAAAGCCAACTATTTTCCGTGCAACAGCACAATGGTTTGCTTCTATAAAAGATTTCCGTGATGATCTATTGAAAGCTGTAAATGAAACAAAATGGGTGCCTGCATGGGGTGAGACGCGCCTTTATAATATGGTTCGCGATCGTGGAGATTGGTGTATTTCCCGTCAACGTGCTTGGGGTGTACCGATTCCTGTATTTTATGCTGAAAATGGTGAACCAATTATTACAGATGAAACGATTGAGCATGTGTCCAACTTGTTCAGAGACAATGGATCTAATATTTGGTTTGAGCGTGAAGCAAAGAATCTTTTACCAGAAGGATTTACACATGAAGGCAGCCCGAACGGTAAATTTACAAAAGAAAATGATATTATGGATGTTTGGTTTGACTCAGGTTCATCACATCAAGCAGTTTTATACGAAAGAGATGACCTCCAAAGACCTGCAGATTTATATTTAGAAGGTTCTGATCAATATCGAGGGTGGTTTAACTCATCTTTATCAACTGCTGTAGCTGTTACTGGAAAAGCGCCATACAAAGGTGTTCTAAGTCATGGTTTTGCTCTTGATGGAGAAGGTCGTAAAATGAGTAAATCATTAGGTAATACAGTAGTTCCTGCTAAAGTTATGAACCAACTCGGTGGAGATATTCTTCGTTTATGGGTAGCTTCTGTTGATTATCAGGCAGATGTCCGTGTTTCTGATGCAATTCTTAAACAAGTTGCTGAAGTATACAGAAAAATTCGTAACACATTCCGTTTTTTATTAGGAAACTTAAGTGATTTTAATCCTACTACAGATTTAGTAAGCTTGGAAAATTTGCGTGATGTTGACCGTTACATGCTTGTAAAGCTTAATAAGCTAACGAAACGAGTTAGAGAAGCTTATGATCAATATGAGTTTGCAGCAATTTATCATGCGGTTCACAATTTCTGTACAATTGAATTAAGCTCTTTCTACCTGGATTTTGCAAAAGACGTACTATATATTGAATCAAAAGAAAACCAAGAGCGTCGTGCGATTCAAACGGTACTTTATGAAACATTACTTTCACTAGTTAAATTAGTAACACCAATTCTACCTCATACAGCTGATGAAGTTTGGGAACAAATTGACTCTGTTAAAGAAGTGAGTGTTCAACTTGTTGATATGCCTGAAGTAAAAGAGTATGACCAGGCAGATGAACTAGAAAAGAAATGGGATTCATTTATGTCCCTACGTGATGATGTGTTAAAAGCATTAGAAGTAGCACGTAATGAAAAAGTTATTGGAAAATCGTTAACAGCAAGTATTTCTCTATATCCAAATGCAGATGCAAAAGCATTACTTGATTCTGTAGAAGAGGATTTAAAACAATTATTTATTGTTTCCGGGTTTGAAATTGCCGGAGAATATGCTGTTGCTCCCGAACATGCACAAACGTTTGATACTGTTAAGATCGTTATTTCACAAGCTGAAGGTGAAACATGTGAACGTTGCTGGATCGTAACTCCTGAAGTTGGTCAAGTTGAAGAGCACCCAACATTATGCCCACGATGTGCATCAATTGTTAAAGAACATTATTAATGTTAAAAGCCATGTCCATTTTAGGATATGGCTTTTTTTTGTAATAAAGAAGTACATGCCCATTTTTTTACAAAAGTGTTTGGTGCAAATGAAAGAAGGGTAATAAATACATATCTAAACAATGAGTTTGCCGAAAATCAAAGTTAACAGCCTTTACATGCACAGGAAAATTCTTATCAGGGTGAGTCAAGATACTTTCGGGCAAAACTATATTAACATCATGAGAAGGATAAGGAGTTGTCCATCTTGAATAAATTTTCTGGTATTCGCTATGAATTACAAGTGATGAAAGAAGAACTGCGAGCACGTTTATTTGATCACAGTTTGTTTGAAATGACTTGTGATGATCATCAAGTTAAAAGCCATACATTGATGCATCATATAAAAGAGGAACTTCAAGATGTAGAACGTGCCTTAATGAAAATTGATAAAGGGCTTTACGGGTATTGTGAAGAAACCGGTGAAGAAATACCTTTTGAAAAATTAAGGATACTCCCAACAGCCAGAACAAAATACGATTTCTTTTTCCAGGAACTATTTGAAAGAAAATCCCTTCCCCAACACGACTATACTCATGAAGGAACATATATCACAGGCAGCGATTTTTAATTGAAAGCTCAAATTACTTTATCGATGGTAAGTAATTTGGGCTTTTATTGCAAAAAACAGAACTTTTACTACTTCTTTAGCTTTCTTTTTTATTATGGTACAATTCATAAGGATAAACCTTGTACAAATAGAACATAGAAAGTTGGGGAGAATGTGTATTATTACATAATTGCCGGTTTAATTATCATTATTGACCAACTAACAAAATGGTTGATTGTGAAGAATATGGAAATTGGTGATCATATTCCTGTTATTGAAAATTTCTTTTATATCACATCCCATCGTAATAGGGGAGCAGCCTGGGGGATACTTCAAGGACAAATGTGGTTTTTCTACATTATCACAGCAATCGTCATTGTGGGATTAATCTATTATATCCAAAAACATACGAAGGAAAATAAGGTCATGGGTGTTGCGTTAGGATTTATGCTGGGTGGAGCAATTGGTAATTTCATTGACCGTTTATTTCGTAAAGAAGTTGTCGATTTTATAAATACATATATCTTTTCATATGACTTCCCAATTTTTAATATAGCCGATTCTGCTTTATGTATTGGAGTTGGATTATTATTTATCCATATGTTGTTTTTTGAAGGGAAAAAGAAGGAGCAAGCTTAATGAACATCGTTGAAATACAAGTAAGTGAAGAGTATAAAAATGAACGTATTGATAAGTTTTTATCAACAGTAAATAATGAATGGTCTAGAACTCAAGTACAGCTTTGGATTAAAGACGGATTAGTAAAAGTAAATGACCGATTAATAAAAACGAACTATAAATGCCAAGTGGATGATAACATAGTAGTTGAAATTCCAGAACCAGAAGCACTAGATGTTGTTGCAGAAGAAATGGATTTGGATATTTATTATGAGGATCAGGATGTGTTAGTGGTCAATAAGCCGAAGGGGATGGTTGTTCATCCTGCGCCGGGTCATATGAGTGGTACGCTAGTGAATGGTTTAATGGCTCATTGCAAAGATCTCTCTGGAATTAATGGTGTATTAAGACCTGGCATTGTTCATAGAATTGATAAAGACACATCCGGATTACTTATGGTGGCCAAAAATGATCTGGCACATGAATCTTTAGTGCAACAACTTGTAGATAAAACGGTTACTCGCCGATATAAAGCACTTGTACATGGAAACATTCAGCATGATCATGGAACAATTAACGCCCCAATTGGCCGTGATAAAGTTGACCGCCAGAGTATGACTGTTACCAATGTTAGCAGTAAAGAAGCTGTCACTCATTTTCACGTATTAGAACGATTTGAACAATATACATTTGTTGAGTGTCAACTTGAAACAGGTAGAACACATCAAATTCGTGTTCATATGAAATACATCGGATATCCACTTGTAGGTGATCCGAAATATGGGCCTAAAAAGACGTTGCCGATTAATGGACAGGCACTTCATGCAGGAATCCTTGGGTTTGAGCATCCGAGAACAAAGGAATACCTTGAGTTTGAAGCACCCTTACCAGCAGAGTTTTTAAAAGTTTTGGACCAGATTAAAAATAATCGTTGACACATTTCTACATGTTTGTCATAATGTAAATAACTTAAGAAGGACCTTTAACACAGTCCCGTGAGGCTGAGAAGGAAAACGGATAAGACATCAAAGTCTTTTGACTTAGGATGATTATGTCTTCGTTGACCCTCTCACTGTAAACGGTGGGAGGGTTTTTCGTTTTCAGAGGTTTTAAAACGAAAGGAGAATGATGATGTCTCAAAAAGCAGTTTTATTAGACGAACAAGCAATCCGCAGAGCGTTAACAAGAATTGCTCACGAAATTATCGAGAGAAATAAGGGGATTGAAGATAGCATTTTAGTAGGTATTAAAACAAGAGGCATTTACCTTGCAAATAGACTTGCAGAACGAATCGAGCAGATAGAGGGGAATAAGATTGCCATTGGCGAATTAGATATCACTCTTTATCGAGATGATCTGTCAAAAAAAACAGAGGATCAAGAACCGCTTGTAAAGGGATCAAACATTCCGGTTGATGTAACAAACCAAAAAGTTATCTTAGTTGACGATGTTTTATATACAGGCAGAACAGTAAGAGCAGCTATGGATGCACTGGTGGACATTGGCAGACCTGCAAATATTCAACTAGCTGTATTAGTGGATAGAGGGCATCGTGAATTACCAATACGTGCGGATTATGTTGGAAAGAACATCCCGACATCAAGCTCTGAAAAAATCGTTGTCGAATTAAAAGAAGCTGATCAGCAAGATCAGGTTACAATACATGAAAATGAATAAGTATACCCTTTAAAGATTTGTCCAGAGAGGCAGCAAAGGGGACATAAAGATGTAGTCAACATAAGACTGCTTATCTTTTTGTACCTCTTTGCCCAAAAAGCAAAGAGGTTTTTTGTTTAATGACAATTATTTCTTTCAAACATACATGCTAACAAAGATAGAAATAACATCGGAGGTTTAATAGATGAAAGAAGATCAAATCGTTTTAGACGTAAAAGATACGCCAAAACCAGTAACGTGGCTTGCACTTAGTTTTCAACATTTATTCGCAATGTTTGGTGCGACAATCCTTGTACCTTTTCTAGTTGAATTAGACCCGGCTGTAGCTCTAATTTCAAGCGGACTCGGCACAATCGCCTTTTTATTAATTACTAAAGGCCAAGTACCAGCATATCTCGGGTCATCATTTGCGTTTATAACACCAATTATTGTTGCAAAAGCATCGGCTGGTATAGGTGCGGCCATGGTTGGGAGTTTCCTAGCAGGGTTAGTTTATGGAATAATCGCCTTGCTTATTAAAGGAACTGGCCATAAATGGATTATGAAAATTCTTCCACCCGTTGTTGTCGGCCCGGTTATTATCGTTATCGGATTAGGTTTAGCTGGTACAGCAGTTGGAATGGCAACAAATGATCCTGCTGGTGAATATAGCCTAAAATATTTCTCAGCCGCATTAATCACATTATTAATTACCATCTTATGTTCAATTTTTCTAAAAGGTTTTTTTAACCTAATACCAGTGTTAATTGGAATTGTTGGGGGTTATATCTATTCTCTAGCAATTGGCATTATAGATTATACAAGTGTTATTCAAGCAAAATGGTTACAAGTACCGAACTTTGTTCTCCCATTTGTTGATTATACACCATCAATATCTCTGGACATTGTCCTGTTGATGGTACCAGTTGTTGTTGTAACAATATCAGAACATATCGGTCATCAGTTAGTTTTAGGTAAGGTTGTAGGTAGAGATTATATTGAAAAACCAGGCTTACATCGTTCATTATTAGGTGATGGTGTAGCAACAATGATCGCGTCACTTATCGGCGGTCCTCCAAACACAACATACGGGGAAAACATCGGAGTCTTAGCCATTACAAGAGTTTATAGTATCTTTGTTATTGCGGGTGCTGCAGTACTAGCGATCATCTTCGGATTTATAGGAAAGATTTCAGCGTTAATAAGTTCAATCCCTTCTCCAGTTATGGGTGGTGTATCAATCTTATTATTCGGGATTATCGCTTCTTCAGGATTACGAATGATGATTGACAGCAAATTAGATCTTGGAAACAAAAGAAATCTCATTATTGCTTCTGTAATCTTAGTCATAGGAATAGGTGAAGCAACATTGAAAATAGGTAATTTAGACTTGCATGGTATGGCATTAGCAGCCCTTATTGGAATCGTATTGAACTTAGTTCTGCCAGCTGATAAAGATGAAACAATAAATAAAGAAACAGCATAAGAGAATGACTTAGATCTTTTAAAGAATAGTCCAGAGAGGCTTAAAAGGGTGTAAGGCAAACAAAGGTATACTATACCTTCATTTGCTCTACCTTCAAACACCCTGAAAAAATCAGGGTGTTTTTTCTATAAGAAATTGAAAAATAAATAAGATTATAGGAGTGGTTGGGCATGTCAAACATATTAACGATGAACCAGCTTACGAATGAGGAAATTCACTCAATCTTAAACGATGCAGAACAATATAAATTAGGGAATGGTTGGAGGCCGTCAGATACAGTTTTTGTCTCAAACTTATTTTTTGAGCCAAGTACTCGAACAAGGTTCAGCTTTGAAGTAGCAGAAAAGAAAATGGGACTTCAAGTGCTGAATTTTAATTCAGAGCATTCAAGTGTTCAAAAAGGTGAATCCTTGTATGATACTGTTAAAACTCTAGAATCCATTGGTGCGAATGCCGTGGTAATTAGACATCAGCAAGATCACTTTTTTGAGAATTTGATTGATAAAGTATCAATTCCAATTATAAATGCAGGAGACGGTTGTGGTCATCATCCAACCCAATCATTATTAGATCTACTTACAATAAAGCAAGAATTTGGTCATTTTGAAGGTTTGACAGTATCAATACATGGCGATATAAGACATAGCCGTGTTGCAAGATCTAATGCAGAAGTTTTGACAAGATTGGGAGCAAAGGTTCTTTTCTCCGGTCCAAGTAAATGGCAAGATTCAACAAACACCTATGGTGAATATGTGGATGTTCATACTGCAATCCAAGAATCAGATGTTGTCATGCTTCTAAGAATTCAGCATGAAAGACATCAAGAAAAAGATCAAGCAAAAGATTACTTGTATGAATTTGGATTAACAAAAGAAAGAGAAAAACTTATGAAGAAGCATGCGATCATCATGCACCCAGCACCTGTCAATCGTGGAGTTGAAATTGATGGAGATTTGATTGAGTGTGAGCGATCAAGAATCTTTAAACAAATGGAAAATGGTGTTTTCGCTAGAATGGCAGTTTTAAAGAGAGCTTTACAACAAATTGAGCAAAATCAGGAGGTAATGAAACATGTTATTTGTTCTTAAAAATGGGTTGATTTTAGATGAGCTTGGTGAGTTGAAAAAGTCTGATGTAAAGGTGGAAGACGGTAAGATTATTGAAATTGGAGAAAAACTCTCAACAGATGGTTGTGAAATCATTTCAGTTGACGGGCAATTCATTTCAGCTGGTTTTATCGACCTGCACGTCCATTTAAGAGAGCCGGGCGGTGAACACAAAGAAACAATTGCTACAGGTACACGAAGTGCTGCTAAGGGAGGATTTACAACAATCGCACCAATGCCAAATACCCGTCCTGTTCCTGATACAAAGGAGCAGATGGAGTGGTTACAAAATCGTATTAAAGAAACTGCTGTTGTTAAAGTCTTACCTTACGCATCAATTACAACGAGACAGCTTGGTGAAGAATTAACAAACTTTAAAAGTATAAAAGAAGCAGGGGCATTTGCTTTTACTGATGATGGTGTAGGGGTACAATCCGCCGGGAAAATGCTTGAAGCAATGAAACTAGCTGCACATATAGGTGCATCGATTGTTGCACACTGTGAGGAAAATACGTTAATTAATAAAGGTTCAGTGCATGAAGGTGAATTTTCTAAAAAACATGGTATTAATGGAATTCCTTCTGTGTGTGAGTCTGTTCATATCGCAAGGGATATTCTTCTTGCGGAAGCCTCAGGCTGTCACTATCATGTGTGCCATATCAGTACAAAAGAATCTGTACGGGTTGTAAGAGATGCAAAACGTGCTGGCATAAACGTAACTGCTGAAGTAACACCACATCATTTATTATTATGTGAAGACGATATACCAGGACTTGAGCCGAACTTTAAAATGAACCCTCCTCTAAGAGGAAAAGCAGATCAAGAAGCTTTAATTGAAGGGCTATTAGATGGAACAATTGATTTCATAGCAACAGATCATGCACCACACGCAGCAGAAGAAAAAGCAGAAGGTATGCAGTTAGCACCGTTTGGAATTGTCGGATTAGAAACAGCGTTTCCGTTATTATATACTCACTTCGTGTTAACAAAGAAATTCACATTAAAACAACTAGTTGATTTCTTAACGATTGAGCCTGCTAAAGCATTTGGTTTAACTGGAGGAGTACTTAAAGTTGGAGAAACAGCTGATATTACAGTAGTAGATTTAGAAAAAGAAGAATCAATTAATCCAAGTGAATTTTTATCAAAAGGAAAGAATACACCATTCACAGGCTGGGAATGTAAAGGCTGGCCAACATTAACAATCGTAGATGGAAACATTGTATGGGAAAAGGGAGGCATCACAGTATGAAAAGACAACTAATCTTAGAAGATGGAACAGTATTTTTAGGTGAAGCATTTGGAAGTGATAAAGAAAATTTTGGTGAAGTCGTATTTAATACAGGTATGACAGGTTATCAAGAGATTCTTTCAGATCCATCATACTGTGGTCAAATTGTTACACTAACATACCCTTTAATCGGAAATTACGGGATTAATAGAGATGACTTTGAAACAATTACACCATTTATCAATGGGTTTGTTGTAAAAGAATTTTGTGATTTTCCTTCAAACTGGAGAAGTGAATACTCAATTGACGAGTACTTTAAAATGAAAAATATCCCGGGGATTGCCGGAATTGACACTCGTAAGCTAACAAGAATCATTCGTATGCACGGTACATTAAAAGGCGCGATCGTTTCTGCAGATGCCAATCCCGAGGAAGTTATTAGCAGGCTAAAAGGAGCAGAACTTCCTACTAATCAAGTACAAGTGGTTTCGACTAAAACTGCCTATCCAAGCCCAGGTAGAGGACATCGTGTAGTCTTAGTTGATTTCGGGATGAAACACGGAATATTAAGAGAATTAAATAAACGTAATTGTGACATCGTAGTTGTTCCACATAATGTAACAGCAGACGAAGTATTACAGCTTAATCCTGATGGAATCATGCTTTCAAATGGTCCAGGAGATCCAAAAGATGTGCCAGAAGCAATTGAAATGATTAAAGGTATTTTAGGCAAAGTTCCATTATTCGGAATTTGCTTAGGCCATCAATTATTTGCCTTAGCATGTGGAGCGGATTCGGAAAAAATGAAATTCGGTCACCGCGGTTCCAACCATCCGGTAAAAGAATTAAGCACTGGCAAAGTAGATATTACTTCACAAAATCATGGATATACAGTTAGGGAAGATTCCATTAAGGATACAGAATTAGAAGTAACACATGTTGCTTTAAATGATGGAACAGTTGAAGGTCTAAAACATAAACAAGCACCTGCATTTACAGTGCAATACCACCCAGAGGCTTCACCAGGCCCTGAGGATTCGAACGGATTATTTGATCAATTTTTAAATCTGATGATTGAAGCTAATAAGAAAGAAGGGGTTCTATAATGCCAAAACGTACAGACATCAATAAAATTCTTGTTATCGGTTCAGGTCCGATCGTCATCGGTCAAGCAGCAGAGTTTGACTACGCTGGAACACAAGCGTGTATCGCACTAAAAGAAGAGGGATATGAAGTTGTTCTCGTTAACTCAAACCCGGCAACAATTATGACAGACACAGAAATTGCAGATAAAGTGTATATCGAGCCCCTCACAGTTGAATTTTTAAGTAACATCATTCGTAAAGAACGTCCAGATGCACTTGTTCCGACTTTAGGTGGCCAAACAGGTCTTAACCTTGCTGTAGAACTTGCTGAATCGGGTGTACTTGAAGAGTGTGGAGTAGAGATTTTAGGAACAAAGCTTTCTGCCATTAAGCAAGCAGAGGACCGTGATTTATTTAGACGTTTAATGAATGAACTAAATGAGCCAGTGCCTGAAAGTGAAATTATCCACAACTTAGATGAAGCATTTGCATTTGTGAAACAAATCGGATACCCGGTGATTGTAAGACCAGCTTACACTTTAGGTGGAACTGGTGGTGGTATTTGTGAAAATGAAGAAGAGCTTATTGAAATCGTGACAAGTGGATTAAAAAACAGCCCTGTTACACAATGTCTTCTTGAGAAGAGCATTGCAGGTTTTAAAGAAATTGAATATGAAGTTATGCGTGATTCAAATGACCATGCAATTGTCGTGTGTAATATGGAAAACTTTGATCCAGTTGGAGTTCATACTGGTGACTCAATCGTTTTTGCACCAAGTCAAACGTTAAGCGACCGCGAATATCAAATGCTACGTAATGTATCATTAAAAATTATCCGTGCTTTAAAAATCGAGGGTGGATGTAATGTTCAGCTAGCACTAGATCCGGATAGCTTTAACTACTACATTATTGAGGTTAATCCTCGTGTAAGTAGATCATCAGCGTTAGCTTCTAAAGCAACTGGTTACCCAATTGCTAAACTTGCTGCTAAAATAGCTGTTGGTTTAACTCTAGATGAAATGAAAAACCCAGTTACAGGTAGAACATATGCATGTTTTGAGCCTGCATTAGACTATATTGTTTCTAAAATCCCTCGTTGGCCATTTGATAAGTTTGAGTCTGCAAACCGTCGTTTAGGTACTCAAATGAAAGCAACTGGTGAAGTAATGGCTATAGGACGTACGCTTGAAGAATCACTGTTAAAAGCAGTTCGCTCGTTAGAGTCAGATGTAGATTATCTACGATTAAACGATTCAGATCACTTTACGGATGAGCTCATTGAAAAACGTATTCGTAAAGCTGGAGATGAGAGATTATTTTACATCGGTGAAGCATTAAGAAGAGGTGTAAGTAAAGAAACGATTCATGAGTGGAGTAAGATTGACTTATTCTTCCTTATGAAAATAGAAAAAATTATTAAGTTTGAAAAGAAACTACAAGAAAATCCTTATGAGCTAACAACATTACAAACTGCAAAAGAAATGGGCTTTGCAGATTCAGAGATTGCTAAGCTTTGGAACACAAATGATCGTGAAGTGTATGAATTAAGAAAACAAGCGGATATCATCCCGGTATATAAGATGGTTGATACATGTGCGGCAGAATTCGAATCAGCAACCCCATACTTCTACGGTTCATATGAAGATGAAAATGAATCAATTGTTACTGAGCGTGAAAGTGTAGTTGTTCTTGGTTCAGGTCCAATACGAATTGGTCAAGGTGTTGAGTTTGATTATGCGACAGTGCATTCTGTATGGGCGATAAAAGAAGCCGGATATGAAGCGATCATCGTAAATAACAATCCGGAAACTGTGTCAACAGACTTTAGTATCTCAGATAAACTTTATTTTGAACCATTAACAATCGAAGATGTTATGCATATTATCGATTTGGAAAAACCAAAGGGTGTTGTTGTTCAATTCGGTGGACAAACAGCTATAAACCTTGCAGAAGAGTTAGAAGCTAGAGGTGTGAAAATTCTTGGAACATCACTTGAGGATTTAGATCGTGCTGAGGACCGTGATAAGTTTGAAAACACATTAGTATCTTTAGGAGTTCCACAGCCACTTGGAAAAACGGCTACATCTGTACATCAAGCTGTTAAGATTGCTGACAGCATTGGCTATCCTGTATTAGTCAGACCATCATATGTATTAGGTGGACGTGCAATGGAGATCGTGTACCAAGAAGCAGAGCTTTTACATTACATGAACAACGCAGTAAAAATTAACCCGCAGCACCCTGTTTTAATTGATAAATATTTAACAGGTAAAGAAATTGAAGTTGATGCGATTTCTGATGGAGAAACAGTTCTAATCCCTGGAATCATGGAACACATTGAACGTGCAGGTGTTCACTCAGGAGATTCGATCGCTGTATATCCACCACAATCTTTATCAAAAGAAATCAAAAACAGCATCATTGATTATACAATCAAGCTTGCAAAAGGCTTAAACATTGTTGGGTTATTAAATATCCAGTTCGTCTTATCAAAAGGAGAGGTTTATGTACTAGAGGTAAATCCTCGTTCAAGCCGTACGGTCCCATTCTTAAGTAAGATTACAGGAGTGCCAATGGCAAACTTAGCAACTAAAGTTATTCTTGGTGCAAAACTATCGGAACTTGGATATGAAACAGGCTTACATCCAGAAAGCGAAGGCGTCTATGTAAAAGCTCCAGTCTTCTCATTTGCGAAGTTACGCAGAGTTGATATCACATTAGGACCTGAGATGAAATCAACAGGAGAAGTAATGGGGAAAGATGTAACTCTCGAAAAAGCTCTTTACAAAGCACTTGTTGCTTCTGGAATTCAAATTAAAAACCATGGCTCTGTGTTGTTAACAGTAGCAGATAAAGATAAAGAAGAAGGTTTGGAGATTGCTAGAAGATTCCATCAAATCGGATATCAAATCCTTGCGACAAGTGGAACTGCTGATTATTTAAGAACCTATAATATCCCAGCAAAAGTAGTCAATAAGATTGGTGCAGATGAACCGAATTTACTTGATGTTATTCGCAAAGGTGAGGCACAATTTGTCATCAATACATTAACAAAAGGAAAGCAACCTGCCAGAGATGGATTTAAAATCCGCCGTGAATCGGTTGAAAATGGGATTCCTTGCTTAACTTCATTAGATACAGCAGTAGCCATTTTACGAGTATTAGAATCTATGACATTCTCAACAGATACAATGCCTAAGATCAAGAAGCAACTAGAGGTGAGCTTAACGTGATAAAAAAAGAACTCATGGTCGTGACAAAGCATGAAAAAATAGCGGAACATATTTTTCAGCTAACACTGCAAGGTGAATTAGTTTCAGAAATGGGTAATCCCGGTCAGTTTGTACACTTAAAGGTATCAGAAGGAACGACACCTCTTTTAAGAAGACCAATTAGCATTTCTGAAATCAATAAAGAGAAAAAACAATTTACAATGATCTATAGAGCAGAAGGGGCTGGCACTCAGCTCCTTTCTCAAAAGGTCGTTGAAAATGTAGTGGATGTTTTAGGACCTTTAGGAAATGGATTTCCGGTTGAGCAGGTTGAAATCGGACAGACAGCTTTATTAGTTGGAGGCGGAATTGGTGTACCACCATTGCTTGAGCTTTCAAGACAATTAGTAGCAAAAGGTGTAAAGGTGCAACATGTTCTGGGGTTTCAATCTGAAAATGCTGTGTTCTTAGAGGCAGAGTTCTCCAACCTTGGAAAAACAATTGTCACAACTGATGATGGTTCTTATGGATATAAAGGCTTTGTAACAGATGCAATCAATGATCACGACATGCAGTTCGATACAATGTTTTCTTGCGGGCCAACTCCAATGTTAAGAGCATTGGAAAAACTTCATGGTCATAAACCACTATTTCTTTCGCTAGAAGAAAGAATGGGATGTGGCGTAGGAGCTTGTTTCGCTTGTGTATGTCACACAGGTGATGATCCAACTGGAACCAGCTACAAAAAAGTTTGTAGTGATGGACCTGTGTTTAAAGCTGGAGAGGTGGTTTTATAACATGTTAGATATTAACTTACCTGGATTATCACTAAAGAACCCTATCATGCCAGCATCCGGATGCTTTGGCTTTGGGAGAGAATACAGCAAGTTTTATGATTTAAGCCGGCTTGGCTCAATTATGATAAAAGCTAGTACACAGGAGCCTCGTTTTGGTAACCCTACTCCACGTGTAGCAGAAACAGAAGCTGGAATGTTAAACGCAATTGGTTTGCAAAATCCCGGTGTGGAAAAAGTCATTTCTGAAGAATTAGCCTGGCTTGAGCAGTACGATGTTCCGATCATTGCAAATGTTGCAGGGTCTCAAATTGAGGACTACGTCTATGTAGCTGACAAAATCAGTCATGCACAAAATGTTCATGCTCTTGAATTAAATATTTCATGTCCAAATGTAAAAACGGGAGGGATTGCATTTGGAACAATTCCTGAGGTTGCAGCACAGCTTACAAAAGCTGTGAAGGACGTATCAGCTGTCCCTGTATATGTAAAACTGTCCCCGAATGTATCAAACATCGTTGAAATGGCCAAAGCAATTGAGCAAGCAGGTGCAGATGGATTAACGATGATCAATACACTTATTGGAATGAGACTTGATTTAAAAACAGGCAAGCCTGTTATTGCAAATAAAACAGGTGGATTATCCGGTCCTGCTATTAAGCCTGTGGCCATTCGTATGATCTATGAAGTGAGCCAGGCAGTGAACATTCCGATCATTGGGATGGGCGGCGTTCAACATGTAGACGATGTAATTGAATTTTTATATGCAGGTGCAAGTGCTGTTGCAGTTGGTACGGCAAACTTTGTTAATCCTTATGTTTGTCCTGAAATCATCGAGCAATTGCCATCGAGATTACATGAGTTAGGTTTTCAACATATAACCGAATGTATCGGAAGGAGTTGGAAGGTAAATGGAAAGACCCCTCATTATAGCTCTTGATTTTCAAGACCGACAAGAAGTTGAAACGTTTTTAAAGAAGTTTGAAGATGAAAAGCTATATGTGAAAGTAGGGATGGAGCTATTCTATCAAGAAGGCCCATCAATTATTTCACATATAAAACAATTGGGTCATAAGATCTTTCTTGATTTGAAACTCCATGATATTCCAAATACTGTCAAGCAGGCGATGCGCGGATTAGCTAAACTTGATGTTGATTTAGTGAATGTTCATGCAGCTGGCGGTAAAAAGATGATGCAGGCAGCAATTGAAGGCTTAGAAGCAGGAACACCTGAAGGTAAGAAGCGTCCTGCTTGTATCGCTGTAACCCAATTAACAAGTACTTCTCAATCAATGGTAGATGATGAGCTTCTTATTAAAGGTGATATCAATGAAGTTGTTCTTCATTATGCTCAAAATGCAAAAGAAAGTGGGCTAGAGGGAGTTGTATGTTCAACACATGAGGTAGAATCTCTTAATCAAACTTTAGGAACTTCATTTATGACAGTTACACCAGGTATTCGACTGAAAGATGATTCATCAGATGATCAAACCAGAATAGCAACACCAGATCAGGCGCGTCGTCTAGGATCAACAGCTATTGTCGTTGGAAGAAGTATAACAAAGGCAGAGAATCCTTATAGTGCCTATTTGAATGTAAAAAAAGCTTGGGAGGAAATAGGGGAATGAAACAAACAATCGCAAAACACTTACTAGAAATCAAGGCAGTATATCTCCAACCAAACGATCCATTTACATGGTCCAGCGGGTTAAAATCACCAATTTACTGTGATAATCGCCTCACATTATCATTTCCTTCTATTCGTACAGACATAGCAGAAGGCCTTTCAGCTTTGATTAAAGACTATTACCCAGAGGTAGAAGTTGTAGCAGGTACAGCAACAGCAGGAATCCCTCATGCCGCATGGGTAAGTGATAAATTGAATTTACCGATGTGTTATGTACGTAGTAAAGCAAAAGGACATGGAAAAGGAAATCAAATAGAAGGTAAGGTTTCTGAAAACCAAAAAGTTGTAGTGGTAGAAGATTTAATTTCAACAGGCGGTAGTGCTATTACAGCAGTGGAAGCTCTTCGTGCTGCAGGCTGTGAGGTCCTTGGGGTTGTATCGATCTTTACATATGATCTTGCCCTTGGAAAATCAAAACTTAATGAAGCAAATATAAAAAACCACTCATTATGTGATTACGATACACTTGTGGAAGTTGCTGCAAAAGAAGGATATGTAACAGAACAGGATATTAATAAGTTGAAGATGTGGAGAGAAAATCCAGCTTCTGAAAAGTGGCTTGAAGGTTAAAAGCACATAATAACTCAAAAAGCGTTTTGTTCATATCAAACAAAACGCTTTTTGAGTTATTAAAAATATTAATCCGATCAAGAAACTCGGGTTGACATTTGTTTAAATTATGCTAAAATTTTGAATTAATATTACTATTCATAGTAATGATACAGGTTATTTGACTGAAGTCTTATTAATTAGCATTTAAAGGAGCCTTACTAAAAATAAAAATATTTCAATTTCACCATGCAAATGTATTGTCAAATCACAGATTAAGTGTATAATTCATACTATGTTGATAGGTTTTACGCTTAATCCCGAGTATTAACGTATGAATAAAGGGTATTTAAATCCGAGTTTAATAGTATGGAAGAAAGAGGTGAATCGTATGTTAACATATGAAAACTGGTCTGAACCAAATAATGACTTTGAAGTTGATGAAACATATAAAGGTGCTCTAAATGTTATAAACTGGGCTTATGACCATTACGGTGAAGAGGTTGTCTATGCATGTAGTTTTGGTATCGAAGGAATAGTTTTAATAGATTTAATTTCAAAAGTAAAACCTGATGCCAAAATTGTTTTCCTTGATACAGATGTTCACTTTAAGGAAACATATGAACTTATTGATAATGTAAAAGAAAAATATCCTTCATTGAATATTGAGTTAAAGAAACCTGAATTAACACTGGAAGAACAAGCTGAGCAATTTGGCGACAAATTGTGGGAAACGAATCCTAATCAGTGCTGTAATATCCGAAAAATTGTTCCGTTAACTGCTACTTTAAACGGTGCGACTGCGTGGATATCAGGTTTGAGACGTGAACAGTCTGAGACAAGAAAACATGTAAATTATATTAATAAGGATGATCGCTTTCATTCAGTAAAGATTTGCCCACTCATTCATTGGACATGGAAAGATGTATGGAGATACGTTCATAAAAACGATCTGACATATAATCCGTTACATGACAGAGGTTACCCTAGTATTGGTTGTTTTCATTGCACGAAGCCGGCATATGATGAAAATGATTTAAGATCAGGAAGATGGTCAGGGCAAATGAAAACAGAATGCGGCCTCCACCAATAGGAGGATAAATAAATGTTAGAGATCATTGCCATCATAATCAGCTTCTTTTTTGCAATGAATATTGGTGCCAGCGGCGCAGCGGCATCAATGGGTGTTGCATACGGATCAGGAGCAATTGTGCGACCAAGAAATGCTTTGATTTTATGCGGAATAGGTATCATTTTAGGAGCTGTTATTGGCGGTGGAGAAGTTGTTAAAACAATTAGCGGGGGAATCATTCCTTCCTCACTAATTTCGATAAAACTGGTTATTATTATCCTTTTTTCAGCAACCTTCTCCTTGTTTTTATCAAATCTATTAGGTATTCCGCTATCTACAAGTGAAGTTACCGTAGGAGCAGTTGTAGGTGTGGGTATCGCCTATCAGGCGTTATTTGTGAATAATTTACTTTACATCGTCATGTTTTGGTTTATTGTTCCTATCATCGCTTTTGTTATCGCCTATATATTTATCATGATACTTCATAAATTTAAGCTTAATGAAAAGTATAATTTTCAAGGAAAGCTGATTACGTATTTGCTGATATTTGCAGGTTTTTTTGAGGCCTTCTCAGCGGGAATGAACAATGTGGCAAATGCTGTCGGACCATTAGTGAGTGCCGGTATTCTAACAGTTTCAAAAGGGACCTTATATGGTGGAATCTTTGTTGCTCTTGGTGCATTATTTTTAGGACGTCGCGTCCTTGAAACAAATGGAAAAAAGATCACGAGTTTTTCTAAAATTGAGGGTGTGCTAATATCAGGTACAGGGGCTACATTAGTTACGATCGCATCCATTTTTGGAATTCCAGTCCCGTTAACTCAAATTACAACTTCCTCTATATTGGGAATTGGAATTGCAAAATCAGGTACAAATGTTCTTCAACAAAAAGTTGTTAAAAATATGTTGATGGTTTGGTTAATTTCCCCACTTGTTTCACTAACAATGTCTTATTTTTTAGTGAAATTGTTTTTAGAAAGTGACTTATATACAATCTTTGTGTTAGGAAGTTTATTACTTGCTACAATAGGTGCAAATAGTCTTATGAAGGCAAGTAAACAGGAAAAGCGTACCGTTCATGAAGAGGGCGGGGGAATTTAATTATTAATCCCTATTATTCGCATAGGTTTTACGTCTATAGGGAGATGAAGATGAATTTATTTTTCACACAAAAAATTACATTTAAATTTGGAGGAATTGAACAATGAGCTTACTTCCGCATGGAGGAACTTTAATTCAGAAATTATCTATTGGAACAGATGTGTCACATATTCAAAACGAAATTGAAATTGATGCCATTTCACTTAGTGATCTTGAACTTATTGCAATTGGTGGATACAGTCCAATTGAAGGATTTTTAACTCAAGAAGATTATGAATCTGTTGTTGAAAATATGAAATTAAAAAATGGTGTTGTCTGGAGCATACCAATTACGTTACCTGTAACAGAGGAAAAAGCAGCAACACTTTCAATCGGTGAGGAAGTACGCCTTGTGTCAAACCAAGTTACATATGGCACAATTAACATTTCGGATATTTTTACACCTGATAAACAAAAGGAAGCAGTAAATGTTTATCGTACAGATGATTTAGCACATCCTGGTGTGAAAAAAATGTTTGAACGTGGAAATGTCTATGTAGGTGGAGAAATCACACTTGTGAATCGTCCAGAGAAGAAATTTGCTGATTTCTATTTAGATCCAAAAGAATCTCGAGCAAAATTTGAAGAATTAAACTGGAAAACAATTGTTGGATTCCAAACACGTAATCCTGTTCACCGTGCACACGAATATATTCAAAAAACAGCACTAGAAACAGTTGATGGTTTATTTTTAAATCCATTAGTAGGCGAAACAAAATCTGATGACATTCCAGCGCATATCCGTATGGAGAGCTATCAAGTACTGTTAAAGAATTATTACCCTGAAGATCGTGTACACCTTGCAGTTTTCCCGGCTGCAATGCGCTATGCTGGGCCACGTGAAGCTGTTTTCCATGCACTAGTTCGTAAAAATTATGGTTGCACACACTTTATCGTTGGCAGAGACCATGCAGGTGTTGGCGATTACTATGGAACATATGATGCGCAAAAGATCTTCTCAAACTTTACAGCAGATGAACTTGGAATTACACCGATGTTCTTTGAACATAGCTTCTATTGCACAAAATGCGAAGGTATGGCTTCTTCTAAAACATGTCCACATGGTAAAGAAGATCGTGTTATTTTATCGGGCACAAAAGTTCGTGAAATGCTACGAAATGGAGAACTGCCTCCAAGCACTTTCAGTCGTAAAGAAGTTGTAGAAGTTTTAATTAGAGGGATGAGAGAGACGGTTAATTCTTAAAAAAGGGGGATATTCAGCATGGCAGCGAATAATATTGTGTGGCATGATGCGTCTGTAACAAAAGAAGAAAGAAGAGAAAAGAATAAATACCAAAGCTATGTTTTATGGTTTACTGGTCTTTCAGGATCTGGAAAGTCAACACTAGCTAACGCACTTGCAAGATACTTGTATGAATCAAACATTCAGGCATATGTTCTTGATGGCGATAATATCCGTCATGGACTAAATAAAGACTTAGGTTTTACAGATGATGATCGAAAAGAAAATATTCGCCGTATCGGTGAAGTATCCAAGCTTTTTGTAGACAGTGGCCAAATCGTGCTAACTGCATTTATTTCACCATTCCGTGAAGACAGACAACAAGTTAAAGACATTCTTTCTGATAATGAGTTTTTTGAAGTTTATGTTAAATGCTCACTAGATGAATGTGAAGTACGTGATCCTAAGGGCTTATACAAGAAAGCGAGAAATAATGAAATTAAGCATTTCACAGGTATAGATTCACCATATGAGGAGCCGGTAAATCCCGCCATAACTGTTGATACAGAATCTCAAGATATAGAAGCATCTGTAAAGCAAATTGTCAATTTTCTATTAGAAAAAGGCTTAATTCAAAATTAATAAGTTAATACTATCAGATAGTATAAGTATTTAAGGATGATAGTATAAGAAAAACTAAGGCTTTTCCTTGGACAGCGAAAAGCCTTAGTTTTTCGAATAATAATAGCAATTGGCCACAGCCAATTGCTATTACTTTCATTTACGCTAAAAAATATCTTGCTATAAAGTAAAAAGATGGGGGGGAGCTTACATGTCAAAGGTTTTTTTAGTTGGAGCAGGACCTGGTGATGAGGAATTATTAACAATTAAAGCTTTAAAATGCATTCAACAATCAGATGTGATTTTATATGATCGATTAGTAAACAAGGAAATTCTTAAACATGCAAAAAAAGATTGTGAACTTGTATATTGTGGGAAGCTTCCAAACTATCATACAATGAAGCAAGAAACGATTAATCACTTTTTAATCAATTTTGCAAAAATGGGTAAGATCGTGACAAGACTTAAAGGTGGGGATCCATTTATTTTTGGACGTGGAGGAGAAGAAGCTGAAGCGTTAAAAAAACATCGTATTCCATATGAAATCATACCGGGAATTACTTCGGGTGTTGCAGCAGCTGCTTATGCCGGCATTCCCGTTACGCATCGGGATTTAAGTGCAAGTGTTGCTTTTGTTACAGGGCATAAAAAACAAGGTAATGATGAAGAAATTAAGTGGGAATCATTAGCAAAGGGAATCGATACAATCGCTATTTATATGGGTGTTGGTAATTTGCCGTATATTCAAGAACAGCTTATTAAGCATGGAAGAAATAGACATACACCTGTTGCAGTTATTCATTGGGGAACAACAAATGCTCAAAAAACCGTAATAGGAACTCTTGAGGATATTTATGATCAAGTAATCCAACAAAAAGTTACGAATCCAAGTATGATTATTGTAGGTGAAGTTGTTTCGCTAAGAGAACAGCTCAGTTGGTATGAGGATATGATATCAGAATATGAACAAAGTGAGGCTCTAATGCTATGAAGCAAGCTGTTTTATATGTTTGTCATGGAAGCCGAGTACCTAAAGCTCGTAAGGAGGCAGTTGAATTTATTGAAAAGGTTAAACCTAGAATTCATGCACCAATTCAAGAGGTATGTTTTCTGGAATTAGCTGAACCATCGATTGAAGAGGGCTTTAAAATATGTGTGGAGCAGGGTGCAACAACTATTGCAGTTATTCCGCTATTATTATTAACAGCTGCACATGCTAAAAGTGATATTCCTGAAGAAATTGCCCATGTATCAGCAACATTTCCGAATGTACATGTGACGTACGGTAAACCGATAGGAGTAGATCCGCTACTTGCTAGTATGCTATTGGACAAGGTGAATGAAAAATCCCCATTAACGAACTCTTCCATTGCTATTCTTGTTGGTAGAGGAAGTAGTGATAAAGACGTTGTCCGGGACTTAAACAAAATATCTTCTTATTTACAAGAAAGTTCAGAAATCAAAAGAGTATACACTTGTTTTTTAACAGCCGCAGAACCAAGTTTTCAGAAAATGATTGAGGATATTCATCAATCAAAAGAGCAATCAATTTTTATTATCCCGTATTTAATTTTTACTGGTTTATTAAAAAAAGAGATCGATCAAACAATAGAATCATTTGATTGGGGCGATCGTCATATCGAAGTTTGTTCCTATCTTGGACCACACCCAATTCTTCTGGATCTTTTTACAAAGCGTGTTCTAGAAGCAATTGATAATTGTGATGGATCATATACCATTAAAGGGGAGAAGTAGAATGCTGCCTCTTCACATTGATGTAAACAATCGTCAGGTATTAGTTATTGGTGGAGGGAAAATTGCTTATCGACGTCTTTTATTATTTTTAGATGAAGGGGCAAATATAACTGTTATTAGCCCTGAAGTTATCAATGATATAGAAGATTTAAGTCAAAAAAAGCAAATTTTATGGAAGCAAAAAAAGGTCGAACTTTCAGATTTACAGCAAGCATTTATTATTGTTGCTGCTACAAATGACCCTGCCGTAAACGATTGGTTGGCTGAGAATGTGAATCATCACCAGTTGGTAAATGTAGCTAGTGATATGACGAAAGGGAATTTTATAGTACCTAAGTCAGTGAAAAAGGGGAGACTTTCCATTTCAGTTTCAACAAATGGAGCTAGTCCAAAGCGGGCAAAAGAAATTTGCGAACAGCTTTCAAGTCAATTTGATGAAGAATATATTACTGAACTCGATCGGCTATATGAACAAAGACAGATGAATAAAGAACAAAAATAACGAGGAGATGAATATCACAGATTCATATTCCTCGTTTTTATTATATGTCATTTTTAAAAGTTTGAAGCTTGATGTCAGTATGATTTGTTTTCTTTTCTTGCACAATGAAAACAGCCATAAGAACAGCAATAATACCGACATATTGCCATACGCTTAACTTTTCTTGAAAGACGAGAAATCCAATTAAAGTAGCAACAACTGGTTCTACTGTTGCAAGGATTGAAGCTCGACCTGATTCAACACTCTCTAACCCTTTGGTGTAGAGCAAAAACGCTAACAGTGTCGAGAAAAGGCCAAGTCCAATAATTGAAAGCCAAACTTCTAGATTCGTAAAGATATGTCCAACATGCCAAAGTCCACTAAACGGTGTTATGGCAATAGCAGCAAAAACAAAAGTATAGGTTGTCACAGTTACAGATGAATACTTTACAAGAGCAAATTTACCGAAAATACTATATAACGCATAAAAGAAACCTGATCCTAATCCTACTAAAAGACCATAAATAGTTACTGACTCATTTGTGTTTTGGAAGAGTCCAATCACAAGAATACAACCAATAAAGGTAATAATGAGCGCTGAAATTTTTCTGATTGTAAATAGTTCTTTAAAGAAAAATCTTGAGAAAATCATAACAAACGCTGGAGCGGTATATAGGAGTACACTTGATACTGAAATTGAGGTTTCTTTTATTGCCTCAAACATGCACCAATTAAAAAAAACGATACTAATTACACCTGTTCCTACAAAATATTTGCTGTCAGAAAGTTTAATTTTAATGGCTTCTCTCTTTTTCCAGAAAACAAAGAATAAAAGAAAAATAGAGGCAGATATTGCACGAATCGCAACCACTTGCGTCGGAGAAAAGCCAGCCTCATAAAGAAACGTTACAAATAAGCCAATCATACCCCATAATGCCGCACCAGAAAGGATATATACATACGCAATATTTTTATTCAATCAAATACCCCTCCTTTTACTTTGCGTAGGCTTTAGTAAAATAAAATAATGGAAAGCATCCAAATTTCATCTTACCAAACGAAGGTGTGAAAAGAAAAGAAAAGAAAATAAATGACAAAAACACCGCCTAAGAATGACGGTGTTTTTTATAATCAACTTTTACGTAAGTGAAAGACAAGATCTTCATTCGGAGTGACATAGACTGTTTGCTGATGATCATAAATAACAAAACCGGGCTTGGATCCGCTAGGTTTTTTAACATGTCTTATAAGCGTGTAATCAACCGGAACTGAACTGGAACTTTTGGCCTTACTAAAATAGGCTGCAATATTTGCTGCCTCAATTATTGTTTGTTCTGATGGGTTGCTACTTCGAATCACAACGTGAGAACCTGGAATATCCTTTGTGTGAAGCCATACATCATCACGTGCAGCAAGTTTATTTGTCAGGTATTCATTTTGTTTATTATTTTTCCCTACGATCATTTCTGTCCCATCAGATGAAAGATAATGCTCCAATATTGGCTTAAGATTTTTCTTCTTTTTCGTATGACGAGACTGTCTTTGTTTTAAATAACCACCTTCCATTAATTCTTCTCGAATTTCCTCAATATCCTTTGGGGAAGCTGATTCGATTTGTTGAATTAACCCTTCGAAATAATTAATTTCCGCTTGTGCTAACTGAATTTGCTCTTGCACAACTTCGACTGAATTTTTTGCTTTTTGATACTTCGAGAAATATCTTTGAGCATTTTCTGAAGGAGTTTTTTGCGGATCAAGCTGAATCTGAATCGTTTGGTTTTCTTCGTCATAATAATTAATGACTTCAGCTACTTTATCTCCTTTTTTAATCGCATATATATTGGCTGTAAGTAACTCACCATATAATTGAAATTCATTTGCTTTTTCGGCTTGGTCTAATGTTGCAGCTAACTTTTTAATTTTCTTTTCATTTTTTTTCTTTTCATTAACCATAAAGCGTTCTAAGTCATTTCCTTGCTGTTTTACACGATCTCTTTCTGCTTTTCCGTAATAATAACGATCTAAGAGTTCAGATAGCGTTGAAAACGTCTTATTTTTCATGTTTGGTAAATGGGTAAGGTTGATCATATAAAATAGTTCTTTTTGATTTTGTTCATAGATGCCGGGAGAGATTCTATTTTCTTTGATCTCATCAATAAGTGTTAAAAAAGCTTCTGGGACTGTTTTACGATTAACAAGACCGGCACGATGAGTTACTTCTTTAGCAAATAAAGGAGATATTCCTGAAAACTGCTGAACAATTTGCTGATCTATTTTCCCTGCATTAAAATCTAATTTCTTCAAAACAATCTCTTCGTTGGCTTCAAATGGATTTGTTTTCCCTTGTTCCGGCGGTAATACGTATAGATGACCTGGTAAAACGGTTCTATGTCGATTAACTGCAGGCGATAGATGCTTTATACTGTCTACTATCATATCTCTTTCTCTATCGACCAAAATAATGTTACTATGTCTTCCCATAATTTCAATCATTAATCTCTTAATGCTCACATCACCGAGCTCATTACGACTTCTTACATCAAAAATGATGATTCTCTCAAGTCCGGGTTGTTCAATGTGCTCAATAACACCACCCTCCAAGTGCTTTCTAAGCAGCATACAAAACATAGGAGGCTCACTAGGATTTTCATAACTTTCATTTGTTAAATGGAGCCTAGCATAACTAGGGTGAGCAGAGAGAAATAGCTTGTGATTTTTCCCTCCTGATCTGATTTGAAAGATCAAGTCATATTTATAGGGTTGGTGGATTTTTGTGATTTTTCCATTTAAAAGTACATTTCTTAACTCTTCTGTAATCGTATATGTAAATAGACCATCATATGACATGGCAATAACTCCTTCTAATAAAGACATTAAGTTGAGATAAAAAGTCACGAACGTATATTATTTACCTTTCAGGCTTGAATAGCTTCTGGTTCATAACTTTTCTACATGATTATAGCATGTTTTAGGACGAGGCTGAATAAGTTGTCTTATAGGCTTGGCAACTACAAGGTCAATCAATGAAAAAGAATCCTTGAAAGTGAAAAATTCGTCTTAAAGGGGTGTGTAGGTGATTCATGAAGTGGCATGAAATGAGATCAGATGAAGTAATGGATACCATTCATTCAGATCGTGATGTAGGATTAACGAATAAGGAGGTACAAAAAAGAACACAGAAATTTGGGCTTAATGAATTGAAAGAAGCTGACCGACCTTCAGCTATTATTATATTTTTAAATCAATTTAAAGACTTTATGGTTCTTGTACTACTTGCAGCAACATTAATTTCAGGACTTTTAGGAGAATACATTGATGCCATTGCAATCATTGCAATCGTGATTGTAAACGGTGTTTTAGGCTTTTTTCAGGAGAGACGTGCTGAACGTTCCTTAGAAGCCCTAAAAGAGCTATCTGCTCCACAAGTAACCGTGTTACGGGATGGTAACTGGGAAAAAATACTTTCGAAGGAATTAGTACCTGGTGACATTGTAAAGTTTACGAGTGGTGATCGAATTGGCGCAGATATGAGATTAATTGACACAAAGAGTTTAGAGGTGGAAGAATCAGCCCTAACGGGAGAATCATTACCTGTCCAAAAATCAACGCAGCCGATAGCAGGTGAAAATGTCGGCCTTGGTGATTTAACAAACATGGTCTTCATGGGAACACTTGTTACAAGAGGTTCTGGTATTGGGGTCGTGATTGGAACAGGAATGAATACGGCAATGGGACAAATTGCTGATCTCCTTCAGAATGCTGAAACAATGGAAACCCCTCTCCAAAGGCGGTTAGAGCAATTAGGGAAAATATTAATTGTTGTCGCTCTATTTTTGACATTACTTGTTGTAAGTATTGGGGTTCTGCAAGGGCATGATCTTTATAATATGTTTTTAGCTGGTGTGTCATTAGCCGTTGCTGCTATTCCAGAAGGGCTTCCAGCGATTGTAACTGTAGCATTATCTCTTGGTGTTCAGCGGATGATCAAACAAAATTCGATCGTACGCAAACTTCCTGCAGTAGAAACATTAGGGTGTGCTTCTGTTATTTGTTCAGATAAAACCGGGACAATGACACAGAATAAAATGACGGTAACACATGTATGGTCAGGTGATCAAGTGTGGAATATTACCGGTACAGGATATCATCCTCATGGAGAATTTTTAAGGGATGGTAAACCGGTTGATGCACCAAAGACAAAAACGCTACAGCAAATTTTAACCTTTGGCTCATTGTGTAATACTGCAACGATAAAAGAAAATGATGGACAATATCATCTTGATGGTGATCCGACAGAAGGAGCTCTATTAGTTGCTGCAATGAAAGCAGGGTTAAGAAAAGAAACGTTACTGAAAAATTTTGAAGTCATAGAAGAATTCCCTTTTGATTCCTCGCGAAAAATGATGAGTGTTATTGTACGAGATAAATCGAGAAATCAATTTGTCGTAACGAAAGGAGCTCCGGATGTTTTAGCAGGTGTTTCAAAATATATCTTATGGAACGAACGGCAAGAGAATTTCAATAGTAAATATGATACTAAAGTGAAACAAGCTATTGAATCACTAGCATCACAAGCTTTACGAACGATTGCGGTTGCGTTTAAACCTCTAAAATCCAATGAGAAAATTAATACAAGCTTTGAAGCGGAAAGAGACCTCGTATTTATTGGCTTACAAGGAATGATCGATCCACCGCGTCCTGAGGTAAAACAAGCTGTCAAAGAATGTCGTGATGCAGGAATTAAAACGGTAATGATTACTGGAGATCATATCATTACAGCAAAGGCAATCGCACAACAACTTAATATCCTTCCTCAAAATGGGAAAGTGATGGAAGGGAAGGATTTGTCAGACCTTTCTGTCGAAGAGCTGGAGGAGATTGTTGATGATGTTTATGTGTTTGCTCGTGTTTCACCTGAACATAAGCTGAAAATTGTTAAGGCACTACAAAGCAGAGGCCATATTGTAGCGATGACCGGAGATGGTGTAAATGATGCACCTGCAATAAAGGCTGCAGATATCGGAATTTCTATGGGAGTTACCGGTACTGATGTGGCAAAAGAAGCTTCCTCATTAATATTGGTTGATGATAACTTTGCTACAATAAAATCAGCAATAAAAGAAGGTAGAAATATTTACGAAAACATACGTAAGTTCATCCGCTATCTCCTTGCATCAAATGTTGGAGAAATATTGGTCATGCTCTTTGCTATGCTATTAGCACTACCTTTGCCATTGGTTCCAATCCAAATTCTTTGGGTTAATTTAGTCACTGACGGTCTCCCAGCTATGGCGTTAGGGTTGGATAAACCTGAAGGAGATTTAATGAATCGAAAACCGCGACATCCTAAAGAAGGAGTTTTCGCGAGAGGGCTGGGATGGAAAGTAATATCACGCGGCTTTCTAATTGGTATCGTAACATTGGCAGCATTTATGATTGTTTATTATCGTAACCCAGATGACCTTGCTTATGCGCAAACCATTGCCTTTGCTACATTAGTTATGGCACAATTAATTCACGTATTTGACTGCCGAAGTGAAAAATCCATTTTTGAACGAAATCCATTTGGCAATATGTACTTAATTGGTGCTGTTATTTCGTCAATTCTACTCATGCTTGTGGTTATCTATTATCCACCGTTACAACCGATTTTCCACACTCTGCCTATATTAGCCCGAGACTGGTTGTTAATCCTTGGACTATCCGCTATACCAACTTTTTTACTTGCAGGATCACTTTTAACAAGAAAAAGCACAAAGACTATGTTATAATCCTAAAGGGGGTGACCCAAAAAGTCATCCCCTTTGCTTGTTGACAATCTACCATGCTATTTTATACATAAGAAAAACTTGGCTTTTCGCCAAAGTCCTTTCTAATACTTTAATCCTTTAATAATAAAGGTAAACGACCTTAAAGTATACCAAAGTATCCAACAAGCTTTTCCGCTTTTCGTAGAAAGAGAGTGATACATAATGTTACGAAGTATGACTGGATTTGGCCGTGCCAGTGGGCATATTCAATCCTGTCTGTTTACAGTAGAAATGAAATCTGTAAATCATCGGTTTCTGGATATTCATTTGAAAATGCCTAAACAGCTTATGAATTTGGAAGATAAAATAAGGAAGCTCATATCAAAGTCCATAAGCCGAGGTCGTATTGAAGTCTACATAAATGTTGAAGGAGAAGTTCTTACAACAAAATCCATTCATGTTGATTGGGATTTAATCGATCAATATGTTTCTTCTCTTCAACAACTAAAAAGTCGTTTTTCAATTGATGAACAACTTTCATTGCAGCATATACTTGCTTTAGAGGGTGCTATCGATGTACAAAATGAGTCAGTTTCTAGTAACGCTTTGGAAAATGGAATTCTGGAGTTAGTAAACTCTGCTGTTAAGGAATTATCATTAATGAGAAAAGTTGAAGGTGAGCATTTAGCTGCTGACTTAAATCAAAGGTTGACTATGCTTAGTCAGATTAACGATCAGTTAGAGAAGCTTGCTCCAATTGTTGTTGGCAATTACCAAGAACGAATTAGTAATCGTGTTGCAGAATTTATATCAGGAAAATTAGATGAAAATCGAATTCTTACCGAAGTAGCACTTTTTGCTGACAAAGCTGACATAATGGAGGAAATTACAAGAATACATAGTCATATTCAACAATTCAGAGATTCATTAACTTTTAGTGAGCCTATTGGACGTAAGTTGGACTTCCTTGTTCAGGAGTTGAATCGGGAGGCAAATACGATTGGTTCTAAGGCAAATGATAGCCAAATTGCAAAAAATGTTGTTGAATTAAAAAGTATTATTGAAAAATTGAAAGAACAAGTTCAAAATATTGAATAAGCATAAACAACCATTGATTATAAAAGGGCTTATAAGGCAAAAATAGTTTTGTCCTAATTAGGGGGAGCATTTGAATGAGCATTAAATTAATCAATATCGGTTTCGGGAACATTGTTTCTGCAAACCGTATTATATCTATTGTTAGTCCTGAATCAGCTCCAATTAAGAGAATTATTCAAGACGCAAGAGATAGAGGTATGTTAATCGACGCTACATATGGCCGTCGTACAAGAGCAGTTGTAATAATGGACAGCGATCATATCATCCTATCCGCTGTTCAACCAGAAACAGTTGCTCAAAGGCTTTCAAATAAAGATGAGCTATCAGATGAAGGGTAGGGAACAGAAGCATTGATAAAAGAAAGAGGATTATTAATCGTCCTATCAGGACCTTCAGGTGTAGGAAAAGGAACGGTTAGAAAAGAGCTATTTTCACAAGAAGATACGGCATTTGAATATTCCATTTCGATGACAACAAGAGAACCACGTGAAGGTGAAGTTGACGGTGTGGATTATTTTTTTAAATCGAGAGAAGAATTTGAAGCCTTGATTGAACAAAATAAATTGTTGGAATGGGCAGAGTATGTAGGGAATTACTATGGTACACCTGTTGACTACGTTGAAAAAACGCTAAGTGAAGGTAAAGATGTATTTCTTGAAATAGAAGTTCAAGGTGCTCTCCAAGTAAGAAATGCATTTCCTGAAGGATTGTTTATCTTTTTAAGTCCACCTAGTTTAAATGAACTGAAAAACCGAATTGTAACTAGAGGAACAGAATCCGAAGCCTTAATTAATAACCGAATGAGAGTGGCAAAAGAAGAAATTATTATGATGGATGCCTATGATTATGTTGTAGAAAACGATGATGTCTTACTAGCATGTGATCGTATAAAAGCCATTGTGTTGGCAGAACATTGCCGCCGTGAGCGTGTAGCACCTAGATACAAAAAAATTCTGGAGGTTGAATAAAATGTTATACCCTTCTATTGATGTACTTATGAATAAATTAGATTCTAAATATACACTTGTAACAGTAGCGGCAAAACGTGCCCGAGAAATGCAGGAGCTAAGTGATCAACAAATTCAGAAACCTGTTTCATTCAAGTATGTAGGGAAAGCACTGGAAGAGATCAACGCGGGACTACTTAATTATAAACGTACTGAAAAATAATGAGCAGTAGTAGAGGATGACGGAGAGCTTAGGGTCAGATCCCACTAAGACAATATATAGACTTTACCTTTAGTGAAGAACTATATATTGCTTAATTATGTGGGAGCTGACCCTATTGTGTCATCCTTTTTCTTTTCGTTTCAATCATACAAAAAAGGATACATGAAAGTTGGTGGGGAAAATGATATCAGGTAGGAAGATATTATTATGTGTGAGCGGAGGAATTGCTGTTTATAAAGCAGCAGCATTAACAAGTAAACTTGTACAAGCTGGTGCAGAGGTGAAAGTGATCATGAGTCATTCAGCTATGGAATTCGTTTCACCATTAACCTTTCAAGCATTATCTCGAAACGATGTCTTTTTTGACACCTTTGATGAAAAAAACTCTAGAGTCATTGCACATATTGATCTTGCCGATTGGGCAGATCTTGTAGTAGTAGCGCCTGCTACAGCCAATATAATTGGGAAATTAGCAAATGGAATTGCAGATAATATGTTAACAACAACATTGTTAGCTACTACTGCAAAAGTATGGATCGCACCTGCTATGAATGTCCATATGTATGACAACCCTGCTGTGCAAAAAAACATCCGAACATTATATAACTATGGGTATGAATTTATTGAACCAAGTGAAGGGTTTTTAGCTTGTGGCTATATAGGAAAAGGACGCTTAGAGGAGCCGGAAAAAATTTTAGCTCTTGTATCAAACTACTTTGAGAAGCTAGAACATGGTGAACCATTTAAAAATGTAAAAGTGCTAATTACAGCTGGACCTACGAGAGAAAAGGTAGACCCTGTTCGGTATTTTACAAATCATTCATCAGGAAAAATGGGCTATGCTATTGCAGAAGAAGCGGCGAAATTAGGAGCAAAAGTTACGTTGATTACAGGTCCAACATCTGTTGACTTCCCTAATTATGTTAATGTAATTAAAGTTGAATCAGCAGATGAGATGTATCAGCATGTGATGACCTACTTTCCTAATGCTGATGTAGTGATAAAGTCTGCTGCGGTTGCCGATTATCGTCCTATTCATACGTTTGAACAAAAGATGAAAAAGAGTCAGGACCATTTAGTGATTGAGATGGAGAAAACAACAGATATTTTAAAAGAGCTGGGAAGGCAAAAAAAACAACAAATATTAGTAGGATTTGCAGCAGAAACAAATGACCTTGAGCAATATGCAAAAAAGAAACTGCAAAGCAAAAACCTAGACCTGATTGTAGCAAATAATATAACGACTGAAGGAGCAGGGTTTGGTACCGATACTAATATCGTAACAATTTATGATCGGAATCTAACTAAAACAGAACTTCCTCTTTTGACAAAAACAGAAGTTGCAAGAAAGCTTCTTGAGAAGGTTCGAAGTTTAGTAAAGGGTGTTAAGGAATGAAATATGCAAGTGTTATTGTAGATGTTCCGGCCATGCAAACTGACAGGTCCTTTGACTATAAAATTCCTGAAGAATGGCAAGACTTTTTAACACCAGGTATGAGGGTTATCGTTCCTTTTGGTCCAAGAAAAGTACAGGGCTTTGTTGTTGAGACAAAGAATTCTTCTGAATTTGATCGTCTAAAAACAATCTCTGAATGCTTAGATTTAACACCTTGCCTTACTCCGGAATTATTAAAGGTGGGACATTGGTTAACTGAAAAAACACTTTGCTTTAAAATTTCAGCTTTTCAGGCAATGCTTCCTGCAGCAATGAAAGCTAAATATGAAAAAATTGTAACTCTTACATCAGATCATTCTTTTGAACATTTATCGGAGCAACTTCAACCCTTTTTTAACAAAAAAAATCAAGTTGATATGAAAGAAATTGAACAGGCAGTACCTCTTCGGGTCATTCAAAAGGATATTAGAAACGGTTTTCTCGAACTGATTTATAAGGTGAAGCAAAAAGGGAAAAAAAAGAAGATTAGAATGGTAAAACTTAATTGTTCATTTGATCAATTGGCTGAAATAATTAAAGGAGTTAATTCGAATGCGAAGAAACAACTCTCAGTCATGACGTATTTAAAGGAAAATGGCATTCGAATCATTCCTGTTGCAGATTTATTAGCTGTAACAAATGTATCAGATGCGACATTAAAGACATTGATCTCCAAAGGAATATTAGTAGAAGAATATAAAGAAGTGTATCGGGATCCCTATCAAGATCGTCTTTTTGAGAAAACAAAAGCTTTGCCATTAAATAATGAACAGCAGCAGGCAATAGCACCCATCCTTTCGGCAGTCGAAAATGATGAACACCATGTGTTTCTCATGTATGGAGTAACAGGAAGTGGAAAAACAGAGGTGTATCTTCAATCNATACAAGAAGTTCTAAATAATGGTAAAGAAGCAATCGTTTTAGTACCTGAAATTTCACTTACACCACAGATGGTTAATCGCTTTAAGGGTCGGTTTGGTTCTAAGGTCGCTGTACTACACAGCGGACTGTCAACAGGGGAAAAATATGATGAATGGAGAAAGATACAACGAAAAGAAGTGCAATTAGTTGTTGGAGCGAGATCTGCTATATTTGCTCCATTTGAGAACTTGGGTATGATTATCATTGATGAAGAGCATGAATCTAGTTATAAACAAGAAGAAAATCCTCGTTATCATGCTCGGGATGTGGCTATATATAGGGCTAAATTTCATCAATGCCCTGTAGTGCTAGGCAGTGCGACACCTACATTAGAAACTTTTGCACGCGCACAAAAGGGTGTTTACAAGCTTTTAACCTTAAAAGAACGAGTAAACAAAAGATCAATGCCGTCAGTTAAAATTATCGATATGAGAGAAGAGCTTAGAAGTGGAAACAGGTCGATGTTTTCAACAGCATTAATTGAAAAACTAACAGATCGGTTAGATAAAAATGAACAATCGGTCTTATTCTTAAATAAACGCGGATACTCATCATTTGTCATGTGCCGTGACTGCGGTTTTGTTATACAATGTCCTCATTGTGATATTTCATTGACATATCACCGTTTCGGGCAGCAGCTAAAATGCCATTACTGTGGACATGAGGAAAACATGCCAAATGTATGTCCTGAATGCCAAAGTGAACATATCC
Source organism: Bacillus sp. J37 (assembly GCF_000518865.1). Classification (GTDB taxonomy): domain Bacteria; phylum Bacillota; class Bacilli; order Bacillales; family Bacillaceae; genus Metabacillus. Next base: position 210,919 of record NZ_JAEK01000005.1, on the reverse strand, counting down.
GTTTCTTCGGCACAGGTACTCAACGTGTGGAAGAGGAATTAGTAAAAGTAATGCCAGAGGCTCGAATAATTAGAATGGATGTTGACACGACTGGTCGAAAAGGCGCACATGAAAAGCTGTTATCAAAATTTGGAAATAAAGAAGCAGATATCTTACTTGGAACTCAAATGATTGCGAAAGGTCTGGATTTTCCGGATGTTACTTTAGTTGGTGTCTTAACAGCGGATACAATGCTGCATTTGCCCGATTTTCGAGCAACTGAAAAAACATTCCAACTCCTTACACAGGTAAGTGGAAGAGCAGGTAGACATGAATTACCGGGAGAAGTCATTATTCAAACCTATACTCCTGAAAACTATAGTATTCAATTAGCAAGTAACTATGATTATGATGCCTTTTATGAGCATGAAATGTATTTAAGAAAATCACATGCATACCCACCATACTACTTCCTTGCCCTAGTGACAGTTTCCCATCCTGAAATAACAAAAGTGGTGTCAGTGACTGACAAGATTGTTCAGTTCTTAAGAAGAAATGTTTCAAATGAATCAAAAATTCTTGGACCAGTTGCATCTCCTATCCCTCGTATCAATGATAGATATCGCTATCAATGCATGGTAAAATACAAACGGGAAAAAAACTTACACGAAACGTTAAGGAAAATTATTGAACATTTTCAGCAGGAAATGAGTACAAATGATTTAATGATTACGATTGATTTAAGTCCTAATACTATGATGTAGGTATCTTAAAGATAGAAATTATTTTGTTTGGAGGTATTTTTTTGGCAGTAAAACCTATAGTGATGTATCCAGCACAAGTTTTAGAGATGGCTTGTGAAAAGGTTCAAAGTTTTGATAGAAAGCTTTCAAAGCTTTTGGCAGATATGTATGATACGATGATTGAGAATGATGGTGTTGGATTAGCTGCACCGCAAATAGGGCTTTCCAAGCAAATCGCAATTGTTGATATTGATGATCATCACGGAACGATTGAACTAATAAACCCTGTTATTATAGAGCAGCGCGGTACACAAACCGGTCCGGAAGGCTGTTTAAGCTTTCCAGGTTTATACGGTGACGTGAGCAGGTCTGATTACATAAAGGTAAGAACTTATAATAAAAAAGGGAAAATGAGAATAATAGAAGCTGAAGGTTTCCTAGCCCGGGCGATACAGCATGAAATAGACCATTTAGAAGGTATTCTTTTTACATCAAAGGTGGAAAGGTACATAACGGAAGATGAATTAGAAAGCACGGAAGGATGACATATATGACTAAGATCGTTTTTATGGGGACTCCTGATTTTTCAGTTCCTATCTTAAAAAGCCTCATTGAAGAAGGCTATAACATTGTTGGTGTTGTTACACAACCAGATCGTCCAAAAGGAAGAAAAAAGCTCTTAACTCCGCCTCCTGTTAAGGTTGAAGCAGAGAAGCACAATTTAAAAGTGCTACAGCCTGAAAAAATTCGTCATGAAGTTCAGGATGTTTTAGCATTAGAACCTGATCTAATTATCACAGCTGCATTTGGACAAATTTTACCAAATGAGCTTCTGGAAGCTCCAAGGTATGGATGTATCAATGTTCATGCTTCACTTTTACCCGAATTAAGGGGTGGTGCCCCTATTCATTATTCAATCCTTCAAGGGAAGACTAAAACAGGCATAACCATCATGTATATGGCAGAAAAGCTTGATGCAGGGGATATTCTTACTCAAATTGAAGTTGAAATAGATGAAAGAGATACGGTTGGCTTATTACATGACAAGTTAAGTACAGCAGGTGTGAAATTATTATTAGAAACACTGCCTCCTTTATTAAAGGGGAATATAACACCTCAGAAACAGGATGATACAAAAGCTACTTTTGCATCTAATATAAAAAGGGAACAAGAACGAATCGATTGGTCTAAGACAGGTGAAGAAATCTACAACCAAATTAGAGGATTAAATCCTTGGCCAGTATCGTTCACAACCTATCAAGATCAATTACTGAAAATTTGGTGGGGAGAAAAGGTGCAGAGTAATGAAGATGCAAACCCAGGGACGATTCTATTGATAGAAGATGATGGGATTGTTGTCTCTACAGGGAATAAAACAGCTATCAAAATAACCGAGCTTCAACCATCTGGCAAAAAGAAGATGACTGGAGAAGATTTCTTGAGAGGGACAACCATGAACGTGGGTGAAAGATTAGGCAATGAATAACAAAAAACAAATGACTGTACGTGATGTTGCTGTAGAAATATTATTACAAATAGAAAAGAACCAAGCCTACAGCAACTTGTTATTAAATTCAATGATAAAAAAGCATCAAGTAAATTCAAAAGACATTTCTCTTTTAACAGAGATTGTGTATGGTACTTTACAAAGAAGAGATACACTTGATTTTTATTTAGAGGGTTTCTTAAAGAAGGCAAAGAAAATTGAGCCATGGGTAAGAGTATTGCTGCGAATTTCGGTCTATCAAATGGTGTATTTAGATCGAGTTCCGGAGCGTGCCATTTTCTTTGAAGCAGTAGAAATTGCTAAAAAAAGAGGCCACAAAGGAATTTCTTCCTTTGTAAATGGAGTATTAAGATCTGTTCAGCGGGAAGGTATTCCTGATATTAACCTAATAAAAGAACCTGTTGAAAGATTATCAATTAAAACAAGTCACCCAAAATGGCTGGTTCAAAAGTGGATAAAACAATTCGGTTATGATGAAGCGGAAAAGATGTGTGAGTCAAATTTACTGGCACCATCACAAACAGCACGCGTTAATCAAATAAAAAAAACAGTTCATGAAATAATTAGCGAATTACAAAGCAAAGATATATGCGTAGAGCAAGGTGATTTAGCGGTAGATGCTATAAAAGGGATGAAGGGAAACCTTGCACTTACCGAAGCGTTTTCTGAAGGACTATTAACGATTCAAGATGAAAGTTCGATGTTAGTTGCACGAGCTCTTAACCCTAAAGAAAATGAGACTATTTTAGACTCTTGTGCGGCACCAGGCGGGAAATCTACTCATATTGCGGAATTAATGAAGGGTACGGGAATTGTTCATTCTCTAGACCTTCATGAGCATAAAGTAAAGCTGATAAAGCAGCAAGCTGAGCGATTAGATCTGAAAAATATACAAGCTGAAACCATGGATAGTAGGGTAGCGGGAGATCGATTTACAAAAGAAAGCTTTGATCGGATACTAGTAGATGCACCATGTTCTGGTTTTGGTGTGATACGTAGAAAACCAGATATTAAATATACAAAGTCTCAACAAGATGTTCTTAAGCTAGCAGAACTACAAAAGAATATTTTAGCAGCTGTTGCGCCTTTATTAAAATCAAATGGTATGTTAGTTTATAGTACATGTACTGTGGATGAAGAAGAAAATCAAGGTGTTGTTGAAGCATTTTTAAATGAACACCCAAACTTTGAACGGGATGAATCCGCTATAAACAATTTTCCGGATAAACTTCATCCTTATGTTCATAATGGTGAGGTACAATTGCTTCCGCATTACTTTGGAACAGATGGATTTTATATAGCATGTTTACGAAAGAAGGGTTAAAATGGAACAGATAAATACAACTAGATCGAAAGAGAACAACTTGGAGAATAAAAGTAAGCCCTCCATTTATTCATTTGAACTACATGAGCTTGAAAATTGGTTAAAAGAACAGGGAGAAAAGGCTTTTCGTGCAAATCAAATTTTTGAGTGGCTTTATATAAAACGTGCCACCAGCTTTGATGACATGTCTAATTTATCTAAAAGTCTTCGTACACTTTTAAATGAGCATTTTACTTTAACAACATTAAAAACAATTATTCAACAAACATCTAAAGATGGAACGATAAAATTTCTGTTTGAACTTCATGATGGATATTCGATAGAAACTGTTCTAATGAGACATGATTATGGCAATTCTGTTTGTGTAACCACTCAGGTTGGTTGTAGAATTGGTTGTACATTTTGTGCTTCTACATTAGGTGGACTTAAAAGAAATCTTGAAGCAGGAGAAATCGTGGCACAAGTCGTAAAGGTACAGCAAGCACTTGATGAATTTGAAGAGCGTGTTAGTCATGTTGTTATTATGGGGATCGGAGAACCCTTTGACAACTATGATGAAATGATGTCTTTCTTGAAGATTATCAACCATGATAAGAGCTTAAATATCGGTGCAAGGCATATTACTGTATCGACTAGTGGTATTATCCCGAAAATTTATAAATTCGCAGATGAAAAACTGCAAATCAACTTTGCCATTTCTTTGCATGCACCAAACACAGAATTGCGATCAAAGCTTATGCCGATTAATCGAGCTTATAAGCTTCCTGACTTAATGGAAGCAGTAAAATACTATGTAAACAAAACAGGTAGACGTGTTAGTTTTGAGTACGGGTTATTTGGCGGAGAAAATGACCAGGTTGAGCATGCTGAAGAGCTTGCAAAGTTAGTAAAAGGTTTAAAATGTCATATTAATCTTATCCCTGTAAACTATGTACCTGAAAGAAACTACGTACGTACACCAAAAGAACAAATCACATTATTTGAAGATACGCTTAAAAAGCACGGTGTAAATGTCACAACAAGAAGAGAACAGGGACATGATATTGACGCAGCGTGTGGACAACTTCGAGCTAAGGAGCGTAAAGAGGAGACGAGGTGACCATGTTGGATCATGTTTTTTTGTCGGATAGGGGAAAAGTGAGGCAACATAATGAAGATTCTGTAGGACTTTTTCAAAACAACGCCGGTATTTTAGCAATAGTTGCCGATGGAATGGGGGGGCATTTGGCTGGGGATGTTGCCAGTCAAATGACGATCTCAACTTTTAAGACACTATGGGAAGAAGAACCTGCTATAAATGGACCAGGAGAAGCAGAAAATTGGTTACTACAAAAGGTTGACGAAGTAAATAAAGCTGTTTATGAGCACTCAGTATCCCACCCTGAATGTCAAGGAATGGGTACAACAATTGTTACAGCTTTAGTAACAAAAACATACGCTACAATCGGTCATATTGGAGACAGCCGCTGTTATTTACTAAATAATAGTGGCTTTAACCAGATCACACAGGATCACTCTCTTGTAAATGAGCTGGTAAAATCAGGTCAGATTTCGAAAGAAGATGCTGAACATCATCCTCGAAAAAATGTTCTTTTACGAGCACTTGGAACAGAACAAACTGTTGATCTGGACTTAAAAACCATTGAAATGGACGATAACGATATATTATTACTATGTTCTGATGGTCTATCCAATAAAGTTACTGATGATATATTAGAAAAAGAACTGTCTCAATCAGATAGTCTTACAAAAACAGCCCATGAACTGGTTCAATTAGCAAACGATAATGGTGGAGAAGACAATATCTCTTTAATCATGCTAAAAAAGACGGCACATAAATTAGGTGAAGACTCGTGCTAATAGGTAAAAGAATTAGTGGCCGTTATAAAATTCTAGAAGTGGTCGGTGGAGGCGGGATGGCGAACGTCTATCTTGCACGCGATATGATTCTAGAGAGAGAAGTGGCAATGAAAGTATTGCGCTTTGATTTTTCTAATGATGATGAATTCATCAAGCGGTTTAGAAGAGAGGCCCAATCTGCAACAAGCTTGGCTCATCCAAATATCGTAAGCATTTATGATGTTGGTGAGGAAGATGGCATTTATTATATCGTAATGGAATATGTAGAGGGACAAACATTAAAACAGTACATACAACAATTTGCACCTGTGCATCCAAGAAAAGCTGTACGTATTATGGTTCAAATTGCTTCGGCTATTCAACACGCACATGATAATCAAATTATACATCGTGATATTAAACCACATAATATTTTGATTGATCATCATGGGAATGTGAAAGTAACTGACTTTGGAATAGCCATGGCATTAAGTGCAACTACGATCACACAAACAAACTCGGTTTTAGGTTCTGTTCATTACTTATCTCCTGAACAAGCAAGAGGCGGGTTAGCAAATAAAAAATCAGATATTTATTCTATCGGGATTGTTTTCTTTGAGTTACTCACTGGTAGATTACCATTTGATGGAGAGTCTGCTATTTCTATTGCGTTAAAGCACCTACAGTCGGAAACACCATCACCAAAGAGATGGAACCCAGACATTCCTCAAAGTATTGAAAATATAATAATCAAATCAACCGCTAAAGATCCTTTTCATCGATATGATAATGTTGAAGAATTGGAAAATGATTTGGAAACAGCTTTTGATGTTAAAAGATTATCAGAGCCTCGTTTTGTTATTCCTGAAGATGAAGAGGCAACGAAAGCTATACCTATCATTACAAATGAAAACATTGAAAATTTTAAGGCTGACGATACAATTGTAAGAAAACCTACTGTTCAGTCCGAACCAAGTCCACAAACCCAAAATAATGATTCTAAAAAAGATAAAAAAGGTAAAAAAGAAAAAAAGCAAAAGAAGAAAAAAAGTAAGGTTGCAACATTTATTATTACCACTTTTATCGTAATCATTATCTCAATTATTGCCGCTTTCTTTATTGTTCCGGAATTCTTATTACCGAAGGACGTAGAAGTACCGGATCTTACGGGTGAATCATACGAAGAAGCTGTTACAATCCTCCTTGAACATGGTTTTGATGTAGGAGAGGAACCTATTCTTATGACTGATGAAGAAATTGAAGAAGGACATGTTATTAAAACTGAACCCGAAGCAAATAACAGCGTTAAAGAAGGTTCTTTAATTACCATATATGAAAGTACAGGAAAAGAAAAGGTAGTTTTAGATGATTATGTTGGGCGTTCGATTGAAAGAGTTAAATCTATTCTTCAGTTAAAAGGATTTGAAAACATAAAGGTAACGGAAGAAACAGACGAAAATGAAACAGCTGGCAGGATTATTTCACAAAGTCCCGAAGTAGGTGAAGAAGTCGTACCTACTGAAACCGAAATAGAATTAGTTGTCAGTAAGGGGCCGGCACAAATTAAGATTGAAAACTTAGTTGGGAAAAACAGGTCTGAAATAGACGAATATGTGACTCAAAATGGTTTTATACCTAATATATCTGAAGAGAACTCTGATACAGTTCCTGAAGGAAATTTAATTTCCCAATTACCAGAACCCGGGACAGAAGTTGTTCCAAAGGATACAACATTAAAGTTAGTTTATTCTTCTGGCCCTAAAGCTAAGCCACCAAAAACAGTGACAAGAAAAGTTGAAATACCGTATGAACCAGAACAAGAAGGGGCAGAATTGACTGTTGAAATCAATATTGATGATGCGGAACATTCAATTTCTGAAGTATATAGGACATTTAAAATAACCAGTCCCCGAGAGGAAACATTAAATTTCACCATCAACCCGGGAGATGATGCGTATTATCAAATAATCGTTGACGGAAAAGTACACTCATCAGAAAAAATTGAATACCCGGCAGATGAGTAACTAGTAATATGTTCCCATTATAGCTTAGAGAATGATAATAAAATTTTGATGAAGATCATCAAGGAGGTTTTCCATGCCACGTGGAAAAATTGTAAAGGCTCTTAGTGGTTTTTACTATGTGCAAGACAAGGAAAGATTAATTCAATGTCGTGGAAGAGGCGTGTTCCGTAAAAATAAAATCACACCTCTTGTAGGTGATGAGGTTGAGTACCAGGCTGAAAATGATCTGGAAGGTTATATTTTGGAGGTTTTTGAACGGAAAAATGAATTAGTTCGACCCCCCATTTGTAATGTTGATCAAGCGATCCTTGTTTTTTCTGCTGTAGAGCCGGATTTTAGTACAACATTATTAGATCGTTTTTTAGTGTTAATAGAAGCGAATGATATTATCCCTATTATTGTTATAAGTAAAGTTGATCTGATTCCATCTGAGGAAATAAGAGAAAGAGTAGGGGCCTTTGCAAAAGACTATCAAAATGCAGGATACACAGTTCTTTTAACCTCAACAGTAGAATCAACGGTAGATAAAGATTTGTTACCATTTCTTAATGACCATATTTCTGTATTTGCCGGTCAATCGGGTGTGGGAAAATCATCACTATTGAACGTTCTTAGACCTGATTTAGAGCTTAAAACAAATGATATATCCTCCCACCTTGGCCGGGGAAAGCATACAACACGGCATGTAGAACTTATCCCGGTAGGAACGGGTTTTGTAGCTGATACTCCAGGGTTTAGCTCTTTAGATTTTACAGGGATTGAGGTAGAAGATCTTACCTATTGCTTCCCTGAAATGAGAGAAAGAAGTGGAGATTGTAAATTCAGGGGATGTACTCATGTAAGAGAACCGAAGTGTTCAGTGAAAAATGCTGTTGAAGCAGGCGAAATTCCACAGTATCGCTATGATCACTATTTAACATTTGTTGAAGAAATTAAAGAGAGAAAGCCGAGGTATTAAGTATGATAAAAATTGCTCCATCTATTTTATCGGCAAACTTTGCAAAATTAGGAGAGGAAGTAAAAGATGTAGAAAATGGGGGGGCAGATTACATCCATGTTGATGTAATGGATGGACACTTTGTACCGAACATTACAATTGGACCGTTGATTGTAGAGGCGATTCGTCCCGTTACAAAGCTTCCTCTAGATGTTCATTTAATGATCGAAAAACCGGATCAATACATTGGAGAATTTGCGAAAGCTGGTGCAGATATTATAACTGTGCATGTTGAAGCATGTAGACATTTACATCGTACACTGCAGTTAATAAAATCTGAGGGTGTGAAATCAGGTGTGGTATTAAATCCTCATACCCCGATTGAATCGATTGTTCATGTTTTAGAGGACGTTGACATGGTTTTATTTATGACAGTCAATCCTGGATTTGGCGGTCAAACATTTATCCCTCAAGTTTTACCAAAAATTAAGCAATTAGCAAACATAGTAAAAGAAAAAAATCTTTCTATCGACATTGAGGTTGATGGTGGAGTAAACGAAGAAACGGCAAAATTATGTGTTGAAGCAGGTGCGAATGTCCTTGTTGCAGGATCATTTATCTATAATAATCCTGATCGGCACCAAGCTATTCAGACATTAAAACAAGCTGTTCTTTCCTAAGAAATAATAAAATCGTACAAAGTAAACCATCCTATTTAATGATTAGATTAAATATAACTGGGGGCTTTTTACGATGAATTTTTCAAAAGAAGATATAGTAATCATTGAACAAGCTTTAAAAGCTGTTTCAAATTCCAGTACTGATTACCAGGAACTTAAACAATATAAAACAGTATTGCAAAAGCTTAAAAACAATTTAGAAACCGCACAATTAGATGGTTTTAGATATGATTATGATGATAATATGTAAGAGAATGAAAGTTCTGACACCGAAAGTAGTGTCAGGCTTTTTTCTTATTTTTTGACCAACTGAAAAATATCCTTAATATTATATATAGATTGGGTGAAAGGCACATATATGACAACTATATCTCTTGTAGCAGGAGGACCTAAAGAAAACCTTGCAGACTTAACTAAGTATCATTCAGATGAAATGGTCTGGGTTGGAATTGATAGAGGGTCCCGTTATCTTTTAGATCTCAACATACCTTTACATTATGCGTTTGGAGATTTTGATTCAATATCTTATAAAGAACATGAAAGTTTAAAGACAAAAATACCGAACTTAAATACACTTCCTTCTGAAAAGGATAAAACTGATACTGAAATAGCACTTGATTGGGCAATTTCTCAAAAACCGGATCAAATATATATATTTGGAGCAACAGGAGGAAGGCTTGATCATTTACTTGGGAATATTCATCTTCTTATAAAATCCACTTCAACTCTATCGAAAATTGACATAATCGATCAACAAAATCAAATCACGCTCTACACATCAGGTACATATAAAGTAAAGAGGAAAATTGAGTGGGACTATATCTCATTTGTTGCCATAACTTCTGATATATACGGGTTAACATTAGATGGATTTAAATATCCATTAAAAAACTGTCATATCAGGCTTGGCTCCACATTATGTATTAGTAATGAACTCATTGGTGATGTAGGTACTTTTTCTTTTCAAGAGGGCATATTATTAATGATAAGAAGCCGAGATTAACTGTTGTTCAATGAGCAAGATAGCGTCATTTTTTATATGGGAACTGAATATAATGCTAAGGAACTGATTCATAACATTTTTTGACGCTTCTAGCACCTTTGAACAAGCTTTAACCTTGTTGAATGATTGGTTGAGGAGGGAAACAATGAAATTTTATACGATTAAGCTACCGAAGTTTTTAGGAGGAATTGTTCGAGCAATGCTCGGTTCGTTTAAAAAAGATTAAGAAAAAAGCACCGAATTATCGGTGCTTCTTTCTTGTTTCGCTTTATAGTATCTATATTCTCGAAGATAAGAGAATAAGTTTTTGAGTAAGCTTAATAAATTAAACTCGCTCAACTTTACCTGATCTTAAAGCGCGAGCAGATACATATACTCTTTTTGGTTTTCCGTTAACTAAGATGCGAACTTTTTGAAGGTTTGCGCCCCAAGTACGTTTGTTAGCGTTCATCGCGTGTGAACGAGAGTTACCTGAGCGAGTTTTTCTACCAGTAACAACGCATTTACGTGCCATGTTATTCCCTCCTTACTACAAAAAAACACTACATATTTTACAATAGTCATGTACATAGCCATGAGATACTTTAATAATTTATCATAACTGTCATTAGAATGCAATACTTCTACAATAGTCTTTCAAGAATTTTTCCTTGACATAGTATTTTAAGTATTGTTCTATATAATAGAAGTACTTGTATTTATACTTCGGACTTATAATCGCTTTTAAAATTTCTGGGCTTATAGTAAAATAACTGTAGCCAGTGCGAACAATTCCAAAGGGGGAACTAATATGTCCATTGAATTAAAAACAAAGTACGGACAAATCGATATTTCAAACGAAGTCATTGCTACCATTGCAGGTGGTGCAGCTATTGACTGCTATGGTATTGTTGGAATGGCATCAAAGAATCAAATAAAAGACGGTCTTACGGATATCCTAAGAAAAGAAAACTTTAGCAGAGGCGTAATCGTTCGTCAGAATGACGAATCGATTAATATAGATATGTATATAATCGTCAGCTATGGTACAAAAATTTCTGAAGTCGCACATAACGTTCAAACGAAAGTAAAGTACACGTTAGATCAGACGGTTGGACTTGCTGTTGATTCTGTTAACATTTTTGTACAAGGTGTTCGTGTTGCGAACCCGTAGTAAGGAGGAAACTACCTGTGTCTAATACAACCTTAGATGGTAAGCAGTTTGCAGAGATGATTTTGCAAGGTGCGAACCACCTAGCCAATAATGCAAAATTAGTTGATGCGCTCAATGTATTTCCAGTTCCAGATGGAGATACTGGTACAAACATGAATCTATCAATGACATCAGGCGCAAAGGAAGTAAAAAACAATAAATCTGATCATATCGGGAAAGTTGGGAATGCGCTTTCAAAGGGTCTATTAATGGGTGCTCGAGGTAACTCCGGTGTGATTCTGTCACAATTATTTAGAGGATTTTCTAAATCCATAGAACTAAAAGCATTCATTAATGCAACTGAGTTTGCAGCTGCTCTTCAAGCTGGTGTTGATACTGCCTACAAAGCTGTTATGAAACCTGTCGAAGGGACAATATTAACTGTTGCTAAGGATGCTGCAAAAGTTGCAGTACATGTAGCTGAGACTGAGACATCTATCACAAAGGTTATGGAGTTAACCTTAAAAGAAGCGGAAGCTTCCCTGAAGCGCACTCCTGAGCTTTTACCTGTATTAAAAGAAGTAGGTGTGGTGGATAGTGGAGGCCAAGGCTTAGTTTTTGTATATGAAGGCTTTTTAGCAGTCCTAAAAGGTGAAAAGCTTACGACTGCACATGTCACAACACCATCTATGGATGAGCTTGTGAATGCAGAGCACCATAAGAGTGTTCAAGGTCATATAAATACAGAGGATATTGAGTTCGGATATTGCACCGAATTTATGGTGCGCTTTGAGGCTGACAAAACACCTTTTGATGAAGATACGTTTAGGAATGAATTAAGTGAATTCGGTGATTCATTATTAGTTATTGCTGATGATGAATTGGCTAAAGTACATATACATGCTGAATATCCAGGTGAAGTACTATCTTACGGGCAAAAATATGGAAACCTCATCAATATGAAAATAGAAAATATGAGACAGCAACATACCGATATTGTTGGGGAACACCAACAGACTGCACCAACAGTAAGGAAAGCCGAAAAAAATAAATATGGTATTGTTACTGTTTCAATGGGTAAAGGTATTGCAGAGTTATTTAGAAGCATTGGGGCAAATGAAGTCATTGAAGGCGGTCAAACAATGAATCCAAGCACTGAGGATATTGTTAAGGCGATTCAAGACGTAAACGCCGAAAATATTATCATTTTACCAAATAACTCAAATATTGTTATGGCAGCTCAACAAGCAGCATCAGTAGTTGAAGAAAATGTTATCGTTATTCCATCTAAGACAGTGCCGCAAGGAATGGCTGCATTACTGGCGTTTAATCCAACAGCTGAGGCAGAAGAAGTTGAAGGAATGTTGAATGATGCATTGCAGCATGTGAAGAGTGGTCAGATAACATATGCCGTACGTGATACAAATATTGATGGACTCGATATTGCAAAAGGCGATTTTATGGGTATATCAAACGGTAAAATTGTTATTACGGATCGGGAACAATTAGCTGCCTCTAAAAAACTTCTCACTGAGATGATTTCCGAAGATGATGAAATTGTCACGATCATCCAAGGTGAAGAAGCAACTAAAGAAGATACAGAACAGCTGTTACAATTTGTTGAAGAAATGTTTGAGGACGTAGAAGTTGAAGTACATAAAGGCGATCAGCCTTTATATTCCTATATATTTTCAGTTGAATAATAAACAACAAAAACCCGGGTTTCTGGGTTTTTTGTTGTTTATTTGCAAGATTTCCTCAATTTTAAATTTTTGCAATGCTGATCACAAATTATAGACATGCTGATTTTCCTTATATCTGTTAAAATAAAAATGTAGGAAACGAATGTTCCCGTACTGTTAACAATAGCAAATAAAAGATAAGAACGTTATTTTAAATAAAAGGGTAGACGAGCAATGTTGAACATAATTAATTACTGCTTATGTGATTAAAGTAACTGAATAAGGAGGGTTAGCTGCGACTCCTACAGGTCAACAGCTAAGATCTTATGGCTTATGGAAGACGCAAATTTAATGGTGATGAATAAATTATTAGAACCAATTTCTGTTTTAAAAGGTGTAGGAAATGAAACATCTGAATTATTGAATGATGTAGGGATTTATACAATTCAAGACCTGCTGGAGTATTTTCCTTATCGATATGATGATAATAGTCTGCGAGACTTAGAAGATGTTAAGCACGATGAGCGAGTAACGGTTGAAGGGAGGGTACATAGTGAGGCTTCTCTTACCTTTTTCGGGAAAAAACGCTCACGGTTAACATTTCGTTTACTTGTTGGAAAGTACCTTTTATCAGTTGTTTGTTTTAACCGTCCTTACTATAAAAATAAACTTACCATTGATTCAACTGTTACGGTAACTGGAAAATGGGACAAGCATCGGCAAACCATTACTGTCCAGCAATTATCGTTCGGTCCTAAGAAAGAACAATCAGGCATAGAACCGGTTTACTCTATAAAGGGTAAACTTACAGTAAAAGGGATAAAAAAGTTTGTTTCACTTGCCTTATCAACATATTTAAATGATATTGAAGAAATTCTCCCTGAAGAATTGATACAAAAATATAAGTTGTTAACCAGAAGAGAAGCACTTTACACAATTCATACGCCCCATGAAAAGGAAGATTTAAAGTTAGCGCGCAGACGTTTTGTGTATGAGGAGTTTCTATTATTTCAACTTAAAATGCAGGCTTTAAGAAAAATACAACGTGAACAGTCAAAAGGGGTTATGCATGAATTTTCAAGAGAGAGACACCAGCAATTTATTGATTCATTACCTTTTCCGCTTACAAACGCACAATTGAGAGTGGTGAATGAGATTTTACAGGATATGACATCTCCATACCGCATGAATCGATTATTGCAAGGAGATGTTGGTTCTGGAAAAACTGTGGTAGCTGCTATCGCTTTTTATGCTGCGGTGTTATCCGGCTACCAAGGGGCTCTTATGGTTCCAACTGAAATTCTAGCAGAGCAACATGCTGATTCACTAGTTCAACTTTTTGAGCCGTATAATGTAACTGTTGCATTGCTGACAAGTTCAGTTAAAGGGAAAAAGAGAAGAGAATTGCTAGGAAAAGTCGAAAACAATGAGATCCAACTATTGATCGGAACACACGCCTTAATCCAGGATGATATAAAGTTTCACAAACTTGGTCTTGTTATTACAGATGAACAACATCGCTTTGGTGTGGAACAAAGACGAATGCTCCGTGAAAAAGGAGAACATACAGATGTCTTGTTTATGACAGCAACACCGATTCCAAGAACTTTAGCTATAACAGCTTTTGGGGAAATGGATGTATCGGTAATTGACGAGTTACCTGCCGGAAGAAAAACAATCGAAACTTACTGGGTAAAACCTTCGATGCTTGAAAGGATTCTCGTATTTATTGAAAAAGAGTTATCAAAAGGACGCCAGGCTTATGTTATTTGCCCATTGATTGAGGAATCTGATAAGTTGGATGTCCAAAATGCCCTTGATGTTCACAGTATGTTGACTTCTTACTATAAAGGGAGATTTCAGATTGGCCTTATGCATGGAAGACTCTCTTCAGATGAAAAAGACTCTGTAATGAGAAGCTTTAGTCAAAATGAAGTAAATGTATTGGTTTCTACAACTGTCGTGGAAGTGGGTGTCAATGTTCCGAATGCTACAACAATGATTATTTATGATGCGGAACGGTTTGGCCTTTCTCAACTCCACCAATTAAGAGGTCGGGTAGGTCGGGGCAGTGAACAATCTTATTGTATTTTGCTTGCAGATCCTAAATCTGAAACTGGAAAAGAACGAATGAAAATCATGACAGAGACAAATGATGGATTTGTCCTCTCGGAACGTGATTTAGAACTTAGAGGACCAGGTGACTTCTTTGGGAAAAAACAAAGCGGAATGCCAATTTTTAAAGTAGCAGATATGGTACATGATTATCGTGCATTGGAAGTAGCGAGACAAGATGCAGCAGAACTTATCCAGTCGAAGGCTTTTTGGGAAGAAGTAAAATATGAACCATTAAGAGTATACTTACATCAATCAGGCATACTCGAGGGCGAAAAGCTGGATTAATGTTAGCTTAATAACTTTTTCTAAGAAAACAGATAGCAATACAGTTGCAATCTGTTTTCTTTATCTATATACTACTATTAGTACCTAGTCTTAATAGTTCGGACGGTGTCATTGATATCATGAGAAAAAGTAAAAAAGAGAGACAACTTTTATTACAGGAGACAATTACTAACACACCATTCATAACCGATGAAGAGCTAGCTGAGAGGTTTCAAGTTAGTATTCAAACGATACGCTTGGATAGGTTAGAATTATCCATTCCTGAATTAAGGGAACGAATAAAACATGTTGCTGAAAAGAAATTGGATGATGAAGTTAAGGCATTACCGATAGAAGAAGTAATAGGAGAAGTTATAGACTTACAACTCGATGAGTCAGCAATTTCTATTTTGGAAATTAAAAAAGAGCATGTATTTAGCAGGAATCAAATTGCCAGGGGCCATCACTTATTTGCACAAGCAAACTCATTGGCTGTAGCGATGATAAATGATGAATTGGCATTAACAGCAAAGGCAAATATTCATTTTACAAGACAAGTGAAAGAAAATGAGCGTGTCATTGCCAAAGCGAAAATGGTGAAAAATGATTCTGAACAAAAACGAACGATGGTAGAAGTAAATAGCTTTGTAGGAAGTGAATTGGTTTTTTCTGGTGAGTTTGAAATGTATCGCTCTAATCAAACACAAAGGTAGGTTACATAATGAAGCTAGCGATCGATGCAATGGGTGGAGATCATGCGCCAAAATCGGTAGTTGAAGGTGTCATGAAAGCTATAGCTGCATTTCCCGATTTAGAGGTCACGCTTATTGGTCAGGAAGATAAAATAAAAACATATTTAACAGATGCTACAAGAATCAACATTATACATACTGATGAAATAATCGAAGGAACAGATGAGCCTGTTCGAGCAGTACGTCGTAAAAAAAATGCATCAATGGTCTTAATGGCAAATGAAGTGAAAGAAGGGAGAGCAGACGGGTGTATTTCAGCAGGAAACACAGGTGCTCTTATGACAGCCGGATTATTAGTTGTAGGAAGAATTGAGGGGATAGAAAGGCCTGCATTATCGCCAACATTACCAACACTGGATGGTAAAGGTTTTTTATTTTTAGATGTAGGCGCAAATGTTGATGCAAAACCGGAACATTTACTTCAATATGCCATTATGGGATCAGTATATGCAGAAAAAGTTAGAGGAATTAATAACCCTAGAGTGGGCCTTTTGAATGTTGGGACAGAAGATAAGAAAGGGAATGAGTTAACTAAGCAAACATTTGAACTGTTAAAAGAAGCGAATGTTAACTTTATCGGAAATGTTGAATCAAGAGATTTGATGGAATCTGTGGCAGATGTTGTCGTTACAGATGGGTTTACTGGAAATATCGCCCTAAAGACAATCGAGGGTACAGCCCTTTCTGTATTTTCGATGCTAAAATCTGCTTTAACAAGTAATTTCACTTCAAAGCTTGCTGCAGGTGTGTTAAAACCCCAATTGAAAGTAATCAAACAGCAAATGGATTATTCTGAATATGGCGGTGCTGCTCTATTTGGTTTAAAAGCACCTGTGATTAAAGCCCACGGATCATCGGATGCTAATGCAATTTATAATGCTATCCGTCAAACAAGAGAAATGATATCAAATGATGTATCCGGTACAATTCTTTCTTCAATAAAGGGATAGGAAACGGAGGAAACGAGATGACGAAGATTGCTTTTTTATTTCCCGGTCAAGGATCACAAGTAGTTGGCATGGGAAAGGACTTCTATCAAGACATTGCTGAGTCAAAAGAAATTTTTGAAAAAGCCGACAAAAAATTAGGACAGAAATTAAAGGAACTCATTTTCGAAGGACCACAAGATACATTAACATTAACTTATAATGCCCAGCCTGCTTTACTAACAACAAGTATCGCTATTTTAGAATATGTTAAGAAATTTAATGTCCATGCAGATTATGTTGCTGGTCATTCGTTAGGAGAATACTCGGCTCTTGTTGCTGCAGGTGTTCTGGATTTTGAGGACGCTGTTTATGCTGTAAAAAAACGCGGAGAATATATGGACGAGGCTGTACCTGCAGGTAAGGGAGCAATGTCGGCCATCCTGGGAATGGCGGCAGAAGAATTGGAAAAGGTCACAAACAATGTAACTGAAAATGGCGATTCGGTTCAATTAGCGAACCTAAATTGCCCCGGACAAATCGTTATTTCTGGAACAGCTGCAGGGGTTGAAAAGGCATCTGCACTTGCAAAAGAAAATGGTGCAAAACGAGCAATTCCATTGGTTGTCAGCGGGCCGTTCCATTCTGAGTTAATGAAACCTGCAGCAGAAAAGTTTGATCAGATATTATCTGAAGTTAAATTCAAGGATGCTACTTCCCAGGTCATTGCAAATGTAACAGCAAAACCGGTAGAAATTCACGAGCAAATTAAGGATTTACTTGTCAAACAGTTATACTCACCTGTAAGATGGGAAGAATCAATAAGAACAATGGTACAAAATGGTGTGACAACATTTGTCGAAATTGGACCTGGTAAAGTGTTAACCGGATTGGTGAAAAAAATTGATCGTTCAGCATCGGTTTATAATATATTTGATCTTGAATCTTTACATATAACTGTAGAAAAATTAAAGGAGGAAGCTTAATGCTAAGCAATAAGGTTGCTTTAGTTACCGGGGCATCACGTGGAATTGGAAGAGCCATTGCATTGGATCTTGCAAAGAATGGGGCTAGTATTGCTGTTAACTATGCCGGAAACGAAGCAAAAGCTAATGAGGTTGTTGATGAGATCAAAGCAAGTGGCGGACAAGCTATCGCTATTAAAGCCGATGTGTCTAATGGTGATGAAGTTCAGCAAATGATAAAAGAAGTGATTAAGGAATTTGGTCAATTAGATATTCTTGTAAATAACGCAGGAATAACAAGAGATAATCTTCTCATGAGAATGAAGGATTCAGAATGGGATGAAGTTATCGACACAAACTTAAAAGGAGTATTTCTCTGTACAAAGGCAGTTACAAGACAAATGATGAAGCAAAGAAATGGCCGAATTATTAATATAACATCAGTTGTTGGTGTAAGCGGAAATCCTGGTCAAGCAAATTATGTTGCAGCAAAAGCGGGAGTAATTGGATTAACAAAAACAACAGCCAAGGAATTAGCATCTAGAAATATTACTGTAAATGCTGTAGCTCCCGGATTTATTACAACAGACATGACAGATGAATTAAATGACGATATCAAAGCGGATTTACTTAAACAAATTCCATTAGCAGCTTTAGGAGAACCAAGTGATATAGCTAATGCTGTAACATTCCTTGCTTCGGAGAAAAGTAAATATATCACTGGGCAAACTCTTCATATTAACGGTGGAATGGTGATGTAATTTTTTTGTATTTCCTTGATCGTGGCAAGGAAAACTAGTGAAGAAAACTGATTGAAATAAAATACTAGAAACAAACCTAGTTTTTCATAATAAAATCATCTATAATACTTGAGGGGAGGTGAAGGAAAATGGCAGATGTTTTAGAACGTGTAACAAAGATTATCGTTGACCGTTTAGGTGTAGATGAGGCTGAAGTGAAATTAGAGTCTTCATTTAAAGATGATCTTGGAGCAGATTCCCTTGATGTAGTTGAGCTTGTTATGGAACTTGAAGATGAGTTCGATATGGAGATTTCTGACGAAGATGCAGAAAAAATCGGTACAGTGGGTGACGCTGTTAACTACATAAATAGCCAACAGTAATGTTGCTAAAAAAAGTCCCGTAGGTATTACGGGACTTTCCCCCTTTCTTTAGCATTTAAAAATTATTTTTGCTGGTATCAGGTTTCTATGCTTTATTCTTAGCATGATGTATACTACTGGTAAACACATGTACAGGTCATAAGCCACTTCATAATTCAAGGGGACAATGACAATTACCTTCAATTATGAAGTGTCTTATACAAGTTTAAACATGGAGTTGCTTTCGTATTTAAATTGGAGGTCCAAGCTATGGCAAGACATATAAATTATAAAGAGAGACGCTCTTTTGCAAAAAAAGCGGAAGAGTTTAAAAAATTCCAAGTGAATATTGGACATGTGTTTGCAAATGAAAAACTCTTGTACCAAGCATTTACTCATTCCTCATATGTTAATGAACATCGAAAAAAACCATATGAAGATAATGAGAGGCTGGAATTTTTAGGTGATGCTGTTCTTGAGTTAACTATTTCTCAATACCTCTACAAGAAATATCCAATGATGAGTGAAGGGGAATTAACAAAATTACGTGCTGCGATCGTATGTGAGCCATCACTTGTTGGTTTTGCTAATTCTCTATCGTTTGGTAGTTTGGTGTTACTTGGTAAAGGTGAGGAAATGACTGGAGGGCGTTCTCGGCCTGCTTTACTCGCTGATGTATTTGAAGCATTCATTGGAGCGCTTTATTTAGATCAAGGTCTTGAGGCCGTTGTTCAATTTTTGGATAAGTTTGTTATTCCAAAAGTTGATGAAGGAGCCTTTTCGCATGTAATGGATTTCAAGAGTCAGCTTCAGGAATTTGTTCAAAGAGATACAAAAGGGATATTAGAATATAAAATCCTTCAGGAAAAAGGTCCTGCGCATAACCGTGAATTTGTCTCCACTGTTTCTTTAGATGGCAAGGTGTATGGTACAGGTAGCGGTAAGTCAAAAAAAGAAGCAGAACAGCATGCTGCCCAAGAGGCACTATCGAAACTGCAACAAATAAATAAATAGGATCAAGTAAAAAGGACAACCTTAGAATCGTATGATAAACAACATACGAAATTAAAGGAATTGTCCTTTTTTAAGGTTTATCTATTTAAAACTCTTAACGATAAAAAAACTTTAAGTTATGTCGACAAATTATGATAAAATATGGAGGAGTTTGTCATAATTACGATGATATAAAACACAATTGACGAAAACATTAGAAAAAAAGAATAAGTAAGGAGGATCACAATGTTCCTCAAACGTTTGGATATTGTTGGATTCAAGTCCTTTGCTGAAAGAGTCACCGTAGATTTTGTCAAAGGTGTTACTGCAGTAGTTGGACCTAATGGAAGTGGGAAAAGTAATATAACCGATGGTATTAGATGGGTACTTGGAGAACAGTCGGCTAAATCTTTGCGCGGAGCAAAAATGGAAGATATTATTTTTGCCGGAAGTGATTCGAGAAAAAGCTTAAATGTAGCTGAAGTAACTCTTACGCTTGATAATGAAGATCATTTTCTTCCTATTGATTATCATGAGGTAAGTGTAACCCGCCGTGTTTACCGTTCAGGAGAAAGCGAGTTTTTCATTAATAAACAAAGCTGTCGATTAAAAGACATTGTTGACCTGTTTATGGACTCAGGTTTAGGGAAAGAAGCATTTTCGATCATAAGCCAAGGGAAAGTAGAAGAAATTCTAAGCAGTAAATCTGAAGAAAGACGTTCAATTTTTGAAGAAGCTGCAGGAGTTTTGAAATATAAATCCCGGAAGAAAAAGGCTGAATATAAACTTGCGGAAACACAAGAAAATTTAAATCGTGTAAATGATATTCTTCATGAGTTGGAAGGGCAAGTCGAACCTTTAAAAATGCAGGCATCTATTGCCAAGGATTATTTAGAACAAAAGGAAGAACTAGAGCAGATTGAAGTTGCTTTAACAGTGTATGAAATAGAAGAACTTCATCAAAAATATGAAAGTCTTTCTAAATCTGTAGAAAATAACAAGGTCTTAGAAGGAAACCTTTCAGCTACCATGCATAAAAAAGAAGCAGCAGTCGAACAGATGAAAGATCATATTGGTGCTTTAGATGACTCGATTAATGACCTTCAACAGGTTCTTTTACTTGCAAGTGAAGAGTTAGAAAAGCTTGAAGGTAGAAAAGAAGTCCTAAAAGAGAGAAAGAAAAATGCCCATCAAAATAAAGCTCAATTAGAAAAAACAATAGCTGACTATACAACGCAAATAGCTCAATTACGTCATGAAAAATCAGAACAAGAAATGCTTCTTGACGTTTATTCAAATGAATTGGAATTGATCAAAAAAGAATTATCAGAAAAGCAAAAGATGGCATTATCATATAATCAAAATATTGAAGAGCTAATTGAAGAAATGAAAAGTGAATATTTTGAACTCCTTAATGAGCAAGCTACAGCAAGAAATGAGATTCAATATTTAAATGAACAATTAACTCAACAAGAAAGAAAAAATGAGAGATTGCTAGAATCAAATAAACGATATGTGGTAGAGCGCTCTGAAATTTTAGAAAAAAAATTAAAGGTTGAAGCAAACTATGCACTGGTTGAGAAACAATTATCAGATCAAATAAAAAATTTCCGAGACACCTCAGCCAAACTAGAAAACCTTAAAAGTACGTATCAAAAAAAAGAATCGGCATTATATCAGGCCTATCAATTATTACAACAAACCAGGTCACGTAAAGAAGTACTAGAATCAATGCAGGAAGATTATGCTGGATTTTTTCAAGGAGTAAAAGAGATTCTAAAGGCCAAAGACAAACTCGGAGGAATTCATGGTGCTGTGGCAGAATTAATTAAGACGGAAAAGGACTTTGAAACTGCCGTTGAGATTGCCTTAAGCAGCTCTATGCAGCATGTAGTTGTTGAAGATGAAGGTGCTGCTAGAAAAGCGATACAATTTTTAAAGCAAAACTCATATGGGCGAGCTACGTTACTCCCACTGTCAGTCATTAAAGAGCGTGCTATCAACAAGCATGATTTGAATATGATTCAAAATCACCCTGCTTTTATCGGTATCGCTACAAGTCTTGTGGAGTATGAACCTAGATTTAAATCAATAATCGCTAACTTACTAGGAACAGTCATTGTTACATCAGATCTAAAAGGTGCAAATGATATTGCAAAGTTAATGAATTATCGTTACCGGCTTGTAACGCTACAAGGAGATGTTGTAAATCCTGGCGGTTCGATGACTGGTGGAGCCGTTAAACAAAAAAACAATTCACTCTTAAGTCGACAACGCGAAGTTGAACAAATTTCGGAAAAGCTGACGGTAATGGAAGAGAAAACAGAACAACTCGAAATGGATGTAAAGTCTTCGAAGGAGATCATTGTAAAACAAGAAAGGCAATTAGAGGATTTACGCTCAAAAGGTGAAAATCTAAGACTAGAGGAACAAAGAATACGAAGTGATATCCGTGAAATTGAATTAAATGAAAAAAATGTGAATGATCATTTAACATTATATGATTCAGAAAGAGAATCGTTTGATTCTGAAAAGGATCGGATTGATCGTCGCAAAAAAGAACTTGAGGCTAAACTTCAAGAAGTTTCAACAAAAATAGTTGATCTTGATCAAAAAATTGAGGAAATGTCTGAAAAGAAAAACACACAGCAAACCTCAAAAGATGAGCTTCAAACTGAACTAACAGAACTAAAAGTTGTCTTAGCCGGAAAACAACAATTGTTTGAAAATCAAAAAGAAAAAGTAGAAAGAATTCATGAAGATCTAAAGCATGCTCAACAAAAGCATGACGAAGCAGCTGATGATTACTCTCTTCTATCAAGTGAAATGACGTCAAGCTCATCCGGAGAAGAAAAACTGGAAGAAGCGGCAACAAAAAAGCTTCAAGATAAAAATAAAACAATCGATTTAATTGCAAGTAGAAGAGAAGAACGTCTTCAGCTACAAGGCAAGCTTGAGTTTGAAGAAAGCGAGTTAAAAGAGATAAAACGTCAAGATAAGCAATTGCAAGAAATCCTTAAAGATGAAGAAGTAAAGCTAAACCGCCTGGACGTTGAACTCGATAATCGCTTAAATCATTTACGTGAGGAATACTTTTTATCCTTTGAAGGAGCAAAAGAAAAATTCACACTTGAGATTGCAGTGGATGAAGCGAGAAAACGTGTTAAACTAATCAAACTTGCAATTGATGAGTTAGGAACGGTAAACTTAGGAGCGATTGATGAATATGAACGTGTTTCTGAACGTTTTACATTCTTAACCGAGCAACGTGATGATTTACTAGAAGCGAAAGACACACTTTACTTAGTGATTGATGAAATGGATGATGAAATGAAAAGAAGGTTTGAACAAACCTTTAATGCAATTCGATCACATTTTGAAGCTGTATTCCAAGCCCTCTTTGGTGGGGGAAGAGCGGAGCTTAAACTAACAGATCCTAATGATTTGTTAAACACAGGTGTTGAAATTGTTGCACAACCACCTGGTAAAAAATTACAAAATCTTGGGTTGTTGTCTGGAGGAGAACGTGCATTAACAGCTATAGCATTATTATTCTCGATTTTGAAAGTCCGCCCTGTCCCGTTTTGTGTACTTGATGAAGTTGAGGCAGCTCTTGATGAAGCAAATGTACATCGATTTGCGCAATATTTAAAGAAGTTCAGTCATGAAACTCAATTTATCGTCATCACCCATCGTAAAGGTACCATGGAAGAAGCGGATGTATTATATGGGGTAACGATGCAGGAATCAGGTGTCTCAAAGCTTGTATCAGTTAGATTAGAAGAGACAAAAGAATTAGTTCAATCTTAGCCGAAAGGACGACCAACAGAATGAGTTTTTTTAAGAAATTAAAAGAAAAAATCACTCAACAAACAGATGCTGTAACTGTAAAATTTAAAGAGGGCTTGACAAAAACCCGAGATTCTTTTGCAGGTAAAATGAATGATTTAGTGGCGAAATATCGAAAAGTAGATGAAGATTTTTTCGAGGAACTTGAAGAGCTTTTAATTAGTGCAGATGTGGGTGTCGCTACTGTTATGGATTTAATTGATGAGTTGAAAATGGAAGTGAAGCGACGCAACATCCAAGATACAAAGGATGTCCAAGCTGTCATCTCTGAAAAACTTATTGACATTTATGAAGGTGACAGTGAAGAAGAACCTATTAACAAATTAAACCTTGAAAAAGGCAGACTAAATGTTATTTTATTCGTAGGTGTTAATGGTGTTGGAAAAACAACTACAATCGGAAAATTAGCTCATAAGTTAAAAAGTGAGGGTAATTCAGTTCTTTTAGCAGCTGGAGATACATTTAGGGCAGGAGCAATTGAACAGCTGGAAGTATGGGGAGAAAGAGTTGGCGTAGATGTAATTAAACAATCGGAAGGCTCAGATCCTGCTGCTGTTATGTACGATGCCGTCCAAGCTGCTAAAGCTAGACAAGTAGATGTTTTATTATGTGATACAGCCGGACGTCTTCAAAACAAAGTAAACTTGATGAAGGAGCTTGAAAAGGTAAAACGTGTGATAGAACGTGAGATCCCTGGAGCACCGCATGAAGTATTACTTGTATTAGATGCAACAACAGGTCAAAACGCGATGACACAAGCGAAACAATTTTCACAAGCAACAGATGTTTCAGGAATTGTTCTTACTAAATTAGACGGTACAGCTAAGGGTGGTATTGTATTGGCTATTAAAGGTGAACTGGATGTACCAGTGAAATTTGTTGGTTTAGGTGAAAAGATGGATGATTTACAAGAGTTTCATACTGAGCAATATGTCTACGGTCTGTTCTCAGGTATTATTGAGGAACAAGAAGAAGAATAAAATCTTATTAAGCTAACCTTATCTTGGTTAGCTTTTTTATACGTCAGAAAGGATAAAAATGTTATGAATATCGTATAAGAAACTAGGACGTAGCTATTAGGATTTGGCGAAAAGTCATGTTTTTCTACTATATGCCTTTATATACTTGACAAGAAAATGCTTCGTATGTAGACTTATATGTTGTAAAGGTAATTCACTTAACAAAGGGGTGAAAAGGCATGATGCTTGAAAAAACAACGAGGTTAACGTATTTATTTGATTTTTATCAATCACTGTTAACCCCTAAGCAGAAGAGCTATATGTCCTTATACTATTTAGATGATTACTCCCTTGGTGAAATTGCGGAAGAGTACAGTGTTAGTAGACAAGCTGTTTACGATAACATTAAGCGAACTGAAGCAATGTTGGAGCAATATGAGGAAAAGCTAGTATTATTTCAAAAGTTTCAAGAGCGACAGAAGATCATGACAAAGCTGCGTGAATTTTCTGCTGAAGTGGCAAATCATAATCAGTATGAAGTCTTGCTTCAAGAACTTGAGAAATTAGATTAGGAGGCGGCATTTATGGCATTTGAAGGATTAGCCGACCGACTGCAGAATACAATGGCCAAAATTCGCGGCAAAGGAAAAGTAACTGAAGCGGACGTAAAGGAAATGATGCGCGAAGTGCGCCTTGCCCTTTTAGAAGCAGATGTAAACTTTAAGGTCGTAAAGGAGTTTATTAAGCGTGTAAGTGAGCGTGCTGTTGGTCAAGAAGTTATGAAAAGCTTAACTCCTGGACAACAGGTCATTAAAGTCGTTAAAGATGAGCTAACCGAATTAATGGGTGGAGAGCAAAGTAAGGTTGCGGTATCAAATCGTCCACCGACAGTTATTATGATGGTTGGTTTACAAGGTGCAGGTAAAACAACAACTACCGGTAAGCTGGCAAATCTCTTAAGAAAGAAACATAATCGAAATCCATTGCTTGTTGCGGCAGATATTTATCGACCTGCTGCTATTAAGCAGCTGCAAACACTAGGAAAACAATTAGATATGTCAGTATTTTCCTTGGGAGACCAAGTAAGTCCAGTTGAAATTGCAACAAAAGCATTAGAGCATGCAAAGCAAGAGCATCATGACTATGTGATCATTGATACAGCTGGTCGACTTCATATAGATGAAAATCTAATGGAAGAGCTTGAACAGGTAAAAGAAATTGCCAAGCCTGATGAAATTTTCCTTGTTGTTGACGCAATGACTGGACAAGATGCAGTAAACGTTGCTAAAAGTTTCAATGAACAGCTTGGATTAACCGGTGTTGTTTTAACAAAACTTGATGGTGATACACGAGGCGGTGCTGCATTATCGATTCGCTCTGTAACGAATACACCAATTAAGTTTGTTGGTCTAGGAGAAAAGCTGGATGCTCTTGAAGCATTTCATCCTGAACGAATGGCATCTAGAATATTAGGAATGGGTGATGTGTTAACACTCATCGAAAAGGCTCAAACAAATGTTGATGCAGAAAAAGCAAAAGAACTAGAACAAAAAATGCGTACAGCATCTTTTACATTTGATGACTTTCTTGAACAATTAGGACAAGTTCGCAATATGGGACCTTTAGAGGATCTGATTGGCATGTTGCCTGGTGCAAACAAGGTGAAAGGACTTAAAAACCTACAGGTTGATGAAAAGCAAATAAGTCATGTAGAGGCTATTATTAAATCAATGACGAAGGCTGAAAAGTCCAATCCTGAAATGATGAATGCTTCACGTAAAAAGCGAATTGCAAAAGGTAGCGGTACGACTGTTCAAGAAGTGAACCGTTTATTAAAGCAATTTGAAGATATGAAAAAAATGATGAAGCAAATGACAAGCATGACAAAAGGTAAGAAAAAAGGTGGATTTAAATTTCCGTTTATGTAATGAGTTAATTTTGGAATCCACTGAAACGTAAGGTGATTTTTTTACAATAATGTAGCAATTTACACTGTTTTTAGAGGTTTTTTTAAACTGACAAGAAAAAAACCTTTACATCATATAACTTATTTGATAATATATTATCTTGTTGAAACATTTTCGGAGGTGCTTTATAAAATGGCAGTTAAAATTCGTTTAAAACGTATGGGAGCAAAAAAATCTCCTTTTTATCGTATCGTAGTAGCAGATTCTCGTTCACCACGTGATGGACGTTTCATCGAAGTTGTAGGAACTTACAACCCAGTTGTTCAACCAGCAGAAGTGAAAATCAATGAAGAATTAGCACTGAAATGGATGTCAAATGGTGCAAAACCATCTGATACAGTTCGTAACTTGTTCTCTAACGAAGGCATTATGGAAAAATTCCATAACGCTAAAAACAGCAAGTAATGACTGTTGAGATGAAAGAGTTAATCGAAGCAATTGTGAGGCCGCTTGTTGATAAGCCAGATCAGATTGAGATCACTGAACATGAAGAGGGGCATCAAATGATTTTCCAACTTTCTGTTCATAAGGACGATATCGGTAAAGTGATCGGTAAGCAAGGAAGGATCGCAAAAGCCATTCGAACTGTTGTTTATGCAGCGGGATCTAATTCATCTAAACGAATCCAACTAGAGATTAACGACTAAAAAAGGGTGAGGAGGTTCCTCCCCTTTTTTTGTACTATCAGAAAACTAAGGCTTTCGCCATTAGGACTTGGCAAAAGCCTTAGTTTTTCAAATACTTTACAACATTTGATAAAAGTTGGTGAGTGCTTATACTTTAGTAGGTATTAAGCTTTAAAGGGGAGGAACAATAATGAAGATACTCCACCGCGTGACTGTTAAACAAATGATAACAGAAACTAGTAAGCAATCATTAATAAAAGAATTTTCTTCACGAAAAAAGTTGATCGAACAAGAATGTGATCAACTGTATTTTGAATTTAAAAAGGTGGAGAAAACAAGTAAACAGCTTTCGACGCAATTTTTAAAAGAAATAGATAAACGGCGTGAAAAAATCAAGCTAGTAGAGTTTCAACTAGAACAGGTACATACATTGCCAATCGGAAGTGAAATAAAAGAAAAAGAAGTAGATGCTATAATTGATTTAAATGTTGGTGACAATTGGGATGAACTAATGAAAGAAAAGAGCATTGTCATAAAAGATGGTATAGTGGATCAAATACGCCTGAGGTGATAAATATGGCTGAAAAATGGTTTAATGTTGGGAAAATAGTCAATACACATGGTATTAGAGGAGAAGTACGCGTTATTTCAAAAACAGATTTTGCTGAAGAAAGATATGAGCCTGGAAATACTTTGTATATTTTCAAGGAAGGATCAACTAATCCGATAGAAGTCATTGTTGACACTCACCGTGTACATAAAAACTTCGACCTATTAACGTTTGAGGGATTACACTCTATTCAGGATGTTGAGCCTTTTAAAGGTTCTTTAATAAAAGTATCAGAATCTCAATTATCTGAGCTTGAAGAAGGTGAATACTACTTCCATGAAATTATAGGGTGTAAGGTGTATTCAGATAGCGGGGAAGAAATCGGAACAATACGTGAAATTCTGGCAACAGGTGCAAATGATGTTTGGGTTATTCAAAGAAAAGCAGGAAAAGACTTGCTTGTACCATACATAGATGAAATTGTAAAAGAAATCAACATTGATGAAAAAAAGATCATTATCACACCAATGGAAGGGTTACTTGATTAATGAAGATTGATTTTCTAACTTTGTTTCCAGAGATGTTTTATGGAGTATTAAATGAATCTATTCTTAAAAAAGCTCAAGAAAAAGAAGCTGTTACATTTAATGTGATTAATTTTCGTGAATATTCATCAAATAAACATCAAAATGTTGATGATTATCCTTATGGCGGGGGAGCTGGGATGGTATTAACTCCACAACCTATTTTTGATGCTGTAGAGGACATACGCAAACAGCATAACTCAAAGCCTAAGGTAATATTGGTTTGCCCTCAAGGTGAAAGGTTTACACAAGCAAAAGCAGAACAATTAGCTAGAGAGGATCACCTACTTTTTGTTTGTGGACACTATGAAGGCTACGACGAGAGGATTAGAGAACATCTTGTGACAGATGAGATTTCTATAGGTGACTTTGTCTTAACGGGAGGAGAGCTTGCATCAATGGTCATAACAGATAGTATTGTCCGGCTCCTTCCAGGTGTACTGGGTAACGAGGACTCTCCTATTTTAGATTCTTATAGTTCCGGCTTGCTAGAGCACCCCCATTACACAAGACCGGCTGATTTTAGAGGCCTTAAAGTGCCGGAAGTACTTTTATCAGGAAATCACAAATTAATCGCTGAGTGGCGTGAGGAGCAATCTCTGAAAAGAACCTTTGAACGTCGTCCGGACCTATTAGAAAAATACCCGCTAACAGAAAAACAAAAAGCGATCATTAAAAAATGGCAAAATGGAATCTAGCTATTGCACCCAAAGTAGTGATATGGTATGATAAATCTCGTGACTTGCTGATGTATAATATGCAAGTCTTTTAAAACGATGTTCCGCTGCAATCTATAAATATTGGAATGAGCATCTGTTGGAAGGAGTTGAAAACGATGCAAAAACTAATTGAAGAAATCACAAAAGAGCAATTAAAAACTGATTTACCTTCTTTCCGTCCTGGTGATACTGTACGTGTACACGTTAGTATCGTTGAGGGTACTCGCGAACGTATTCAGGTATTTGAAGGTGTTGTGATTAAGCGTCGTGGTGGTGGAATTAGCGAAACATTTACTGTTCGTAAGATCTCTTACGGTGTAGGTGTTGAACGTACTTTCCCTGTACACACACCAAAGATCGCGAAGCTAGAAGTTATTCGCCGCGGTAAAGTTCGCCGTGCAAAACTTTACTATCTACGTCAATTACGTGGTAAAGCTGCGCGTATTAAAGAAATTCGATAAGACAGCTTAGTTTACTCTAAGCCTAAAATATATGGGTCAGTATACTGTCCGTATAGTTGAAAAGGAGCTTGTTGCTTAACAAGCTCCTTTTTCAATAATATTGTCATTCCTTACCTATTTTAAAAAAACTGTTACATAGAAATAAAAATAAGCCAATTAAAAATACGTGTATATCAAGAAACAAACAGTGGACATAATGATTGCTAGAAGCAGGTGAAGATATGACAAAAAAGAAAAATGAAGTTCTAGAGTGGATAAAAGCTTTAGCTATCGCTGTCATCTTAGCGGCAATCATAAGATCCTTCTTTTTTGCACCTATTGTAGTTGATGGTTATTCAATGATGCCAACACTACATACACAAGATAGAATGATTGTGAATAAGTTTTCATATAAAATAGGTGAACCTGAACGTTTTGATATCGTTGTTTTCCATGCTACGGTTGATAAGGATTATATTAAACGAGTAATTGGCTTACCAGGCGATCATGTTGAATATAAAAATGATACGCTATATATAAATGGCGAAAAATATGAAGAACCATATCTTGATGAATATAAAACTGAACTCATAGATGGTCCTTTAACAGAGCCTTTTGATTTAGAAAGCATTACAGGGGAATCTACGGTACCCCAAGGCCATCTGTTTGTTATGGGTGATAACAGACGGCAAAGTAAAGATAGTAGACATATAGGAACGATACCAATAGAAGAGGTAATGGGGAAAACAAGTTTAGTCTATTGGCCATTCTCACAAATTCGTCTCGTCGAGTAAGAAAAAAGAAGGTGTAATTATGACAATACAATGGTTTCCTGGACATATGGCTAAAGCAAGAAGACAAGTTACCGAAAAGCTTAAATTAATTGATATTGTCTTTGAGCTTGTTGATGCAAGAATTCCAATGTCATCTAGAAATCCAATGATTGATGATATTGTTTCATCCAAACCAAGGATTGTGTTATTGAATAAAGCTGATAAGGCGGATGAAGCAATTACAAAACAGTGGATTGAATATTTCAAAGAACTGGATATTCCTGCAATTGCAATTGACGCTCAATCCGGTACAGGATTAAAGCAAATTACTTCTTTGTCAAAGCTTCTATTAAAGGGAAAATTTGATAAAATGGCTGCCAAGGGAATTAAGCCTCGTGCGATACGTGCTTTAATCATTGGGATTCCTAATGTAGGTAAATCAACATTGATTAACAGACTTGCAAAGAAAAATATAGCAAAAACTGGAGATCGACCTGGTGTCACAACTGCTCAACAATGGGTAAAGGTAGGGAACGAGCTAGAGCTCTTGGACACACCGGGAATACTATGGCCTAAATTTGAGGATCAGCTTGTAGGTCAAAAGCTTGCAACTACAGGCGCAATAAAAGATGCTATCTTGAACTTACAGGACATAACTGTATTTGCATTAACATTTTTAAAAGAACATTATCCAAATAGACTGATTGAACGGTTTCATTTAGAAGATCTTTCTGATGAAATTGTTTCACTTTTCGATGAAATCGGTAAAAAGCGTGGTTGTATGATGTCAGGTGGGTATATTGATTATGATAAAACATCTGAGCTCATTTTAAGAGAAATTCGAACAGATAAATTAGGAAGGTTATCCTTTGAAAAACCTGCAGATTTTAGAAAAGAATAATACTCAAATGACTCGCTCATAAGATGCGGGTCTTTATTTATTATATTATGTGCCGATATAATAGATATATATTTATAAAACGTACATACAAAAACAGACAATATGCGTAATAGGGAGAAACAAGACATGCAATTAACGATTAATGAAATTAAACAAAAACTTTCTTCAATAACAAATGAAGCTGATCCATTTCTAGTAGAGTGTCAGTCTGATCATAGAAAAGGAGTACAGCAATTAGTTGAAAAGTGGTTCAAACAATATGAGCAGCAGAGAAAACTACAAAGCCAGTTTTATAGCATGCTTCGCTTTGAGAGAGAAGCTAAAAAGAATGGATTTCATCTTATAGCAGGTATTGATGAGGTTGGCCGTGGACCGTTGGCAGGACCAGTTGTAGCAGCAGCTGTTATTCTAAAAGAGGATTGCTATATTCCTGGATTAACAGATTCTAAAAAACTCACGGCATTGATGAGGGAACGCTTTTATGACATGATTCATGAACAGGCTGAAGCAATAGGTGTTGGAATCGTTTCTCCATCAATTATTGATGAAATTAATATTTATGAAGCAACGAAGCTTGCAATGTCAAAGGCAATTGAAAATCTTTCGAAAACACCGACTTATTTACTATTAGATGCTATGAAACTTAATGTACAGATTCCACAAACATCAATTATCAAGGGTGATTCTCAAAGTATTTCAATTGCAGCAAGTTCAGTCATTGCAAAAGTTACTCGAGATCGAATAATGGTAGACATTGCGAATCAATACCCCGAGTATGGATTTGATCAACATATGGGGTATGGAACAAAACAACATTTAGAGGCTTTAAATATACATGGAGTTACTGAGCACCATCGAAAGAGTTTCGCACCAATTAAAGAGCTTCAAAATCCTTGATTTAAGGAGAGAAAGAAAATGATTCAACTTTCAGCTATGAAAGGATTTCTTAATGATTCTATTGGACAAATGAATAGGTCAACAAATAAGTTGACATTAACAAATAATCAAGTAGTTCAAGGGCAAGTACTTAAACTCTTTCCTGATCAAAAGGCATTAATTCAAATAGGTCAATCAAAGTTAGTTGCTCAGCTTGAAGCTCCATTAAATTCCTTCGACCGCTACTGGTTTCGTGTGAAAGGATCTGAACAACAGGGGTTACAATTAAAGATCATTAAGCAAGTAAATCATTTGACAAACCAGTCAATCGCAAAAGATTTGCTTACAATGTTTCAGCAAAAGACATCAAAAGAAAATATATTATTAACTGGTGAATTAGCAAAAGATCACATTCCATTTACCAAGGAGCAACTGCTAGATGTAATAGAAATGCTGAAGAATACACCAAAAAGAGATGTATCAGCTTTTGTGGAGGCAGCAAAATTTGCAATTAAACAAGAATATCCACTAACAGAAAATGTGATAAAGTCCCTCATGCAAACACAATCCAATGTCTCATTAGCAAACCAAATCGGCACTTTATTTCATTCATTGCAGGGATTGGATCAGCCATCAAATATTGTTAGACAATTGCAACAATCATTATTAAACCTCATGCAAAATTCGGATGACCTCCTCTTAGTAAAGCAATTTGAGTTAGGGGGAGAGAATCGCTTGACAATAAAAGATATTACCAATGAGATACAAGCACTAAGGGAGATGCTAATGGTTGTTAGTAAAGAAGGTGAAGGACTTGCAAAGGTCAAAGATCAGATTGATTCACTTATCCAACGATTGAACGGGCAAACATTACTTCAACAAGATTTAGGCCCTACAACTCAGATGATCACACAAGTTCCTTTGTTTCCATTGGGGAATTCTGATTTGACCATACAATGGCACGGAAAAAAACAAGAAAACGGAAAAATTGACCCATCATTTTGCCGCATTCTTTTTTATTTACAGCTACCTATTCTTAAAGAAATGATGGTGGATGTACAAATACAAAACAGAGTGATCACCATTAGCATCACAAACAACTTTGAAAATATAAAACCTATTATATCCAATCACTCTGAAGGACTAAAAGAGCTCTTACATGAAATGGACTATAAATTATCTGCTGTTCATGTTAGATCATTTGATACAGCAGCAAACCAATCCCATCATAAAGAGCAAGTTAGCATAACAAGTGGTTTCGGTCCTTATACAGGAGTTGATGTGAAGATATGATGAATAAAGATTATGTAAAAAAGGCGATTGCCTTAAGGTATGACAAAGAAAATGAGAAGGCACCAAAGGTAATTGCAAAAGGTAGTGGATTTGTTGCAGAAGAAATACTAGAGAAAGCCAAATATAAAGATATTCACGTACATGAGGATAAGGTCCTTGTAGAGCTTTTATCAAAACTTGAGATACACCAGCAAATTCCGGAAGAATTATATGAGGCTGTGGCAGAAATATTTGCTTTTGTGTATAGCTTAGAGAAAGAAATAAAAGCAAAGAATGAGTAATATCTCTAATAGACCTATAGTATGATAGTGACTCGCTGATTCTCTCATACGTATAGGTTCTTTGTTTTATCTGGGTAAAAAGTCTATTAAATTTGTATTTTCTTTTATACTAAAAAAATAAAAATTAACTTGAATTTTACTATTTTGTGTGTAATTGTAGACAAGGTTCGATCTATTATATAAAATGAAAGCGCAGTCTAATTTTTATGCAAATTGGTTAGGAGGATGGCAAATGAATATCCATGAGTACCAAGGAAAAGAACTCCTTCGAAAATACGGAGTTTCTGTACCTAATGGACGAGTTGCTTTTTCTGTAGATGAAGCAGTTGAAGCTGCAAAAGAACTTGGAACAGATGTAGTAGTGGTAAAAGCGCAAATCCATGCAGGTGGACGCGGTAAAGCAGGAGGGGTAAAAGTTGCGAAAAACCTTGACGAAGCACGTACATATGCAGAAGAAATTTTAGGAAAAACACTTGTTACACATCAGACAGGTCCTGAAGGCAAGGAAGTAAAACGTCTCCTTATTGAAGAAGGCTGTGATATTAAGAAAGAATATTATGTAGGTCTTGTATTGGACCGCGCTACTTCTCGTGTCGTTTTAATGGCTTCTGAAGAGGGTGGAACAGAGATTGAGGAAGTAGCAGAACAAACACCGGAGAAGATCTTTAAAGAGGTTATTGACCCTGCTGTTGGTCTACAAGGCTATCAAGCTAGAAGAATTGCATTCAATATTAATATTCCAAAAGAATTAGTTGGTCAAGCTGTTAAGTTTATGATGGGGCTATATCAAGTATTCGTTGAAAAAGATTGTTCAATCGCAGAGATTAATCCTTTAGTGATAACTGGTGATGGAAAGGTTATGGCACTAGATGCAAAATTGAATTTTGATTCAAATGCATTATATCGCCATAAGGATATCGTAGAATATCGTGATCTTGAAGAAGAAGATCCAAAAGAAATTGAAGCTTCTAAATATGACTTAAGTTATATTTCTTTAGATGGAAATATTGGCTGTATGGTAAACGGTGCCGGTCTTGCTATGTCTACAATGGATATTATTAAGTACTATGGCGGCGAACCTGCAAACTTCCTGGATGTTGGGGGCGGTGCAACTGCAGAAAAAGTAACTGAAGCTTTCAAAATTATTCTTTCTGATCAAAATGTAAAAGGAATTTTCGTTAACATCTTTGGTGGAATTATGAAATGTGATGTAATAGCTGAAGGTGTAGTAGAAGCGACTAAACAGGTTGGCTTAGAAATTCCTCTTGTTGTACGCCTTGAAGGTACAAACGTTGAATTAGGTAAGAAAATTTTAGATGAATCCGGTTTAAATATTACTTCTGCAGAGTCTATGGCTGACGGCGCACAAAAAATCGTTTCATTAGTGAAGTAAGAAAGGCAGGGGACAAATATGAGTGTATTTATTAATAAAGATACAAAAGTTATTGTACAAGGTATCACTGGTTCAACAGCGTTATTCCATACAAAGCAAATGCTGGAGTATGGAACAAATATTGTTGGAGGTGTAACACCTGGTAAAGGTGGTACAGAGGTAGAAGGGGTGCCTGTATTTAATACAGTTCAAGAAGCAGTACAAACGACCGGTGCAAATGCATCTGTTATCTACGTGCCTGCTCCATTCGCTGCAGATGCGATTATGGAAGGTGTAGATGCAGAATTAGATTTGGTCATTTGTATTACAGAACATATTCCTGTAATGGACATGGTAAAAGTGAAGCGCTACATGGAAGGAAAGAAAACTCGCCTTGTAGGGCCAAACTGTCCGGGGGTTATTACTCCTGAAGAGTGCAAAATTGGTATTATGCCTGGATATATTCATAAAAAAGGACATGTTGGTGTCGTATCTCGCTCTGGTACTTTAACGTATGAAGCAGTTCACCAACTATCACAAGCCGGTATTGGTCAATCAACTGCTGTAGGAATCGGCGGGGACCCTGTTAACGGTACAAACTTTATTGATGTCCTTAAAGCCTTCAACGAAGATGAAGACACATACGCTGTCATTATGATTGGAGAAATTGGTGGTACAGCTGAAGAGGAAGCGGCAGAATGGGTAAAAGCGAATATGACAAAACCTGTTGTAGGTTTCATAGGCGGTCAAACAGCACCTCCAGGAAAACGCATGGGTCACGCAGGTGCAATCATTTCAGGTGGTAAAGGTACTGCTGAAGAAAAAATTAAAACAATGAATGCTTGTGGAATTAAAGTGGCTGATACTCCATCTGTTATGGGAGAAACGCTTATTTCAGTATTAAAAGATCAAGGATTACTTGAAAAATGTAAAACACATTAATAAATTTAATAGTAGGAACAGGTTTTTTACCTGTTCCTATTTGTTGTGCAAAATTGGAGGGAAATATGAATAAAGAATTGTTTTTATTAGCTCATTGTAAGGGAGTAAGTCAGCAGTTACTTCGTAAAATTATGAGTGTAGACCCTACGCTCAAGCTCTTTTTTCATTTGAAAGACCATGAATGGGAATCTTACTTTCAGTTAAAAAAGGAAAAAATCCAAGCTATAAAAAAGGAATATCATTCTCTGTCATTCTTAGCCCTCGAAAAACAATATAAGAAAGATAACATCATGTTTCTCTCCCTATATGACCAGGCATACCCACCTTTGTTAAAAGAGATTTCTGATCCACCACCATTTTTGTTTTACAAAGGTGATATTGAACTATCTCATTCAGCACAAAGCATTGGTATTGTAGGTACAAGGAACCCGAGTCAATATGGTAGATTTGCACTGGAATATATAATAAAACCATTAATCGTAAATAATTGGGTGATTGTAAGTGGACTGGCAAAAGGAATCGATGCATTGGCACATACACTTTCTATTAATCAAAAAGGTAAAACCATTGCTGTAATAGCTGGAGGTATTTATCATTTGTATCCTAAACAAAATCGGCCTCTGGCAGAACAGATCATGACCTCACATCTCATTCTTTCAGAACATCCTCCATCTACTCCACCTCAAAAATGGCATTTTCCAATGAGAAATAGATTGATTAGTGGTCTTTCCAAGGGCACGATTATTATACAAGCTCAAAAAAAAAGCGGATCACTCATTACAGCCCAACAGGCACTTGAACAAAATCGTGAAGTATTCGCTGTTCCAGGTTCTATTTTTGATGAGTACTGCGGAGGTACAAATGAATTAATCCAAAACGGTGCAAAGCTTGTACAGGATGCTTCACATATTATAGAAGAATTTCCTGGGATAAAGATGCTAATAAATGAAACAAAGGACCGAAAAAAATGTTAATTTAGTTAAAATATTCATGTTTTTTCTTTATGAATTGGTATATGATTAGGGTAATTTATTTCTAATATGTTTGACAAACCTTATAGGAATATTTAATAATAGTGGAGATTTCAGTATAGGATTAGCATTTTAAAACGCTCCTTGCATTAAGTGAGAGCAATATTAAAATCTTTACTCACGTATTGAATATGCTTCGTTTATTTATATAACAGATAATAACTTAAAAAATGAAAAAGAAATACTAAAGAGAGAATACCTCTTAAGGAGGATACCAGGCATGTCGGATTATTTAGTGATTGTAGAATCACCTGCTAAGGCAAAAACAATTGAGCGTTATTTAGGGAAAAAGTATAAAGTAAAGGCCTCAATGGGACACGTTCGAGATCTGCCAAAGAGTCAAATTGGCGTAGATGTTGAACATAATTTTGAGCCGAAATACATTACAATCAGAGGAAAAGGCTCTGTACTAAAAGAATTAAAGACAGCAGCAAAAAAAGCGAAGAAAGTCTATTTAGCGGCTGACCCGGATCGCGAAGGGGAAGCGATTGCGTGGCATTTAGCTCATAGTCTTGATGTAGACATTAATTCTGATTGTCGTGTTGTGTTTAATGAAATTACTAAGGACGCTATTAAAGAATCCTTTAAGCATCCCCGTTCTATAAATATGGATTTAGTTGATGCACAACAAGCAAGACGTGTCCTAGATCGTTTGGTTGGGTACAAGATAAGCCCTATTTTATGGAAAAAAGTTAAAAAAGGTTTAAGCGCTGGTCGTGTTCAATCAGTAGCAGTAAGACTGATTATTGATAGGGAAAACGAAATCAAAGCATTTGTACCTGAAGAATATTGGTCTATTGAAGGTCAATTTTTAAAAGGGCAAAAAGAATTTGAAGCATCTTTTTACGGTATAAATGGCGAGAAAAAAGCATTGAATACAGAATCAGAAGTAAAAGAAGTTCTGGAAATTATAAAAGAGAACAAATTTACAGTTGAAAAAGTAACAAAAAAAGAACGGAGACGAAACCCTGCAGTTCCGTTTACAACATCTACTTTACAACAAGAGGCAGCCCGAAAATTAAACTTCAGAGCAAAGAAAACAATGATGATTGCTCAGCAACTTTATGAGGGAATTGATTTAGGAAAAGAAGGAACAGTTGGTTTAATTACCTATATGAGAACCGACTCAACTAGAATTTCCGAGACAGCGCAGTCTGAAGCATCACATTATATTACAGAAAAATATGGTCAAGAGTTTTTAGGTACTAACACTAAGTCTGCTAAAAAGAACACGAATGCTCAAGATGCTCATGAAGCGATCCGTCCAACCTCAACATTACGCGATCCTTCCAGCATAAAAGAATTTTTAAGTAGGGATCAGTTAAGATTGTACAAATTAATCTGGGAACGGTTTGTTTCCAGTCAAATGGCTCCAGCGATACTCGATACAATGAGCGTTGATTTAGTTAACAATGGAGTATTGTTCCGGGCGAATGGATCAAAAATTAAATTTCCTGGATTTATGAAAGTGTATGTTGAGGGAACGGATGATCAAAAAGAGGAAAAGGATCGACTACTTCCGGAGTTAAAGGAAGGGGATGAAATTTATTCTAAAGATATTGAGCCTTCCCAGCATTTTACTCAGCCACCGCCTCGATATACTGAAGCAAGACTTGTTAAAACGTTAGAAGAGCTTGGGATAGGCAGACCATCCACATACGCACCTACACTTGATACAATTCAAAAAAGAGGGTATGTAACATTAGATAATAAGAGGTTTATTCCAACTGAATTAGGCGAAATTGTGTTGGAGTTGATTAGAGAGTTTTTCCCTGAAATTATCAATGTTGAATTCACTGCTAATATGGAAAACAGCCTTGATGAAGTTGAAGATGGACATATTCAATGGATTAAGATCATCGATAATTTCTATAAAGACTTTTCTCCAAGGCTCGAAAAGGCAGAAAATGAAATGGAGAAAATTGAAATAAAAGATGAGCCTGCTGGGGTTGATTGTGAGGAATGTGGTCACCCAATGGTCTTTAAAATGGGCAGATTTGGAAAGTTTATGGCCTGTTCAAACTTTCCGGATTGTCGTAATACAAAACCGATCGTTAAAGAAATTGGGGTAAAATGCCCAAACTGTGAAGAAGGTACGATTGTTGAGAGAAAATCAAAAAAACGCAGAATATTCTATGGGTGTAATCAATACCCTGAATGCGAATTTCTCTCATGGGATAAACCAATTGCAAGAAATTGTCCAAAATGTAGTAAAATGCTCGTTGAGAAAAAACTAAAAAAAGGCATCCAAGTACAATGTATGGAATGTGACTATAAAGAGGAACAGCAACAATAGGTGAGCGGAATGACGCTCACCTTTTTTAAGAAACAAAGTATTATTTAAAAATATTTATTGCTATAAATCTAGTTGGAGGATTAGGTAAAAATGAATCATGAAACAATGGTAAATGTAATAGGTGCAGGTTTAGCTGGTAGTGAAGCTGCATGGCAATTAGCAAAAAGAGGAATAAAAGTTCGGTTATATGAGATGAGACCTGTAAAACAAACACCGGCACATCACACGGATAAATTTGCAGAGTTAGTTTGTAGTAATTCATTAAGAGCAAATAATTTAACAAACGCAGTCGGTGTGTTAAAAGAAGAAATGCGGCTATTAGACTCAGTCATTATAAAAGCAGCTGATGAGTGTGCTGTGCCGGCAGGTGGTGCACTTGCAGTAGATCGACATGAATTCTCCCAAAAGGTAACAGAGCTAGTAAAGGGACACCCTAATGTAACGGTAGTAAATGAAGAAGTCCAGGAGATACCAAATGGTCCTACTATCATTGCTACAGGACCGTTAACATCAAAGAAACTTTCAGAACAATTAATGTCATTAACTGGTGAGGAGTATTTGTATTTTTATGATGCTGCGGCACCAATTGTTGAAAAGGATAGCATCAATATGGACAAGGTTTATTTAAAGTCCCGCTATGATAAGGGAGAAGCAGCTTACCTAAATTGTCCCATGACTGAAGAGGAATTCGGCCGTTTTTATGAAGCATTAATAGCTGCTGAAACTGTGCCATTAAAAGAATTCGAAAAGGAAATCTTCTTTGAAGGCTGTATGCCTATTGAAGTAATGGCTCAAAGAGGGAGAAAGACAATGTTGTTTGGTCCCCTTAAACCTGTAGGATTGGAAGATCCTAAAACAGGAAAGAGACCATATGCGGTTGTTCAATTAAGACAGGATGATGCTGCTGGTACACTTTACAACATTGTTGGTTTTCAAACTCACTTAAAATGGGGCCCTCAAAAAGAGGTGCTGTCCCTTATCCCGGGATTGGAGAATGTTGAAATTGTTCGATATGGTGTTATGCATCGTAATACATTTATCAACTCCCCTAGACTGTTAGAACCAACTTATCAATATAAAAATCGAAAAGATCTGTTCTTTGCCGGGCAAATGACTGGTGTTGAAGGGTATGTAGAATCCGCAGCATCTGGATTAGTAGCAGGGATAAATGCAGCACATCTTATTTTAGATAAAGAGTTGGTTCAATTTCCTAATGAAACAGCGATTGGAAGTATGGCGAAATATATCACTTCTACAAATGCAGCCAATTTCCAACCAATGAATGCGAATTTTGGTATATTTGCTCCACTACCAAAACAAATTAAAGGTAAAAAAGAACGTAATGAAATGCATGCAAAGCGAGCGTTAGAAACAATTCAAAAAATTTCGAAAGATCTATAGAAATAATTTGCATGGGCTACTACTGTTGTGATAACATTTAGTAGCCCTTTTGTGTTGTTGTGAGGTGTCTAGAGTGACAAATGTTAAGAATTATTTAAATTTGTTCATTGAATATTTACAAATTGAGAAAAATTGTTCAAAATATACAATTGTGAATTATACCACAGACATTGAAGATTTTTTTTCCTTTATGAAAGAACAAGCAATCCTACATCTAGAAGAAATTACATATAATGATACAAGGTTATATTTAACTCAGTTACATACAAGAAAGTATTCTAGAAAAACAATTTCAAGGAAGATTTCCTCATTAAGAAGTTTTTATAAGTTTCTTATACGAGAAAGTATTCTCAATGAGAATCCCTTTTTACTTGTTTCAATCCCTAAAAAGGAGAAGAAAATTCCTCAGTTTCTATATGAAGATGAGATTAAGCAATTATTCTCCGTTTCGGATATTCACACTCCTTTAGGACAAAGAAATCAAGCATTAGTTGAAATTTTATATGGCACCGGCATTCGTGTCAGTGAATGTTGTGGGATTAAGATTTCTGATATTGACTTTTTTATCGGAACAATACTTGTTACTGGTAAAGGTGGAAAACAACGATACATTCCATTTGGTGCCTATGCTCAAGATGCGGTAGAACGTTATATTTATGATGGCCGGAAAATATTAATGTGCAGACAGAAGGAAGACCATCCCTATTTATTCGTAAATCACCGTGGTGAAGCGCTAACAGACCAGGGAATAAGACATATTCTTAATAGCATGATAAAAAATGTCTCTTCAATTCTACATATTCACCCACATATGTTTAGGCATACTTTTGCTACACATTTATTAAATGAAGGTGCTGATATGAGAAGTGTTCAAGAATTGCTAGGGCATTCACATTTATCTTCTACTCAAGTGTATACACATGTAACTAAAGAACACTTGAAGAAAATGTATATGGCCCATCACCCTCGAGCTTAATGCTTAATATTGGAGGTAGAAAAATGTCTCAATTTCATGCGACAACAATTTTTGCTATTCATCACAATGGAAAGGCTGCAATGGCAGGTGACGGACAAGTAACGTTAGGTAATGCTGTTGTAATGAAACATACCGCTAAAAAGGTTAGGAAATTATTTAATGGAAAAGTAATTGCTGGTTTTGCAGGCTCGGTTGCAGATGCTTTTACATTATTTGAACTCTTTGAAAGCAGACTTGAAGAATATAATGGGAATCTACAACGTGCTGCAGTAGAACTGGCAAAAGAATGGCGAAGTGACAAGGTATTAAGACGTCTAGAAGCAATGCTGATTGTCATGAATGAGAAAGATCTATTACTAGTATCAGGAACAGGTGAAGTGATAGAACCGGACGATGGTATCTTAGCTATTGGCTCTGGTGGTAATTATGCTTTATCTGCAGGCAGGGCTTTAAAGCGATTTTCAGGTGATCAGTTAACAGCTCGTGAGATTGCGGAGGGAGCTCTAACGATTGCTGGAGAAATCTGTGTTTATACCAATCTGAATATTATTGTTGAAGAACTTTAATTTAAGGGAGGCAGCGCTAAATGAATAACCAACTAACACCAAAACAAATTGTCGAACGTTTAGATCAATATATCATAGGACAAAAGGAAGCAAAAAAAGCGGTAGCGGTTGCATTGAGAAATCGTTATAGAAGAAGTTTGTTACATGAAAAGCTGCGTGAAGAAGTTGTTCCAAAAAACATTCTTATGATAGGACCTACAGGTGTTGGGAAAACGGAGATTGCAAGAAGAATTGCAAAGCTTGTAAATGCTCCATTTATTAAAGTTGAGGCAACAAAATTTACTGAGGTTGGGTATGTCGGTAGAGATGTTGAATCGATGGTTAGAGATTTAGTAGAAACAGCGGTTCGATTAGTAAAGGAAGAAAAAATAAATGATGTAAAAGGGCTTGCTGAAGAAAATGCAAACAAGCGGCTGATTGAGCTGCTCGTTCCTGGTAAGAAAAAACAATCAACTGCGAAGAATCCACTTGAAATGTTGTTTGGTGCAGCTAATCAGCAATCACATGAACAGGATGACCAATCGGTTGATGATACATCTATGCAGGAAAAGCGCCGTCGAATTGCTCATCAATTGGCATTAGGTGAACTTGAAGATCATTATGTTACCGTTGAGATTGAGGAACAACAAGCTTCAATGTTTGATATGCTCCAAGGTTCGGGTATGGAACAAATGGGCATGAACATGCAGGATGCTTTAGGAAGTTTAATGCCAAAGAAAAAGAAAAAAAGAAAGTTGACTGTTCGAGAAGCAAGAAAGGTATTAACGAACGAGGAAGCTAGTAAATTAATCGATCTTGATGAAGTGAGTCAAGAGGCTGTCATAAGAGCGGAACAAACTGGTATTATTTTTATTGATGAGATTGATAAAATTGCCGGCAAGTCAAAAGGTGGTTCTGCTGATGTCTCAAGAGAAGGTGTACAAAGAGACATTCTACCTATTGTTGAAGGATCGACCGTTGTAACGAAGTACGGATCTGTAAAGACAGATCATATGTTATTTATAGCAGCAGGTGCTTTCCATATCGCGAAGCCATCTGATCTTATTCCTGAATTACAAGGAAGATTTCCGATTCGGGTTGAACTAACAAAACTTAGCGTTGAAGATTTTGTGAAAATATTAGTTGAGCCGGATAATGCATTATTAAAGCAATATAAAGCTTTAATTGAGACTGAAGGTATAGAATTAGAATTTTCTGACGAAGCTATTCGTAAAGTAGCTGAAGTAGCATTTGATGTAAATCAGGACACTGATAATATCGGTGCTCGAAGATTACATACAATACTTGAACGACTATTAGAGGATCTATCAT
Source organism: Bacillus sp. J37 (assembly GCF_000518865.1). Classification (GTDB taxonomy): domain Bacteria; phylum Bacillota; class Bacilli; order Bacillales; family Bacillaceae; genus Metabacillus. The sequence continues at coordinate 167,236 of NZ_JAEK01000005.1, read as the reverse complement.
TCGAAGCCCCAGATATTAACCTTGAAAAGATTGTGATTACTCCACAATATGTAGAAGATAAACTAGGTAAAATATCAAAAAATAAAGATTTAAGCCAATTTATATTATAGTACATATAATTTCATATGTTACAGGAGGAACCATACATGTCTTTATTACAAAAAACACGTAAGATTAATGCGATGCTTCAAAGAGCGGCAGGAAAACCAGTAAACTTTAAGGAAATGTCAGAGACACTAAGCGAAGTAATTGAAGCGAATATCTTTGTCGTCAGCCGTAGAGGTAAACTACTAGGATTTGCGATTAATCAACAAATTGAAAATGAACGCATGAAAAAAATGTTGGAAGATCGCCAATTCCCGGAAGGTTATACAAACAATCTTTTTAACATAACTGAAACATCTTCAAATATTGATGTTTACAGTGAATATACAGCTTTCCCTGTGGAAAACCGTGAATTATTTGAAAATGGGTTAACAACAATTGTCCCGATTATCGGTGGAGGGGAGCGCCTAGGAACACTTATTCTAGCAAGAGTTCAAGAGCAATTTGCTGATGAGGACTTAATCTTGGCAGAATACGGTGCGACTGTGGTAGGTATGGAAATTTTAAGGGAAAAAGCAGAAGAAATTGAAGTAGAAGCACGTAGCAAAGCAGTTGTTCAAATGGCTATCAGTTCACTCTCCTATAGTGAATTAGAAGCAATTGAACATATCTTTGAAGAATTAAATGGTAATGAAGGATTATTAGTTGCGAGTAAGATTGCTGATCGTGTCGGAATTACAAGATCAGTTATCGTCAATGCACTTCGCAAATTAGAAAGTGCCGGTGTTATTGAATCTCGTTCACTTGGTATGAAAGGAACGTATATTAAAGTATTAAATGCCAAGTTCTTAGTTGAATTAGAAAAAATGAAAACAAATTAAAAATTTTGCAAAAAGAGGATGATCAATGGATCATCCTCTTTTTTATATTACAAGCGTATTACAATTGTTAAAATTGGAAAAAAATTATATGTATGGATTTGTCGAATTATATGATACCTTATAAAAGGATTAATCAGAACCTCTTTTAAACTAGCGTACACCCGCAACCAGTAAATAAAGCGTAGTACAATAGTCCTCTTTTTAAAATAGATAGAAAATCCGACTTTTTTTTACAAAGTCTTAATAGACTTTAAGACTATTATTTCATACAATTAGATAGGAATTAACATATTTCGACACTATATGATACGTAACTATGTTTACTTTTGTGAGGGGATATCATGAATTTATTTTCAAATACTATTACAAGCCTAGAAAAAGCCATTTCACAGTCAACTGCAAAGCAAAAAGTCATTTCCAATAATATTGCAAATGTTGATACCCCGAATTATAAAGCTCAAGAAGTTCGGTTTGATACGGCATTATCGAATGAAATGCAAAAGCTTCAAGCAAATAAAACGAGTAGCAAGCATATAGAATTCGGTGGTTCAGATTCATCCAGTTATCGAATCGTAACAAAGAATAATACGAATTATAATCATAATGGTAACAATGTTGATATAGATCAAGAAATGACTGAAATGGCAAAGAACCAAATTCAATATAATGCACTAATTGAGAGATTAAGTGGCAAATTTAACTCATTGAAAACTGTTATAAAAGGTGGCAATTAACCATGTCGATTTTTCAATCAATCAATACATCCGGTTCAGCCTTAACTGCACAACGAGTAAGAATGGATGTTATTTCTTCAAATATGGCCAATATGGATACGACAAGAGGAGAATTTGTAAATGGTGAATGGCAACCATATCGCAGGAAAATGGTTGTAACTCAGCCGCAAGGAAATCAATTTTCTTCTTTTTTAAATAAGGCTATGGGCTCAAAGGAAACGGAAGGGGGAGTGAAGGTAACCGAAATTACCGAGGACCAAACTCCCTTTGAACTTGTATATGATCCAGAACACCCAGATGCTAACGAAGAAGGTTATGTAGCAATGCCTAACGTTGATCCCTTGAAGGAAATGGTCGACCTTATAAGCAGCACAAGATCGTACGAAGCTAACGTTACGGTAATGAATGCATCCAAGGGAATGTTAATGAAAGCTCTAGAAATAGGAAAATAGGTGATAGTTATGATAAATAGTGTTAATCCTTTCCAGTTATCAAATCAGCCCGTTCAAATACAACCTAAGTTTACTTCAATAAATACCAATCAAACAGATGGCAAGACAAGCTTTGGGGCAACTCTGAAACAAGCAATTGATCATGTTAATAAAGCACAGTTAGAGTCTGACAAAATGACAGAAGCACTAGCAACGGGGAAAAATGTAGAACTTCATGATGTGATGATTTCTTCTCAGAAATCAAGTATTACACTACTAACTGCTGTGGAAGTAAGAAATAAAGCAATAGAAGCTTATCAAGAGATGATGAGAATGCAAGTTTAGTAAAAAAATCTTTTGAAATACTTTGATTACTAACTAGCAAATGTCATTGTAACCGGGGGATTTTATGGAATGAACGAAAAATTGTTAACTATTAAAGACAAACTAACCGGGGTTTGGGAACAGAAGAGTAAGTTACAAAAATCAACCATTATTTCAAGTGTAATATTGTTTTTTGTAGTAGTAGGGTTACTAACTTACTTTATGTCCAGACCAAATTTAGTTCCTCTTTATTCAAATCTCTCTCCAGCTGAAACTGGTCAAATAAAAGAAACACTTGATGCAAAAGGTGTGAAATCAGAAATCTCTAACAATGGTACATCCATTATGGTGCCTAACGAGATGGTCGATACTTTAATGGTTGAGTTAGCTGCGGAAGGTGTTCCTGATTCTGGAGTCATTGACTATTCATATTTTGGTCAAGATTCCGGCTTTGGGATGACGGATAAGGAGTTTGATGTAATTAAACTTAAGGCAACACAAACTGAGCTGGCTAATTTAATGAAAGGTATAGAAGGAGTCAAAAATGCAAGTGTGATGATTAACCTTCCAACTGAATCAGTTTTTGTTGGTGATCAACAAGAAGGTTCCTCTGCTTCAGTTGTTCTTAATTTGGAGCCAGGGGCTCAACTTGATCAGGAAAAAGTAAATGCCCTTTTTCATTTGGTTTCAAAAAGTATACCAAATCTTACGACTGATAATATCGTCATTATGGATCAAAATTTTAACTATTATGATTTAAATGGTGGACAAAATACTTCACCTGGTACAAGCTATGCGTCACAACAGGAAATTAAATCACAAATCGAACAAGATATACAAAGAGATGTTCAGAAACTATTAGGCACAATGATGGGACAGGACAAGGTAGTAGTTGCGATAACAACTGATATTGATTTCACTCAAGAAAATCGCGAAGAAAACCTTGTTTCACCTGTTGTCGAAGGGGAAGACGAAGGAATAGCTGTAAGTGTTGAACGAATAACTGAGGCTTACACTGGAAATGGAGCTGCAGCAGCAGGTGGTGTGAATGGAACTGGTGAAACGGATGTTCCAGGATATGAAGCGACAACAGAAACCTCAGGTGATGGAGATTACGAGCGAATTGAGGAAAGAATTAATAACGAAGTGAATCGTATAAATAAACAGATTGTTGAAAGTCCTTATAAAATTCGTGATTTGGGAATTCAAGTTATGGTTGAACCACCGGATCCTGAAGATCCACTATCATTTACACCAGAACGAGAAGAAGATATTCAACAAATTCTTTCTACCGTAGTAAGAACATCTATTAATAAGGATTTTTCAGAAGAGCCGCTATCGGATGAGGAAGTTGACTCCAAAATTGTTGTATCAGTTCAACCATTTGACGGAAAACTTCAAACTGAAGAAACAGAAGCAAGTCAAACGATTCCTTTATGGATGTATATCGTTGGAGGCGTCTTGTTATTAGCGATCGTTATTCTTATCTTTCTTCTTATTAGGAAGAAAAAAGAAAGTGAAGAAGAATATGAAGAGGATGATATCCCTGTTGAAACCACGTTTAATGTCCCGGACATTAACAATGAAGTTGAATCAGAGACTACTGTCCGCAAAAAACAACTTGAAAAAATGGCAAAAGAGAATCCGGAAGATTTTGCAAAACTATTGCGTACTTGGATATCCGAAGACTAGGAGGTTAGAGACTTGGCAAGAAAAGATAATAACGCATTAACAGGTAAACAGAAAGCAGCCATTCTCTTAATCTCTTTAGGTCCGGAGGTATCTGCATCTGTCTATAAACATTTATCTGAAGAAGAGATTGAAAGACTTACTTTAGAGATTTCCGGTGTTCGCAAAGTCGAAGCCGAGAAAAAGGAAGAAATTATAGAAGAATTTCATGATATTGCGATGGCACAGGAGTTTATTTCACAGGGTGGTATAGCTTATGCGAAAGAAGTGCTGGAAAAAGCCCTCGGTTCTGAGAAGGCAACAAGCATTATTCATAGGCTTACTTCATCTTTACAAGTTAAACCGTTTGATTTTGCAAGAAAAGCAGATCCTTCTCAAATATTAAATTTCATTCAAAATGAGCATCCACAAACAATTGCACTTATTTTGTCCTATTTAGAACCTGCTCAATCTGGTCAAATATTATCAGAATTGCCACAAGAGCTACAGGCTGATGTTGCTCGAAGGATTGCTGTAATGGATCGAACGGCTCCTGAAATTATTAATGAAGTTGAACAAATTCTTGAACGAAAGCTATCATCAACAGTTACTCAAGATTTCACACAAACCGGTGGAATTGAAGCAGTAGTGGAAGTGCTAAATGGAGTTGACAGGACTACGGAAAGAACGATTTTAGATTCTCTTGAAATACAAGACCCTGTCTTGGCGGAAGAAATTAAAAAGAGAATGTTTGTGTTTGAAGATATTGTTACGCTCGATAACCGTGCAATACAACGTGTAATCAGGGATGTAGAGAATGAAGACTTAATGTTGTCACTTAAAGTGGCCAGTGAGGAAGTTCGTGATGTTGTGTATAAGAACATGTCTAAACGTATGGTAGATACATTCAAAGAAGAAATGGAATTTATGGGACCTGTTAGACTTCGCGATGTTGAAGAAGCTCAGTCAAGAATTGTCGGAGTGATTAGAAGACTTGAAGAAGCTGGAGAAATTGTCATAGCCCGTGGTGGAGGAGATGATATTATTGTCTAGGCTGATTAAGTCACAATATACAAATCATCATGAAGAGGGAAAAAAAATTGCTGTTCAAACAATTAGAACACTTCTCCAAGAAAAATTGGATGAAAATAACCCTGAAATGTTAAAAGAGGCTTCTTTTATCATTCAATCTGCAAAAAATGATGCAGACCAAATGATCCAAAAGGCTATGGAAGAATCTTCAATCATCCAACAGCAAATACAGTTCGAAAAGAGTAATTGGGATCAGGAACATGAACAATTAATCGAACAGGCTAAACAAGAAGGATATGCAGAAGGTTTAGAACTCGGTAGACAGGAAGCATTAAAACAATACAAGTCAACGATTGAAGAATCGAATCATATCATTGAATTGTCTAAACGTGATTATGACGAAAAAATCCAATCAGCAGAAAATGCCATATTAGAACTATCGATAAAAATTGCTGAAAAAATCGTAGCTGCTAAATTATCGGAATCACCTAGTCATTTTCTCCCTCTTGTCAAAAAGGGTCTAAACGAAGTGAAGGAATATGAACATATTAAAATTCATGTCCATCCTTTATATTACGAATTCGTTTTAAGTCAAAAAGACGAATTAAGAACATTGGTGACTAATGACACAGACTTTAATATATATGCTAATGCAGAATTAAACGAGCATGATTGTTTTATAGAATCTGCTTTTGGACGAATAGATGTCAGTATTGATACACAATTAAAGCAATTAAAAAAGCAATTAATTGATTTACTAGGGTAAGAGGTGGTATGACCTGAAAGCAGCAGATCTAGTACATGCAATCGATACATTAGATTCATATAAACGATACGGAAAAGTGAAAAGAGTGGTTGGTCTTATGATTGAATCAAGAGGACCTGAAAGCTCAATTGGTGACTTGTGCTACATTTATGCCGGATCTACGAGTAAAGCGAAAATTCCTGCTGAGGTTGTTGGCTTTAAGGATGAAAATGTTCTCCTCATGCCTTATTTGCAAGTAACACATATTTCTCCGGGAAGTATTGTTGAGGCAACAGAACAGCCTTTAACTGTAAAAGTAGGTACAGGCCTGATTGGACAAGTATTAGATTCATTTGGCTTACCTTTAAATGAGTCATCACTACCGAAAGGCTTAGCTAGGGTTCCAACAGATCAATCACCTCCAAATCCAATGAAACGTCCACCCATCCATGAAAAAATGGAAGTCGGAGTGCGAGTTATTGATAGTCTCCTAACTGTCGGTAAAGGTCAACGTGTGGGTATATTTGCAGGTAGTGGTGTTGGGAAAAGTACATTAATGGGTATGATTGCAAGAAATACAAATGCAGACTTAAATGTAATCGCGTTAATAGGTGAACGTGGTCGGGAAGTACGTGAGTTTATTGATCGGGATTTAGGACCGGAAGGTTTAAAAAGATCCATCGTCGTTGTTGCTACATCCGACCAACCTGCATTAATGAGACTGAAAGCAGCTTACACTGTCACTGCCATAGCAGAATACTTTCGTGATAAAGGAATGAACGTAATGTTTATGATGGATTCAGTTACTCGTGTTGCAATGGCTCAGCGTGAAATAGGACTTGCCGTTGGTGAGCCGCCAACGACAAAAGGATATACACCGTCTGTATTTGCTATTTTGCCCAAATTGTTAGAACGTACGGGTACGAATGAACTTGGAACAATTACAGCTTTCTATACAGTCTTAGTAGATGGTGATGATTTGAATGAGCCAATCTCTGATACTGTTCGCGGAATTTTAGATGGGCATATTGTGTTAGATCGACAGTTAGCAAATAAAGGCCAATTCCCGGCAATAAATGTGTTAAAAAGTATAAGTCGTGTTATGAATCAAATTGTTGATTCCAATCATAAAAACTCAGCATCTAAATTACGAGATCTTTTATCCACATACTTAAACTCTGAAGACTTAATCAATATTGGTGCGTACAAAAGAGGTTCATCTAGAGAAATAGATGAAGCGATTAAGTATTATCCAAAAATCATTTCATATCTGAAACAAAATGTTGAAGATAAAGTTTCCATTGAACAAAGTATTAGTTCGCTTATTCAGTTGATTGAAAAAGGTGATTTTTAATGTCAATTCATTTTCGATTTCAAAAAATAATGGATATTAAAGAAAATGAAAAAGAACAATCTCTTGCGGAGTATAACCAGTCTGTTAATGATTTTGAAACAGTGGCAAACAAACTCTATGAATCTCTAAAACAAAAAGAGGTATTGGAGGAAAATACTCTTTTAAAACTGAATTCAGGTATGTCTGTACAAGAAATAAGACATTATCAACAATTCGTAACAAACATTGAAAAAACCATTTCCCATTATCAAAATCTTGTTTTGTTAACTCGCAATAGAATGAATGAAAAGCAATCGAAGCTTATGTATCAAAACATAGAATTAAGGAAGTATGAAAAGCTAAAAGAAAAACAGTTTAACGAATATGTTCATCACTCAAAACAGCTTGAAAATAAGTTTATGGATGATCTTTCAATTCAAACTTTTATGTACCGTGGAAATTAGGTGAATACTGATGGAAACCGAAAAGCAGGAATATAGTAAATTTCAATGGTTTTTCTTTGTAATCTTTATTCCGGTTGTTTTTACACTAACACTTGTATTAATTATTTTATCTGTTGCAGGCTTTGACGTACTAGGAAAAGCAAAGTCAACGATCACAAGTATTCCTGTTGTTGAAAACTTAGTAAATAAAGAGGAAGAAAAAACTGATGAATCAGCGATTGCGGTAAAAGAACAAGAAACACAAGAAGAAAACAAAAAACTTGAGAAAACGATCGAAGATCAAGCAACTATGATTAGTGCATTAGAAAGCGATGTTGGAGCAAAAGAAAAAGAAGTTCAAAAATTAACCCAAGAAATTAGTTCTTTAGAAAAACAAATAGAAGAAATAGCAAAAGCTGAAGAAGAGAACCAATCAAGAGATATCGGTAAACTTTATGATAATATGAGCAGCAAAAAAGCCGCGGAGATTATTCCAAACCTTACGCAAGAGGATGCTTTATTAATCCTGTCGTCTCTTGATGACAAACAAGTTGCGGATATTTTATCTAAAATGTCTGTGGAAGATGCTGTAAAGTTTACTAATCTTTTATCTTCAAACTCAGAGTAGAAAGGAGGTGAAATCTTGGAAATCGCTCCATTTTCACGAAGGTTAAATCCAATACCTACGAATATAGGCTTAAGTGAAAAATCAAGTAGTTTAAGTTTTCGAAACATTTTATCACAAGAAGGTAAGATTCAGAAACTAACTACTGTAAGTGATACTAAAAGTTCTGCTCATGAAAATATATCACTTGCTGGGATTTTGAAGGATCTAACCGAGCTTGTTAACCAGTTACCTAGTGATATGAATACATTAGAATTCAAGTATGAAGAAGACAATTTTTACAATTCACCGGAAAAATTGGATTTGTTTTCAAATGACAATGATTTTATAGAGATGACACCGATTTTATTTTTAATAAACAATGAATTAAGTGATGTGTTTGCTGAAAGTCCCTCTATCAATGAACTTATAGAGAATGTCGAAACACAACCATCTATTGTTAACCTTTTAACTATTGTTAAGGCATTTGAAAGTTTTAGTGATAGTGAGCAACAATCGAATGATTTTCAAAGAATTCTAGAAGATGTTAACACATATTTAAGTCAGGAATTTTCTTCGTTTAAAAATAAAGAAACACCCAGTTTTAAAAATATGTTACAAAGCATATCTAAAATGAACTCAGATGATCAAACAATACTTGAAGGAGAAGTTTTACTTGATAGGTTCATAAATCAGGGCTCTGATAAAACTAACGCCTTAAACAAATTGTTAATTATTAGTAATGGGCTAGATACTCTTAAACATGAAACATTAAAAACAGACTTACTAGTAAAAAAAGATATTATGGATAAATTAAATTCAATATTATTACCACCTGATTCTCTTGAGCTAATTGAAAATTTCATTAATAAATCAGATTTAAAAACCATTCAATTAATTTTTTTAAATACTGTTAAATATTTATTAAAGAATAATGCGAATGTACATGAACAGATATTAAATAATTACGAAAATGATGCTGATTATTTGGGGGTTATGACAAAATCTAAAAAAGGTAATTTTATAAAATTACCATTTACTGAAACAAATAGATTTAACGAAGAACATAAGTTCTATAAAGATCTAGGCTTAAAGAGTATTACGATAGATAATAACAATAGTGTATTAAGTTCAGGAAATTTTAATAATATTCTACATGTGCAAATGATTGATAATCCTATTGAAAACGATCTACAAGTTGAACAGTTTATTAATAGAATAAAAGAAGATTCATTTGTCTTTCAAATAAAACATATAGGTACAATTGAAAATGAGTTCCAAGGACCGATTAAATCAGATTCTTTTACTCGCCAAGAGTTTACTAACCAATTATTAAATGCATTTAAAACTAGTAAATTTGCTCAAATGCCGAACGGAGCTAACAGACTTACTATAAAGCTTAATCCAGAGCATTTGGGGGTAATTACCGTAAAGCTAGTTCAAAAAAATGGTGAAATGATTGCACGTCTTATTACTTCTTCTGGATCGGCAAAAGAATTATTGGATCATAGTATTCATCAATTAAAACAGGTACTCCCAAACGTTCAAATAGAAATTGAACGCTTTGAAGTTCAAACTGAACATTCCCCACAAACAATCAAAGATCAATCTGAAAACAGGGAAGACAGGAGTAAAGAAGAACAACAGCAATCACATGACGATGAAAACAATAATGAGCAAAGCTTTATGGAATCATTAAAGGCAGCATTAAATACGACAGTGTAAGGAGGCGATTTCATGACAACGATAGATCCTACTTTATTATTATCGAATAAACCATCTACAAGCAATGCAGGAAGCTCAAACCTAGGTAAAGATGAGTTTTTGAAAATATTAATGACTCAACTACAAAACCAGGACCCACTAAATCCCATGGAAGATAAGGAATTTATTGCACAAATGGCTCAATTCTCGACATTGGAACAAACATCAAATATGGCAAGTATGCTGGAGAAGTTTATCAATATTCAAACACAGGGAGATTCTATCATAAAGTATTCTGAAATGATTGGTAAACAAATCGAATGGAAGAACTCTAATGAAGAAACTGGAACAGGAATTGTTAAATCTGTGAAAAAAAGTGATACCGGCTTTGAATTGGAACTTGATAATGGCTCTTTCGTATCTGTTGATAACATCATAAAAGTTAGCAAATCTGAATCCTAATGGTGGAAGTATGTCATTTAAAATAAATAATCTTACTCTTTTTCAATCAATGCAACAGATGCAAAAATCTATTCCAAAACAAAGTCAATTTAAAGAGTATTTGTCGAATGAAATAAATGATAAGCAATTAAAAATCAGTAAACATGCCAATGAGAGGTTAAACCAGAGACATATCACAATATCTGAGGCAGATTGGTCACTTATAGAAAATAAGATTTATGAAGCGAGTCAGATGGGTGTTAAAGATTCACTGGTCCTTGTTAATGAAGCAGCACTTATTATTAATGCCCAAAATAATACGGTTATAACCGCAATGGATCGTGAAGAAGCAAAAACACAAATTTTTACCAACATTAATGGAACAATTATTATGGATTAACGGCTGGACCAAATGTGGAGGCCTTTAGTTGTGGAATGACAGAAGCAACTGAATCTAATTATCTATTAAAGGGAGAGAATACGCATGTTACGTTCATTATATTCAGGTATCAGCGGGATGAAAAACTTTCAAACAAAATTAGATGTAATTGGTAACAACATTGCCAATGTTAATACTTATGGATTTAAAAAATCACGAACAACATTTAAAGATTTAATTAGTCAGCAAATTGCAGGAGCTGGTGCAGCAACACAAAATCGTGGTGGAATTAATGCTCAACAGGTTGGATTAGGAACACAAATTTCTTCAATTGATACGATTCATACAGCAGGTGCAACCCAAACAACTTCTCGAACATTGGATCTTGCATTAACTGGAGACGGATTTTTTCCTGTAGGAACAATAAAGGATGTTGGGAGAGTTGGAATTGATCGTGGTAATCAATTGGGAAATAATAAATTTACAGGAACAATTGATCGTGCAATGGATGTGAATTATACAAGAGCTGGTAACTTATATTTAGATGATCGAGGATATATTGTTACTTCCGAAGGGATGTTTTTAATTGGTGAAACAGGTGAAAAAACTCTTCCTAAAGATAATGAAATAACGCAAGGAAATAATGCATTGGCACAAATTAGCGCTTTCGGTAATTCATACAAAGATACACTTGATGCATTAAAGGTGTTAGAACAACGAACAAATGATTTATTAACTGCTTATCAAGACTATGATGATGCATACACAACTTGGCAAAATGCCGGAAGTCCATTACCAGATCCAACTGCTACTCCTCCAGTTGAAGAAGATGTATCATATAAAGCTTTAACAAATGCACACGATGCTTTAAGTAATATTTATGATAACTTCGAATCTACTGGTGTGAGTATTTTCAATAATAGTTTGCCTAATTTCGATAACTTATTAGAGGATTTGAACGACCAAATTGAAATTTTTAACATGCTAGAAATCACTTCTAGTCTAAGTGCGCTTAATGTGGATTCTTCATTAGCAGGAGAAGATGAAAACTATCCTCCTGGCCCGGATTACCAAAATGCTGATGGATCATTTAATGACTTAAATAATAATGAAGAAGAAAGAATTAAACAACTAGCATCTGATATTACAAATTTTAAAATTAACATGGATAAAATCGGGCAATCTGTTGCTCAATTTGAATCTGTTGCTGAAGATTTAATTACTCCAAAATGGTCTGACTCATTAAGCGGTGATGCTGGTTTTATTCAAATACCATTAACTGCTCAGAGTTTTAGTGTATCTCCTGATGGAGCTGTAACTTTTATTAATGAAAAAGGTGAATTAAATGTTGCAGGGCAAATTCGAATAGCTAACTTTGCGAATGCTGGTGGACTTGAAAAGGTTGGAGGAAATCTTTTCCGTGAATCTGGCAACTCAGGTACAATCGACCAAAATAATAATGGAATTGAGTTAGATGAATTATTAATTCCAGGATCTGACGGTGCTTCTTCAATTGTTTCAGGTGCTCTTGAAATGTCAAACGTTGATTTATCTGAAGAGTTCACAGAAATGATCGTGGCTCAGCGTGGTTTCCAATCAAATACCAAGATCATTACAACTTCAGATGAAATTTTACAAGAAATAATGGGTCTCAAACGTTAATAAGGGGGGAAGAGGCTAACATTTGGCACTTTCCATGTTAGCCTCTGCATGTATGATTCAATTAACAAGGTTGAATGGAAAACCCTTTACTCTAAATGCGTTATATATTGAAGTGATAGAGTCATTTCCTGATACAACCATTACTTTAACAAACGGTCATAAATATGTTGTAAAAGAACCTCAACAAGAGGTGGCTAAGAAAATTTCTTCCTTTTATCGGGATATCAATGTTTTGTCTTTGAGAAAAGACACGGAGGTTTTGGGTGATGAATAAGAAGCTTTTATCGATTATGCTTGTTATTATAGGGTCTATTACATTAATTGGAGTTACAGCACTTGTTGTCGTTACCAAATTTATAGGTAATGAAGATGAGCATAAAGAACCTTCTATAAAAGAAGTTGTTGAGGCATCAGTCGATATACCCGAAATAACCACAAATTTATCCAGTGGTAATATTGTGCGTATATCATTTAAAATTGAGACTGATTCAAAGAAAGCAAAAGAAGAATTAACACAGCGATCTTTCCAAGCACAAGATATTATTATATCGGAGTTAGCTAATATGGAGGCTACACAATTAGAAGGAACCGAAGGAATGAATAAGCTCAAAGAGTCCATTTCCAAAAAAATTAATGCATTAATGCAAGAAGGCAAGGTCAAAAAGGTTTATACCACATCCTATATCCTTCAATAATTGACATAAAAACAAAAATAGGAGGTGAAAACTTTGGCAGGTGATATTTTATCACAAAGTGAAATTGACGCCTTGCTATCCGCTATTTCAACTGGTGAGATGGATGCAGATGAATTGAAAAAAGAAGAGTCAAGTAAAAAAGTAAAGGTCTATGATTTCAAACGAGCTTTACGATTTTCAAAAGATCAAATTCGAAGCTTAACAAGAATTCATGAAAACTTTGCTAGACTTTTAACTACTTATTTTTCAGCTCAATTACGCACATATATACAGATTACAGTTGGCTCTGTTGACCAACTGCCATATGAGGAATTTATCCGATCCATCCCTAAAATGACGGTGTTAAATATTTTTGAAGTAGCTCCATTAGATGGTAGAGTGCTTATGGAAGTTAATCCTAATATAGCATACGCTATGATGGATCGAATTATGGGTGGAATCGGAGCGAGTGTTAATAAGATAGAAAGTTTAACAGAAATTGAAACAAAAATCATTTCTAATATTTTTGAGAAATCCTTAGATAATTATCAAGAGGCATGGGAATCATTAATTGAAATTGAACCTAGTATGTTGGAATTTGAAGTTAACCCACAGTTTTTACAAATGGTTTCCCCTAATGAAACGGTTGTCGTAATATCCTTGAATATTCAAGTTGGGGAAACGAGCGGTATGATAAACCTGTGTATTCCGCATGTTGTTTTAGAACCTATTATCCCGAAGTTATCTGTACATTATTGGATGCAATCTGACAGAAAAGAGCCTAAGCAACATGAAATAGATGCATTAAGAAAGCAAATTAATCTTGCTGATCTTACAATTGCAGCTGAGCTTGGAACATCAGATATATCAATACAAGACTTTCTTCAATTACAACTTGGTGATGTCATTCAGTTAGATTGCTCCATCGACCAGCCATTGGTTGTTAAAATAGGTGATAAGCCAAAGTTTACAGGACAACCTGGAAAAATGAATAAAAAATTAGCGGTTCAAATTATTGACCACTTATCGAGAGGTGACGAAGATGGTGAGTAATGATATGTTATCGCAGGATGAAATTGATGCACTCTTAAAAGGGTCAAGTACTGATGAAGAAGAACATCCTGTAGAGACAGAAGTGCGTTTAAATAATGAAGATTATTTTGACGCAATGGAAGAAGATGCAATTGGTGAAATAGGAAATATTTCATTTGGAAGCTCAGCGACAGCTTTATCAACTCTTTTACAACAAAAAGTTGAAATTACAACACCAAGCGTGTCAATCATTCACAAAAATAAATTAGGTGAACAATTTCAACATCCCTATGTTGCAATAGAAGTGAATTATACAGAAGGTTTTTCAGGAAGTAACTTGTTGGTTATTAAGCAAAGCGATGCAGCTATTATTGCAGATTTAATGATAGGTGGAGACGGCACAAATCCTGATGAAATGTTGGGAGAAATTCAAGTCAGTGCAGTTCAGGAAGCAATGAATCAAATGATGGGTTCAGCTGCTACATCGATGTCAACCATATTTAATAAAAAGGTAGACATCTCTCCGCCAAGTGTAGAACTTCTAGATGCGAATGAAACGGAAGATGCAAATACAATACCGAATGAAGAATTATTTGTGCAGGTATCTTTCAGGTTAAAGATTGGAACATTAATTGATTCAAATATCATGCAATTATTGCCTTTACATTTTGCTAAGGATCTTATAGATCAATTAATTAATCCAAAGCAGGAGGCTGCTGCTACAGCCGAAGCAATAAAAGAGGTTCAGGAGCCACAAGCAGTGACACATGCCCCGATACCTGAGATGACACTTTCATATCAAAATGATGTTCAACAGAGTAACTCACAAGCGCAATCTGTATATGAGCAACAAATGCAGCAACAACAGTTGAGTTTTAATAACCCAATGTACCAGCAACAATTCGGACAACCAATGTTCGAATCTGTTCCCGGGCAGCATGTTCAACAAAGACCACAGCCTTCAGTTAATGTAAAACCTGCTGAATTTGCTTCTTTTGAACAAGGTTCATATCAACAGCAGGGAATGCAAAACTTGGATATGCTGTTAGACATCCCTTTAAAGGTAACGGTGGAATTAGGCAGAACAAAACGTTCCGTAAAAGAAATTCTTGAATTATCTTCAGGGTCTATCATTGAATTAGATAAACTTGCTGGAGAACATGTTGATATACTTGTTAACAATAAGATTGTTGCAAAAGGGGAAGTTGTTGTAATTGATGAGAACTTCGGTGTCCGTGTAACAGATATTATTAGTCAATCAGAACGATTAAACAAACTAAAATAAAATTGTAAAGTAGGAGTGGGGAAAATGGCGCACAAAATTATGATAGTAGACGATGCAGCTTTTATGAGAATGATGATTAAAGATATCTTAACGAAAAATGGGTATGAAGTAGTAGCTGAAGCAGCTGATGGTGCACAAGCTGTTGAAAAATACAAAGAACATCAACCAGATTTAGTAACGATGGACATCACAATGCCTGAAATGGATGGAATTGCAGCATTAAAAGAAATTAAAAAAATCAACAGTAATGCTAAAGTTATAATGTGCTCGGCAATGGGGCAACAAGCAATGGTTATTGATGCGATTCAAGCAGGTGCTAAAGACTTTATTGTAAAACCTTTCCAAGCGGATCGTGTTTTAGAGGCAATTGGAAAAACATTAAGTTAAAGGTGGAGAGACTTTGCTTCATAGAAAAACCCTCATATTGACGGTAATAGCTCTTATCTTTTTTGCTCCGCAACCTACAGCGATTGTAGTTGCGGAGGACTCACAAAATGAAAGTGTATATGAAAATATAAATAAGCAAGAGCAAGAAAATAATCAAAATCAATTAAATGAAAACCCGGAAATACAAGATCAAGTGAAACTAAATGAAGAAACCGAAGTACAGGGGGATGCACTTTCGATAACAGCATGGGATTTTATGAAGATGATATTCGCTTTAGGCTTTATTATATTTCTTATCTATGCCTTATTGAAGTTTGTCACCAAGAAAAATCGTGTTTTTCAGCAAGGACAAGTTATTGTGAATTTAGGTGGAACAAATCTAGGGCAAAATAAATCAGTTCAAATGGTAAAAGTCGGAAAACGCGTGTTAGTTGTCGGAGTTGGCGATTCGATTACTCTGTTAAAGGAAATTGAGGATGAGCAGGAAAGTAAGAGCATCATTGAAGACTTCGAGAAAAAACAAGAAACGGTCATCGATTCAAAAGATATTTTCCAAAAAGTAGCTTCAACAATCGTTCACAGATCAAAAGGAAAGAAGATCATTTTAAACTCTAATACACCAGTTTTTTCAACAAAGTTAAATGAACAATTACAAAAAATAAAGGAAGAACGAACAAAACAGTTTGATGATATTAAAAGAAAGGGTCTAAAGAAGAATGAATGAGTTTATGGAGTTTTTTAATAATAGTAACCCGGAAGATGTCAGTACTTCTGTAAAGCTTCTATTATTATTAACGGTATTATCTATTGCACCCAGTATTTTAATATTGATGACTTGTTTTACAAGGATTATTATTGTATTGTCATTTGTTCGTACTTCACTTGCAACACAATCAATGCCACCAAATCAAGTATTAATCGGTATAGCTATGTTTCTAACATTTTTCATAATGGCACCTACATTTTCTCAAGTAAATGAACAGGCGTTAACGCCTCTTTTTAATGAGGAAATAGGTCTCGAAGAAGCTTATGAAAGAGCTGCAAATCCTTTTAAAGAGTTTATGAGCAAACACACCAGGCAAAAAGATTTAGCTTTATTTTTAAATTATGCTGGCATAGATAATCCTAATTCCATAGAAGAAATTCCATTGACTGCTCTGGTTCCTGCCTTTGCTATAAGTGAAATAAAAACCGCTTTTCAAATTGGTTTTATGATTTTTATACCGTTTTTAGTTATTGATATGGTAGTTGCAAGTATCTTGATGTCCATGGGAATGATGATGTTACCACCAGTTATGATTTCCCTGCCTTTTAAAATTCTCCTATTTGTATTAGTAGATGGTTGGTATTTAATAGTGAAGTCATTGTTACAAAGTTTTTAGGAGGGTGTGAATAAATGAGCTCCGAGTTTGTTATTTCCTTAGCTGAAAAAGCTGTTTATACTGTACTGATCATTTGTGGACCTCTTTTGTTAGTAGCATTAGTCATTGGACTTATTGTAAGTATTTTTCAAGCTACAACGCAAATTCAAGAACAAACACTGGCCTTTATCCCAAAGATCGTCGCCGTATTAGTAGGCTTAATATTTTTTGGACCCTGGATGTTGTCCACTCTTATATCTTATGCACAAGATATCTTTGGAAATTTAAATAGGTTTGTAGGATAAAATGGTAACTTTACTGGAAAATTATCCTGCATTTCTTCTGATTTTTATGAGGGTTACGGCCTTTTTTGTAACAATGCCATTTTTCTCATATCGAACTATTCCTAATACACATAAAATTGGTTTCTCTTTCTTTTTAGCATGGATCATGTTCTTTTCTATAAATCCGCCGACGATTGAAGTTGATGGTCAGTATTTCATGCTTATTTTAAAAGAGGTATTACTTGGCCTTGCGATCGGGTTTTCAGCATATTTTATCCTTGCAGCAGTTCAAATTGCCGGCAGCTTTATCGATTTTCAAATGGGATTTGCTATAGCGAATGTGATTGATCCCCAAACAGGAGCACAAAGCCCGCTAATAGGTCAATTCTTGTACACTTTTGCATTATTATTACTTATTACAACAAACGCACATCATCTTTTATTAGATGGTATATATTACAGCTATCAATTTGTGCCAATAAATCAACCTTTTCTTCCTATGGGTAATGAAAATATTATTGAGTTTATTATCACTTCGTTTAATTCAATGTTTATCATTGCTTTTCAAATGTCAATTCCTGTGGTAGGTTCGCTTTTTTTAGTAGATATAGCTCTAGGAATCGTAGCAAGAACTGTTCCTCAATTGAACATTTTTGTTGTTGGATTGCCTTTGAAAATTATTGTTAGTTTTATCATGCTCATTTTAACAATGAGCGCATTATTTTTGTTAATGTCACAATTATTTGAGACGATGACGTATACAATGCGTGGTCTAATGGAGTTGTTCGGAGGTGAAGGCAATCAACCTACTTAGATTGGATTTGCAGTTTTTTTCAGGAGAAAAGACTGAGAAAGCTACTCCACGAAAAAAACAAGATGCAAGAAAAAAAGGTCAGGTGGCTAAAAGTGCAGATGTAAATACGGCACTTTCACTTCTTACTGTTTTTTTATCGTTTTTATTCATTGGCGCTTTCATGAGAGATCGAATACTTATTATGCTAAGAGGTATTTTCCAGGATTATTTATTAATTGATATAACAAATCAAAATGTTCATGACGTTTTTTTAACACTTGCTTATCAAGCAACTATGATTTTAGCACCGATTATGGGAGTTGCTTTGGTTGCGGGGGTTTTAGCAAATTATTTGCAAGTAGGCTTTTTATTTTCAACGGAAGCTATTCAAATGAAGTTAAATAAATTGGATCCAATCCAAGGGTTTAAAAGGATCTATTCAATACGTGCGTTAGTTGAACTGGTTAAATCGTTATTAAAAATATCCTTTGTTGGAGTTGTAACATTTTCCGTTTTATGGATTGAACTTGATAATGTATTGCGATTGTCACAAATGACTGTGGAACAGTCACTACAATTTATCGGGTCATTGACTGTTAAGATGGGGCTATCTGCGTCGATTGCCCTGCTGTTATTATCATTGCTTGATTATATGTATCAGAAATATGACTATGAAAAAAACCTAAGAATGTCTAAACAAGACATTAAGGATGAATATAAAAAATCTGATGGTGACCCGCTCATAAAATCAAAAATAAAGCAAAGGCAGCGTGAAATGGCGATGAGAAGGATGATGCATGATGTTCCTACAGCAGATGTTGTCATCACAAACCCAACTCACTATGCTATTGCGTTAAGATATGATGAAACAAAAATGGATGCTCCATATGTTGTCGCTATGGGGGTAGACATGGTTGCACAAAAAATAAAAGAAATCGCAAAAGAGAACGACGTCATGATGGTAGAAAATCGCCCCCTTGCAAGAGCCCTTTATGCTCAGGTAGATATTGGACAAGCTATTCCAGATGAGTTTTTTCAGGCTGTTGCAGAGATTATCGCGTATGTATATCAAGCGAAATCTATTTCATAAAAGTGGTTATTTCTACTAATTCAATAGATTGATTGGGTTTAAGGAGAGAAAAAACATGTCCGGAAAAGACTTATCCGTATTACTTAGTGTTATTTTAATTGTGGCAATGCTGATCATTCCGTTCCCGGGCTGGTTGTTAAGTTTTTTAATTATTATAAATATATCTCTTGCACTATTAGTAATTCTTACGTCAATGAATATGAATGAGCCATTGCAATTTTCAATCTTTCCCTCATTAATTCTTCTGTTGACTCTATTTCGCTTAGGACTAAACGTGTCGACGACTAGAGCGATATTAGCAGAAGGTGATGCAGGGAAAGTGGTTGAGACTTTCGGGACATTTGTTACCGGAGGAAATGTTTTGGTCGGGTTTGTTGTTTTTATTATTTTAATTGTTATTCAGTTTGTTGTTATTACAAAAGGTTCTGAACGTGTATCAGAAGTAGCTGCCCGTTTTACACTTGATGCGATGCCTGGTAAACAAATGAGCATTGATGCAGATTTAAATGCAGGTATGATTTCTGAGCAACAGGCTCGTGAAAGAAGAGATAAAATCGCGAATGAAGCTGATTTCTACGGGGCAATGGATGGTGCAAGTAAGTTCGTAAAAGGTGATGCGATCGCCGGTATTATCATGGTATTAATCAATATGTTATTTGGCATCATTATTGGCATGATGCAGCTTGGTATGCCTATTGCTGAGGCAGCCTCACATTTTACAATGCTGACAGTCGGTGATGGGATTGTCAGTCAAATTCCGGCATTATTAATATCCACTGCGACAGGAATTGTGGTAACACGTGCTGCATCGGAAGGAAATCTTGGTACAGATATTACAAATCAACTATTTGCTTATCCGAAAATGCTCTATGTGGCTGCAGGGACCATTTTTCTATTAGGTATTTTTACCCCGATTGGTATTCTATTAACACTTCCAATTGCAGCATTGCTCGCTATTGGCGGCTATATGATTACAAAATCTAGAGAACAAAACGTGCCTGATGAAGAAGAAATTGAGCAAGAGATAGAAATGGACGAAATGAAGAGTCCAGAGAGTGTAGTTAACCTGTTAAATATTGATCCAATTGAATTTGAATTTGGATACGGCTTAATTCCTCTTGCTGATACAAATCAGGGTGGAGATCTACTTGATCGGGTAGTTATGATTAGAAGACAGTTAGCTATTGAACTAGGTATTGTCATACCTGTTGTAAGAATAAGAGATAATATTCAGTTACAACCTAATGAATATCGTTTGAAGATCAAGGGAAATGAATTGGCAAAGGGTGAAATCTTACTTGATCACTATTTAGCTATGGCTCCCGGAATAGAAGATGATTCAATTGAAGGGATTGATACAATTGAACCATCTTTTGGATTGCCTGCTAAATGGATAACAGATGAAGTAAAAGATACAGCTGAAATGTACGGTTACACAGTTGTTGATCCGCCATCTGTTGTATCAACACATATAACAGAAGTCATAAAACAACATGCGCATGAATTATTAGGTAGACAAGAAACTAAACAATTAATCGATCATTTAAAGGAAGCTTATCCTATTTTAGTAGAAGAAGTTACGCCAACTCCACTAGGTATTGGTGAAATTCAAAAAGTACTCGCTAAGTTATTACGTGAAAAAGTGTCGATAAGAAATTTACCGATTATTTTTGAAACCTTAGCTGATTTTGGAAAAATGACTTCGGATACTGAGTTACTGGCGGAATATGTAAGACAAGCCTTAGCTAAGCAAATAACTGCACAATATGCTGAACAGGACAATATTTTGAAGGTCGTAACTTTATCGGGTAAAGTAGAAAAATTAATTGCAGATGGTGTACAACAAACCGAACATGGCAATTACTTATCATTAAGTCCTGATGTTTCACAGATGATTATTGAATCGGTAGCAAAGGAAGTTGAAACGTTATCACTCGAGCAGCAGACACCGATCATATTATGTTCTCCTGCTGTGAGAATGTATGTAAGACAATTAACAGATCGATATTTTCCACAAGTGCCTATTTTATCTTACAATGAGCTGGAAGCAAATGTAGAAGTACAGAGTATTGGGGTTGTGAATGTAGAATGAAGGTAAAAAAGTATGTCGCAACATCTATGCAAGAAGCGATGAAGAAAATCCGAAGTGAAATGGGAAATGATGCAGTCATTTTGAACTCGAAAATGATTCAAACCGGAGGATTTTTAGGTTTCTTTACTAAAAAGAAAATTGAAGTGATTGCTGCAATGGATCCGGATGTTAGCCCAATTGAAACGAAAACTGTAAAAAATGTCAGGAAAGAAGCATCAAAGCCTCTCGTCAAAGATAATGGTTTAGACATAGCACAACAAGTACAAACAAATTCACAAAAAAATATCGATCAATTACAACTTTTAGATGAATTAAGTGATTTGAAAAGGTTGCTTAAGTCTGTTTCTACAAATGAAAAAATCGATATGTATCCACAGCCTTTAAAAAAAGTGCTGGAAAATATGATTGAACAGGAAATAGCACCCGTATTAAGAAGTCAATTGATGGCGGAGCTTTTAGACTTTTGGTATGTCCGTAAAGGTAACATATCGGATGAGGAATTACTTGAAAAGCAACATGAGTTTTTTGCTCATCACCTAGCAGATCTAGAATTCGGGGGTATTTCTTACAAGCGAAAATACATTAATGTTATCGGCCCTACAGGAGTTGGGAAAACAACAACCCTTGCAAAACTAGCTGCTGAATGTGTTCTTCAAAGAAAGAAGAAGGTTGCTTTTATAACAACAGACACATATCGGATTGCAGCGATTGATCAATTAAAAACGTATGCGAAGATTCTGGATGTTCCAATTGAAATTTGTTATACGATTGAAGACTTTAAACAAGCTAAACAGAAATTAGCAATGTATGATTATGTTTTTATTGACACGGCAGGACGAAATTTTCTGGAGCCTAAATATGTTTCTGATTTACAGAAAATTATTGACTTTGACGATGAAATGGAAACATTTTTAGTTTTAGCCGCAACGGCAAAGCCAACTGATATGCTTGCCGTATTTAAACAGTTTTCTGTTATTCCGATCCATAAGCTTATCTTTACAAAATTGGACGAAACATCAACAAGAGGATCACTATTTGATGTTATGATGAACACGAAAAAAGGCATTGCATATACAACACATGGCCAAAATGTCCCAGAAGATATCGAAGTGGCTACAAGAGACCGTATAGTCGAACAAATGTTGAGGTAAGAAAAAATGTCATATGATCAAGCACAGCGTCTAAGAGAACGTTTGAAAAGTTTAAAAACAGAAGCAAAATCTGTTGCTGTTATGAGTGGAAAAGGAGGAGTGGGAAAGTCAAACTTTTCACTTAACTTTTCGTTAGCATTACAACAAGAAAAGAAACGAGTATTATTATTCGATTTAGATATCGGTATGGGTAATATCGATATATTACTTGGTGAAAGTTCTGCATATTCAATTGTCGACTTCTTCAATCAGGATATGTTGCTCTCAGAAATTATTTCTTCCGGCCCAAATGGTCTGGATTATATTTCGGGTGGAACAGGGCTTGGTATTATTTTTTCAATGGATGAAGAAAAGTTTCAACGATTTCTTCAGCAACTGGGATTGTTATTTAAATTATACGATTATATTGTTTTCGATATGGGGGCCGGTATATCAGAAGACAGCTTGCGGTTTTTATTATCTGTGGATGAAATTATCGTGATTACTACTCCTGAGCCTACTTCTATGATAGATGCGTATGCCGCAATAAAAAATGTTTGTGTAAATAACGGGACAATCCCATTCACTATCGTCGTAAATCGAGCTTTCAATAAGAAAGTCGGTGAAACTACGTATAAAAGATTAGAACAGACGATCAATCAATTCTTAAAACGAGAAGTTTCTCTACTTGGAACAATTCCCGATGACTCTACCATTATGAAGGCTGTGATCGATCAAAAACCGTTCATTCTTTTCCAACCTGGTTGTCAGGCAAGCAAAGCATTAAAAATGATTTCACAAAATTATTTGGAAAAGAAGAATACGATTGAAAAAATTCAAGAAGAAGCACCTTTTATTTCGAAACTAAAACATTTCTTCATGAAAGGCAGGTAACATTTATGGGAAAAACAAGTGTCTTAGTTGTCGATGACTCAGCTTTTATGAGAAAACTAATTTCTGATTTTCTTTCTGAACATGAACAAATTCAAGTGGTAGGGACAGCTAGAAATGGAGCGGATGCCTTAACTAAAATTGAAGAGCTTAATCCGGATGTTGTTACTTTAGATGTTGAAATGCCTATCATGAATGGATTAGAAGCCTTAAAAATCATTATGAAAAAATGTCCAAGGCCTGTGATCATGCTTTCAAGCACGACAAAAGATGGGGCTGAAAATACGATTTTATCATTGCAATATGGTGCTTTTGATTTTATTCCTAAGCCTTCAGGATCTATATCTTTAGACCTACATAAGGTCAAGGAGGAACTGAAAAATAAAGTTGCTCTCGCGAAATCTGCAAATTTAAAGAAAGTAAACAATCAATTATTACAAAAACCTACAAGTTATAGTAAAATAGACTCAAGTGCTAGCCAACGTTCTGTTTCTTTCGACAAAGACAGATTGGATCAATCGATCATTTGTATTGGGACCTCTACAGGAGGACCGAGAGCTTTACAGCATGTATTAACAAAGTTACCATCCGATCTTAATGCACCAATTTTTATTGTTCAACATATGCCTCAAGGCTTTACACAGTCACTGGCAAACCGGCTTCACACAATTTCTTCGATTGATGTAAAAGAAGCTGTCAATGGAGAAGTTGTAAAAAAAGGAACGGCATATATAGCTCCTGGTGGATCACATATGAAAATTGTAAAATCAGGCTCAGTATTAACAATAAAAATAGACCAATCAGACATAAGAAATGGTCATCGACCATCCGTTGACGTAATGTTTGAATCTATAAGTGAACTAAACAATTATCACAAAATTGCAGTCATTATGACAGGAATGGGTTCTGATGGTTCAGAAGGGTTAAAAAAGATGAAGTCAAAAGGAGTCGTGAAGGCTATATCTGAGTCAGAAGAGACTTCTGTTGTCTACGGAATGCCTAAATCAGCCGTTTCAACAAATTTAGTTGATAGAGTTGCAAATGTGGAAGAAATTGCTGACGTCATTTTACATTTTCTTTCACCAGCATACTAATAAATAAAATTTATATTTTACTAAACAACAGTGTTCTGGTTGTTTATCCGATATTCAACTCGAAACTTAGGGGTGTTACCGTATGGAAATGAATCAATATATGGAAGTATTTATTGAAGAAAGTAAAGAGCATTTACAATCATGTAATGAAAAATTACTAGAATTAGAGAAAAATCCTACGGATCTATCAATTGTTAATGAGATATTCAGGTCTGCCCATACACTAAAAGGTATGAGTGCCACAATGGGCTACGTAGATTTGGCTAACTTAACACATCAAATGGAAAACGTTCTTGACGCAATCAGAAATGAAAAGCTTACAGTAACAGCTGAGATTTTAGATGTTGTCTTTGCATCTGTAGACGACTTAGAAGAAATGGTGTTCTCAATTGCTGAAGGTGGGGACGGGAAAAAAGATGTTTCAAAAGTTGTAGAAATGTTAAAGCAAATTGAAAATGGTGAAATGGTAGCAGCTGATACGAATACCGCAATATCTCCGCCACATCTAATACAATCAACTGGATCTTATGACGATTATGAGAATGCCGTTATTCAACAATCAAAGGAGCAAGGCTTTTCTCCGTATGAATTAACTATTACATTAAGAACAGACTGTTTATTAAAGGCTGCAAGAGTTTTTATGGTGTTTGAAATTTTAGAACAAGCTGGTGAGGTCATTAAATCTGTTCCATCAGTTGAGCTTTTAGAGGAAGAAAAATTTGATCATGAATTTACTGTAGCACTTGTTACAAAAGAATCTTCAGAAGATCTTAAAAACAAAGTAATGAAAGTGTCAGAAATTGAAGATGTTATTGTAAGACACATTGATCTAGATCATGTATCGGCAGCTGTATCTGAACTAAACACAGGAGAGCAACATGAAACACCTGAAAAACAAGAAGTTGAACAGGTAAAAGAGGAAGTGAAAACAGCAACAAAACAGGTTGCTGCCACAAGTTCCAAAACAATCCGTGTCAACATTGAACGTTTAGATATCCTAATGAATCTTTTTGAAGAGCTTGTTATTGACCGTGGGAGATTGGAGCAAATATCCAGGGATCTAAATAATTCAGAGCTTAATGAAACAGTCGAAAGAATGTCAAGGATTTCAGGTGATTTACAAAACATCATTTTAAATATGAGAATGGTTCCAGTTGAAACAGTATTCAACCGTTTCCCTAGAATGATTAGACAATTAGCGAAAGATTTAAATAAAAAAATTCATTTGGACATTGTTGGAGCTGAAACTGAACTGGACCGAACAGTAATTGATGAAATTGGAGATCCGCTTGTTCACTTACTGCGCAATGCGATTGACCATGGAATCGAAATGCCGGAGGAACGTGTAAGAAACGGTAAGAGTGAGGAAGGTCATGTAGTATTAAGTGCGTATCATAGTGGAAATCATGTCTTTATCGAAATTGAGGATGATGGGGCAGGTATTAATCGTGACCGTGTACTTAAAAAGGCATTGGATCGTGGTGTGGTGACAGAGCAGTTAGCTGCTACTTTAACGGATAAGCAAGTTTATGAGCTGATTTTCTCATCTGGTTTTTCAACAGCTGACAAGATTTCAGATATATCAGGTCGGGGTGTTGGATTAGATGTAGTAAAGAGTACCATCGAATCCCTAGGTGGAACAGTTTCTGTTGATGCAAGAGAAGGTAAAGGATCATTATTTTCTATACAGCTGCCACTAACATTGTCGATTATTTCTGTTATGCTAGTTGAATTACGAAATGAAAAATATGCTATTCCATTATCATCTATTATTGAAACAGCTGTAATTAAAAAAGAAGATATTCTACAAGCGCACAACCAAAAAGTCATTGATTTTAGAGGCAAAATTGTACCATTAGTCTTTTTGTCCGATATCTTTGAAGTGCCTAGTGCAAATGAAGATGAAGATTTTGTTTCATTAATTATTGTCCGTAAAGGAGAAAAAATGGCTGCATTAGTCGTTGATTCTTTCATTGGACAGCAGGAAATTGTATTGAAATCGTTAGGAAATTATTTGAATTCTGTTTTTGCTATCTCGGGAGCGACTATTTTAGGAGATGGTCAAGTCGCATTAATTGTTGATTGTAATGCTCTTATTAAATAATTAACTAAGCATGATGAAGGTTGACTTAAAGGAAAGTAAATTGATAGGGGTTTGTCTAGAGAGGAGTATTTACAATGAGTGAACATTTAGTTGGAGATCTTAAAGTCATTGTTTTTCAACTGCAGGATGAAGAGTATGGAATTCCTGTACAACAAGTGCGTTCAATTGAGAAAGTTGAGCATATTACAAGAGTTCCAAGGACAGCTCCATTTATTAAGGGAGTAATTAACTTGCGTGGTGTTGTTACACCAATTATCGATCTCCGAAAACGATTTGGTCTTCAAGAACTTGAGGATACTGAAAGTACAAGAATGATCATTGTTTCTAAAGAAGACATTGAAGTTGGTTTTATTGTGGATGCAGCAAATGATGTTATTGATATTCAAAAGGATATTATCGAACCAGCACCTGAAGTTGTTGGCTCTGTAGAGGTTGAATACATTCAAGGTGTTGCTAAATTAGAAAAGCGATTAATTGTGATGATTGATCTTGATGAAGTATTAAAAACAGAACAAACACTAGCACTTCAGGGTATTTAAAAAGACATGGATTATACAAAATCAATTACGCCAACTCATTTAGATATATTAAAAGAGGTCGGGAATATAGGTGCCGGACATTCTGCCACATCTTTATCTATGTTACTAGACAAAAAGATTGATATGACAGTACCTGATGTAAAGATAATTTCTTTTAATGAGCTTATGGAACTGGTTGGTGGACCAGAAGTGGTTGTTGCAAGTGTTTTTTTAAGAATGGAAGGTGATATCCCGGGTTCACTATTTTTTGTTCTTAGTATTGAACAAGCAGAGCGGTTTATTAAAAAGTTAATAGCTGATGATGATTTTTCATTGAAAAAAACACCTAATAGTGAGTTGGGATTATCTGCTTTTCAGGAGCTCGGGAATATTTTAACTGGATCCTACTTGTCATCATTATCGGATTTAACAGATTTAATGATATATCCTTCTGTTCCTGCTTTAACAATTGATATGTTTGGTGCAGTGATTACTCATGGCTTAATTGAATTATCGCATGTAAGTGATTACGCAATCATTATTGATACTGCGATTAAGGAAGAAGATCAGCTTGATATAGATTCTGTTAAAGGGCATTTCTTTTTATTGCCAGATCCGAATTCTTTCAAAAAGTTATTTGATGCCCTTGGTATTAATCATGAAAAATGAACTGGCTGAAATTGTGAAAGTAGGTATTGCTGACCTCAATATTGTGAAAGCTCCAAATAGGATAAGGACTTCAGGTTTAGGTTCATGTGTAGGACTAATCCTTTTTGATAAAATCAATGAAATAGCAGGTTTGGCACATATTATGTTACCTGACTCATCACTTGCAAATCAAACAACTATTAATCATGCTAAATATGCAGATAGTGCAATCCCGTTATTAATAAATAAATTAGTAGGTTCAGGAGCGAAAATGAGACTTCTCCATGCAAAAGTGGCTGGAGGTGCTCAAATGTTTCAATTTCAATCATCAAATGACATGATGCGAATTGGACCTAGAAACGTAGAAGCAGTAAGAAGAATACTACAGACATATAATATCCCGATTCTTAATGAAGATGTGGGTGGAAATAGCGGCAGAACAATTGAATTTGATCCCAAAACATCTGAATTAATGATTCGGACTGTCAACCAAGGGACAAAAGTAATATAGGGTTTAATCCTGGAATAATCAAGTAACGGGGCTAAATAACAAAGATCAGATAGATGAAGATCTTTTCATGATATTTATGTTGATCAGGGGGATAAAAATGACACAATTGACACAAATCGACGAACATGTAATATGGCAAAAATGGATTGATGTACGTGATGCACACGCTGGTAATGCACTCATCAAAAAATATATGCCCCTTGTATCTTATCATGTTCAAAGAATATCTGTAGGACTCCCAAAAAATGTGACGAAAGATGACTTAATGAGTTTAGGGCTTTTCGGATTATATGATGCCTTAGAAAAATTTGACCCTAATAGGGATTTAAAGTTTGACACATATGCTTCATTCAGAGTACGTGGAGCAATAATTGATGGATTAAGAAAAGAAGACTGGTTACCAAGGAGCTCAAGAGAAAAAGCGAAACGTGTAGAAGCTGTGATTGTTAAATTGGAGCAAAAGCATCTTCGAAATATATCTTCAAAGGAAATTGCAGCAGAGCTGGGCTTATCTGAGTCAGAAGTTGTTGGTGTAATGAATGAGGGTTTCTTTGCGAATGTTCTTTCGATTGACGATCAATTGTTTGATCAAGAAGATGGTGAAAGTATTGGTTTCACAGTCAAAGATGATAATCAAAAAACGCCGGAAGAAAAGATGGTATACGATGAGTTAATTGGACAATTATCGGAAGTGATCACACAATTAAGTGAGAAAGAACAGCTGGTTATCAGCTTCTTTTACAAAGAGGAATTAACATTAACTGAAATTGGACAAGTTATGAATCTATCAACCTCCAGAATTTCACAAATTCATTCAAAAGCATTATTCAAGTTACGAAAAATATTAGAAAATGTCATCCACTAAGAATAAATGGAAAATATAAATCACCATCGATTAGTCTAACAAAATATCCTGCTAATCATAAGGGTGTGACTGATATAAGCCTCAAAAACATTGAAATGCAAATTGCTCTACCACGAACACATGATGCCGGTAAGATGCAAGACCTTTTAAATCAAAGAAATCAGCAAATTCAAGATCAACTTGCACATTCTATTCAAAAGGAAGTAGACTTAAAAAGAACTCAGGTTTCACAAAGTAATGAGAGTGATAAATTATCTTTGAAGAAAGATCAATCTCCACAACATCACGAGCAAAATAAGAAAAAGAAAAAAAAGCAAAAAAAAGAGGAGAATCCTGACCATCCTTTTAAAGGGAAAAAAATTGACTTTTTTGGTTAAGAGAGGATGCCTATGCCAACTACTATCTTACTATTATTAAGTTTACTACTTCACGTAGTAGCTTTTTATTTTATTATCGTCCTTTATGTGAAGTATTCAAATATGAAGAATCTTTCAGATACACAACGTCAAATTCTTGAAGAAACAGAAAATTCAATGACAAGTTTTTTAATTGATATGAAGGATGAAAACGAAAAATTTATTAATACTTTGTTAAGATCTTCAAATGAAAGAGTATCAAACCCGATTAATGAAGATTCGATTGAGTTAAACCAGGATTCCTATTCAGAAAGGGAACAGAAACCTAAGGTTCCCAACAAAACGGAGATAGAAGTAAGCTCAAATGAATTGCCTGGACATTTGTCAGGGATAGACGACATGGAAGATATTGTTGAAATTACACAAACTTCCAATAAAAATAAGCCCCCATTTGAGATTGAGGCACTAAACCTTTATAAACAAGGATATACTGTAGAACAGATTGCAAAAAGGTTAAATAAAGGAAAGACAGAAGTTGAACTACTTCTTAAATTCCGCCAATTATAGACTATATTCTATAATGTATGACAAAATTATGATGAACCTGTAAAGTTTCTTCACTTTACTCTTGATTGTCATATTTCGATATGGTATATTAATTTTTGGTGTTATTACACACGCTTATAGATTTAAGTATTGGTGCTGTTTTTTTACATCATATGCTTAAAAAGAACAGTTATGCTTAAAGATGATATAAGCGGAGGAGATCAAAACCATTTAGGAGGAACAAACACATGTCAGTAATTTCTATGAAGCAATTGCTTGAAGCTGGTGTTCACTTCGGTCATCAAACTCGCCGTTGGAACCCAAAAATGAAACGTTACATCTTTACAGAGCGTAACGGAATTTACATCATCGACCTTCAAAAAACTGTTAAAAAGGTTGAAGAAGCTTACAAATTCGTTAAAGAACTTGGAGCTGAAGGTGGTACAATTCTTTTCGTAGGTACGAAAAAACAAGCGCAAGATTCTGTTAAAGAAGAAGCAGAACGTTCTGGAATGTACTTTGTAAACCAACGTTGGTTAGGTGGTACATTAACTAACTTTGAAACAATCCAAAAACGTATCAAACGTTTAAAAGATATTCAAAGAATGCAGGAAGATGGTACTTTTGAAGTACTTCCTAAAAAAGAAGTAGTACAACTAAACAAAGAGCTTGAGCGTCTTGAAAAATTCCTAGGCGGAATTAAAGACATGAAGCAATTACCAGATGCATTATTCATTATCGATCCTCGTAAAGAGCGCATCGCTGTTGCAGAAGCTCGTAAATTAAACATTCCGATTGTTGGTATCGTTGATACAAACTGTGATCCGGATGAAATTGATTATGTAATTCCTGCAAATGATGATGCAATTCGTGCTGTAAAACTTCTTACTGCAAAAATTGCAGATGCAATCTTAGAATCTAAACAAGGTGAAGAAACAGTAACACCTGCTTAATGTGCAAAAGGTGATAAGGGGATTTGACCTTTTATCACCTTTTTTTAAAGCAAGCTACATACTGAGTGAATATTCCAATATGTTATGTATTACAGCATATGGTGTAACCTAACATAATGATGAGAACATTCTATTTTTATTGAATGATTTAATGTAACCCAAACCTATATGACCTTAAGGAGGAATACCGTTATGGCAGTAACTGCTCAAATGGTTAAAGAATTACGTGAAAAAACTGGCGCTGGAATGATGGATTGTAAAAAAGCGTTAACTGAAACAAACGGAGATATGGATCAAGCAATTGACTATCTTCGTGAAAAAGGGATTGCGAAAGCAGCTAAAAAAGCTGATCGTATTGCAGCGGAAGGTTCTACTTTAGTGAAAGTAAACGGAAATGAAGCTGTTATCCTTGAAGTAAACTCTGAAACTGACTTCGTTGCAAAAAATGAAGGCTTTAAAGAATTGATTAACGGATTAGCTGATTTCTTATTAGAAAAGAAACCTGCTGATGCTGAAGCTGCTTTAGCTGAAACAATGGGTAATGGAACTACAGTAGCAGATTACATTAACTCAGCAATTGCAAAAATCGGTGAAAAAATCACTCTTCGTCGTTTTTCAGTATTATCGAAAACTGATAATGATGCTTTTGGTGCTTACCTTCACATGGGCGGACGTATTGGCGTACTAACATTATTAGAAGGTACAACCGATGAAGAGGCTGCTAAAGATGTTGCGATGCATGCTGCTGCAGTTAACCCGAAATATGTTTCACGTGACCAAGTTTCTGCTGAAGAAGCTGAGCATGAACGTAAAGTTTTAACTGAGCAGGCATTGAACGAAGGTAAACCGGAAAACATCGTTGCTAAAATGGTTGAAGGACGCCTAGGTAAGTATTTTGAAGAAATTTGCTTATTAGATCAAAGTTTCGTTAAAAATCCTGATCAAAAAGTAAAACAATTTGTTGAGTCTAAAGGCGCAACTGTAAAAACTTTCATCCGTTATGAAGTTGGTGAAGGAATTGAGAAACGTCAAGATAACTTCGCTGAAGAAGTAATGAGCCAAGTCAAAAAATAATAGCAAACACATTGAATTAATTTTGTCTAAACTAGAGAAAATTTTCTTATAATGGAAAAAGGGAACACAGCCAGTGTTCCCTTCTTTTCGAGATGAGCATAAGATATATGTAGGACATGTAAACTAAGAGCGGATAGAGAGTTGGAGGTAATTATGAGTAAACCTAAGTATCAACGTATTGTACTTAAATTAAGTGGTGAAGCACTTGCAGGTGACAATGGTTTTGGAATAAATCCATCTGTTATTCAATCAATTGCAAAACAAGTGAAAGAAATTGCAGAATTAGATGTAGAAGTTGCAGTTGTTGTAGGCGGTGGAAACATCTGGCGTGGAAAGATTGGCAGTGAAATGGGAATGGATCGTGCAACTGCTGATTATATGGGAATGCTTGCGACTGTGATGAATTCCTTGGCTTTACAAGATAGCCTTGAAACACAAGGAATTCAGACACGAGTACAAACATCGATTGAAATGAGACAGGTTGCAGAGCCTTACATAAGAAGAAAAGCAATTCGTCACCTCGAGAAAAAACGAGTTGTTATTTTTGCAGCTGGAACAGGAAATCCTTACTTCTCAACTGATACAACAGCTGCTCTTCGTGCTGCGGAAATTGAGGCAGATGTAATTCTAATGGCTAAAAACAATGTTGATGGTGTTTACAGTGCAGATCCTCGTGTTGATAAAAATGCAGTAAAATATGAGACACTATCATACTTGGATGTTCTTAAAGAAGGTTTAGCAGTTATGGATTCGACTGCATCATCTCTATGTATGGACAATGATATACCGTTAATTGTTTTTTCAATTATGGAAGAAGGAAATATTAAACGTGCCGTAACTGGTGAAAATATCGGAACAATAGTTAGGGGGAAATAATCATGGCTAAACAAGTATTAGCAAACACGAAAGAAAAAATGGAAAAAGCTGTTGGTTCTTTAAGTCGTGAATTAGCGTCTGTAAGGGCTGGGCGTGCAAGCGCAAATCTTCTTGATAAAATATCTGTTGACTACTACGGTGCACCTACACCTGTTAATCAACTTGCTTCTATCAGTGTCCCGGAAGCACGCCTATTAGTCATTCAACCATATGACAAAACTGTACTTGGTGATATTGAAAAAGCAATTTTAAAATCAGATCTAGGTTTAACACCTGCTAACGATGGTTCTTTAATTCGCTTATCAATTCCTGCGTTAACTGAAGAAAGAAGAAAAGATCTTGTTAAATTGGTTAAAAAGTATGGTGAAGAAGCAAAGGTTGCTATTAGAAATATTCGACGTGATGGCAATGATGAGTTAAAAAAACTTGAAAAAAATGGTGAGATCACAGAAGATGAATTACGCAGCAATACTGAAAATGTACAAAAATTAACAGATGAATACATCGTTAAAATTGACCAAGTTGCTAAAGATAAAGAAAAGGAAATTTTGGAAGTTTAATTCATTCGTTAAATGAATTCTTAAATTCCATTCGCATATGGAAATTTTCAGTTTCCTAATCGACAAAAAATATGTACAATAGGTATGAAAAGACCCTCTAATGTTTACAGGGGGTTTTTTTGTTAATACTGTTAACGTCATCAAAGTAGAATGAGAAACAGGAATTATTGGGTGATGGAGGAATCACATGCTCAACATATTTAAAAAATGGAGAGGATCTCCTGATCTATCCAACAAACAAATCATAAATCAAGAGGAACTATTAAAGGGGGAAATACCCAAGCATATTGCAATCATTATGGATGGAAATGGGAGATGGGCGAAAAAACGTGCACTTCCAAGAATTGCCGGTCATCATGAGGGTATGAAGGTTGTAAGAAGAGTTACAAAGCAGGCTAATGCTTTGGGGGTTAATGCTCTTACATTATATGCATTTTCAACAGAAAACTGGAAACGGCCGAAGGTTGAAGTAGATTATTTAATGAAGTTACCGGAAGAATTTCTGACTACTTTTCTACCTGAATTAATTGAAGAAAATGTTCAGGTTCGTGTAATGGGAGATAAGAATAAACTTCCAATTCACACATTAAAAGCTGTGGATAAAGCAATTGAAGAAACGAAAGATAATGATGGGCTTATTTTGAATTTTGCATTAAACTATGGAAGCCGTACGGAGATCATTGCTGCAGTACAGGATATTGTAAAACAGGTAGAATCAGGA
Source organism: Bacillus sp. J37 (assembly GCF_000518865.1). Lineage (GTDB taxonomy): Bacteria > Bacillota > Bacilli > Bacillales > Bacillaceae > Metabacillus. Next base: position 132,965 of record NZ_JAEK01000005.1, on the reverse strand, counting down.
AAATTAAAAAAAGAAGAAATTGATGAAAGTATCTTTTCGAATTATTTAATGACACAAACACTACCTGACCCTGATTTGTTAATTAGAACAAGCGGGGAAATAAGATTAAGTAATTTTATGCTATGGCAACTTGCTTATACAGAATTTTGGTTTACTGATGTCCTTTGGCCAGATTTTAATGAGCAATGTTTATTACAAGCCATTCACACATATCAACATAGAGGCCGCAGATTTGGTGGCGTATAAAGGTGATGAAGTAAAAAAATGAAACAACGAATTTTAACAGCTGTTATAGCTGCTGCTTTATTTCTTCCGTTTGTTATTTACGGGAAACTGCCGTTTACGATATTTGTTTATTTACTCGCGTCAATCGGATTATATGAATTATTACGAATGAAAAAAATATCGTTGGCTAGTTTTCCTGGGTTCATTAGTTTATTAATATTATGGGTTCTATTAATACCAAATTCTTATATATCATTAATAAATGATTTAATTTTCTCGAAAGCTGAATTTGCATTGCTCGGACTTCTGTTGCTTTTGACATATACAGTTCTGGCAAAAAATAAATTCACCTTTGATGATGTAGGATTTGTAGTAATCGCTGTATTTTATTTAGGTATTGGATTTTACTTTTTTATTGAGACAAGAAATATTGATTTAAATCATGTATTTTATGCATTATTTTTAATATGGGTGACAGATTCAGGTGCATATTTTGTTGGACGATCATTGGGGAAAAATAAACTTTGGCCTGAAATAAGTCCAAATAAAACAATAGAGGGTGCACTAGGTGGCGTGGTATTTGCGGCTATTTTTGCATGTATCTATCAGTATTTTACAAATGTGTTTGATAATTATGTAATTGTTATAATTATGACCGTTTTCCTCTCAATTTTTGGACAAATAGGTGATCTTGTTGAATCTGCATTTAAGCGACACTATCAGGTAAAGGATTCAGGAACTATCCTCCCTGGACACGGAGGAATTCTTGATCGTTTTGACAGTTTATTATTTGTTTTACCTTTAATGCATTTTTTAAGTATCGTATTTAGTTTATAAGTCCAAGCAAACGTATTTTATCTTTGATTGGAAGTGACTTCGTGAAAAAAATTAGTCTTTTGGGTGCTACAGGGTCTATAGGTATACAAACATTGGATGTAATCAATGCACACCCAAATCAATTTAAATTGGTTTCCATGTCTTTTGGAAGCAATATATCATCAGGAATTAAGATTATTCGTCAATTTCAGCCGAATTTTGTAGCTGTTAAGGATAAAGAAACATATGAAAAATTAAAATTAGAGATACCGAATGAAGAGGTAAAGATCGGTTATGGGCAGAATGCTCTTATCGAAGCAGCTATTTTTGATGGAGTAGATTGTTTGGTTAATGCTGTTGTCGGTAGTGTTGGTCTGGTCCCTACATTAAAGGCAATTGAACACAAAATTACGATTGCCTTAGCAAACAAGGAAACTCTCGTAACGGCAGGTCATCTTGTAACAGAACATGCTAGAAAATATGGTGTTGATCTTTTACCAGTAGACAGCGAGCATTCAGCCATTTTTCAATGCCTACAAGGTGAAAATCCAAAAAGTATTGAAAGACTGATTGTTACTGCTTCAGGAGGAAGTTTTCGTGATAAAACAAGAGAAGAACTAACCGATGTAACAGTAGAGCAAGCACTTAATCATCCCAACTGGTCGATGGGTGCGAAGATTACAATTGATTCTGCAACAATGATGAATAAGGGTTTAGAGGTTATAGAAGCTCATTGGCTTTTTGACATCCCTTATGAAAAAATAGATGTCTTATTACATAAAGAAAGTATCATTCATTCTTTAGTCGAATTTCAAGATCATAGTATTATTGCACAATTAGGAACACCTGATATGAGAGTTCCAATTCAATATGCTTTAACTTTCCCTAATCGATTACAAGTGAAAAATTCGAAGAGACTGGATTTATGGGAAGTTGGGAAATTACACTTTGAAAAAGCAGATTTTGACAGGTATAAATGCTTACAATTTGCCTATGATTCGGGTAAAATAGGTGGAACAATGCCGACGGTTCTAAATGCAGCAAATGAAGAGGCTGTAGCTGCATTTTTAAATGGGAAAATTAAATTTCTTCAAATTGAGGAATTTATCGAAAGAGCAATGGTTAAGCATGAGAGCATCGCACATCCTGAGTTGGAGGAAATTCAGGAAGTTGATCAACAAACTCGAAATTTTGTACAAACATTAATCTCATAAAGGTGGTCATACAAAATGAATACAGTGATAGCGTTTGTTCTTATTTTCGGTGCTCTGGTTTTCTTTCATGAGCTCGGCCATTTAATACTTGCAAATCGAGCGGGCATCCTTTGTCGGGAATTCGCAATAGGCTTTGGTCCTAAAATATTATCCTTCAAGAAGAATGAAACAGTTTATACGATTCGTCTACTGCCAATTGGCGGCTTTGTTCGAATGGCTGGAGAAGATCCCGAGGTAATTGAAGTAAAGCCGGGTCATAATGTGGGCTTACTTTTTAATAAAGAAGAAAAAGTAGAAAAAATCATATTAAATAACAAAGAAAAATATCCAAATGCAAGAATCATTGAAGTTGAAAATGTAGATTTGGAACATGGCATGTTTATTTCGGGTTATGAACACGGGGAAGATGAATTTTTAAAAAGGTTTGAAGTAAGTGAAACTTCTTATTTCATTGTGGATGGACAACAAACACAGATTGCTCCTTTTAACCGACAGTTCCAATCCAAGACGGTTGGTCAAAGGATTGCAGCAATTTTTGCTGGTCCTTTTATGAATTTCCTCCTGGCTTTCGTTATTTTGTTTTCTCTTGGATTTATCCAAGGGGCGCCGGTTAATGAAGCTAGATTAGGTGAGTTAACATCTGATGGTTCCGCGAATAAAGCTGGACTACAAGAAGGGGATGTCATTCATTCAATTGAAGGAGAAGCAACTTCTACTTGGGAAAGTGTCGTGTCAATTATTCAGGAAAGTCCTGACGAGGAATTAACCTTTGAAGTTGAACGTGATGGTGAAATGTTAAGCTATGAAGTGATCCCCGAAGCAACAAAAGTAGGCGAGAATGTGATTGGGCGCATTGGTGCGTATAATCCTGTTGATAAATCCTTTGGAAGCTCCCTCAAATATGGATTTGTTGAAACATTTACTTGGACAAAAGAAATATTAATTAGTTTTGGGAAGCTTGTAACAGGTCAATTTTCAATTGATATGCTGTCAGGACCTGTCGGTATTTATGACATGACAGATCAAGTTGCTGAGTCAGGTACTACGAACCTCTTAAGATGGGCTGCTCTGTTGAGTATAAATTTAGGTATTGTTAATTTATTACCTATTCCGGCCTTAGATGGTGGACGTTTATTATTTTTATTTATTGAAGCATTAAGAGGAAAGCCTATCGATCGACAAAAAGAAGGTATCGTTCATTTTATTGGTTTCTCGTTATTAATGTTGTTAATGTTAGTTGTGACGTGGAATGATATTCAACGTTTATTTCTATAAACAAAAGTTAATTTAAAATAGAGGTGCTCGTAATGAAACAAAGTATGACATTTATTCCTACTCTTAGAGAAGTTCCGGCTGATGCTGAAGTGAAAAGCCATCAGCTTATGCTGCGAGCTGGATTTATTAGACAAAACACGAGTGGTGTATATAGCTACTTACCTTTAGCGCACAAGGTTCTGAAAAAAATCGAACAAATTGTACGTGAAGAAATGGACAATGCAGGGGCTTCTGAATTATTAATGCCCGCTCTACAACAAAGTGAATTATGGCAAGAATCTGGGCGTTGGTATTCCTACGGACCAGAATTAATGAGATTAAAAGATCGCCATAATAGAGAATTTGCACTTGGTGCAACTCATGAAGAAATGATTACAAGTCTTGTGAGAGATGAAGTAAAATCATATAAACGTCTTCCTTTAGCTTTATATCAAATTCAAACAAAATTTCGTGATGAAAAGCGCCCGCGTTTCGGAGTATTACGGGGACGTGAATTTATTATGAAAGATGCATATACATTCCATGCAACAAATGAGAGTTTGGATGAAGGTTATCAAAAGATGTTTACTGCCTATCAGAATATCTTCTCACGTTGTGGTTTAGATTTTAGAGCGGTTATTGCTGACTCAGGTGCAATGGGTGGAACGGATACACATGAATTTATGGTTTTATCTGATATTGGAGAAGACACAATTGCCTATTCTGATACATCTCAATATGCTGCAAACATTGAGATGGCACCTGTTATCACAACATATGAGAAAAGCAGTGAACCATTTGCAGAACTAAAGAAAATGGAAACGCCAAACCAAAAGACAATTGAAGAGGTTTCTGGTTTTTTACAAGTTTCAAACCAAAAATGCATTAAGTCTGTTTTATTCAAAGTTGACGAAAAGTTTGTCCTTGTGCTTGTACGTGGGGATCATGAAGTAAATGATATTAAGGTGAAAAATGTATATGGAGCTTCTGTTGTTGAATTGGCAACTGCTGAAGAAACAAAAGAAATGTTACATTGTACTCCGGGTTATGTCGGTCCTATTAATGTATCAGATCAAGTGGAAGTAATTGCAGATCACGCAGTTGCTAGTATTGTAAATGGTGTGTGCGGAGCAAATGAAGAACCATTCCATTATACAGGTGTAAATATTGAACGTGATGCAAAAGTGTCCCAATTTGTTGACCTTCGTTTTATCCAGGAAGGAGATGTTTCTCCTGACGGTGAAGGAACGATTAAATTTGCAAAGGGCATTGAAGTTGGTCACGTATTTAAATTAGGAACACGATATAGTCATGCTATGAATGCGACATTTTTAGATGAAAATGGGCGTTCTCAACCCATGATTATGGGCTGTTATGGTATTGGAGTATCACGAACGTTAGCCGCAATTATTGAACAAAACAATGATGAAAATGGGATTCTTTGGCCGAATTCAGTAACTCCATTCCAATTACACATCATCCCAGTTAACGTAAAGAATGATACACAAAGGGATCTGGGGGATAAATTATACTCAAATTTCTCCCGGAACGGATATGAAGTGCTTCTAGACGATCGTCAAGAACGTGCAGGAGTAAAATTTGCTGATTCAGATCTTATCGGAATACCAGTGCGTATTACAGTGGGGAAAAAAGCTGATGAAGGCATTGTTGAAGTTAAACTTCGGAAAACTGGTGAATCATTTGAAGTATCAATAAATGATCTTCAAGATAAAATAACCGAACTACTTGGAAACTAAAAAAGCTTACTCCTAAGTTAAAACCATGTTAAAATAATAAAATGACAAGAAGAGGCTGACTCGATTTAACAGGACTATTTCCTTTTAGGAATTGTCTGAAATGAGGCAGCCTCTTCAATTGTGAAAGAACAATCTCTATGCTTATTTGAGAGGGGGAACAAAAATGGATATGCAAGCAAACCAAGTTGATCGATTTCAACTTTTGCTTCAGCAAATAAATCTTACAGAGGATGCTGCAGTTGTCCATTTTAGAAATGGTTCAATTGCTCGTTTAACTGTTCATAAACAATTAAAGAAATGGCATTTCCATTTTCAGTTTGAAAAGATATTGCCCTTCAATGTATACCATTTATTTCATACAAAATTATCAAAAGCCTTTTCACATATAGCAGATGTTTCCTTTAGCTTTGAAGCAAGAGACTCCGCTTTTGATGAAAAGTTAGTTCAAGATTATTGGTCAATTTGTATTCAGGAAATGGATGGAATTTCACCGCCAATGTTAGCACTGCTCAATGAACAAAAGCCCACTCTTCAAGGAGTAAAAGTCATTGTGAAAACGAAAACCGATACAGAAGCAATGACAATAAAGCGTAAATATGCTTCATTAATTCAGGAAAGCTTTCAACAGTTCGGTTTCCCGGCATTTCAATTAGATACGACAGTGGCCGTAACTGAAGAGGAAATTAAGCAATTTCAGGAACAAAAGCTTCAAGAGGATAAGGCAAGAGGGCTTCAAGCTTTAACTGATATGGAAAACGCTGAGAAGGAAGAGTCAAGTCAACCGGAGTTGACAGGCCCACTAACGATTGGATATACGATTAAAGACGATGAAGAGATAAGAACAATGGCATCGATTGAGGATGAGGAGCGTAGAATTGCGATTCAAGGTTATGTATTTGATGCTGAGACAAAAGAGCTTCGAAGCGGAAGAACATTATTAACGTTCAAAATCACCGACTACACAAGCTCAATATTAGTTAAAATGTTTGCAAGAGATAAAGAAGATGCCGTATTGGTACAAGCAGTTAAAAAAGGCATGTGGCTGAAAGTACGTGGAAGTATTCAAAATGATACATTTGTCCGTGACCTAGTGATGATCGCAAATGATATTAATGAGATTTCTCCCCAAGAAAGACAAGACCGTACTCCTGAAGGTGAAAAAAGAGTCGAGTTGCATTTGCATTCACCTATGAGTCAGATGGATGCTGTCACATCTGTTAGCAAATATGTTGAACAAGCTAAAAAATGGGGGCATACTGCAATTGCATTAACAGACCATGCTGTTGCACAATCATTCCCGGAAGCTTATTCAGCAGGAAAAAAGAATGGTATAAAAATTTTATACGGTGTCGAAATAAATTTAGTTGATGACGGTGTTCCTATTGCATATAACGATGATAAACGCTACTTGCCGGATGAAACATTTGTCGTATTTGATGTTGAAACAACTGGGCTTTCTGCTGTATATGATACGATAATTGAGCTTGCTGCAGTTAAAGTCCGTGATGGAGAAATTGTTGATCGATTTGAATCATTCGCTAATCCACATCATCCTCTTTCGGCCACAACGATAGAACTAACCGGTATTACAGACGATATGGTAAGAGATGCTCCTAATGTCGATATCGTTTTACGGAAGTTTAAGGAATGGATTGGTCAGGACATTTTAGTTGCTCATAATGCCAGCTTTGATATGGGGTTTCTAAATGTAGGATACAAAAAGCTTCTTGGTGAAGGAAAAGCTAAAAATCCTGTAATAGATACTTTAGAGCTTGGTCGCTTTTTATATCCGGAGCTGAAAAATCATCGTCTTAACACGCTTTGTAAGAGATTTGATATCGAGCTAACTCAACATCACCGTGCCATTTATGATGCCGAAGCAACTGGCTACTTACTAATAAAAATGTTGAAGGATGCTGCTGAAAAGGGAATTGAGTTCCATAATCAATTTAATGATAATATGGGTAAAGGAAATGCGTACCAACGTTCTCGTCCTTATCACGCGACAGTATTAGCTCAAAATGAAACAGGGTTAAAAAATCTGTTTAAATTAGTATCAATTTCTCACCTTAATTATTTCTACCGAGTACCTCGTATACCTCGTTCTCAATTAAATAAGTATCGTGAAGGTCTAATTATTGGATCGGCATGTGATAAGGGAGAGGTTTTTGAAGGGATGATGCAAAAGTCTCCAGAGGAAGTCGAAGAAATAGCGGCATATTACGATTATTTGGAAGTACACCCTTTGGATGTGTATAAGCATCTTATTGCGCTTGATTACATTAAAGACGAGGCATCTCTGCAAGAGATTGTTACAAACATCGTAAAACTTGGTGAAAAACTAGAAAAACCGGTTGTTGCAACGGGAAATGTACATTATCTAAATCCAGTTGATAAAGTCTACCGAAAAATATTGGTGAGTTCTCAAGGTGGAGCCAATCCATTAAACCGCCATGAATTGCCGGATGTTCACTTCCGCACAACAGATGAAATGCTTGAATGCTTTTCTTTCCTAGGTAGTGAAAAAGCGAAACAAATTGTCATAGAAAATACAAATAAAATTGCTGATATGATTGAAGAAGTAAAACCAATAAAGGATGACCTGTATACACCGAAAATTGAGGGTGCTGATGAAGAGATCCGTGAAATGAGTTACTCAATGGCAAGAAGTATATATGGTGAAAACCTTCCAGAATTGGTAGAAGCCCGTTTAGAGAAAGAATTAAAAAGTATTATCGGACACGGTTTTGCGGTTATTTATTTAATTTCTCATAAGTTGGTAAAAAAATCTCTTGATGATGGATACTTAGTAGGTTCCCGTGGTTCTGTCGGTTCGTCCTTTGTGGCAACAATGACAGAGATTACTGAGGTTAACCCATTGCCACCTCATTATGTTTGCCCTGATTGTCAGCATTCTGAATTTTTTAATGATGGATCAGTTGGTTCCGGATTCGATTTACCCAACAAAGAATGTCCGAAATGCGGGGCTCAATATACAAAAGATGGACATGATATACCGTTCGAAACTTTCCTTGGATTTAAAGGAGACAAAGTTCCCGATATTGATTTGAACTTCTCAGGTGAATATCAGCCAACAGCTCATAACTATACAAAAGTTCTCTTTGGTGAGGATAATGTCTTCCGTGCAGGTACGATAGGGACAGTTGCAGAGAAAACGGCTTATGGTTATGTAAAAGGGTATGCGAATGATCGTAATCTTATTTATCGTGGTGCTGAGGTTGATCGCCTAGTTCAAGGCTGTACCGGTGTAAAAAGAACAACAGGCCAACACCCCGGCGGAATTATTGTAGTGCCTGATTATATGGATATATTTGATTTTTCACCAATTCAGTATCCCGCTGACGCAACAGGATCAGAATGGAGAACAACTCATTTTGACTTCCATTCCATCCATGATAATTTGTTGAAGCTTGATATATTAGGACATGATGATCCTACCGTTATTCGTATGCTTCAAGATTTAAGTGGTATTGATCCTAAGACCATTCCAACTGATGACCCTGAAGTAATGAAAATCTTTAGTGGTACGGAATCTCTTGGTGTAACTGAGGAACAAATTATGTGTAAGACCGGAACTCTTGGAATACCAGAATTCGGAACTAGATTCGTCCGCCAAATGTTAGAAGATACAAAGCCGACAACATTTTCTGAATTAGTACAAATATCAGGTCTGTCACATGGAACAGATGTATGGCTTGGAAATGCGCAAGAACTTATCCATAACAAGACTTGTACACTAAGCGAAGTAATTGGATGTCGTGATGACATTATGGTGTATTTAATTTATCAAGGTCTTGAACCATCATTTGCTTTTAAAATTATGGAATCAGTTCGTAAAGGTAAAGGGCTAACAGAAGAGATGGAAGAGGAAATGAAAAAAAATGAAGTCCCTTCGTGGTATATTAACTCTTGCTTAAAGATCAAATATATGTTCCCTAAAGCCCATGCTGCGGCTTATGTATTAATGGCAGTTCGAATAGCTTATTTTAAGGTTCATTTACCACTTTTATATTATGCAGCTTACTTTACAGTCCGTGCTGATGACTTTGATATCGATACAATGGTAAAAGGTCCAACACCAATCCGTGCAAAAATTGAAGAAATTAATCTTAAAGGATTAGAAGCTTCACCAAAAGAGAAAAACCTTCTAACAGTGCTTGAGTTAGCGTTGGAAATGTGTGAGAGAGGGTTCTCATTTCAAAAGGTTGATCTTTATCGTTCTAGTGCAGATGAGTTTATTATTGATGGTAACAGTTTAATACCACCATTTAATTCAATTCCCGGATTAGGAACAAACGCTGCAATAAACATTGTAAAAGCTAGAGAAGACGGTGAATTCCTTTCTAAAGAGGATTTACAGCAACGAGGAAAAGTGTCAAAAACGATCATTGAGTATCTTAATAACCATGGTTGCCTTGATGAATTACCAGATCAAAATCAATTATCGCTATTCTAAAATGGCGTTTAGATTATTCATACGTCGCTTTCGCTTTTCTAATTGTTATTTATGATTATAAGTATTTTACTAAGTGTTATTGTCTAGCTACAGCGACTGGTTAGCGACTAGTGAACTTCACCCTCCTCCTTACGATAAGTCAACATCGATCGCTTCCGCTCTTCGTATGTCCTATATCTCATACGGAGGCCACCAGTTTATACGTCGCTAACCGGTCGCTTTCGCTTTTCTAAATAATTTGCATAAAAAAGATGGTTATGTTATGCTTTTAATGGAAATGCTAGCGATAAGCAGAGGAAAAGAGTGGGGTAATCACCCACTCTTTCGTATTGTAATAGTCCTCGTCATTCGGATAGTATACTACATACCATTCCCTGCTCACAAGGCAGGGTTTTTCAGCAGCTAAAGGTGTTAACTGCTATTGTTCAAATGTAAAGTAGCGCACATGAAATCCCGCCTAGTAGTTAAAAATGATGAGATATTTTAAACGTGGCAAAGCGCTTTTCTTACAAGGAGGAAGAGAATGAGCAAAAAAGTAACAGAAATCGTTGAACAATTAGTCTCACCTATTCTAGAGGACATGAACCTTGAATTAGTTGATATTGAATTTGTAAAAGAAGGTTCTAATTGGTTTCTTCGATTATTCATTGATTCTGAAACAGGTATTGATATTGAAGAATGTGGAATTGTAAGCGAGCGATTAAGTGAAAAGCTTGATGAATTAGATCCGATTCAGCATAACTACTTTTTAGAGGTTTCTTCACCGGGTGCAGAGAGACCATTAAAAAAAGAGTCTGATATTAAAAAAGCAATCGGAAAACAAGTCCACATCAAAACATATGAGCCTATCAATGGAGAAAAGGTTTTTGAAGGTATCTTAACTGATTTCGATGGTCAAACGCTTACAGTCACTGTAACGATTAAAACTAGAAAGAAACAAGTTGAAATCCCTTATAATAAAGTGGCTAAAGCTCGTCTTGCTGTCACCTTTTGACTATAGACAAGGAATGACCTTGGCTATTTATAACCTTACAAAAGTCTCTTCTAAATTTCATGAAAGATGAGACAAAGTAGTTTAACATGAAGCTTATTTTTTAAGGGGGAAGCCGTTAAAATGAGTAGTGAATTATTAGATGCCTTAACAATTTTAGAAAAGGAAAAAGGCATTAGCAAAGAGATTATTATTGAGGCAATTGAGGCGGCACTAATTTCTGCATATAAGCGTAATTTCAATCAAGCTCAAAATGTCCGTGTTGATTTAAACCGTGAGACAGGAACTATGAAAGTGTTTGCCAGAAAAGATGTTGTTGATGAGGTTTATGATCCTCGTTTAGAGATTTCACTTGGTGAAGCACAAAGTATTAACCCAAACTATGTGGTGAATGATGTTATTGAAATGGAAGTAACTCCAAAAGATTTTGGTCGCATAGCAGCTCAGACAGCTAAACAGGTCGTGACTCAACGTGTAAGGGAAGCTGAACGCGGAGTCATTTATGGTGAGTTTATCGACCGTGAAGAAGATATCATGACAGGTATTGTCCAACGTATTGATAATAAGTTTATTTATGTGAGTTTAGGAAAAATTGAGGCACTCCTACCTGTGAGTGAACAAATGCCGAATGAAACATATCGACCACATGACCGGATTAAGGTTTTTATTACAAAAGTTGAAAAAACAACAAAAGGACCACAGATCTTCGTTTCACGAACACACCCCGGCTTACTTAAAAGGTTGTTTGAAATTGAGGTTCCTGAAATATATGATGGTACAGTTGAGATTAAATCTGTATCCCGTGAAGCAGGTGACCGATCAAAAATTTCTGTTCATTCTGAAAATCCTGAAGTGGATCCCGTCGGCTCCTGTGTCGGCCCAAAAGGCCAACGTGTACAAGCGATTGTAAATGAGCTTAAAGGTGAAAAAATTGATATTGTTAAATGGTCTCAGGATCCTGTAGAGTTCGTTGCCAATGCACTTAGTCCCTCAAAAGTAGTCGAGGTGCTAGTTGATGAAGGAGAAAAAGCAACAACAGTCATTGTACCTGACTATCAACTATCATTAGCAATTGGAAAGCGGGGACAAAATGCTCGCTTAGCTGCAAAATTGACTGGATGGAAAATCGACATTAAGAGTGAATCTGATGCAGAAAAAGCAGGGATTTATCCAGTTCAAGCGAAAGAATCAATCTTGGATGTTGATGATGATGAACCGCTTTTGACAAGGGTTCAAGAACCTGAGCTTAGTGAATAAGAGGTGAAATCACATGAACAATCGCAAAATTCCTTTGCGTAAATGTGTAGCAACAGGAGAAATGAGGAGTAAAAAAGAGTTGGTCCGCGTTGTCCGGTCAAAGGAAGGCGATGTGTCTGTCGACTTAACCGGTAAAAAAAACGGACGGGGTGCATATATCACTCTTGATAAAGAGAGCATCCTGCTTGCGAAAAAGAAAAATATTCTTGCCAATCATCTTAAAGCTAATGTAGATGAATCAATTTATGAAGAGTTGATCCAATTGGCTGAGAAGGAGAAGCATTAAATAAATGAAACAGCAGCAACAATGGACGTCCTTATTGGGCTTAGCAAATCGAGCACGAAAAGCTATTTCGGGAGAGGAACTTGTTGTTAAAGAGATTAGACAACAAAAAGCTAAGCTTGTTCTTCTTTCACAAGATGCATCCGCTAATACAATGAAAAAGGTAACAGATAAATGTAAGTTTTATCAGGTCCCCTTTAAAATGGTTGAAGATCGCTACCTGTTAGGGCAAGCAATCGGGAAAGAAGCGAGAGTCGTTGTAGCGATAAATGATGCAGGCTTTGCTGCAAAGTTAAAAACCTTGCTCGATTAATATTCTTGGGGGTGAACGTATGTCAAAAATGAGAGTATATGAATACGCGAAACAAACGAATGTATCTAGCAAAGACATTATTACTACGTTGAAAGGAATGAACGTAGAAGTAAATAATCATATGTCAACAATTGAAAATGATGTTATTACTAAGCTTGATCAAAAATATAAATCAACGAACAATGAAAGTACAAAAAATGAATCAACAAAGAAACCGGGGAAACAAGTGGATAATACAAATAAAACAAATAATACAAATAGTGCACAAAAGCCTTCAAATAATAACAAAAAACAAACTCAAAATAATCAAAACAAAAAATCAAATCAGCCTGGAAACAAGCCTTCTAATCAAAAAGGGAAAAAGAATAACAAAAAAAGTAAAGGTAATCAAAGTTTTCAGCAGCAACCTAAACCAAAGAAAGAACTGCCGGAGAAAATTACGTTTTCAGGCAGCTTATCTGTTGGTGAGCTAGCGGGTGAACTTGGAAAAGAGCCTTCAGAGATTATTAAAAAACTTCTTTTATTAGGCACAATGGCTACAATTAACCAGGAACTTGATAAAGATTCAATTGAATTAATTGCTGGTGAATACGGTGTCGAAGTTGAAGAAGAAATTGTGTTTGAAAAAACAGAATTTGAAAAATATGAAGAAGAAGATCGTGTGGAGGATCTTAAAATCCGTCCAGCAGTTGTAACAATTATGGGGCACGTTGACCATGGTAAAACAACTCTTCTTGATTCTATAAGAAATACGAAAGTAACAGAAGGCGAAGCCGGTGGTATTACACAACATATTGGTGCATACCAAATTGTTGCAAATGATCAAAAAATCACCTTTTTAGATACACCGGGTCACGCAGCTTTCACTACTATGCGTGCTCGTGGGGCTCAAATAACAGATATTACGATTTTAGTTGTAGCAGCTGATGATGGTGTTATGCCTCAAACAATTGAAGCAATAAACCATGCAAAAGCAGCGGAAGTTCCGATCATTGTCGCAGTGAATAAAGTTGATAAACCAACAGCAAATCCTGATCGTGTTATGCAGGAATTAACAGAACATGGACTAGTACCAGAAGCTTGGGGTGGAGATACTATCTTTGTACCTGTATCTGCATTAACTGGTGATGGTATCGACGATCTTCTGGAAATGATCTTATTAGTAACAGAAGTTGAAGAGTTAAAAGCAAACCCTAACCGTCGTGCTACTGGAACAGTTATCGAAGCACAACTTGACAAAGGTAGAGGTTCAGTTGCTACACTTCTTGTTCAAAATGGTACACTAAAAGTTGGTGACCCTATCGTTGTTGGTAACACATTTGGTCGTGTTCGTGCGATGGTGAACGATCTTGGTCGCCGTGTAAAAGAAGCAGCACCTTCCACACCAGTTGAAATCACTGGTTTAAATGATGTTCCATTAGCTGGAGATCAGTTCATGGTGTTTGAAGATGAAAAATCAGCACGTCAAGTAGGAGAGGCCAGAGCTCAGAAGAAACTTGATGAACAACGAAGTGAAGGGTCAAAATTAAGTCTTGACGACTTATTTGAACAAATTAAGCAAGGCGAAATTAAAGATATAAATTTAATTGTTAAAGCTGATGTTCAAGGTTCTGTTGAAGCTTTAGCGGCTGCCCTACAAAAAATTGATGTTGAAGGTGTTAGAGTTAAAATCATTCACACTGGCGTTGGTGCCATCACTGAGTCAGATATTATTTTGGCAGCAGCATCTAATGCAATTGTAATTGGCTTTAATGTACGACCAGATGCAGGTGCTAAGAAAACTGCTGACGTTGAAGAAGTGGATATTCGACTTCACCGTATCATTTACAAAGTAATAGAAGAAATTGAGTCTGCAATGAAAGGGATGCTTGATCCTGAATTTGAAGAAAAAATCATTGGTCAAGTCGAAGTACGTACAACTTTCAAAGTTTCTAAAATTGGAACAATTGCAGGCTGTTATGTAACAGAAGGGAAAATCACTCGAGACAGCGGAATACGCTTAATTCGTGACGGTATCGTTATTTTTGAAGGGGAAATTGATACACTAAAACGCTTCAAGGATGATGTCAAAGAAGTAGCAAGGAACTATGAGTGTGGTATTACAATTAAAAATTACAATGATGTCAAAGAAGGCGACGTTATTGAAGCATATGTTATGGAAGAAATTGAACGTAAATGATTGGATATGTTGATTGTGAATGTTTGATTTATGACTCACAGTCATTAAAAGATAAAAGAGCCGTTTTACAACGAGTTCTAACAAGAATCAAACAAAAGTACAATGTCTCTATTTCTGAAATAGACTATCATGATACATGGCAACATACGAAATTTGGAATAGTAGCAGTAAGCACATCTAAAGTGCAAACAGAGAAAGAATTGCATCGTGTGTTACAGTTCATTGATTCTTTTCCTGAAATAGAGAGAACAGTTACAATGTTTGAATGGTTTTAAGTTAAGAGGTGATTGACATGAGCTTAAGAGCAAACCGTGTCGGAGAACAAATGAAAAAAGAGTTAGGGGATATTATTGGGCGTAAAATTAAAGACCCGCGTATTGGCTTTGTTACTGTGACAGATGTAAATGTATCCGGAGATTTACAAATTGCAAAAGTCTTCATATCAGTATTAGGAGATGAAGAACAGCGTCAAAATACGTTAAAAGGTCTTGCGAAAGCCAAAGGGTTTATCCGTTCAGAAATTGGCCAACGAATTCGCCTGAGAAAAACACCGGAAATTCAATTTGAATTTGATGAATCGATTGATTATGGAAATCGAATTGAAACTCTTCTACATGAGTTAAATGTAGAGAATAAAGAGGAGGAATAACTCCTTTCAAAGGGATAGACACCTTCGTCTATCCCTTTTGTGTTGAATATCTGAAAGTCGGAGGTATGATTATGGAAGGTGTGCTTTTATTAAATAAGCCCACAGGAATGACATCTCATGACTGTGTAGCAAAAATGAGAAGACTTGCAAAAACAAAAAAAGTTGGTCACACAGGGACATTGGATCCTGATGTTACGGGTGTACTTCCCATCTGTCTTGGAAGAGCGACAAAAATAGTTGAATACTTAACTGCTGCTACTAAGACATATGAGGCTGAAATAACAATTGGTTATTCTACAACTACTGAAGATGCATCGGGAGAAGTAGTAGAAAGAAAAAGTGTAGAATCTCCAATAACGAAATTGATGGTAGAAGATGTATTACAATCGATGGTTGGTACAATTGAACAAGTTCCACCAATGTATTCGGCTGTAAAAGTAAATGGTAAAAAACTCTATGAATATGCACGTGCCGGGATTGAAATAGATAGAACAGCCAGACTTATTACAATTAATGAGCTTGTTTTGCTTGGGGATGTAATAAAAAAAGATGGACTGGTTACATTCCGATTTCGTGTAACATGTTCAAAGGGTACATATGTTAGAACATTGGCCGTTATGATAGGGGAAAGACTGGGATTTCCGGCACATATGTCACATCTTATTCGAACAAAATCAGGTAACTTTCATTTAAATGAGTGTTATACATTTGAGGAAATTGAAGAAGCGGCAGAAAAAAATGAACTGCATAAGTATTTGCTTCCGATAGGAAATGCACTAAATGATTTGCCGAAACTACTAATCCATGATACTCTAGCAGAGAAAGTGAAAAATGGTGCAGTATTAGAGCTACCAACACCATTTCATGACATAGAAGCTGGTTCTCCAATCATTATCTTTAATGAAGAACACCAATGTTTAGCTATATATTCAAAGCATCCGACAAAAAGTCACCTTATGAAGCCGATAAAAGTCTTATATAATGGGGCTTAAGGTACTTTTTAATTACTGACAGCATTATAATTGAAAAAGGTGAAGTTGACTGTGAAACAAATTAACCTGTCCCACCCACATCATTTAGAACGTTCAGAACAACCTGAGATGGTTATGGCTCTGGGGTATTTTGATGGGGTTCATAAAGGTCATCAAAAGGTCATGTTAAAGGCAAAGGAAATTGCGGAGAACACTGGAATGAAATGTGCCGTCATGACATTCCATCCACATCCCCTGGTAGTTCTTAGAAAAAAAGAAGACATTGAATATTTAACACCATTAGACGAAAAAATCAAATTAATTGAGCAACTAGGTGTAGATCTATTATATGTAGTAGAATTTACACAAGAATTTGCTGCTTTGTTACCTCAACAATTTGTTGATGAATTTATTATTGATCTTAATGTTAAACATGTTGTTGCAGGGTTTGATTTTACATATGGCCACCTGGGGAAAGGTTCGATGGAGACGATACCATTTCATTCTAGAAACCAATTTTTACATACAACAGTTGAAAAGTTAACAGACCATGACCGTAAAGTAAGTTCTTCACTTATACGAGAGGTCATTCAGAGTGGAGATGTGGCATATGCTGAAACCTTACTTGGTAGACCTCATTTTGCAACAGGAACAGTTATCCACGGTGATAAACGTGGAAGAACAATAGGATTTCCAACAGCAAACATAGAGGTGGAAGAATCCTTTTTACTCCCTCCAACTGGTGTATATGCAGTTTCAATCAAGGTGGAAGACCAAGTCTATGAGGGTGTGTGTAATATTGGGTATAAGCCTACGTTTAAAGATCAAAAAGCTGTAAAACCAAGTATTGAAGTTCATATCTTTGATTTTAAACGTGATATTTATGGTGAAATGGTATCAGTTTTCTGGTATAAACGTATAAGAAGCGAAAAAAAGTTCCATAATGTAGAGGAGCTAATTACACAAATTTCTAAGGATAAAGATCAGAGCCAAGAATTCTTTCAGAAAAAGATGGTTTAGTCCTTGCATTATCTTTAGAAAAATAGTATTCTAATTGATGTAGTTTAAAACCATTGCTTGGCAAATCGAGTCACCAACGTTTGCTCGGTAATTGGGGTTTTGCAAAATAAGGAGGTGAAAAGGATGGCTATCACACAAGAACGTAAAAACGAACTTATCGCTCAATACAAAACACATGAGTCTGATACTGGATCTCCAGAGGTTCAAATTGCTATCCTTACTGAGGACATCAATAATCTTAACGATCACTTACGTGTTCACAAAAAAGACCACCATTCTCGTCGCGGTCTATTAAAAATGGTAGGTAAACGTCGTAACTTATTAACTTACCTACGTAATAAAGACGTAACTCGCTATCGTGAGTTAATCAACAAGCTTGGATTACGTCGATAATTACTTTAAAAGCGGGATTCCTCCCGCTTTTTTAGTGTATATAAAACTGCAATAAAATAGATGTTTCTACACCTTTTTTTGTAAATAAATTAGCTGCTTTTTAAAAGTTGTCGAAAATCTATTTACATATAAAAACTATGCTGATATGTTGAAATTAAATGGTTCATACTATTACATAACGCAATTAAAAAAGAGAAGGAGTTTTACATATATGGGACAAGAAAAACAAACGTTTTCCATAGACTGGGCCGGTCGAAACTTAACAGTTGAAATTGGTCAGCTTGCAAAACAAGCAAACGGATCTGTACTGATTCGTTATGGTGACACAGCTGTATTAAGTACTGCTACTGCGTCAAAAGATCCAAAACCTCTTGATTTTTTTCCACTCACAGTAAACTATGAGGAGCGTTTATACGCTGTTGGTAAAATACCAGGTGGATTTATTAAACGGGAAGGCCGCCCAAGTGAAAAGGCTATTTTGGCAAGTCGATTAATCGACCGCCCAATCAGACCATTATTTGCTGACGGCTTTAGAAATGAAGTACAAGTTATTAGTATTGTAATGAGTGTTGACCAAGATTGCTCTTCAGAAATGGCAGCAATGTTTGGGTCATCTTTAGCATTATGTGTGTCTGATATTCCTTTTGAGGGACCTATTGCCGGAGTTACAGTTGGAAGAATTAATAATGAATTTGTTATTAATCCAAATGTAGAACAGGCAGAACAAAGTGATATACATTTAGTAGTAGCCGGAACGAAAGATGCAATCAACATGGTTGAAGCCGGTGCAGATGAAGTTCCTGAAGAAACAATGTTGGAAGCGATTATGTTTGGTCACAATGAAATTAAACGTCTTATTGCTTTCCAGGAAGAAATAGCTGCAGCAGTAGGTAAAGAGAAAAAAGAAGTTCAGCTTTTTGATCTTGATGCTGATTTAGAAAAACATATTCGTGATCTTGCTGAAAAAGAACTTCTGCAAGCCATTCAAGTTCAGGAAAAGCATGCGCGTGAAGATGCGATCAATGCGGTGAAAAATAGTGTTGTCGAGAAATTTGAAGCTGATGAGGCAGACGAAGCTACAATCAAAATGGTCAAACAAATATTGTCAAAGCTTGTGAAAGCAGAGGTACGTCGATTAATTACAGAGGATAAAGTCAGACCGGATGGACGTGGAGTAGACGAAATCAGACCACTTTCATCAGAAGTTGGTTTACTCTCAAGAACACATGGTTCAGGTTTATTTACTCGTGGACAAACACAAGCGTTAAGTATTTGTACACTTGGAGCTTTAGGGGATGTACAAATTTTAGATGGATTAGGAATTGAAGAATCAAAACGTTTTATGCATCATTATAATTTCCCGCAATTCAGTGTTGGGGAGACTGGCCCAATGAGAGGTCCAGGACGACGTGAGATTGGACATGGGGCACTAGGAGAGCGTGCTTTAGAACCAATTATCCCTTCTGAAAAAGACTTCCCTTATACAATCCGTTTAGTATCAGAAGTACTTGAATCAAATGGTTCTACTTCTCAGGCAAGTATATGTGCCAGCACACTTGCGATGATGGATGCGGGTGTTCCGATTAAAGCTCCTGTAGCAGGTATTGCGATGGGTCTTGTAAAATCAGGTGAACACTACACGGTATTAACAGATATTCAAGGTATGGAAGATGCTTTAGGTGATATGGACTTTAAAGTAGCTGGAACTGAAAAAGGTGTTACAGCCCTGCAAATGGATATTAAAATTGACGGCTTATCTCGTGAAATTTTAGAGGAAGCTTTACAACAAGCGAAAAAAGGTCGTATGGAAATTCTGAAGTCAATGATGGCAACCATCTCTACACCAAAAGGTGAGTTATCACAATATGCTCCTAAGATCTTAACGATGGCAATTAACCCGGACAAGATTCGAGATGTTATCGGACCAAGCGGAAAACAGATAAACAAAATCATTGAAGAAACCGGCGTTAAGATTGACATTGAACAAGATGGAACAGTATTCATTTCATCTATTAATGAAGATATGAACCAGAAAGCAAAGAAAATTATCGAAGACTTAGTACGTGAAGTTGTAGTCGGACAAATGTACTTAGGTAAAGTAAAACGAATTGAAAAATTTGGAGCATTCGTTGAAATCTTCAGTGGAAAAGATGGCTTAGTTCATATATCTGAGTTGGCTGAAGAGCGCGTCGGTAAAGTTGAAGATGTTGTGTCAATTGGTGACGAACTATTAGTAAAAGTAACTGAAATTGACAAACAAGGTCGTGTAAACTTATCGAGAAAAGCAGTTCTTAAGGAACAAAAAGAAAATCAACCAGAACAACAAGGTTGATGACATGATAGGAGGCCGTGGGTAACCAGGCTTCTTTTTCAATTTAATACTTCTGTCCCTCAATTACGGAACAAGTGCCATTTTTGTTCTACCTTGTCCTCTTTTTACATATTTTTTAGTAAAAAGGGGGATACATAATGCAAAGGAAAATCATTCAAGTTGTTGGTTTTATTTTCATCATAACTGTAGCCATTGGCTTTATTAAAAATCCATTTACCACATCCTATCTTGATCAAATAAAGAAAGCAGACGTGACAGTTGCAAAACATCAAGATAAGCTGTATGAAGAAATTTCAGCTAAAGCCAAGGAATACAGTATTCCAGCTCAAAATGCAGAAATACATAAAGTTTGGAAATCGACCCCG
Organism: Bacillus sp. J37; assembly: GCF_000518865.1. Lineage (GTDB taxonomy): Bacteria > Bacillota > Bacilli > Bacillales > Bacillaceae > Metabacillus. Next base: position 112,469 of record NZ_JAEK01000005.1, on the reverse strand, counting down.
GGGTATAATGGATTAGAAGTAGACATTGATGAGTCATATAAAAAGATGAAGGCAAAGGGCACTTTTGATGAAAAACTACTTGTATATCGACAAGTTAAACCATCTGTACACCTTGAGGATTTAAAAGCTGAGCCAATTTATAGAGGTCATCCTGACAAGCCGATGGTATCTTTTATTATTAATGTAGCTTGGGGAAATGAATATATTCCAGATATGCTTGAAACGTTAAATAAATACCATGTTAAAGCTACTTTTTTTCTAGAAGGAAGATGGGTGAAAGAAAACCCAGATATGGCAATGATGATCGTTGATGCAGGACATGAAATAGGAAATCATTCTTATACACATCCTGATATGAGTCAACTTTCTGAAAATAAAATAAGGGAGCAATTGTGGAAAACGAATGAAGTGATAAAATCGGTAACAGATATTACCCCAACTTGGTTTGCTCCTCCAAGTGGCAGTTTTAAAAATGAAGTTGTGAAAATTGCAGATGAGATGAAGATGAAAACTGTTATGTGGAGTGTGGATACAATTGATTGGCAGCGTCCAGAACCACATGTGTTAGTTTCACGGGTAATGGGTAAAGTTCATAATGGAGCACTGATTTTAATGCATCCAACATCTTCAACATCGGAAAGTTTAGAAACATTAATATTATCCATTAAGCAAAAAGGATATTCCTTTGGTTCAGTGTCAATGCTCGTTGATGAGGAACGATTATTTAGAGATGATCCTAAAACAAATTAAACAACTAAGAAGGAGGAACACTTTTGATCAAAAAATATACGTGTCAAAATGGAGTAAGAATTGTGTTAGAAAATATTCCTACTGTTCGATCTGTTGCAATTGGTGTATGGATTGGAACAGGTTCTCGAAATGAAAGCCTTGAAAATAACGGGGTGTCCCATTTTCTTGAGCACATGTTCTTTAAAGGAACTAAAACAAGAACGGCAAGGGAAATCGCTGAATCGTTTGATAGTATTGGTGGTCAAGTAAATGCCTTTACTTCAAAAGAATATACTTGTTACTATGCTAAAGTACTTGATGATCATGCCAGCTATGCCCTGGATGTACTAGGTGACATGTTTTTTAACTCAACGTTTGATGAAGATGAACTTAAAAAAGAAAAGAATGTCGTATATGAAGAGATTAAAATGTATGAAGATACTCCAGATGATATTGTTCATGATATTTTAAGCAAAGCTACATATGGAAGCCATCCTTTAGCATATCCAATATTAGGAACAGAAGAGACCTTAGCTTCCTTTAATGGTGACACATTGAGAGAGTACATGAACAATCACTATACTCCCGAAAATGTGGTCGTATCTGTAGCCGGAAACGTGACAGAAAGCTTTATTAAAGAAGTTGAAAAACTCTTTGGTTCATATGAAACAAACTCATTGAAACGTGAATTTGAAAAACCAAGCTTTCATGACGAAAAACTGGCTAGACAAAAAGATACAGAACAAGCTCATCTATGTATAGGATTTAATGGTCTTGAAGTGGGTCATGATAATATTTATAGTTTAATCGTCCTGAATAATATTTTGGGTGGAAGTATGAGTAGCCGTTTGTTCCAAGATGTTCGTGAACAAAAAGGTCTTGCATACTCTGTTTTCTCATACCACTCTTCATACGAAGATAACGGTCTTCTCACTATCTATGGCGGTACAGGAAGTAAGCAACTTAATCTCTTGTTTGATACGATTCAGGAAACATTAACGACGTTAAAAGCAGAGGGTATTACGGCAAAAGAATTAGCTAATAGTAAAGAGCAAATGAAGGGTAGTCTTATGCTAAGTCTGGAAAGCACAAACAGCCGAATGAGCCGAAATGGGAAAAATGAGCTTTTACTGGGTTATCACCGCTCATTAGATTCGATTATTGAAAAAGTAAATGAAGTAAGTGAAGAAAGTGTTAATACACTTGCTAATCAGGTATTCACTGACACTTATTCAGTTGCTCTTATTAGTCCTGAAGGTACTCTACCGGAAAAACTTCAATCATAATTAATAATGCCTACGATTTATTTTTCTTATAAATTGTAGGCATTTTTTTATGAGGTCAATTGATAAGATAGTAGTAAGGAGGAATGGACATGAGACTTAGTGAACTATCCGGAAAAGAAATTGTTGACGTGAAACGTGCAGAACGTTTAGGTGTTCTTGGTCAAACTGATTTGGAGATTAATGAACAAACGGGACAAATTACAACACTAATCATCCCTTCGTTAAAATGGTTTGGATTAAGAAAACAGGGCCAAGAGATACGGGTACCATGGCATCATATTAAAAAGATAGGAACAGATATGATCATTCTTGACATACCCGATGAACAAATTGATAAAATCGAATCATAACTACACTTCTTCGGTTGGCATTTAGCCAATCGATTTTTTTTGAATAAAACCGCTGGTTCAATTACTCCCTTTTAATATGTATCCTCTTTCTTTTTATTCATCTGTTTATTCACCAATATGTCGATTTCTACATAGTATGTTGAAGTAAGTTATCCTAGGATCTCAAGGAACTATAACAGAAACACAAGCAAAAGAAGGTGAACATACAATATGTTAACAGGATTAAACGTAGCTGTAATCGGTGGTGATGCCAGACAGCTAGAAGTTATCCGTAAATTAACTGAACTTGATACAAAGCTTTTTCTCATTGGTTTTGACCAACTGGACCATGGCTTTACTGGTGCAACAAAAGTCAAAATGGATGAGGTTCCATTTCAAGAAATAGATGCGATTATTTTGCCTATCCCTGGTACGAATCAAGAGGGGATTGTAGAAACTGTTTTTTCAAATGAAGAGGTTATTTTAACTGATGAGTTAATTAATCAAACACCTTCTCATTGTACCATTTATTCAGGTATTTCAAATTCCTATTTAGATAATCTCGTTCAATCGACAAATAAAAAATTAGTTCAACTTTTTAAAAGGGATGATGTGGCAATCTACAATTCAATTCCAACAGTTGAAGGAACGCTCATGATGGTCATCCAACATACCGATATAACGATACATGGCTCAACTGTTGCTGTATTAGGGTTAGGAAGAGTAGGAATGAGCGTGGCAAGAACCTTCTCTGCACTAGGAGCGAAAGTTAAAGTAGGTGCGAGAGATACGGCAGACTTAGCCAGGATTACTGAAATGGGCCTTGAGCCGTTTCATATTGATCATCTAGAGGATAAGGTAACAGACATCGATGTGTGTATAAATACAATCCCATCTATGATTGTAACGGCTAAGGTAATTTCCAATATGCCGGCACACACATTAATTGTTGATCTTGCCTCAAAACCAGGAGGAACCGATTTTCGATACGCTGAGAAAAGAGGGATTAAAGCACTATTAGCTCCTGGATTACCGGGCATAGTGGCACCAAAAACTGCCGGGCAAATTGTAGCGAATGTCTTAACACAGCTATTAAATGAGTTAAAGATAGATGGAAAGGGGTTATCTTCATGAAATTAGAAGGTAAGCGGATTGGATTTGGTATTACGGGTTCTCATTGCACTTATGAGGAAGTGTATCCACAAATCAAATCATTATTAGATGAGGGAGCAGATGTTATCCCGGTCGTCACATTTACAATGAAGAACACAACAACTCGTTTTGGAAAAGCGGGGGAATGGGTTGAAAAAATAGAGGAATTAACAGGTAACAAAGTGATCGACTCTATTGTTGCAGCAGAACCACTAGGACCTAAACTTCCGTTAGATTGTATGGTGATCGCTCCACTAACAGGTAATTCAATGAGTAGATTTGCTAATGCTCTCACCGATTCGCCTGTGTTGATGGCTGCAAAAGCAACTTTAAGAACCCATCGCCCTGTTGTTTTAGGTATTTCTACAAATGATGCACTTGGTTTAAATGGAGTAAACCTTATGAGGTTAATGGCAACAAAAGATATTTATTTTATTCCATTTGGCCAGGATGCACCTGATAAAAAACCAAATTCAATGGTTGCAAGAATGGAAGCATTACTTGATACTGTATTAGCTGCATTAGAAGGAAAACAATATCAGCCAGTTGTTGTTGAGAAGTTTCGAGATTTAGAAGAATAATTTCATAATTCAATCAAAGAATCAAATTTTTTCATCCATTCGACAATTATTGTGATAGAATAGTACGTAAAAGATTTGTAGCTGTATTTTTAAAAGGAATATAGCTGGAAGGAGCTAGTGTTTAATGGAAGCAAAAGGTTATCATGTAGCAGTAGTCGGAGCAACAGGGGCTGTGGGGCAACAAATGCTTCACACATTAGAACAACGTAATTTTCCAATTTCTAAATTAACTTTGCTTTCTTCTGAGCGTTCAGCAGGAAAAAAAGTAATGTTCAGAGATGAAGAATATATTGTCGAAACAGCAACTCCTGAAAGTTTTGAAGGTGTTCAAATTGCACTATTCTCAGCGGGTGGAAGTGTGTCTAAACAACTTGCTCCAGAAGCAGTAAAGCGTGGGGCAATTGTTGTAGACAATACAAGTGCATACCGCATGGATGAGAATGTTCCATTAGTTGTTCCTGAAGTGAATGAAGAAGCATTAAAAACACATAAAGGCATCATTGCAAATCCGAACTGTTCAACAATACAGATGGTTGTTGCTCTTGAGCCTATCCGTCATCAATTCGGACTAAACAAAGTAATTGTTTCTACGTACCAAGCAGTTTCAGGTGCAGGAGCCGCTGCAATTAATGAGTTGAAGGAACAAGCGAAAGCAATATTAAATGGTGATGATTTCACACCTGAAATTCTTCCTGTAAAGGGAGACGAAAAACATTATCAAATCGCATTTAATGCAGTTCCTCAAATTGATAAATTCCAAGATAATGGTTATACTTTTGAAGAAATGAAAATGATTAACGAAACGAAAAAAATAATGAGTATGCCTGAACTTCATGTTGCAGCAACTTGTGTTCGTTTACCAGTTGAAACAGGCCATTCTGAATCTGTGTATATTGAAGTAGATGCTGAAGGTGTTTCTGCTCAACAAGTGAAAGAATTATTACAAGAATCTGATGGAATTACATTGCAAGATGATCCATCACAACAAATTTATCCAATGCCGGCTAACTGTGTAGGTAAAAATGATGTATTTGTTGGAAGAATCCGTAAAGATTTAGACCGTGATAATGGTTTCCATATGTGGATTGTTTCTGACAACCTATTAAAGGGTGCTGCTTGGAATTCAGTTCAAATCGCTGAAAGTTTAGTGAAATTACAACTAGTTTAACTCTTTGAAGAAGAGAGCATGGTATATCACCAGCTCTCTTCTCTCACGTCTATAGTAGAGGTGTTAACATTGAAAATGATTGTTCAAAAATTTGGCGGTACATCTGTAAAAGATGATCGCGGGCGAAAAATGGCGCTTGGTCATATACAGGACGCGATAAAAGAAGGATATAAAGTTATTGCTGTTGTCTCAGCAATGGGACGGAGCGGTGACCCATACGCAACTGACACGTTATTAAGCTTGGTATATGGTGAGTTGAGTAATATTTCTAATAGAGAACAAGACATGCTTCTCTCATGTGGGGAAGTTATTTCGTCTATCGTATTTTCTAGTTTATTAAACGAAAATAATATTAAAGCTACATCATTAACAGGTGCTCAAGCTGGTTTTGTAACAAATAATGAGCATACGAATGCAAAAATTTTAGAGATGAAATGTGAACGGTTGGTAGAAACTCTGTCCCAACATGATGTTGTTGTTGTTGCCGGATTTCAGGGCGCTTCTGCAACAAATGGCGATATAACAACAATTGGTAGAGGAGGCAGTGATACTTCTGCAGCAGCTATTGGTGCAGCGGTTGGCGCTGAGTTTGTTGATATTTTTACAGATGTAGAAGGTGTTATGACTGCAGATCCAAGAATTGTAGAAAATGCAAAATCTTTATCAAAGGTAACATATACAGAAATTGTTAATCTTGCCTATCAGGGAGCAAAGGTCATTCATCCCCGAGCAGTAGAGATAGCAATGCAGGCTGAAGTACCAATCCGAGTAAGATCAACTTACTCTAAATTACCAGGTACTTTAGTCTCTTCTAATCAAACGGATAAAAAGGGCAGTGATGTTCACGAAAGATTGATCACGGGAATTGCCCATGTTTCAAATGTAACACAAATAAAAGTAACCGCAAAAGAAGGACAGTATAGTGTACAGACAGAAGTATTTAAAGCGATGGCAATGGAAGGGATAAGTGTTGATTTTTTCAATATCACCCCTAAGTCAGTTATCTATACTGTAACAGATCAAGTAACATCCAGAGCTGTTGAAGTATTACGGGAACTCGGATATGAACCGACAATTACGAGACAGTGTGCGAAGGTCTCTGCAGTAGGTGCAGGAATTATGGGAGTTCCGGGAGTAACATCCAAAATTGTAACGGCTCTGTCTGAAAAAGGGATACAAATCCTTCAATCAGCTGATAGTCATACAACAATTTGGGTGCTTGTCAAAGAGGATGACATGATTAAAGCGGTTAATGCTTTACATGAAGCCTTTGATCTATCAAAATAGAGATAAATGATTTTCTAACATAAAAATAGAAATCTTACTTTACTTTTTATGAATAAGTAAGATAGCATCTAGTTACAAAGTGCAGCAAAAGGAGTGAAGGTAATAATGAGTCATTTTGGAAAAGTTTCTACAGCGATGATAACCCCATTCGATAAAAATAATAACATTGACTTTCAAAAAACGACTATGTTAATTGACTATCTCATTAATCATGGATCAGATTCATTAGTAGTCACAGGGACAACAGGGGAATCTCCAACATTAAGCAACGAGGAGAAAATTGCTCTTATCAAACATACGGTGAAAGAAGTAAATGGTAGAGTTCCTGTTATTGCGGGAACAGGTAGTAATAACACAGCAGCTTCAATAAAATTGACAAAACACGCAGAAGAAGCTGGTGTCGATGCTATAATGCTTGTAGTGCCATATTATAATAAGCCCAGTCAAGAAGGGCTGTATCAACATTTTAAAGCAATAATAGAATCAACTTCATTACCGGTAATGTTATATAACATTCCAGGTAGAAGTGTAATCAACATGTCAGTAGATACAATCATTCGTTTAGCTGAGTTTCCTAATGTTGTTGCAGTAAAAGAGGCAAGTGGAAACTTGGAAGCCATGGCTGAAATTATCACAAATACAAAAGAGGATTTTGCTGTTTACTCAGGTGATGATGCGTTAACTTTACCAGCTCTTGCAATAGGAGCTGATGGAATTGTTTCTGTAGCTTCTCATATTATCGGAAATGAAATGCAAGCTATGGTAAATTCCTTTCTATCTGGAGAAACTGTAGCTGCAGCAGAACAACATCGTAGATTGTTACCAATTATGAAACAGTTGTTTACTACACCAAATCCTGGCCCAGTAAAAACAGCACTACAGTTTAAAGGGTTAGACGTCGGATCAGTCCGTCTTCCTCTATTACCATTAACAAGTTCAGAACGAAGTGAATTAATGAATGTTATCCAAAATAATTTAGGGTAATATTTTGACCTTTTTTTAAGTGGAACTAAGGAGGGTGCTTAAAGATAGCATCCTTTTTAGTTCCTTTTTTTACCCTTGCCTAAGTATCAGGCAGCAATGCTTATTATAGGACTAAAATTTCCTTGTATTCCAATTCTTTCTTCAGTTATAATATTTCTAAGTGACGTTGAACGGGTACTTCAGTAGGGAGGATTTTCATGGAAAAGACAGAGAATATAAAGTTAATCGCTTTAGGCGGTGTGGGAGAAGTCGGGAAAAATATGTTTGTGGTTGAAATTAATTCTGACATTTTTGTGGTGGATGCCGGTCTTATGTATCCTGAGGATGGAATGTTAGGAATTGATATGGTAATCCCGGATATAACATATTTAAAGGAAAATGAAGATCGAGTAAAGGGGATCTTTTTAACACATGGTCATGACGAGAGTATAGGTGGCATCTATTATTTATTAAATAACATTAGAGTTCCTATTTATGGGACAAAGCTTACACTTGCTTTAGTAGGCGAAAAACTTAAAGAAAATAAAATGCGACAGACGGTTCTAGTTAAAGAGATTGATAATGAAACCGTATTATCCTTTGATAGTACCACTGTTTCCTTCTTCAGAACAAATCATAGTATACCAGATTCTGTGGGAATTAGTTTTTCAACAACAATGGGTTCAATCGTTCATACAGGCGATTTTAAATTCGATCAAACACCGGTTGGAAATAGCCAAATGGATATTGGGAAAATTGCAAGTCTAGGTGAAAACGGTGTACTTTGTTTATTATCTGATAGTGTAAATGCGGAAAAGCCGGGCTATTCTGGTTCAGAGGCCATTGTTGGCGGAGAAATTTCAGATGTTATGTATAATGCTGAAGGCAGAGTTATTGTTGCTGTATTTGCTTCTAATTTATATCGTATTCAACAAGTAATTAATGCTGCAATTAAAAATAATAGAAAATTGGCTGTTGTTGGGAAAAATATGAGGAATATTCTTAACTTAGCTATTAATCTGGGGTATATTTCTGTTAGAGAAGATGTGTTTATATCAGTAAATGAAATTAACAAACATTCTGAAAAGGAAATTGCGATTTTAACGACAAGCAATCACGGTGACCCGCTTGCTGTTCTTTCACGTATGGCCAAACAGGCTCATAAACAAGTAAATGTAAAAGTTGGGGATACAGTGTTAATAGCTGCTACTCCAATTCCAGGACAAGAACTTGTTTTCTCAAAAACAATTGATATATTAAGCAGAGCGGGTGCAAATGTTGTCTTTGGGCAAAAACAAATACATATGTCAGGGCACGGACACCAAGAAGAACTTAAAATGATGCTGAACTTAACGAAGCCAACATATTTTATCCCTGTGCATGGGGAATATAAAATGCAAAAATCACATGAGAAATTAGCCAAACAAGTTGGTGTTGATGCTCAAAATATCTTTCTGGTTGAGAAAGGTGATGTCGTTGAGTTTAAAGGTGACCATGTGTACACAGGCGGAAAAGTTCCATCAGGAAATGTATTAATCGATGGTTTAGGAATTGGGGATGTAGGTAATATTGTACTTCGTGATCGCCGATTATTATCTCAGGATGGCATTTTAATTGTTGTTGTAACATTGGATAAACAAAGAAAACAAATTATATCCGGTCCTGAAATTATTACAAGAGGATTTGTATATGTAAGAGAATCAGAAGAACTAATTACAAATGCAACAAATGTAGTTTCGACTATTGTTGAACGAAGCATGCAGGAACATTCAATTGAATGGTCTCAGCTAAAATTAAACATTAGAGAAGCACTTAATCAATTTTTATATGAAAAGACAAAAAGGCGTCCAATGATACTACCAATAATAATGGAAATATAAAGGATGACTTCCATTAGAGGAGGGGTTCCTCATCCCTTAATGGTTCGCGAGACTTATCACGCATAACGCCATGTCCTGTGGCTTCGCCTGACTCGGACGTCTGATCTTTTCAAGCATTATCCCCCTTTATCTATTTTGTTTCTATCGAATATTGAAATGGGATTTACTGCCCGTTAAGGTGGGATGAAATGTTAAAAAAGCATTGATTTTTCAATGCTTTTTTTTATAACGATAGAATCAAAACTATGATGTATCGGATTCATCCTTATTTCCTTCTGTATGAAAACAACAAGGTTGTAAATACTACAAACAGATGAAAAAGAAAGGATGGATAACATGGCAAATCATGACCATTACATAAAAAATGAGGATGCTGAGAAACAGGAAAATAAAGAAAGTTCGATTGTAGAAAAAATTCAACAGCTTGGTCAAACCAATGTCCCTCAAATGGGAAATGATTCAAAAATTCATTGTTTAACGATTGTGGGACAAATTGAAGGACATATTCAATTGCCCCCTCAAAATAAAACAACAAAATATGAGCATGTTATTCCTCAAATCGTCGCGATTGAACAAAACCCAAATATTGAAGGGTTGCTTGTCATCCTAAATACTGTTGGAGGAGATGTGGAAGCAGGACTTGCAATTGCAGAAATGCTTGCATCTTTATCAAAACCTTCAGTATCAATTGTTTTAGGAGGAGGACATTCAATTGGGGTCCCAATAGCTGTTTCTTGCGATCATTCTTTTATTGCGGAAACAGCAACAATGACAATTCATCCTGTAAGATTAACTGGTTTAGTAATTGGTGTTCCTCAAACTTTTGAATATTTAGACAAAATGCAAGAACGTGTCATTAATTTTGTAACGAGCCATTCAGGCATTAGTGAAGAAAAGTTTAAGGAGTTAATGTTATCAAAAGGGAATTTAACAAGAGATATCGGAACAAATGTTGTAGGAAGAGATGCTGTTGAATACGGGTTAATTGATGAGGTCGGCGGCGTAGGTCAAGCAATTCAAAAACTCAACAGTATGCTGGAAAAAAATAATGAAGATCAGGTGTTACAATGATATACTATACAATGATGCCGGAAGAACTAATGTTCCCTTCTGTTGGAACTGACTTTGAAAAGCAATCAATCATTGAATTAAATGGTGTTCAACTACTCGTTCAACAAACGGATAACTTCCAATATGAAATAATTCGCTTAATGAGCAGTGATCCACAACATTATCTTGACTCTCAATTATGTCCGGGTCAAAAAATTACGATGTCGTTTTCGATCAATTAAAAGGTATGTGGTATAATAAAAGAAACTTATTTCAAAGAGGCAGCCAGATACGGCTGCTTTCTTCTTTTCATTGTAGATTATATTAAAATAAAATAGTAAAAGCCTTTGGCTAAATTGATAAAAAAAGATTATTAAATAACAGGTGATGGAAATGGCTAAGAGAAAAAGAAGACAAAGAAAGTCAAAGGATGATTGGAAAAGAACACTAAAGTTTGAATTGACAGGTTTAATTATTTTGGCGATCTCTCTCATCTCAATATCAAAATTGGGGTTTGTTGGTTCTACATTTGTGCACTTATTTCGCTTCTTCAGCGGTGAATGGTACATGCTATTTTTAATTGGGATCGTCTTATTCTCCTTGTTTTTAATTTGGAAAAGGGAAATTCCGAGGTTATTTACAAGGCAGATGGTCGGAATTTATTGTGTTACAGCGTCGTTATTGCTATTAAGTCATGTCACATTATTTAAAATGCTGTCACATAATGGTACGTTTGCTTCCCCGAGTGTTATTTCAAATACACTGGAACTATTTTGGATGGATGTCAAGGGTGAAGCAAGTAATGTTGATTTAGGCGGAGGAATGCTTGGTGCCATTTTATTTGCCTCTTCTTATTACTTATTTGCAGAAGCTGGATCGAGAATCATCTCGGTCGTCTTGATCGTAATCGGTATAATCCTTATTACTGGAAGGTCTTTACAGGTAACGGTCTCAAAAATTCTAGGACCAATTGGATTGTTCTTGAAAAATCAGATCTTTGGTTTTTTGGATGACATGAAAAGTATTCCAGGAGCGATTAAACAGAAGCGAACAAAACAAAAAGAGAGAAAAAGACAAAGACAACTTGAAGAAATTGAAGATGATGAATTAATGGTGGACGATAAGGAAGAACTTAAGCCAATAATCTCAAGCTTTTCTGATAGTGAAAATCATCAAGAAATGATTATACATACAATGGAAAATTCAACAAATAGTCCTCCAAAAGAACATGAGCCAGTTTCTAATAAATCGAAAAGTGATCAGGAACAATTAATAGATGCATCAAGCCAAGAGCATGAGGTAATTCAACCAATGGCTTTTGTTGAAGTGGAAAATAAGGACTACAAACTACCACCAATAGACTTATTAAAGGCACCAAAGCATAATTCGCAACAAGCAGATAAGAAAAACATCTACGAAAATGCAAGAAAGCTTGAAAAAACATTCCAAAGTTTTGGAGTTAAAGCAAAAGTAACACAGGTCCATTTAGGTCCTGCTGTGACAAAGTATGAAGTATATCCTGATGTAGGTGTCAAAGTGAGCAAAATTGTTAACTTAAGTGATGATTTGGCATTGGCTCTTGCTGCGAAAGATATTCGTATTGAAGCGCCAATCCCGGGGAAGTCAGCAGTTGGGATAGAAGTTCCTAATTCTGAAATTGCGATGGTTTCTTTGAGAGAGGTACTGGAATCCAAAGCAAATGACCGTCCGGATGCAAAACTTTTAATTGGTTTGGGTAGAGACATATCAGGAGATGCGGTTTTAGCTGAACTAAATAAGATGCCCCACTTACTTGTAGCAGGTTCTACAGGTAGCGGTAAGAGTGTTTGTATTAATGGAATTATTACCAGCGTTTTAATGAGAGCAAAACCACATGAAGTCAAATTAATGATGATTGATCCGAAAATGGTAGAATTAAATGTATATAACGGGGTGCCTCATTTATTAGCTCCTGTTGTGACAGATCCTAAAAAAGCATCTCAGGCCCTTAAAAAAGTCGTAAACGAAATGGAAAGAAGATATGAGCTTTTTTCACATACAGGAACAAGAAATATTGAAGGTTATAATGAAATTATCAGACGAAATAATCTGGAAGAAGAAGCTAAACAACCGGAACTTCCTTACATTGTAGTGATTGTTGATGAGCTAGCAGATTTAATGATGGTTGCTTCGTCAGATGTGGAAGATTCTATTACAAGGCTATCACAAATGGCTCGTGCGGCGGGTATTCATCTCATTATTGCGACCCAACGTCCGTCTGTTGATGTCATTACAGGAGTTATTAAAGCGAATATACCTTCACGTATTGCATTCAGTGTTTCTTCACAAACAGACTCACGAACTATATTGGACATGGGAGGAGCTGAAAAGCTACTTGGACGTGGGGATATGCTTTTCCTTCCTGTTGGTGCATCAAAGCCGGTTCGTGTCCAAGGTGCATTTTTATCTGATGAAGAAGTTGAGCAAACAGTAAATTTTGTTATTGCTCAACAAAAAGCTCAGTACCAAGAAGAAATGATTCCAACTGAAGTAACTGAATCTAAAACTGAAGTTGAGGATGACTTATATGAGGATGCTGTACAGCTTGTCGTTGATATGCAAACGGCATCAGTATCGATGCTCCAGAGACGTTTTCGCATCGGATATACTCGGGCAGCAAGATTGATTGATGCAATGGAAGAGCGGGGAGTTGTTGGACCATATGAAGGATCTAAACCACGCGACGTTCTACTTTCTAAAGAAAAACATGAAGAATTAACATCGTGAAATAAGAACTAAACATAAATGGTCAAATACACCATCTATGTTTAGTTTTTTTACTTTAAGAAAGTTTAACTAATTTAATGGATTTAGGTATAGAAAAGCGGTTGACTTCCGCTTATTCTTGACAAATGTTTTGTTTTTCTAATTTCTTTATCGACATTTTACGACAATAAGAGTACGATAAGTAAGGATGAAAACATAGTATCAGTATCTGTATGAAAATATTACTATGGAACAAACTATACAATATTTATTGACAACATTAATTATTTCGACAATTTTCATTGTTTCTATTTATTTCTAAGGGAAAACATGATATAGTATTTTCGATTAGAGTAAGGTATAACATCAGATGTCTGATCTCTTATACATAGTGGGTAAAATGGGGGATATATCAATGACCATAAAGTCTGACAATCGACATTTGTATTTACAAGTGATTGATAAAATAAAAGAAGATATTGAGAATGGTACATATAGAGAAAAAGAAAAACTTCCATCCGAATTTGAGCTGTCCAAGAGCTTAGGTGTCAGTAGAGCCACATTAAGGGAAGCTCTACGAACACTTGAAGAAGAAAACGTTATCATTAGGCGGCACGGCGTTGGTACTTTCGTGAATTCCAAACCAAAATTCACATCAGGTATTGAACAGCTAAATAGTGTGACAGCAATGATTGAACAAGCAACCTTAAAGCCAGGTACTGTTTTTCTTTCATCCTCTATTACAGGGGCAACAGAAGATGAAATTAAAAAATTCAAGTGTAAAAGAGATGAAGAAATCTTTTTACTTGAAAGAGTTCGAACAGCAAGCAGCGAACCTGTTGTTTACTGCCTGGATAAAATACCTACATCTGTATTGCCTGATACATTTGACCATGAACAGGAATCATTATTTAAATTACTTGAGGATAACGCTAATATATATATAAGTTATGCTGTTACTCATATTGAACCAATCGGATATCATGAAAAAATTTCTCCCATTTTAGAATGTGATCCTGAAACATCGTTGCTCTTGTTAAAACAGATGCATTATGATGACAAAGATCAACCGGTTCTATACTCATTAAACTATTTTAGAGCAGATCACTTTAGTTTCCATGTTGTAAGAAAGCGTTTATAGGTCAGAATAGATAGAAAAAACAGTTTTATATAAAAGAATAGATTCATACATAAAGTTTGTAAGCAAATCTCCACTGTTTCGTGCTTTAAACCTAAAGGTTGTTTAAAATAACGAATGTGCATGGTCTATATTGTAAGGAGGTGATTTGCTCGTATAGACTGTAACTTTTTGTTTAGTTTAATACTTATACTATATTTTTTTGGGGGTTTTAAAATGAAAAAGAGACATGGACTAGCTTTATCCTTATTTTTAGCAGCTGGTACTCTGCTAGCAGGATGTGGTGGAGGAAATAAAGATGAAGGTGCTGGCTCAGAAGGCGGCAAAGAAGCAGCTGATGATCAGTTTACAGTAGCAATGGTAACAGATGTTGGTGGAGTTGATGATAAATCATTCAACCAATCAGCTTGGGAAGGATTACAAGCATTCGGTGAGGAAAACGGTCTTGAAAAGGGAACAGACGGTTATGACTATTCCCAATCACAAAGTGATGCAGATTATGTAACAAACTTAAATACACTGGCACGTAAGAATTTTGATTTGATATATGGAATTGGATACTTATTGCAGCCTGCAGTTGAAGAGATTGCAGAACAACAAAAAGATACTCACTTTGCAATTGTTGATAGTGTTGTAGAAAAACCAAATGTAGCTAGTATTACATTTAAAGAGCACCAAGGTTCATACCTGGTTGGTGTAGTAGCAGGATTAACAACAAAAACAAATAAAGTTGGATTTGTCGGCGGTGTTGAAGGGGATTTAATTAAAAAATTCGAAGTTGGCTTCGTAGAAGGCGTTAAAGCTGTAAACCCTGATGCAACTGTGGATGTACAATATGCAGGTGCTTTTGATGCAGCTGATAAAGGAAAGGCAATTGCATCAAGCATGTACGGATCTGGTGCTGATATTATCTATCATGCGGCCGGTGGAACTGGTAATGGTGTATTCTCTGAAGCGATTGACTTAAAAGTTCAAGACCCAGACCGTGAATTATGGGTAATTGGTGTTGACAAAGATCAACATGAAGAAGGAAATGGAAAAACAAAAGATGGTGAGGAATTTAACATCACATTAACTTCAATGGTTAAACGAGTAGATGTTGCTGTTCAAGACCTTTCTGAAAAAGCAAAAGCTGGTGAATTCCCAGGCGGAGAAGTGATTGAATACGGTATCGAAGAAGAAGCGATCGGTATCTCTCCAAGTGATGAACACTTATCAGAAGAAGTAAAAGCAAAAGTTAAAGAATACGAAGAAAAAATTGTTAATGGCGAAATTGAAGTACCAACAAAATAATTAATAGATAAGGGCTGACTTACTCAAATGTTCAGAATCCTCAATCCATTTGCTCATTTACAGCTTATAGATAGAGGGTAAGAAGCATAGTAAAAGTCAGCCTTTATTCCTGAAAATCAATAAATTTAAATCTTCTAACTATTTGGGGAATTCAATGAACGTAAAACAAATAACTTAGTGGTGGATTTACATTTGGTGATTTTCATGCCAGTATACTTTTTTGCGAAACAATGCTTGAGAGTGAACAAAATGAAAAACTTTTATACCTACCTTAATGTTGTTCAGGAAAAGGAGTGAACAAATTTGAATTATGTAATAGAAATGCTGAATATTCGTAAGGAATTTCCTGGCATAGTAGCAAATGACAATATTACATTACAAGTAAAAAAAGGCGAAATTCATGCTCTTTTAGGTGAAAATGGAGCTGGAAAATCAACATTAATGAATGTTCTTTTTGGTCTATATCAACCTGAAAAAGGGGAAATTCGAGTTAATGGAAAGAAAGTGAACATTACAAATCCTAATATTGCAAATGATTTAGGGATTGGAATGGTTCATCAACATTTTATGCTTGTTAATACCTTTACAGTTACAGAGAACATTATATTAGGAAATGAACCAAAAAAAGGTTTTTCCGTCAGTATAAAGGATGCAGAAAAACAAGTGAAAGAAATATCTGAGCGGTATGGTCTTGCTGTAGACCCAACAGCTAAAGTTTCAGATATTTCCGTAGGTATGCAACAGCGTGTTGAAATTTTAAAAACCTTATATCGAGGGGCAGAAATTTTAATTTTTGATGAACCGACTGCTGTTCTTACTCCTCAAGAAATTAAAGAATTAATTCAAATTTTGAAAACACTTATTAAAGAAGGTAAATCGATCATTTTAATTACTCATAAGCTTAAAGAGATAATGGAAGTATGTGATCGTGTAACCGTTATACGTAAAGGTGAAGGAATTGGAACAGTTGATGTGGCGAACACAAATCCTAACGAGTTAGCATCATTAATGGTAGGCCGGGAAGTTTCATTCAAAACAGATAAAACAACAGCCAAACCCAAAGATGATGTATTAACGATCACTGATTTAATAGTAAAAGATCATCGTCAAGTGCCTATGGTAAATTCTTTAACTTTATCAGTGCGTTCAGGGGAAATCGTTGGTATTGCTGGTGTTGACGGAAATGGTCAATCTGAACTGATTGAAGCAATTACAGGATTAAGAAAAGTAGCTTCTGGTACTATTAAATTAAATAATAAAGAAATAACAAATAAGCATCCTAGAAAAATTACAGAAACAGGTGTTGGTCATATTCCTCAAGATCGCCATAAACATGGTTTAGTTCTTGATTTCCCAATCGGAGAGAATATGGTCTTACAAACATACTATAAACAACCATTTTCCAAAATTGGTGTACTGAATTTTAAAACAATCTATGATAAAGCAAAAAATCTTATAAAAGAATTTGATGTGAGAACACCAAGTACATCTACACTCGCTAGAGCACTTTCTGGTGGTAATCAGCAAAAAGCGATTATTGGCCGGGAAGTTGACCGAAACCCGGATTTGTTAATTGCAGCACAGCCTACTCGTGGTCTTGATGTTGGTGCAATTGAATTTATTCATAGTCGTCTTATTGAACAACGCGATAACGGCAAAGCTGTTTTGTTAATTTCATTTGAGTTAGATGAGATTATAAATGTAAGTGATCGAATTGCAGTTATTTATGAAGGGAAAATTGTAGACATCGTTGACCCTAAACAAACAACTGAGCAAGAACTAGGACTCCTTATGGCGGGTAGTAAACGTCAGAAAGAAGGTAATTAATTATGAACTTAAATCGGTATATGAATTTGTTAATTCCTGTTATCGCTGTTATTTTGGGTATTCTATGTGGTGCAATTATTATGTTGGTGAGCGGGTATAATCCAATAGCCGGTTATAATGCTCTTTGGTATGGAATGTTCGGTGATTCATATTACCTAGGTGAGACAGTCAGACAATTAACACCATATATTTTGACAGGGTTAGCTGTTGCATTTGCTTACAGAACAGGCCTATTTAACATAGGTGTTGAGGGGCAGGTAATAGTGGGGTGGTTTGCAGCAGTTTGGGTTGGAGTAGCTTTTGAATTGCCAACTTTTATTCATCTTCCACTAGCAATCATTGTTGCTGCTTTAGCTGGGGCACTTTGGGGGTTTGTACCGGGTCTTTTAAAGGCACGATTCAAAGTTCATGAAGTTATTGTAACGATTATGATGAACTATATTGCTTTGCACGTAACAAATTATTTAATTAGAAATGTTTTAACTGACAATAGTGATACATCAGAAAAGGTTTACCCTTCTGCATCATTACGTTCAGAATTTTTTGAGAATATTACAGATTACTCTCGAATGCACTACGGAATATTTATCGCATTAATTGCTGCATTTATTATGTGGTTTCTTCTAGAAAAAACAACAAAAGGCTTTGAGTTGCGGGCTGTAGGATTTAACCATGATGCCGCACATTATGCTGGTATGAATGTTAATCGAAACATCATCCTTTCAATGGTCATCTCTGGTGCTTTTGCAGGTGTAGCCGGTGCTATGGAAGGCTTAGGAACCTTTGAGTATGTGTCTGTAAAAAGCGGATTTACTGGAATCGGGTTTGATGGAATTGCAGTAGCACTAATTGGAGGGAATGCTGCTATTGGTATTTTATTCTCTGCGGCATTATTTGGCGGTTTAAAAGTTGGTGCTCTCAATATGCCATCAGAAGCTGGAGTACCTAATGAGCTTGTTGAGATTATTATCGCACTTATTATCTTCTTTGTAGCATCAAGCTATTTTATCCGTTGGATATTACTTCGTTTTAAAAAGGAGGGGAAATAAGTGAGCATATTGCAAGCATTAGAAATTATTATCCCAACAGCTTTATTTGTAGCAGCTCCACTTATTTTCACCGCACTTGGTGGTGTATTTAGTGAGCGGTCCGGTGTTGTTAACATTGGTCTTGAAGGATTAATGATTATTGGGGCATTTGTTGGTATTGTATTTAATTTACAGTTTGATGATATATTGGGTAAAGCAACGCCATGGTTTGCCATTTTGGCTGCAATGGTGGCAGCAGCTCTTTTTTCCCTGCTTCATGCAGTAGCTTCAATAACATTTAAGGCAGATCAAGTAGTTAGTGGTGTTGCGATTAACTTTTTAGCCTTAGGATTATCCCTTTTTCTCGTAAAAAACATCTATGAAAAAGGTCAAACAGATCGTATTTCAACTAGTTTTAACAAGATGGACGTTCCATTATTAAGCGATATACCAGTCTTAGGAAAGATTTTCTTCTCCGGAGGATATATCACATCATACTTGGCTATTATCTTAGCCATTATCGTTTGGTATGTGATTTATAAAACACCATTCGGCCTTCGTTTACGATCTGTAGGTGAACATCCAATGGCAGCTGATACTATGGGGATCAATGTAACAAGAATGAGATATATAGGTGTTTTATTAAGTGGTGCATTTGCAGGTATTGGCGGTGCAGTGTATGCTACAATCATCTCTAGAGATTTTAGTCATGCAACAATAAGTGGCCAAGGTTTTATGGCACTTGCAGCTGTTATCTTTGGAAAATGGCACCCACTTGGTGCAATGGGAGCAGCATTATTCTTTGGCCTTGCACAAGGATTAAGTATTATAGGAGGAACCATTCCGTTTTTAGAGGATATTCCTTCCGTTTATTTATTAATACTTCCTTATGTGTTAACCATTCTGGCACTAACAGGATTTATCGGACGTGCTGATTCACCAAAGGCTCTTGGAACACCATATGAAAAAGGAAAAAGATAAAATTATGCTCTCTCCGATTGTTGGAGAGAGTTTTTTGCCTTTGAAAAACATCGGAAATTCAGATGTAACTTAATTCCAGTATATGTTAGCTTCATTTCACACAAAATGAACTTGTTAACAAAATAAAAAGTAGACAGGTGAAGGCGATATGGAAGCACGAAAGAAGCTGGATTTACTTGCATTATCTTCTGTTCCTCTTGTCATGACGTTAGGAAACTCTATGTTAATTCCTGTTTTACCTCAGATCTCCAAAAAATTAGGGATTAGTGCTTTTCAGGTATCTTTAATCATTACGGTATATTCAATTGTGGCCATTTTATTAATCCCAATTGCAGGATATCTATCAGACCGGTTTGGTAGAAAAGTTGTGATGGTTCCTTGTTTAATCATAGCGGGGGTAGGTGGAGCAGTTTCTGGATGGGCTTCATGGAAGATGGATGATCCATATATCATGATCCTATTAGGACGTGTATTACAAGGTATTGGCTCTGCAGGTGCAGCACCTGTTGTTATGCCATTAATAGGGGACATGTTTGAAGATGATGAACAAATAAGTGCAGGTCTTGGATTAACTGAAACAGCAAATACTGCTGGAAAAGTTTTAAGCCCGATAATAGGTGCAGTTTTAGCTGCATTTGTATGGTTTTTACCTTTTTGGTTTATTCCATTTTTCAGTTTAATCAGTGTGCTGCTTGTATTTTTCTTAGTAAAGGTACCAAAACAGGAAGATGAACAAAAACAAAGCTTTAAAGAATTTGCTCATTGTGTAAAAGATATCTCTAAACAGGATGGTAAATGGCTATTTGCCATTTTTGCAGTTGGCTGTACCATTATGTTTGTATTATTTGGTGTATTATTTTTCCTTTCAGATTTGCTTGAAAAACAATATGCAATAGATGGAGTTAAAAAAGGGTTAGTTTTAGCCATACCATTATTAGCCCTATCTATTAGTTCATATTTTTCAGGTAAGAAAATTGGTCAAGACAGACATTTAATGAAAAGTGTCATTATTATCGGTATGTGTTTAGTAACATTTTCATTTATTGCTTTAAGAGTGCAACACTCATTAATCTTTTTAATTTCTTTTTTAGTTCTAACTGGGGTAGGAATTGGGATTACATTACCAAGCCTAGATGCATTAATAACGGAAGGAATTGAGAAAGATCAACGAGGTACAATTACTTCTATTTACAGTTCAATGCGGTTTATTGGTGTTGCAGCGGGACCACCGGTATTTTCTTATCTGATGTCCGTTAGTGAACATCTTGTTTATTATATATCTGCCGGCACAAGTGTCATCGCTGTCATGGTTGTGATGCTCTTTATAAAGCCAGATAGGGACTTTGAAAAAGATCCAAATCAACTTCCAAAACTTGCATAAACCAAAGACAGTTCTAAAATTAGAACTGTCTTGCACGTTCATCCATGAGGTATATGGATGATTATTTAGAGTAAAGATATAAGTAAATGTGTATTATTTCCTTTATTATCCTCGTATTGATATAATTACTAACAATGAATTCGAAAAAGGAGGGTTTTCATGTCTTATATTGATGAACAACTTACAGATATTCATGGGATTTCGTTACACTCTATCACCACATCCAAATTTAAGACGAATACAATTGTTTTAAAGTTATTAGCACCACTAAATGAAAAAGATGTTACATATAGAGCGTTATTACCGTATGTTCTTCAAAGAGGTACGCAAAACTTCCCCACAAGTACCCGTTTAAGGCAGCACTTAGATGAACTTTATGGTGCAACACTAAATGTTGATTTATCAAAAAAAGGCGAACAACATATTATTTCCTTTCGAATGGAAGTGGCAAATGAAAAGTTTCTATCTGATTCAGCACCATTATTAGAAAAATCTTTAAAGCTACTCGCTGACATTTTATTAAATCCGGTTATGGATGGTGGGATTTTTTTAGAGGAATATGTTACACAAGAAAAAAGAACATTAAAGCAAAGAATTCAGTCAGTATATGATGACAAAATGAGATATTCCAATCTTAGACTTGTTCAAGAAATGTGCAAAAACGAACCTTATGCATTGCATGTTAACGGAGAATTAAAAGACATTGATGAAATATCAGCTCACTCGCTCTTCGATTATTATAAAAACACGTTATTGCATAACAAAATAGATCTATATATTGTTGGTGATATTGATCGCCAAGAGGTAGAAAAATATGTTGAAAATTATTTTTCAATAAAGAATACACCACAGAATATTGTTCATCCAACTGAAAAGAATGAAGTGGTAGAAAATGAAGTCATTGAAGAGCAGGATGTAAAACAAGGTAAGCTAAATATCGGGTATCGAACAAACAGTACCTACCGAGACGATGACTATTATGCACTTCAAGTATTTAATGGCATTTTTGGCGGTTTCTCCCACTCAAAACTTTTTATCAATGTTCGTGAAAAAGCAAGCTTGGCATATTATGCAGCATCAAGAGTAGAGAGCCATAAAGGCCTGCTAATGGTGATGTCAGGAATTGAGTTTCAAAATTATGAAAAAGCCGTCACTATTATTAAAGAACAAATGGCAGCTATGAAAAATGGGGAATTTACAGATCAAGAATTTGAACAAACGAAAGCGGTCATTCGAAATCAACTGTTAGAAACGGTGGATACTCCGTACGGATTAGTTGAAATTGTTTATCATAATGTCATTGCCTCTATAAACCGCTCTTTTGATGAATATTTAGAAGGTATTGAAAACGTAACGATGGAAGAGGTTGTAGAAGTTGCGAAGAAAGTGGAACTCGATACAATCTACTTCTTAAAAGGAATGGGGGGAACAGCATGACAAAACCTATTCATTTTGAGCAATTACAGGAATCTCTTTACTATGAAAAAATGGACAATGGATTAGATGTATATGTATTGCCTAAAAAAGGCTTTAATAAGACATATGCTACGTTTACGACGAAATACGGATCAATTGATAATACTTTTGTTCCAATAAACAGAGATGAAATGATTCAGGTTCCTGATGGAATTGCACACTTTTTAGAGCATAAGCTATTTGAAAAAGAAGATGGAGATGTCTTTCAACAATTTAGTAAACAAGGTGCATCAGCAAATGCGTTTACATCTTTTACTCGGACAGCATATCTATTTTCGAGTACCAGTCAAGTGGAAAGAAACTTGGAAACATTGATTGACTTTGTCCAAGAACCTTACTTTTCTGAAAAAACGGTAGAAAAAGAAAAGGGAATTATCGGCCAGGAGATTAATATGTACGATGATAACCCTGATTGGCGTTTATACTTTGGGCTCATTCAAAATCTTTTTCATCAACATCCTGTTCGAATTGATATTGCCGGGACAATCGATTCGATCGCAAAAATTACAAAAGATTCTCTTTATGAGTGTTACAATACTTTTTATCATCCAAGTAACATGCTGTTATTTGTTGTCGGAGCTGTTGATCCTGATAAAATTTTACAGCAAGTCCGAGAGAATCAACAAAAAAAGGATTTTACAGCACAATCTGAAATAAAAAGAGAATTTCCTACTGAACAAGAAAATGTGTTTAAAGAAAAAGAAATATTAAAAATGAACGTGCAAAGTTCAAAGTGCTTAGTAGGTTTAAAAGCCAAAAAGCCAAACAGAACTGGTGCGGAATTATTAAAATATGAGCTTTCCATGAATATTCTTCTTGATATGCTGTTTAGTAAAAGCTCAACAAACCATGAAGAGCTATATAAAGAAGGTCTAATTGATGACACGTTTAGTTATGATTATACAGAAGAAAGTGGCTTTGGATTTGCTATGATTGGCGGTGACACTGTGGATCCTGACCGTTTAGCCGAAAGAATTAAGGATATATTATTTAAAGCAAAAAATCATGGTGTTGACTTCTCAACTTTTGAAGCGACAAAAAAGAAAAAAATTGGTGCTTTTTTAAGAGCAATTAACTCTCCTGAATATATCGCCAATCAGTTTACCCGCTATGCATTTAATGAAATGAATTTATTTGATGTCGTACCAACACTGGAATCACTCTCTAAAGAAGATATGACGCATGCCCTGAATGAATCTGTAGAAGAGTCACTCTTTTCAGTATGTCAGGTTGTCCCTAAATAAATATTATTTCACTGAGGTCTGCCATTGTCAGGCCTTTTTTGAATGGGGTATGATAGTATAATGAAAGATTAGTTCTTTATAATTAAGGAGTATTTATGGATAAATATGCATTAGTGACTGGAGCAAGTGGCGGAATAGGAACCGCCATTGTGAAAAAGCTCATTGAAGATGGCTACATGATTTACGTACATTACAACCAAAATGTTCAAGCGATAGAAGAATTGAAAACCTACTCAAATAGCATTATTCCTGTCCAAGCCGATTTGACAATAAAAACAGGTGTTGAAGCTTTGTTAGAGCAAATCCGAATGCCAATTGAAGTACTCGTGCTAAACAGCGGAATAAGCTTATACGGATTAGTTACCGATTTGCATGACGATGATATCGATAATATGGTCCAATTACATATAACAAGCCCTTTTAAATTAGTACAGCAACTTATTCCTTCTATGATAAGGAAAAAATCCGGCAACATTATTGTCATTTCATCTATTTGGGGAATTACCGGAGCCTCTTGTGAGGTCTTATATTCAATGGTTAAAGGTGGTCAAAATGCTTATGTAAAGGCACTGGCCAAAGAACTTGCACCCAGTCAAATAAGAGTCAATGCAGTGGCGCCTGGAGCTATTGCTACCAAAATGTTATCTCATTTTACCGAGGAAGATATTAGGAATTTATCAGAAGAAATTCCACTGGGGAGACTTGGGCAACCAGTTGAAATTGCGAATACAGTGTCTTTTTTAGCCTCTGAAAAGGCTTCTTATATTACAGGTCAGGTTATTTCAGTTAATGGTGGATGGATCTAAAAAATGATGAATAAAACGAATCTCCTCTAGGAACAATAAATTTGTATCAATTAAAAAGGAGGAACTCCTATGTCTGTTTTAGAAAATTGGAATGAATGGAAAGATTTTTTAGGTGATCGTTTAAACCACGCTCAGAATGAGGGTATGAACGAACAAGTAGTATCCAACCTAGCATTCGAGATTGGGGATTATTTAGCAAAGCAAGTAGAAGCTAAAAACCCACAAGAAAAAGTACTCGCAGATTTATGGAGTGTAGCATCTGAGCAAGAGCAACATGCCATTGCAAATATGATGGTTAAGCTTGTTCAAAATAACGGTTCACATTAAGAGAGGAGAGATCCTCTCTTTTTCATTGATTTCATTGTCTTCATACTTTCTTCTTTTAGTAAAATCATTTATTATAGTTGGTAGTGGTTATTATAAGGGGGGCTTTCTTTGCCATTTGAATGGTATTTAGAATACGAGATCCAAAAAAATCGGCCCGGACTATTAGGTGATGTATCTTCGTTATTGGGAATGCTGTCAATAAATATTATTACAATTAATGGGGTAGATGATTCCAGACGCGGTCTATTACTTAAGTGTGAAAGCAATGATCAAGTACGTAGACTTGAATCAATTTTAAATACAATGGATAATATAACAGTTACAAAGCTCCGAGTACCAAAGCTGCGTGACAGATTGGCAGTAAGGCATGGAAGATATATCCAAAGAGATGCGGATGACAAGAAAACATTTCGTTTCGTCCGAGATGAACTTGGGTTATTAGTTGATTTTATGGCAGAACTCTATAAACAGGATGGACATAAATTAATTGGAATCCGCGGAATGCCGAGGGTAGGAAAAACTGAATCCATTGTTGCGTCAAGTGTATGTGCTAACAAGAAATGGTTATTTGTTTCTTCGACATTGTTAAAACAAACGATTCGAAGTCAATTAATAGCCGATGAATATAGTGAAGATAATGTCTTTATTATTGATGGAATTGTATCAACAAGACGAGGGTCAGAAAAACATTTTCAATTGGTAAGAGAAATTATGCGGCTTTCCGCAACGAAAGTTGTTGAACATCCTGATATTTTCGTCCAAAATACAGAGTACACAATTAATGATTTTGATTACATAATAGAAATCCGGAATGAACCTGATGAAGAAATTACATATAAAGATGTAGAAAATCCACCGATGATGTTTGACACATCAGGACTCTCAGGATTTGACTTTTAGTTATGGGGTGTTACGGTTGAGTGAACTAGGTAATCGACTCAAACAAGCAAGAGAAGAGAAGAATATGAGCTTGGATGATCTCCAGGAGATCACCAAAATTCAAAAAAGGTATTTAATTGGTTTAGAAGAGGGCAATTATTCAATGATGCCCGGAAAATTTTATGCCCGAGCATTTATGAAGCAATATGCTGAGGCTGTTGACCTGGATCCTGAAATGCTTTTTGAAGAATACAAAAATGAAGTACCAAGTACATACAAAGAAGATGTTCCTGAGCAATTATCAAGAGTGAAAACACATAAAGAGTTACCTAAATCAGCTTCAAAATTTATAGAGATACTTCCAAAATTGGCAGTAGTAGCAGTTGTTATTATTGTGGCCATTCTCCTCTGGTTGTGGAGACAAGATGCTGCTCAAGATAAAACAGCAAATGATCAGTCAGAAAATCAAACAAGCGATGTTGAGTTTGAAACAATAGAAAATTCAGCAACAAATGAAGAACAAAACAAAGAAGAGACTCCTGCACAGGAAAATGAGGAGGCTGCTCAAGAAGAAGCTGAAACTAATGAGCCGGAAACACCATCTCAGACTTTAACAGTAAAAGGTGTAGAAGGTTCAACAACAACGTATGAATTAACAGGATCTGAAAAGTTCGAGCTTGAGGTAATTGCAAAAGACCGTACATGGGTTGGCATAAAAAATGGTAAAGGTAAGACGTTCTTTGGGGCTGAATTAGCACAAGGTAAATCTCAAGTAAATGATTTTACCGCTGAATCCGAGATTACAGTTCGTGTGGGGAATGTTCCCGGAACTGATTTGAAAGTCAATGGTGAACTTGTTCAATATGAGGATACAAAGAAAACACCTCAAAATATAACCATAATTTATACGAAAGAATAGGGACAGACTCAATTGAAGGGGGGCGCGGTCCTTATCCTAACAATTTACTGAGATGTTAGGATAAGGATTATCCCTTTTTTAAGAGTCGTCCCATTTTAGTTATCATCATTTGTTAAAAAGATTACGGAGGAAAAATAAATGAATTTACCGAATAAGATTACGATTTCAAGAATTTTACTTATACCAGTTTTTATGGTGATCATGTTGGTTCCGTTTAACTGGGGAGAGCTTACTTTTGGCACTGAAACGATTTTAGTCACCCATTTTGTTGGAGCTATAATCTTTATTATAGCCTCCACAACTGACTGGATTGATGGTTATTATGCAAGAAAGCTCAATCAAGTTACAAATCTGGGGAAATTTTTGGATCCATTGGCAGATAAATTATTAGTATCAGCGGCACTTATTATCTTAGTTGAACTCGGACTTGCTCCATCTTGGATGGTTATTCTGATCATTAGCCGTGAATTTGCCGTTACTGGATTGCGTTTGGTATTAGCTGGAGAAGGTGAAGTTGTTGCTGCAAACATGTTAGGGAAAATAAAAACATGGACTCAGATCATTGCAATCTCTGCATTATTATTGCATAATCTACCATTTGAATTAATGAACATCCCATTTGCAACAATTGCACTATGGGTTGCAACATTTTTCACTGTCATCTCAGGTTGGGATTATTTTATGAAAAATAAACAAGCCTTTGTTAATTCTAAATAATACTAATATCGAAAAAAGGGGGGATAAGTAATGGATATACGTACTGAGATTATTGCTGTTGGATCAGAATTGTTATTAGGTCAAATAGCCAATACCAATGCTCAATTTTTATCAAAGGAACTTGCTGAGATTGGTTTAAATGTTTATTACCATACTGTTGTGGGAGACAACCCTGCTCGGCTTGAGTCAGCAATACAGATTGCAAAAGAACGTTCTAATATCATTATCTTTACAGGTGGACTTGGCCCAACCAAAGATGATTTAACAAAGGAAACGATTTCTAAATCATTAGGTAAAACTCTAGTCTTTGACCACGATGCTTTAGAGAGTATTGAGGATTACTTTGCCCGGACTAAACGGACGATGTCAGAAAATAATAAAAAGCAGGCACTTGTTATTGAGGGTTCAACAATATTAAAAAATGATTATGGTATGGCACCTGGAATGGCTTTGGAAGCCGACCAAACGATCTTTATGCTTTTACCTGGTCCACCAAGTGAAATGAGACCAATGTTCAAAAATTATGGAAGAGAATACTTTCAAAACCAACTAGGGATTCAGGATAAAATCGTTTCACGTGTGTTACGATATTTCGGTATTGGTGAATCTCAACTTGAAACAGATATACAGGATCTTATTGATGGACAAACAAATCCAACTGTCGCTCCCTTAGCAGCAGATGGTGAAGTCACTCTGAGACTAACGGCAAAGCACACAGATGAAAAAACGGCTCAAAAATTACTAGATGAAGTAGAAAGAAAGATAAATGCTCGTGTAGGTGAATTTTTCTATGGTTATAATGAAACAACTCTTATAAATGAGGTTAAGGCACAACTAATTAAAAAGAAAAAAACAATTGCTGCAGCAGAGAGTTTAACTGGCGGTATGTTTTCAGAGCTTGTCACTTCATTGGATGGTGCCTCTCAAGTTTTCAATGGAAGTATTATCTCGTATACGAATGAAGTGAAAAAACATATGTTACATATTCAAGAAGAAACTCTTGCGGCTTACGGAGCTGTAAGTGAACAATGTGCAAAAGAAATGGCTGAACAGGTTCGTAAACTCCTTAATAGTGACATTGGTATTAGCTTTACAGGTGCTGCCGGACCTGAACCACATGAAGGACAACCAGTTGGAACAGTGTTCATTGGTATAGCTGACAAGGATCAAACGAACGTTTATGCTTTAAACTTAGCCGGTTCAAGAAAAGGAATCCGTACAAGAACGGCAAAGTATGGATGTCACTATTTGGTCAAACTATTAAATGAAATAGAATGATATAATGAAGTCTGTTATGCAAAGCCTATATAGCGAAGCTTAACAGGCTTTTTTATTGAAATGTAATTGCTTGAGAGACAGGAAGGCGAATGAGCTTTTACAAGAACAATATAAAAATAGTTAAAATTGACTTTTGTTTGATAAGCTGGTCCTTATTTTAACGTTTTCTGTTAGCGGAAAACGATATTTTTATATTTTATTACCCAGAAAAAAATCGAATGAATGTTCGACTTTTTACTTGGCAAACGAATGAAAAAGCGTTATATTTATTATAGATTGATTTTAAGGAGGAAATTTTGTGAGCGATCGTCAAGCCGCCTTAGATATGGCGTTAAAACAAATAGAGAAACAATTCGGTAAAGGTTCTATCATGAAATTAGGAGAGCAAACAGATCGTAAGGTATCAACTGCTCCAAGTGGTTCTTTAGCTCTTGATGCAGCGTTAGGGATTGGTGGTTATCCTCGAGGTAGAATCATAGAAATATATGGACCAGAGAGTTCTGGTAAAACAACGGTTGCTCTACATGCAATTGCAGAAGTTCAACAACAAGGTGGTCAAGCAGCATTTATTGATGCTGAGCATGCCTTAGATCCTGTCTATGCCCAAAAATTAGGTGTTAATATTGATGAATTATTGCTTTCACAGCCTGATACAGGTGAGCAAGCACTAGAGATTGCTGAGGCACTTGTTCGTAGTGGTGCCGTTGATATTCTTGTTATTGACTCAGTAGCAGCATTAGTACCAAAAGCTGAAATTGAGGGTGAGATGGGTGATTCTCACGTTGGACTGCAAGCTCGTTTAATGTCACAGGCATTACGTAAGCTATCAGGTGCAATTAATAAATCAAAAACAATTGCTATCTTCATTAACCAAATTCGTGAAAAAGTAGGCGTTATGTTTGGTAACCCTGAGACAACTCCTGGTGGTCGAGCACTAAAATTCTATTCTTCTGTTCGTTTAGAAGTTCGTCGTGCTGAAACACTTAAACAGGGTAATGAAATGGTTGGGAACAAAACAAAAATTAAAGTCGTAAAGAATAAGGTTGCACCTCCATTTAAAGTGGCTGAAGTTGATATCATGTACGGAGAAGGAATTTCTAAAGAAGGAGAAATTATTGATCTTGGTTCAGAAGTTGATATCGTTCAAAAGAGTGGATCTTGGTATTCATATAATGAAGAGCGCTTAGGTCAAGGCCGAGAAAATGCAAAACAATTCCTAAAGGAAAATCCTGCACTTCGCTTAGAAATTCAAGAAAAAATTCGTCAACATTATGGTCTGGATGAAGAAGTTACTGCCCCAGACGAAAGTCAGGAAGAAATGGATTTATTAGGAGAATAATGATTAATAAAAGGGCTATTATGCCCTTTTTTATTATGCGAAAATAAATAAAAAACGAAGTCTTTCTGAATCATAAAAAGGTAATCTTATACATTATTCATTTTAAGGGTATTATATATTGTGACATATTTCTACAAAAATCAACCTTGTTTTTAGGTTTGGAGCGACTATTTATAATAAGGTGGCTCTCAAAATGCCTGTAAACATTATGTTACCGGGCTTGACAATAAAATTTCACAGATTTACAATTGAGATGTATATTTTACATTTTTGTAGAATCATGATTGAAGCATTTTGAAAGCAGAAAATGTTGGTACTTGATATTGTCTTATTTCAACTCATGTAAAGACGCAAAGAGTTCCACATGAAAAAAAGGCTTTGAGCTGTATGTTGACAACTTATACTTGAACAATGTACATGCCGACACTTTAATCTAGAAAAACAAGTTCATAGCAAGAGGAGGTGTAATGATGGACGTATTATCAATAATCATCTCCATTTTGCTTGGCCTAATCGTCGGTGCAGTTGTTGGCTATTTTGTTCGAAAATCTATTGCCGAAGCGAAGATTGCTGGCGCTACAAGTGCAGCAGAGCAGATTCTTGAAGATGCAAAACGTGATGCGGAGGCTACTAAGAAAGAAGCCCTTCTTGAAGCGAAGGATGAAATCCATAAGCTGCGCACAGATGCTGAACAAGAAATTCGCGAAAGACGCAATGAGCTTCAAAAACAAGAAAATCGCTTATTACAAAAGGAAGAGAATCTTGACCGTAAGGATGAGTCTTTAGATAAACGTGAGGTTATGCTAGAGAGAAAAGAAGGTTCTCTGAATGAAAGACAACAGCATATTGAAGAGATGGAAAGCAAAGTGGACGAGATTGTGCGTAAACAGCAAACAGAGCTTGAACGCATTTCCAGCCTTACACGAGATGAAGCAAGAAGCATCATTCTTGATAAGGTTGAAAATGAACTCACACATGATATTGCAATCATGATTAAAGAAAGTGAGAATCGAGCTAAGGAAGAGGCTGACAAAAAGGCTAAAGAAATCCTGTCACTTGCTATTCAACGATGTGCAGCAGATCATGTAGCCGAAACAACCGTTTCTGTTGTTAATCTTCCAAATGATGAAATGAAAGGCCGTATTATCGGACGAGAGGGACGTAATATCCGTACACTTGAAACACTTACTGGTATAGACCTAATCATCGATGATACACCTGAGGCTGTCATTTTATCAGGATTTGATCCAATTCGACGCGAAACAGCTAGAATCGCTTTAGACAAGCTGGTTCAGGATGGCCGGATTCACCCAGCAAGAATTGAGGAAATGGTTGAAAAATCTCGTCGAGAAGTGGATGAATACATTCGTGAAATCGGTGAGCAAACGACATTTGAAGTAGGGGTACATGGTCTCCACCCTGATTTGATTAAAATACTTGGTCGTTTAAAATTTAGAACAAGTTATGGTCAAAATGTATTAAAGCACTCAATGGAAGTTGCTTTCTTATCAGGTTTAATGGCTGCTGAGCTTGGTGAAGACGAATTATTAGCAAAACGTGCAGGTTTATTGCATGATATCGGGAAGGCTATTGACCATGAAGTTGAAGGAAGCCACGTTGAGATTGGTGTTGAATTAGCTACAAAGTATAAAGAGCATCCTGTTGTCATTAATAGTATTGCTTCACACCATGGCGATACAGAGCCAACTTCAATTATTGCGGTCATTGTAGCTGCTGCTGATGCATTATCAGCTGCTAGACCTGGTGCACGCAGTGAAACACTTGAAAATTATATTCGTCGCTTAGAAAAGCTAGAAGAGATTTCTGAATCATATGAAGGTGTTGAAAAATCATTTGCTATTCAGGCTGGTCGTGAAGTACGAATCATGGTTAAGCCAGATACGATAGATGATTTACAGGCGCATCGTTTGGCAAGAGACATTCGAAAACGAATAGAAGAAGAGCTCGACTATCCTGGTCACATTAAAGTTACGGTAATCCGTGAAACTCGAGCTGTTGAATATGCAAAATAAAGTGGTGCAGAGATGCGCCACTTTATTTTTGCACTAATATGTGCAACACTAGATGTAAGACTATAAAGTAAAGAAGGTACATAAATGAAAATATTATTTATCGGGGATGTTTTTGGATCCCCAGGTCGGGATATGGTGAAGGAATACTTACCAAAGTTAAAAACAAAATACCAGCCACACGCTGTCATTATAAACGGAGAGAATGCAGCACATGGTAGAGGTATTACAGAAAAGATGTATCAGCAATTTATACAACAAGGTGCACATGTAATCACAATGGGAAATCATACATGGGATAACCGTGACATCTTTGAATTTATTGATGATACAACTCAAATGATACGACCTGCCAATTTTCCTGAAAATAATCCTGGAAAAGGAATGACCTTTATTACAGTAGGTGGAAAGGAAATAGCGGTCATAAATTTGCAAGGACGTGCATTTTTACCACCTTCAGATTGTCCTTTTAAAAAAGCTGATGAATTAATAGAACAAGCTAAAAAGCGGACTTCAGTCATATTTGTGGATTTTCATGCTGAAGCAACCAGTGAAAAACAGGCGATGGGTTGGTATTTAAATGGACAGGCATCGGTGGTTGTAGGAACACATACACATGTTCAAACAGCTGATGAAAGGATATTAGATAAAGGAACTGCATACATAACAGATGTCGGAATGACAGGACCGTATGATGGAATATTAGGAGTAGACAGAGAAATGATCTTAAAGCGCTTTTTAACTGGCCTTCCGGTTCGTCATGATGTAGCAGAGGGTCGAACTCAACTAAGTGGTGTTGTAGTTGATGTGAATGATAAAACTGGAAAAGCTAGCAAAATTGAACGTATTCTTATTAATGATGATCACATGTTCTTTGAGTAAAAACATGAATTTGTGTATAAGTGCGAATTTTTCGAAATAATGTGCGAACAAGCAGGAATATATTCCAACTCTAGTGAATATAGTAGCAATGGATATATAACTAACACTGTTTAAAAGGAATTTAGGGGAGGTCCTTTTAAACAAAATATACCAATGATTGTTCTAATGAACACTCAAGTATTCATTGAAAAAAGGGGGAACTAGAAATGGAAATATTAAAGGTTTCAGCAAAATCAAATCCTAATTCAGTTGCTGGTGCATTAGCCGGAGTATTGAGGGAGAGAGGTGCTGCCGAAATCCAAGCAATTGGAGCAGGAGCCCTTAATCAAGCAGTAAAAGCTGTAGCGATTGCGAGAGGATTTGTAGCTCCAAGTGGAGTGGACTTAATTTGTATTCCTGCTTTTACAGATATTCAAATAGATGGTGAAGAGCGTACTGCCATAAAATTAATCGTAGAGCCGAGATAATAAACTCTATGTAAGAACATGAAGCGGGTTTGACTCAATGAGTCAAACCCTGTTTTTTTATATATAATTAGTAAAAGTGAGATTAAGGAGTGAGTAGTCTTGAAAATCTTTGATGCACATTGTGACATGCTTTTTAAGCTTTGGGAAAATCCAAAACTAGATGTGTTTAATGATAATCGGTTACATGTCGATCTATCAAAACTTAAAACAGCTAAAAAGAATATTCAATGTTTTGCCATTTTTGTTCCAGAAAATATTCCATTTGTCCAAAGGTTAACTGTAGCACAACAACAAATCAATATTTTTTATCAAAAAATTCTTCATAAATATCCCGATATTAAACTTATAAAAACGAAGGAAGATCTAGCAGGCTTAAAGGATGGGGAAACTGGTGCCATTTTAACACTTGAGGGATGTGATGCAATAGGCGATCAAATCGTTAACCTAGAGCTCCTATATGAGCTTGGTGTCCGATCTGTAGGGCTAACGTGGAACTATGCCAATCTAGTGGCAGACGGTGTGTTAGAAAAGCGAAATGCCGGCATTACAAACTTTGGGACAGAAGTTATACGCTATTTAAATAAACAAAAGATGTGGACAGATTTATCACATGCAAGTGAAAGAAGCTTCTGGGAAGCATTAGATCTCGCAGACTACCCTATTGCTACTCACTCAAATGTTTATACTATATGTTCACATGTTAGGAATTTAAAAGACGAACAAATCGTGGCTCTTTTTCGTAAAAAAGGTGTTATTGGTGTTACATTTGTTCCTTTTTTTACGTCTGAACAACCTGAGCCAACTATTTCAAATCTACTTAAACATATTGATTATTTGTGTTCATTAGGTGGAGAAAACCAAATTGGGTTTGGTTCAGATTTTGATGGAATAGATGAAACGATAGTTGGACTTGAAAATTACTCCTGTTATGAGATTTTAGGAAATGAGTTACTACAACATTATTCTGATTCACAAGTGAAAAAGTTTCTTTTTCAAAATTTAGCTGATTATCTTTCTTTTTAATAATTTAGTTAAACTCTTGTATTTTTTCCTGGTAAGGTCTACAATTGAATACGTTTAGTGTAAAACCAATCATTCTACTAAATTATAGACTGCAACGCAACAATTACATAAAAGTTGGTATACTTTACGTGGTGTAATCTAAAAGAAAAATAGATAAACAAATGAACGTTTAATTGAGGAGTGTAGAGGGCATGATTAGTCAACTTTCCTGGAAAGTTGGTGGACAGCAAGGTGAGGGTATTGAAAGTACAGGGGAAGTATTCTCTATTGCATTAAACCGACTAGGATACTATTTATATGGATACCGCCATTTTTCATCTCGTATAAAAGGCGGACATACAAATAATAAGATCCGTGTAAGTACTACACAAGTTCGTGCTATTTCAGACGAGCTTGATATATTAGTAGCGTTTGATCAAGAGACGATAGATGTTAATTTTCATGAGCTTCGTGATGGAGGAATTGTTCTTGCAGATACCAAGTTTAATCCAACAGTTCCTGAGAATGAGGGTGTAACTCTTTATTCTGTACCATTTTCTGAAATTGCCACTGAACTTGGAACATCGCTAATGAAGAACATGGTAGCTATTGGTGCGACAAGTGCCATTTTAGATATAGATGCAACCCAATATCGCGAAGTAGTGCAAGAAATTTATGGTCGTAAGGGTGAACAAATTGTCGCCAAAAATATGCAAGCGATCGAAACGGGTGCAAAATATTTAAGAGAAGAACTTGAATATAACCGGGAAGATCTATATTTAGAAAGAGCAGATGGGAAAAAGCGTATGTTTATGATCGGCAATGACGCTATTGCATTAGGTGCTATTGCAGGTGGATCACGCTTTATGGCTGCCTACCCTATAACTCCTGCTTCTGAAATAATGGAATACTTAATTAAAAAATTACCTAAGTTTGGTGGAGCAGTAATTCAGACGGAAGATGAAATTGCTGCCTGTACAATGGCGATCGGTGCCAACTATGCTGGAGCACGTACATTTACAGCATCAGCAGGACCGGGTTTATCTCTCATGATGGAAGCAATCGGATTATCGGGTATGACTGAACAACCACTTGTTATTATAGATACACAACGTGGTGGACCGAGTACCGGATTACCAACAAAGCAGGAGCAATCTGACTTAATGGCCATGATTTATGGTACACACGGTGAAATACCTAAAGTGGTTATGGCTCCAAGTACAGTTCAAGAAGCATTCTACGATACAATTGAGGCATTTAACATTGCTGAAGAATACCAGGTTCCTGTCATTCTATTAACTGATTTGCAACTTTCTTTAGGAAAACAAACAGTAGAGCCATTAGAATATAATAAAATTGAAATTCGCCGAGGAAAATTAATGTCCGATGACTTACCGGAGGTCGAAAATAAATCATATTTTAAACGTTATGAAGTAACAGAGGATGGAGTATCACCTCGTGTAATTCCAGGTATGAAACATGGAATTCACCATGTTACAGGTGTTGAACATGATGAAACAGGCAAACCTTCAGAGTCTGCAGGAAATCGTGTAGATCAAATGGATAAGAGGTTAAGAAAATTAAACAATTTACAATTCAATAATCCTGTTCATAAAAATGTGTCTCATGAAAACCCTGATGTTTTACTAGTTGGTTACATTTCTACTAGAGGGACAATTGAAGAAGCAATGACACGACTTGAAGAAGATGGAATAAAAGTTAATCACGCACAAATTCGTTTAATTCACCCTTTCCCGACAGAGGAAATGCTGCCATTAGTAGAAGCGGCTAAAAAAGTGATAGTTGTTGAGAATAATGCAACTGGTCAACTGGCAAGCTTACTAAAAATGAACGTAGGACATGCGGGTATGATATCTTCGCTATTAAAATATGATGGGAATCCATTCTTACCTCATGAAATTCATACGCGAAGCAAGGAGTTGATCTAACATGACAGCAACATTTAAGGATTTTCGTAATAATGTTAAACCAAACTGGTGTCCAGGTTGTGGTGATTTCTCTGTTCAAGCAGCTATTCAGCGTGCGGCAGCAAATGTGGGGCTTACTCCTGAAAATTTAGCTGTGGTGTCAGGTATTGGTTGCTCCGGACGTATTTCAGGATATATCAATTCATACGGATTCCATGGTATTCATGGTCGATCTTTACCAATTGCTCAAGGAGTAAAAATGGCAAATAAAGATTTAACTGTTATTGCTTCTGGAGGAGATGGAGATGGCTTTGCCATTGGAATGGGACATACAATCCATGCGATTCGCCGAAATGTTGATATCACATATATCGTCATGGACAATCAAATATATGGTCTAACAAAAGGTCAAACTTCACCACGTAGTGATGCAGGATTTGTGACCAAAAGTACCCCACAAGGCTCAATTGAATCAGCTCTTTCTGTAATGGAAATGGCATTAACAGCAGGCGCAACTTTTGTTGCACAGAGTTTTTCAACTGATTTAAAAGATTTAACAGCATTAATTGAAGCCGGAATTAATCATAAAGGGTTCTCATTAATTAATGTATATAGCCCATGTGTAACTTATAATAAAGTAAACACATATGACTGGTTTAAAGAAAATCTTACTAAGCTTGGTACTATTGAAGATTATGACCCTCACAATAAAGAACAGGCTATGCAAACTCTAATGAAACATAATGGATTAGTAACAGGTCTAATCTATCAAAATAAAGAGCAAAAATCATATCAAGATATGATCAATGGTTACAGCGATATCCCGCTTTCAAAAGCCGAACTGGAGATAGATGAAGAAGAATTTAATAAATTAGTTGCAGAATTTATGTGAAATAACAGAAGGGCTGATGGTAATTCATCAGCCTTTTTACTATGTTAGCTATTCAAGTGAAAACATGAATTTACTATGTTAATAAGACATATTTTCGTGTAAAATTAATTTTCTGTTGTTTTTCATAAAAGAAAAAATAAAGTAAACTAGAAAAAAGAATTGTAAATTAGTAGGTGTAGGAAAGTTATGAAGATAATTATTGCCGAAAAGCCTGATCAAGCTTCAACCCTTTGTGCACAATTTCAACGAATAAAACGAGATGGATATTTTGAAATTAAACCAAATGAACTATTTCCTAATGGAGCCTATTGCACATGGGCGATTGGACATTTAACTGAATTAAGTCCACCAGAAGCTTATAAGCCTGAATGGAAAAAATGGTCCATACCAATGTTACCGATCATACCTGATAAATTTCGATACATGGTAACGAAATCGAAAGCCAAGCAGTTTTATATTGTTAAGCAGCTTCTAACTAATCCAGGAATTACAGAAATTATCCATGCAGGTGATGCAGGGCGTGAAGGAGAGTTAATTGTTCGAAATATTATTCATTTGGCTGGTGTGAAAAAACCAATTAAAAGATTGTGGATTTCTTCATTAACACCTGCTTCAATATACGAAGGTTTTAAACAATTATTAGATGATGAAAAAACAAAAAATCTTTTTTATGAGGCCTATTCTCGTGCGTGTGCTGATTGGTTAGTAGGCATGAATGCTTCAAGAGTTTACTCACTTCTTCTTAAAGAACATGGAATGAATGATGTGTTCTCTGCAGGACGTGTACAAACACCAACTCTAGCATTAATAGTAAAACGTGAAAAGGAAATAGATGAGTTTAAACCGGAACCCTTTTGGGAAATCATTGCCACGTTTAAGGTAAATGGGGAAAAATACAAAGGGAAATGGCATAAAAATCAACAAACACGTGTTATGGAACAAGAACTTGCAAGTAAGATAGCCGCATTTTGTAAAGGAAAGCCTGCTGTCATTAAGGATATAAAGACAGAACGGAAAGAATATCAACCACCATTATTGTTTAATTTATCATCTCTGCAGGCAACCGCTAACAAGGCGTTCAAATTTTCTCCCAAGAAAACGTTGGATATTGTTCAGTCGCTATATCAAAAGGGAATCGTTTCATATCCACGTAGTGATTCAACATATGTAACCAAGGGAGAAGCCGAGCAATTTCCAGAAATTTTGCAAAAGGTAAGTGTATTCGATGAATATAGTTATTTGTTTCCGTTACCTAAGTCATCTATTCTTACTAATTCCCGTTATGTTAATGAAAAAAAGGTGACAGATCACTATGCCATTATCCCAACAGAACAAGTGCGAGATCCTAAGAAACTATCAGCAGATGAACAAAGAATATATGATATGATCGTTCGTAGATTAATTGCTGCTCACTATGATCAGGCAATATTTGATTATTCGACTCTTACCACCTTAGTTGATGGACGTGCTGAATTTATAACAAAAGGGAAACAACAAATTCAGGAAGGTTGGCGTAAAGTCATTTATCAGGATGATAAGGAAAAAGACGAAATACTTCCAAATCTACAAAAAAATGATGATGGAATTGTAGATAAAATCGATACAAAGGAAGGTAAAACTCAACCACCTAAACGATATACAGAAGGTCAATTAATCACGTTAATGAAAACTGCCGGAAAATATTTAGATAATGATGAACTTGAAAAAGTGTTAAGTAAAGTAGAAGGTTTGGGGACAGAAGCTACAAGAGCAGGTATTATTACCATGCTTAAAGATCGAAAATATATTGAAGTAAAGAAAAATCAAGTTTTTGCAACAGATAAAGCAAAAGTTTTAATTCAAGCGATTGGTGATCATATTTTAGCTTCACCAGAAATGACAGCAAAATGGGAGCAAAGATTATCTGAGATTGGGGACGGGCATGCATCACCTTCTGTTTTTATGGAACAAACGAAAAAACTGTCAAAGAAGATAGTATCTGATGCAATTGAGGTTTCAACGACATGGAGTTTTGAAGGCTTAAAAATAGAGTCAATACAACGAACTTCTTCACGTTTTACAATAGGAAAAAAAGCCGGAAAATGTATGTTATGTGAAGGTAATGTAGTTGACAAGGGGGAGTTTTACGGCTGTACAAATTATAAAACGCATCAATGTAAATTTACCATTTCAAAGAAGATCCTTGGCAAAAAAATCTCTCAAACTAATATACAAAAGCTATTAAATGAAGGACAAACAAATGTCATCAAAGGATTTATAAAGGGTGAGAAAACATTTGATGCCCGATTGGAATGGAAATCAGGAAAGATTAGTTTTTTGTTTGAATAACGTTAAATAAAAGAAGAAATTTACATGTTCATTTATATACCATTATAGATGAAAGCCTTTTGTTTTTATTAAAAGGTATTCATCTATAAATATATAGTTTACATAATTTTATTATCGACATCTTGAATCATAACTTTTTTGTGAATTTCCATAAAACGATATTAGCCTTTTCTGCTGAAAACGTGTAAAATTTAAGGCGGTATGTGTTTATTATTGTATTCTTTATAGATAATCGATATACTTTTATGTTGTACGTTGAATGATTAATTTATTCGTACGATTTATTAATAATAATTGAGTTAATGTTAAAATTCAGGTGATGTTTTGCTGTTCATAAGCAAATTGAAAGGAGATTGACACAATGAACGAACAACAACGTAAGGAAAGTACTCAAGTAACTCCTTCGGACAAAAAATCCGATAAGGACTACAGCCAGTATTTCCAAGCGGTATATATGCCACCTTCCTTAAAAGATGCGAAGAAACGTGGTAAGGAAGAAGTAAAGTATGATGGCTTCTCAATTCCTGAAGAGTTTAAAGGAATGGGAAAAGGTCGTAAGTTTTATATCCGCACATATGGCTGTCAAATGAATGAACATGATACAGAGGTAATGGCTGGGATTTTCATGGCATTAGGATATGAGCCAACAGATGGTGTAGAGGATGCTAATGTGATTTTGCTAAATACGTGTGCGATTCGCGAAAACGCAGAAAATAAAGTATTTGGTGAGTTAGGTCATTTTAAAACATTAAAAAAGCAAAGACCCGATTTACTATTAGGTGTTTGTGGTTGTATGTCACAGGAAGAATCAGTTGTTAACCGTATACTAAAAGTACACCCATTTGTAGATATGATTTTTGGTACTCATAATATCCACCGTTTACCACAGATTTTAAATGAAGCATATCTATCAAAAGAGATGGTCGTGGAAGTGTGGTCTAAAGAAGGAGATGTAATTGAAAATCTTCCGAAAGTACGTAAAGGGAATATTAAAGCATGGGTAAATATTATGTACGGATGTGATAAATTCTGTACGTATTGTATTGTTCCATATACACGTGGTAAAGAGCGTAGTCGTCGTCCTGAGGAAATTATCCAAGAGGTGCGCCATTTAGCAGCACAAGGATATCAGGAAATCACGCTTCTTGGTCAAAACGTAAATGCCTATGGTAAAGATTTCGAGGATATTGAATATGGACTAGGTGATTTAATGGACGAAATCCATAAAATCGATATTCCTAGAATCAGATTCACTACGAGTCATCCTCGTGATTTTGATGATCACTTAATTGAAGTGCTGGCAAAGGGTGGAAATCTTTTAGATCATATTCATTTACCAGTTCAGTCAGGAAGCTCGGAAATATTAAAAATCATGGCACGTAAATATTCACGTGAAAGCTATTTAGAGCTTGTTGGAAAAATTAAAGCAGCAATGCCAAATGCATCTCTAACAACTGATATTATTGTAGGTTTCCCAAATGAAACAGAAGAACAATTCGAAGAAACACTTTCATTATATCGTGAAGTAGAATTTGATAGTGCCTACACATTCATCTACTCTCCACGTGAAGGTACACCTGCTGCGAAAATGAAGGATAATGTACCAATGGAAGTGAAAAAGGAACGTCTTCAACGTTTAAATGCGGTAGTTAACGAGATTTCTGCCAAGAAGTTAAAGGCATATGAAGGCCAAATTGTCGATGTATTAGTTGAAGGTGAAAGCAAAAATAACCCTGAAGTTTTAGCAGGATACACTGAGAAAAGTAAGCTAGTAAACTTTAGAGCACCTAAGTCAGCAATAGGGAAAATTGTCAAAGTAAAAATTACAAAAGCAAAAACTTGGACATTAGATGGAGAAATGGTAGAAGAAGCGATTGAGGTGAAATAAGATGACAACAACATTTACAAAAGATGATATTGTAGCAAAAGCACGTGAACTTGCACAAATGATTTCTGCATCAAAGGAAGTTGATTTCTTTAAACGTGCAGAAGCACAGCTTAATGATAATCAAAAAGTTCGTGAAATGATTGCAAGTATTAAAAGTTTGCAAAAACAAGCAGTAAACTTCCAACATTATGGAAAACACGAAGCGTTAAAGCAAGTTGAAGCTAAGATTGATAACATTCAAAATGAATTAGATGAGATTCCGATTATTCAAGAATTCAAAGAATCTCAACTGGAAGTAAATGATTTGCTTCAACTTGTATCACATACGATTTCAAATAAAGTGACAAATGAAATTATCACAACTACTGGTGGGGATTTATTACAAGGAGAAACAGGATCCAAAATCAAAAATTCTCCTGGAAGCAGTTGTTCTTGATCTCTATAAATTAATAAATACTGCTATATCAAAGGGATTCGAATGAACTATTCGAATCCCTTTTTATATTTCAAAACTAGTTATAAGTTTTATCTATTCCTCATAAACTCTTCTGAATAGTCTTTTTAAATGAAAGGTCATATACTTTTTTCTTCAACAAAAAATAGGCCATTATTTTCTTATTATCCATGCACCTTTTTTTATTTTTAGGCACATATTCTGTCACCCTAGCATACAATGTATTATACGTTACGGGTATTGGCGTAACATGTCATGAATTCATTTAATTACTTAGCACATCTGTTATTAGCCTAGCATAGGATTAAATGAAGATTTATTGAGGAGGGTATGCTCGAATGTCTGAATACAGAGAAATTATAACGAAAGCTGTTGTTGCAAAAGGACGTAAATTTTCACAATGCACACATACGATTGCACCATCGCAAAAACCAGCGAGCATTTTAGGTGGCTGGATCATCAACCATAATTATGATGCTCAAAAGAATGGCAGAACTGTTGAAGTAGAAGGTACTTATGATATTAACGTATGGTATTCTTACAACGAAAATACAAAAACAGAAGTTGTAACAGAACGCGTAGAATATGTTGATATTATAAAATTAAGATATAAAGATGATAATTTTCTTGACGATGAGCATGAAGTTATCTGTAAAGCACTTCAACAACCGAATTGCCTGGAAGTGACCATTTCACCTAATGGAAATAAGATTATCGTTCAAGCAGAACGCGAACATCTTGCTGAAGTTATTGGTGAAACAAAAGTATGTGTACATGTGAATCCTGAAGGCTGCGAAGATGATGAAGACTGGGAAGAAGAATTAGATGACGAGTTTGAAGATTTAAATCCGGAATTTTTAGTTGGAGATGTAGAAGAATAACTAGGGGGGAAAGCATCCTCCTAGTTTTTTAGTGTTTAAATACATAATAATTATAGAGTATTATTTACGTAAATTCCCTTTTAGTCAATATCACAGCAATTTGTCGATTTATGTTATAATGGAATGTATGAAAAAATGCACGTTAACTGTGGTATTGGAGGTTCAACATGGCTACTTATACGCCGATGATACAGCAATATTTAAAGATTAAGGCAGATTATGAAGATGCCTTTTTATTTTTTCGTTTAGGAGATTTTTACGAAATGTTCTTTCAAGATGCAATCTCTGCATCACAAGAACTAGAAATTACATTGACTAGTCGTGACGGTGGTGGTAAAGAAAGAATTCCAATGTGTGGAGTTCCTTACCATTCTGCACCAAACTATATAGAACAGCTTATATCAAAAGGATACAAAGTGGCGATTTGTGAGCAAACAGAGGATCCTAAACAGGCAAAGGGTGTTGTAAGAAGAGAAGTTGTCCAACTTATTACACCTGGAACAGTGATGGATGGAAAAGGTATTCAGGAAAAAGAGAATAATTATATTGCTTCAATATCAGTCTTTGGAACTCAATTCGGGTTAGCTCTTAGTGATCTAACAACAGGCGAGAACCTGGTGGCACTCTGTATGAGCTTTGATGAACTACTAAATGAAATATATTCCGTAGGTGCTAAAGAAATAGTCATGTCAAATGACTTACAGGAACAATGGAAAAAACAATTAATTGATCGATGCCAGGCAACTTTTTCCTACCAGTCCGAATCCTTAATTCATGACAATTTTAAACCATTAATAAGGGATGTAAACGATGAACGCCTTGTTTCAACATTTGCAAAACTTATCACATACCTTGAACGAACCCAAAAGCGTAGTCTGGATCATTTACAAAATGTAAAAGTGTACTACCTTCATGATGCAATGAAAATTGATTTGTTTTCAAAGCGAAATCTTGAATTAACTGAAACCATACGCTCAAAAGGAAAAAAAGGTTCCCTTTTATGGCTCTTAGATGAAACAAAAACAGCGATGGGGGGCAGATTGTTAAAACAATGGGTAGACAAGCCTCTGGTTAGTCGAGAGCAGATAGAAGAACGGCTGAATATTGTTGATACTCTTATAGATCACTACTTTGAGAGAGAAGATTTAAGAGCGTTGCTTAAAGAAGTATATGATCTTGAAAGATTGGCGGGACGGGTTGCGTTTGGTAATGTAAATGCCAGAGATTTAATTCAGTTAAAAAAATCCCTGCAACAAGTTCCCTTCATTACGGAACTTTGTTCAGGATTACAAAATGAACACTTTACTTTAAGAAAACTCGATGCTTGTAATGATTTATCGAAACTTCTTGAAGATAGTATCATTGATCATCCACCACTTTCTATTAAAGAAGGTAATATCATTAAAGATGGATATCATCAACAGTTGGATCAATATCGTGATGCAAGCCGTAACGGAAAAACATGGATTGCTCAATTAGAGCAGCAAGAGCGTCAAAAAACAGGAATTAAGTCGTTAAAGATTGGTTATAACAAAGTATTTGGCTATTATATTGAAGTAACACGGGCAAATCTTCATCTTTTGGAAGAGAGCCAATATGAAAGAAAACAAACCTTATCAAATGCTGAGCGATTTATTACACCAGCTCTTAAGGAAAAAGAATCACTTATTTTAGAAGCTGAAGAAAAAATAGTGGAACTTGAATATCAACTATTTGTAGAAATTCGTGAGAATGTTAAGCAATATATTCCAAGACTACAAGAATTGGCTAAACGTTTAAGTGAACTAGATGTTTTACAATGTTTTGCTACAGTTAGTGAAAATCGTCATTATTGTAAGCCGATATTTTCAACTAATAACGAGTTATTTATTAAAGATGGTCGTCATCCAGTTGTTGAAAAGGTGATGGACTCTCAAGAGTATGTAGCAAATGATTGTTATTTTAGTCAGGAACGCCAAATGCTTCTCATAACAGGTCCAAACATGTCTGGTAAGAGCACGTATATGCGTCAAGTTGCATTAACAGCGATATTAGCGCAAATCGGATGTTATGTCCCTGCTTCTGAGGCTGTGCTCCCAA
The DNA here is from genome assembly GCF_000518865.1 of Bacillus sp. J37. Lineage (GTDB taxonomy): Bacteria > Bacillota > Bacilli > Bacillales > Bacillaceae > Metabacillus. Next base: position 67,835 of record NZ_JAEK01000005.1, on the reverse strand, counting down.
TTTTTGATCAAATATTTACAAGAATAGGAGCAGCAGATGATCTCATTTCCGGTCAAAGTACATTTATGGTGGAAATGCTGGAAGCGAAAAATGCAATTGCTCATGCAACATCCCAAAGTTTAATCCTTTTTGATGAGATTGGAAGAGGTACATCGACTTATGATGGGATGGCACTTGCCCAAGCAATTATTGAACATATTCATGAACATATTGGTGCAAAAACATTATTTTCAACACATTATCATGAACTAACGATTCTTGAAACACATTTAAGCTCATTAAAAAATATTCACGTAAAAGCGATTGAAGAAAATGGGAAAGTTGTTTTCCTTCATAAAATCGAAGAGGGAGCAGCTGATAAAAGTTATGGTATTCATGTGGCTGAGCTTGCTGATCTTCCACCTTCTCTCATACAACGTGCAAAACAGATATTAACCGAATTAGAACAAGATCGTTCAGATACAACAACATTGCCAAAAATGAAAAAAGCAGTTATAAAAGAGGATTCCTTAACAGATTCACAGCTTTCTTTATTCCCTGATGAACAAGTTGTATCGGTAAAAGAACCTGTTTTGTCTAAAAAAGAGAAATCAGTTCTAGACCTATTAAAATCGCTGAATCTGCTGGAGATGACACCTCTTGATGCAATGAATGAGCTTTATCAGTTACAGAAAAAAGTTAAATAGTTTTTAAGAAACGACCATAAATTAAAGGCGGTGAGAACATGGGGAAAATAATACGTCTTGACGATATGCTTTCAAACAAAATCGCTGCCGGGGAAGTAGTAGAGCGACCGGCATCTGTTGTGAAAGAATTACTTGAAAATGCAATTGATGCAAATAGTACAATTGTTGAAATTGAAATAGAGGAAGCTGGATTAAGTAAAATACGAATTGTTGATAATGGAGACGGAATTGAGCCGGATGATTGTCTTAATGCTTTTCATCGTCATGCTACAAGTAAAATAAAAGATGAGAATGACCTGTTCCGTATAAGAACATTAGGTTTTAGGGGAGAAGCATTGCCAAGTATCGCGTCTGTTTCGTTATTGGAAATGAAGACAAGTACAGGCGAAGGTGCTGGTACTCACCTTATTCTATCCGGTGGGAAAATTGAAAAACACGAGTCAACCTCCAGCAGAAAAGGAACGGATATCTCGGTAAGAAATTTATTTTTTAATACACCTGCTAGACTAAAATATATGAAAACAGTACACACAGAGCTAGGAAACATTACAGATATCGTCAATCGAATTGCCCTTGCACATCCCGAGGTTTCCATACGACTAGTTCATAATGGCAAGAAGCTTCTTCATACAACTGGTAATGGTGATGTTCGTCAAGTCTTATCTTCTATCTATGGCCTTTCGATAGCAAAAAAAATGAAAAAACTAACGTTGGAATCATTAGATTTTGAGATTAATGGCTTTTTAGCATTACCAGAAATGACTCGAGCTTCCAGAAATTATATTTCAACAATTATTAATGGTCGTTTTGTTAAAAATTATCCTTTAGTAAAATCGATTCAACAAGGGTACCATACGTTACTTCCAATTGGTCGTTTTCCTATCGTTTTCTTAGAAATTAACATGGACCCGTTACTCGTAGATGTTAATGTGCATCCTTCAAAACTTGAAGTTCGACTTAGTAAGGAAGCGGAGTTAAATGAATTAATTACGAATGGAATAAAGGATGTCTTTAAGCAGCAACAGCTTATTCCATCAGTTGAAATTCCAAAAACAAAAGTAATAAAGCCAACAGATCATCAACAACAATTTACATTTGAACATCATGCCGAAGCAGTGACGAGAACAGAGCCAACGTTTTATGATTCAGTGAAAAATTCCTTTGTAAAAGAAACGCCGAACAACCAGCCTATCCAGGCAGAACCGTTATATCCATTGGATAATAGTGAAGTGGATCAAGATCATGATGAAAAAGAAACAGAAGCACTTGAATATGTCGAACATGTTTCAGACATTGAGCCTACTCATAATGCAGAGTCGGAAATAGATGAGGATGAAGTAGTTTTCGAGCAGGAAAATCGTGTTCCTCCTCTTTATCCCATCGGTCAAATGCATGGAACATATATATTAGCTCAAAATGATCAAGGTCTTTTTATCATTGATCAACATGCAGCACAAGAACGAATCAAGTATGAATTTTATCGTGAGAAAGTTGGTCAAATTCAGTCTGAGGTACAAGAGCTTTTAGTTCCGTTAACATTTGAGTATTCGAATGATGAGGCAATGATTATTGAAGAACATTTAGATACTTTATCTGGTGTTGGAATTTTCTTAGAACCATTTGGTCGTAATAGTTACATTGTCCGCTCACATCCGCAATGGTTTCCAAAAGGGGAAGAAACTGAAACAATTGAGGAGATCATACAACAAGTTCTTGATGAGAAAAAAATTAATATTAAAAAGCTTAGAGAAGAAGCAGCCATTATGATGAGTTGCAAAGCATCCATTAAGGCAAATCATCATTTGAGAAATGATGAGATCTTTGCTTTGCTGGAGACGTTGAGAAAGTCTTCTGATCCTTTTACGTGTCCTCACGGCCGCCCGATTATTGTTCATTATTCTACTTATGAAATGGAAAAGATGTTTAAACGTGTGATGTGATTTATTTTAGGTAAAACCTTTGAATTATTCAGGTTTTACCTTTTTTATACATAGCAGAAATTTTCTTGTTTTTTACGAACTGAACAGGTAATGGATGAATATAATACCGAAAAAGGAGGAATTGTCATGTTAATTGAACTAATTATTTACATGATGATTGGAATCGTCTTCTCATTTTATAAATATAGGAAAGTTAATAGTATTAAGGCAATTTTCACAATCCTTTTTTGGCCATTTGTCCTGTTGGATTCTTATATTGAACTGGTTCAAAAAATTAAGTATAAAAGCAGGAAGCGTTAAGTCCTCATTATGAGGGCTTTTTATTTGGGGATATAAGATTGAATTCCATCTGTATGTATGAAACTTAATTTTTGCAACACTTAAAGATCAGTCTCCATAATATTATTATGTAAACTAAAAACCGATTTTCTTCTTATGTTTACAATTGTGTTAAAACGGCAACAATAAACTGGTGTTCCATTGATTCCCATGTTAAGATGATGAACGTAGAATCTATTTGCTTTGAAAGAGTGGTTGTGTTTGGAAAGAAAGAAACTTGTTGTCATTATTGGACCAACAGCAGTTGGTAAAACTAAACTTAGTATTGAAATGGCCCATCGTTTAAACGGTGAAATAATTAGTGGCGATTCAATGCAAATTTATAAAGGAATGGACATTGGTACAGCTAAGATTACCAAGGAAGAAATGGAAGGGATTCCACATCATCTTATAGATATTAAGAAACCTGATGATGTTTATTCAGTAGCCGAATTCCAGGAAACAGCCAGACATTTAATTAATGAAATTACGGATAAAAACAAGATGCCCATGATAGTTGGAGGGACAGGCCTTTACATACAATCTGTACTATATGACTATCAGTTTACGGAGGCTCCATCTGATCCGGAATTTCGAAAAAAACTTGAATTGGAACTAAATGAAAAAGGTGAGCAGGCAATTCATCAATTATTAGCTCAAGTTGATCCTGAATCAGCCGAGAAGATTCATCCGAACAATACAAGAAGAGTGATAAGAGCACTTGAAATTTTTCATTGTACAAAAATTCCAATGCATGAACATCTAAACCAACAAGAAAATAAGTTGTTATTTGACGTGGCTCTGATTGGGTTAACAATGGATCGTGATCTCCTGTATCAGCGTATAAATGACCGAGTAGATATAATGGTTGAAAATGGCCTTATTAATGAAGTGAAAGGCCTTTATAATCAGGGTCTGCGGGATACACAATCAATCAAAGCAATTGGATATAAAGAAATATATGATTATTTTGATGGGAAAGTATCATACAATGAAGCACTGAATCAGTTAAAACAAAATTCCAGAAGATACGCAAAACGGCAATTAACATGGTTTCGGAATAAAATGGATGTAAAATGGTTTGATATGACACCACCAATAAAAAACGAACAAATGGTGGATGAAATTTTTTCATACATAGCAGGAAAGCTTCAACTTTAATCGAATTAAAAGGTATAGAGAAAAGAGGAGGACGAAACATGAAGCAATCAATTAATATTCAGGATCAAGTACTTAATCAATTACGTAAAGATGGCACATTTGTCACTGTTTTTTTACTTAATGGTTTTCAATTAAGAGGTCTTGTTAAAGGCTTTGATAATTTCACTGTATTATTAGAAACAGAAGGAAAACAACAACTAATTTATAAACATGCAATTTCTACATTTTCACCACAAAAGAATATTCAAATTGAGCTGGAGCAGTAATAAAGAAAAGGAGTTGATGATAATTTCATCAACTCCTTTTCTTATTTATCTTTCCTACCACCGCAAAAAAGTCCTCATTTAGTTGCATGTCCCTTCATACATTTTATATAGAAACTAATGGCTTAGGTTGTAACTTAAAAATCTCAGCATATAAATAAAAGGAATGAATATTTCTTGGGAAAGCGCATAAATCAACAAGATTCTTGTGTTTTCGAAAATAATCAACAGTTCTTTTATTTTTGATCTTAATGAACTTGTCGAAATAAATAGCATAATAGAGGCTAGTGTATGGAATAATAAAGCCTTTTCTTTAATCGGAGCAGATTGTGAGGTGGACATCTATGGAACGGGATCAAGCAGTCACATACAAGACAAATGGACAGATAAACATTATTTTAAATAATCAGTCAAAAGAAAAGATAGAAGTTAGTCCTTCTTCTTATGATTTAAAAATTCCAAGGCTTGAGGTTAAACATGCAGTCCTAAATGAAATAGAAGAAGAAATGAGTTCGCTTGTTGGTATGAATGAGATGAAGAGAATGATAAAAGAAATATATGCGTGGATCTTTATTAATAAAAAACGTGAGGAGCAAGGACTAAAAGCAGGTAAACAAGCACTTCATATGATGTTTAAAGGTAATCCGGGGACGGGTAAAACAACTGTAGCTAGACTTGTAGGAAAGTTGTTTTTTCAAATGAATGTCCTTTCAAAAGGCCATCTTATTGAAGCTGAAAGGGCTGATCTTGTTGGTGAATATATCGGTCACACTGCACAAAAAACAAGAGATCTTGTAAAAAAGGCTCTAGGCGGTATACTGTTCATTGATGAGGCTTACTCCCTTGCAAGAGGTGGAGAGAAGGACTTTGGAAAGGAAGCAATAGATACATTAGTAAAACATATGGAAGATAAACAGCATGATTTTGTCTTAATATTAGCTGGATATCCTCGAGAAATGGAACATTTTTTATCATTGAATCCGGGTTTATTGTCAAGGTTTCCATTAGTTGTTGATTTTCCAGATTATTCGGTTGATGATTTAATGGAAATCTCGAGTTTAATGATGGCAGAAAGAGAATATAAGTTTCATCAAGATGCAGCTATGAAACTGAAAGAACATTTAATGAGTGTTAAATCAGTAACACACCCCTCAAAGTTCAGTAACGGTCGTTATGTTCGGAATATAATAGAAAAGTCGATTCGATCTCAAGCTATGAGGTTATTATTAACCGACAAGTACCATAGAGAAGATCTCTTGACAATAAAAAGTCAGGATTTAGTCATTTCAGATGAGAATTGATCCTACATCAGCAGGAAAAGTAGCTTGGGCTTCCTGTTGATTTTCTTTGATTCTGATTATCTATCATATCGTTCTAATTGATGGGACTTTTATTGTTTTATTGGAGGTAAGGATGAAAACGAAGGTTACTTTATTAATCATTCTAATTGTAATATTAATCACATTATCGATCGTGCTAATGTATCCTTTTCCAAATGGAGGAGAAAAAAGGGAAACGGCAGTTAATTCCGAACCATTGGAAAATTACAAAACCCTTACATACATCATTACAGAAGTTGATGGAAACCAATACTTCGGGGAGTCTGTTGATGGAAAGTCAAAAATACAATTTCACCGTGATCGTGTAAAATATCCCATAACCGATTCAATAAAAGTTCACGATAAAATTTTAGCTTATGTTGAGTCTGAAAATCATATTGATGGTATTGTTAGAGTTGAGAAAATTGAAGAAGAGAAGGATTAAAAAGATAGCCTCCGGATGTGAAGGCTATCTTTTTTAATTATTTTTCATATGGAACATACTGACGATCAGGTGTCATTTCATCTGATACAATTTCAGCATTCATCTCGTTTGTTACAGTATTTTGCTGTAGTGATTGTTGACTATTCACTGATTTGTCTGAAAGATCTGGAGGTGTTTTTGCATTGAAAAAACCTCTCCCGCTTTCAGGATTTGAAATAATTCCTAGTGTAACAAAAATCCCTAATATAGATGTGACATATGTTTCCCAACTAGTGAGGTCAATTTGAAGGCCTAAGTCTCTAAAAACCATATATAATACAGATGCAATAGACATCCATAATCCATAATTTCTCCATTTCAAATTTCTTCACACCTTTTTAAAGACGTTTTTAATAAGTTATTCTTGTGTCTTAAAAATGTGAGTAAAATACCTTTTCATCGGTAATAAAGCAAGGTTTACAGTATATGTATAAAAAGTCAATAAGTTAATTAGGTAGTGTCTTATTTAATCCTAACATTGTAAAGAGTATGTATACCCATTTATGAATAACAATGCAAAGTGATATGTAATCAGCATAGAAGATTAAGGATTTGATCGAAAAAAGCTATTGAAATCAATGTTGTTAACGCTTTCAAAACAAGTCTGCCGATGTTAGAATACAAAGTATAAGAAGGAGTGATCAGAAATGAGTGATAACAAATTATTTTTAGAAGAGTTAAAAGATCTTGTAGAAAATGGATTGTCACTTAATGAATATAGAGTTAATGGATTAGTTGAAAAATACAATAAAAATCCGTTTTTAGTTATACAACTTTATCAAATAATTGTAAAAAATTATCGTGTGCATCCTTTTTTTATTGATATTGAATCAGCCATTTATGAATATATTGTGAATGAGGAGATGTCAAACGATAGAACATTTTACGGAGCTACGTTATATGTGGCAGATATGTTTGATACGACTCAAACATATGTTAAATGTAAAATAAATCAAACAAAAAAGGCACCAAACAGGCTGTTAAGTGCGTAAGAGATATAACGGCAACTCTAACAAATTTTGAGTTGCCATTTTTTGTTTTTTGTCTGAAATGGATGGTTACAAGATCCAATCATAGTCGTGGGAATTTTCATCCTGCCATGGTATTTTTATTTGATGGCACATGAAATCTTCGGTTCGGCAGTCGCCATTTATATGTATAGGACAGAACTCGAAGAACGACAATGAGGAGAAAAAGGATATACAGCTCGTATGATTGATCTACTACCTTGAAGCCGATTAAAAAACCAGCTATGATCGCCCAAAATGCATATATTTCAGCCCTTAGAACAAGAGGTTTTCGACCTGCTAATAAGTCTCTAACTATCCCTCCGCCACTTCCGGTTAAAACAGCTGCAACAATGGTTGCGCTAATGGGATGTTCCATCTCAACAGCGTATAAAGCTCCTTGTATAGCAAATGCAGAAAGACCAATAGCATCTGTTAGGTTTCCCCATTTGTGCCAGTGCTGTAATAGACGATGTGGAAATAAAAATACCAATGTCATTGCAAAAAGAGCGATTTGAAATAATAGTCCTTGCTCCCATAGAGCTGAAATAGGCACCCCAATTAATAGATTCCGAATAGCACCACCACCAAAAGCGGTGACAATTCCTAAGATATAAACACCTAAAATATCATATTCCTCTTCCATTGCAACAATTGCGCCACTTATAGCAAATGCAATGGTGCCAATTATACTTAAAACTTCCCAAGTCAATGTCCATTCCTCCAGGTTGCACTTTTTATAGCTCAGACAATTTTAAATGGGAAATAAGCTAAAGGTCAATGTTTTTTTGTTATATTTAGTTACAATCTACTTGAAATCTCCGGAATACATTCGCAAGAATTATGTCTATACTATAGAAATAATTAGTGAACAACGTAAATATTTGGTATGATTAGATTGCTAAAATAGCGTAAGGGAATGGTTTTTTATTGAAAAATACAGTAGATTCACTTAAAGAAAAGGTTATATTGGCTGGGTGTCAGTTACAAACAATGGAAGATGATCACTTTCAATATTCGATGGAGGAGCTCGCTTCATTAACGAAAACGGCAAACGGTGAAGTTCTCATTCAATTAACTCAAAAAAGAGAGAGACCGCATCCTGCTACATATATTGGAAAAGGAAAAGTTGATGAATTGCTAAAGCTTGTGGAGGAACTTAGTCCTGATATTGTGATTTTAAATGATGAACTATCTCCAAGTCAGCTTAGAAATTTATCAGAGATATTAAATGTAAGAATTATCGACCGTACACAGTTAATTTTAGATATCTTTGCTCAACGTGCAAAGTCTAAAGAAGGAAAGCTTCAAGTAGAATTGGCACAGCTGCAATATTTACTCCCAAGATTATCAGGTCAAGGTATTGCCCTATCACGTCAAGGGGGAGGGATTGGTACAAGAGGACCCGGTGAAACACAATTGGAAACCGATCGTCGACATATCCGAAATCGTATTAATGAAATTAAACAACAACTTTCAACTGTTGTCCGTCATAGAAATCGCTACCGGGAGCGTCGTAAGAAAAACCAGGCGTTTCAAATTGCGTTAGTAGGTTATACAAACGCTGGAAAATCAACGATTTTTAACCGTTTAACAACAGCAGGAAGTTTTGAAGAAGACTTATTGTTTGCTACATTAGATCCAATGACTCGTAAGGTATTGTTACCTTCTACATATCAAGCACTTATAACAGATACTGTCGGGTTTATTCAAGACTTACCAACAACTCTTGTTGCGGCCTTTCGCTCTACCTTGGAAGAGGTTAAAGAAGCTGATCTTATTTTGCACGTAGTGGATAGCTCTAACGACGACTATTCAAACCATGAAAAAACCGTTTATAAGCTAATGGATCAACTTGAAGTCACTGATAAGCCAATTTTAACAGTGTATAATAAGAAGGATCTTACTCCTAATTCATTTGTACCTTCTCCCTCTGCTGATTATGTGAAAATTTCAGCCTTTAATGAAAAAGATCTGGAACTTTTGTTAGCTAAGGTTGAAACGGTTGCTAAGAATTCTATGAAACATTACTCTGTTCTTGTGCCTTCAAATGAAGGGAGACTGATTTCCCAATTGAAAACAGAGTCACTAATTGAACAAATACAATTTATTGAAGAAAGTGAAATGTATGAAATTGAAGGTTTTGTTCTTCCTGAACATTCCATTCATTCACAACTAGAGAAGTATAACGGAGAGGGTTAAAAGATGTTTGATTTTTTGAAATATGGTAACAAGCTATCACCGATTGTAGAAAAAGTGGAAACGAAGATACAACCTATTCATTTAGAGATAGACAAAATAAGTGAATTGAATCAGTTTAAAGTTTTAAAAAGCTTCCAACAGCATAGAGTGAGTGACTCTCACTTTATCCCAACTACAGGCTATGGCTATGATGATCTTGGAAGGGATACGTTAGAAAAAGTGTATGCTGACGTGTTTGGCGGTGAAGCAGGATTAGTTCGACCACAAATAATTTCAGGTACTCACGCCATATCCATCGCGTTATTTGGAGTATTAAGACCAGGTGACGAACTTCTTTATATCACCGGTAAGCCATATGATACTCTTGAGGAGATTGTAGGTATAAGAGGTAGTGGAACAGGTTCATTAAAGGAATTTCAAATTGGTTATCAAACTGTAGAATTAATGAAAGATGGAGCAGTTGATTATAACGCAGTAAAACATGCTGTAACAAATAAAACTAAAATGATTGGCATTCAAAGATCAAAAGGCTATGCTACACGACCATCGTTTACAATAGCAGAAATAAGGGAAATGATAAAGTTTGTTAAATCTTTAAAAGAAGATATTGTCATTTTTGTAGATAACTGCTATGGTGAATTTGTAGAAGAGTTAGAACCCTGTCATGTTGGTGCTGATTTAATGGCAGGTTCTCTAATTAAAAACCCAGGTGGTGGACTTGCTAAAACAGGTGGATATCTTGTTGGTAGACAAGATTTAATCGAAGCATGCTCGTATAGAATGACATCTCCGGGAATCGGAGCCGAAGCTGGTGCTTCTCTATATAGTCTGCAGGAAATGTACCAGGGATTCTTTTTAGCTCCACACGTAGTGGGACAAGCTTTGAAGGGAGCAGTATTTACTTCAGGCTTTTTAGAAGAACTAGGATTAAAGACTAGTCCGCTGTGGAACAGTACGAGAACTGATTTAATACAATCTGTGCAGTTTGATGATCCAGACATGATGGTTGCCTTTTGCCAGGCGATCCAATATTCTTCACCAATTAATTCTCATGTAACTCCATACCCGAATTATATGCCTGGGTATGAAGACGATGTCATAATGGCGGCAGGCACGTTTATTCAAGGAGCCAGCATCGAGTTGTCTGCAGATGGTCCAATTCGAGCACCATATGTTGCTTATGTACAAGGCGGCCTAACATACACTCATGTGAAAATTGCGGTATGTACAGCTGTTGATTCCTTAATAGACAAAAACTTAATCTCGATTGTTAGTTAACTACCAATTTGGATATCGATTTACATGTTATGTAAGCTAACATTTGATTGACACATAATGTTACATAGGTTATAATAAAATTAGTTAACTAAAAGGAGCGAATAACATGAGTGATAATATACGACGCTCAATGCCCCTATTTCCTATTGGAATTGTTATGCAGCTCACCGATTTATCTGCAAGACAAATTCGTTATTATGAAGAAAATGAATTGATCTTTCCAGCTAGAACAGAGAGCAATAGAAGATTATTTTCTTTTAACGATGTAGATAAATTATTGGAGATTCGTAATTTGATTGAACAGGGTGTCAACTTAGCGGGAATAAAAGAGATTTTTTCTCGTAATAGCTCACATAGTGAAGAAAAACAAGAGCAACCTAAAACAGTTGAAAAACCAGATATAAGCGATGCCGAATTACGTAAGCTTCTTAAATCCGAGCTCATGCAAGCAGGTCGTTTTAATCGACCTACATTAAGACATGGAGACATGTCGAGATTTTTCCACTAAATTAATGTAGTAGCAATGAAAAAATTGAATATAAACTTTTTGAAATTGGAGAGGAGATTTTAAGGGTGGCTAAATATTCAAGAGAAGATATAGTGAGTTTGGTAAAAGAAAATAATGTAAAATATATCCGATTGCAATTCACGGATATTCTTGGAACAATCAAAAACGTTGAAATCCCAACAAGTCAGCTAGATAAAGCACTAGACAATAAAATGATGTTTGATGGTTCTTCAATTGAAGGGTTTGTACGAATTGAAGAATCTGATATGTATTTATATCCAGATTTAGATACATTTGTAATCTTCCCTTGGACAGCTGAAAAAGGAAAAGTAGCACGTTTTATCTGTGATATCTATAATCCGGATGGAACTCCGTTTGCAGGAGACCCACGTAATAATTTACGCCGTCTTCTTTCTGAAATGGAAGAACTTGGATTTACTGATTTCAACTTAGGGCCAGAACCAGAATTTTTCTTATTTAAATTAGATGCAAAAGGTGAGCCGACTCTGGAGCTTAATGATAATGGCGGTTATTTCGACTTAGCGCCGACTGATCTTGGTGAAAACTGCCGTCGTGATATCGTTTTAGAACTAGAAGAAATGGGCTTTGAAATTGAAGCTTCTCACCATGAAGTGGCACCGGGGCAACATGAAATTGATTTTAAATATGCTTCTGCTATTAGAGCATGTGATGATATTCAAACATTTAAGCTAGTTGTCAAGACAATTGCTCGCAAACATGGTTTGCATGCTACATTTATGCCAAAACCTTTATTTGGTGTTAATGGTTCAGGTATGCACTGTAACTTATCTTTATTCAGTAAAGGTGAAAATGCATTCCTAGACCCAAATGGAGACTTGCAATTAAGTGATACTGCAAGACAATTTATTGCAGGTATAATCAAGCACGCTCCTGCCTTTACAGCAGTGACAAACCCAACGGTTAATTCATATAAACGTCTTGTACCTGGTTATGAAGCACCTTGTTATGTTGCTTGGTCTGCTCAAAACAGAAGTCCATTAATTCGTATTCCGGCATCTCGCGGCTTAAGTACACGTGTAGAAGTACGTAGCGTTGATCCTGCAGCGAACCCTTATTTAGCAATGAGTGTTCTATTAGCAGCCGGTCTTGATGGAATTAAAAATAATCTTGAAGCTCCAAAACCAATTGACCGCAACATTTATGTTATGTCAAAAGAAGAGCGTATTGAAAATGGGATCGTGGATTTACCGGCAACATTAGCTCAGGCACTAGATTTATTAAAAGCTGATAGCACAATGAAACATGCGTTAGGTGAGCACCTATTTGAACACTTCATTGAAGCGAAAGAAATTGAATGGGATATGTTTCGTACACAAGTACATCCATGGGAAAGAGAACAATACATGTCAATGTATTAATAGAATAGAAAAGGCCTCGACTATGTCGAGGTTTTTTTGTATTTATAAAATAAGAAAAAGCTTATCTTTTATGATAAGCCTAGTGTACTGTACGATAAACGCCAATTACTTTACCTAAAATACTTACATTTCGTAAAATAATTGGTTCCATCGTAGAGTTTTCAGGTTGCAGACGTATATAATCTTTTTCTTTAAAAAATCTCTTACAGGTCGCTTCGTCGTCTTCTGTCATCGCGACAACAATATCACCATTGTTTGCGGTCTGTTGCTGGCGAACAATCACTAAGTCTCCATCTAAGATACCGGCTTCAATCATACTTTCACCCATAATTTCTAGCATAAAGACATGTTCATCTTCCGAAATATAGCGATCTGGTAAAGGAAAATACTCTTCTACATTTTCGATAGCAGTAATAGGAAGCCCTGCAGTGACTTTTCCGATAACCGGAACATTTACCACGTTACTCTTTGGAATATGGGGTGTTTCCTCTTCTAAAATCTCAATGGCTCTAGGTTTTGTTGGGTCCCTTCTAATCAATCCTTTGGTTTCTAATCTAGCTAAATGTCCATGGACAGTTGAACTTGATGCCAAACCTACAGCTTCACCAATTTCACGGACAGAAGGTGGATATCCTTTCTTTTGGACCTCATCTTTTATGAAACTTAAAATATCTTGTTGTCTTTTTGATAGTTTTGTCATCCTCTGTGACACCTCGGATCCTCTAATTTATGTTTATTATAGCATCATTTACCTATAAATACAAACATAAGTTCGAAAAAAACGCTTGACTAGAACAGTTGTTCGTCCTATACTTTAAGTATAAATACGAACAAATATTCTTACGGGGTGTTATTATGAAAAAAGAATCTTTATCTTACTTACTAGCTTTTTTTGTTGTTCTATTAGCTATTACAGCAGGAATTACTTATACAAATAAACCAGACAGCTTAGAGAAATATCACCAAGTTGAAATTAAAGAGGGTGATAGTCTCTGGTCGATTGCAGATCAGTTTCAAGAGAAACATAGTATTTCGAAACAGGAGTTTGTCAAATGGGTTCAGGAAAAAAATCATATTCATTCAACTACCATAGCTCCAGGGGACATCGTTTTTGTACCAATACAAAAGGAAGAATTCAATCAATTTCAACAGATAGCGAGCGAATAAAACAACAAAGAATGAATTGATAGGTGTGACAGAAATGAAAGCAATTATTTATTGTCGTGTTAGTACAGAGAAAGATACACAGGATACTTCGATTGATCGACAAAAAGAAGAACTTCTTTCACTAGCGGAGACTCACAGTATGGAGGTTATTAAAGTAATTGAAGAAAGACATAGTGGGTATGATGTTGATCGTGATGGAATTATTGAAGCGCTTGAATTGTTAAAAGACAAGAAAGCATCTGTCTTATTAGTTCAGGATGATACAAGGTTAGGACGAGGTCACGCTAAAATTGCACTCTTACATGAAATAAAGAAATTTGATGCTACAGTATTCACCTTAAATGAAAAAGGTGAGCCTGATTTATCCGAAACAGATTCAATGATTCTGAGTATTCTTGCAACAGTAGAAGAATTTCAAAGAAAACTGACAAATTACAAGATTAAAAGAGGAATGCAGAGAGCGATAGAGAATGGTTTTAATCCTCAGAATAATTTAAAGAATCAAGAACAAGGAGGAGGACGTGAGAAGATAGAGGTACCAATTGATGAGATCATTAAACTAAGAGATAAGAAGCTAACATTTCAGGAAATTGCTGCAACACTGAGAGGTTTAGGATTTGATGTTAGCAAAGCAACAGTCCATAGAAGATACAAAGAGCACCTCGGAAAAACTCATCGAAATTTAGATGATACATAAGTTAAGAAAGTTGTTATTTTTTTCTCTATTTAGTATGATGACATTTGTGACAATGCTTATATTCAAAAAAAACTTACACAATGTGCTGAGTATATACTAATAATGTGAGGAGTAAAATGATGTTACCAAAATCTAAAATAGATCGAATAAATAAATTATCTAAGAAATCAAAGACAGAAGGCTTAACGGATAAAGAAAAGGTTGAACAACAGGCCTTACGTAGGGAATATTTAGATGCTTTTCGCTCTTCTATGAAAACTACACTTAAAGGAGTTACAGTTGTTGATCCAAATGGGAATGATGTAACACCTCAAAAAATCAAAAATGAGAGAAGGAAAGGTCTTCATTAATGATAGGAGGAGGGCTATTATTCCTCCTGTTTCCTTTTTGAAACTGATGTTTAACCAGATTCAAACTATAGCTGTTCGACAAAAATAGTGCCTTATCTCTCCAGTTTAAGACAATTATTTCTTTTGACTTCTTATATAATGAGAGAAATAGAATGGTTGGGGAGAGTGAAATGGTGAGACACTATTATATTTATTTAATAGAAGAAGAGTTTGCAAGTCACTATTTTGGGCGGGAATCAAAAATCTACCATCTGTTTCAAGACTTTCACTGGACAACAGCTCGTTCAGCTCATGGAAGTACAATCGAAAAACAAATTCAGTATATTTCAAAACCAATACCAGCTTTATTTATACATCAATTACTAGGAACACATTTATCAAAACGTACAGATTATCAAATGTTCCATCATATACATAAGATTGCATTAAAAGGAAATGTCGGAAACGCTACCCTTATTGTGAAAAACCGGCATCTTGAACTCTCTTCTGATGGAAGTTTTGAAGCAGAAACGATATTTTTTGAAGTATTAAGAAAGTTCGATCCTTGTTTTTTAGCAATGGATTTTAAGGGTGAAAGATATGGTTGGTTAAACCCTATAAAAGAAAGAAATTTTGGCTGAAAAATAGAGAAATTATAGTTCAAATGTTGTATAATTGCTATGGGTTTAGTACACTGTAAGATAGACAACATGAAGGAGGAAAACCAATGGAATTATGGGTTGTTATTCTAGTAGGCATTCTAGCTCTACTTGCTGGAGTTGCACTAGGATTTTTCATTGCGCGTAAATATATGATGAATTACCTGAAGAAAAATCCACCAATTAACGAACAAATGCTAAAAATGATGATGATGCAAATGGGAATGAAACCATCCCAAAAGAAAATCAATCAAATGATGTCTCAAATGAACAAAATGCAAAAATAAGAAAAACGTTGGTATAACAAGATAATATATTCTTGTTTTGATATATATTATGCGTATTCTTTCATGAAAAAAGGATAATTATTTTTTTTTGAAATTTTGATCTTATTTTTGCTTTGTTTTTCATTAGACCAATCCAAAACCACTTATTTTGTTGGAAACTATACCAATAAAGGGTGGTTTTTATTGTTCCAGTTTTTTAAAATGAATACTATTTTGATTCATTCATTTTCTAACTAGTACAATAATATGAATGAATTTACCGTATAAGGCTTAAAACATAATACTTAGGAATAAAATAACCATGTAAAGAAGGGAAAATTAATTAATCATTTTAATATTGGAGGTTTATATGGGTATTTTAGATGGGTTAATGGGTAATGTTTCAGAGGTTGATATTAAATCAGTGGAAAAAGAATTAGAGTTAGTAATTGTTGAAAGTGAAAAAGTTGAAAAAGCTTATAAATTAATCCGTGATTTAATTGTTTTCACTAATACTCGTTTAATTCTAATTGACAAGCAAGGAGTTACTGGTAAAAAAGTTGAATATCACTCTATTCCTTATAAGAGTATTACACATTTTAGCGTAGAGACTGCTGGGAGCTTTGATTTAGATGCAGAGTTAAAGATCTGGATATCAAGTACGTCAAATCCAGTTTCGAAACAATTTAAAAAAGACAAAAGTATCTATGATGTGCAAAGAGCAATAGCAACGTATGTGTCAAAGTTATAAATGATTTAGAAGTTTTAATTATCCTGCCTAGTTGAGATTTTATTTTTAGTTTAATTAATCACTTATTAGAATTTCTGTAAAAGTTAAAGGGAAATTGATATAGATAACAAAACCGCAATCAAATGATTGCGGTTTTGTATAGTAGTTAGCACGTATGTAATAAAGGGAAAGCACTCAAGGAATACTTTCCCATACTTCTATTTACTAAATAAATTTCTAATACCATAATAAATAAGTACAAGTGAGAATATAAGAATTGCCAATACACCAATTATCGTTGTAACAGGTTCGATACTAGCTAGAAATGTGTCTGCTAAAGGAATTCGAATAAGTGCAAAACCACTGAAAATTGTTGCTAGGAATAAGAAAATCCGACTATTCATGGTTTTTCCTCCTTCCTAATGGATTGTTAGATTATATGTCTAAATTGTGGTTATTATACATATCTAAAGACGCATTTTTATGGGAAAATAATATTTAAAAAACTAAAAATGGGGAATTTGTTGAAGATACGGTTAAAGGTATTGGTTAATAGAACAAAAGCTCAAGCGCCTTGATTAGCCTTGGGCAAATAAGACGCAAATGAATAGAATATGTCCTTCTTCTTCAATTCATTTGTGGCTTTACCCTAAGTGGATAGGCGCTGGCACTCTAAATACGCGACGTCTATCTCCATGACAGCACTTGTACATCCTGTGGGTTCTGGGCTGGATGCCGCACACTTATCCACAGTTTAAAGAATTTTATAGTTTCCTGAGCAATAAAAAAAGCACGTTTAATGTGCTTTTTCATTTTGATTTATGAACAAACCTGCTTTTTATGAGGTAAATCTTCTTTTATATATTGTGTTAATAATACATCAAGCTCTTGGCTATATTTAATTGATATGTTAGAATTCAGCCCATTTTGTAGGACAATGTCAATTAGCTCGGCTCGTTTCTTTTCAATCATTTGAAGCATTTCTTGTTTAGACACGAGAACTTGTCCTTTCTTTGCATAGATTAGCTATTTCAATTATATCATTTTCAAACATGTGATATAAACAGCAATGATTCTATTATAAATGGTTGAAAGGTGGAATGAAAAGGAAAATTTGCCATAAGATATGAAATTGACATAAAAATGTCACATAAAGAAACATTTAAAATAATATAACTTTTGCTAGAATAGAGAAGACATTCTCTTTAGGAGGAGTAATATGACAGATGTGAATATATTTTTAGCTTTTGGAGCAGGTTTTTTATCTTTTATTTCTCCATGCTGTTTACCACTATACCCGGCATTTTTATCGTATATAACAGGAGTATCTGTTGGTGAGCTAAAATCTGAAAATGCATTATTACAGAAAAGAAGTTTATTACATACAGTCTTCTTTTTATTAGGGTTTTCTTCAATCTTTATTGCACTTGGGTTTGGCACGTCTTTTATAGGAGAACTTTTTCAAAATTATCAAGATTTAATAAGACAAATTGGAGCTTTGTTAATTATCGTATTTGGACTCATGATAGTTGGAGTTTTTAACCCTAAATTTTTAATGAAAGAGCACCGGTTTGAATTTAAAAATCGTCCTACAGGCTATATAGGCACATTCTTTATTGGCATGGCTTTTGCAGCAGGCTGGACACCATGCACGGGACCAATCCTCTCTGCGGTAATTTGGTTGGCAGCAACAAATCCTGGGTCCGCAATGCTTTATATGATTGCCTATATACTAGGATTTGCAGTTCCATTTCTTGTATTATCCTTTTTTATCGGGAAGCTTGGTTGGATTAAAAAGCATAACATGGCAATAATGAAAATAGGAGGATATCTCATGATTTTTATGGGAATTCTGTTATTTTTTGACATAATGACATCTATTATTATTTTCTTAACAAGGATTTTTGGGGGATTCACTGGTTTTTAATCTTTTGCTCTATTTTAGTGACATTTTTACTATATTTAAGACACAAATTTGATATAATGGTCATATGTGTGATAGATATTGCATTGAAGGTTAAAAGAAATGAGATAGCCTCCAATTAAGTCAAATGTCAATCGCCTTCTATTAAGAGAGATTGTGGGTTCAATCTTTCTTTTATATTATCAGAATTTTACATCTTATCTGATAGTATAAGAAAAACTGTGGCTTTCGTCTGGTAAATATATAGACGATCAGCTGGGTTTTTCTCATCATGTATGAGGAGGAGCTAGGCATGGCTAGAATTTTAATTGTTGATGATGCCAAGTTTATGAGAATGACTTTGTCAAATATATTGAAAAAGGCAAACCATGTAATTGTAGGAGAAGCTGAAAATGGGATTCAGGCTGTTGAACTTTTTGAAAAGGAAAAGCCGGATTTGGTTACTTTAGATATTACAATGCCAGAGAAAAATGGAATTGAAGCTCTAAAAGAAATCAAACAGCAATATTCAGATGCAAAAATTATTATGTGCTCTGCTATGGGACAACAAAAAATGGTTGTTGAAGCAATTGAAGCAGGAGCTAAAGATTTTATTGTAAAACCGTTTGATGAAAATCGTGTACTAGAAGCGATTGATCGAGTATTAGGGTAATAGATTAAAAACCATTTAGGATATCTATATCTTAAATGGTTTTTATCTTTAACTGTTTTACCACTTAGAGTCTGAACAGATCTATTAGGAGAATTTTCTATTCTGTGTGATATGTTATTTTTATTAGAGATTTTCTAGGTATCCTTTAGAAATTCGTTTATACTAGTACATGTAGAGTTAACTAGTAAAGGATTGATATTATTGTTAACGGTTGTTTCATCGTTCATTGCTGTGGCAATGGCCTTATTTGTATTATTCATTCGTTTTAAATCTGCTAAAAAACCTGCATCAGCTAAAAAGATTATCTTGCCACCGATCTTTATGAGTACAGGTGCGTTGATGTTTATTCATCCATTCTTTCGCGTAACAGCAGCGGAATTTTTTGAGGCTTTATTTGTAGGAATGTTTTTTTCTATTTTTTTAATTAAAACTTCAAATTTTGAAATTAGAGATAATAACATTTATTTAAAACGATCTAAGGCATTTGCTTTCATATTAATAGGTTTATTAATTATCCGAATCATCATGAAGTCCTTTTTGAGTACGACAATTGATGTAGGGGAACTAAGTGGGATGTTTTGGATTTTAGCTTTTGGAATGATTGTTCCATGGCGAATTGCTATGTATCGTGCTTTTTTACGTGTCCAGAAAGAACATCATTTATCGAATAATCATAAATAATTTATCATGCTGAATTACATTAAAAAGATCCGAAATCATTAGATTTCGGATCTTTTTTGGTGGCAGGACTTCGCGATTTAGTCATTAAAAAAGTGCTTTATATTCAGAGTAGTCAATTTGTTTTTCAGTAAGTCTTTTCATAAGAAATTTATGATCACGTTTAGGAGTTGCCATAATATAACCTCTTATGATTAAATCTAAATTGATTGATGATGCTTGCTCTTTTAAGGCTAATTGACCAACTTTTCCTGCGATTTTAGCTCTTGCAACATCTCGAAACAGCTCAGGTACTGGTTCTACCAACTCTTCTAGCAAATTTTTTTCATCATCATTCCACATATGTCTTGTCTTTTCTAAATAGTAGTCTTGCCAATCCAAATCCGATTTTCCATCTTCTTTAGGTAATCTTTGTAAAAATTTCCGGAACATGAAGTAGCCGCCAATAGCAAGCATAGACACAAGAAATACAACCCAAAACAAGATAAACCAAAGGAACCAACCTGCTAACAATTTATTCACCTCTTGTCCTAATCATATAAAGGATTAAAAGAAGCAGTTAATGCAATTAATAATACTTATTGCATTACTGCCTATAATTATTTGTTATTTAATTTCAATATATTTCGTTTGACCTACTCATGATGGCCAAAAGCATGATGCTCTTTTGCTAAGAGGAGTAATGATTTCTTAACAGCTTCCACTTTTTTTCGATCATAAGAAGAAGTCATCAAATCATTCAATTCAGCTTGAACGTGAAACATGGAATGTTTATAAAAAATATCAAGTCGAATTGTCCCAACATCTGTTGGTAAGTATAGAAATTCATATGTACGTGACATAATAGCTCCTCCCAAAGAAGACACCAATCATAAGTTGGCTATTTAAAAGTAAATATATATTCTAATAATAGCAGAAAACGTTTTAATACGCACTAATTTTCCTGAAAATTTGCCATTATTAAACAAACAAATGCGTATCAGCATATTCCTGAAAAAAGAGGAGGTTAAACATATGTTTAACCTCCTCTAATCCCTTCCGATCCGTACATTGGTTAAGTGTCCCGCAACAAGCGAATGTTTCGGAAGGGATATTGTTAGTGTAGTCAATTTTTTTATAAATGTAAAGAATTGTTTATATGGTTAATAATGGATTGAATACATTCTGTGAGGAAATTTTATTTTAGATGTTACATTATGGGATTAAATGTATTGAGTTGATATAAAAAATACAAAAAATTTGATTTGATATTTTTTATATGTTTTTATTAAGTAGTTCTGTTATGATAAAAATGAGACTAGCATGAAGGGAAGAAAAAATAATGGGAAAATTAATAGCTGTTCAATTATTCACACTAAGAGATGAGTGTGAGCAGGATTTTTATGGCACATTAGAAAAAGTGGCTGCACTAGGGTTTAATGGAGTTGAATTGGCTGGATATTATGGCAAGGAAGCTAGTGAATTAAAACAAACGCTGGATAACCTTGGATTAGTTGCTGTAAGCAGTCATGTGTCATTAGAAAGAATGGAACAACATTTAGAGGATGAATTAGCGTATTTGAAAACGCTTAATTGTAAAAATATTGTGTGTCCATACTTAGTTGAGGATCGAAGAGATGAATATGATCAACTTGCGCAAACTTTAAATAAAGTCGGAGAACGTTGTTCTGAAGAAGGAATCGCACTAAGCTATCACAATCATGATTTTGAATTAGAAAAAAGAGAAGGCCGCTCACATCTTGAAAGATTATTTGATGAGACGAATCCGGAGTATGTTAAGGCTGAATTAGATGTATATTGGTTAACACTAGCTGGTGAAGATCCGGTAAATTGGATGAAAAAATATACTGGACGTATGCCATTGATCCATTTAAAGGATATGACAACTGATTCTGATAAAACTTTTGCAGAATTAGGAACTGGTGGGGTTAATCTTGAAGCTATCATACATACTCTTGATGAAGCGAAAGTTGAATGGATGGTTGTCGAACAAGATAAATGTAAACGTTCACCACTTGAAAGTGTGGAAATAAGCATTAATTATTTAAAAGATCTACTCTCAAAAGTAAATTAATCTATAAAAAAATGAAAGCACTCTAAACAAAGGTGCTTTCATTTTTTTATAGATTTGTAGTTTTTGGATGATGTAGTTTATTCCCAAAAGGTGTATTGGCAACTTGTTTACATTTCTATGCTTCTATGTTGTAGATTTTGTTTACGATAAGCTGTTGGTGAAACCTTTTTTTGATCACGAAAAACACGTGAAAATGTCTGGAATGAACGATATCCTACCTCTAATGCTATATCTGTAACAGGAATGGTTGTTGATGTTAATAGGCTGCATGCATGACGAATTCTAACTTCGTGTAAGAAATGAACAAAGTTTTGACCTACATGTTCTTTAAAAAGTTCGCTTAAATATGGAACACTCACATGAAATTTAATTGCTAAATTGGATAAAGTGATATCATCTTGATAATGTATATGAATGTATTGAATAACATCCCAAATGATTCCTTTTTTTGTTGCCTTTTTACTAGTGGCTGCAGAGGAATTTTGCGTACGTCTCAATCGTTCAAATATGACCATAATTTCAGCAAGCTTAGCTTTTATTAAAATGTCTTTATACGGTTTAGTTTGTGTGTATTCTTCAAGCATTTCTACTAAGATGTTCCTCATTTTCAGGAAATCTTGAGCATCTATCTTGATAAACGGATCTAAAAAAAGATCTTCTGTATTAATTAATGCGTCTTGTAATCCTAAATGATGAAGTAATGCCAAATCAAACATACAATTATATAAAACCAATGTTGAATCTTTATCTGCAGATATTTTATGTATTTGGTAAGGGAGAATAAACGTGAAGGTACCGGGCTCCATCTTATGGTTTTTTCCGTTGATCATCTCAGTCCCGAATCCTTCAATAACTAATGAGAATTCAAGATAATCATGACGGTGTGGAGGAAACTGATCTTTAATTCTATGAATTGATAGATGAAACGGAAATGATGTGTTCATATTAGGATATTCAGATAAATACATGGGAAAAGTGGTCATATTAACCGTTTCCTCCTATCAGAAAAAATGAGATAAACAGATGAAAAACTGATCTGCTTTTTTATACATTATATTTTACCATATCTGTAAGCGTTTTTTTACATTGATAAAAAGGAATTATGAGTAAGGAGGTTTTTTACGATGAAAAGTCAAAAAATCAGATTAGGTATCATAGGTGCAGGGGCAATCGGAAATGTTCATTTAAGTACATTTTCACAATTAACAGATTCAATCGTTCTGCAAGGGATCACTGATGCTTATCTTCCACTGGCAGAACAAAGGGCAAATGAATTTAAAGTACATCAAGTGTTTAATAGTGCAGAGGAATTAATTCATGATTCCAACATAGATGCTGTAATTATTGGTGTACCTAATAAATGGCATGCTCCACTAGCATTACAGGCGTTAAAAGCAGGGAAGCATGTGTTAATAGAAAAACCGATGGGAATCAACAGCGAAGCAGCAAAAGAAATTGTAAGAGCACAACGAGATTCAGGAAAGATCGTCATGGTTGCACATCAAATGAGATGGCAATGGCAAATACAGCAAATTAAAGAACAGGTAGAAAAGGGCTCGTTAGGAAAGATTTATCATGCCAAAACAGGCTGGTTTCGTAGAAAAGGAATCCCGGGTTGGGGAAGCTGGTTTACGACCAAATCAGAAGCTGGTGGGGGGCCATTAATTGATATCGGTGTTCATATGTTAGATTTAGGGCTATATTTAATGGGTAATCCTAAACCGATTTCCGTTTACGGCTCTACCTATGCTGAATTCGGACCAAGAAAGAAAGGAATAGGTACCTGGGGAACTCCAAATTGGAAGGGACAATATGATGTTGAAGATCTGGCTACCGCTTTAATCAAAATGGAGGATGGATCAACACTTTCCCTGGAAGTAAGCTGGGCTGTACATATGGCTACCAGCAATAATCCTTTTATTCACTTAATGGGATCTGAAGGCGGTGCATCTCTTGATGGGAATTCAGCAAAGATATTGACTGAACAGTTCGATCGCGCTATTGATCTCGAGCTTGCTCCAAAGGATCTTGAAGAAGATGAACGCATTCAATTAAGCAAACATTTTATTGAGTGTATTCTTGAGGAAAAACAACCGATTACCTCTGTAATGTCAGGGTTAACGAACAATCTTATTTTAGATGCGATCTATGAATCATCCAAAACCGGGCGTGAAGTCATTTTAGATTGGGAAATTTAGTTATTGAGAAATTCCTTAGTTAAACTAATGATGATCATAGATTTAATACGAAGTTTTTCAAAAAACTTCCTTAAAAAGGGTGATAGTTGATGTTAAGGGGATTAACCAAAGCCGGATTAGGATCCTTCGCGGATGATAAACAATTTATTGAGTTAGCATCAGAATACTCTTTTCAATCTGTTGATCTTGATGCAGAAAAATTAATTGAAGACTATGGACGAATTGGAGCAAAAGAGATATTGCAAGGTAATAACATTCAATTAGGTGCTATAGGATTACCAGTTGAATGGAGAAGCTCTCAAGAAGATTTCACAAAGGATTTAGTCAAACTTGCTTCGGCTGCTAAGGCAGCACAAGAATTAGGTTGTACTCGATGTTGTACGTATATTTTACCCTCAACTGACTTGAAATCAGCCCAATTTATGAGTCTAGCAGTAAAACGTCTGAGAATTTGTGCTGAAGTTCTAGGTTCATATGATGTGAGACTTGGTTTGGAATATGTTGGTCCACACCATTTAAGAAACACCTGGAAAAATCCATTTATATGGACACAAGAGGAAACACTCCAATTAATTGATGCGATAGGTTTACCGAATGTAGGCTTATTGTTAGATTCGTATCATTGGTACACAACAGGCCTTTCAAGCGAAGACTTATCCAATTTAAATGAGCAGCAGATTGTTCATGTTCATATTAATGATGCAGAGAATTTACCGGTGGAAGATCTAAAGGATAATGATCGGCTTTATACAGGGGAAGGGATAATTGATTTACCTTTATTCTTGAAAAGTATTAAGAAAACTGGCTATAGCGGCCCAATATCCCAAGAAGTATTAACTCCTTCACAACCAAGTGAATCAGGTGAAGAGCTGATTAAACGTTCTAAAATAGGGTTCGATAAAGTGTTTAACAACATCTAGAGAATAATAAAGGCGATCAGTGAATTGATCGCCTTTTACTAGATTTCAGTCATTTAAAACCTTATCCATAACTGCCTTAGTTTTAGGTCCGAAAATTCCATCATTTACAAGGTCCGGGAAGCGTTTTTGAAATGTAATAACAGCTTCCTTTGTTTGTGGTCCATATATTCCATCTACTGTCACGTCATAGCTCATATCATTTAATGCTTTTTGGAGTGTTTTCACTGCTTCACCTCTGCTGCCCATTTTTAAAACAGTGTTTTCAAAGCCGAAAGAGTTGATTTCCTTCGATAGTTCAGCATGCGTTTTTGGTCCGTAAATTCCATCTGCTTTTAGCGTTTTTTTTGATTTTTGAAAGGCAATTACAGCTGTTTTTGTATTAGGACCAAAAATTCCATCCTCAGATAATTCAGCACCCATTGCTTTATTTAATGCACGTTGCATGATTTTTACATTTTCTCCCTTAGAACCTTCTTTTAATGTACCCGATAGGTCAAAAATAGAATAATTGACATTTTCTTGAGCACTTACACCCCCAGCAGGAATACCTAATAATAGGACAGATGCAGTTAATACAGTTGCTGATAATTTTTTAAAGTTTTTCAAGTGAAACAGCTCCCTTTGTTTGTTATTCATCTATGAAACGAATGATGCTGATCGATTGTTTCATTCTAATGATGATTTTTCACTTTTTTGTTCTTGAAAATGGTGTTATTCTAGTAGGGACAAGAATTAAAATCTTAGATGCACCCAGCAATTCAGCGATGATATTCTATTAAAAGGTAAAATGGTAAGCGTTTTCGTTATAGAAGATAAGAAAGGGGAAGGTAGAGATATGTCGAATCAATCTGTTTTCAAAAGTGTTGAAAAGGTAGAGGTTCCAACTATTATGAAAGCGGCAGTAATGACAAGACCCTATGAGATTGAAGTCCAAGAAGTTGCTGTTCCAAAGGTTGAAGGAAATGAAGTGTTAGTCAAGGTGATGGCAGTTGGAATATGTGGGTCTGATATTCATTACTATGAACATGGAAAAATAGGAAGGTATGTTGTTGAAAAACCGATTATCTTAGGTCATGAATGTGCAGGTATAGTTGTAGAGGTTGGTGATCAAGTTTCCAGGTTAAAAATCGGTGATCGTGTGGCGATTGAACCGGGTATTACATGTGGACAATGTGAATATTGCAAGGATGGGAGATATAATCTTTGTCCGGATGTACAATTTTTAGCAACACCTCCAATCGACGGTGCCTTTGTTCAATATATAAAGCACAGAGAAGATTTCTTATTTCCAATTCCGGATGAACTATCATTTGAAGAAGCATCACTTGTTGAGCCTTTTTCGGTAGGGATTCATGCAGCAAAAAGGTCTAAACTTCAACCTGGTTCAACAGTGGCTATAATGGGAATGGGACCTGTTGGCCTTACAGCCATAGCTGCAGTAAAAGCTTTTGGAGCTTCGAAAATTATCGTAACGGACTTAGAGGATAATCGATTGAATGCCGCCAAAAAGCTAGGTGCTACGCATGTTATAAACGTTTTGGAGCAGGATCCAAATGAAGAAATCGCGAATATTACTGCTGGAAAAGGTGTTGACGTTTGCTTTGAAACTGCAGGTAATCCTAAAGCGCTTCAAACAGCATTAAAATCATTAAAAAGAGGTGGTAAATTAGCAATCGTTGGATTACCGCCACAAGATGAAATTCCATTAAATGTACCGCTTATCGCAGATTATGAATTAGATATTTATGGAATCTTTAGATATGCCAATACGTATAATCAAGGAATTGAGTTTTTAACCTCGCAAAACTATAATTTGGATAGCTTAATTACAGATCGATATACTCTTGATGAAACGAAAGAAGCAATGGAACGTGCTAGACTTAATAAAAAAGAAAGTTTAAAAGTTATTGTGTATCCAAATGGTTTAATAGAATAGTAGGTTACATAAAAAAGTTTGATTCGAATATGGAGGACCTATGGGTAATTTTAGTCTTTATCAGCATGAATTACTCACAAATCACTATTATCCAAGAGTAAATGCTTATTATTTTAAACAGTGGGATTTTCATCACATGGATTTCCATACTCATAAAGAAGTTGAGATTATGTATGTGATAAACGGTCAATGTGTAGTAGAGGCTGAGCAAGAAACGATTCAGATGAAAAAGGGGGATGTAATTCTCCTTGACGCAAATGTTCCCCATCGTTTACTTGTTGAAGAAGGTAGCCCGTGTCGAATGTTAAACATTGAATTCACTTTTGTATCAAAAGAGGGAAGTTTTCCTTCGATAAAGGAATTAACCGACCATTCCATTAGTTTAAATCGATTTTTAGCATTAAAAAGACCATATGTCCTTTTTAAGGACCCGGATGAGATTTATCGTTCTTTAAAGACTTTAGTTTTGGAGCTTGATAACGAAAGATCTATACAGGACCCGATGGTCTATTTATTATTTAGTCAGCTTTTGATTCAGCTATCGAGAATGATCATTGACAAGGATGAAAATAATCAATATGACTTAAGTCAGCAAACAAATGTTTATGTAAAACAAGCGGTTGATTACCTTCATCAAAATTATGATCGTGATATCCAAATCAAAGATGTTGCCATAGCGGTGAGCCTTCATTCAGGCTATCTCCACCGTATTTTTAAACAACAAATGAAGTGTACGATTTTAGACTATTTAACCAGGCTTAGAATCCAAAAAGCAAAAATGTTGTTAAAAGAAACTGAGATACCTGTAATTGAAATTACACATTATGTTGGTGTAAATAGTCGTCAATATTTTAGTATGTTATTTAAAAAATATACCGGGCAAACTCCAAATGAATACAGAAAATTAGTGAAAAAGTCTATTCAAAAAGTGAATCACTGAATTTGGGATGACCAATGGTCATCCTATTTTTATATTATAAAAGTTAGGATTTTTGACATGAAAACCTATGAGAAAGTTATGATATTGGAAACGCATTCAATCCTTTGTTGTTAAAATAATAATAACAAAAGGAAAAGGAGTGCTTTCTTTATATGTCATTTAAAATTTCTTTTATCGGCGCAGGAAGTATAGGGTTTACTAGAGGACTTTTACGTGATTTGTTATCTGTATCTGAATTTCAAGATATTGAAGTATCTTTTACAGATATTAATCCTTCAAACCTTCAAATGGTAACAGAACTGTGTCAACGCGATATTGATGAAAATGGATTGAATATAAAGATTCATGCTACAACTAATCGCAAGGAAGCCTTAAGAGGCGCAAGATATATTTTTTCGGTTGTAAGAATTGGTGGACTTGAGGCCTTTGGACTGGATATTGATATCCCGCTTAAGTATGGGATCGATCAGTGTGTTGGTGATACATTGTGTGCTGGTGGGATTATGTATGGTCAACGCGGAATTGCAGAAATGTTGGAGATTTGTAAGGATATTAAAGAAGTAGCAGAGAAGGATTGTATTCTTTTAAACTATGCAAATCCAATGGCTATGATTACGTGGGCATGTAATGTATATGGCGGTGTGAAAACAATCGGACTTTGTCATGGAGTACAAGGCGGGCATAGGCAAATTGCAGAAGTGTTAGGCTATAAAAAAGAAGAGATCGACATAATTTGTGCAGGGATCAATCACCAAACATGGTACATTAGTGTGAAACATAAGGGAGAAGATGTAACAGGAAATCTTTTAGAAGCATTTGAGGAACATCCTGAGTTTCGTAAAACAGAAAAAGTTAGAATTGATATGTTAAGGAGATTTGGGTATTACTCTACAGAATCAAATGGACATTTAAGTGAATATGTCCCATGGTATCGAAAACGCACGGATGAGATTAAGGAATGGATAGATTTAGGCTCATGGATAAATGGTGAAACAGGTGGATATTTACGTGTATGCACAGAGGGAAGGAATTGGTTTGAGACAGATTTCCCAAATTGGATGAAGGAGCCTTCACTTACATATAAACAGGAGAACCGCAGTGAGGAACATGGTTCGTATATTATTGAGGGACTTGAAACAGGAAGAGTTTATCGAGGACATTTTAATGTAGTGAATAACGGGGTTATCACAAATCTTCCTGATGATGCCATAATTGAAGCCCCCGGATATGTGGATCGTAATGGAATCAATATGCCACATGTAGGTGATCTTCCGCTTGGGTGTGCTGCTGTATGTAATGTGAGTATTTCTGTTCAACGATTAGCAGTGGAAGCAGCTGTTAAGGGAGATGACTTTCTACTACGTCAAGCGATGATGATGGACCCATTAGTAGGAGCGGTATGTAATCCGAAAGAAATATGGCAAATGACAGATGAACTATTAGTTGCACAGGAAAAATGGTTACCACAATATTCAAAAGCAATTTCAGAGGCAAAATATCGTCTTGAAACAGAACAACTTATCCCAACGAAAAATTATAAAGGTGCTGCTCGATTAAAAACTAAAACAGTCGAAGAAATGGCTGAAAATAAAGAAGAAGCAACGAAAAATGCAGGTGCTGCAGATAAGGCAAAAGAACGGCCTTCATCTGTTGGGGAATTATAACTTTAAGAAATTAAACGAAAAGTAAAAGTGCTCATGACTCTATTATTTACTTGAAAAATTAGTTTAAATTGGTGAAATAATGAAAAACTTTTGACAGCTTTACCTTTCTCGTGCTAATATGCTATTAAATTCAAAATATCATTAATTATCAAAATACTCTTATTCAGAGTGGCGGAGGGACTGGCCCGATGAAGCCCGGCAACCATTCAACTTTCATTCGTTGAAAAGGTGCTAATTCCTGCAAAGTGTGTGGCTTTGACAAATAAGAGGGGATTTCATTGAAATGAAGACCTCTCTATTTTAAATAGAGAGGTCTTTTAGATATTGGAAGAAGAAATCGTCTGAAAATTACATATCAAATGTAACAGGTGCTGTGAAATCTATCACAGCTTAAAAGGGAAGTTCGGTGAAAATCCGGCACGGTCCCGCCACTGTAATGGGGAGCAACTTATTAATAACCACTATTTCAATATGAAATGGGAAGGGATAAGAAGCCATGAACCTAAGTCAGGAGACCTGCCTGTTATATGCGCTTGTACCTACGGATGGATAGGGAGGAGTGAGGAATACGTGTTGAGAAATCCGGAATGTCTCAACTCTAGTTAGCTATGCGTATGAATCTCTCTTTTCTAATTTGAAAAGAGAGATTTTTTGTTTGGGGCAAAAAATACAAATGATAGGAGTGCATGAATACAATGAGTCAAATACAAAGCTCGAACTTAGGATATCCTCGTATTGGTGAAAAACGTGAATGGAAAAAGGTGCTTGAACAATACTGGGCAGGTAATCTTGATAAAGACACATTTTTAAACCGAATGGAAGAGATCCGCCTACAACATCTAAAAAAACAAAAAGAGCAAGGCGTTGATTTAATACCGGTAGGAGATTTCAGCTTTTATGATCATGTTCTTGATACAGCTGTAATGTTTGGTCTTGTTCCCGAGCGCTTTGATTACACGAATGGCGCAGTTTCTTTAGAAACATATTTTGATATGGCAAGGGGTAATAAAGGTGCAGTTGCTTGTGAAATGACAAAATGGTTTAACACAAATTATCACTATATTGTTCCTGAGTTAAATAATGCTGAACCTAAACTTGTGGAAAACCGTCCACTTGCTTTTTATAAAGAAGCAAAACAGAAGTTAAATATTGAAGGAAAACCAGTCATTTTAGGTCCAGTAACTTTTGTTAAGCTATCAAAAGGATACAAAAAGTCTGAGTTTCACGATTTAGTAGAGAGATTTGTCCCGCTTTATGCTGAAATCCTGCAGCAATTACAAACAGAAGGAGTCCAGTGGGTTCAAATGGATGAACCAATATTAGCGACAAATATTACTTATGAAGAGGTTGAACTGCTCCGTGAAGTCTATCAGCAGTTACATGAATCAGCACCAAATGTTCACGTGATTTTACAAACCTATTTTGATCATATTGAATATTTCAAAGAAGTTTGTTCATTACCAGTTCATGGTATAGGACTTGATTTTGCCCAAGATGGCGGCCATCATCTTAGGGCTTTAAAAAGCTTTGGTTTTCCTTGTGATAAAGTGTTAGCAGCTGGTGTAGTCAATGGCCGTAACATTTGGCGCTGTAATCTCGAAGAGCAACTTTCACTTTTGACAGAAATATCAGAATTTGTTTCAAACGAGCGTTTAATCGTCCAACCATCATCAAGCTTGTTACATGTACCAGTAACTGTAAAAAGCGAAGAAGCACTTGATGTGGTTCTCAAAAATGCCCTATCCTTTGCTGATGAAAAAATAAATGAAGTTATTGTCTTAACTAAAGCAATGAATAATGGCATTGATTCTGTACAAGAACAACTGAAAGAGAGTACTACATCTATTCAATCTTTAAACCATTCTTCTTTTAGAAACAATTCGGATGTACAAGATGCGATAAAAAACATACATGTATATGATGTAGGTCGGAGAGCGGATTTTTCGGTTCGCAAGGAATTACAGGCTAATACCTTTGAGTTACCAATGCTTCCTACGACAACGATCGGAAGCTTTCCCCAAACAAAAGAAGTAAGAAATCAACGTTTAAAATGGCGTAAAGGCGAGTTAACCGATGCGGAATATGAGGAATATATAAAAGCAGAGATTAAAAAATGGATAGATATTCAAGAAGAATTAGGTCTGGATGTTTTTGTTCATGGGGAATTCGAACGTACAGATATGGTTGAATATTTTGGAGAAAAACTACTAGGATTCCAATTCACAAAGTTTGGATGGGTTCAATCATATGGATCACGATGTGTGAAACCGCCACTTATCTATGGTGATGTTGATTTGAAGGAATCAATGACGGTAAAGGAAACAGTATTCGCTCAATCACTAACAGCAAAACCTGTTAAAGGAATGCTGACTGGCCCGATAACTATATTAAATTGGTCATTTGTTCGTGATGATATTTCCCGTTTCGATGTGGCAAATCAAATTGCTCTGGCTCTGAGAAAAGAGGTTGATAGCCTTGAGAAAAACGGTATCCGAATGATTCAAGTTGATGAACCGGCAATTAGAGAAGGATTACCTTTAAAACGTGAAAATTGGGATCGTTACCTTAATGAAGCAGTTTATGCATTTAAGCTTGCAACAACATCAGTTCAAGATGAGACCCAAATTCATACACATATGTGTTATTCAGATTTTAAAAATATTATTACAACCATTGATGAACTTGATGCAGATGTTATTTCTATTGAAACTTCAAGAAGTCACGGAGAATTGATCCAAGCTTTTGAAGAAACGACATATAATAAAGGGATTGGGCTGGGTGTATATGATATTCATAGTCCACGAGTTCCAAAAGTAGAGGAGCTTTTAAGAAATATTGATCGGGCACTTCAAGTGTTGGATCCAAAATTGTTCTGGATCAATCCTGATTGTGGATTAAAGACACGCGGAATAGAAGAAACGGTTGCAGCGTTAAAAGTAATGGTAGAAGCAGCTAAGTACACGAGAGAAAAGCTGCTTGTAAACAATAGCTGAAAAATAACGTAAACAATGCGGGATCTCATTAGGTCCCGTGTTTTTTATGACCATTGACTACTTTATGAAAAAGAGTTCACAAAAAATAAAAGAATTATAGTGAAGTCTCTGTTGAATACAAACCGAATAGTGTAGAATAGGTATGTAAATTACTCATTTTGAGGCTTGTTTAAATTTCCTGTTGATTTCCGTTTCATTTAATAATGATAAAAATCAATACTTATCAATAACATGGCCACAAATTATAAGTCCAACTGGAGGTTTTCACTTTACCATGCCTAGTCGTTATGCAGATTCTAATTTAAAACTATTTTCGCTTAACTCTGATCCCAAGTTAGCGAGGAAGATTGCCGAAATTCTTGGGATTGAATTAGGGAAGAGTTCTGTTACTCGTTTTAGTGATGGAGAAATTCAAATTAACATTGAGGAAAGTATTCGTGGAGATGAGGTGTACATCATCCAATCGATTAGCAATCCTGTAAATGAACATTTAATGGAATTATTAATTATGGTAGATGCTTTAAAGCGTGCATCTGCAAAAACAATCAATTTGGTTATTCCATATTACGGATATGCCAGACAGGACCGTAAAGCTAGAGCAAGGGAGCCAATTACTGCAAAACTAGTCGCAAATCTACTCCAAAGAGCAGGCTCTACTCGTGTGATTGCTCTTGATTTACACGCCCCCCAGATTCAGGGCTTCTTTGATATTCCAATAGACCATCTATTAGGTGTTCCAATTTTAGGGGAATACTTCATAAATAAGAACTTAGAAGATATTGTCATTGTGTCACCAGACCACGGCGGTGTTACACGAGCTCGTAAATTAGCAGATCGTTTGAAAGCTCCAATTGCGATAATTGATAAAAGACGTCCAAGACCAAATGTTGTAGAGGTAATGAATATCGTTGGCCATATTGAAGGAAAAACAGCAATCTTAATTGATGATATTATCGACACAGCCGGTACCATAACATTAGCCGCAAATGCACTAGTAGAGCATGGGGCAAAGGAAGTGTATGCATGTTGTACACATCCGGTTTTATCCGGCCCTGCAATTGAACGAATCCAAAGTTCTAAAATAAAGGAATTGGTTATAACCGATTCAATTACAATTCCTGAAGAAAAGCGTATTGACAAATTAGTAGAGTTATCAGTCGCTCCACTAATTAGTGAAGCGATCAAACGAATTTATGAAAAGCAATCAGTGGACGAGTTAGTGCAATAATAATATTTAATGAAGAATTAACCGGAGCCGGTAAAAATACTCCGGTTATTCTTATTGTTGAAATTTCCCAATAGAAGTAATAAGGAAGTGGAAGTTTTGAGTATAAAAGCAACAGAGTTAAAAGACCTAAGTGCAGATTGTGAAAATTGCTTTGGCTTGTGTTGTGTAGCTTTGCCTTATATGAAATCTGCAGATTTTGCCTATGATAAGGACAGTGGGATACCATGCGGCAACCTTCAGTCGGATTATCGGTGTAGCATTCATAAGAATTTAAGAAGTAACGGATTTCGCGGTTGTACTGTGTATGAATGTTTTGGGGCAGGTCAAAAGGTTTCTCAAATAACATATAGTGGGAATGATTGGAAAAGCAAAAAAGGAATTGCAAAAGAAATGTTTGAGGTCTTCCCAATCATGCAACAACTTCATGAAATGCTTCGTTACT
The DNA here is from genome assembly GCF_000518865.1 of Bacillus sp. J37. Lineage (GTDB taxonomy): Bacteria > Bacillota > Bacilli > Bacillales > Bacillaceae > Metabacillus. The sequence continues at coordinate 33,772 of NZ_JAEK01000005.1, read as the reverse complement.
TATATGAAGCTCTAAATAGAAAAGAAGCAAGAGAAATACATAAAAATATACATCAAGCAATAGAACAGACTGAACACCTCACCTATTTAAATACGAAGTCTATATTAAAAATAGATCTATTACAACATAGAGCATTTGTTAATGATGTATTAATTAGTACGAGTGAGTTTGTTCGTACAACAGGAAAGAACGGACAAAAACAAAAGGTGAAATTGAAAAAAGGAATCGAACTGATGGGCTCAAATTTAAGGGGAGCAAATCTTAGAGGAGAAAATTTAAGAGGAGCTTTTCTTATTGCATGTGATCTAAGAGATGCTGATTTAAGATATGTTGACTTTATTGGGGCTGACCTTCGAGATGCAAATATTAGTGGAGCAAATTTAAGTGGGTGTATTTTTCTAACTCAAGCTCAAATTAATTCAGCCAATGGAGATCTTCATACAAAATTACCTTCATCTTTAGATATCCCTTCCCATTGGTTTAAATAAAGAATAGATGAGAAATTTCTTTGTCATTTTCAAAATTGACTTGATGTGAAAATTCTGTTAAAATTATAGTAAGTTAAATGAACGTTAATTCCTCCAAAGGGGAGTAGCTATTAAACAAAGTCGTCATTTCGGGTTCATACCCCGGCTTTGTTGGCAATAATTATTGCTAGCGAGACCTTTGCCAATTGATTTTTCAATTTGGTAAAGGTCTTTTTTTAGACCTTTACCATTATCGGTAAAGGTCTTTTTCTTTTAGTAAGGAATTCTTTCTTTTAGCTTATACTATTGAATGGGAGTGAGTGAAAAGCATATTTAGCAGCATTATTAATTCCAACAAAAACGAAATGTTACTTTAGGAGAAATTGGGTGATAGTATGGAGAAAGATATATTAGTAGTAGTAGATGAACTATTGTCACAAATAAAAATTACATCAAATACTAACAATAAACCAGTAACGATTTCAGGAAATGTTCATGATCTAAGTTGTATTGGTATTGGTACAGATGCTGCTGTTTTTCAATATGTTCATGAACCATCATATGCTTTTAAGCTATATGCTGATGAGAAACGAGATAAAATTCAAACAGAAGCAAAAGTCTATAAAGAATTACATGGCTCACCTTACTTTTCAAAATGTTTTGGAGCTTATGATAGATATTTAGTATTAAGTTTTGAATCAGGTATTACACTGTATGACTGCCTACTTCAAGGTATCCATATTCCCTCACAGGCAATTGCAGATGTTGAGGATGCACGAATTTATGCACAACAACAGAATCTAAATCCAAGAGATATTCATTTGAAGAACATCTTACTTCAGAACGGCAGAGCAAAAGTAATTGATGTATCAGAATACTTAAAACCGGGAAATGATCATCGATGGGAACATTTGAAAAAAGCCTATGATGAATATTATCACTTAGTTGATGGAAAGGCGATCCCGATTTGGCTTTTGGAAACCATTCAAAGATGGTATAACCAAAGAAATAACCCTTCGATTGAAGAGTTTATAAAAGATGTATTAAAGTTAAAAGTATTTTGGAAATAAATTTAAAAGTAAGTATAAAAAGGGAGAGAAAATAGCATGTTAAATAAAATACTAAAATCTATATTAGACAAAAAATCTCATGGAAAACATAGCTCAAGTGATTTTAAACGAAGAAAATACTCAAAGCATCATCATCCATCAAAGTACGGGCATCAGTACTATAAAAGAAAAGGGAAATCTAGTAGTTTTTTTAGTTCCTATAGCAGTTAATGTAAAATTTTTGAGGATTGTTCATAACGATCCTTTTTTTATGCTAACTATACGTATATGTAGTAGTGAATTTAACTTTTCCAATTTGTATTTAAAAAATCCTGAACTTCTTCTATTGACAAACCAATTTCTAAAGCCATTTTCATTAGTTTAATCCACTCTAAATCTAAACCTTCATTTTTTACCGATTTCAATGAATTCATCATGATCATCCCCAATTATATAAGGTATAGAAATTATTGAATCTGCAAACCATACAAAAAAAGATCTACAATTTCTCTTGCTAATTCATCAGGTTTTTTAAGTCCTTTAAAAAGACTTGTAACAGTAAGTCGTTCAATTACACCGACTAAACCATCCGCTACAATTCTCATATCTATATCTTTACGGAAATATCCATCTTTTTGTTCTGACATCAAATTACTTGCTATTTGATCTGCAATTTGACTTTTTATGTCATCAGCTTCTGTTGAAATAAAAAAGCCAATCTTGGTTAACTGATGATCTTCGTCTAAAAAGTTGAAGATGGCAGAAAGCCCAACGGCTATTCTCCCTGGAAGAGTGTTTACATCTAAACCTGTTTCAAGTCTGCTTTCTTTAGTTAAGTCTGTTAGCTTAGTTCGAAAATGAGTGACTAGTTCCTGAAATATTGCTTCTTTGCTATGAAAATATAAATAAAAAGTAGGTTGAGTTACACCCGCTTTTTTTACGATCGTACTAATTTTTGTTTCGTGAAATCCATTTGTAGCAAATTCTTCGGTTGCAATAGTAAGTAATTTTGTTTTACTTTCTACTCCAATTGAACCTTGTTTTCGTCCTCTTTGTCCCATGATGAAAAACCCCATATTAAAATTATATTACTCATGAGTATTATCTAATGAAATAAAGAAACTAGTCAAGAATTTTATGCAATTGTTTGAAATTAATTAGATTGAATGAAGTAGCCGTAGTCTTCGTTAATTCTTAAGTGGATAATATCGAAAAAAACATTGCAAGGAAATGAACGAACATCGATCTAAAGAATGAATTAGAAAAAAGAGGTAAGTAATTTTTGAATAGAAAACCAATCATTCATTCAAACTAAGTCTATATTTACCACACTTGACGTACATAAAGGAGAAGCATTCTTAAAAAAATTAATCGAAGCCAAATTGAAAACAAAGATAGGCTTGACATCAATTGAGCTTTTGTTAGGGTGGTTAGGTTATGACAATTAATGAATACTGGCAGAAAATTGAAGAGAATAATCAACAGTTGATTTCATTATTTTCTTCATTCTGGAATGAATATTCCGGTTTTGGAACATGGCAGTTCTGGATAATTGGTTCCTTAATGATCATTCCTCTTCTTTTACTATATTTCACTGTAGATCGAGAAAGATTGTTTGAAGTATTCTTTTTTGGATACACTGTTCACGTGCTTTGGACATATATAGATATTATGATCTCAAGAAACGGTTTATTTGTTCATAAATTTTTCTTAACTCCTTTGTTGCCAAATGCTCTCAACATGACTGCTTCCGCACTTCCTGTAGGATTTTTACTTGTCTATCAATATTGTACAAATCACAAGAAAAGTTTTATCCTTTATTCGATTGTATTAAGTGCTATTTTTGCATTTTGTTTTGCAACATTAGAAGCTCAAATAGGATTCATTGAATTTAATAATGGAATGAATCAACTTTTTTTATTTTTCATTGATTTTGGGATTGCAATAACTGCATATGTTTTTACAAAAATCTTGAAACATTTTAAAGCTGGTGAAAAAGTTATATAAGAGATAATATATATTTGGGCGTTATCCTTTAAGGGAAACGTCCTTTTTTTATATTGGTAAGTAAATATCCCTCCTTAGTTAGTGGGGAAAATGGTAAAATTAAGAATCTGAGTCATAAAGATATAGATAAGATGGATTGGATGAATGAGGTGTAAGTGATAATGAAACGAAAAGTAAAAATACTTGGTACAGGATCCTATGTACCTAAACGGGTCGTGAATGCTCAAGAAATTGATGGAATAATTGGAAAAGCAGAAGGCTGGTCTGAGAGAAAATCAGGGGTGAAACAGAGGTATTTTGTTGAAGATGAAACAGCATCTTACATGGGGGCAGAAGCAGCAAAGTCAGCCATTGAAGATGCAAATATATCATTGTCAGATCTAGATTGTATTATTAGTGCAAGCGGAACAAATGAGCAGGCTATACCATGTAATGCTTCATTAATACAAAAACAATTAGGTTTAGAAGGCTCAGGAATACCTTGCTTTGACTTTAACTCAACATGTCTTAGCTTCGTAACAGCTCTGGACATAATGTCATATGCAATTGATCAAAAAAGATTTCAACATGTGCTAATCGTTTCTTCCGAGATATCCTCTGTTGGGTTAAATTGGAGTCAACATGAAAGCAGCATATTATTTGGAGATGGGGCTTGTGCATTTATTTTGTCTCACAGTAATGAAACATCCGGGATCATCACTTCGAAAATGGAAACGTACAGTGAAGGGGCTGAACTTTCAGAGATAAGAGGCGGTGGGACAAAAATTCACCCAAGAAATTATAGTGAGCAATCTGCGAATGATTTTTTATTTGATATGGATGGTCGGGCAATATTTAAATTATCCTACAAGAAGTTACCGGATTTTCTAGAAGGATTGTTTCAACAAACTGGATTGACTATACATGATATGCAAATGGTCATTCCTCATCAAGCTAGTAAGTCCGCAATGAAAATTATCCGAAAGAAACTGGATGTTAAAGAAGAGAGGTTCATGAGCATAATTGAGAATTACGGAAATGTCATAGCAGCATCTATTCCACTGGCCTTCCATGAGGCTATCAAATCAGGCAAATTGGAACGGGGAGACAAAGTATTATTATTAGGAACATCTGCAGGTTTATCTATCGGTGGTATTATTCTTGAATACTAGATTAAAGTATTTGTAACTGGGGATCTGTCCCCTGTTACATCTATATTTACAGAATACTAAAGCAATCAGGTGCTTACTGGTAATGTGGACAAATCGTAATGGCGCTGTTACTTTAATATACAATCAACAAATGATAAAAGCTGGGACGGTGATGAAATATGAAAGTGCTTGTTACAGGAGCAACAGGATTTTTAGGAATGAAAGTAGCAAAACGCCTCGCTTCAATGGGTTTTGACGTGACAGGGACTGGCCGAAATGAAAAGATTGGTAAAGAAATAATAAAAAACGGTATTACTTTTATTCCTAGTGCATTGGACAACAGAGATTCCATCTTGGCTCTTTGTGAAAAGCAGGATTATGTGATCCATTGTGGAGCACTATCCTCACCTTGGGGAAAATACAAGGATTTTTATCAGGCAAATGTGATTGGAACGCAGAATGTGATTGAAGGATGTTTAAAATGGAAAGTAAAGCGATTAATACATATTTCAACACCAAGTATTTATTTTCATTATGACAAACGAATAGACGTAAAAGAAAACCAAGCATTACCGAACAAATTTGTAAACCATTATGCTAAAACGAAATATCTTGCTGAGCTTGAAATCGATAAAGCATTTCAAAAAGGTCTTGCGACAATTACCCTTCGGCCACGTGCATTATTTGGACCTGGTGATCAAGCTATTTTTCCCAGATTAATTAAAGTGTGTGAGAAAGGAATGTTCCCGAAGATTGGTTCAGGGAAAGTTGAAATTGATATGACCTATATAGAAAATGTAGTGGATTCCATACTTCTTTGTTTAACATCTAGTGATGCTACAATTGGACAAAAATACAATATTACAAATGGTGAACGAGTTAATATATATAGCATGATAGAATTGGTTATGGATAGATTAGGAAAATCCTTTACATACAAAGAAATTTCATTTAACAAAGCATTTTTTTTAGCAAACATATTAGAGCATATTTCCACCTTTGTGTTGGGAGGAAAAGAGCCTCTACTAACTCGATATTCAGTAAGCGTATTATCACAATCACAAACACTTTCAATAGAAAAAGCCAGAGATGAATTGGGATATGAACCGGCTATTTCGATTGAACAAGGCACAAATGAATTTATTGAATGGTGGAAAACTCATGCCAATTGAAATGCTCAAGCTCTTTGAATGCGGATATTGCACACATCCTGAAAAAATTGTTAACCCTAAAGGGTCTTTAAAGAAAATGAAGTTCCCTGCTACAGTAGCATTATTGAGGCATCCAACGAAAGGGTACATTTTATTTGATACAGGTTATTCAATGAAATTTCTAGAAGCTACGAAACCATTTCCTTATTCTCTATACGCTAAATTAACTCCAGTTTTTTTCTCGGAAGCACAAGCGATAAAAAATCAATTACGCAATGAAGGGATTGATTCATCAGAAATACGATATATTATTCTATCTCATTTCCATGGTGACCATACAGCAGGATTAAAGGACTTTCCCTCTGCGAAAATATTAACCTTTAAAAAGGCGTATGACCATATTAGACAATTTAATAAAGTTAAAGCTTTAACAAAAGGTTGCTTAATTGATTTACTACCTGAAGACATGAATAAAAGAATGGATTTTATTGATGAACAGCCTGAGATATCATTAAGCAGTCGGTTTCAACCGTTTCATAAAGGTTTTGATGTATTTGGGGATGGATCCCTCTTTGCCATCGATTTAACAGGCCATGCAATTGGTCAACTGGGGATTTTTGTTTCCTTGGAAAGTGGAAAAAAAGTATTATTATGTGCGGATGCAGTCTGGACAAGTCAGACATATGAAGAGCTGCTATTTCCTCATAAAATCACTAATTTGTTAATTGAAGATGGTACGGCATATAAGAAAAACATTAATATGCTACATCAACTTTCAAAAAAATCACCTGAAATTGATATTTTGCCAACCCATTGTCAAAAGACATGGAACTTGGTGAAAGAGGGATATATATATGAATAAACTCGTACTCCTAAAACAATATCTTTTGTCAAAGCATGTAAGGCGTTTTCCATCAAGAAAGGCCATTCAAGTTTATCAAAATAAAAAAATAAAAAAGCATTTAGCATTTGTTCTAACACATTCTCCTTTTTATCAAAACTATTACCAGAATCACCAGCTTGAATGGGAAACTTTACCCGTCATATCAAAGCGAGAAATGATGGATCATTTTGATGAATTAAATACAGCAGGTATAACAAAAAAAGAAGCCTTTCAATTGGCAGCACAAGCAGAGGAAACAAGGGATTTTTCTCCCAAAATCAATCATGTTTCAATTGGTTTATCCTCCGGAACAAGTGGAAATCGCGGTTTGTTTTTAGTGAGTGAAAAAGAATCAGCGATGTGGGCTGGAGAGGTGCTTGCAAAGCTGCTGCCAGGAAGTCTATTGGATGGGCATAAAATAGCATTTTTCTTACGTGCTAATAATAATTTATATGAATCAACAAAAAGTAGTAAAATAAGTTTTCATTTTTTTGATTTAGTTGAAGATCTGAAAACTCATCAAAATAGGTTGCATGAATTGAAACCGACCATTATCATTGCACCACCATCTATGCTGCGTATGATCGCAGAGTGGAAAGGAAACAACCTCATTGAAATTACTCCAGAAAAAATCATTTCTGTAGCAGAGGTTTTAGAGGATGTTGATAAAACTTTTATTGAAGAGATCTTTCAACAAACTCTACATCAGGTGTATCAAGCAACAGAAGGTTTTTTAGCAACAACCTGCTCACATGGAGTTCTACATATGAATGAAGATATAATAGCGATTCAAAAGGAATATTTAGATAAAGAAAAAGGGATTTTTGTTCCGATAATTACTGATTTCACCAGGCGAACACAGCCATTAATACGCTATCGATTAAATGATGTGTTAATTGAGAGGAAAACGCCTTGTCCGTGTGGTTCACATTTTTTAGCCTTGGAGCGAATTGATGGCCGATGTGATGATATTTTTCATGGCGTTCATGAACAGACAGGGAAGAAACATATGCTATTCCCCGATTTTATTCGGAGAGCAATCATGCTATCATCTGATGATATACTCGAATATAAAGTAACACAGAAGGAGCTTTTTTTCATTGATATTAAATTGAAAGTGAAAAATAAAAAGTCAGAGGCAGAAGCAATGGTCATACAAGAATTAGAAAAGCTATGGAAAGAAAACATGCTCGTCCTGCCTAAGTTTTCTTTTACAGCGTACGACTTAATGGCATCAGATCGCAAAAGAAAGAGGATTGAAAATGTCATAGTTGACTCTTTTGTAAAGAAGTAAGGATTTAACTAATATTACCATCGAAAGAATGAGTGTTTTTTTGTTACGATCTTTAGGATAACTTTGTTTTTCTAAGGAGTGAAATATGTGAGGAAAAACATCATCAAAATTCTAATGATCCTGATAATATTTACAGGAGGCTTTTTCTCAGGCATCCTATATCATAATAATAGTGAAAAGAAAACGAATGTTCCTAAGGTCGTAACAAAGGCACCAAAGTCAGAAAAAAAACCTACTATAAAAGGAACACCCCAATATCAAGAAGAAAAGAAAAAAGTATTAATTGGTTATGTGCAGGACTTTAGAGATCCGTCCTCAATTGGCTATGGAGATCTTACACATGTGATTTTTTCATTCGCACACCCTGCAAAGGATGGACGAGTCTTAATGAACGGAGAAACAGCTAAAACGAACTTAAAGGCGATGGTAAAAAAAGCACATGAACAAAAAACAAAAGTTTTATTAGCAGTCGGTGGCTGGTATCACATTGAAGGTGGAGAGTCGTATGATTATTTTCGGGCAGCAATCTCAAACAGCACATCAAGAACAAAATTAGTAGATGAACTTATTTCACTAACAAAGACAGAAAATCTTGATGGAATAGACATTGATTTTGAACATCCGAGATCTAATGAGGATGCAGAAAACTTGAATATATTCATTCAAGCACTAGATGAAAAGTTGTCTAAGCTTGATAAAGAATTATCGATCGCCGTATATTCAAAGATTCATAGTGTAACGGGCACAGAAATTCAATCGGTGGTGTTTAAACCGGAGATGTTCAACTATGTTGATTATGTGAATATTATGGCATATGACGGACAATGGGACGGAGAATACAATGCCGCAAATTTATCTCCATATCCATTTGCTGAAGATATTGTAGCCTATTGGTCAACATTATTTGATAAACACAAATTATCAAAAGAAAAGTTGATCTTAGGTGTTCCTTTTTATGCACAACCGGAAGATGTCTCAATTAACCAAATGTCATATGGAGCCATTGTGGAAGCAAATCCGGAAAACGCTCAACGTGATACTGTAAAGATGCATGGTACAACTTATTATTATAATGGAATACAAACGATTAATAAGAAAACAGATCTAGCTCTTGATAATGGGTTTGGCGGGATGATGATATGGGAATTAGGTCATGATGCTAAAGGCAATTATAGTTTAACAAGTACCATTTCAAAAGAGTTGGCTAAAGAGAATGAAAAAATGTCTATTTTTGCAAAAGTGCATGAGTGAGTCAAAATAATCTACATGGTGGACTAAAATAAAAAAGCAAAAAAAGATAATGGGTGCTTACTCATTATCTTTTTTTGCTAATTCCTTTCTCATTCTTTCGTCTTCCTCGATAACACATATTCGAGTAATTTGTTCATTGAAGTAATGATTGAGATAATCCATCTCTTCCTCACAGTGTTCTTTTTTCATTGATAAACCTCCTTGTCATGTGTCATGCTATTCTTATCGTTTGTATGAAAAGGAGGTGCTATACCAAAAAAATAACAGCCTTATAATGGCCGGGATTTATATATAAGTTAACATATATGCTTTATATCAGAATGTGTATAAAGAATTGATTTAAGCTCAGTTTCGGAAGCTTCATAAAATTGTCTTCCATCAGGCATTTTAAATACATTATGATCGATTAAGGCTGTAATAATTTCAGATTTGGATTTTTCTTTTGCCATTTCACACATCAAAATCACCTCATATTTGAAAGCGTTTACAAATATATGATATATAAATTTTGTCCTCCTGTCAACTCTCTTTCGTCTATTTTTTCTTTACTTTATAACCTCATTCAATGTACATTTTTTATAGTGTATTTGAGAAAAATAAGGTTAAAGGAGGGAAATCCTGATTGAAACGGAAGTTTTGGGTTTTTACTGTTATTATATTTAGTTGTTTAATGATCTTTCTGTTCCTATTTTCAGATGATTCTGTTGCTATTATGAAAAAAAGAGACAAAAATTCAATTCATATTTATCTTATTGGAGATTCGACAGTATCTACTTATAAACCAAAGGTAGCACCTAGAATGGGCTGGGGACAAAAACTAAACGATTTTTTTCATGAACGGGTCATTGTTCACAATGCTTCCATCCCAGGAAGAAGCTCAAAAAGTTTTTATGAAGAGGGTAGATTTCAAAAAGTTAAAAGAGAGATAAGTCAAGGCGATTATTTATTCATACAATTTGGCCATAATGATGCAAAAAGGGCAGATGTCAAGCGGTATACAGATCCATTTACAACATATAAGATGTATTTAAAAAAATACATTGACGAAGCTAGGGAAAAAGGAGCAATTCCTGTACTCGTTACTCCAGTTGAAAGAAGAAATTTTTCAAAGCAGGGGACCATTATAGATTCACATGGTGATTATCCTAGTGCAATGAAGCAATTAGCTGTTGAAGAAAATGTGGAACTAATAGATTTAACAACTAAAAGCAGGCAGCTATTTAACAAAATTGGACCGGAAAACACGAAAAAATTATTTTTGTGGTTGGAACCATTTGAATATAAACATTTTCCAGAAGGGAAAAAAGATAATACACATCTACAAGAACAAGGTGCATATACGATTGCCTCGCTGGTAATTGAAGGATTGGTCGAAATCAATTCACCTCTTAAAGAATATGTGAAACAAGATTAAAGTTATTTTAGAGTCTGTCATAAAAAGGCAGACTCTTTAGTGTACAAGGAAAAATGTTCTTGTCATACAGAGGAATTTTTTTCTTTTTCTTGAAATACATATATAAGGCTTTTGTAAACGCTTACCTTATATATGGAGGTTGAGAGAATATGTATGTTACAATCGGTGAACTATTTGAACAAACAGTAAATAAATATAAGAACAAAGAAGCTATAGTAGACAAGATGAGAGGAGTACGCAGTACATTTGAAGAATGGAATGTTGAAGTCAATCAACTTGCACATGCCATGTTAGCTTCCGGAGTCAGGAAGGGGGACAGGGTGTCTACATTGTTATTTAACTGTTTTGAATTGGGAACAGCGTACTTTGCTGCTGCAAAAATAGGAGCGATTATTAATCCGATTAACTTTCGTTTAAAGCCAGATGAAATTCCGTATATATTAATGGATGCTGCTCCAAAAATCGTGATCTTTGAGAAAGAATTAGAAGGACATATCACGAAAATACACGATCGTTTTCCAACGATACTATTTTGGAGCATCGATGAGACAACTTCACCTTATGCTTCTTCTTATCAAGACATCATCAAGTTATTCTTCTACAACAAATCCAAATTGTGAAATTAGTGAAAATGATACGTATGCTATTATGTACACTAGTGGTACGACCGGACGACCAAAGGGGGTTATGCACCGCCATCGGGATATGATTGAACAAAGTTTAATTTGTATCAATGCGCTGCAAATTAATTCAAAGGATATCGGATTAGTAACAGCGCCGATGTTCCATTGCGCAGAGCTCCACTGCAGCTTTTTACCGCGGGTACATTCAGGTGCCAAAAATGTCATCCTGCATCATTTCGATGCTGAACAGGCATTAGAAACAATCGAGAAGGAAAAAATTACAATGCTTTTTGCAGCTCCTACAATGTGGAATATGCTACTTCAAGAAGAATTGGAGAGATATGATTTGTCTTCGCTTCAAGTTGGTTTGTATGGTGCAGCACCAATGGCTCCGGTACTAGTCAAAGCTTGTAAAGAAAAATTAGGAATCGAACTTGTTCAAGCATACGGGATGACAGAAATGGGACCTGCTATTGCATTTTTAGAAACAGATGAGCAATTATCCAAAGCAGGTTCTGCTGGTAGGGCTTGTTTTAATCATGAGATTAGGGTAGTCAAGCCAAATGAGGAAGGACCATCAGACCCTGATGACATTCTTCCCCCTGGAGAAATTGGAGAAATCATTGTAAAGGGCCCATGTATGATGATTGGGTATTATAATAGAGAAGAAGCTACTGAGGAAGCGATGTACAAAGGATGGTATCATTCAGGTGATTTAGGTTACTTTGACGAGGATGGCTATTTGTTTGTGGCTGATCGAGTAGACGACATGGTCATTAGCGGTGGGGAAAACGTATATCCAAGGGAAGTAGAAGATGCCTTATACGAGCATGAAGGAATTTTAGATGTGGCCGTTTTAGGTGAACCTGATGAGTTTTGGGGAGAAAGAGTAATTGCTGTTGTCGTAAAAAAAGATCAGGAGATTACAGGGGAGCAGCTTGATCAATTCTTAAAGAATTCAGATAAGCTTGCGCCATTTAAAAGACCGAGAAGATATGTTTTTGTTAACGAGCTCCCCCGTAATGCAAGCGGAAAAATTCAAAAATATTTATTAAGAGAAACAATGTCACAAGATAAGTTTCAGATTTAGTTATATAGCGTAATGTTAGGCAGTTCTGAAAAGGTCTGCCTCTTTTCTATTCTCATAAGAATTTATGAAATCGGGTTGTTAATATGGTATAGTTATTTAGCTGTTGTTTGGAAAAACTAACAATTAGTATGAATAGAAAGAAGATGTGATAAAAATTGGCTGATTTCTTACAATTAGGAATACGAAAAGAAATTCATTATACATTAAAATCATTAGGACTAACACAACCAACACCAATCCAGGAACAAACGATTCCGATGATTATAGAGGGCAAAGATGTTATCGCGCAGGCCCAAACAGGGACAGGAAAGACCCTTGCTTTTGTCCTTCCAATTATTGAAAAAATTAATACACAAAATGACGAAGTACAAGCCCTTATCTTAACTCCAACAAGGGAACTAGCTCAGCAAATTTCTAAAGAAATAAAACGGATGATTGAAAATGTGGAAGGACTCAACGTTTTGGCTGTTTATGGTGGTCAGGATGTTGAACATCAGCTGAAAAAATTAAAAGGAGCTCAACACATCGTTGTAGCAACACCCGGTCGGTTACTAGATCATATTCGCCGCGCAACGATTGATTTATCGACTATCCAAATGCTTGTATTAGATGAAGCAGATCAAATGCTGCATATGGGTTTTCTTCCTGAAGTTGAGGACATTATTTATGAAACACTTTCAACAAGACAAACGATGTTATTCTCTGCAACAATGCCAAGCGAAATCAAATCGCTTGCAAAAAAATATATGATAGAACCTTTAAACATACAAGTACAGGCAAAGAGAATAACAGTTGATGAAATAAAGCAAATCGCTGTTGAAACAACAGACCGGAGGAAACAAGCTACTTTGCTGCATTTATTACAAGAGCATCGTCCTTTCTTAGCGATTATCTTTTGTCGGACAAAAATTCGTGCCAAAAAACTGCAAGAGGCATTACTTGCTCATGGCTATGAATCAGATGAACTTCATGGTGATTTAACTCAAGCAAAACGAGAAAAAGCGATGAAGCGATTTCGTGAAGCCAAAATACAATTTTTAGTTGCAACAGATGTAGCGGCAAGAGGACTTGATGTAGAAGGTGTTACACATGTTTATAATTATGATATTCCTCATGACGTTGAGAGCTATGTCCACAGAATCGGCCGGACTGGTCGTGCAGGCGGAACGGGTGTTGCCTATACATTAGTTACTCCGAAGGATTTGGACTTTTTACGAATGATTGAAAAAGGAATTCATCTAAACTTGGAAAAACAAGTGATAAAAGGAATTAGTGTTCCTGATCGCGAGGATTATGAACAAGAGAGAAAAGAGCAGGTAAAAAAGGCAAGGCGGCCAAATGACCGTGGAGGTAGAGTGAAAAGAGAAAACAAATCAGACAAAGGGAGAAGAAAAGAGGAAAATCAACATAAGAATAATGAAAGACCAGTGTCAAGAAATCGCCGATCAAAAAGGAGATAATATGTGACGGGTACCAAATGATACCCGTTATTTTAGTTATTTATTTAAATCCTTTTTTGTAATTTCACTTCTTATTGAAAGATCCTTCGAAAATTCTGCATCTTGTTTCTTGTTATTTGGATATTTGTTTTTTCGCTCACGATTATCATTGCGGTTTGTCATTTTATATCCTCCTCTTATGTTTTTCAATTCCTATTATGCTCGTTGGGTGGGCTATTTATCATGTTGAAAATAAATTTTCTTTTGTATACCCACTTCTTATTTGAGAATAATATCAGGGAATGTTTTACATAAGGAGAAGAATAAATGGATCAAAAATTATTTTCCATGATCAACGGATTTGCAGGCAGAAATCTTTTCTTAGATCGACTCATGGTATTTGCATCAAATGAATTACGCTACTTGTTTCTTTTTGTTCTCGTCTTACAAGTCGGTACGAAACACTCAAATAAAAAGATTGTAATTGAATCTATCATTTCAGTAATCATGACATTAGGTCTCAAAAAGGTCATTAATCGTATTAAGTTCCGTCCCAGACCTTATCTTACTCGCTACGCGAATGTCTTGGTATCATCTTTGCAAGACTCCTCTTATTTAAGCAAACATACACTTTTGGCATTTGCTGTATCAACAACAGTCTTTTTGTATAACAAAGCTTTGGGCAAATTTTTATATATTTCTTCTTTCTTCATTGGTTTATCCCGTGTTTGGACAGGAGTACATTATCCATATGATATTATTAGAAGTTCTATACTTGGAAGTATGGCAAGTCTGTTTGTAAATAAATTAAATATACGCAGATAAGTTTATTCATTCAATCTGATTCATCAAATAATTCGCATATTCAATTGGTATATCATGTGTTTTCTCCCAAAATGGCAAGTAATCCTTAATCTTTCTAAATGCACCATATTGACCTCTTAAGTTACATTCAATGAAATATAGTGTACCACTTTCAGTAATACCAATATCTAATCCTAAATCTGCTATGTGAGGCCAATTTTTTTCAAGTGCTTTAGCAATATCAACACCAAGTGTGTTGATATTTTTTTGGATATCTTGAATTGAAATGCCATCGTGGGTAAAGTAGTCCTGAAGTAATCCAATTTTTCCTCCTCTCGCCACATTTGTGATGACATGGCCTTCTGGAGCTAATTTTGCCACTATTCCGCTGATGATCCATTTCCCTGTACCATCTTTTTGAACGACAACTCTTAAATCAAATGGTCTATTTTGAAAAGTAGCTAATGGTATTCTTTCCTGGATAATAAAAGGATGTTGTTTAAACAGCCTTTTTATCCTATTAATCTCGACCGAATTAAATAAACTTTTTTCCCAGCTTTTTTTGGTCGTATGCTTTTTATAAAGATACCAATGACCATCCACTTCTTTTTGTATATTCATAATTCCTTTCCCGATACTGCTGTAACAAGGTTTAACAAAAAAATTCTCCATATGCTGTAAAACGTATTCTAAATTTTTGCCGGTGCCTTTTAAAGTAGTTGGAAGATAACGGATAAGATGTTCTTCTTTTTCTAATAATTGGTGAACAAAATATTTACTATTCATTATTGGTATATAATTAAATACCTTTGAACCTGATTGAATAAAATAAAAAAGGGTTTGCCGTACTTTTTTGTTATTTAAATGAGCTCGATTATAAACAACTTTTGGTATAGGTATCATTGTTTCCTTGAACTTATCGTTTTCCGTATCTCTTAGTAAGACATGGATATTATTGGAGGATAATGTGCAATCTGAACAAAGAAAACAAACGGAAAGTTGATAAAATTCTGCAGTAGATTCATATTGGGCATAGGCTGGATGAAGAGAATATTCACTTTTCATTGCTTCATAATGGTGCTTCGGAATAAAAATACCGATCATTCTTCTATACATAAACTTGCTCCATTCTAAATTAGTACTAACACCCATTTCATAAAGTATGAATATAGGTAGTTATGAGGATGAAGAATGGGTGTTTTGTGAAATAGCTCAACCATTCACTTCCACTTATTGGTTTACCTATACCTAATGTATTCGCTCTTATGAGAAGAGGTACTTTTATTGGAGATGAGAAAATGGACACGATTGTATTCATTGGATGTAACAAGTCTGGCACGAGTAGAGAAGCATTAAAGGCTGCATCAGGAATGGGATATTTTACGGTATTATATACTGATCGTTTAAAATTTCTTAAACAACGTGAAGAATTTCCTGAAGTTCATCAGTTAATATATATAAAGAGTCTAGAAGATAAGAATTTAGTAATTGAAGAAATTCAAAAACTTGTTCATGCTGGGAAACATGTAAAAGCATGTTTAAGTTTAATCGATCCATTTGTTTCAATCGCAGCTGATATTTCTGATATGTTAAAAATAGGGCGACTTACAAAAGAAGCAATCATAATAATGGAGAATAAAGCTTTGTTTAGAGAAAAACTCAAATCTCTATCTTACACACCAAATTTTTTTTTTATGATAAAAAGCAATCTATAAGTGAATTTTCCCAATCGAAGGAAAAATACTTACCATTAGTACTTAAATCTCCTAAATCTAACGGATCGAAAGATGTCATACTTGCTACAAATCTTCTTGAATTTAAAATAGGTTTAACAAAATTGAATAAAGTGTCAGATAAGGATCCTATTTTAGTAGAAGAATATATTGATGGTCGACAATATTTAGCCGAAATTATTGTTTACAAAGGAAAACTAACAATAGTATGCATCCTTGAACAAGACGTTATAAGAAAGAAAAGGTTTATTGTTTTAGGCTACCAGTTCCCAGCAAATTTAAGCTCTGATCAATATGCTGATTTAGAGATAGCGATAAATACGATTATCGAAGAGATCGGACTTAAAAATGGGAGTTGTCATTTAGAATTCCGTTATGTGAACAAAGAATGGAAGCTGATTGAAATAAACCCGCGCATATCTGGTGGAGCAATGAATAATATTATTTTTCACGGTACAGGAATTAATTACGTAAAAGAAATCGTAAAACTGCATTTGGGTAAGGAGCCTATTATCGAAACAAATGGGACTGAATATGTCTATGTACGATATGTAACAGTTGAAACGAAAGGTGTTCTTCTAAAGGTTACTGGTAAAAATCGCGCAAAGAAACAGGATGGTGTAAAAGAGGTTTATGTAAAGCCTAGAAAAGGGAGTATCTTAACACCTCCATTATCGATGGGTGACCGATATGCCTATGTCCTGGCAACAGCAAAGTCTCAAGAAGAGGCTAAACAGCTTGCTCTTCAAGCATTAAAAGAAATTAAGTTTATTATTGAACCACTTTAAAGGGTGATTAAATGACTGTTATTGGTATGCTTCATTCAAGAAAAGATCCTGAAAACGTAAAAAAAGCTTATGCATGTGCGGCGGTTTCTAAAATGGAAGGTGTTGATTTCTTTTATTTTTCTTTTGGAACAGTTGATATGGTTGACCATAAGATTAATGGATGGATATATGATAATGGAAAGTGGATTCAACAGCAACGAGACTTGCCGGATATTATTATAAACAGTAAATCTCCTAAGAATGACAAACAAAAACAAATATGGAGTTATTTGAAAAAAAGATGTCTATTTACAAGTTATTCAGTAGGAAATAAATTAAACGTTTATCAGAAAATTAGAGAAGGAAAACAATTTTCACATTTTGTTATTCCTTTTTTTATTCTGAATAAGGGAGAAGAGATCTTTGATTATTTTGAGAAACATAAAAGACTAGTATTGAAGCCGATTAAAGGGAGCGGGGGAAAGGGAGTTATTTTTATAGATAAAATAACCTCAAATCAATATCTTGTGATTAATGGAGATCATAACGAAACTCTTGTAAAGAATGAACTTTCCCTTTATCTTGATCATTTATTAACAACAACCCGGTACATCATTCAACCTTTTATTAAAAGCTCAACAAAAGAAGGATGGGTGTATGATATAAGGCTGCATGTTCAAAAAAATGGTAGAGGCGAATGGGAACCAACTCTTATATATCCGAGAGTTAGTGCAAATAGAAAAATGATAAGTAATATTTCAAGCGGTGGGTTTAGAGGTGAACTTCAACCATTTTTAATCGGAGAATTTGGTGATGAATATTATAATATGAAAAGATTATTAGAGCATTTTTCCATTTGTTTTTCACAGCATTTCGAAAGTCTTTATCATCATACATTTGATGAACTTGGAATTGATATCGGTATTGATGATAATCAAAAGCTTTGGATTTATGAAGTGAATTGGCGACCTGGTTCAAAGCATCGAGAAATGGATGTTGCAAAAAATCTAGTTCAATATGCTGTCTTTTTAGCTAAAGCGAATAAGTAAAGACCTTTCTTGCACAAATGCCCATATCAAGTAATAACATAAAAGAAAGGGCGTAGGAAAGGAAGGGAGACGATGAAGGACAACAATACACATGAACAAATAAAATCAGTGTATCATGCAATTCTTGAATTAAAACATCAACAAGATTCGTTGGGCGGTTGTCCAACAAGTTGTTTTAGTACCCTTTCTTCAAAACTTTTTAAGGTAGATACGATTCCGTTTTTATTATACACAGATAGCGGTTTGTTTCAGGTTTCAGAAGTGAAGGCTAGTGATACTGGTAAAGATGTTGATTTTTGGACACCTTTTTTTAGAATTGAACATGTAGATAAAACAGAAAAGTGTGGGATCCTTTCGCTTCTTCGTCCACTATCCTTAACTGGATACCCTGTTGAAGATGTTTCCGATGTGGAAAGGCTTGAACGAACAGAAATATACGTGAAAGTGGACTTAACCTGCATTTGTGCTGTGCAGTGTCTTGATATACATTTGATGAAGAAGGTTGTCATAGAACCTAAATGGTAAAAAGCGATTCTTATTCGAAGCTCATAGAAAGAGTTTTCGCATATAGAATATTTGATATTTTTGCTTGATATAAGATGCTTGGTTTGTTAGCTTTTACCGCAATATAATGATCAGGATTTTGATTATTAATTTCAATAATCCAAACTTTTCCGCTTTGGTCAATTCCAATATCAAATCCAAGGTTTCCCAGATGGTAACCATTCTCTTCAAGGATCACAATGGCATCCATCATGAGATTATGAGTAAGGTTTACTAAATCAATCATTTCCTTGATCGACAACTCAAAAACTGTTTTTAAAGTTATTCCGCCAATCTCTGCTTTTCCACCGGCTGTAATGTTGCTTACAATACTGTTTTTTCCTCCATATCTTGAAAATGCACCGATATTTTCCCATATCCCTTGGTTATTCTTAACCATAATAATTCGAAAATCAATGATTTGGTCATCATATTTAACTAAATCAATGGCTTGTTGAATGAGATAAGCCTCCTCTTTTACTATTCTTCGAAGATAAAATTTGAATAAACTCCATGATTTGAAATGTTTAACATTTTTCGAATGACGACCATACTTTACGATGACTCCATTAGAAATACGCGTGACTTTCAGGACGTATTTACCCAACCGCCCGTTAATTGGTTTTATATATAATGAAGGATATTCCTTTAACATCTTCCATACATCTTTAGGTTCATAGTAAATCACTGTTTTGGGTAAGAATTGTTGTAATCTTTCTTTCAAAAGTTGATACATTTGCCATTTATCAAAATTAGGATAGTTAAAAATTCTTTTACCGAGTTTTTGATGAAAATGTTTCATTGTATCTAAATACGTAGACCAGTTCTCTGTTAAACTGGTTTCCACAACTGAAAACACAGAGCGTGGATAGGGGAAAATCCCTTCTATCCAATTATTACTTTTTGGATCAAACATAAGTCCGGTGATTGTTTCGTTTTCATGGTCGATCCCATCTAAGGAAAAGGCAATGATTGTACCCCCAATTTTCTCATAATCTTTTACATAGACTGAAAGATAAGGAATGCTTTGCTTTAAGGTCTCCTTAGTAACGGCAGCAAGGACTCCTATATAGGGACCGAAGATCATCTTATTTTTTTCAAGATTAATTTCATAAGGTAAGTTAATAGGTATATCTAGTATCCGGATAACATCTAATGTAACGTAACATGTATCTTCAGGAACAGCATCTGAAAACAAGGGAGTGACAGACACTTCTTTTATTCCATAGATAATCTTTAGTGGTTTCCACCTTTGAACTTGTTTTTTAAAGGATGAATGCAAATGAATAGACATTGAACGTTTTTTATCTATGCGAATGTGTATCATACTTATATCTCCTTTTCGTTTATGTATTACTATATGTATCTACTAGTAAAGTGTCTGTTTAAATAAAGAATTGGTAAAAATCAATATATATGCCGATACAATTATTGGGGGAGCTAATACACTAATAATAAAAAACATTGTGAGTGTGTTGTTTATTATGAAAAGCTTGCTGCTTAGAAAGGTCGGTCCTGTTATAGGTGGTATTTTAATCAGGGGAGATGCAGATGCAAAGATAGAAAACGTAGCCACACGAAATAGTCATAAAATGACAAAAGATACGTTAGTGTTTTATCGTGAAAAACTTAAAGTTCCAACAAATTTACATTCATGTATCATTGTGACTGACCAAAAAAAGGTTGAAGCACTTTTTCCATCATCTTATACGATTGTCTATGTTAAAAAAGTGTGGGTGGCATTCTATAAATTTATTCATTATTATCGCAGGATGTTTCGAATCCCGGTGATTGGTGTAACTGGGACATGTGGAAAAACAACGACGAAAGAAATGATTGCCCATATTTTGTCACCTGAAATGAATATTGTTAAAACAGTATTAAGTCAAAACGGATTATCTCATAATCTAAAATATTTACTTGAAATCGATGACAAAACCGATGCGGCCATTATTGAAATGGGTGTGAATTCACCAGGTCATATCATGCAAACAGCAAGTTATTTTAGGCCAACAATAGGGTTGATTACAACCATAGGTACAGACCATTTACAAGGATTTAAAAATCATCACGAATATGTTAAAGAAAAGGAAAGTATGCTGAAAGCTGTTCATCCAGGCGGAACAATGATTTTAAATGCGGATAATTACTATTCAAGAAAACTAAGGACGAACAAATTTAAAGGTAAGCTGATTTACATTGGAGAATCAGATTTTGCTGACTACAAAATCATGAAGATGAAATATGATCAAGCTGGGATGAAATATATGATCGGAAATCGTGGGCGAATATATGTAGGTAATGTACCTGGGTTTGGAAAACATAATGTCTACAATGCTATTTTCTCTATTGCAGCTACTGGCTTATTAGGTATTGATATCAATACTGCGATTGAACGGTTAAAAACGTATAAACCCGTTCAAAGACATTTAGAATTAAGTCCTGGTATTAACAACAGTACAATCATCGATGATACATGGAATACTAATCCAACGTCGATTCAAGCTGCACTGGAAGTGTTGGAGCAAGTGTCGAAAGATAAAAAATCGATTGCAGTTTTAGGTGATATAGAAGAGTTGGGAGCACATTCCCAAGAAGAACATCAAAAAATTGGAACACTTATTGTAAAGCATAATATCGACTACCTTATTACAATAGGCGATCAAGCAAAAGAAATTGGTACGAAAGCAAGACAATTGGGAATGGACCCAAATTGTATATACTCTGTCAAACATGAAGATCATTTGTTAAGAATTTTAATGAACCACGCAGACAAACATACAACCATCTTAATCAAAACATCGATGAGGAACTCATTCAGAGGATTATTAAGTAAGCTAAAGGGATAAAAAACAGAGGACTGTATGATTTTAGTCCTCTGTTTTCAAAACATCATTAAATTGATATGTTTTTTTGATCTAACAAATAACGTGCATAATCAATTGGAGTAGAAAAAACTGATTCCCATTCTTCTTGTAGAAGTCTTTGTTGATGAATAAGCCCTCCAACATAATCTGAAATAAAATTGCATTCTATAAAGTAAGGAGCTCCTTTATTTGTTAAACAAATATCAAATCCCAAATCAGCAAGATGCGGGAAATGTTTGTCTAATTTATTTGCGATCATTAAAGACATGGTGCAAATATCCCGCTTAAGTTTCTCATAAGACATGGAAGGGAATGAGATCGGACAAATATCTTCAAGTCTACACGTTTTTCCACCTTGCGAGCCGTTTGTTAGAAAGCTCTTGTCTTTAGCCACTTTACACATAATACCCGTAACTTTAAACATACCAGTACCGTCCTTTTGTAAAGCAACACGCATATCAAAGGGATTTCCTTTGAAAGTAGCCAATGGAATTCTTTCTTGAATCACATAATCTTTCTTTTCAATATGTTCGAGAACGACGCTTGGTATCTCCGCTGTAAAGTTCACTTTTTCAAAAACATGACTGTTTAGCGGTTTATACGTAAGTGTACAATGCTTGATACCCTTATCAATTTTCATTGCTCCAATTCCACGTTCACCATAATTCTTTTTTAAAATAACACTTTTATACAATGATAGCATCTTTATGAAGCTTTGCTCTGTAAGGAGTTCGGTATGTGGTAAGTACTTTTGTATGTTTTTATCACGGTTTAGAAGTTGATGGATGGTAAATTTTTCAATGTCATAGTTAGGTACATTAAAAATTGTAACTCCTGCTCGGTAAAGGTCATAAATTCTTTTCCTTATAACAGGATGTCGATCAAGTATTCTGGAATAATTAACTTTCGGCCGAGGTATCCTCATTAATTTGTAACCTTCAGATGTAAGAACATACGCAACAACACTTTTTTTGTCAGGGTGGAGATGACGTAACCGAATAAAACAAGGAATTAGATTATTCCTTGCAGCAGCACGTTCAAAAAGCATAAACATCGTTTTATGGTTTCCGTTTAGATTAGGAATTTGTCTATAAATCGTTCGAGGTACTATGATTCCTACACCTTCCATAGACTGTATCCTCTCCTTAAATTACTTTCAAACTCCTATTAGTTTATTCTTGTAAAATTTTGATGTATGGATATGTAACTATGTTAGATGCAATTAGGGCGATCCTAATCACATTTAGTAAGAACTTGGAGGTATAAATATGAAGTGTAAAATAATCCTAAATAAAAGGAAAGACAAAACAATTTATGTGAATAGTAAACTTTTTCATTTGCTTCAACTAGACAAGTACTCATCTATTAATCTTCACTTTGGGACTGGCAAAGAAAGTTGTCGTATTGAAATAGATCCTTCAATAAAAAATAGTGAAATTAAGATACCTGCAAAAGTAAATGATTTTATCATTCCGTCTGTTTTTCAGTACGAAGCTAAGTTCAATCAAGACACACTAGTGGTTGGACCGTTTGTTGGAATTATGGGATGCAGGGACAAGAAATATTTGACCAAAAATGTATTATCAAAGCTTAGATATAGGTTAAAAGATTCCTGGAAACTAAATGGTTTGTTTTTTGTCTTTGCAGAGAATGATGTGAATCCCTTGAAAAAGGAAGTAGAGGGGTATTATTTTCATCCCCGTAAACAAGCTTGGGTAGCTGCGAGATTACCATTACCAAATGCGGTAATAATTAGTAAAAACTCAATGAGTAGAAGAGGGTATACTTATTTTACGAATATCATAGGTCAAAAGGTTTTTTACAGTGATCATCTTTCCAAATGGTATCAGTATAAGAAACTATCAGAGCATCCATCTCTTTCAAGCTTTGTTCCTAAAACAAAAAAATTAGTGAACAGACATTCTTTTTTGGAAATGATTAATGAGTTTGGTGCAGTTTATTTAAAGCCAAATCAATCATACCAAGGGAAAGGGATTATAAAAATCGAAAAAAGCGGTGATACCTATAAGCTACAGAATATAAATGGTCATATTAAAATGATATTTCAGGAACATATTTTATTGAAATATGTAACCTATAAGATGAAACAAAAGTATTTAATACAACAAGCCATCCCTTATACTGTTGGGGAATCATTAATTGATTTTCGCTTATATTTACAAAAGGGTAAGGATAAGCAATGGAGTTCACCTGGTACGATGGCTAGAATTGGCAAAAAAAGAAGCATCATAACTAACGCAAATCATAGAATAGATGTTTTGCCAAGCCAATATGCATTTGCCAGATATTACGGGTTAACGAATAATCAAATTTTTACACTACAAAACGAAATGACAAATATATGCAAAAAAGCAGCCGAATACATCGAAGAATGCGGACACCATTTAGGTGATATTGCAATTGATTTAGTTGTAGATAATGAGTTAAAGATATGGATTCTGGAGTTTCAAGGTGGCTATGGTGCTGAAATAAAAGAGAGAAATATGCCAAACAAGTTGTATGAAAAGTTAATGATAACACCTTTGGAATATGCAAAGGTGTTGGGGGGGTTTTAAGGTTGTTAATTATACTAAAATAATAAATCGTGTATATTTCCGTTTATTTAAAGAGGTCTAATTTCCTTTTTTCTTAAAATAACTTGTTTGCATTTCACTCTTTAGCAGGTCATGACATATATTCTACATTAGAGATGAAGACCTTAAGTATTGAGTTGACAACAGGGAACTCGATAAAAAGAAGGAGTGAAAGAATATATGGCATTTAGCTTATGGAAATCGGAAAAAGAAGATCTGCAGGCGGAAAAAATTAAGCAACTTGAAGAAATGGTGTCAACGTTGGAACTGAAAATTAATGATTATGAAAGTGCATTAAGTAAAGTGCAAGTTCATAATAATGAAAATCATAATGATAGCCAAATAGCGGATATTTATACAAGAATACAAAATATATATGAAAATGATGAATCTAATATCAATAGGATACAACAGCTAGAAAGTGAAATATACAGTTATAAAGAAGTCCTTAATATGTATGAGATGAACATCAAAGAATTAACAAGCAAAGTACAAGAACTACAGTACAAACAACAAGAACAACAAATTAGTAATTTAGCTTACGATAGCAAAGTTGAGGAAGTACCGATGAAAGAACAAAAAAATATAAAGAGCAATGGAAAGAAAAAAAGAAACGTAGAGTTTTCCAACAAAAATCAATCATTATTTCTATACGGAAATACATTTGGAGAAACGATTCAACGTATTTCACCTCCTGAAAAATCAGCTAAAAAGAACGAAAAGAATCAAAGAGTTAAAAAAAAACAAAAAAATGAATTAGTATCAGGCTCGGAATATATAAATCGATTCTATCCAAAAGGTGAAACACCAAATCATGTTACATCCTTTAATCCAACAAAATATTCATAAATTAAGGGCAATTAAAAAAGGAACCAATAAGGTCACTCAAATTCATATATAAAATTAGTGACCTTCATATATGTTCATGTCTTCCTTTTATATTTTCTTTTATAGGACTCTATTGTATTATACATTGGTTTTAATGCTTCAATCTCAAGGAAACCTTTTGTTTGAGGGGCAGAGTTCGCTTCAATTATCCATATATTACCTTTAATGTCGATTCCTATATCACATCCCCATATTTTAATGCTTGGAAAATATGTATATAAACAATTTGAAATGGATAATGTAACGATTTCTAAAGTTTCCAAAAGTTCATCGAGGTTAAGGTGATTTATATTCGTATTCATTAAAGCCTCTTCAACTGTAAGAATACTAGATCCATATTCAAAATTCGTAACAGCATAACCATCTTTAGCAACTTTTGCATACTTCCCAGTAACAACCCATTCAGTATCGGTTCTTTGTACTATATATCTAAAATCTATTGATCTCGATGTGTAAGTGGCTAGAGGTATGTATTTTTGAACAATACTTTGAATAGAGTGGGTTTCTTGTCCTTTTAAAAATGTATAAAGGTTACTTTGTCCAACAATATTCTTAATTCTATTTAAAATAAATAATTCATATTTCTCTCTGCCAACTTCGGATACTATTATTATGCCCTTACCTAGAGACCCAATCGAAGGTTTTATCACGAATTTCTTATACTTATTTTGCATATTTAAAAGATTTTCTTTTGTAAGAAGCATTGTTTCCGGAAGATAATTCCTTAAATATGTGTCCTTCATAAAGATTTGATGTTTATGAAATTTATTATTCCTATTTATCTTCATAGTATTTCTCCCTAATGTTTGGATTAGATTCTTTTTTCTTGTTGAAAAGATTATATGAAGATGGAATATTCAAATATGATATAAAAATAATAATTTGCTTTTTTCCTATTCTTTGTTTATGCGTATCACTAAAAGGTAAGGTGAAGAACATGAGTCAGGAAACAGAGATGAATAAGACAGAAGGAATTTCCGTTATTACAGCTACCAACAGAGATGAGTGTATGGTAATGGTGTTCGCAAATTATAAAAGACAGCAGTGGCAGAATAAAGAACTCATCATTATATTAAACAACGATTTGATGGATTTAAACAAATGGAAAATGGAAGCTAGAAAGTACCAGCAAGTTACTGTATTTAAGCTTCCTGAGAATGATACATTAGGGAAGTGTTTAAATTTTGGAGTAGAAAAAGCGAAATATAAGTATATTGCCAAACTTGATGATGATGATTATTACGGACCAAAGTATTTAGACGAATCATTCGAAACCATGCATAATATGGATGCAGCAGTTGTAGGAAAAAGAACTTGTTTTATGTATTTAATAAAGAAAAAAGAAGTTCGACTTCGTTTTCCGGGAAAGGAGAATTGTGAGGTAAATATCCTTCAGGGAGCAACCATTTTTACTACAAAGAAGTTGTTACAGAAACTACCCTTTCCTAATAAAAATTTGGGAGAATGCCTTGATTTCCTTCAAAGATGTGAAAAGTACGGTTTTAAAATATGCGCTTCCAGTCGTTATAACTACGCCATTTTAAGAAAAAATTCAAAATTCCATACTTGGCGTCCTACAAAGGAGTACTTATACGTTACCTCTGAAAGAGTTGCATTTACTGAAGATTATAGAAAGTACGTCAATGAAATATAAAATGAACAAAAAGGTTACGATGTTGAAAAAACACGGATAGAAAGAAGGTGACGGACATAGAAGTTATATATCCTAATCAATCTAATACCGTTACCATTTCAAAAATAATTTCAGAAAAATACAGAGTTAGTGATTCGATAAAAATCATTAAGTTTGGTTCCTGGGAAAAAGAGATGGCTATCAGGATGGACGAAACATTAGTTGGAGAAATAATGTGCTTACCAGCTTACTTGCTCGATATTTGTGAGCTTCCGGCGGAATTGCCCTATGAACTTAAAGTTAATGATCATAAAATTGAAATTGGTCCAGTTATAGCGATGGTGGCATTTCGTGATAAAAGAGAAATGACATTTAAGTCGTTAGAAAAACTAAAACCCCGATTCTTACACTACCACCGAATTAACGGATTGGTATTCGTTTGTGCAGCAAATTGTATCATTCCAGGCGCTGACAAGATCGAAGGTTATTACTATAATCCGAGCCCAAAAACATTAAAAGATCGTTGGATATTTGGTGAATTTCCATTTCCAAATGTCGTATATAAAAGGGTACCCATTGATACCGACCGTTATAATTATCTAGCTTCTAAGGTGGAAAATCGGATTATCAATTCTATTTTCTTTTTAAAAGCTGATATTGCAGTAGAATGCGAAAAAGATAAAGATTTTGCTAGTTATTTTCCACACACAGAAATAATTAGAAATGGACAACAACTTAGAGATTTTATTACTCAATTTCAAACTGCTTATATTAAACCATCAAATGGATCACAGGGAGAAGGGATTTTTAAAATAACGTTTGATCAACATAAGAGATTAAAACTTACAGATCGAGATAAAAATATAACAATAATATCAAGTCCGAATAAACTCGGAAACTATTTGAAAGAATGGAGGAAAAAAGAATACGTTGTTCAAGAGGCCATTCATCCAACAAGCAAACAAGCTTTTGATTTTCGTGTGTATGTACAAAAAAATGGGTTAAAGAAGTGGGTTTGTCAGGGAATGATTGGGAGGATTGCTAAAATAGGAGCAATAATAACAAACCTAAAATATGTAGACAGAATACTTGAGGGTCATATAGCTATAAAAAAATATTTACATTTAGATGATCAAGAAGCATATAAACTTGAAAAAAGAATTCATGATCATTGCATAGGAGTCTGTAAGGAAATTGATAAAAGGTTTGGGACTTACGGTGATGTAGCAGTAGACGTAATCATTGACTCATCTCTACGTATTTGGATTTTAGAAATTAATAAAGTATATGGCTATAATAGTGTAAAAAAAATCAAAAATCAACAACTATTGAATACCCTTTATTCAACACCATTTGATTATGCAAAAGCGCTGACTGGTTTTTAGAATAATGGAAAGGAGGAAAAACATTTGACTCAAAAATATATTGGAATTCTTGTTTCTCCTGCCGTTTATAATGGCATTAAAGATGGCGAAACGATATACGAAGAATTACCTTTTTATGAAGAGGCAGCTAGAGAACTTCAAATGGTTATTTGTTATTTTCGTCTTAAAGATATTGATCCAAATGAAGCCCAACTACAGGCAATTATAAAACAAAATAATGGAAAGTATAAATTAAGGGAAGTTCCTAAGCCACAAGTTATACACAACAGAATTTTTACAAAGACTAATACTGCAAAAGAGAAAATTAAGCAATTACAAGAGGTAGGTATTTTCATATTTAATGAAAATAATCGTTACTCAAAATTAGAGATACATGACATCTTATTAAAGAATCAAGAGTTAATACAATATATGCCTGAAACACTTGTGTGTAATAGAGAAAATGTTATGTATATGATGGATAAATATCAAGAGTTAATAATAAAACCAAATAGCGGAAGTTTAGGGATGGGTATTATTAAATTAACTCAACTTACAGAGCAAAAATGGGAACTGAGTTATGTTCATGAACAATCAATGAAAAGAATGACGTTTACAGGAATATGGCCTAAGAAATTAAAACAAATAGTTTCAAATGCTAATTGGATCGTCCAAGAAAGAATACAATTAGCTTTAAGCAATGAAAGGCCTTTTGATATGAGGGTTTCGGTTCAGAAAAATGAGTCTGGTATATGGCAAGTGTCAGGTATTGTGGGGAAGGTAGCAGAAAAAGGAAGGTTTATCACAAATGTTGCACAAGGTGGTGCCTGCTATCCTCTAAATGAGCTACTGAAAGAATTACCTCATTTGGATAATGAAAAAATACATCATAAAGTTGAACTCTTTTCTATAAAAATAGCTCAACTTCTGGATAGGGAAATCCCAAACCTAGCCGATTTGGGTCTTGATATTGGAATAACAATGGAAGGAAAACCTATGTTTATCGAGTGCAATGGTCGAGATTTAAGAGTAACCTTTCGAAATGCAAATATGTTTGAGATTTGGAAAAGAACCCATACTACTCCGATAAGATATGCAGATTATTTATTTAGATCAGTATTACCAGATCAATGAATTTCATGAAAAATGTCCTTTATTAAAGAGTCAAATGATATAAGTTACTTGTTCACTAACTTAAAAAGGTAATTTCTAAGAGTTTTTCTATATTTCTTTTTTACAAATTTGGTTTCCAAGTTTATTTTTTTTGCCTGTAATTTTGTCCCCATTTTATCGTGATGTCGGTAAGAAACAAGTGGTTCATCAATATAAAAAAATTCATAGTTAAGTAACAAACGACACCACATATCATAATCATTGGCATATCGTAAAGATTCATCAAAATAACCTACTGCCGAAAAGACATCCATTCTTGTCATAACTGTACAGCCATTTACTGGACAATGTTTTAAGGCTGTTTTTATAAGTTCCTTTTTATTAGGATAAAATTTGTTTATCTGATTTATCACTTCTCCATTGGAATTAATAATATAGTATGGGGAATAAGATACTTTAGCACCAACTTCCGTCATAAGGTTTACTTGTTTCGAAATCTTTTCAGGGTTATATAGATCATCTGAGCTAAGCCAAGAAAAATATTCTCCAGTAGCATTTTTAATTCCCATATTTAAGGCACTTGCAGTACCACCATTCCCTTTTTTTATGTACTTTACTCTAGAAAAGTATGGTTGTATTTTTTCATCATACTTTGTGGAACCATCATCTATAACAATTATTTCGATATTCTTATAGGTTTGATTAAGAGCACTTTCAACCGCTTTATCGACATATTGGCAATTGTAAAAAGGTATTATGATTGAAACTTTTTCCATTAGGACCTCCATAACTGATTAAGGGATAAATATTAATACACTAATCATGTTATGTTTATGTATCTTAAATAATGTAAGAAAAAATCTAAAAGCATGTGTGGTAACCATGATTAAGGTTTGAATATAATATTTAATACTAATTATTTTTAATAATATTTTTCTAATTATCAGAATATAGGTCAGATGGAGCCGACAATAATAATATATTCATAAAATACAAAAAGGTAGGAGGTTACCATATTATGTTCCACAATGCTTTTCTTACTTTTAATGATAAGTCCTCTGTATCGATACCGGAACAAATATTTCTAAATGTTCAAAATACATTCACGATCGAATTTTGGGCAAAACCTAAAGGTGCTCATATCGTTGATCAACAAAGCAAAAAGGGCATTACAACAACGAATAATAAACAATTTGTAATTGTACCAATCTATGGTGCCATTGGAGATGGTAATTCTACACGTGCAGGTGTAGGAGTTTCTGTGGGAACTAACGGTGTCTCAATTTATGAGCATACATTAAACCATTTACCGGCTACATTAGTAGAAAATTTACCCATACATGATTGGACACATATTGCAATAGTCTACAACGATAAAACTCCCAACTTATTTATAAATGGAAACCTTGTTAAGAGGGGGTTATCTAGTACTAAAAGAATTGTAGTTCCTTCAGGAATCTTTGGGGGAATGGATAATTTTGGATCTTATATTGGTTCTCTAAGTGAAGTCCGAATTTGGGGTACAGCAAGGACAAAATCTGAAATAAAGCAAAATATGCGTCAGGAATTAACTGGAAATGAAAATGGCCTTTTTGGTTATTGGAAGTTAAATGAAGGTACTGGGACGATTCTATACGATTCAACTCAGAATAAAAAAAATGGTTTCATCCATGGAGCAAAATGGAACACATTACAGCAGACAGTACTTAATATAAAGAGTAATAAAGTTCTTTTTCAGTTCCTAGTTCCTAGTGGAGGAGTTGAAACACTAAATCGTCAACGCTTCTATGCATTAAAAAAGCAAGGAATTTACTGTCATTTTTTGTATGCCAAAGAAGGAACAGGATTACAAAATAAAATTGAGACCTCAATCTTTATTACAGATATAGATGCTGAAATAAAAGATATATTAAATAATGGAAATTATAGAGCAATTGTAGTTTTGGATAGCATTAAGCTAATTAAAAAAATACGAGATTTCGGATATAAGGGTCCGTTAATTTATGAGACTCAAGGTTTAGGTCATAATATTCAATATGCTGAACAATTTTTAAAAGAACAAGCTTATGATACTATTAATAACTATTGTGATGCAATTTTGTACCCTGTCACTCCTCACTTAATTAAAGCATTTAATTCTGTTTTTCCACATAAACCTAAGTACTGCTTTCAAAATTGTTTTGATTCGGAAGAATTTAAGTATGAAGTACATCCAACAAACAAAAGGCCAATCATAGGTTGGGTTGGTAGATTGGAACCAAATAAAAATTGGAAAGATTTCCTTTTAATTGGAGCAAAACTAATTAAAGAAGACCCTTCCATTCAACTATGGATGTTTGAGGATAATACATTGTCTGCAATGAAGGAAAGGGCAGCATTTGAACAAAAAATTGAAGAATTAAATTTAAAGAATCACCTCACAATCTATGCCAATCAACCACATCGTAAAATGGCTGAATATTACTCTATTATTGGCGATTCTGGAGGTTTTTTATGTTCAACATCAAAGGTTGAAGGATTCGGTTATGCAGTATTAGAGGCAATGATTTGCAGATGTCCTGTACTATCTACTGATTCTGAAGGAGTTAGGAGTTTCATAAAGCACAACAATACAGGTAAATTCTTTACTTTAGGTAATATAAATCAGGCAGTTCAAGAAGGAAGAGAATTAATGACAAATATGCATTTAAGAGAACAAATTAGATATAATGGTTTTAAGCATATTGAACTTCATTTTTCTCCAAAGGCCTATGCTGAAAATTTTATGAAAATGATTTCTGAAGTTGAGATCTTAAAATCATAATTTAGTAATTAGGTTCAACATTTAGATAGAATTTTTAATATCCATTTTCCCTCTATATTTTAGCCTATTGTGTAAAATCATTCTCATAAAAATAAATAAAACTGTCAAAAAGTGGAGAAGGGCAAATACTCAATCATTTAAACTTATTAAAGAATAGGATATAAAGTGAAGAAAGTAATACGCCATCATTCAAATGATTACTAAAGGAGGAATAACTTTATGGCAGTTTTTTCAACTGGACCTGTTTTAAATAATCCAGTTAATGGTGTTAGACAAACACAGCAGGTCACAATTAAAATGGAAAACAATGATTCTGTAAATTCAGCTGCTGTTTTAATATATGGATATCACCAATTAAATAACACTAAAACGCTATATGTACTTGAACAATTATCTTTAGCGCCCAAAGAGGTTATTACGAGAAATCATTTTGTTAACTTTGATGTGTTTGAATTTGTTTTTGCAACAGTCGGTCCAGCAGCAGAAAATACTCAAATTTCAGTTCTTGGAAAGAGTAGAGCAGGTGTTTCGTTAAACACACTTTCCCTTGTATCAAATGCGTAAATTGTGAAATTAGGCAAAAGTTCAAAAATCCTTAATCCATTTTACGTAGGATTAAGGATTCATAGTAATTAGCAAGTGTTTAATAATTTTCATTTTTTACTATTCTCAATATTAATTAAATTAATTAATTGATCCTCATATTTTTGATTAAGGGTTCTTACTTCTTTCATTATATCTTCATAATGTTTCTTTGTTCCCATATCATTATGAACTCTATATTTCAATAGTGGTTCATTTAAATAATAAAATTCATAATGTTGCACTGCACGTAACCAAAAGTCATAGTCCTGAGTGAATTTTAACCCCTCATTAAATACCCCTAATTTAGAAAATAACTCCATTTTCATCATTACTGTACAACCATTAATGCTATTTCCAGTTCGTAAATGTTGTAGGAAATCAATTCTATTTGGAAAGTAAACTCCAGCTGCACTTTTTGTAATTTGGCTATCTTTATTTATGAAAGAGTAATTTGTATAACTAAAAGAACCATTTCTTTCTTTCATAAAGTTTAGTTGCTTTGCAATTTTATCTTTGTAGAATATGTCATCTGAGCTTAACCAAGAAAAATAGTCTCCAGTAGCATTTTTTATTCCTAGATTAAGTGCACTAGCTGTCCCACCGTTTCCTTTTTCAATATAGCGAATACGATTTAAATAAGGAATGATTTTTTCGGTGAATCTAGTCGAGCCATCATTTACGACAATTACCTCTATATTGTCATATGTCTGGTTTATTGCACTATCAATAGCTTGGTCGACGTAAGAACAATTATAGAATGGAATAATAATTGAAACCTTCGTTATAATAATCACCTTCTTTATCATGTATTGAACTTTTGGGGAATTTTTAGTGGCTTATCACAATTATCTCACCTAGATTAATAAAAACAGAAATATACCTTTTAAAATATTGTATGAAAAATGTTTATATAAGTGAAGAATTTTACATGAAAATTCAGACCTCAACCAGTTAGGTGACACCTAGTTGTATTTTGCAATAGAAAAGTGCAGAAAAATGCAAAGAAAAGTACAGAGGTTTGTCACCCGAATTACTTTTCTTTATTTTCTTTTAGATAATGCATTCGTTAAGCGATAACTCTCTCCTTGATACGAGATGATATGTGCATGATGAATCAACCGGTCTACCAATGCTGCGGTCAACCTAGAGTCTGTGAATATCCTGTTCCATTGACTGAACTCTAAATTTGACGTGATTATTAAACTTTTTTGCTCGTAGAATTCAGAGATAA